>NZ_JBWZCL010000001.1:0-1303768 GCF_059383595.1 Pseudarthrobacter sp. MDT1-40-2 | reverse complement strand
GGTGGGGGGAGTTGGTGGGGTCCGTTTTGGGGGGGGGTTTTGGGGGGGGTTTTGTGCCCCCGCTTGGGGGAGGGGGGCTCCCACAGCCCGGGGACTTAATTACTTGATGTCCGCTTCGGTGTAGTAGCCGGAGTCGATGAGTTCCTTCTGGACGTTGTCCTTGGTGATAATCACGGACTCCAGGAGGTAGGCCGGAACAACCTTGACCTTATTGTCGTACGTCGTGGTGTCGTTGACTTCCGGTTCCTTGCCCTTGAGTACATCGTCGACCATCTTCACGGCCTGCGCACCAAGCTGGCGGGTGTCCTTGAAGATGGTGGAGTACTGCTCGCCGGCCATGATCGATTTCGCGGAGCCCTTCTCGGCGTCCTGGCCGGTGACCACGGGCAGGTCTCCGGTGGAGTAGCCGCCGGTGCTGGTCAGCGCGGAGATGATACCGATGGACAGGCCGTCGTACGGGGACAGGACGCCGTCCAGCTTGGTTCCGGAGCTGTATGCCGACGTGAGGATGTCTTCCATGCGCTTCTGGGCTACGGGTGCCTGCCAGCGCAGGATTGCGGCCTGCTCAAACTTGGTCTGGCCGCTGGGGACCTTCAGGGTGCCGGCGTCCAGGTACGGCTGGAGGGTGTCCATGGCGCCGTCCCAGAAGAAGTTGGCGTTGTTGTCATCCGGGCTGCCCGCGAACAGTTCGACGTTGAACGGACCCTTGCCCTCAACCTTGTTGCCGCTGGCATCAACCAGGCCCAGGCCGGTCAGCAGCGAGGTGGCCTGCTGTACGCCCACGGTGTAGTTGTCGAACGTGGTGTAGTAATCAACGTTCGGCGTGCCGTTGATGAGGCGGTCGTAGGCGATGACCTTTACGTTCTGTTCCTTGGCCTTGGCCAGGACGTCCGTTAGCGTGGTGCCGTCGATCGCAGCGACGATGAGCGCCTTGGCGCCCTTGGTCAGCATGTTCTCGATCTGGGAAACCTGCGTGGGAATGTCGTCGTTCGCGAACTGGAGGTCCGTTTTGTAGCCCAGTTCCTTCAGTGACTTTTCAACGTTGGCGCCATCTGCGATCCAGCGTTCAGAGGTCTGGGTGGGCATGGAAATGCCGACCACGGAGTCGCTGGGGTTTGCGGCAGTGTCCGTTGCGCCTCCGCCGCGGGTTCCGCAGCCTGCGGCGCTCATTGTGACGGCGACCGCGACTGCGACGGCGCCGAGGAATTTGCTGATTCTCACAATTTTCTCCTTTCGCGGAAAGTGCTCCGCGAAGTGGTGCTGGGCCGGCAGGCATCTGCGCCTGCCGACGGGTAGGACCGCCAGACATGTCTGGTTTTGGTGCCGAAGCCAAGGTTCTGGAACGGACAGGAAAGCCGGCTCCGCGGTATTCCGGTCGGTGTCCCGCGATGCGTCTATACATCATGGGTGTGTTAGCGCTAACAACGAAAGGATACTATGAGGGCAACTGTGCGTCAACGCACATCCCGTATTCACCGGTGAGCGGCCCGGTGTCCTGGCCAACCGGTGCCCCTGGCTAGAGTTCCGCTGTTCGGCTCTTCCGGGTCTCCTGGCGCAGCTGACCCAGGTCAATGATGGGAAGGTCGCCGTCCGTTTCGATGGCATCACCGCCGCCGTTGCGGCTGTGATAACCGGTTGAGAAGTGCCGCACCACATGCACTGCTGCCCCCGCCTCCCTGAGGACTCCTGCAACGAAGTCACGTTCCTGGTCTGTGTCCCGGGCGATTTTGTGGGTTATTTGCAAGGTAAACAGCGACAATCCCACCCTGCGGTCAAACGTCGCGGCACCCACCAGGTCCGCCTCGAATCCGCCGGGTAGCTTCCAACCGGGAGGGCATACCCAAAACCGGACATGATGACGTTGGGCAGGACTCCCGGCCACCTCCCGCTCAAAAGCCAGATCCTGCCTTCGCTGAAACACAAACAGCGGGCTGACCGGCGCTTGAGGGTAACTCCGGTGCAGCAACGCGGCGCGGACGATGCGCCCGCTACTGCGCAGCGTCACGGGATCCGGTTCGCTCCATCCCGCCCATAGCATGGCTGAGCGCAGCACCTCCGGTGTCCCAACAACCGCCAGGTTGACCGGATCCCCAAGCAACCCGTCAGAGGTCCTGGTCCTGCCGATGAAGTAGTCCGGAACGTAGATCCTGGTCAGCAGCCTGTTCAGCCTTGGCAGGAGGACATAGGAAGCCAAGACCCAGATGATCAGGAACGGCCAAAGCTGACGCCCGCCCTCGTCGATCTCATCCAGCGCCAGCCCATAGATCACCCAGCCGACCAGAGCGGTCAGGACCAAAAAGAGCGTCCGCTTGGACCATAAGAACAGGGTCTCCGACACGTTGGCGAACCGCTGCCGCCACAGCGTCCTGTTCTCCGTTGAGCCTGCCCCGCCCCTACCGGTCATGGTCCCATTATGGAGGCAGGCCGCGAATTCTGGTGGTCTATCCTCCTCCGTCGCCCAAGGTGGTGCGGGGTGAAACGCCTAGTCTTTGAACAGAGCCGCCAGGTCTTCGGCAGTGATGGCTCCGCCGGCGAGGGCCTCGCCTTCCATCACGTCGGAAAACAGCTGCGACTTGCGGGCCTTGAGCGCCATGACCTTCTCCTCGATCGTGTCCTTGGCCACCAGCCGGTAGACCATCACGTTCTTGGCCTGGCCGATCCGGTGCGTGCGGTCCACAGCCTGGGCCTCGCTGGCCGGGTTCCACCAGGGATCCAGCAGGAACACATAGTCCGCCTCAGTCAGGTTGAGGCCGAACCCGCCGGCCTTCAGTGAAATCAGGAACACGGGTGCCGTCCCCGTCTTGAAGGAATTGACGACATCGGCGCGGTTGCGGGTGCCGCCGTCGAGGTAGCAGAACTCGATACCGCGCTCCACCAGGCGTTCGCGCACCTTGCCCAGGAAGCCGGTGAACTGGCTGAAGATCAGGGCCCGGTGGCCCTCGGCCACGAGGTCATCCAGCTGTTCGAACAGCACGTCCAGCTTGCTGGACCGCACCGCTGACAAGGCGGGATCCACCAGTGACGCATCGAGACTCAGCTGCCGCAGCAGGGTCAGCGACTGGAAAATGGTGAAGCGGTTTTTGTTCACGTCTTCGATCAGGCCCAGCACCTTCTGCCGCTCGCGTTGCAGATGCGTCTGGTACACCTTCTGGTGCCGGGGGTTCAGTACCACCTCGAGGATCTGCTCCTGCTTGGGCGGGAGGTCCTTGATCACCTGGTCCTTGGTGCGGCGCATCATCAGGGGACGGACACGACGCCGGAGCTTATCCAGCTGCCCCTTGTCGCCGGCCTTTTCAATGGGCTTCTGGTAGTACTCCGCGAAGCGCTGGGGGCTGGCAAAAAGGCCGGGCGCCACAATGGAGGTCAGCGCCCAGAACTCCATGAGGTTGTTTTCCAGCGGCGTTCCGGTGACCGCCAGCTTGAAGCCGGCCGGCAGCTTCCGGGCACACTGGTACGCCTTGGACTGGTGGTTTTTGACGAACTGGGCCTCGTCCAGCACCAGGCCCGCCCACGTGCGGCCCGCGTAGGAGTCATAGTCGATCCGGAACAGGGCGTAGGACGTGATCACAATGTCGACGCCGTCCAGGACGTCCGCCGGGGTGGCGCCGCTCTTGGCAAAAGTTTCGCCGATCGCATGGACCTTCAGGCCCGGCGCGAAGCGGGCGGCCTCGCTGGCCCAGTTGCCTACCACGCTGGTGGGGGCCACCACCAGGAACGGGGCAGTGCCGTTGCCATCGTCGGTGTCCTCAACGGCTTCCTTCGCGGCGCACATCAGCGCCAGCGTCTGCACGGTTTTACCCAGGCCCATGTCGTCAGCCAGCACGCCGCCCAGGCCGTGCCGGTACAAGAAGGTCAGCCAGTTAAATCCCTCCAGCTGGTACGGACGCAGCTCGGCGTTAAGGGTGCCAGGCAGCGGGAGTCCGTCCACACCGCCGTCGAGCAGTCCGCCTACGGCGTCCCGCCAGGCGGCCGCCTGCTGGTCCACGATCCCCAGGTGCGCCAACTCGTCCCACAGTCCGGCCTGGAAGCGGCTGATCTGCAGCGGGGCGTCCTTGTTGTCCTGCAGTGCGCGGGCCTCGTCGATCAGCTCGCGGAGCTGGTGCAGCTCCGGAATGTCCAGTGAGAAGTAGGCGCCGCTGGGCAGCAGCATGCGGCTCTGGCCCGCCGCGAGGGCGGAAAAGACGTTGCCGAACGCCAGCTGCTGGCCTTCGAGTGTGATAACGATCCCGAGGTCGAACCAGTCCCGTTGCTCAGTGGCGGAGGTGGAAATCGAGACGACGGGCGCTTCTTCGGATTCGCGGTAATCGGCGATGTCGCCGGTGGTCTCCACCTGGACGCCGGGTGCCTGGCGCAGCTGTGGAAGCAGCTCCTCGGTGAAGGTGAGGGTGTCCAGGCCCTTGAGCTCGGCAGTGGGCGCGAGCCGGGGTGTTCCCCAGCCGCCGGTCATGGACTCGCCCAGGGCAGCGACAACTTCCCAGGGCCTGCCCAGCTCTTCAAGGATGCGGTCTTCGTTGACGGGGTCGCGGAAGCCTTCGTCCCCCGGATGCGGCCAGAGCGGCTGCGCTGTGACCTTCGTGCCCGCGCGGTAATGCCATTCCCAGTGCAGCCGTACGTGGTGGTCCGCCCCGTAGTTGGCCAACAGGGAGAGCGTGGGCACAGCCAGGACGGGCAGCTCCACGGATTCATCCTTGGCCGTGATCCGCGCGGACTGCTTGAGCTTGGGGTAGTAGCCGGAAAGGAAGCGGGCCTCATCCCGGGCGGGAATGTGCAGCGAGTTCCCGGACGTGACAAAGGAAAGCAGCTCTTCGCTGAGATTTTCCTCAAGCGGAGCCAGGCACAGCTGCTGCTCCGCCTTGGAAACCGGCGGCATTTCGGCAGCAATTTGCCCCATGGGCAGCGAATAGAAAATGCCGTGTGCCGGCCTGCCAATCGTCCCCACCAGGGACGGATCGATCTCTTCGCCGTTCACGGAAATCGAGGACGCCAGGTCCAACCCGTCGCCGCCGCTGTTGTTGTCGGCGGACCGGCTCAAGTTAAGGCTCACGACGGCGGGATCACCTGCAAGTGCCACCGGTTCCTGGGCGCGGCCGTGGATCAGCGTCAGGCCGATCTGCTGTGCCTCGGCGAGCAGGGTCCAGAGGTTTCGCGAGCCGAAGGTGTTCATGCCGAGCCAAAGGGCGGTGGGATCGTAGCTGCCGCTGCGCCGGGTGGAGTGCGCAGCGAAAAACCTGGTCAGCCAGTCAAGGTGTGCCTGGTTGGCGTCTTGCTGGTAGGTGAGGTTGTACCAGGAGAGGTCACCGCGGATCCATTTGCCCCTGCTGCCCATCATCATGGGGCGGGCACGGAGCTGGCGGAAACTCCGGATCGGATCGCGGCGCCCTGTGTAGGAGAAGTGCGGCGGCGGTTCCTCCACCTCGAACTGGAGGGCCAGGGCGGTTCCGCCGGCAGGCTTCCCGGGGCCGCCGCCGGTCCCGGAGAGCAACGGACCAAGAGCCCTCTCCCAGTCGCTCAGCTCAGCGCCGGGCTGCCGGCGCAGCGCGGTGGCCGCCGGGGGAGCCAGCAGCTGCGCCCGGATGGCCGGATTGTCCTCGGCAGAAAACAGCAGGGCGGCCACATGCTTGCAGTCCTTGCGCACCGGGCAGCTGCAGATGCCCACCGTGCAGCTCCACCCCCCGCCCTTGCGGACCAGCTTGGCCGACGTGGAATACGGCGTAGCGGCACCGCCGCGGACCTTGCCCAGCAAAAGCCCGGTGCCGGCGTCGAACTGCATCCCGCTCACGCGGCTGCCCATGGCGTAGGCTAGCCCGGCCGCGAGGGAACGGTCGTTAATGGCAGGAGTCTGGATTGCCAGGGCCGCACTTTCGTCCGGTTGGGATGGCATGGGAGCGCACTACTTTCGGCAGGCCGCCACATAATGCGACCGCGGGTTGATTATCTGATCCATCTTAGTCAAGCTCTGACGCCCCTCAAACCTGGGAGAGAAAAGCCTGGGTAAACCCCTCAAACTTCGCCTGACGTTCACTTGGGGCTGGGTGGGAGCAGAGTGCGCCCGTCCTACTCTGAAAGTGTCCCGAACAGTCCGCAACAGCCGTGAGGATCGCCATGACGAACAACGAATACCCCGTAGTCCTGACCATCGACAGCCGGGATGCCAGCGAAGTCGTCGACTCCAACGTTGACGTGGTGAACACGATGTACCAGGAGCTCCTGGGCTCGGATGAGATCGCGTCGAACGCCCTGCGCAGCTACTACGTTGACTTCTACCTCACCCAGGCGCTGGACGGTGGGTTTGCCCAGTACGTCTTCACCGCGCCGGAGCGCGAAGAATTGGACGCCTACATCCGCGAGGGCCTCGAGGGCATGGGCGCCACAGCACACCTGGACCTGTTCAACCGGACCGTTGCCGCGTTCGATGCCCTCAGCGAATCCGAAGCTGACGAATATCTCGACGGGGACACCGACGACGATGACGAGACTTCCCCGGCCGTGCTGGAGCTCGAGGAACTCGACAACGAGTTCGAGACACTGCTGGAAACCGAGGACATCACCGCCCTCAACGCCGCCTGGCTGCTCAGCCAGGAGGGCCTCCTGGTGCTGGACAATGACGACCTCAACGCCCATATTGCCGTGCGCGTTTCCCGCGTTCCGGATATGGCCGAGCGCCAGGCGGAAGCCGAAGAGGAATCCCGGGAAAACGCCCCGGAATTCGAGGTGATCATTCGCGAACTGTGCGATGTGGCGGGCTACTCGCTGGAAAGGATCACCATGGGCGATCCCAACTACATGCATGACGGGGCGAAGGTCCTGGCCTGGCACTTTGCCACGGACCACGGCGACTTCATCATGGTTGAAGAGGAAGAAGAGGCCTTTATGATCAACCCAGCCAATGGCGAGATCATTGCCGCCGTCGAGTTCGAAGAAGCGGAAGACGAAGACGATGACGACTTCGAGGACGCAGAGGAAGATCCGGCCAAGGTAGGCGCCTAAGCCCTTCGCTCAGCGAGTTGGGCGTTAAGGCACGTGGTGGCGTTCGTCAGCCGTTCAGCGAACAGAACTCACGCACCAGCTCCGGATCTTCACACGCCCTGGCAAACGCCTCGATCCGCCGTTCGATCTCCCGGTCCAGCAGCCAGGTACCGATCTTCTCCGCAACCGGCCGCAACCACGCGGGGCGGCAGGAAAAGGTGTACTTCCAGACTGCCCGGGTGCCGGCGTCGTCCTCGGTGAAACGCCAGCCGCCGCCGAACGTTTCGAAGAACCACGGGCCGGACACCATGGTCATCCCCACATTCCGCGGCGGCATGAAGGACACATATTCGCTGACCATCACCAGGCCCATCCGCGAAACCGTCCGGGTCCGGACACCCTTTCCGGCAGCCGTGGCGCCGTCCATCCAGTGCTGCCGGGAGATGAAGGGATCCCATTTGCGCCGGAACGCTCCGGAGGACTGGGAGAAAGCGAAAGCGGTGTCAGGATCGAGCCTGATGGACCGTTCGGCGCGTACCTGGGGCATGGCTTCACCCTATCGGCTTCCCTGTAGGACAGGGGGAGCCGAGGTGTGTTACATCCGGGCGAGGCGGGCGCGCACCATCATGTAGATGCCGTAACAGATCAAACCGAGGCCGACGGCGGTGAGCAGGTATACGCCGAAAGGTTGCTCCCGGAGGGCCTTCAGTCCGCCGTCGAGCCCGGTGGACTGTTCCGGGGTGGCGCGCAGGGTGGCGAGGACGATCAACAGTCCGACCAGCAGGAGCACGGCGCCTTTGGCCACGTAGCCGCTGATGCCCAAACCCAGCACCGCGCGCCGCAACGCAGGCTGGCGCGGCAGGCTCAGGTGCTTCGCGAAGGACCTCCGGATGCCGCGGACTGCATACACGGCTCCGGCAATCGCGATGCCGGCGCCCGCCGTCACCAGCAGGGCAACGCCGCCGGGCGCCTTCAGGATAGTCAGGGTCAGGTCCGTAGCGGAGCGGCTGTTATCGCCGCTGGAGCCGGTGCCCAAAGCGAAGGATGCGAGGGTGGCGGCTAAACCTGCGAAGATGACGGCCTGCCCCGCGGCCTTCAGTTTGGTTGCTGCCTTCCTGCGTTTGGATAGGTGGCTGAAATCGAAGATCGCGTCACTGGCCTGCCAGAGGGCAAGGGCGGCACATGCAGCGAAACTGCTCCACAGCAGTACGGGTCCGGCAGGCCGGCTGGCCAGTTCGGACACCGCGCCGCTGACGTCCGCACGGCCACTGCCGCCCACAGCAAGCCTGATCGCGATGAAGCCGATCAGCAGGTGGAGCAGTCCGCTCACTGCGAAGCCCGTACGGGCCACCACTTCCAGGGCATGGGAATTGGTGACGTCTTCTGCCGCCGCCGCAGCATGCTTAAGTTCGCGTTTCATGTCAGGTCCTCACCGCGGTGGCATCACTGGCTAAATCGTGCCATGCCGGGGTGCACTCTGGAAGCACCGCCTGCCGGGCTGAACCGTGTGGCGGACAGGTCCGGCTAGACCCTTCGGTAGCAGAGGTCAAAGATCATCCGGCCGGCTTCGTGGGCCTTCGCCTCGAAGCTGGTCAGGATGCGGCCTTCGAACCGGGGTGCCCAGCCGCCAGCCAGATCCACGCCTTCGTTGGGTCCGGTGTGCGCCGTGCTGACCGGATCGCGGCCTTCGCGCACGGGCGCGCCGCCCACCACGGATTCGACGCCGGATTCCCACACCTGGGTGAGCGGGCTGTCCGCACCGCTGCGCTCACCTTCGTGGAGGTTTTCAAAGTCCGGAGCCGCAGCCATGACCTCGCGGACGTGCACGGCGTAGTTGGACCAGTCGGTGGCGATCCGGAACAATCCGCCCGGGTCCAGCGCACGGGCCGCCAGCGCAGCGAACTCCGGCTGGATCAGGCGGCGCTTGTGATGCCGTGATTTGTGCCAGGGGTCCGGGAAAAACACCCACAGCTCGCTGACGGAGCCAGCCGGCAGCATGGTGGCCAGGACCTCGGGGGCGTTTGCTTCTACAACGCGGACGTTTTCCAGGCCGCGGCTGTTGATCTTGATGATGGTGTTGGCCAGTCCGGGGGTGTATACCTCCACCGCCAGGAAGTCCTTGTCCGGGTTCTCCGCGGCTGCGTGGCAGATTGCGTCCCCCAGCCCGGACCCGATCTCCACCACCAGGGGCGCCTTACGGCCAAACTCCGCGACGGCGTCGAAGGTGTACTCCGGGTGGACGGAGGTGTTGGCGACGTGCCGGGGAACGTCAATAGCCCAACGCTCTGCATGATCCTCCCAGGCGGTCTGCCGGCGGCCTTGCAGCCGGGTCCCGCGGCGCACAAAACTCACCGGCCGGCCGCCGTAGGTGCCAAAGGATGCCTGCGTTCCGGGCGTGACGGGGCGGGGTGTTTGCGGGGCCTGGGGGGATTCACTCATCCCTTCCAGAATACCTGCGCTGGGATTACTCCTGTGGCGCCCGCATCCTGCGGCGCGAGTTGGCCAGGTGGTTGCGCATTGCCGCTGCTGCTGCCAGACCATCACCATCGGCGACGGCGGCCAGCACTGAGCGGTGTTCGTGGACCACTTGCGCGAAGTGGTCACGCGCATAGTGAGGCTGGTCATGGGTGAGGCGCGTGCGGGGCATGGCGATCATGGTCTGCCCCAGGGCGCTCAGGCAGTCAAGATAGAACGGGTTCCCGGAGGCCGCAGCCACGGCCCGGTGGAACTCGTAGTCCGCCTTCATGGCCAGGGCCGGATGTTCGGCGCTGTCCGCAAATTCTGCGAGGGCATTCTCCGCGGCTTTGAGGTGCCTGTCCGTGCGGTTCAGGGCTGCCAGGGCGGCGGCTTCGGATTCCACTCCGATCCGGAACTCCAGGAGGTGGATGCGGTCCTCCAGGGTGACAGGGGTGCGGATGCCGGGAGCCGCCGTCGTACCGGACGACGGCGGCGTGAGCGCAAAGCTGCCACGTCCCCGTTCGGTGGCCACCAGTCCCTCCGCCTGCAGCCGGGTAAGCGCGGCCCGGACCACGGTGCGGCTGACGCCGTGTTCGCTGATCAGGGTGTTTTCGCTGGGCAGCTTTTCACCGGGCCGGATGGCACCTTCGACGATGCGGCTGCGAAGGTCCGCGGTCAGCTCAGCGGTCAGGTTCCGGCTCATGGCTCCTACGTTACGTGGCGGAGGGCCCGCCGAACTGCACGGACTCGGTGGTCCAGGCCCGGGCCTTATCGCTCAGGGTGACGCCGAGGCCTGGCCGGTCCGGAACGATCATCCGGCCGTCCTTGGTTTCCAGGCGTTCGTTGAAGAGCGGATCCAGCCAGTCGAAGTGCTCCACCCAGGGCTCGCGCGGGTAGGCGGCGGCCAGGTGCAAGTGGATTTCCATGGCGAAGTGCGGTGCCAGTCCAAGGCCGCGCTCGTCCGCCAGCGCGGCGAGTCGGAGGAACTGGGTGATGCCGCCGACCCGCGGGGCGTCTGGCTGGATGATGTCGCAGCCGTGGGCGTTGATGAGGCCCTTGTGTTCAGCCACGGAGGCCAGCATCTCACCGGTGGCGATAGGGGTGTCCAAGACGTTGGCCAGGTGGGCATGGCCCTCGAAGTCGTACGCGTCCAGGGGCTCCTCGATCCAAACCAGGTTGAATTCCTCCAGCTGGCGTCCCATCCGGAGGGCGGTGGCGCGGTCCCACTGCTGGTTCGCGTCCACCATCAATGGCACGTCCCAGCCGATGTGCTCGCGGATGCCGGCCACCCGGCGCAGGTCTTCCCTGCTGTCCGGCAGGCCTACCTTGATCTTGATGCCGCCAATGCCGTCCGCCAGCGATTGCGTGGCCCGCTCCCTGACCTCGTCCAGGGTGGCGTTGAGGAAGCCGCCGGAGGTGTTGTAGGTCTGCACGGAATCGCGGTAGGAGCCCAGCAGTTTGGCCAGGGGGAGTCCGGCACGCTTGGCTTTCAGGTCATAAAGGGCGATGTCGACGGCGGCCAGCGCCTGGGTGGCCACACCGGACCTGCCCACCGACGCGCCCGCCCACAGGAGCTTGGTGTAAATCTTCCCAATGTCGTTGGGGTCCTCGCCGATCAGCCCCTCGGCCACTTCCTTGGCATGCGCATATTGGGCAGGACCGCCGGCGCGCTTGGAGTAGCTGAAGCCAAGTCCGTGATGGCCCAGTTCCGTGGTGATCTCCGCGAACAGGAACACCACTTCGGTCATGGGCTTCTGCCGGCCCGTGAACACTTTTGCGTCGCTGATTGGGACGGCCAGCGGCAGGGTGGCGGTGGACAGCTTGACGTGTCGAATGAGGTCGACAGTGCTCATGGGTTCTCCTCGGCTGAAAGGGGCTTCATCGCCACTTCACTGAGCATACAAGTCAACAACTTGTGTATCAAGTTGGCTGGACTATCGCTCCTCCAGCTCGAAGTCCAGATCCAGGTCCTCCGGAGCGCCCAGCAGCCGCCAAGTGGTGGCTATCCTGGCCGTGGGCAGTGCGGACGCCGCCGGCATCCGGTCCGCAGCTTCCAGCTGAGCCAGGTCCAGCCCGGTCAGCGCGGCGATATCCCGGATGGGTACCTGGAAGGTGCGGAACGGTCCCAGCGGCGGGGCCTCCGTGTCGCTTTCCCGGGCCGCCCCGGGCCTCGGTACGTCCGGCAGTCCGGCCAGTTGCGGCGTCTGGTCCACGATGTAGCCGGTGGCAGCCAGCTGGCCGTCCTGGATAAACGCGGCCACCTTGAAGAACTGCAGCGGGATCTGGACGCCGCGGTACACCGGGTCCTTGCTGCCGAAGATGGTGCCGGTGAATACCACCAGCCGCCTGCTGTAGTCCGTGGCGTGGTCCAGCAGGTAGGACTCCAGCCCCAGCCAGAGTTCCATGCCTTGGTTGAAGTCAGCTGCCTGTGGGGCGGCGTTGGTGTAGTAGAAGGTGTCCCGGTTAGCCTGAGCGGCTTCAGCCCGCGTGGTGCCCCACACGGCTGATGCCCGGCGGACCAGGTGCCCGCGGTCGATGTCGTTCCGGGCGTACAAGGCCTCACCTGCCTGCTGGTCCGTCGGCACCCGCGGGTCCAGCCGCCAGTTGATGCCGGAGCGGTCCAGTTCAAACAGCTTTCCGCCATCGATCCCCAACGCCGTTACAGCGGCAAGCCGCTTGTCCGGGCGCAGCAGCACGGAAAAATGCGTATAGGGCAGCATTACGGTCTTCACGCCACGGAGCGAGGGGACAGGCAGGACCGGCCCCAGGAAGGTTTCATCAAAGCCTTCCCGGTCCGCGAGATCACGGGGTGCTTGAGCGAGCGGGGCCTGCGTCAGATCATCCATGCGCAGAAGCTATCAGGTGCCGGTGACAGCGAGGTGAACACGGCGTTTGAATTAGTCAGCCCGTTGATTCAGGCCTGGCCCGCCCCCGCATGAGCGCCCGGAATGCGCGCTTTGTGAATCAGGTACCGGCTCCCTGCAAGAATGGGCGCGTGAGCCAAGCACCCGATGCAGCAGCTGGAGCGGCGCCCGGTGCAGTCCCTGCTGCGGCGCCGCACACTCCCGCCCATCCCGATCATCAGTCGCATCGCCGCCGGCTCGCCTTCCTGGGCGTCTGCCTCGTACTGATCGGGCTGAATCTTCGTACCGTCTTCTCCAGTTTCTCTGCGGTACTTCCGGAACTGACCGCCGACGTCGGCCTGCCGGGCTGGGCGGTGGTGGTGCTCACCACCGTGCCGGTCACCCTCCTGGGCGTTTTTGCGCCACTTGCTCCCTTCCTGGCCCGCCGCTTTGGAGCCGAGCGGGTGCTCTTGGGTGCCATGGCAGTGCTGACGGGCGGCCTGCTGCTGCGTCCCTGGGAAGTGCCGGGTTCGGGCCATCTACCGGCGCTGCTGGCCGGAACTGCGCTGTGCGGGGCGGCGATCGCGTTGTGCAATGTCCTGCTGCCGGGAGTGGTGAAGCGCGATTTCCCGCACCGGCTGGGCCTGATGGGCGGCCTTTACACTACTGCGATCTGTGCTTCGGCGGCGCTGGGAGCCGGCGTCACCTACCCGGTGTACACGGCTTCGGGGGAGTGGACTACGGCGCTGTGGTTCTGGACGGTTCCCGCCGCCGTCGTACTTCTGCTGTTCCTGCCGCTGGCACTCCGGAAGCGCACCGATCCTGCCCCGCCCGCCGGTGGCGGCATCAGCGTCTGGCGTTCCCGTGTTGCCTGGCAGGTGACCCTGTTTATGGTGCTGCAGGCCATGATGTCCTTCAGCGGATTCGCGTGGCTCTCGCCGATCCTGCGCGAACGCGGTATCGACGGCGGAACGGCCGGGGCGCTGGTCGCCGCCTCGATTGTGCTGCAGATGCTGGGTTCCCTCTTCGCCCCGGCATTGGCAGCGAGGATGTGGGACCAGCGGGCCATCAACGTGGCAGTGGCGCTGATGACGGGAACCGGGTTCGCGCTGAGTATTTTCGGCCCGCTGGAGCTGGTCTGGGTGTGGGTGGGCCTGTTGGGGCTGGGGCAGGGGAGCCTCACGGCTGTTGCCCTGACCATGATCATGCTCCGCACCCGGGATGGCCACACTGCGGCCCGGCTGTCCGGGATGATGCAGGGCATCGGGTACGGTCTGGGGTCCAGCGGCACTTTGCTGGTGGGGCAGCTGCACCAGCTGACCGGGACGTTTGCCGCCGCGGGGGCGCTGTTCCTGGTGGTGGGGGCGCTTGCCGCGGTGTTTGGCTATCGGGCGGGAATCAGGCGGTCCGTGGGCGGTTAGATGTCCCCGCCGTCCGGTTCAGTCCAGAGCCTTGCACCAGAGCCGTGGATACCCAGCGAATCGTCGGGGTTCTGCAGCCGGCACGCCTTCAGGCTGAGGCACCCGCAGCCGATGCAGCCGTCCAAATCCCGCCGGAGGTGTTCCAGGGCGGCAATCCGCTGATCCAGCTCGGTCCGCCACAAGCGCGAGAGCCGGGACCAGTCGCTTTTGGTGGGCGTCCGGCCATCCGGCAGCGACTCCAGTGCCGTGCGGATCTCCTTGAGTGGGATGCCTACCCGCTGGGACACTCGGATGAACGCCACCCGCCGCAGCGCATCACGACGGTACCTTCGCTGGTTGCCGGACGTGCGCTCGGAGCTGATCAGTCCGCTGCGCTCGTAAAAATGAAGGGCCGACGGCGCCACCCCGCTGCGCTGGGCCAACTCACCGATGCTGAGGGTATGGTGCGCTGTGGTGCCGGGCTGTGACATGCTTCCCCCTAATGGTCCGATGTGGGGCCACTGCCGCCCTTGACCTCAACAATAGTTGAGGTTCTAGCGTTGCGTCCATGACTACGAACCAGGCTTCCGCCGTGAGTGATTCCAGCCCTCCCATACCTTCCCAGCCGACCCCGGCGACGGACCGGCAGGATGGCCCTACCAGCGGCGGCATCCTCAGGCGCCCGTACCTCTGGGCCACCATCGGTTCGTGCGCGCTGGTCTTCCTCAGCGCCTTCGAATCGCTGGCGGTCACCACCATCATGCCGCTGGTCAGCCGTGAACTCGATGGAGCGGCGCTCTACGCCCTTGCTTTCGCAGGCCCGCTGGCTACCGGCGTCATTGGCATGGTCGCAGCCGGAAACTGGTCCGACAGGCGAGGACCCGCGCTGCCGCTCTATACCTCCGTAGCCCTGTTTGTTGTGGGCCTGCTGATCGCGGGAACCTCCACCACCATGGGCGCGCTGGTGGCGGGCCGGCTGGTGCAGGGGCTGGGCGGCGGAGCCATCACCGTGGCCCTCTATGTGGTGGTGGCCCGGGTGTACCCGCCGGTGCTGCACGCCAAGATCTTCGCTGCGTTCGCCGCCGCCTGGGTCATTCCCTCGCTGGTAGGCCCGGTAGCTGCAGGCGTCGTTGCTGAGGTGATCAGCTGGCATTGGGTGTTCCTTGGCGTGGTGTTCCTGGTGGTTCCCGCGCTCGCCATGATCGTTCCGGTGTTACGCGGGATCGACCATCAACCGGCCGCCCAACCGGTCCGCTGGGACCTCGGCCGGCTCGGCTGGGCCCTGCTGGCTGCCATCGCCGTCCTGGCGCTCAACCTGTCCAGCCAGATCCGTGCGGAAGGCCTGGTGCTGGCCGGACCGCTCGTGGCCCTCGCCGCCGTCGTGGTTGCCCTCCTTGCCGTGCGGCCGCTGCTGCCGCCGGGAACGTTGGTCTCCCGGCGCGGACTGCCCAGCGTCATCCTGTCCCGCGGCATGGTCTCCGCGGCGTTCTTCGGCGCCGAGGTGTACCTGCCGTACCTGCTGATCGAGCGCTACGCCTTCACCCCGGCGTTTGCCGGCCTGGCGCTCACCCTGGCAGCCGTGGCGTGGGCGGCAGCGTCACTGATCCAGGGTCGGCTCGGCACCAGGCTGAGCCACCGCACCGCCGTATGGTTCGGTACCGTGATGGTCGTCGGCGCTATCGGCATAGTGTTGGCCACTGCCACGCTTAACTGGCCTGCCGCCGTCGCGATTGTTGCCTGGTTGTTCGCCGGAGGCGGGATGGGGCTGATGTACCCGCGCCTGAGCGTGATGATGCTGGCACAGTCCACCAAGGACACCGAGGGCTTCAACAGCTCCGCCCTCTCCATCGCGGACTCGCTGGGCGGAGCGCTGGCCCTTGCCGCCACGGGGCTGGTCTTTGCAGCATTTACGACGCCGGAAGAGTCCTTCGCAGGGGTCTTCGCCTTCGCTGCGGTGCTGGCGGTCGCAGCGGTCCTGGTGGCGCCGCGGGTGGGGTCAGGGACTCGGCGAGGACCAGCCTAAATATCAATGACCAGACGGGTTGCGCGGACCACGGCATCGCCAAGGGTGAATTCGTGGCCGTCAGATCCGGTGGCCCTGCGTTCGCGTACGGTGCAGACTTCAAGCTGCCATTCAGGAGTCTCCAGCCGTAGCTCGGCGGCCGCCTCCTCCGGCGTGAAGAACATGTCCGATCCCTCGTGGCTGCCCCCTGGCGGCAAGTGGTCCGGGTGATGGCCCACAATCAGCAGGGTACCTCCCGGGCACACACCGGCCGCAGCGGCGGCCAGCGCCTGCTGCCACGGCAGCACGGTGGAGTGCAGGAACTGGGCGGAAACCAGCGCGAACTCCGGCTCCGGAGTCCATTCCGCCAGGTCATGCTGCTCCCAGGAAATCCGGCCGCCGTGGGCGTGTCCGCTGCTGGTGGCATGCTCCCTCGCCCTTCCCAACGCCACTGTGGAAACGTCGACGGCGGTCACGGTCCAGCCCTGTTCAGCGAGCCAGAGGGCGTCCGCACCTTCGCCGCAGCCCAGGTCCAGGGCCTTCGCCGGCTTGAGTCCGGCGGCTTCCTTGACCAGTTGAGGGTTGGGTTTGCCGCTCCAGACCTGCGGGCGGGCTAAATACATTTCGTCCCACATCCGGGCGGCGTCAGCGGGCACGCCGTCCCCGTGTTCTGGCTGGTAATCGTGCGCATCGTGGGAACCGGCGTCGTGAGTATCCTGCGTCATGCATCCAAGCCTGCACCGGGCGGTTCGCCACCGCAACAGTGGGCGGCACCACCGCGGGGCGAACGGCCCTGCCGGTTGCTTTCGGGACGTGTCACGGCGCCGTCGCGACGGCGTGTCCGCGAAACGGCGGACGGGGCGTGGACAAGGCGGGCAGGAGCGCGGGGCCCTCCGCGCGGATCCTTCAGGGTCACTGCACAGTAAGGGTGCCTTTCATGTTGGCGTGGAAGATGCAGTGGTAGGGGTAGGTCCCTGGTTCGGCGGGAGCCGTGAAGGTGGTGGTGCCGACTTTGGTGATGGTGTCAAAAGCATCTGCGGCGTCTGCGGTGATTGAGTGCGCTTCGACATCCTCGTTGGTGACGGTAATCTCCGTTCCGGGGCTGACCGATTCCGTTCCCTCGTACTTGAATCCCTTGATGAGTATTCTCGCCGGAGCCGCCTGTTCCGGGGCCGCTTCCGTAGAACCGGTGCTGGTGGGTGAGGAGGTTCCTTCTGCCGTGGCGGCAGGGGCTGACGGGAACTGTTGTGTAAGTGTGGGTGCTCCTGTGGTTTCGGACCCGGACATGCCGGGGTTAGCGCAGCCGGTTAAAACCAGCGCGGCTGCTGCTGCGAGACCGAGTGCGCTGCCGGTTCTGATGCTCGTTTTCATGGCGGGCCTTTCATGGGAACTGCTGGACGTAGTCGTTATTGAAGAGTCCGGTGGCTGGGTCGTACCCGTTGCAGGTGATGAGCCGAAAGCCCGGCTGCCGTGGTGGTCCTCAAACCTCCACAGCGGCCGGGCTTCTTGTGTGTCACAAGTGTCGAACCGGTCAGCGGTGTTTAGCCGGCTGATTCTGCGCTGCGACGACGGACAACGTAAGCGCCGCCGGCAAGTGCGGCCAGGACCAGTCCGCCACCCAGTGCCAGGGCGCCGGTATCGGTTCCGGTCTGGGTTACACCGGTGTCAGCACCACCGACAGGCATTGCCATGCCAGCGGTCAGCGTGCCACAAAGAGCCGGTGACGTTGCGGCCAAGGGCAGCTCGGGAACCAGATCAGACTTCGCTGCGGCGCCGGCCGGGCTGAGGGTTGCCGGGTCCAGGCCGTGGACGACGACGACGGCGGTGCCGGCTTCGAGTGCGGCCTTGGTTTCGGCGTTCAGTTCGAACGTCCGGTCGATGGTGTACGCGGCACCCTGTCCGGCGACCTTGAGGTCAAGGCCGGCTGCGGGGCTGGTATCACCGGTGGTGGAGAGGGTGGTGACGATGCCGCCGTAGTTGGGTGCACCTTCGGTAGTGGAGATGACCTGGTCACCGTCCTTGTCGGCCGAGGGGTCCGGGCATGTGCCCTGTGCCCCGCCGTGGATGTGCTGGACGTGCGGGTACGGTGCATCCATGAACGTCGCGGGCATACCTGAAACGTTGAGGACGGCGTGAGCCTGGTTGCCGGTGACATCAACGGTGATGGTGGCAGATCCGGAGCTGCCGTTGAGCTGGCCCAGGGTGGATTGGTAGGACTGGTCAGCGGCCATGGCCGGCGATCCGGAAAGGGCAAGTGCGCCCAGGGCGAGGGTAGGTACTGCCATGAAGCGGAGTGTCTTGTTCATTTCGAAATTCTCCTCATTTACAAGCGCGTGTGGTCCTGCTTCCCCGGGGAGGGGGACAACAGTACTTCGAAGCAGGTGTCCCTCCGGATGGGTGAGAATGTGTCCCAAGCCACAGCCCAGGGATATGGAGGGGCCCATGGCCACAAAACGGTAAAACGCTTTGGAGATTAGGGCCGGGTGGGGTCCGCCAGAGCGCTGAAGGGCGCCTGCCTCCGGGGTTGTATCCACGGTCCCCGATGGGCATTTCGCTCCAGCAGGGTGATGCCCGCCAGTGCCAGCCCAGTTGTTGCATCCATTCCCGCGCCAAACGCTCGCCTATCGTGCAACAGTTCACCCACCATGCTGCGTTCACTGGTTTCAAGATGCTAGACTGATGGAACTTGATGTGCAGTGATGCCCGCTTGCTCCTCTGTTTGGAGCCCCTTCATTGGGGGAAGCGGGTTTTTTCATGTGAGAGGCACATCCTGCGTCGATGAACGCGTTCCATTTGGTCCCGGCCAAAGCCTGTAGGGCTGAAAGCCTGGTTGATCACCTGACTTTTCTTCGGCGAACCCCTGGGCTAACCGGCACCGGGGGCCGATATCCGCTTGGATACCGCCTGAAAGACCGTATAAATACATGACTACTTTTGCTGCCCTTGGAACTCCCAAAGCACTTGCAGACACGCTGACCGCGCAGGGAATTGTTGAGCCGTTCCCCATTCAGGTCAAGACTCTCCCCGACACCCTGGCCGGACGCGACGTCCTTGGTCGCGGCCGCACCGGCTCCGGTAAGACCATTGCCTTCGCCATCCCGCTTGTAGCAAGACTCGCTGAGCGGGAAGCAAAGCACTTCCGTAAGCCCGGCCGCCCCATGGGCCTGGTGCTTGCACCTACCCGTGAACTGGCCACCCAGATCAACGCCACCATCGAGCCGATGGCCAAGGCGCTGGGCCTGAACACCACCGTGATCTACGGCGGCATCTCCCAGGCGCGCCAGGAGAAGGCGCTGCGTGCCGGCGTCGACATCGTCATCGCCTGCCCGGGCCGCCTGGAAGACCTGATTCGCCAGCGCATCCTGACGCTCGAAGCCGTGGAAATCACCGTCCTGGACGAGGCGGACCACATGGCCGACCTCGGCTTCCTGCCGGTGGTCAAGAAGCTCATGGACATGACCCCCAGCCAGGGCCAGCGCCTGCTGTTCTCGGCAACCCTGGATAACGGCGTGGACAAAATCGTCCAGCGCTACCTGTCCAACCCGCTGACCCACTCCGTGGACGATCCGCAGGCCGCGGTTACCACCATGGAGCACCACGTCCTGGTGGTCAACGACCAGACCGTCAAGAAGCAGCTGATCGTTGAACTCGCCTCCGGCGCCGGCCGCCGTGTCCTCTTCATGCGGACCAAGCACCACGCCCGCAAGCTTGCCAAGACCCTGACCGACGCCGGGATCCCGGCTGTTGACCTGCACGGCAACCTGTCGCAGAACGCCCGTGACCGCAACCTCGCCGAATTTTCCACCGGCGATGTGCGCGTCCTGGTGGCCACCGACGTTGCAGCCCGCGGCGTCCACGTGGATGATGTCGAATTGGTGATCCACGTTGATCCGCCCACAGAGCACAAGGCCTACCTGCACCGCTCAGGCCGTACGGCCCGCGCAGGTTCGGACGGCACAGTTGTCACGTTGACCCTTCCGGAGCAGCAGAGCGACGTCAAGAAGCTCATGAAGGCTGCCGGCGTCGAGGTCAACTTTGAGCGCGTCACTGCCAACTCCCCGCTGGTGGCCGAACTCGTAGGCGACATCGCGGACAAGGTTGATCCCCGCACCCGCGCCGCACTGCTGGCAGCAAAATCCAACCAGGGCGGTGGCACTTCCACGGGAGCCAACGCCCAGCGCAAGCGCGCCAACCGTTCAGTTCAGGGCGCACCCACCGCGGGTGGCCGTGGCGGACGTGGCGGACGCGGCCGAGTGGCTGCTGAGTCAACACGCACCGATGTACCCCGCGCCGAGCGCCGCGCTGTGGCCTTCGAAGGCCGCACCGAGGCCCGCGCGGCAGTGGACCGCATGAACGAGCAGAACGAGGACCGTGCTATCGCAGCAGCGGCGGCACGCCGCAACGCACGTGGCCGCGGTACCGCAGCCGGAACGCACCGCAACGACGTCCCCGCGGCAGGTGGCCGTGCATCGGCTGGCCGTGGTTCGGACGGACGCGCCGCTGAGGGCCGCACCGATTCCCGCGTTACCCGCAGCGCCGCTCCCCGCGGTGGCACCGGACGTCCGGCTACCGGCGGTGGCCAGCGCAGCGGCCGTCCCGCAACCGGCCAGCGTGCAGCTGCTGCCACCGGCGCCCAGCGTTCCGGCTCTGCGGCAAGCAGCACCGGCAACGGTGGAAACAAGGCCGTCTGGTCCTCCAACACCGGTGGCACCTCAGGCGGATCCTACAGCGCCGGCACCGGCAACGGTGGCGGCCGTCCCGCCCGCAGCGGTCCGCGCCGCGCATCGGCTCCGGCTTCGAACGAACGCCGCGGCCGCTAAAGCCCGGACAGGCTCGATTACTGGTTTATTACCAACGACGGCCGCCCCCCTTTTCAGGGGTGCGGCCGTTCGTTGGCTATAGGGTTACCAGCCGCGGGCGCGCCACTCCTGAAGGTGCGGGCGTTCCGCGCCGAGGGTGGTGGGCTTGCCGTGGCCGGGATGAACAACAGTGTTGTCCGGGTAGGCGTCAAAGAGCCGTTCCGTAACATCTGTGATCAGCTGGTTGAAACGCCCGGCGTCCTTCTGGGTGTTGCCCACGCCGCCGGGGAACAGCGAGTCTCCGGAGAAGATGTGCGCCGGCCCCTCGGGGTCCTGGTACACAAAAGCCATCGATCCCGGAGTGTGCCCGCGCAGGTGAATTGCTGTCAGCTCAAAGCCATGCACAATGCACGGGTCACCGTGTTCCAGAGTTTGGCTGACCGCTACCGGGAGCTCCCCGGCGTCGTCGGTTCCGGCAGCAGTGGGTGCTCCTGTCAGGCCCACCAGTGCCGACAACGCCCGCACGTGGTCCCAGTGCTGATGGGTCGTGGCAATCAGTTCCAGCTGCGGCACTGCCGTAGCGTCGGAAGCGGCGTCGGACAGCAGCGCCTGAATGGCCGGAAGATCATCGGCGGCGTCGATCAGCAGCTGCGCGCCGGAGGCCTTGGAAGTCAGCAGGTAGACGTTGTTATCCATCTCGCTGACGGAAATGTGCCGGATGGTGATGTCCCGCAGGTCGTGAATGAGTGAGTCCATGCGACCAGTCTATTCACGGCCCCTCCAATGCCCAGGTTCTCAGTCCTTGCTTTGCGGCATCAGTGCCGCCTTCGCCTCCACGGTTTCCACATTCGGAACGCGGCGGTCGCGGCGGTGTACCGCCGTCTGGAGGTTTGAGCTTGGGATCCTTCGATATGGCGGGCTGCTCCTCACCGTTGGCCAGGCTTCAACTGTTATCGTTGTTGCCGCGATGAGCCTCCGACGGGCTGGTCCTGCAGGGTCGTTAGGGTCGGGCCGGGCGCCGTCGCGCCCTTGTTCACCATGGCCGGACACCGCACGGCGTTTCCAAGATAACCACCGTCACTCCTCAACCAACAACCAACAGGAGAAACATGACAGCCGCAGTTTCTTTCGCTGCCCCGTCCGCTACCGGCGACCTGACCCGGACTACTATCGAACGCCGTGCTGTGGGCCCGCATGACGTGCTGATCGACATCAAATTCGCTGGAATCTGCCACTCTGACATCCACACCGTCCGCGGTGACTGGGGACCACAGCAATACCCGCTCGTCCCCGGCCACGAGATCGCCGGCGTCGTCAGCGAAGTGGGTGCAGAGGTGACCCGCCACCAGGTGGGCGACCGTGTCGGCGTCGGCTGCATGGTCAATTCCTGCAGGGAGTGCGCGAACTGCCAGGCCGGTGAAGAGCAGTACTGCCTCAAGGGCATGATCGGGACCTATGGCGCCGTGGACCGCGACGGAACGATCACCCAGGGTGGCTACTCCAGCCACGTCGTCGTGAACGAGGACTTTGTCGTCACCATCCCCGCTTCCCTTGCCCTCGACGCGGCCGCGCCGCTGCTGTGTGCCGGCATTACCACCTACTCGCCCCTGAAGCACTGGGGCGCCGGGCCCGGCAAGAAGGTGGCCGTCGTGGGACTTGGTGGACTCGGCCATATGGCCGTGAAGACGGCCCATGCCATGGGTGCTGAGGTTACGGTCCTCTCGCAGTCGCTCAAGAAGCAGGAAGACGGGCTGCAACTCGGCGCCGACTACTTCTACGCCACCAGCGACCCGGAAACCTTCCAGCATCTCGCCGGGACCTTCGACCTGATCATCAACACGGTCAGCGCGTCGATCGATATCAGCGCATACCTGCAACTCCTGAAGCTCGACGGCGCATTGGTGAACGTTGGTGCCCCGGCGGAACCGCTCCCGGTGAACGTGTTCGCGCTGATCACTGGCCGCCGCTCCTTCGCCGGTTCGTCCATCGGCGGTATCCGCGAGACCCAGGAAATGCTCGACTTCTGCGCAGAGCATAAGCTCGGTGCAGAAATCGAAGTCATTGCCGCTGACAAGATCAACGAAGCCTACGAGCGCGTTCTGGCTTCCGATGTCCGCTACCGCTTTGTGATCGACACCGCAACCCTCTAAGGGTGTCCGTTGCAAGCCAGGGAACTGATCCTACTCACGGCCCTCGGACACCCAGTTGGGGTCCGCGGAACGTGAACCCACGACGGCGGCTGCTGCCCGGTCCAGTGCCTCAAGTTGGGTGCCGCTCAGTTCCAGGGAAAGCGCGCCCAGGTTCTCGTCGATCCGATGTGTCTTGCGCGTGCCAGGGATGGGGACCACCGACAGGTTCAATCGTCTGCCTTGGTTGAGGAGCCAGGCGAGGGCAACCTGCGCGGGCGTCGCGGAAAGCTGGTCCGCGACGGCACGTACGGTGTCCACCACCTGCTGGTTCGCGGCGGCGGCGTCGTCCGCAAACCGGGGGATCCGGCGTCGGAAGTCGCTGGCTCCCAGGCTGGACGTATCGACGGTGCCGGTGAGGAATCCCCGGCCCAGCGGCGAATACGGCACAAAGCCCACACCCAGGCGGGCCGCTTCAGGAACAACGTTGCGTTCCACGTCCCGGCTCCAGATAGACCATTCGCTCTGGACGGCGGCGATCGGATGAACGGCATGGGCTTCAGCCAGCTCGGCAGCCGTCACCTCGGACAGGCCAAGGTGCTTGACCTTGCCTTGCTGCACCAGCGCCGCCATGGCCTCCACGGTTTCCAGAATCGGAACCCGGAGGTCGCGGCGGTGCATGTAGTAGAGATCAATGACGTCCGTGCCCAGCCGTTGCAGGCTGGCATCGACTGCCTGCCGAATGTAGGCGGCGTCGCCCCTGATGTCGGTGTAGCCGGTGGAGGGATTGCCCACCAGGCCGAACTTGGTGGCCAACTGCACCTCGTCCTGTCGTTCTTTGAGCAGCCGGGCGATGAGTTCCTCGTTGCCACCGCCACCATAGATGTCCGCTGTATCAATGAACGTAACACCGGAATCGACGGCGTGGTGGAGGGTTTTCAGGGCATCGTCCGGGTCTACCTCGCCGTAGACGGGCGTGAGCGCCATTCCGCCGAAGCCGATCGGGCTGACCGAGAGGTTGTCACCGAGCTGTACCTGCGCCATAAGTGTCTCCGTTTCGTTTCCGTAAATGGGATCACTGCTGGCAACCCCGGCATCCGGAGGTGTATTCCCTGCGCATGGTGCAGGGCAGGTTCCTGACGGTGAAAGTGTGGGAGAGCGGCGGAAAGCAAAGGAACACGGACTAACCGGCAGGCTGGGGGCTGGCCTGGATGATGATGTTTGTTTCCCATATATCTGCCGTGTAGCAGGTGATGAGGACAAGCTTGCCCGGTACCTTTACCCAGATCGAGCTGTCTTTAAGGCTGTCTTTGTCCTCGGTGGTGACCTCATCGATGGTGTATTTCAGGGGCCCTTCTTCGGTGGTCACAGTGAGCTGATCACCAGGTTTCGCCGTGGTGCTGATGTTGTTGAAGGCCGAAGTCCGGCCCTCCCAGCTGTGTCCCACGATGTAAGTGGTGTTCGTTGATTCCACGCCCGGCATTCCATACATGCTGAGCCAGTATGCATCTGTGGTCTTAGGCGGGACGATAGAACCGAGCTCGGTCTCCTGCTCAGTCGGAGACAGGGGGAGAACAGCCTGGTCCATGCCCACTGCCTCATAGGCGATGTGTAAGGGCGGGGAGCCAGTGCCAGAAGCCGGAACCTCAGGCGCCGCCTCTGACGACTCAGACGCGGCGCCTGGTGAATACGAAACGGCCGGAGCGGCTGCTGGAAGTGAACGGTCAGGGCCGGTAGTGGAAACGGGAGATGCAACGGAATCCGGCATCTTGACCTGTGTCCACCACCCGCCCAGGAGCACCAGGGTCAGCAGGACCGCAGTACAGACGGTCGCCAGGCGGCGGGCGCGTTCTTCCGAGACAGACCTGGAGCAATGCCGGCCTTGTGGAACGCGTTGCCGCCGCAAGGCGCTAGTCCTCGCTGTCCCGGCGTTTGCCGACCATCAAGCAGGCTCCGAGGAGAATTCCGCCCACCCCGGCCAGCCCGACCACGAATGCGCCGGAGGCCGTCAATCCGCCCCCGGAGCGGTTATCGAAGGCGTAGGCCGCAGTATCGACATTGGTCCCACGATTTCTGTCAGCGATGACGGATTTGGTGGCCGTGGCCGTTGCCTTGCCTGTGGCCGTTTTGGTCGCGGTGCCTGTAGCTGTCTGGGTGGCGGTGCCTGTGGCGGTTGACGTCTGGGTGGCCGTTCCGGTTTGGGTGGCCGTTCCGGTTTGGGTGGCCGTTTGGGTGGCCGTTCCGGTTTGGGTGGCCGTTTGGGTGGCCGTTCCGGTTTGGGTCGCGGTTTGGGTGGCCGTTCCGGTTTGGGTCGCGGTTTGGGTGGCCGTTCCGGTTTGGGTCGCGGTGGCGGTGCCTGTGGCGGTCCCGGTGTCCGTTGCGGTGGCGGTGCCTGTGGCGGTCCCGGTGTCCGTTGCGGTGGCGGTGCCTGTGGCGGTCCCGGTGTCCGTCGCGGTTGCCGTGCCGGTTCCGGTAGGTATTGTTGTGTCGCAGGATGGCATGGTGAAGACATTGGTATCCAAGGTGACCGCCCCGGTGAGGGCGATTGCCCGTCCTTCAACTGTTGCGCCAGTCTGAACAGTAACCGACGCCCGAGCGATGACAGTGCCTACGAAATCCGCGCCGGTTTCTATAGTTGCTGAACTGCCCACCTGCCAGAACACATTGCAGGCCTGGGCGCCGTTTATGAGAAGGATGCTGCTGCCCGAAGCGATGTTTAATGCGGAGCCGACCTGGAAGATAAACACGGAGCTAGGATCGTTCTGGCCATCAAGGGTGAGCTGTCCGGTCAAACCCATCGTGCTGGTCGACGTGTAGACACCCCCAACCAGCGTCTGGCCCGCGAGGTCGGTCTCTACAAGGGCCGTCGATGGCTGCCCGGCGGCATTGTTATAGGCGGTTGTGGCGTCGGCCTGCGCCTGCTGGGCCACTGCATCATTCAAATGAATAGTCGCCGGAGCAAGCACTTGGCCGGGAGGGAAACCGGTGATTGAAGTTCCCGGGCTCACCCCGAGGTCTCCCTCCAAGGTGGTGGCGCCGGTGTTGGTAACAGTTTGGGCGCCAAGGACTGAAAATGAGGCTGCGGTGCCAAGGTCGACTGCCGTGGCCGCGAACGCGGGTGACTGTGGCGAGAGCATGGCAAAGGCCAGGAGGGCGACCCCCGATGCGGCGCTCAATGCTGCTGCGGCTTTCCGTCGCACTAATCCCGTGGTCGGCTTTCGTGAATCGACGCGTGCAGAACTGTGTCGCATGGCAATTCCTCCCCCAACAGGCAAACCAAAACCAGCCGCCCACGGGCGCAGGTAGCTTTAACGAAGGACTGTACGCCCGAAAGTGCAGCCTGCCTAGAGGCTCAGATGCCCGGGCTACAGCCAGGAGGGGTACCAGCCGCCAGGCGGAAGCACAGTTCAAGCATCATGGCTGGTCAGGGACATTTATGGGGTAAATGCCAAAGGGTGGGCTCCGAGAAGAAAAACCCGGTATTACTCCATTTGCCGGGTATATTACTTGCCGATGTCCGTTACCCGAAAATCGGAACTGAACCCCGCTGGTCCTGTAAGAGAACTTTTAGAGCGAGTCCCGCCGTCGTGCTGTCCGTCCGGAGAACGATGTGCGAAGAAGTTTTACCCACAGCGACCGCGAGCGGGGACTGGGAGAAGCACCGCATTCCCTTTCCGCGCGG
This sequence comes from Pseudarthrobacter sp. MDT1-40-2, assembly GCF_059383595.1. Taxonomy (NCBI): domain Bacteria; kingdom Bacillati; phylum Actinomycetota; class Actinomycetes; order Micrococcales; family Micrococcaceae; genus Pseudarthrobacter; species Pseudarthrobacter sp. MDT1-40-2. The sequence goes on along the minus strand of NZ_JBWZCL010000001.1, from coordinate 1,277,493 downwards.
TCTAAGGCGTCTTCAATCAGAGCATCATGCAAGGGATGAAAGAATAGCGGCCAGCTGAATACCGCTGTTCCGCTCAGTGACATATGAAGCTCGTGGCGGAGCAGGGTCGAATTCCCGGTGCGGGCCACCGCGGTCAGAGAATGACCGCCGTTGAAACCGGCTGGGCCAGTGAATTGAAACTCGACCCGTCGTCCGGGCTGGTAGGAGGTCACAAAATACCGCACGGGGCCATGCCCTCCGGCCGCTCCCACACTAAGAGGACTGTCTAAGCGCATCGCCGGCCATTCATTTCGTGGCCAGAGCCGGTCCTTTTTGCTGGCGAGCGAATCGATCAACATTCCTACCTCGTCTACCGGTGCCGCTAGCACCCGCTCGTGCATGTTATGGATCATGCGACGAACATACCGTCGGACCGCCATTTGCTGTGCCAGCCCTGACGCACCGCGCTAAACTGGCCCCATCATGACCGGTGCCCATCCCCGTCGTCTGGCCTGGCTCGTAGTCCTGGCCAGCCTTGCCGCGGGCTGCACCCCATCGACCGGCCTCGACGGGGTCGCCGGCGACCAGCAGACCACGACCATGTCGGTCCAGCCGGCTGCTGCAGATCCCGCCCCAAAAACCCCGACGCCGACACCCGCGCCCACTCCGGTGCTTACGCCGGCCCCGGTGCCTCAGGCGTTCGCCTACAACCTCTACCAGGAGGGGGATTTCGTGCCGCAGTACACCTTCGACTGGTGTGTTGCGGCGAGCATCCAGATGGCGCACAACCTCATCGATGACACCGGCGGCGGTACTTGGGCTGGTCCTGCTCAGCAGAGTGAACTGTGGGAGATGGCGCGGGCGCGGTCGTCCAACTCGTACAACGGTGCCAATCCTTTGGGTTGGGCGCAAGTGCTGACCGAGACAGGGATGGGTCCCTATACCGTGGTGAGCATTGCCGACTACGGCGAGGCGCTCCGGACGGCCGCACGAGCCATTACGGACACAGGCCGACCGGTGGGCCTGGTGATGTGGCGTGGTCGCCACGCCTGGGTGATGAGTGGGTTCGAATCTCTCGGAGATCCCGCCCGGTTTGCCGGGTTCTCCGTCACTGGCGTCCATGTCCAGGATCCGCTCTATCCGCACGGCAGCGGTCAATGGGGTCCGTCGCCCGCTCCTAACAGCCTGCTTACCCCCGAGGAGTTGGCGACGCAGTTCGTTGTCCGCGAGCCGCGGCGCTGGAGCAGCGACCTGCCCTCCGGTTACCTCCTGGTGCTGCCGGTCGCCTAGACCTGCGCACACCCAGGCCTAGGCGAGGGCACTCCCGGCATGCGCCAGTGCCCCACAGTGTCCGCACGGAGAAGGAGTTTTGCCTAGGGTTGGATCATGATGAATCTGGTCCTTGGCCTCCTTTTTGCCGGCCTTTTCCTCGCCTCGTTTCAGACGGACCGGCGGAGGCTGCGCAACGGTGTGCTGCTGGCTGCGGCGTCCTGGTTCCTCCTTCAGGCCCTCTTCGTGTTCCTGATTTCCTTGAATCCCTGGTTCGAGTGGCTGCACCTCGCTGTGCTGCTCCTCCCTCCGCTGTGTGCTTTGGTCTTCGCCGGGTTCCTGATCGCCAACGGCGTGACCATGGTCCGAAAGGAGGGCCGGGGCATCACCAGCCTTTTGCCGTTTGTGGTTGGTCTAACGGTGTTCCTGGCTCCGGTGATCGCGTCTCTCCTGGTGCTGAGCGGACAGCCGGTGTTGGCCGGCGTCGCAGTGCTGGCGTTCTTCCTGTGCTCCTACCTTGGCTGCGCCTTCGTCGTGTTCCTGGGCTACGCCGTCGTGTATTCGCGGATGCGTTTTGACTCAAACCCGGCCGCCGTCATTGTCCTGGGTTCCGGACTAATCGACGGCGGCGTTACGCCATTGCTCGCCTCGCGGCTCAACAAGGCCCTGGAAATCTATGAGCGAACCAGGCCCGCGAAGCCGCTGCTGGTCCCTTCCGGTGGTCAGGGGCCGGACGAACCCCGGGCGGAATCGGAAGCCATGAAGGAGTATCTGGTGGCAAAGGGCGCCGACGAGCTCGATGTTGTGGAAGAGGATCAGTCTCGAACCACCAGTGAAAATCTTGGCAACTCCGCGCGCCTACTGGCCGAAAGAGGCATCAAAGGCCCCTTGCTCGTCTGCACCAACAACTACCACGTGCTCCGGGCGGCCCTTCTGTGCCGTCGTCAGCGGCTGAACGCGGAGGTGGTGGGCGCCCCGACCGCACGGTACTTCATCCCCGGCGCGTTCCTGCGTGAATTCGTGGCCGTGATGAGGGACAACCGGCTAACGAACATCCTGCTCGGCCTGCCGATGCTGGGCATCTCGGTGCTGATCACTGTGGCGCTGCTGAACGCGTCTGTAGTCTGAGTCCCACCGCCGTCAGCCCCACGCAATGATGACGTCGGCACTCGCCCGGGTGCGCTGGACCAGGTCCGCGTTGGCCTGGTCCGGCCCGGCCGCCCAAGCGGCCGCTGCGGCCCGGTCCATGCCGAACCTCATGTGCCGGGCCACCAGGCGTTCGATCCGCAAATCCTCTGGGGTTTCCACGAACCAGGCCTCCGTCAGGATTGATCTGACCTGCTTGAAGGCCGGGAGATCTGCCAGCAGGTAGTTGCCTTCGGTGATGACAACGGGCACGTCCGCCGGGACGGCAATTGAGGCCGCAACCGGTTCGTCCAACTCGCGGCGGAATTCCGGGGCGTACACAACATCCTCGTCCCGCCGTACCAGCCGGGCCAGCAACGAAATGTACCCGCCGGCGTCGAATGTGTCCGGTGCGCCCTTACGCTTTCGCAGCGGAGTGCCGTCGATGATCGCGTTCCCCAGGTGGAAACCGTCCATGGGAACCACGACGGCGGCCACCGGCTTAAGGAGCTCCCGCACCGCTGCTGCCACGGTGGATTTTCCCGCGCCGGGGGCCCCTGCGATGCCAAGGATGACGCGGTCACCACCGGCGGCGCGGCGCCTCAAACGCTCGACGGCCCGGGTGAGTTCAGGCGAAGTCGATTCCATGGCTATAGCCTAGCCAGCGGGAGCCGCCGTGACCGATACGGGCGTGGTCCCGCTTGGCCGGCATCCTTGAGGGCGGCACAGGCGGGCAGGCAACCTCAGGCCATGAGATTGGCGGCAGCATTCTCCATATGGTCGATGATGGTTTGCCGGGCCAAGGTGGCGTCGCCTGTTTCAATGGCCGCAACAATTTCCCGGTGGCGGTTCACGCCCATGTTCCTGATGCCTTTTTCCCGGCCGGCAAACATAATGGACATCCGGATGGAACCCTCCAGTGAATTCCAGGAGTGCAGCAGAGTTTCATTCCCGGTCAGCCTGCACAGGGTGCGGTGGAATTCGAGGTCCGATTCAACCCTGTCCTCCAGTGACTCATCCTGGGCTGCTTCCATGGCATCAATAGCCTCGTGCAGCGCCTTGACCACAATGACACGGTCCGGAAGTCCGCATAGCGTTCGGGCAGCGAGGGCTTCGAGGGCAGCGCGGACGGCGTAAATGTCGCGGATCTCCTTGGAGTCCAGATGCCGCACGGACAGCCGGCCGCGGGGACCTGCGGACAGCAGGCCTTCCTGCTCAAGCTGGCGCAGGGCTTCGCGCAGCGTGCCACGGCTGATTTGGAGCATGTCCGACAGTTCCGTCTCCACGAGGTGGCGGCCCGGCTCCAGTTCGCCGCTGGTGATGGCGGCACGCAGAGCGGACAGCGCCTGTTCGCGAAGGCTCTTCTTTTGCAATCCCAATAGGGTTGCGGTTGCTCCGGCCATCGTGGTCCGTCCTCAATGTCAGTGGTCGACTGTTTACAGTCGATGTTTTACCTTTTGATGCTACGCCAGAAGCGCGGAGCCGGTTGGCGCGGCCCCGCGCTTCCAGGGAAATGCCTACTTCAGTTCTGCGAGGACTTTCGCCACGATGCGGTCCACGGTCAGTCCGTAGCGCTCATGCAAGGTAGGAAGTGCCCCGGCATCCAGGAACTCATCCGGCAGCGCTATGGGCACCACCCGCTTGCCGAGTCCCGCAGTGACGACCGCCGAGGCGACGGTCTCGAAGAGACCACCGATGACGCTGTGGTTCTCCAGCGTCACGGCGAGCCGGTCGGTGTCGATCTCCGCGAGCACCGTGGCGGCATCGAACGGCTTGATGGTGGGGGTGTGGACGACGGCCACGTCCACGTTGTGTGCCGCCAGTGCCTTGGCCGCCTGCAGGGCCCGCATGGTCATCAGGCCGCTGGAAACAAACACCACGTCGTTGCCGCCGCGCAGCACCTTGGCTTTGCCAAGCTCGAAGGTGTAATCGTACTCATCCAGCACTGTGGGGACGTTTCCGCGGAGCAGGCGCAGGTAGGTGGGTCCGTCCGAAGCGGCGAGTTGCGGAACTGCCTGTTCGATGTCGAGCGAGTCGCAGGGATCCACGATCGTCAGATTGGGCATGCCGCGGAAGATCGCCATGTCTTCTGTGGCCTGGTGGCTTGGCCCGTACCCGGTGGTCAGGCCGGGCAGCCCGCCCACGATGTTCACGTTCAGGTTTGGTTCGGCAGCATCCAGGCAGAGGAAGTCATAGGCACGGCGCGCGGCGAATACCGAGTACGTTGAGGCAAAAGGGACCAGCCCGGTCTCGGCAAGGCCTGCGGCGGCACCGAAGAGCAGCTGTTCTGCCATCCCCATCTGGAAAAACCGTTCCGGAAAGGCCTTGGCAAAAATATGCATGTCCGTGTACTTGCCCAGGTCCGCGGTGAGCCCGACGATCTTGTCGTTTTCCTGCGCGGCCTTGACCAGGGCGTGCCCGAAGGGTGCAGAAGCGGTCTTCTGGCCGGGGTCGGCGAAGGAGGCGATCATTGCCGACGTCTTCAGTTTGGGCTTGACGGCTGTCGTGGTGTCAGGAGCCTCGGTGGTGGTGCTCACTTGGTGTCTCCTTCGGTGGCTTCGTATCCGGCGGTGAGCTGCTCGCGGCAGACCTGCCATTCGTGTTCTTCGATGCGCATGAAGTGCGCCTTCTCGCGGTCTTCCAGCAGCGGAACACCGCGTCCGACCTTCGTGTCGCACAAGATGACGGAAGGACGTCCGACGGCGGCGGCCTGGTCTGCAGCGTTATCGAAGGCTTCCAGCAGCGCGGTCATGTCGTTGCCATCGACCCGCTGGGTGTACCAGCCGAAGGCTTCCCACTTCTCGGTCACCGGTTCGGTCCGGAGCACTGTGTCAGTCTTGCCGTCAGCCTGCAGGGCATTGATGTCCACCATGGCAATCAGATTGCCCAGCTGGTGATGATGGGCACCCATGGCGGCCTCCCAGGTGGATCCCTCATCCAGTTCGCCGTCGGAGAGGAAGTTGAACACCCGGGAGTTGGACCCCTGGTACCGAAGGCCCAAGGCCATTCCGACGGCGATCGACAAGCCATGGCCCAGGGAGCCGCCGGAGATTTCCATGCCGGGCGTGTAGGTGGACATCCCGGACATGGGGAGCCGGGAATCGTCGGAGCCGTAGGTTTCAAGCTCCTCCACCGGGACAATGCCGGCCTCAGCGAGGGCTGCATAATGCCCGATTGCGTAGTGGCCGGTGGAGAGCAGGAAACGGTCACGCGCTTCCCAGTGTGGGTCCTGGGCCCGGAAGCGCAACTGATCCGCGTACACGGCTGCGAACATATCCGCGGCTCCCAGAGCCTGGCCCACGTACCCCTGGCCTTGTACTTCGCCCATATTCAGGGCGTGGTGCCGGATCCGGTACGCGGCGGCGGAGACGCTGTCAACGCGGTTGGCGGTGGGAGGCAGGGTTTTCTGTGTGGCTGTCATTGGAGCTTCTTCCATGGTGGTCATTAGACGCTCACCGGCTTGGCCGTGTTGTTGGTGGCTTCATCTGCCAGTTGCCGTTCCCGTTTGCCCCAGGTTTCGCGGGTGACCAGCGCTGCCCAGAGGCCGATGGCTGCGTAGAAACTGAAGAGCAGGGCCGGGCCCATCCATCCAAGGGCGACGAACAGCAAGGTGGTTATGAACGGGGTGAAGCCGGAGACCATGGCGGAGATCTGGTAGGCAAGCGAGGCGCCGGAAGAGCGGGTCTTGGCCTGGAACAGTTCCGGGAACCAGGGGCCCTGCGCACCGGCCAGGGAGTTCTGGCAGACGGCGTAGGAGATGACGATGGTCGCGATGACGAAGATGAACATGCCCGTGTTCACCAGCAGGAACATGGGTATCCCGAACAGGAGTGCAAAGGCTGTGGACCAGATGTACAGGGGCCGCCGGCCGATCCGGTCCGTCAAGCGGGCCCACGCCATGGTGGCAAAGATGCCGATGAAGGAGGCGATGCAGAGGGCCACGAGGGTCTCGGTCTTGTCCGCCAGTTGCTGGGTGTGGAGGTAGGAAATCATGTATGTGATGGAGACGGCGTAGCCTGCCGTTTCGGCGATGCGGAGGCCAATGCCGCGGACGATGCTGCGCCAGTCGGTCTTGATGACCTCGATGATGGGATTCTTGACGATTGCGCCGCTTTCCTTCACCTCATCGAAGACCGGGGACTCAGGCACTTTGGCGCGGATGATCAGTCCGACGGCCACGAGGACGATGCTGGCCAGGAAGGGAACGCGCCAGGCGAGCTCGCCCCCGAGGTTAACGCTCACCAGGAACACGAGGTTGGCCAGGAGGAGTCCAACGGGGAAGCCGGCCTGCACAATGCCGGTGTACCTGCCCTTTGATTTCCATGGTGCGTGTTCGTAGCTCATGAGGATGGCGCCGCCCCATTCAGCACCGAAAGCCAGGCCCTGAACAACGCGGACGAAGACCAGCAGCGCCGGAGCGAGCAAGCCCACCTGCTCGTACGTAGGAAGCAGTCCGATGAGGAAGGTAGCCACACCCATCAAAATCAGGGAAGCGACCAAAACGGGTTTGCGGCCCACCTTGTCGCCAAGGTGACCGCCGATAATTCCGCCGATGGGGCGGGCGGCGAAGCCGACGCCCAGGGTGGCGAAGGCTGCCAGAGTCCCGGTCACAGGGTCGGTGTTGGGAAAAAAGACCGTTCCGAAGTACAGGGCCGCAGCAGTGCCGAAACCGATGAAGTCGTACGTCTCGATGACGGCGCCAACACCGGAGCCGATGGCGACGCGCTTGGCGTCTTTGGTGCCGTGGACGTGGCCCCGCATTTTGAGAGCTTCGTTGCTCATTGATGAATCCCTTTCGATGAGTGTCCGGGCTGTTGGGCGCCTCGGCACTGTCGACTGTTAACACATGATACGACAAGTGTGACCTGCGTCATTCCTACTGTCAACCGTCAATGTCTGAGGTTGACTGTTAACAATAAAGCGCCTAGAGTGATTCAGGTCACCCACGCTTCGCAGAGGATCAACAACGATGTTTAACTCCCGACTCGGATGCTCGTCCATCAGCTTTCGGCACCAGAGGCTGGGCCCAGCGCTGGAAACCATCGCAGGCCTTGGCTTCGATGAGATTGATCTGGGTGCACTTCCGGGCGTTTGCGACCACGTTCCGTACGAACTGGATGCAGCGGCTGTCAATGAAGTGGCAGCGGAAGTGCAGGCTTCCGGGCTCCGGGTGCGCTCCGTGAACGGGGACATCGGTGATCTCAACGCCGTACTCGGCGCGGAGGAACACGCCGCCCGGTCCCGGCATCTCGACGCGCTCCTGGCCCTGTCAGCCAAGACCGAAGCGAAGGCCCTGGTCCTGCCGTGCGGAGCACTCAGCCACGAGCCGGTTCTAAGCCTCGAAGAGGACCTGGACACCATCGCCGGTCAGCTTCGGTGGGCAGGGGAGCGTGCGGCGGAGGCCGGCGTCGAACTGTGGACCGAGTCCCTGCACTTCCTGCGGTACTGCTGGAATCTGGAGCGGGCGGAGTTGCTCGCTAAGCGTCTGAAAGGAAGCGACATCGGAATCGTCATGGACTTCAGCCACATCGTGGCAGCGGGGGAAGACCCTCTGGAGTACCTGGACCGGCACTGCGGCCGAATCTCTCATGTCCACCTGCGGGACGCCGTGCCGGGAAACATCAACCTCAGCATCGGCAACGGGAATGCCGATTTTGCGGCCGGCCTGAAACGACTCGCCAGCCACGGCTACACCGGCCATTATTCACTCGAGCTTGAAACGCGGGACGTAACCCACGACGAACGCCCGGCGGCCGCTGCCAAGGCGGCCAGCTTCATCTCAGACCTCATCTGAGCAGCATGTCCATCAGCCACACAACCAGCTTTCTTCGAACATTCATCAACTCATCAAAGTAGGAGCATCATGAGCAACGCCATCCAGCGCACCGCAGTCCTCACCGGGGCCACCTCCGACCGCGGCATCGGCCTGACCACTGCCCGCCGCTATGCCAGGGAGGGGTGGGCAGTAGTGATTTTGGACCTCGACGGCGAAAAGTCCGCCAAGGTTGCGGCAGAAATCAGCAACGAGTTTGGCGTTCCGGGGTTCGGCCACGAGATCGACGTCGCCAACGAAGCGTCCGTCGACGCCGCCTACCTGGCCGTCAAGGCCGAGGTCAGCAGCGGCAACCTTCCGGTCGTCGGCGGCGTCGCGAACATCGCGGGCATCACCTCGCCGCTTCCGTTCCTGGAGACCACCCTTGAACTGTGGCACAAGGTCATGGACGTCAACGCTACCGGCACTTACCTGGTGACCAAGGCCTTCCTGCCGGACATGATTGAGAACGGCTGGGGCCGGATCGTCAACATGTCCTCAGTGTCCGCACAGCGCGGCGGCGGCGTCTTCGGCAAGGTCCCTTACTCCGCTGCGAAGGCAGCCATCCTGGGCTTCACCAAGGCCCTGGCCCGTGAACTCGGCACCACCGGCGTCACGGTCAACGCCATTACGCCCGGCGCCGTGGACACGAACATCCGCGTCGGCAGCACCGAGGAGCAGGAGGCAGCCATCAACGCGGGCATTCCCCTGGGCCGCAACGCCACCACCGAGGAAGTCGCCGCCGTGATCACGTTCCTGTCCTCCGAGGACGCCGCGTACCTCACCGGCACCACCGTGGACATCAACGGTGGAAGCCACCTCCACTAGGACGCGAGCCGCCAGGGAACCGGAACACGCCATGACTAAAATCTGCCAGGACGGTTTCACGTCGGCGTCGGAAATCAAGGTCCTGACTGACTGCGAAGGGACCTGGGCATGCCCGCGCAAAGCCGGAGGACAATCATGAACTCGTATTCTTACCGGGACTGGAGTCGCCTGATTGGCACGCCGGTTGAAATCTGGAGGGATTTCCGGCATGTCCGGTCAGGAGTCGTTGACGACGCCATGCCGGATTCATCCGCGGTTTGGCTGGCCGCCGACGACAGGCACGGGCGGGCGATTTTCACCGCCGCCGAAGGTTACCAGGTGCGGATCCGGCCACAGGAGCTCGACGGAAAGGTCTGCTACAAGATGGCTGCTAAGCATCTTTCGGGACGTTCCTGACGCCTTCTGTAGTGACGGCCCGGCCTGTGCGCTGAGGTGGATCCGGAAGCTTCTCGTCGCGCAGCGACTTGAGTCCGCCGGCGCAGGCGACGATCCCGGCTATAAACAGGAGTTTAAAAACACTGAAGGGCTCATCCCCTGTGGCCATCGCCCAGATGACGGTCAGTGCCGCGCCCACGCCCACCCAGACGGCGTAGCCGGTACCCAGCGGAATGGTGCGGATCGCATAGCCCAGCCCCAGCAGACTCATGGTTGCGGTGACGGCAAAAATGGCGGTGGGCAGCGGCTGGGTGAACGCTTCGGACAGGCCCAGGGCGGTGGCCCACACGGCTTCCAGCACGGCGGAAGCCAGCAGTACCAGCCAGGCAACGGTACTCGTCCGCATTACGCCACCACCTTAAGGCCTACCACGCAGGTGACGATCCCGGCGAGCAGGAAGAGGCGTGCCGCCGTCGGGCGTTCAACCCTGGTGACAATGGCGTAAATGCTGGTGAGGACCACGCCTACACCTACCCAGACGGCATACGCCGTGCCGGTGGGGATGGACTGCATGGCGAAGGCGAGGCCGCCGGTGCTCGCCAGGACGGAGATGAGGAAGACTGCTGCGGGGACGACGCGCCGCCGGCCGGTGGCTTTGGAAGCTTTATGCAGGGAGGCAGCCCACACGGCTTCGAGTGCGCCGGACACAATGAGGATTAACCAGGACATCAAAGATCCTTTGGCCAGTCTTGTCGCGTTCCGGGTACTGAACCGTCGTCCGGAGGCTCCGGAGGGGAACCTTGCTTTCAACATAGCAACGCCCGACGGCGGGTGGCCACCTTTGGTGGCCAACCTCACCGCCGGGCGGAGTGCCAGGGCGAATAGGGGGAGGCTAGAGCATGCCGCCCGCAGCCTCGGGAGCGGAGGAGTCGTGCCCGGCGTCGCCCACGGATTCGCGGGCGATGAAGTTCTCGATGTCGAACAGGTTATCTGCACGTTCTGCAATGTTCAGCAGCGTGGTCATTGAAGCAACTTCCTCCACCTGTTCCTTGAGGAACCACAGCATGAACTGCTCGCCCAAGGCGTCGTCCTCGGAACGGGCTGCGCGGAAGAGCGCCTCGATGGCTGCAGTCACCTGCTTTTCCTGCTCGAGCGCCAGGGCCAGCGGCTCGGTGACGGAGGCGAAATCATTGCGGATGGTGCCGATGCCGGGGATGGCCACGGGAAGATCGCGGTCCAGCATGTACTGGACCATCATCATGGCGTGGTTGCGCTCCTCTACGGACTGGCGGTAGAAGTACTTGGCCAGCTGCGGGAGATCCTGGTTGGCAAACCAAACGGCCACGGCAATGTACTGCTGGGAAGCCGCAAACTCATTGCCTACCTGAGCGGACAAAAGCTGGTTGAATCGTGAAATCGTCATAAGCCAGAGTCTAGGCCGGGGTAATGCATCCCTCCAGTGTGGAAAGGCTGGGATAACGTAGGCGAGCCTAGCCTCCAGCGCTGTCGATGGACACCACGGCAAGGAACCCGCGGCCCAGGATCTCGGGGCTGCGGGAATCGGAACCCACGACGGCGTCAAAGCGGTTGAGTGCCACGGGTTCAGCCGGCGAGGGGGTGCTTTCGCCGGTGCTTGCCTCGGTGCCGCTGCCGGGGCCGCCACCGGTATCCGCGGGCGCGCCATCGCTCACGCTGGCCTGGCCCTGGAGCAGCACGCCGAACTGGCCTGCGAAGACGGGGTGGGCGCGCTTTTTAGACAATTCAATAATGGAGGTGTAGCCCTTGAAGGCCCCGGCGCGGGTGATGACGTTGAGGTCCCGGACGTTGCCGGTGGGCAGGGCGCCGTAGGCCTGTGCATCGCCGGAGAACCGGAAGGGACGGTACTTCTCCAGCGGGTGCTCGTTGCCGTTCACGGTCAGCAGGAACAGCTCACCTTCCACCACGGTGAGGACCCGTTCCATGCCGGGAAACGCAGAAAATCGCCTTCCTTGGACACCTCCGCGATGCTGATCCGCCAGTCCCAGGTGCCGTCTTGCGACGAAGCCGCCTGAGGGTGGCAGGCAAGCTCACGAGTTACCCCGCCGCCGTTGCGCCAGGGTTGGGGGCGAAGGTCTGCGAACCGAATGATCTCCATCTCCCAACCCTATCCGGCTCCTTTCCGCGGCCCGTTCTTGCTAACGTCATAAGGGATGAAAAACGTGGAGGAGCCTGCAATGTTCGTCAAAGTGTGCGGCTTGAGTACGCCGGAGTCCGTCCGGATTGCCGTTGAGGCGGGCGCGGACGCCGTCGGTTTTGTCCTCACGCCCAGCCCGCGGGAGGTGTCCGCCGAGCGTGCGGGCAACCTGCTGCTGGAGGTGCCCAAGGGGGTTGCTGCCGTGGGAGTCTTTCGCCATGAATCTGCCGCTGACGCCGTCAAAGCCGCCTTGACCGCCGGACTTGAGTGGATCCAGCTGCATGGCGAGCGGACGGCGGTTGACGTTGCAACAGCGCACAACGCCGGGCTCAAGGTCATCCGCGCCGTCACCATCGGTGCTCCGGACGAAGCCTTTGGTGACTTCGGAGAGGACATCATCCTGGTTGATGCCGCCGTGCCCGGTTCGGGTGAGGCCTGGGATTATGCGTCGGTACGGGACCGCTGGGCGGACGACGCCGGTACTTCCGGAGCTGCCGGCGGCCGGCAGTGGCTTCTGGCCGGCGGGCTCGACGCCGGAAACGTGGCAGCTGCGGCAGAGGCGGCCGGTGCATGGGGCGTGGATGTCTCCTCCGGCGTCGAAAGTTCCCGTGGTGTGAAGGACCTGGCGAAGATCACCGCGTTTGTGGCGGCCGCGAAAAAATAGCGCCTGCAGTCAGGGCAGAGACCCCGGGGCAGCGCTCTTCACAGGACCGCAGTCTGTGCAGCAGGCCTCGCCCTTCCAGGCGTTGAGGCCTTCCTTGACGGCGATTCCGGCGATCACCAGCGCGGCGCCGGCGTCCGCCCACCACCAGCCGAGCGCGCTGTTCAGCAACAGCCCCACGAGCAGGACGGCCGAGAGGTAAGTGCAGAGCAGGGTCTGCTTGGAATCGGCCACGGCGCTCCGGGAGCCCAACTCACGGCCGGCGCGGCGCTGCAGCCAGGACAGCACCGGCATGATCGCAAGGCTCAGGGCGGCGATCACGATGCCCGCGGTGGAATGCTGCGCCGGGTCCCCGCCGACGAGAGAGCGGACGGCGTCCATGGCTACGAAAACCGCCAGCGAGAAAAAGGAAATGGCGATGATCCGCAGTGTGAGATGCTCGCGCCGCTCCGGATCCTTGGCGGCAAACTGCCACGATAGGGCGACGGCGGAGGCAACCTCGATCACCGAGTCCAAGCCGAAACCGATCAACGCGGAAGAGTCCGCCACACCGCCTGCCCACAGCGCTGCCACGGCTTCAATCACGTTGTAGGTGATGGTGCCTGCGGCGAGCAGCCGGATGCGGCGCGTGAGGACAGCCCGTCGTGCAGAGGACGGTGAAAGGGCGAGCGTGACGCTCATGCCACGCACTCGTCATCAGGGGCGCAGCAGGCCGGATCCACGGAAAGCACTACGCCGAGAAGGTCCGTGATGGCGTGGCCCAGCCGGGCGTCAACAAGCTCATACTGCGTCCTCCGGCCGTCAGGAACTGCCACCACCAGGCCGCAGCCGCGAAGGCAGGTCAAATGGTTGGAAATGCTCTGCCTCGATACCCCGAGGGACTCGGCAAGGTCGGAGGGATGGGCCGGAGCCTCCGCCAGGGCCAGCAGGATCCTGGCCCGCGTGGGATCAGAAACGGCGTAGCCAAAGCGCGCGAGGACCGGGGCGTGGGTGAGCGTCTCCATTCCTCGACGGTACATTGACCGGTGTATTCATGCAACGATGTACTATCCTCAGTGTCACGACGAGGATGGGTTCGGTTGGCTGACGCGCATGGGAACTACTTCCCATGGGCGTTTCCCTACAGCTCTGACAGGATGCTTCCATGACTGACTTTGTTGGCGCCGATCCTGAGCAATTGCGTGCCCTCTCCCGGCAGATGGCCGAGAGCGCCGAGCGGATCGGCTCGTCAGTCCGGAGCCTCTCCTCGATGCTGGACGCGCCGGGCGCCTGGATTGGGCCCGACATGCGCGAATTCCGGCAATCCTGGCAGGACGATTTGATGCCCCGTTCCAAATCGGCTGTCCAAAGCCTCCTGCAGGCCTCCAAAGCGTTGCAGGCCAACGCCGAGCAGCAGGAGAATGCCAGCCAGAGCAAGGGCGGGCAGGGCGGCGGCCAATCCGACGATGGCCAGTCGGGCAGCACCGACCGCCGGGATGAATCCCGTGGTTCAGCCGGATCGCGCACCGGCCGTGAGAATGAGGGAACCGATCCGGGGGGACATACACCAGGGGAGGAGGCCTACCCCGGTGGCCTCGGTGAGCCGGTGCCGGGTGAAGACGTACCTAAGCCGGAGGCGCCGCCGTGGTCCTCAGACGGCGATTCACAGGAGCACGGCTCCGAAGTCGCCGGTTTGAAGGACCATGCGGCCAAGCTGGGGGTTGAAGCCGCGGCCAACGCTGCTGCGCCGGTGATCCCCAACGCATCGCGGAACCTGCTGCATTTCCTTGGGAACTCCGGTGATCCCCTTGAACAGGACGTTGACCAGATGCTCAACGACGTCCCGGACTTCGCCGGTCAGGCAGACGCCGACGTCGAGAACCTTGCCAGGAGCGCGGTGGAAGACGCCAGGAACTCCGGAGCGAGCGGACCGGTGACCTATCCGGTGAGCACGGACTGGACCGGCTACTACATCGGCAAGGATCAGAGCGACGATTGGTTCTATGCCAGCGGCGGCGTCAGTTACAGCACCCAGGGGCAAGTGACCGTGTACCCGCCCAGCACGCCGGGAGGTGAGTGGACCTACAAGACGGAAACCAGCGTGAGCTATCGTGACCGGTACAACTGGGATGGTGGCAAGTCCACGGACATCGGTCCCTTGAACGTGTCCGACGAACAGCTGGGAAGGCTCAACGAAGTGGGAATCGCACAGAATTACGACATGACCGGCGAATCTTCCACGCGCCACAGCTCGGGTAGCGTGAAATGAACCGGCGCGCCATGGCCGGCCTGCTAATCGCCGGCCTCCTGCTTGCTGGATGTGCAATGCCGGAAGACCCTGCGGCCACAGGGACTACGCCCGTAGGGACGACGACGACAGGAACAGACATGGAACCTCAATCCACCGGCGCCAGCGACCCCCGCGACGTCGTGGTGTCCTTGTTTGAGCCTCTGGGGCTCGAACTTCCCGCAAGCGCGGATAACATCACCGTGGACCAGAGCCCGCTGGAACCATTCGAGAACGCATCCTTGACCAGCTTCAGAGCTGACACCGCAGAGATGAAGGCTGCGTGCCAGTCAGCAGGGGCTCTGGTGGCACCGGGCGCCCGGATCGGACCGCAGGACGCGTTGGTCTTCCGCGATGCTGAGTTGGCGGACGGCTCCACTCTTTGTTCGAAGGATTCAGATTCCGGACGCGGTCCGGCCTTCCGGGTGGCCATCCCGCCGTCGGACCTTGGCACTGTCCACGTTGCGCTCTATCAACTCCCCGCGGGGCGCTGAACTCCAAAAATCAGGGACCGGTCAGGCTAATCCTTGGGGTTTTGGTTCACCCCGCAAGGCAGAATGGGACCATGAAAACACTGCTCAACATCATCTGGCTGGTTTTCGGCGGCCTGTGGCTTGCCATTGGCTACTTCGTGGCAGGCATCATCTGCTGTGTGCTGATCGTCACTATCCCGTGGGGCATCGCCTCGTTCCGGATCGCGGCCTACACACTCTGGCCGTTCGGCCGCATGGTGGTGGACAAACCCGGCGGCAACGGCCCCTTCGCGCTGCTGGGCAACGTCATCTGGCTGGTAGTAGCGGGAATCTGGATCGCGATCGGCCACGTCATGACCGCGATCGCCATGGCCATCACCATCATCGGCATCCCGTTAGCCATCGCCAACCTGAAGCTCATCCCTGTTTCGCTGATGCCGCTGGGCAAGCAGATCGTACCCACCGACCGGCCGTTTATCAGCGCCTACCGCTGATTCAGCTATCCGCTTCGCCTTCACGAAGGGCGCGGAGCACGCAGAATTCGTTGCCGTCCGGGTCCGCCAGCACCACCCACGTGACGTCGTCGCCCTGGCCGACCGAGACGCGGGTTGCGCCCAGGGCTTCAAGGCGGGCGACCTCGGCATCCCGGTCGTCGGGACGGAGGTCGAGGTGCAGGCGGTTCTTGACCGTTTTGCTTTCCGGGACGCGGATGAACAGCAGGTCCGGTGAGACCCCGTCCTCCGGGCTGCCCTTGGGCGGTTCGAGGCAAACCTCGTCGTCGCTATCCTCGGTGCGCCGCCAGCCCAAGGCCTTCTCCCAGAAGGCGGCCGGGACCCGGGGTTCGGTGGAATCGATAACCACGCACTGGAGTCGTAACGTCATTCCAGCAGTTTGGCATGAACTTTCGTTTCAGGGCAGCCCCGGGGCGGACCCGGCACGGGACGCGGCTTAGACTTGGAGCCCACCAATCGCGGAAGCGGGTACCCCCTTTGATCAATCTGCAGCAGGATCCTGACGGCTTCATCCGGATGAAGCGCCATTTTCCGGCCAGTGTCAGCGTCACTGTCATGTTCAACGACGGGACGCAGGAGGTGGTGGCCGGCGGCACACTGAACGCCGCGTACGATCACGCGCTTGCCGAATACCGTGCAGAGAACCAGCTCGATGCCAAGGGCTTTTCCCGCGGTTCTAAGAAGCGCGTCAACCAGACAATCGAGTTTGTCCCGGTCCAGCCAGGCATGGGCGAGCGGCAGTAGTTGCGCTGCTCCCCATCAGGCTACGCCAGTTCGGCCTGGAGGTTCCGCCGGGCGGCGCCGAGCCAGAGGCTCTGTGCACGTGGAGTACTGAAGAGCGGTTCCAGTTCCAGAAGGTAACGCACGACGGCGGCGCGCCCGGCCGCAAAGTCGGCGTCGCCGATGTGCGCGTAGTCTTTCCGGACGGCGGCCAGGTAGCGCGAGTATGCCTGGGGTTCGCTGCCCAGAATGGACAGATCTGCGTCGCAGAGCAGGGCGCCGTCAATATCTTCCGGTCCGGGCCGGTGGCCGGCCGTGAGCCGCACCAGCCGGGCAACCTCCGCAGTATCGGCCGCAGGAATGCCTGCCTGCAGCAACCGAACCTCGGCGAGCCGGGCTGATTCCTCCTCGTCCTTGCCCGGTATCCCGCGGTACACGGCATCGTGAAACCAGGCGGCAAGAACCACGGTCCTGGGCGGGGCGGCGGGCTCGGCCAGCAAGTCCAGCGCCTCGAGGATGGCCAGCAGATGGGTGCGGCCATGGTAGTTGCGGTGCTCCTCGCCCCAGCGCTCATAGAGGTCCAGAAACAGGGCGTCGTGCCCCGCCATAACGTCATTCCACCGGTTCAACAACGGCACCTTGAGGGAGGAATTCCTGGCCCGGGCGGGGATCCGCAGGCCGCTGTCGATCAGCTTCCGCACCAGCACCCTGCCCTCCACGGGGATGGCGCCGGCGGCAATGAGGTCCGGGATGCGGCGTTCCGGTACGTCGTAGTGATCGCCGTCGAACGCCCGTTCCGGAATGCCCGCTGCCGTCGCGAAGGCGTGCAGTTCCGCCAGCGACGTGTCTGAAACCAGGTGCGCAAAGTGCGTGCCGTGGGCAGGCCACAGTGGCGGGTCGAGGTAGATCATGGACGGAAGTCTAGCCGGGGCAGGGCAGCGTCAAGGACATCCCTGCCGTCCGGTCAAAACACCAGCCCATGCCGCTGGACCACCGGCATCGTGGCATCGAAGTCCACGTCGCAGCCGTATTCGGCTGCCAGGGTGGGCAGCGTTTCGGGGGAGTACTCACCCCCGGGTTCGGCAAGCCGGCGGAAACAGCTTGTCAATGCCGCCGGGCACGATTATTTCAAGCACGCGGAGTTCGTCGTCGCCTGCGTTCCAGAAGGTGTGCCAGCGTCCGCGCAGCTTGGTGACCAGATCCCCAGGCGAAGCCGTGACCTCGATTCCGTCCTCGATAACTCCGAGGGTGCCCGTCAACACAAATGTGTATTCGTCTTCCCGGCTGTGCCGGTGCATCGGCGCAGCCAACCAGTGAGGGCCCAGCACGTGCTCGACGATCGCCACGCCAGCGCTGGAGTCCGCGCTCTCGATCAGGTACCGGTCGAGCAGCCCGGGCTCGCCAGTGACATCGCCCTCACCTGCCCGGATCACGCGGGGACCGCTTGGCGTACTCATGCTTAATGGTAGGACTGCGGCATGGTGCCAACAAGGGTTCCCGGGCTGGCTGCGAACCTACGCACTCCTGCGGCGTGGACTTTGTCGCCAGGGTTAGCGCGGGAACGCGGCGGGGAGCGCCGCCGGCGGCATTCGATGACGGCGCCCCCCTTCGTTGGCATGCTTTTCGTTTCCTAGACCGTTGCGGCGGGGAACCGTTCCCAGACGCGGTGGGCTGCCAAGAGCCCGGTCAATTGCGCTACAAGGGCTTCCGCGTTCCCGCCGGTGATGATTCCTGGCGCATCCTTGGGTATGCCTGCCGCCATCAGAGCCTCGGAGCTGGCGTCGAAGGAGCCAATGGCTTTGGCGTGGCGGAATGCTTCAGTCAGCAGCAGCACGGCACGGGGATCCAAAGTACCTCCTGGAGCACCCGCCTTGGCGTCGAGTCCGGGTGCTGCGTCGGGAGCCGGAGCGGCCGCAGCAGCAATGATGACGGCGTCGAACTCAGTAGAGCGGGCGGTGAGATACGTGCGCTGCACGGGGACCCCGCCGTCGTTCTCCGTTCCCAGGAATCCGCCTGCCGGAGCGATCACCAGAGGAACGATACCTTCGGCGTCCAGTGCCTTGCGGGCCACGTTCACGGCTGCAAGGTCGCTGTTTTCATCGGCGACAATTCCGACGACCCGACCGGCAACGGGCCAGGTTTTGCCCACCTGTGACAGGGCTGGGCTGGGGTTAGACTCCGGCACTTGTTCCGTTGCCTGCGGGACGGGCAGGCCCAGGCCCCTGGCCACTGCGGCACACAGGCCGGCGTCCACGTTGGCCAGGGCCGCCAGCTGCCGTTCCCGGATCGACTTTTCGTAACACTTGCCAAGCTCGAACGTGTAGGCCTGGATCACGTGGTCCTGCTCCACGGCGCTCAGACTTCTGAAGAAGAGGCCCACCTGGCTGTAGTGGTCATCAAAAGAGGCCGGGTTCTTTCGCTCCTTGATGGAGGCCGCCACTTCCTCCGGCACATCGATAAAGGCACCGATGTCCTGTCCGGCAAGGAACGGGCAGCCGCCGTCCAGGGAGTTGGGTTGGTAGGGAGCCACGCCCCCGTGGACCGCCTGCTGGTGCATGCCATCGCGCAGCATGTCATTGACAGGGGACTGGGGCCGGTTGATGGGGATCTGGCCGAAGTTGGGTCCTCCGAGCCGGGAAATCTGGGTGTCCAGGTATGAGAAGAGGCGTACCTGGAGCAGGGGATCGTTGGTGACGTCGATCCCGGGAACGAGGTGTCCGGGGTGGAAAGCGACCTGTTCGGTTTCGGCGAAGAAGTTTGTGGGGTTGGCGTTAAGGGTCATGACGCCGATGGGCTGGACCGGAGCGAGTTCTTCCGGCACGAACTTGGTGGGATCGAGCAGGTCGATGCCTTCAAACATCTGGTCTTCAGTGTCCGGAAACGTCTGGACGCCGAGCTCCCACTCGGGGTAGGCACCGGCTTCGATGGCATCGGCGAGGTCCCGGCGGTGGAAGTCCGGATCCATGCCGTTGATGATTTGCGCTTCCTCCCACACCAGCGAGTGGACGCCCTGCTTTGGCTTCCAATGGAACTTGACCAGGGTTGTTCTGCCCTCAACGTTGACGAACCGGAACGTGTGGACGCCGAAGCCTTCCATGGTCCGGTAGGAACGCGGGATGCCCCGGTCGGACATGTTCCACATGGTGTGCGCCTGGGCCTCGGTATGCAGCGAGACGAAATCCCAGAACGTGTCGTGGGCACTCTGAGCCTGCGGGATCTCGCGGTCCGGGTGCGGCTTCGCGGCGTGGACGATGTCGGGGAACTTGATGCCGTCCTGGATAAAGAAGACCGGGATGTTGTTGCCGACCAAATCGTAGGTGCCCTCGTCGGTATAGAACTTGGTGGAGAATCCGCGCGTGTCACGAACGGTGTCAGCAGAGCCGCGGGAGCCCAGCACGGTGGAAAAACGAACGAATACCGGCGTCTCAACGTCTTTGGCCAGGAAGCCTGCGCGGGTGATGTTGGCTGCGGTGCCGTAGGAACGGAAGACGCCGTGGGCTCCGGCGCCGCGGGCGTGGACCACGCGCTCGGGGATGCGTTCGTGGTCAAAGTGCGTGATCTTTTCCCGCAGGTGGTGGTCCTGCAACAGGATGGGCCCGCGCGAACCGGCTTTCAGGGAGTGATCAGTATCGCGAAGCCGCAGCCCCTGGGCGGTGGTCAGGTACTGGCCGGACTGGGCGCGCGCCGTGGCCGGTGCCCCTGTCGGACTTCCGGTGGGCGAAACCGCTTCAGGTCCTCGCTGGTCAGGTTTAGGTGGCAGGGGCTCGCGCGGATTTGTTGGTTCTTCCAGACTGGCAGGCTCGCTGGCGGGGACGCCGGGAATATGGATGGTGCTTTCTTCTGGCATGGATTCTTCTCCTCAGGATGGGAAACCTAGCAGTCCTCTGCCGAAACCGGGATACTAAGCATGCTTTGTACCCTAGGCAACGTTGTCCCAGGTCACAAATCCTTCCAGATATCCGTCGTTCCGGTCTTCAACGCCGGCTTGTCTGTCAGGTAGGGATCAATTAGTTAAGTGAGCGGCGAGTCCGGTGAGGAGGATGCTCAGTCCCTGATCGAGCTCTGCAGCTCCGTCGTAGTCGGCGAGGACCGGACCCAGTGCCCGGAGGTGGGGGAAGTCTTTCGCTGGCAGGCGGTGCAGGCCAAGGCGTAGGATGGCTTCGCTTTCTTCCGGATCCACGATATATTCCTGCAGTTCGTTCAGGATGTGCCCATAGAGGAACCCGTAGTACGCCCGATAAACGTGCAGGGCCACAGCCGGCGCGAAGCCGGCCTCGATCAGCAGCGCCAGGATCTGCTCCAGAGGCCGCAACGTCCCCAGCGGGCGCAATCCCAAGGGCGTGGAAAGGGGCCTGGTGACCAGTAATGGCACCACGTTAGGGTGCCGCAGGGCCAGGAGCCGCAGGTCGTGGGCGATCCTGCGAAGCTGCGCCTGCCAGTCCGGGTCTTCGGGAAATATGGACAGCTCATCGAGGACCACTTCGGAGACCCCGTCCAGCAGGGCTGCACGGTTGGCTGCGTAGCGGTAAAGACTCATCGGATCACACCGGAGTTCCTGCCCCAGGCGGCGCATGGACAGGGCCTCAAGGCCTTCCTTGTCCACCAGGGCCAGCGCGGTGGACAGCACAAGTTCTCTGCTCAGCCGCGCGGTACGGGCACCTGGTGGGCTTTTTGGTTCTTTGGGGGAAACCATAACGGTCCGTCCTTTTGCTTGCCTGAAACCCGGCCACGGGAGATAAGTGAGCTTGCTTAAATACCAGTCTACAGGTAAAGTCTACATCGTAGAGAAGTTGTCGACATGGTTTTAGCAGAGATCAGGGTTTGCACGGCCGCCAGGGCCGCTCACATCACAGTCTCAGGAGAAACATGACTATGCACACCCAGAACGAGAACTCCACCGTTGTCCGTAACGCCAACGACATCAAGATCTCGACACGGACCTTAGAGTTCGCCGTCTACGTCGCGGCAGTTATAGCCACGATCATCACGGGGACAGTTGTTGGGGACGACGCCAGCGAAAACGGCGTCGACGTCTTCAACGCCAATGACGCGATGCAGTACATCACCTTCCTAACGGTAGGTCTGATGGTGGCCCGAGGCCTGGCCAAGGCCGGCAACCGCAGCAACAGCAGCCACGCCTAACCCGCGCGCTTCCGGCCCGAGAGCCTGGAACTGACGGCTCGTGGCGCGGCATCACAACGATGTTGCGCCAGGGCTGTCTGGTCTCGCCAGTTGGATTAGCCTGCCTAGGTTCAGGGTCCACAATACTTTCGGCAGTACCGCCCGATGTACCCGTGCAGGGCATCGGGTTTTGAGGCCGCTGTAGCAGAACGGCGGATACTTTTGCACTGTGTTTTGAAAAGAGCCATCATGGCGCAATCGCAATTTGACCGGTTTCTTCACGAAGCTACCTACCGTGTTCCGCAGTCCGATTCGACTCTTGACGGTGATTCCTTCTACGGCCTGTACACCAGCTGGTGCCACCTCTCCGGAGAGACCCCGGAAACAGAGCACGCTTTTTGGGCTGCGATGAATCAGAATTCCATGCCCGGGCAGAGCCTGGCCATGACGGGCCCAGCGGCAGTGGATTACATACTGAACAGCTACCGGGCCGTGGTCTAAGCAACACAACGACCACTACGACGAGCAGAGACGTCCCCGGGCGGTGTACCAGCCGTCGTGGCCGGCATCCCTGGAACGGAAACAACCAGGCGCCAGCCGGCTCCCCAGGGCAGCCCGCCTGAGCCGTGGGCTTACACGGCTCACCTTGGAAGCCTCAGTCAAATCAATCACGGAGCGCATCATGACAACTGCACGGACCTTTGACTCCATCGTCATCATTTTCAATCCGAACAGCACCGGCGATGCCCCCAAGCTCGCCGAGAATCACCGATCATTGCTGGAAGAACTTCTTCCCTACACGGCAGACATCAGGCTTCAGCCCACTGCACGTACCGGCCACGCCGTCCAACTTGCCCGGGACGCCGCCAGCGCCGGCGGGAACGTGCTGGTTGTCTCTGTCAGCGGTGACGGGGGCTATAACGAGGTCGTCAATGGTGTAATGCAGGCCGACAACCCCCAAGCGGTCTGCGCCGTCTTGGGTGCCGGGAACGCCAATGACCACCGCCGCACCACCGGTACCCGGCCTCTGGAACACGCGATTGTTGCGGGTGCGGTGCGGCACATCGATCTGTTGCGCATCACCACAGGCCAGGGAGCGGGCGCGCCAGCAGAGTACGCGCACTCCTATATTGGTTTCGGACTGACTCCGGTCATGGCGATCGACCTGGAAAAGGGCAGCAAAGGCGCCTTTAAGGAAATGTTCTCCGTGATGCGTACTTTTTCCAGATTCAAGCCGTTTGAAATCCGCCAGGCAAACGGCAAACGCCGGAAGTTTGACAGTCTCGTCTTCGCTAACATCGCCGAGATGGCCAAGTACGCCACGCTCAGCGAAGCCGACAACCACCCCTCCGACGGAAAATTCGAAGTCGTGATCTTCCCCCACAGGTCAAAGGCGCGGATGCTGCTGACCGCGGTGCGCGCTGCCACCCGGGGACTGGGAGATCAGCCCAGCGTCAGCAACTACACCTTTACAACTCTCAAACCCATCCCGTACCAGATTGACGGGGAAGTGAAATCTGTAGAGGCGGACACTCGCGTCACCATCGAATCCGCCGCGGCCGCCCTGGCCACCTTAGGCTAGTCGGCCCCCACAAACCCTTTCATCAGGACTAGGACAACCGGTGCACACCGCGAACGACGAAAAACAAGACAACGAACTACTGCTACACCGTCTGCTCATGTCCCGGAGGGCCCCCCGGCTGACGCCCAGAATCGTCACCACCGCGTCCTTGACCTCACACGTGCACACCCTGACCGGACCAGCCGGGCCAGGCCCGGTGTTTGTGCTGCTGCACGGCATAGGCATGTCCCATCGCTACTACCGGCGGCTTCAGGTTCTTCTGTCCCGGCACGGGATCACCCATGCCGTCGACCTGCCAGGCTTCGGTGGAACACCCACACCGGGCACGCAGCTCTCTGTCGCCGACTACGCCCAGCACACAGCAGCAACCCTTGAAAAAATGGGCGCCTCCCGCGTAGTGCTGATTGGGCACTCAATGGGCACCCAGTTCGCCACCGAACTTGCGGTTCAACGCCCCGACCTGGTCTCCCACCTCGTACTTTTGGGTCCGGTCGTGGACCCCGCCCGCCGAACAGTCCTCCAGCAGAGCCTGTCCCTGGGTCTTGACTCACTGCTGGAAAGCCCGGCCGGCAACGCCACCGTCTTCACCGACTACGCCCGCTCCGGCTTGCGCTGGTACCTTACCGAACTTCCCGTCATGATGACCTACAACCTCACTGCCCGACTGTCCCTGGCCAACCAGCCCACCCTCGTCGTCCGCGGCTCACGGGACCCCATAGCGCCCCAACTCTGGTGCCAGAAGCTGGCCGCCACCGCCACCAACGGACGCTTCCTGGAGATACCCGGCAAACCCCACATCGTCCAACACGGCGGCGCCGCTGCCACCGCCGCGGCCATTCTTGCCTTCCTCGGGCTGCAGTGACATAACTGGCGGGCTCAAAGACGATCTCAAACGGTCAAAGTCCTGAACGGCATCCAGAATCGGACTCCAAGGAACTTGTCGACGGTCAGCGGCCGGAGAAGCGTTGAAATTACCTCGAGAGTATCCCTTGGAAGTCTCGAAGCGGGAGGCCAGGCCAGTTGTGGTTAGGACCGTGCGTCAATCTCCTTTTGTACAATTGCGGCGAGTGTACGAAGTACCTGCTGATCAGACGGGGGGAAAGCCCGGGGTTTCTGGTCGATGACGCATAGGGTTCCGATATTCCAACCCCGTGGCCCGTGTAACGGGTAGCCCGCGTAGAAACGGATGAACGGCTCCCCGGTGACGAGTGGGTTGTTGGCGAAGCGATCATCAGTTGAGGTGTCTTCGATAACTAGCATTGCATTGCGTTCCACGGTTACAGTGCAGAGCGCCATCGCCCGGGGGGCTTCGAGAAGAGGCCCCACGACGGACTTGAAGTATTGGGCGTCTTCGGCGATAAGGGACAACGACGCTGCGCCCACATCAAAGTACTTCCTGGCGGCGATAACAACCCGGTCAAAGATCTCCTCGGCCCCGCTCTGGAGGAGAGCGGTCTCGTGAAGGGAGTCCAGGCGTTCAGCCTCTGCCTGTTCTGGGGACAGCAGGAACCTGCCCGCAGCTCCCAGCGCTGCGAGCGGCTTCTCGTTACGCGTCTTCCGCCCACTGATAATGCGTTTAGATATCGGGCCCGGGCCTGGAGCCGCTGAAAGGGCCCGACGCTGTTCCGCTCCCGGCCTCCCGTACCTCCTCGGACCATAACCGCGGTCGAGCTCGGCCTGGGCCCGGGCACCATCATGAAGATATGCATCCAGTTCAAAAGCGGACAAGTGGAATCCGCCGGGAGGTGGCGGCCAAAGTTTCCGGGGGTCCAGGCCGACGGCGGCGGCGAGCTCCAGCAACCGCTCCACCTCTTGATTCACGTGCTTTTCACTCATGCGGGCTACCTCCAGCTGAGTCGCGTCTCGTGAGAACAAATCTTCCCCCAACTGCGCCGTAGCACTTGATAAGTTTACTTACTAGTCGACCCTGAGGCTACACCGCTATGACTTTGCGGCCGCAACCCCGTGCCCAGGGCCGCCCAAAGCCGTGATCGTTTCATACCGTGGGCTGATTCAGTCAGCTCAGCTTCAACCGCCGGGCTGAGGCGGTGACCCGGGGTGGCGGACACACTGGACATATGAACGTCATTCTGCACGCCCAGCAACTCACCAAGCACTACCCGGGAAGCGTCGCCTTGGACGGGGTGAATTTCGCTGCCGGTGCCGGCGAGTCGATCGCAATTATCGGGCCTTCGGGTTCGGGCAAGTCCACTCTGCTTCACTGCCTGGCCGGGATACTGCGTCCCGACGCCGGTTCCGTCACCTTTGCCGGCAGCGCCGGTCCGGTCCGGCTCGACAAGCTCGGGGACGGTGCGCTGTCCAGGATCCGCCGGGAAGAGTTCGGTTTCGTGTTCCAGCAGGGCATGCTCCTGCCCGAGTTGACCGCCGTCGAAAATGTTGCCCTGGCCCTGATGCTCAACGGCACGAATCGGCGAACCGCAGAGGGGCAGGCTGCCCCGTGGCTCGGTGCGCTCGGGCTGGCGGGCCTGGAGCAGCGCCGGCTTGGGGAGCTTTCCGGCGGTCAGGTCCAGCGCGTCGCGATTGCCCGGGCACAGGTGACCGGGGCCCGGGTGCTTTTCGCAGATGAGCCTACCGGGGCGCTGGACTCTGCCACCTCGGCGGAAGTGCTGGATGTCCTGCTTAACTCCGCGGCGGCCAATGGCAGGACGTTGCTGGTGGTCACCCACGATCCCCAGGTGGCCGCCCGCTGCGGCCGGGTGGTCGAACTCCGTGACGGCCGGATCATCGCGGACAGCGCCCTGGAGGCGGCTTCGAACGTTGGTGGCCCGGATGCGTAGCCTGATGCTGGCCATCAGGCTGGCGCCCTTTCTTGGCAGGGGCGGTACCGCTGACCTTCGCACGGCCGGGCTGCCCGTTCTGGCGTTCTGCATGGTCACTGCCCTGCTCCTGACGGTGACTGGCGGTTCGCAGGTTTTTTGGTCGTGGAAAGACGACTTCGCCCAGACCTACCAGGCGTTGGCGGTGGTTGCGATGGTTTTGTTGGTGATCCCGCTCCTCACCTTGGGCGCCTCGGCCGCCCGGCTGGCCGCCCGCCGTCGTGATGACCGGTTGGCATCTTTGCGGCTGCTGGGTGCAAGCGGCGGAACGGTGGTGTGGCTGACCGTGCTCGAATCCACGGCCCTGGCGGGAATCGGTGCCGCCACCGGATCCTTCCTGTACGCCGCCGTCAGCCCGTTCCTTGGCCTGATCGAGTTCCGGGGCAGGGCAATCGGCGCTCATGCGTGGCTGGGACTGCCGGGGATTCTTGCCTGCGTTGTGGCAGTCTGCCTGCTTGCAGCGGTCAGCGCGGCGTTCGGCCTGCGCAAAGTTGTCCTGTCACCGCTGGGAGTGCGCACACGGCAGCAGGCCGACGGCGCCCATTGGGTCCGCGGACTTCTGGCTGCCGCCGTCGTCGGTACAGGCGTTGTCCTGATGGGGATGCTCAGCGCCTTCGGAACTTTCGTGGTGATCATTGCCGTGATGGCCGGGTGCTTTGGCCTGGCGCTTCTCGCCCTGAACCTGATGGGGCCCTGGATAGTGCGGGTGCGGGCCAGAGGCCAGCTCAAACGCGCCACCCGTCCCGATCAGCTCCTCGCAGCCCGGTCGGTGCTGGAGAGCCCTAAGGAGACCTGGCGCCAGGTGGGCGGGGTGGCCATGACCAGTTTCGTGGGTGTCTTTGTGGGCATGGGCCTGGCAGTGGCCGAGGTCATGGAAGGCAGCAGTGCCGACGCCGAGACCCTGATGCTGGTCCGCGACATCAACACCGGCGTGACGATCACGCTGCTGGGTTCGTTCCTGATGGTTGCTTGCTCCGTGGGCGTCAACCAGGCATCGGCGGTGCTGGACCGGGCACCCATGCTGGTGGCCCTTGACCGGCTGGGCGTTCCCCGCCAGCTGATGGTCGCGGCACGGGTCAAGGCTGTCATGTCGCCGCTGTTCCTGGTGGCCGGCATCTCGGCGGCAAGCGCGGCCGCCTTGGTCCTGCCGCTGACAGGGGTCGCGCTGTTCCTGCGGCCATTGGCGGTCCTGACCCTGGCCGGCGTCTTCGTCGCAGGGTTCCTCCTGGTGCGATTGTCAGTTACCGCGGGAACCTCCCAGATCGGCCCGATCCTTGCCCGCCCTGAGCGTTATGCGAGCATGGATTCCTGAGACGCTGTTCCCCAGAAAATCCCCGCCAGGCAACCTTAGGGGTATGACCTTGGGGTATGGTCAAGCAGCCGGACTTCGAGCAGCTTGGGGGATTCAACGCGTGGAACCATCGATGATCAGCAAACCGCAGCGCCGTACCCTCTTGTTGGCGGCTGCCGTCATGCTGGTTTCAGGGTGCAGGCCCGGCGGCAGTGCCGGCCCGGCACCCTCAACGACGGCGCGGACGCCCCGCCCAGTACCTGACGCATCGACTACGGCGCCCGTGCCTCCAGCTGCCGCCACAGTTGAGCCAACGGTAACGGCTCCGGTACCCACGACCGCAGTCCCGTCCCAGGATGAGATCATCGCACGGTTCTCCGGCCGCTCCCCGGCCTATTGGGGCCTGGAGGGGCCCGGAGTCCTGCAGGTGCTGGCTGATCCCGCGGCAGGGATTGCCCTGACGGTGGATTACTGCGGTGGCCACGGCGGAAGCGGAGTCGACCATGCTGCCCTGGAGTTACTGCAAAGGCTGGAGGTTCCGGCAACGCTGTTCCTGAACGCGCGGTGGATCCATGCCAATCCCGCCCTGACGCGTGAGCTGGCCGCAGTGCCGTTCTTTGAATTGGCCAACCACGGGTCGCGGCATTTGCCGCTCAGCGTGACCGGGAATTCCGCCTATGGGATTCCCGGCACGCAAAACATCGCGCAGGTGTACGAGGAAGTCATGACCAATGACACGCTTCTGATGGAAATCACCGGTAAGCGTCCGCGTTTCTTTCGGCCAGGGACCGCTTTCCTCGACGAGGTTGCCACCGAGATTGCCCACGCTCTTGGCGCCGTCCCGGCCGGGTTCAGCATCAATGCCGACGGCGGGGCTACATACTCCGCGGAAATGGTCGCCGCCGAAACAGTCAAGGCCCGGCCGGGGGACATTATTATCTCCCACGGTAACCATCCAAATTCAGGAACAGCCGCTGGTTTCGCGAAAGCAATCCCGGCATTGTTGGAGAAGGGTTTTGGATTCACCACCCTGGGTGCTGCCGTACCCTGATCCGGCTGGTTCGCTCTGTCGGTCTTCGGCGAGTCAATTGTGGGCCTTGGGGATGGTCGCGCACAAAGCTGTTCCCGGAACGCGTTGACTCAACGGCCTGGAATACACCCTGGTGCCGTGCCACGGCACTTATAGGTTGCGCCGGGCTTCAGCTCAACCCCCGAGAAGAGCTGCGGAAGGGTCACGAGGTAGTAGCCCCTGTCCTTGAGTTGAGTGATCAATTCATCCTGACCGTCCACTGTGGCAGCATGTATGTCGTGCTGAAGAATGACTGATCCAGGCTTCACCAGGTTCATGATCCGCGGGATGAACACCTCTTTGTTCCGGGACTGCCAGTCCAATGAGTCAACATCCCAGAAGATCTGGGGCAGCCCGACAGTTCCTGCAACAGTGGCATTGGTTGCGCCGTACGGCGGACGCAGGAACGCAGGAACCACACCGGCAGCTCTTTCGATGGCTGCCTGGGTGCTGCTGATCTCCCTGACGATTTCGGCTGGTGGGATCTTCGTCAGGTACGGGTGGCTCATCGTGTGGTTCGCAATGTGGTGTCCGGCTTCGGCCACGGACCTGGCGATCCCGGGATTGGCATTGACGTACGCACCCTGCTGGAAAAATGTGGCAAGCACCTGGTGTTTGGCCAAAATTTCCAAGAGCCTGGCTGTCTGGGCGTTGGGTCCGTCGTCGTAGGTCAAGGCGGCGCATGCAACGATGTCGCAGTTGACGTGGCCGGTAGTGCCCTGGGCAGAAACGGGCGGGTTGAACGCTGCCCCGGCCCGGACAGCCCGACGAATCGC
Organism: Pseudarthrobacter sp. MDT1-40-2; assembly: GCF_059383595.1. Classification (NCBI taxonomy): domain Bacteria; kingdom Bacillati; phylum Actinomycetota; class Actinomycetes; order Micrococcales; family Micrococcaceae; genus Pseudarthrobacter; species Pseudarthrobacter sp. MDT1-40-2. The sequence goes on along the minus strand of NZ_JBWZCL010000001.1, from coordinate 1,248,624 downwards.
GTCTCCCGCGGGCGAGAGCACTTTGCTGGTGGCTGCTGCAGTGAGGGTCACTGTTTTCCGTCCACGCGGCGGCAGGCCCGTATTGGCGTCCTGATCGAAGGTGATACTGATTTCGCCTGCAGGCGTGAAGGTGATTTCGGAGAGCAATTCGGCGTCGGTAATGGCCGCGTCAGCAGGTTCGGGGACTGCTACCGTGGTGCCAATCTGCGCAGTGGCCGGTGGCGTCGTGGATGCCGGTTCCCGGTTCCCGGATGAATTGGCATCAGGCACCTCACGGAGCATGGTCCTCAGAGTGCCGATTGCGTCGGGTTTGACCAGTTCCGCGCTGCTGAGAACGGCGCCTGTAGCGACGTCGGAATAAGTGATTTCCTCGGTGCGCAGGGAATCGACGCCGCCGCTCCTGATTGTTTGCACAAACCTTGCACCGACCAGACTGCCGGTGGCCAGAACAAGTTCATGGGTAATCAACAGTCCGTCGCTGAGAGGTTCGGAAACTGCTGTCGGTTGTGCGGTGGGCTCGTGCCGTCCACCTGCATGGGCATCCAGTAAGGCCAAAAGCCGGGCATCCAGTGCTGAATTGAACGCTTCTGCACCACTGACGTACTGCCATGATGCGACGGCGGGAGCCGTACCTGCCCCGCGGGCGCTCATGTCTACAACAGCAGGAGCTCCGATGCCGATTTTCGCCGGGGCTGCTCCGGGAACCGCATTGACCGGCTTCGGAGGGGGCAAGGGTACTGGTTCTGCGACACACGCGGACAGCGCAAGGCCGGCAAGGACGGCCAGGGGAACCGCAAGCGGCACGCGTAAAGGAACGGGCGCCCTCAACTTTCCGCCAGCAGAGATCCGGTGGCGACAATTGCGCGTAACGTCTTGGTGCCAACCATAACGAGTGTCACTCCCAGCTGAGGATTTCAGTTGGTCCCAGAATGCCAGAGGGCCATGGCGAATTGCCGCAACGCCACTGTTGGAACCCCATGATGGGCTAACGGGGAATGTCCCGGACTGCTGTGCTGTAAGCCGGTTTGCGGAGCAAGAAGGGTGAAAACAGCGCAAATGCGGCATATTATGGGCTCATGCCAACTATCCGCATATCCGAGGCAGCACGCTTCCTGGGCGTCAGCGACGACACCGTACGTAGATGGACGGAGAACGGCATGCTCGCGCCGCTTCGGGACAGTTCCGGCAGGAGGGCAGTGGACGGGCTTGAACTCGCCCTGCACGCGAAGAAACTGGCGCAGCTCCCGGACGACCCCGCCAAGGGCGGCAGCTCAGCACGGAACAGGTTCGTCGGCCTGGTCACGGACATCAAGGAAGACCCCGTTATGTCCCAGGTTGAGCTCCAATGCGGGCCGTTCCGCGTGGTCTCCCTCATGAGCACGGAAGCCGTCCACGAACTGGGGCTGGAACCGGGCACGGTGGCCACCGCCGTCGTCAAAGCCACCACGGTGATCATCGAATCCGCAGGCCGGGGAACAGCGTGAAGCGCGGTGCAGGCCTCGCGGCGGCGGCAGCGGTGCTGCTCCTGGCCACATTCACGGGCTGCAGTGCCGGCGGTGCGGGAGATCCGGCGTCGGGAGCTAACGACGCCCGCGGCACCACCCCCAGCAGTTCCCTCACCGTTTTCGCGGCTGCTTCCCTCCGCGGCACCTTCACAGAAATCGCTGAACGGTTCGAGGCGGAGAACCCCGGGATCGAGGTGGTATTCAATTTTGCTGGCTCGTCAGACCTGGTGTCCCAGATCAGCCAGGGCGCCCCGGCGGACGTTTTCGCTGCGGCCGACACCGGCACCATGGGCCGGTTGCAGGAAGCAGGGCTGACAGATGGCCAGCCAACCACCTTCGCCACGAACACCCTGGCCATTGCGGTGCCGCCGGGGAACTCGGCGAACATCGGGGGCTTCCGCGACCTCGCCAGGCCCGGCCTGAAACTCGTGGTGTGTGCGGGCCAGGTCCCGTGCGGTGCCGCTGCACAGAAACTGGAAGCGGAAACCGGCACCTCGCTGGCCCCGGTCAGCGAGGAGAATTCGGTCACTGACGTGCTGGGCAAGGTGCTCTCTGGCGAGGCGGATGCCGGCCTGGTGTATTCCACGGATGTCCGGGCGGCGGGGGAGCGTGTGCAAGGCATCGATTTCCCGGAGAGCGCCGGTGCAGTGAACAGTTACCCCATTGCGGCAGTGAAGGGTACTGCAAACCCAAGGGCCGCGGAGGCATTCATCGCCATGGTCAGCGGTCCTGCAGGCAGTCAGATCCTGGGCGCTGCCGGTTTCGGCCCGGCAGGCCCATGAACGTCATCAAAACAGGCCGCGCAGGCTACACCGGCATTCCACGCTGGGTGCAGGCCATCGCGCTCGTGGCGGCTGCGCTGATTATCCTGCCGCTGGCCGCCATTATTGCCCGGGTGGACTGGCCCCGGTTCCTTCCGCTGGTTACCTCGCCGTCGTCCCTGGACGCACTGGCCCTGAGCCTGCGAACCTCTGCCGTCAGCACGGTGCTGTGCCTGGTCCTCGGTGTTCCGCTGGCCCTGGTGCTGGCGCGCTCACAGTTCCGCGGCCAACGGCTCCTCCGCGCACTGGTGCTGCTGCCACTGGTGCTCCCGCCAGTAGTGGGCGGGCTGGCGCTGCTCTACACGTTCGGCCGCCAGGGCCTGCTGGGTAGCACGCTCACCGTCCTCGGCATACAGATCGCGTTTTCCACCACCGCCGTCGTCATTGCGCAGACTTTCGTGGCGCTGCCGTTCCTCGTGGTCAGCCTGGAGGGTGCGCTGCGCACGGCCGGGTCCCGCTATGAGGCCGTGGCTGCCACCCTGGGCGCCAGGCCCTGGACGGTGCTCCGCCGAGTGACGCTGCCGCTGGTCCTCCCCGGGCTCGCCTCCGGCGCGGTACTCAGCTTCGCCCGCAGCCTTGGCGAATTCGGTGCAACCCTCACCTTCGCTGGCAGCCTGCAGGGGGTGACCCGGACCCTGCCGCTAGAGATCTACCTGCACCGCGAGACAGACCCGGATGCCGCCGTCGCCCTCTCCCTGGTCCTGTTGGTGGTGGCCGTGGCGGTGGTGGCGCTCGCCTACCGCGGCCCGCAACGGGAGCGTGGGGCAACGTGACCTTCAGCGTGGATGCAGCCGTCCGGGCACGGGATTTCGACGTCCAGCTGACCGTCGCGGCGGGGGAAACGGTGGCCGTGATGGGTCCCAACGGTGCGGGCAAATCCACACTGCTGGGAGTGATCGCGGGCTTGCTGAAACCGGATTCCGGGTCCGCCGAATCTGCCGGGCGGAAGCTTTTTAAGCTCGACGGCGGCACTCATGATTGGGAACCGCCGCACCGTCGCGGGACGGTGCTGCTGGCCCAGGAACCGCTGCTCTTCCCGCACCTCAGCGTCCTGGAGAATGCAGCGTTCGCTCCGCGCAGCGCCGGAATTACGGTGGCGCAGGCCAGGGAGGCCGCCATGGAATGGCTTGAGGCCTTGGATGTGGCAGAGCTGGCCGGCCGAAAACCCGGCGGGCTCTCCGGTGGGCAGGCGCAGCGCGTGGCCGTTGCCCGGGCACTGGCTGCCGAGCCGGACCTGCTGCTGCTGGATGAGCCGATGGCCGCCCTGGACATCACGTCGGCGCCGTTGCTCCGGCGGTTGCTGAAAAAGGTCCTGGCCGGCCGGCAGGCAATTGTTGTCACTCATGACGTCCTCGATGCCCTGATGCTGGCGGACCGTGTGGTGATCCTCGATGCAGGCCGGATCGTTGAGGAGGGCCCCGTCCGGGAGGTGCTGAACCAACCCAGAAGCCGTTTTGCTGCGGGATTATCCGGCGTGAACTTTGTAACAGGCACCCTCACTGCCTCCGGAGTGCGCGCCTGCGACGGGCTCGAGTTCTTCGGCCACCAGGACCCGGGTTCGCCCAACGTGACGGGAGCCGGCGGCGTTGCCGTCTTCCCGCCGTCGGCCGTTTCCATCTTCCTGGAACCCGCCTATGGCAGCCCGCGCAACAGCTTCCCCGTCACGGTGGCGCACCTGGAACCCCACGGTGACCAGATCCGCGTGCGGGCAGCGGGTGATCATTCGCTTGCGGCGGACGTTACGCCACAGGCCGCCGCGGAACTGGGGCTGGCGCCGGGAATGACCGTGTACTTCGTGGTCAAGGCCGGAGCGGTGTCGGTTTACCCGGCGTAGGTGTACGACCCCACAGCTAAGCGGCTATCGGTCGCTGATGAGCTGGCCTTCCGCGGGCCTCTGCGACACCAGCTGGAGGTTGGAATCGAAGACCGACAGTAGATCGGACTGGGTAACAACAATTCGTCCGTCGGAGATTCGTCGAAGATCGCGTACTGGCGCATCGGATTCCAGTTGCGCATTGGCTACGACCTGAGGGCCATTACTGACAGCCACTATGCTGACAGTGCGCTTCGACCCCAATGTATCGTCGGTGACCACGTGATCGGAATCGACGGCGGCCACGAGGCGCGGAGTCTCCACGCCTTGAGTCTTCGCTGTTGTTCCTTGGTCGTCTATGAAATAGAGCCCAGGGCGGTGGCCAGGCACTGTCGATCCAACTGCAAGTACGGTGTCAGTCCCTGCCATGCAGAGGTCAAAAGGCTCACCTGGAATGGGAGTTTCGCTAAGCGTGATGGATGATTCCGGTGCCGCTATTCGCCCAAGGAGTATCCCGGCGCCCTTGTTCGCGGCGAGTATGAGCCCATTATCTCCCTGTCCCAGGACCTGTGGGAGGAAGGGCAGGGGCAGACGCTCGGCCTCTGATGGCCCATACAGGGGCATCAATTCGGCCACTGATTCACCGGATGTCCCAGGAAGGACGGAAAAAAGGGTCTCTCCGAGAATGCCACGTACTCCCGAATCAACGGCGTAGTCAAGAGTTTTTACGCTCTCCTGCCCGGGGTCGATGATGGCAGCTTTTGTGATGCCATCGCCGTTTGACCATACAAGCACGACCCGGCCACTGCCGTCGACCGCAGGAATGGTCGTAACGGTGGCTTCCGCCTTCATCCCTACCGCGCGGTCAAGTTCAATCGCGCGGGCCCACGTTCCTTCGTCGGGGGTCAGAGCAAGCAGATATGGTTTTCCATTAGTGCTTTCGACAGCGAAAGCCGCCGAGCATCGCCAGGCGAAGAGCGCCGGGGCGGATGAGCAGGCAGTCAGTCCCGTGACTGCAACTACCCCGGCAAAGGCGAAAAACTGCCGCCGTGTTGTCACTAGATGCTCCTGAGTATTTCGATAACCGGGTGACGGACCGCCCGGCCCATGACGAGCCAGACAACCAGGGAAAAAATGACGAGAACCAATAGGTTGCCGAGGGCAAGAAGTCCGAACGGTGTTGAGCCGGAAGCAAGGTCGGCCCCAGCGGTCAAGCTGCGAAGCTGGTCTTCTACAAAGGGACTTACAAGAAGCCCCAAAGCCGTGCCCATGAGTTGTGCGCCACAGCAGACCACGGCAGTTTCTGTCATCAGCACGGCACGCAAGCGCGTGCTGCTCCAACCAAAGGCCTTCAGGACTCCTATGTCCCGGCGCCGCGCTTGGCCGATACTTTGTGCGAGTGCCGCTACTGCAACTGCACCGACGACAAGGAGCGCACCAAGCATGACGGAAGATACAACCCGAATCAGATTGATTACACCCGGAACAGCTCCGAGCTGTTGTGACTGACTGATGGCATGAATGCCCTGTGACTGTAGCTTTTCCAGTATGGGGGACACATCGGCTGCGGTCCGTGCCACCATGCTGATCCGTTCGTAGCCCTGTCCGGCCAGGTACTGCTCCTTCGGCACACCTGCCCTGGCAGCCGCCAGCTCTATGACTGTTTCTATGGGGGCATATGCGGCGTTGAGGGCGTCCACCTGGTACCCCGGATCGCTCAATGCGACAACGCGCATCTTTAGTTTGGCGGTGACGCCGGAGTTTTCGGTTCTGGCTTCTGTGTAGATAAGGTCGGCTTCGTTGTTGAGAAGACCGGTGAGGTCGTTGCCGTCAGCGGTGGCCGGAAGAACCACGGTCCCTGGTTCCAGCTCCGTTGCAGGAGCGGTTCCCACCAACAAAGGAACTCCGCCGTGCGGGTTCCATGGCAGGAGGGTGAGAGCGGATAACTGGGGCTCCAAACCTACCGGGACTGCGATAACGGGTTGTGCTGATTCTATTTCTGGAAGAGCGCTGATGTCGCGGAACGTGCTTTCCGTTAGAAGCCCCGCATCGTTGTAGGCGATGATCGTGCGCAGGGTCGAGGAATCATCGAGGCCTGCAGTCGCCTCAGCCTGGGCCATCGCTCCCAGGACAGTGCCAACAGTAACCGAGGCGCCACCAATGACGAGTAGGAAAACCAGCCCCAGGTAACGCCGCGGAGCTCTCCGGATTCCAGCGAATATGAGCGAAAAGAGTGTCATGATTCCTTGTAATTCAGTCGGTGTTGGAGCCGGTGGCCGGATGCGCCGGGGAGACGTTGGCAGGGGCAATGCTGCCGTGATCCAGAACGATTATGCGGTCGGCGTACTCGGCCGTGGCGAGATCATGGGTAGCCACGAGAATCCCTACCCCGGTTTGGGCAACCGCGCGCATCTGCTCGCGGACGTTCTGTGCAGCTGCCGCATCCAAACTCGCCGTGGGCTCGTCAGCCAGGATCAGCCGAGGCGCTCTAACTAAGGCGCGGCAGAGCGCAACCCTCTGTGCTTGTCCGCCCGAAAGCGCCCCGGGAAGCTTTTCGGAGTGTTCTGTAAGTCCCATTCGAGCGAGGAGCTTCAGGCCCGTGCGGGAACGCACTGAGGTCCGATCGGCAAGTAGGGGAAGGAGCACGTTTTCCAATGCGGTGAGATGGGGTGTCAGCGTTGGCTCTTGGAACAGGAATCCAACGTGGGCCGCTCTGAGCTTGGTCCGTTCCGCCTCGCTGAACCTTTCTGTTGACTTCCCACCCATAATGACGCTGCCTGAGGTGGGATTTTGGAGGAGTCCGGCTACTGCCAGCAGCGTAGATTTGCCCGCCCCTGAAGGACCGACAAGTGCAACCAGTTCTCCTGAACTGACGGTGAGTTCGATGTTCTCCAGGACTGTTTGGGTTCCTGAACGCGTTCTAAACGACTTTCTAACCGAATGAAGCTCCACGACTGGTTCGCCGGGTGTTCCGTACATGTTTCCCCTCAAGAGCAATAATGCAGGTGTTGCTGTCAGATGGTGCTGCTGGTGAGTATTTCGAGTCCTCAGTCTGCTTGTCTTAGTTCTATAACCATCTGCGCTACGGCGCTCGTGGATGCGTAGTCCGGGAACGAGCCGTCCGCATGCACCGTGTACAGGGCAGAAAGCTCGCCTTCCCCGTGGCGGCGGGCGATTTCGGAGAGCAGCATTCCCTGCGTTTTTTCGCTTAGCTGGCTCCCGGAAGCAGATGCAACCTTCGGTAAGGCCGCGAGTACCGAGGTCGCCGTGCCTTGGGGGGAAGCAGAGACCTCATCAACGGCGTTGCGAACGGCTTCTGCGTCAGGAGCCTTTCCCGTTGAGGCGGTTACATCGACGAGGATCTCTGCCGGTTGGTTGGACCAGTCCAGATCAGCGAACATGAGCGGAGGCAGGTCCCCACCGTAGTGATCCACGGCAGTGCGGCATCGCCCGACCTGGCGTGCTGACGGTGGCGTCACTGTTTGTTTGGCGCAGCGCAGCGCGGCATCCCGAACAGCCGCAGCTACTGGTTCTGTAGGGGCCTGGCCGAGGTGGTACATGAGATCGCCCCAAATCGCTATGTCAGCGTCGGGCCAGGAGTCAAAGCTCTCCTGCTCGCCGTACCGCAGCACGGAGCCAGGATCTATAACAGTACTTGGATCCTTGCCTATGGCCTTAGTTGTTTGGACTGCGTAAAACATACCCTGCACGTTTACGGATGGGGTTCCGACACGTCTGGTGAGCCCGTCCTTGTTGAAGGTTGCTTTCAGACCATGACCAATATCCTGGTAGGCAGCTGCGTCACCTCCGGCTGCTAGAAATCCCTCAAGTGAGTAATAAGCCCACCACGGGTCGTACTGCATGAAATGCTGCGGGGCGAGCGTCTGGGTAAGTTGCCTGAGGCGATCGGGGCGTGTACCGCCGACGTAGGCTGAACGCTTGGCTTCGGCAAAGGCTGAAAGAAGGGCCACCTCGTTTTGAGCTCCAGCGCTAGTGTCGAGGGCTGCCTCAGTGAACGGGCAATGCGACAACTGGCTGGCCGCCGCCTTGTCGTCCGGCTGTGCGGCCAGGATCGTCTCCACCAAATGCACTTGCACAAAGGTGTTTCCCTCGCAGCGGGCGAGAGCGTCGCGCGCCACGGCAACCGTTCGAGGATCCACGGGCAATCCGGCCGACTTCAAGGCAACTGAGGCGGCCCATGTGCTGAGCACGGTAGCAGCAACGTCTTCCGGAGCGTGTTCCGGCTTGTCTTCCACCCAACCGCTTGTAGCGGTCCACCCGGCAAGACCCGCCACATCTGCTTCGCCGAGGCTGCTGGAATTCATCGCGAGAGCGGTGAAAAACGCACTCCAGACTCCATTGGACGGAGCATCCGGAGCCTCCGTGAGCTCCTTGAGCAAGTCCTCGGAAAGCCTCGGGCGCTCAATACCCAGACGGTCAAGGACCGCTGACGACCAGCCGGTGGCGTCCAGTGATGGCGTCCCATATACGGGTGGCGAAGCCAGCAGACCATCCGGTCTCTTCAGGGTCGCCATAGTAGCCATGATTTCGTCAGAGTTCAGCCCGACCTTGACAGCCGTGTCGTTCCCGCCCCTCAGCGACAGGAACCCGGCAGCGCCCGCCACCACAAGGACAGCCAGCAGCAGAGCAATTGCTCCTCTGCGGCTTAGCCCTCTTGTCCTTGTGATGGCAGGCGTAGTTCGGTCATCCGAAGATGTCATACCCACTTCTGGACGGAAGCCGAGACAGTCCGCGGCGATCCGAAGTACGGAACGTTCGCATTACCGGAAGACGAGCCGGTCACGTACAGGTAGAAGTTGTTGCTGGTTGAGTTCGATCCGGCTCGGTCAGAGATCCACGTGTTGTAGTTCGTCCAGGTTGTCGAGAAATCCTGGTCGCTGGACGTCGCTCCTGATGCATTACCAAGTGAGACGCCTACGCCGGTGACTCCAATGTAGGCGGTGTTGGTGATCGATGAAGCGTAGCTCGGACCCGACCCGGAGCCCAGGTACTTTGTGCTGGTCGTATAACCAAACGGATTGCCAGAACCCAGCCAGACGTTGGCCTGAAGGTAGCGTCCCCCCGCGTAGTAGTAATTCGACGAAGCGCTGACTGCGCTGGCCGGTTGTGCGGCAACTAACCCCGCCGCTAGAGAAGCGCCGACTGCCAAAATTGAAGTCGCGACTTTTACTGCTTTCATTCTTTTGTTTCCTCTCTGGATATCTTTTTAGTGAACCCGGAAAGGAGCAGGTAAATCTAAATTCGCCACTTTTCAGTTTGCGATTGCAGAGCCCCCCACTCTCCCCCGCGTTCATCCAAACACAGGTTTGATGACCGCGCAACCAGATTTTCGATTCAATTGACATTGTCCAAGGAGGCAGTGTGACAGCTGTGACGTTGCGCGCTAGGGATTCGCACGATGAAACCTCCAACTTCCAGCGCTGTTTTTGTCAACAAGATGACAAATTTTAATAAAATTGGTCAATATCAAATAAAATCAATCTCGTCCAGTCACAGAATAGCGCGCTAATCGAGTGTAGGTGCAGTGAGTTTGTACTCGATTGACGGACGCTCAGCTGGCATCGGGCGCACAGTTCCATGGTGACGGTCCGTCACCAGACCCAAACAAACCGGACTGCGCGCAACTATTTATCTTTAGATCTTTATGAAGCGAGGCGGCAAAATTGGGTCCAAGCAGGCCTCGGGCTTCGGACCGGGATTGCGGCAACTGGAGAAGATGTTGCGTTGCTGCGAGCGAAATCAGGCTCCCGCGCGAACCTGATCGTCTCGTCCACGACTGTCTCCTCTGCGAAGCTGCCATTCCTGCGATCTCCTGGTTGCCAGAAGTGCGGGCTGTGCGGATCGTGGGGCTTCGATTGATTCCGGTTGTTGCTTAGCGCGGCGGCGTCCGCCACCAGGAGGTCCAGTTCTGCAGTCCAGAAGGAATCGAAAGCCTGCCTCATCCCGGCTTCCTCGAGGCTGTAAAACCTGTTGTGCCCGGACTGCCGTGCCGACACCCGGCCAACTTCGGCCAGGAGCAGCGGTCGCACAAGAAATCATCCGGCGGCAGCCGGCGCGCCGGCGCTGTGGCAGGGAACGCTGGACAGGGAGTTCGCCCTGGGCAAACATGGCAGGGGAAGGCCTTCGAAAAAAGTTGAGCGTAGTACACTCAAGTTAAAGATTTCCGTGTCCCGAAAGGAGCTCCCATTGGACGTCAAATTCACCACCAAGAGCCAGGAGGCTCTTTCGGCGGCAGCCATGAACGCATCGACCGCCGGCAACCCGCAGGTGGAGCCCCCGCACCTGCTGAAGGCACTGATGGACCAGCGCGAAGGTGTGGCGGTTGCCCTGCTCCGCGCCGCCGGCGCTGATCCTGACGCCGTCAGTGTCCAGGCCAGCAACGCGATCAAAGCCCTGCCCGCGAGCTCGGGAAGTTCCGTCCAGCAGGCACAACTGTCCCGGCCATCGCTGCAGGCGATTCAGACAGCGCAAACGGAAGCCGACCGCCTCGGTGATTCCTTCGTCTCCACCGAGCACCTGCTGCTGGGCCTTGCAACCGGAAGTGACGGCGTCGGGCGGCTAATGCGCGACGCCGGAGCCTCCCATGAAGCACTCCTCGCCGCGCTGCCAGGCGTCCGTGGCGACCGCAAGGTTAACTCCCCGGATCCCGAAAACACCTTCCAGGCGCTCGAGAAGTTCGGCACCGACCTCACCGCTGTGGCGCGGTCCGGCAAGCTGGATCCGGTGATCGGCCGCGACTCGGAAATCCGCCGCGTGATCCAGGTACTGAGCCGGCGCACCAAGAACAACCCCGTGATCATTGGTGAGCCAGGGGTGGGCAAGACGGCGGTGGTCGAAGGCCTGGCCCAACGCATGGTTGCCGGTGACGTTCCGGAGAGCCTGCGTGGCAAGACCCTGATCGCCCTGGACCTTGCGTCCATGGTCGCCGGCGCCAAATACCGCGGTGAGTTCGAGGAACGGCTCAAGGCTGTTCTGGAGGAGATCAAGAACTCCGACGGGCAGATTGTCACCTTTATTGATGAGATCCACACGGTAGTGGGCGCAGGTGCCACTGGCGATTCCTCCATGGACGCGGGCAATATGCTCAAGCCCATGCTGGCCCGCGGCGAACTGCGGCTGATCGGTGCCACCACGCTGGATGAGTACCGCGAGAACATCGAGAAGGATCCTGCGCTGGAACGCCGTTTCCAGCAGGTCTACGTGGGCGAACCCAGCGTGGATGACACCATCGGCATCCTCCGTGGACTCAAGGAACGCTACGAGGCACACCACAAAGTGGCCATCGCTGACTCCGCGCTGGTTGCAGCTGCCACGCTGTCCAACCGGTACATCTCCGGCCGCCAGCTACCGGATAAGGCGATCGACCTCGTCGACGAGGCCGCCTCCCGGCTGCGCATGGAGATCGATTCCGCCCCGGAAGAGATCGATCAGCTCCGCCGCGCCGTCGACCGCCTCACCATGGAAGAACTGGCACTCAGCGGGGAGACAGACGCCGCTTCTGTGGATCGGCTGGCCGCGCTGCGCGCTGACATGGCGGACAAGAAGGAACAACTCAACGCCCTCAACGCCCGCTGGGAGGCAGAAAAGGCCGGCCTCAACCGCGTGGGTGACCTGAAAGCCAAACTGGACGAGCTCCGGTCCACGGCTGACAAAGCGCAGCGTGAAGGCGACCTGGAAACGGCGTCCCGTGTGCTTTACGGGGAAATCCCCGCTTTGGAACGCGAACTGGACGCCGCCGCGCAGGCCGAGGCCGAGGTTGCGGACAAGTCAGGCCAGATGGTGGCAGAGCAGGTCACTGCTGACGACATCGCCGAGGTCATTTCCGCCTGGACGGGTATCCCCGCAGGCCGCATGCTGCAGGGGGAAAGCCAGAAGCTGCTGCATATGGAGCAGGAGCTGGGCAAGCGGTTGATCGGCCAGTCCAAGGCAGTACAGGCAGTCTCCGACGCCGTCCGGCGTGCCCGTGCCGGTATCAGCGATCCCAACCGGCCCACTGGGTCCTTCCTGTTTCTGGGGCCGACCGGCGTTGGCAAGACCGAACTGGCCAAGGCGCTCGCGGACTTCCTGTTCGACGACGAACGCGCCATGGTGCGGATCGACATGTCCGAGTATTCGGAGAAGCACGCCGTGGCCCGGCTGGTCGGTGCACCTCCCGGATATGTGGGCTATGAGGAGGGCGGCCAGCTCACCGAGGCAGTCCGACGCCGCCCGTACTCGGTGGTGCTGCTGGACGAGGTGGAGAAGGCGCACCCGGAGGTGTTCGACATCCTCCTGCAGGTGCTCGACGACGGCCGGCTCACCGATGGCCAGGGCCGCACCGTGGACTTCCGGAACGTCATCCTGGTGCTGACTTCCAACCTGGGCAGCCAGTTCCTGGTGGACCAGACTCTGAACCCTGCCAGCAAGCGGGATGCGGTGATGGCCACCGTGAATGCCTCCTTCAAGCCGGAGTTTCTGAACCGGCTGGATGAGGTGGTGCTGTTCGACGCCCTCACCGTTGACGAACTGGCCCGGATCGTGGAGATACAGGTGGCCGAACTGGGCCGTCGCCTGCACGAACGCCGCCTCACCCTCGAAGTGACCGAAGGCGCCCGTGCCTGGTTGGCCATGTCCGGCTTCGACCCGGCTTACGGCGCCCGCCCGCTGCGCCGGCTGGTGCAGCGCGAGATCGGCGACCGGCTGGCCAAGGCAATCCTCGCCGGCGATATCTCAGACGGCGACACCGTCCTGGTGGACACCGCTGCCGACGTCGACGAACTTACAGTCGAGGCTCTGGCCAACCCGACGGCGGCCGCCACCCTGGGTTCGGGCCTGTCCGTGACGCGGAAGTCCGGTTAGGGGGCATGCTTTCAGGTTTCGCCGCCGGGAGGTAACAATATTAGGGCCATGATCAGAACCGGGCCAGTGTCATATGCCTGCTGGGCATGTGCAGGAAGTGCATTTCGGACCTCGTTCTGACTCTTTGGCATCGATGCCGATGCCGGGATCAGTCCCCTCCAGCGCGGCCAGTGCCCCTTCCGTGTCAGGCCGAGCGATGAAGAATGCCGGGATTTCAAGCGCACGGAGCCTCGGCGTCCAGGAAACCAGTCCCTGAGGTTTATCCAGGCTCGGCGGTAAGCCGATGCGGGTGCACCGTATGAGTAGTTTCCGGCCCAATCCCGTTCAATAAAGTGCTGCTGCATGCAGTCGTAGCTTCCTCAGTGGCCAGTGCTTCATGCGAGGGCCACCCGCCAGTCGTAAGGGGGCGGGTGTTGGGCTGAAGGGTGATGGCAGTGCCGGTGGTAGGCCCGGCGCTGTTGTCACGAGCAGGCGTTCGCCCATTCATGCCCGCGATGGATTGTTTTTGCGTAAACTTTACGATAGTTTCCTTATGCAGTGAAATGCATGCCGGAATGGGCAGGCGAAGCAGAATTCAAGGACAAAAAATGACCATTCACACGGAGGCATTTTTGAGACCGCAGTGCACCTTCGGAAGGGTCTGACAGCAGCACCTACTGAAGCAGATACGCAACCATAAGGAAGTTTCATGCCCTCTACTCCCCAACTGCTCAACGACAACGGTGCTTGGTGCTGGTTTCAGGATGAGCGCGCCTTGATCGACCCCGTCGCCAACACCTTACTGGCGGGATCCGTTGCTGCGCCCCAAGGCCCCGGCGGTGAACACCGGGCGGGAAACATTGAAGTCGCTGTTCTCGATCTGGCAACAGGCCAACGTGCCGTCCATGTGCTCCATGAGCGCCTCGAGTCGGATGACCACAACGCGCCAGCCCTCCTCATCCGTCCCGACGGACACTATGTCGCCATGTACGCAAAGCATAAGACCGATAATTTCTCACGATGGAGGGTCACGGCGCGTCCGCATGACGCGTCTGAGTGGTTACCGGAGCAGGTCTTTGATTGGACTGAACTGGCCGGCGGCAGGGGCGCGACGTACTCGAACGTTTACCGGCTTTCGGCAGAGGCGCGAACCTACAACTTTGTGCGCGCCGTCAACGATGACCAGTCCATCATGGTCTCCGAGGACGACGGCAGCACGTGGAGCTACGGCGGGAAGCTCTTCACCCGCCCTAAGCTCGGTTACGTCAATGGCTACACCCGGTACTCCTCGGACGGAACCGAACGGATCGACCTGACCACCACGGACCACCATCCGCGAGATTACAACAACAGCATTTACCACGGCTACATCCAGGGCAATGCCCTTCACACTAGTGACGGCACCGTCGTCAGTAAGCCCGTCCTGGGTTCGGACGGAATCGACCAGAGCGAGCTGACCACGATTTTTCCCGCAGGACTGGAACTGGACGGTGACGTCCTGACACACGGCTGGACCTGCGATGTGCGACGCCAAGGGGAACAGATAGCGGCAATAATCTCCTGCCGGGCCAATGACACCAATGGCGCCTTACAAGGGAACCAACAGCTTGACGTCGACGATCACCGCCTGCTCTACGCCAAGTTCGACGGCAGCAACTGGAGCCTCCGGCCTTTGGCGAAAGCGGGGGCAGCGCTCCTGCCGCACGAACAGGACTACACCGGATTAGGGGCAATCGATCCATACAATTTGGACCGGGTCTATATCTCGGCCCCAGTCGATCCCCGCTCGGGCCACCGCACCGACCACTATGAGATCTACGCCGGCGGAACGGCAGACTGCGGCCGGACTTGGCAGTGGGAACCCGTAACGGCAAATTCGGATGTAGACAATCTTCGGCCGCTGGTAGTTCCGGGGGAGCAAGGGCTGCGTATTGTGTGCTGGTTCCGCGGCAACATGACTTCCTCACAGGCCTACGACACTGAGATCGTCGGGCTCAGCTTGCCATCCTCCAAAGGCCAGCAAGGCGGTGACCGCTGACGCCGGACTTAGAGTAGTGGATATTGTCAGATAGAGTTCGAGGCCCCGTCCAAAAGTGCAGTCAACACACGGCCTCCTTGGTCAGGATTATGTGTACTTGGACTGCCAGGCCTAGGGCGTGTCTGCTTATCGTGGTGCCCGATCTGGTCCGATGGCTCCGGGATTACAGCTTTTGGTACGTAGCGTGCGCTGGAGAGCCCGGTTCGCTCGGGACGAGTACCCCTTGGCGCCCATAACGGCGTCCGGGCGCGTCATGGGCGGCCAGCCTCCCAACCGTGGCAACCTAAACTGCCTCCACGACAACGAGAACATCGGTTGGTCCCCGCCTTGACCGGGACCCAGATCACAGCCGGAGGCCGCACCGCGTGCACGAAGGACCTGAAGGATTGCACTCCGATCTTGGTGAGGGACTCGCCAACGACAACTACTACGGGTTCACCGAACCGGCTGGAAAGCCGGGGATGAGTACTCTGCCTTCCCCCGAGAATTCTGGCTTCTAATACCCCTGCCAAATGTGGGAGTGGCTGTTGCAGCCCTTATGAGCATGCCATCGTCGGGTGCGGTGTCTCTGGAGCCGCGCATAAGGTCGTGGCCCACACCGCGGCCGCCCGGGCGGCCGCGGTCCTTTCAGTTGGTTTCCTCGGCTGGGGGTGCACTTCCGGGAGTGCAGATCTGTCCCACCAGGCCTATGCTCGGTAGCACATGGTCACTCTCGGAAGATTCCGTTCATAGCAGCACGGGTGCCCAGCCGCGGAAGGGTGCTTTGTCCTGGAGACGGATGATGCGCAGACACGACAGGCCGTCAGGCGTTGAGGATGAAAGTCGTCACGCTCAGTGAGGGCAACGGTGCAGTGAAGCCATTTCCCGTCCCGGAGATATCCGGTTGGTTCTGGAGATTGCGCGTGGAGTCGGTCATCCAGGATCGAACCTGACGAACCCTGGTTCCCTCCAGCTTTATCGGCTGCGTGACAGCATTGGCTGTTGTGTTGACTGCGACTACGACGACTTGGCCAGCGTTGCCGATGTACGCGGAGGTGAGCACGCCGGCCTGGGGCTCCTTTGCCGTATCAATGCGTGTGTAGCCGGGGCGGACGAACTTTGAGAAGTGGGCGATCATGTAGCCCCGCTTGCTGATCGATCCGTCCTCGAGAATCGGTCCGTACCCCCGTCTGATGTACCACCATACGTAAGCCTGGAACTCTGCATCCACAAGAGAATGGTGGACGTGCTCGGCCACGCGGAGTGCTTCAGGCCAGAGGTTTGCCGAGCTGGAGCTGTTGGGGTAGTACACCTCGGTCATCCACAACTCCTTGCCCGCGCCCTTCTCCTGGAAGAGCGGGTAGGTAAAGTCCGTGTACTTGGTTCCATACAGATGGGCGCCGATGATGTCCACGTTGGCAAGAGCTGCGGGATCGTTAAGGATGGGGTCCGACACGGACTTTACATACTGGTACGATTCCGGCGCAATGATGCGTGCGTCGATCTGGCCGGCATAGTCGCGCAGGAAGCGGTTCAGCTCATCTGTGGTCCACCACGTCCAAGTGTGGGCGTAATCGGGCTCGTTCTGGATCGAAATACCGTAAAGCTCTACGCCGTTGTCCCGCATGTAGTGAACAAAGTCATTCAGGTGCTGTGCATAGGCGCCGTAGGCGTCGTATCGCAGCCGTCGGGCAGAACCCGGGGCTGTGTACGCGGCAGCCATCAGGACGTCTACGGCAGGACCACCGGAGCCGGTGGTGACGACCTTGACCGGCCACTTGCCGGGTGTCATCTGGGCCTGGATCGACTTCCACTCCCAGGTTCCGGCTGCCGTTGCACTGAAAGTGACTCCTGCCGCCACGAGTGCACCCGCAACGTAGATGTCAACCTGGGTATCTCCTGCCGGCGCGGTGTAGCGGAAGGCCAGGTTTTTGGTCCCTGAAGACCCGATGACGATGTCGTTGAACTGGACGCTCGCACCCGAAGTGGCGTCGAACTCAACGTAGCCGCCGCCCTGGTAACCTGCATGGTCGGTGGCGACGTGGGCGTTGACGAGCACGCCGGCCTCCGCCTCGTACTGGCTGCCTTGCGGCACCCCGCCGTCATGTTCGAAATACTCTATGAGATGGGCGGGCGGGTTCCAAGGTGATGCGAAAACCAGCGCGCCTTTTGCTGCCGCTGCTTTCGCCGTCCCGAGGTCAAGCGGCCAATGTGCCCTGTCTTCATTTACAGGAATTCGCAGGATTGTGAGTCCGAGGTCGTTGCCGCCGTTGTCGAACGCGGTGTTCCTCTGTGTTGCTGTGAGGTCACCAATCCACTTGGCATGCGTCATCCCTCCGAAGCCGCGGATGGTCTGGCGCAGCCGCCCCGGTTCCAGCAGGAGTGCTCCCTTGCGCGCTTGAGGTGGCATATAGGCGTTTCCGGATGATGCGGCCCCGAGCGCTAGTGGCACTGCAGCTATTCCGCCGGCCAGGACATTGCGGCGGCTAATCGCGGGGAGGGATGGCTTCTTTGTCATTGTTCTCTCGCATTCTTTGGATCGCTTGATGTTTGACCTAAGGTGTTCCGGTTCTTGGTCTTCGGGCACGGAAAGCCCGGGCGTGTGGTACCGCGGCCGCCGGCCGGTAGAAACAGACAACACGGGCGTCGCTTGGCCGCCCTCGTGCACCATTGAGACCGCCAGAGGGCCTTGGGAATGATAGATGGTTCGCCTGTCTCTGGAAGCGGTTCGTTTCTGCGATGGCCGCTCCCGGATCCACAACAAGGTCGTTCTCGCCAGGAGCGCAGTCACGGACTCAGCGAAGCTGGTTCTCGAAGTAGGGTCAGCTCAGGCTGCCTGGGGTATTCGATGTGAGGAGCGTTGTTCGCGGCTATCCACCCGCTGTGGAGAAGGCCTGCAGCGCCCGGTAGGGATACCGCCGATCAGCGACCCCTACCGGACGGCTAATCTCAGCGGATTTTGACGGGGACGGGTGCTTGGGATGAAGTGGAATTACCAGCGCGATCCCGTCCGCTGACATACAGGTGATAGGGACCTGGCTGGAGGGCTGAGGTATCGAGCTGTGTTTCCCATTGTTCTTTGCTTACTACGGCGTCCGCAGTAAGCGCTACCGTCCCGGGCTGCCCAGGCGCCCGCAACTCCACGGTAACGTTCTCAATGCCCGCCTGCTCATCGCTGGCCGTTCCGCCCACTGTCAAGGGGCCGTCTACATGGGTTCCGGGCCTTGGGGTCGTGATGGACAGGGCTGGCGATGTTTGATCGGGGTCGGTGACCAGTGTGACGAGGGAGCGCGCCGGCAGCTTAAGGCTGGTGCGGTC
Source organism: Pseudarthrobacter sp. MDT1-40-2 (assembly GCF_059383595.1). NCBI lineage: Bacteria > Bacillati > Actinomycetota > Actinomycetes > Micrococcales > Micrococcaceae > Pseudarthrobacter > Pseudarthrobacter sp. MDT1-40-2. Next base: position 1,230,312 of record NZ_JBWZCL010000001.1, on the reverse strand, counting down.
GCCGGCGGCTGTGGCGATGTCGTGTGAGGCCTCGAGGCTGTGCGAGGAATCTGTAAGATACGCCGTCACGGGCAGATTGAGGTCTATGTCTGTGTTGAGGGCTTCGGTGCCTGTGTTGAGGATTTCTACTACTTTGGCCCCGTTGGAGTTTCGGTAGGCGGAAATTTTCGCGTTGGTGAGTTGGTGGTCAACGCCGATGCGTTCGGCATCCGGCTTGATGAACCGGCTGAATGCTGAAAAGGCGTGAAACCTTGAGGAGACGCGGTAGGTGCCGGCCGTGTCGTTGATCTGCATGAGGGCTGCGGTGCCGCCCCGGGATGCCCCCAGCCAATACAGGTATGCGCTGGCGTTGGCTTGGGCGAGGGTGTCATGGATGTGCTCGGCGATCTTGATCCCATCAGTGACCTTCCCGCTGTCCCAGGCCTCATTCCAACCGTCTTTAACGCTGGACGGGGCCCATTCGGACATCCATGTACGGACCGGTGCCTGAGGATCATAATTGGATCGGCCTGCGTACGAGTGGGCGGTGTAAACGTCGAGTTGTTCCAGGGCTGTGGGGTTGGCCGCGATGGCGTCCAGGTAATGTTCTCCTGCGGGCCAGCCGAATGAGTCGCAGCACGCGACGTCGATGCCGGCATTCTGCGCGTAGGGCCCGAAGTGAGCGACGAACTCGGCCGCCTGTTCGGGGGTGAACCGCATCGATTCGTAACTGGTGGTGTAGTCGGGTTCATTGGTAAACCCGATCGTGGCGATATCTATCCCTTCCTGGGCATAAAACTTTGCATACTGAAGCAGGTAGTTTGCATAGGCGGTGCGCCAGTCGCCGCTGTCGCAGGTGGTTCCCTGGAGGCCGCAGAGGGTGCCTCCCTGGTTGTATGTTCCGTTGGTTTTCATGTAGCCGGGGGCCGTCCACGCGTTGGCGTAAAAGCTGGCAACTCCTCGCTTCTGCGCTTCCTTCGCGAACCACACTTGGCCGCTGTCCCAGCCGTCCCATACGTATTGGGGTTCGGCAGCGGGGCCTCCCGGGTCCTTTGGCTGGATGGAGATCATTTTGTCACCGGTTGCCGTCGGGCTTCCGCCGACTCCAAGCCGCAGGATGCTTGGCGCCGCGCCAACTTCAGGATCCAGAAGCAGGTTCATAACCTCTTCCCGGGTCTGCTCAGGCAGATTATGAATCCACGCCGGGCGCTGGAATGCGGTGGAGTAGCCAAAGCCCTCAATCTTCTGATGGGTTTCGTCCGGCAGCAGGTCGATGGCCGGGGAGTCCAATGCTGACGCTGGTGCAGTAACCGTCCCCAAAGCGACTACGGCTAACACCGTGGGAAGCGACAAGAACCCTAACAACTTCATTTACCCTCTCCTTTGAAAGTTTCCGGCTAGCGCCGAAACTTAAAGATACCCGCTTGCAGTATATGGGTCAATAGAAATGGTGCAATAAGAGGTAACCGCGCCACCAAAACAGGTGCTAGGCAGCGCCAGGCTTGAGGATACTCTCGGATACTTTAGGTATTTATTCATCGGGTCTGGCACAGGATTGTGCTGCTTCCATCACTCAGAAGCGAGATCAGTGAGGAGCCGAGTGCGGGGAACTTGTGGAGTGGAGTGCGCAGCCGAACTATCGACGCGTGGGCCGTCCACGTCGTGATTTTTACAACCGGTCCCGCCCCCGTCTGCAGGAGGTCTTTCTGCGCCAGCGCTGCCGCAGTTTTTTAAGGTCACTCGCAGGGGCGATTGACTGAAGCACGACCGGCGCCACTTCCCATCCGAACCGGCGCCATTCCAATCCGATATGGCAGAAAGGCAGGCAGTCGGCGAGGCGTGTAGGCGTGGCGCGCGTTGCTAGGAGGCGAGTTCTGGGGAGCTCAGGTGTCGAAGGGGATGGGTTGCTTCGGCGGTAGAGCCTCTTACAATCAGCTCGGTTCCGAGTTCGATCCGTTGCGGCAACTCTTCATCGCCTTCCAGGTGTCGAAGTAACGCACGGGTGGCTGTTTCTGCCATCTGCACTACGGGCTGGCGGATGGTGGTGAGGCCCGGTTCAACCCATTCGGCGGCGGGGATGTCGTCGAAGCCTACGATGGACAAGTCATTAGGGACGTTCATTCCAAGGGACCGTGCGACACGGTACGCGCCCAGGGCCTGAGCATCGTTTCCGGCGAATATGGCGGTGGGGCGGTTATCTAGGGACAGCAGTGTGCGAGTGGCCAGTTCGCCGGCTTCAATGGAGAAATCTCCAGGTACGACGAGCGCGGGGTCTGCGTTGATTCCGGAACGGCGCAGCGCAGCAAGGTACCCGTCTTCGCGGGCGCTGCTGCACTGTAGATCCTCCCGCCCGCGGATCATGCCGATCCGTTTGTGTCCGAGCTTGAGAAGGTAATCCGTGGCCGAGAAACCACCGTCCCAGTTTGCTGCGCCGACGGTCAGGAGGTCCGGGCCCGGCTGCCCAACGGGATCAATCAGAATCAAAGGGATGCCCAGTGATTTGATGCGCTGGATTTGCTTAGAGTCCAGTTCGTACACGGCAAGCAGGACTCCGTCCGACTTCCGCTCGGCGAGGTTGGCGAGCCAGGAGCGGATCCGCGCTCCGTCGGGGGAGAGGCTGCTGACCACGGTTCCGTAACCGGCTTCCTGTGCCACCCTTTCCACGCCTTCAATGATTTCGCCTGCCCATTCCGTGTTAATGGCTGGGAACACAAGATCGATCAAACCGGCTTTCTTGCGTGGCTTCGCCGCCCGCCGCGCGTAGTCGCGGCGGGCGATGATCTCTTCTACCTTTGCGCGCGTTGCGGCTGCGACGTGGGAGTGGCCGTTCAGGACCTTGGAGACCGTGGGCACGGATACGCCGGCTTCGGCGGCGATTTCGCTGATCGTCGCTCGGGGCGTGTCCTGCTTGGTCACCATTAGAGGTCCCTTCGTTAGCGCCTACCTAGACCACCATTTTCGGATAGTTGCCATGCCTGGATTCGCCCGCACATTCCGAAAATCCTGTGTGGTTTGCTTACCCCTATCGTAGTCCTTGCTTCCTGCAAGTAGAAACTTTCCATGGAACCGAGAGAATCCAATTGCCGTCCGGTCAGGTCAGCCTGCCGCCGGGCCCCACCGGCCAAATATTGACTCCAGGTGGCTGTCTTACCGCCCACAAGGCGCACAGCTGCGGCATGAAAGTCTGCGAGGGCCGATACCCCGGCCTCCTGCACGGCTGCTTTCAGTTCCAGGTATCCCTTCACAGCCAGATCCCGTCGGCGTCGTGCAGCAGCTTCGGCGGCTGCGTCATCGCTGTCGGCGTCGCTGGGGGAAAGGTGAGCGGCGCGCGAGTAGGCCTCGATGTCTACCAGGTGCTCGGGCGGGAAAGTCATGACCGCGTCGCCGTTCTCGGGCAGCCCGGCATTCTGCATGACGATGAGCACGCGCAGGTCTCCGGAGTCGTTGATGGCTCGGTGGATTGTGCCAGGGGTAAACCAAACAATCGTACCCGCGTTGAGAGGTGTGGAGGTGAAGCCGCGTGAGTCGAGTGTCTCAAGCCTGCCGGTCCCCTGCTGTACTACGTATGCCTCCGTGGAAGCAGTGTGCATGTGGGGAGAGCCGCCGGCTGCCCCATCTGCAGCCGGCCAGTCATAAATGCTGACCTCGGACACGGCTGTGGCGCCTGGGAATGAATTGCACACCTCAGATCCACGCCTCCAAGGCAGCCTTCGCCTCGGCCGCCAGCGTCGTTGACGTGTCCGCGTCGGACTCGCCATCGGCGATGATGACGGCGTAGCGGTACTTGAGCGGTTCCCCTTCTTTAAAGGGGACTACTTCGCTGAAGAAGGGGGCCGAGCCGAGGCAAGCAAATGGCGAGGAACGGGCGAACCACTGGTTGGATGCGCCACGGTTGCCCTGGTCTTCTATGAACATGATGGTGGACTTCCGGCAGGTGCCGTCATGCTGGCCGGTAAAGGCTATCCAGGGTGAGCGGGTGCCCATGAGTTCGTCGGTGCCCGTTCCGGCATCGGAGTGGAAGCTGCCACCGGTAAATGCCCGGGGTCCACGCCAGAAGAGTCCACCGTAGCCTGCGTTGTCGCGGCCTTCCGTGGTGGGGCTCCCGATGCTGATTTCGGCGCCGGAGACGTTGCTCATTTCGGTTTCGAACAATAGCGCCCATGCCTTCCCGGAGGGCAGCAGCTGGACGGCGAAGCGGCGCCGTTCCCTGATCAGGGGTGCTCCCTCCTCGCCAGGCCGGGCAGGCTGGGCCGTCCAAAGCAGGGACTCGCTGGCCGATATTCCGGTTTCGGATTCCTCGATGCTGCTGAACGCCTGGTGGTTCATTGCCCCATTGTTCTCCAGGTTCGAGTAGCCGGACTCACGGGTGTAGGTTACTCCGCCCCAAAAATTGTGGTCGCCCACATTTGGCAGTGCCCAGGAAAGTCCCTTGTGCCATACGTGATCCCAGGGGCGATAGATGGTTACCTCGTCGCCTTCCATGGTGGTGAGCGGGTGGAAGTAGGGCCGGGGGCTTTCGTACTGGTCGTTGATGGGACGGTAGGTGTAAGTGGCGATTTCCTGCGCCCCGATGGAGAAGGTGAGAGACCTGCCGTCGTCGGCGTAGCTTAGGTCTTCAGTCAAGGCGCGTCGGGCTGTATTAGTCACAAGTTTCTCCGTTGAACTGGTTGGGAGTTAAGAGCCTGATGTCGAGGCCAAGGCGCGGGTGCCGCGGCCCTCGCCGTCCATACCACCGTAGAAGGGGTGCCCAGGGACGATTTCACCCCGCCGCACCGGCCGCCTGGTAAAGGCTGAAGCATAAATCGCGGCAGCCAGTTCAAGGGTCTGCCGCGCTGAATCGGCGTCGGCCGGGAGGGGGAGGCCTGCGTCAAGCGCGTCGTACATCGCCAGGAATTGCGCCGAGTGCCCGCTGCCCCGTTCCAGGGGCTGTGAAGACCATGCCCGCGAAACCTGTCCCTCATGGCCGGGGGCAGGAGTGATGGTCCAGTCTTTGGTGTTGTAACCGTAGAGGTGGCTGAGCTCGATCGTGGCGAACTCGCAGTCAATGCGGATGTCTGAGGTTTCCCGTGGGGAAAGCAGCGAGTTGATGATCGTGGCCGCCGCACCGTTCTCGAACTGGAGTAGTGCCGCTGAGAGGTCCTCGGTGGATGTGGGGCGCGCCTTACGGGATGCGATGGCGGTGACTTCCTTCCACGGCCCAAGCAGGTGGAGGAGGAGGTCGAACTGGTGGATGCCGTGACCCATGGTGGGGCCACCGCCCTCCGCTTCCCAGGTGCCGCGCCAGGGGAGGTCGAAGTATTCGTCTGGGCGGTACCAGAGGGTGTCGCAGCGCGCGACGAGGGGGCGGCCGAAATCGTCGCCTCCAATCAGGGAGCGTGCAGCGTTTGAGGCGTCACCGAAGCGGTGTTGGAACACGCACGAGAACTGCGCGCCGCCCTTGCTCTCGGCGGAGCTGAGACGGTCAAAGTCCGCCAGGCTAAGGGCCGGAGGCTTCTCGGACAGGACATGGGCGCCGGCTTCGAGGCACTCGATAGCCTGGTCAATATGCAGCATGGGTGGAGTGCACAGGTGCACAATGTCTGGCTTAGCCTCTGCCAGTAACTCCGTCAGGCTCTGGTAGCGGCCGGGGATGCCGTGCTGGTCGGCGAACGCCTGCAGACGCGCCTCGTCGACGTCGCACGCACCCACCAGCTCGGCTCGATTATCCGTTTGGGCCAAGTTGGATGCGTGGAACGCTGCAATCCCGCCGGTCCCCACGATGGCTACTCGATACGTCTTCATAAGAGACTCCATTATCACGATAATTCTAAAAGCTATCCGAAAGTTTCTTGGTTGCCTCGGCAGGCCAATCCGCGCGGATAGCCTGTTATTTTTGCGGTTATCCCACGTTAGGGAGGGAAAGTGAGGGAAGTCAAGAGATTTAGATTTAGAAACTAAACGGTAGTTTCTGATAGTTTTGTTCTACGCATTCGTAAATTGAGGAGAAGCCTGTGAGCACCGGCGCCGCCGAACAGCACGCACTTGCCCGCGTCCCCGCTTCGGGCGTCGTCGACTACCTGATACGCGAGATGACTTTGGAAGAAAAGCTCGCGCAACTGGTAGGCGTGTGGGTGAATGCTTCCACCGAAGGTGATTCCGTAGCCCCGTTGCAGAGTCAGATGGCGGGGGACACCCGTTCGTGGGACGAGATCATCTCGCACGGGCTTGGCCAGATCACGCGCATGTACGGCACTGTTCCGGTGGAGCCTTCTGAAGGCGCACGTCGCCTTGCGGCCGCGCAGGAGCAGATCAGGGGGGCATCCCGTTTTGGTATCCCTGCCCAGGTGCACGAGGAATGCCTTGCCGGGTTGGCTGCGTGGAAGGCAACGGCATTTCCGGTTCCTCTGGCCTGGGGTGCTACGTTCAACCCGGCCCTGGTGCAGGAGATGGCAGCCCGCATCGGCGCCAGCATGGGGTCCCTCGGGGTTCACCAGGGACTGGCTCCCGTACTCGACGTGGTCCGCGACCTTCGCTGGGGCCGCGTCGAGGAGACGATCGGCGAGGACCCGTACCTCGTGGGCACTCTCGCGACGGCCTATGTTCAGGGCCTGGAATCTGCCGGGATCGTCGCGACCCTTAAGCACTTTGTCGGGTATTCGGCTTCCCAAGCCGGCCGTAACCACGCGCCTGTCTCCATGGGTCCCCGGGAGCTGGCCGATGTCATGCTGCCGCCCTTTGAGATGGCGCTTCGCCACGGCGGTGCGCGTTCGGTGATGCACGCGTATACAGGTGTTGACGGCGTACCGGCCGCCGCGAACCGTGCGCTCCTCACCGGGCTGCTGCGCGAGCAATGGGGCTTCACAGGGACGGTAGTGGCGGACTACTTCGGCGTCGCGTTCCTGGGCGTCACCCATGGCGTAGCGGCAAACCCCGGTGACGCTGCGGTACTGGCCCTGCAGGCGGGCGTCGACGTTGAACTTCCAACAGTTAACTGTTTCGGAGAACCTCTGCTTGCCCGGGTCCGTGAGGGCGCCTTGGATGAATCGGTGATTGACGAGGCCCTCCGTCGGGTTCTTACACAAAAGGCAGAAGTTGGGCTGTTGTCCCCCGATTTCACCCCGGAACCCCCTGCTCTCTCCGGCCCCATCGAGCTGGATCCTGCCGAGAACCGGGCACTGGCCCGTGCCATCGCTGCGCAATCACTGGTGCTGTTGAGCAACCGGGAGTTCGCCGGGGCTCCATCCCTGCCCTTTACCTCGGCCCGGACTGGTTCCGTGGGTGTTGTCGGGCCACTGGCCGACGACCCCTTCGCGATGCTTGGCTGCTACTCCTTCGATGCCCATGTTGGAGCGTCGCACCCGGAAGTTCCCGTGGGGATTTCCATCCCGACGGTTGCAGGCGTCGCGGCGGCCCGGTTCGATTCGGTGAGGAGCTCCGTCACCGGAAACTGCGAGTCGGCAACCGAGGACCAAATCGCTGAAGCTTGCCGCGTGGCATCATCGGTCGAAACGTGCGTCGTGGTCGTCGGCGACAACGCAGGACTCTTCGGACGCGGAACCTCTGGCGAGGGAAACGACGCCTCCGATCTCCGCCTTCCCGGAGACCAACACCACATGCTGGACCGGATCCTCACTGCCTGCACTAACGCCGGCACCCGCGCGGTAGTGGTAGTACTCAGCGGGAGGCCCTACGCCCTGGGGGACTTCGTGGACCGGGCGGACGCAATCGTTCAGGGCTTCTTCCCTGGGGAAGCAGGCGGCGAGGCACTCTGGGACGTGCTCACCGGCGTCGTCAATCCTTCCGGCAAGCTGCCCGTCTCAGTACCTCGTTCCCCCGGCGGCCAACCGGGCACGTACCTTCACTCCCGGCTGTCCGGACCCACCGAGGTCAGCGCCTTGGACCCCTCGCCACTGTTCGGCTTCGGCCATGGCCTGTCCTACACAACCTTCGAGTTGTCAGGTCATCAGTGCACCGCACCGGCAATGTCGACGGCGGACACCGTCACCATCAGCTGCACGGTCACCAACACCGGTCACCGGGACGGCGCCGAAGTAGTGCAGCTTTACCTGGAGGATCCGGTGGGCGAAGTGGTTCGCCCGGTACGGGAGCTGATTGGTTACGCCCGTGTAGAGCTGGCAGCAGGCGCATCAGCCATCGTTGACTTTGCCGTCCACGCCGATCGCACATCCTTCACCGGGGTGGACCTGGCCCGCGTTGTCACACCTGGGCTCGTGAAACTGCACGTGGGGACCTCCAGCACGGCCGACGCGCATAGCCACGAAGTCATCCTGCACGGACCTCGGCGGGTGGTGGGGTTCGAGCGTGAGATGCTCACGCCAACAGAAGTCAGGTACTTGGGGTAAGGCGTGAGGAGCCTGGCTTCTTGAGGCGCCGTGAACGTGTGTTGAAAATGACCTTCACTCAGGGGCCGTGAGTTCAGGCATAGCAGGTAGAAGGCCCGGCAACGAAGGCAACAAGTCAGGCATAACCTTCCGACGGCCGTAGCTGAAGTTGCTGGATTCCAGACCACCCGGTACGGGTAGGTGGAGATGACATTAGAAGTCTCCCAGGCCGCTCGGAAAAGCGATTCCGCAATCTGATTCACAGTGCCGTACAGGCAGAAGTTCCACAGGAACATGCCGGCCGTATTTACCACTGACATAGAGTGCGGCAGATAGGCCACAGTCCGAACAAACTTCTTGAATGGCCGTACCAGATGGTGTTGCCATGGCGGCGTCGCCGCACGGTGCTGGAAGACTGCGTTGAACGAGGCGCCCGAAGCCTTCTCTGCTTTGATGATCTCGGCCAGGGAGAGTACCAAAAACCTGCCCTACTTAGTCTTGGGGTAGCTCTCCGGCAGAAGCAGATGTGGCTACCCTTCAGAATCATCCCGGGCGGTGCAAGCGACAGCTATTTGGGTTTTTTGTTGTCCCCCCCCCCACTCGGGCGCCGCCACACAGGGGTGCGGCTGAGAGGGATTGTTCTGGCGGACTTAGGCGGAAGCTAGTGCTTCTTGAAGTTCATCACGGATGGCGTCGCCGCCTTCGGCCTTCCAAGCCTTGACCCCATCATCCCAAGCGCTGACCGGCTGCCGGCCCTGCAGGATGTCATTTTGCAGGTCGGTCATCTTCTTCTTGATGCTGGTGCCCTTCTTGGACTGCGTCGGGGAATAGATGCCAGCCGTCGGGTCCTTCTTGCCCGTTGGGACGAGATCCTGCTGTGCCTGGTACTGGTCCTTGGTAGCCTTCTCCACTCCTGCCTGGTAGATGGGCCAGGGGGCGTCAGCCAGGTACTGGATGGACAGCTGCGTCTCGCTCTTGCCCTTGTCCGTGAGAATGGGGTCCGTGCCCTTCAGGTCGTAGTTAGCACCCTCTACACCATACTTTCGGAACAGGTATTCCTCGGTGCCGAATGGAGCGGACAGCCAGTTGAGAACGTTGAGCAGGGCCTCTACACGCCCTTCGCTGGCCTTGCTGATGGCGGATATCGAGTTGTTGGGATTGCCTAGCCAGATGGATCCCTTGCCGCCACCGTCGAACTTCGGAATCGGTGAGGCGGAAATGGCGAAGGGTCCCTTTCCCAACTGGATCTGGTAGAACTGCGGCCAGGCGCTAAAGGTGTCCCAGTGCATTGCGGCCGTCCCGTTGCCGAACCAGGCCTTGTAGTCCTGAGCGGAAGCGGCGAACGTATCGGGGTTTACCACCCCGGCCTCCACCATCTTCCGCGCTGCGGAAAGGGCATCCTTTTGCTCCGGGGCCTCATAGGCGCTGGTCAGCTGGCCGTCCTTTTCGGACCAGTTGAAGGGGATACCGTACATCTGGCGGATGTAGTCGGTGGGGGCCATCGTGAGTGCCCACTTATTGGACTTAGTGTCCGTCAGCTGCTTGGTCAGGGCGAAGAAGTCCTCGAACGACGTCGGGGCCACTTTGATGCCCTGGCTGTCCAGGATATCGGAGCGGTAGTAAAGGACGGAACTACTGAGCACACCGCGAGGGATGGGGATGCCGTAGATCTTGCCGTTAAAAACGGTGCCCTTCCAACTGTCCGTGGGGATGTTGGCCAGGAACGGATACTTCTTCACAGCATCACCAGATAGGTGCGGGGTGAGGTCTACGGCCTTAGCCTCCAGCAGCTGGGGCAGCTGAGGTGCGTTGCCGTCCACGTTGAACAGGTCGGGCAGGGAGTTTCCGGCAACGGTGGTGGCGAATTTCTGGCCGTAGTCCTGCCACGGGGTAATTGAGATTTCCAGTTCGGAGCCCAGCCGCTTGTTCAGCTCCTGCCAGTAGGTGTTCTGGTCCACGCCGGGCGGCACGGGGGTGGAGGTGATGGTCATCGCCGTGATTTTCTGGCCATCGCCCGGGGCCGAGGTGAATGCCCTCGTGGGCTGGGCCGGGTACTTCAGGAACGCGTCCATCACACCCTGCGTGTTGCCCGGCATATCCGGCTTTACGCCATCGTACTTGAGGTAGGTGGGCAATTTAACGGCGTTGTTGGAGGACTGAACTTCACCGCTGCTGGCGCTGCTGCCGCAGGCCGTCAGCAGTGGTGAGCCGACGGCGGCAAGAACAGCAGCGGATAGTGAACTTTTCAGGACGGAACGGCGGGAGACACTGAGAGACATGGAATTTCCTTCTTCGTCGAAGCAGTCTTGTACTAGGGAAGAGAGAGGCTTGGTCGGCCTGATAACCGGGCGTGTTTAGCCCTTCACGGCGCCGGTAAGAACACCCTTGGCGAAGTGCTTCTGCAGGAACGGGTAGACCAGCATGATGGGCACAATGGAGATGACCAGGATGGCCATTTGGATGGAGGCCTGCGGAGGCACGGCTTCAAGGCTGGCGCCTAGGTCCTGCGCCCCCAGCTGGGTTCCGTTCACCACGTAGGTACGCAACACCAGCTGGAGCGGCCACTTGCTGGCATCGTTGATGTAGAGCATCGCGTTGAAGAACGCGTTCCAGTAGCCCACCGCGTAGAAGAGGCCTACGACGGCGAGCACCGCCTTGGAAAGCGGGATCGCGATGTGCCGGAAGACCTGCCATTCGGAAGCTCCGTCGATCCGGGCACTATCCATCAGTTCGCCGGGAAGGTTGGTGAAGAACGACCGGACGACGATGACGTTGAACGCGTTCACCATGGTGGGCACGATCAACGCCCAGTACGTGTTGATGAGGCCGAACTGCATGACCACCAGGTAGCTGGGGATCATGCCGGGGCTGAACAGCAAGCTGAACAGGACCAGCAGCAGCATGGGCCGATTGCCCAAGGTGCCGCGCCGACTCAGGGCCCAGGCCAGCAGGCTGGTGGTCACCAGGCTGAGGACGGTGCCGAGACCGGTGACGATGGTGCTCACCACCAGCGCCCGGCTGACAACGCCACCATTGAAGATGCTGCGGTAGGCGTCCAGGTTGATGCTTTTCGGGAGGAGGACAAAGCCCCCCGCCTTGTTGACTTCCTCCGGTGATGCGAGGCTGGTGGAGATGATGCCGATGAATGGAACAATCACCAAGGCACACAGCACCGTCAGCACGACGCCTTTCAGTGCCCGGGCTCCCAGCGAGGGTACCGGAGATCCGTCGATCATTTTGGTGCTCATGCTTTGTACACCCCTTGTTCTCCAAACTTGTGGGCCACCTTGTTGGCTGACAACACCAGCACGACCCCGACGAGGCCCTTAACCAGCCCGACCGCAGCAGCGACGCCCCAGTTTCCGCCGATGATGCCGTTGTTGTAGACGTAGGTATCCAACACCTCGCTGACCCGGATGCCGGCCGCTTGCTGCTGCAGGATGATCTGCTCGAAGCCGACCGTGAGGGAATCACCGAGTTTGAGGATGAAGAGCAGGATGATGATGCTCCGCAGCCCCGGTAAGGTGACATGCCACGTCTGCCGCCAGCGGCTGGCGCCGTCCACGCTGGCCGCCTCATACAAGGAGCGGTCGATCTGGGACAAAGCCGCGAGGAACAGGATAGTGGCCCAGCCGGTGTCCTTCCAGATCACTTGCGAGGTGATCAGCGCCTTGAACAGCTCGGCGTTGCCGATGATGCTCAGGGTTTCCATGCCGTTGGCGCGCAGGAAGTTGTTGATCATGCCCGAGCCGCCCAGCATCTGCTGGAACACCGCCACCACGATCACCCAGGACAGGAAGTGCGGCAGGTACAGGATGGACTGCACCGTCTGGCGGAGCTTGTTGGAAAGCAGGCTATTCAGCAGCAGGGCGAGCATGATGGGCAGGGGAAAGACCAATACCGTCTGCAGGCCAGTGATGATCAGGGTGTTTTTCAGCGCGTTTAGGAACGCAGGATCGCCGTTGAAGAGAATTTCAAAGTTCTGAAAGCCGACCCACTCACTGCCACTGATGCCCAGGTAGGGCTGGTAATCCTGGAACGCGATGACGTTCCCCAGTAACGGGTAGTAGTGAAAGCAGATGATGACGGCCATGCCGGGCAGGGCAAATAACAGAAGGAGCTTGTCCCGTCGGACCTTCTCCCAGAACGACATTTTAGGGCGGGAGATGGGAACTAAGGCCTCAGGTGCACTCCGCGGCGCGCGCTTCGTCAGATTCGTAATAGTCATCTGACGGCTCCAGTACCTAGAGTCGGGCCATTGCATGCTTCCGCAGACGATGGAACGGCAGCAGCTAATTTCCAGCCTTCCAAAGCCAGGTCACGGCGCAGGCAGGCGACGTCTCCCCACACCTTGATTGGCGAGGCTGTCGACGGCAGAGCGGCAGCCTTCCGGTACTGCTCCCTCCAGCCGCCTCGCTTGCCGGGCCTCTTACGAGACCCTGGAGCTTTCACCTCGACCACCTCGGGCGGTCTGTCCAGTCGTACTGCCATCGCAAATTCCCTATCTACCTGTTCATCGACACTTGCTTCATTCCCACGTAGGAGCCTGGAACACCTGTCGATTTCGATCGGTGTGGTCTCAGAAGTACCTGTGGTGCGGCCTGCTGCGCGTCGTGGCAGCGTCCCCCACGTTCGCGGCTAATGGAGCTTCATGGGTGTTCCTTGCCGTCATTGGTCGGAGCCTCTCTGGTGCCGCGATGCGATTCGCATCACATACAGAAAGTATCGTAAATTTTACGCAATAACAACAGGAGTGACTGGCAATTTTCTCCCAAACGGAGAAACAGAAGGGCCTGCCCGCGCTCTCGACGAAGTCTGACCGCACCCGGGTACTAGACCGTGCGTGTCCTTGACTGACGGGTACGGATCCACGCCGATATGACGTCGGGGACCGGCTCCATCTAGTCAGGATTTTCCTCCAGTTAAGGCGACCGGACGCGGCTGAGCCCTAGTGGATGACGGCGATTTAGTCCAGATAAATGCCTGCGGCTACAGGGCGGCTGCCGAGCACGCAGCATGGATGGCGGAAATGACCGGCTCCGATGCGTCTTCTGACCTGCCCTCCTGGACATCCCCGCCGTGAACCGGGTGCTGGAAGAGCAGCTCTGTCTACGGATCTTAGGGATCAACGCCGCGGGTGATGGCAGGAAACAGCGCCCTTTGCATGCACTCGCCCGCATATCTGCAACGACGGGAATGAACGTATATGTGAAGCCGAGCGGGAGGTCCTCACCCGCGGATAGAAGAACGTCTGCTGCGAAGAATTTGTCAAGCATTGCATGGAGCGCACGGGTAGGCGGACCATTGTCCCCATGAACCAAGATAACTATGGGCCGGTGGGCCCCGACGCGGGTTCGTTGGTCCGGTTCGGTGACGCCATGACCGCCCGGACAATACTCGAATCGGGAGCAACGGCGGGGGCTTTCTCCGTTGTGGAGCACTTGCTCGCGCCGAAGGAGTTGGCGGCACCGCTGCATAAGCACAGCCGCGAAGACGAGTTCACCGTAATCACTAAGGGCCACATTGGTTTTCTTTTAGGCAGCGAGGTTTTTCATGCCGGTCCCGGTGAGGTCGTCCGAAAGCCCCGGGATCAGTGGCATACCTTTTGGAACGACGGTGAGGAACCAGCACAGGTACTGGAGCTGATTTCGCCGGCGGGTTTCGAGAAATACTTTCAGGAAATTGCCAGATTTTTCCCTGAGGATGCTGCGCCAGATTTAGGAGGCATGGCGGCCGCGAACGCGAAGTACGGGCTGCAAATGGACTTTGAATCGCTGCCTGCTTTGGTCGATCGCTTTGGTTTGGTCCGCCCCATGGAAATGGACGCCTAGGTCTCACGAATGTGCTGATGATCGTCCGGGAGCGGCTTAACGCCGAGGAGAAGGAACTACCTGCTGACGTTCACGGAGCAGGGCTTCGTGGTCCGAACAGCGTTAAGTCCATGCGCTTCGGTTCGTTGCGGCATCAGCGGACCCTTTAATGTCTTTGGGTATGAACGTAGTAGCCAGTAACGTCCCGCAATGGACCGTCCAGCGTGTTGTCATTGTCCACGGGTACGAGGCTTCGCCGGATGCGAACTGGTTCCCTTGGCTTCAGGAGGCCCTCGAAGGTGAAGGCATAGCCGTCACCATCGTTCCACTCCCTGAACCTGACGATCCTAAGAAAGCAGCGTGGGAAGACGCTGTCAGCGCGGCACTCGGAGTGCCTGACGCGGCGACTGTGATTGTGGCGCATTCTCTCGGCGTGGTTACAGTCCTACGAGTACTCGCGGGGATGACCGAGCCATGGGAACTGGGCGGTCTTGTGTTGGTCGCTGGCTTCACTGAGCCACTGGAGGCGTTGCCGGAACTTAATGATTTCCTCGCAACTGACGTTGACGTAGAACGGGTAGCCACCAGCATTAAGGATCGAACAGTAATCCGCTCCAACACGGATCCTTTCGTGCCGCCGGCAGCGTCCGATGACCTCGCCAGGCGCTTGGACGCAAGGTTGCAGGTTCATCCGAAAGCGGGGCATTTCATGACAGAAGACGGCGTTACAAGCCTGCCAAGTCTGCTCGCCCTTATCCTGTCCACATAGCGCTCCTCCCCGCACGCTCAATCCGCGGCAATGGCTCCTACGGGAGCACGCTGGTGTTGATGATGTTTCCTTCCGGAGCCACCACAAAGCAGTCCACTCTGCGGTCACCCACTTCCCAGCTGGTACTGCTGGGATACACCCGCTCGAAGTTGAGGACGAACGGGGTGGCTGCGGGAGACAACGTCACTGCCTGGCAAGCTTCCAGCGCCTTGGCTTTGAGGGCATCGGCGCCGGGATAGACCTCGCCTTCTTCATACGTGTAGTTGGCTACAAACTGGGCCGAGTGCGGGCTGTCGCAGGCCACGATATTGGCCTTCTGCGCCTCGGGCCTAAAGTCCGAGAAACAGTCTCCCAGGCGGAAATCAGCCGGTGCCGCTTCCCGGGGGAGGGGCAGTGCGGTAGGAGGCGGCGCCGTCGTGGTGACTATTGAACCCGCAGTGGGGACATCCTCCGCTTCAGACTCCAGGACGTTGAGGTTGGCAGAAACCAGGAGCCACACCACCAGTGCCACCAGCAGCAGCGCAACGACTGCCAGGACCACCAGGAACCAGACCTTGGAGCTGGCGCGGGATCCTGCAAGTGCGTGAGCAGGATCATTGACCACGTCGGGAGCCTCCATATGTGACCTACCAGGCGGCGTTTCAGGGCGGAGTGGAATGGGCCGCTGCTGCCCGTTGCCGGGCTCTGGCTCGGTCACGTAAGCCTCCCTGCTGGCGTCCGATCTAGCTGCGTTTCCGCCGGGCGGCGGAACGGGTGTTGCTCATGTGACTCTACCCAACCCGCTTGGCGAGCAGTTAGTGCTGAAACCATGTAATCTAGGTGTACGACAAATTGACCAAACATTCCGGGGCCTCACTAACGCCAATGGTGACCACCTCCGGTCCGAGTACAAAAGGGGGTCACGCCATGGGGCGCGGCCGTCAAAAGGCAAAAGCTACCAAGCAGGCTCGGGACATTAAGTACTATTCCCCGAACACTGACTATTCCGCTCTTCAGCGTGAGCTCAAGAGTTCCGAGGGTCGTGCTCCGAGCCATTTCGCGAATGATCCGGTAGAACCGGACTACTCGGCTTATGTGGACAAGTATGCGGACGATGTTGAGGACGACGACGAAGTGGATTCACGCAGAATCAGCTAGTCGGCGTCACTCCTGAACCCGCTGTCCCACCGGAACCACGGTGCGGACAGCGGGTTTTTCGACGTCAGCACGCAAAAGCGGATGACCCAAGACAACATCCGGGCCACTGATTCACTCATGCGATGCCTGCATTCTCAGGCGCCTTCAGTCATGACGTGGAGTTGTTGTGACGAGACGCGCAAGGGCAGTGCCGGGTGCCGCGAGCCGGTCCACGGTGTCGAAGACAAACTGCTGCATTGCCGCCGCAGCGGCTGTTGGTCCGACGTCGTTCCTTCGAGCCAGGTTGACGGTTCTGGTCAGTGAAGGATTCACCAGGCGTGCACTCTGCAGCCCGGGCCTGTCGATGACTACCATCGCAGGCACCACGGCCACCCCGAGGCCCCGTTCCACGAACCGCAGTACGGCGTCCATCTCAGCACCTTCGACGGCGATCACCGGCTGCAGGCCCCTGGCGGAGAACGCAGCCTCGGTGGCCACGCGCAGATCATAGCTTCGGTTGAACGCGACCTGCGGAATGTGCGCCAGCTCATCCAGCGTAAATTCTGCCGGAAACTCTGATCCGGCAGCGGAGACAACCACCAGCTCCTCAGTGAGCAGCGGAATCAGTTCAGTCCCCGGCGCCGCGGGGTCCACTCCGCGGGAGACCACCAAAGCCAGATCCAGTGCGCTTTCGTTGAGGGCATCAACCAGGAAACGCGAACCGCCCTCAGTGACGTGCAGCTCAATCCCGGGATGTGCGCTACGAAAGGCGGCCAGTACATCGGCTACCAACGAGACGCACAAGGTAGGCGGGGCGCCCAAGCGGACGCGGCCCCGGCGCAACCCTGCGAGTTCGTACATCTGCTCCCGGGCGGTCTGCGCGTCGCCGAGCATACGCCGGGCGATGGGCAGGAGCAGCTCTCCCGCGTTTGTAAGTGTCACACCCGACGGTCCGCGGTGGAAAAGAGCCATGCCAAGATCGGCCTCAAGGGCAGCGATCTGCCTGCTCAGCGACGGCTGTGCCACATACAGTTGTGCAGCCGCCCGTGTGAAATGCCCCACCCGGGCGACTGCCTCAAAAGAGCGCAACTGCTCCAACTTCATCCTCATAGCCTAAACGCATCACACCGAGCCAAACAATTTATTGGAGTCATTAGTCCCTTTCTTCTATCGTTGGCAGCATGAATCCCCAAAACACTCCAGAACGTCTAATCTCCACTTCGGTGCTGGTCATTGGCACGGGTGGCGCCGGATTGCGCGCCTCGATTGAACTTGCCCAGCGAGGGGTTCAGGTCCTTGCGGTGGGTAAGCGCCGCAAGCACGACGCGCACACCAGCCTGGCCGCCGGGGGTATCAACGCGCCCTTGGGCACGATGGACCCGGAAGACAGCTGGCAGCAGCACGCCGCCGACACCTTGCGGGAGTCCTACTTCCTGGCCGACCCGGCCATCGTCGAGACTGTGGCACGCAATGCCGCCCGTGGCATCGAGGACCTCGAGCAGTGGGGGATGCCGTTCGCTCGAGAGGAAGACGGACGCATTTCGCAGCGTTTCTTCGGCGCGCACAAGTATCGTCGTACCGCCTACGCCGGGGACTACACCGGACTGGAGATCCAGCGCACGCTAATGCGCCGGGCGGCGGAACTTCAGGTGCCGATCATCGACACCGTCTACATCACCCGGTTGCTCGTCGCCGACGGCACCGTATTCGGCGCCTTTGGTTTCGACGTCGTCGACGGGTCGCCGGTGCAGATCCACGCAGATGCGGTCATCCTGGCGGCAGGCGGACATACCCGTATCTGGCGGCACACCTCTTCCCGACGCGATGAAAACACCGGAGACTCGTTCCGGCTGGCCGCGCTGGCCGGGGCGCGGATCCGCGACGCCGAATTGGTCCAGTTCCACCCCTCCGGCCTATTGGAGCCCGACGACGCCGCCGGCACGTTGGTCTCCGAAGCCGCACGCGGAGAAGGAGGCATCCTCACCAATGCCTTAGGTGAGCGCTTCATGGAGCGGTATGACCCAGAACGGATGGAACTTTCCACGCGGGACCGGGTTGCACTGGCCGCATTCACCGAGGTTGCTGAGGGACGTGGGACTGCGAAGGGGGGCGTCTACCTGGACGTTTCCCACCTGCCGCGAGAGATCATCATGAAAAAGCTCCCCAGGGTCTACCGCACCCTTATCGATCTTCAGATGCTGGACATCACCACGACCAAAATCGAAATCGCGCCCACTGCCCATTACTCGATGGGCGGGGTCTGGGTTGCACCGGAGGATCACGGCACAGGAGTGAACGGACTGTACGCGATCGGCGAGGCATCCTCAGGCCTGCACGGCGCCAACCGCCTCGGCGGAAACTCGCTGACCGAACTGCTCGTCTACGGACGTATAACCGGCGAGCATGTTGCTGAGTACGTGCATTCACGCATCCATCTCACCCGAAATCCTGCCGCCGTGGCCGATGCCCGCAGCGAAATGCACGGCCTGCTGGATGGGGTTGGAACAGAGTCCGTACGGCCGCTGCAGCGGGAGCTGCGCAATGTCATGACCGCACATGCCGGAGTGGTGCGCACCGAGCAGGGACTGCAAGAAGGACTGAAGAAACTAGCCGCCTTGGAGGGACGTGCCCAGCTCGTTACCGCGCAGCCAGACATTGCAGGATTCGATGATCTCGCCCACGCGTACGACCTGCTTGGTTCCTTGCTGGCAGCACGGGCCACCCTGGAGTGTGCACTCGAACGCAGGGAAACCCGCGGAGCGCACAACCGTGCGGACTTCCCAGCGACAGATCCTTCACTGCAGGGCAATTTTGTCTGGTCCCCGAATCACGGAGTCAGCTTCGAGAGCCTGCCTCCGGCTCCGGAATCGTTCCGAGCCCTAGCCGAAGCCAACGCGGACGACTCTATGGCCGGGAAGCTTGTTGAGTGAACCGGAGGAACTTTGGCCCTTAGGCGTAGCTGTTGATCATCCGCACGGCTCCGCCGTCGACGCCCTTGGCGCCCTGGACATAGTCCGGACCGGATTTGATGATCAGGTCAGAATCGGCGTCGACAGTACCCATGATCCAGGCCGGGAGGCCGCGCTCGTTGAGGCGGGCCACGGCGGCGTCTGCAACCTGCGGGGACACGATGGCCACCATGCCCACGCCCAGGTTCAGGGTGCGTTCCAGGTCCGCCAGCGGCACGTTCCCGAGCTCGGAAACCAGTTTGAAGACGGCGGGCAGTTCCCACGTGGCGCGGTCGACGGTGGCCACCAGTCCCTGCGGCAGGACGCGCGCCAGGTTGGCGGCCAGGCCGCCGCCGGTGACGTGGCTGAACCCGTTGACGCCACCGGCACCGGTGGACGAACCGGCCACCGGGAAGGTGCGGGCCAGGTCCAGGCAGTCTGCTGCGTAGACGCGGGTAGGTTCCAGCAGTTCCTCGCCGAGCGTGCGGCCCAACTCGGAAACCTGGCGGTCCAAAGCCCAGCCAGCGTGGTTGATGACCCTGCGCACCAGCGAGTAACCGTTGGAGTGCAGGCCGGAGGAGGCCATGCCGATCACGACGTCCCCTGCGTTGACGCGGTCCGGGCCCAGAAGCTGGTCCGCTTCCACTACGCCGGTTGCTGCGCCGGCGACGTCGTACTCGTGTTCACCCAGGAGGCCGGGGTGTTCTGCCGTTTCGCCACCCACCAGGGCGGTGCCTGCAACGGAGCAGGCCGCAGCGATTCCGCGGACGATGTCGGCGATGCGCTCCGGTACCACCTTGCCGCAGGCGATGTAGTCCGTCATGTACAGCGGTTCGGCGCCTACCACCACGATGTCGTCCACCACCATGCCCACAAGGTCGTACCCGATGGTGTCGTGGATATCCATGGCCTGCGCGATCGCGACCTTGGTACCGACGCCGTCGGTTGAGGTGGCCAGCAGCGGCCTGGTGTAGGTCAGAAGCCGGGAGACGTCATACAAGCCTGCGAAGCCGCCGACGCCGCCAATGACGGAGGAGTTGTGGGTGGCTTTGACGGCGCCCTTCATCAATTCAACTGCGCGGTCGCCCGCTTCAACGTCAACACCGGCGGAGGCGTAGGTGATGCCGGAAGCGGCACCTGCGGCGGGAGTGGCGGAAGTCATAGGGATTCCTTCTGGTCGGCGCCGGTAGTCACGGCATCGTGGTGGATGGCGGGCACATGGTCGGCCTCGGTCAACAGGTTCTCGAACTCGGCGTCCGGTCCGGGATCGCACCCCGTGGCCCCGGGCTTCTCGGAGGGATCTTCGGTAGGGCCAACGGCCAAGGCAGCCGTCCGGCCGGGAAGTGCCGAGGGCGACGGCGCGAGGCCTCCGAGGTCCTTGCGCTCCAGCAGATTTTTGCCCAGCTTGTCCGAATCCGGAAGCTCGATGGGGTACTGGCCCGTGAAGCAGGCGGTGCAAAGGCGCTCGCGCGGCTGCTGGGTTGCCCCAATCATGCCTTCTTCGGAAATGTAGGCCAGCGAGTCAGCGCCGATTGCCTGTGAGATTTCCTCGATGGTGGCGCCGTTGGCAATGAGTTCAGCGCGGGAAGCGAAGTCGATGCCGTAGAAGCAGGGCCACTGCACCGGCGGGGAGGAAATCTTGATGTGGACTGCTGCGGCACCTGCTTCGCGGAGCATCCGGACAATGGCCCGCTGGGTGTTGCCGCGGACGATCGAGTCATCCACCACCACAACACGCTTGCCGCGGATGACGGACTCCAGCGCGTTGAGCTTGAGCCGGATGCCAAGCTGGCGCAGCGTCTGGGACGGCTGGATGAAGGTGCGGCCAACGTAGGAGTTCTTGACGAACCCATGCGCGAACGGAATGCCTGACTGCTCGGCATAGCCCACGGCCGCCGGCGTACCGGACTCCGGTACGGGGATAACGATGTCCGCTTCCTGGGTGTTTTCACGGGCCAGCTGGCGGCCCATCTCCACCCGGGACTCATAGACGGACCGTCCGGCAATGGCGGCGTCCGGCCGGGCCAGGTAGACGTACTCAAAGACGCAGCCGGCGGGAGTGGGTTCGGCGAAGCGCTTGGAGCGGACACCCTCCTCGTCGATGGCGATGAATTCGCCGGGCTCTATTTCCCGGATAAAGCTGGCGCCGACGGTGGCCAGGGCGGACTGCTCCGAAGCCACCACCCAGCCGCGCTCCAGCCGGCCGAGGACCAGCGGGCGGATGCCGTAAGTATCACGGGCTGCGTAGAGCGTGCCTTCATCCATGAAGACGAAGCAGAAGCCGCCCTTGATCTTGGGCAGAAGCTCCAGGGCCGTCTGTTCGAGGGTCTTGCCCTCCTCGCCTTCCAGCAGGGCTGTGACGAGAGCGGTGTCGGAGGTATTGCCCTGCTTCATCTCGCCGCTGAGCTGGCCGCCGTTGCGCTCCATGATCATGGCGTTGAGTTCGGCCGTGTTGGTGAGGTTGCCGTTGTGGGCGAGGGCTACGGTGCCGGTGCTGGTGGCTCCGAGGGTGGGCTGGGCGTTGGCCCAGTGGCTGGCTCCGGTTGTGGAGTAGCGGCAGTGGCCGACGGCCAGGTGCCCGGTCAGGGTGTTCAGCGTGGTCTCGTCGAAGACCTGGGAAACGAGGCCCATGTCCTTGTAGACATTGATCCGCTGGCCGTCGCTGGTGGCTATACCAGCGGACTCCTGACCGCGGTGCTGCAATGCGTACAGCCCGTAGTAGGTAAGTTTTGCTACTTCTTCACCTGGTGCCCAGACTCCGAAGACGCCACAAGCGTCCTGCGGGCCTTTTTCGCCAGGGAGAAGATCATGGGAAAGTTTTCCATCGCCGCGTGCCACTGGTTGATTATCTCACGATATGCGGTGGGTCATTCCCGAGGATTCAGCCTGTGACTTTAGGAACCCTCAGGGCGGGGGCCGGCGTCGCCGTGAGCAGTATCCGTCGAAGAGCCGGCGTCGGAATCAGGAACAGCCTCAACTACTGCAGTGCGGGAACGCCTAACGCTCAGCCGGTCAAGGATGAGTGCAAGGATGGCGCCCAGCAGCACACCACCAATGGCGCAGACGATCAGGAAGAACCCGAACACAGCGTTGGCGTCGTACGCGGGATCGCCGGGAAGCGCGAAGGCAATAATTCCTGCCACAACAAAGCCCACTACGCCGCCCAGAATCATAAACGGCACGTAGCGGGGAGCGCGACGGACGGAAACTTCGCGGCGTTCAGCGGGGGATTCTTCAAAAGCCATGTCATCCAGCCTACTCGCGGGCGAGTAGGCTCCAGGCCTTGAAGCGGCCGACGGTACGCGACAGGCGGGCCCGGCAGGAGTGGCCACCCCCAAATCAACAGGTCCAGTCCGGCCAACCGGAAGAGAAGCCCCCGCACTTTTCCCGGAAACTTATGCCCGGACCTCCAAAGCCGCCCGCGGAAGTGGTTCACTGAAACCTACCGCGGGGTCTATCTCCGAGGCCCGCTCCACGGAGGAGGTAGCTCATGACCAAGATCATTTTGATGATGTCTGTGTCCCTGGACGGGTTCTTCGAAGGACCGGACCGGGACATCAGCTGGCACCTAGTGGACGACGAATTGCACCAGCACTTCAACGACGAGTGCAGGGCGTTGGGCGCGTTCATGGACGGAAGGATCACTCACGAACTGATGGCCGCTTACTGGCCCACGGCTGACCAGGATCCGGGCAGCACGCCAACGGAGGTCGAATTCGCCGGTATCTGGCGGGACAAGCCCAAGTTCGTTTTCTCCCGGACCCTCACGGCCGCAGACTGGAACACCACAGTGCTGCATGATGTGGTGCCCGAACACATTGCGGAACTAAAGGCGCAGGCAGATGGCGATCTTGCCCTGGGCGGTGCAAATCTTGCTGCCACCTTCATGCGGTATGACCTGATCGACGAGTATCGGATCTACGTCCACCCCGTCGTGATCGGCAAGGGGCAACGCCTGTTCCAGTCGCCGGACATCAAAGCGGACCTCCAGCTTGCAGGGACGCGGACCTTTGGAAATGGAGTGGTCCAGCTTCGCTACCAGCGGGAATCGTTGCAGACCGGGGGCTTGTAAAGCCTAACCAGAAGTCCAGTGCCTTAGAGCCGTCTGGAGCGCCGGTAAGAGGCCGGTCGGGGGGAAGCTGCACCCGATGGTTAACTCCGCCTTAAGCCTTTGCGTCCACCGGGTGCTTTCTTGCGCTGGTGCTGTTCCGGATCAGGGACCCTTGGGCGACGGCTTGGCGAACTCGTGGTGAAGGACGCGCGTAGCAGAAGTGGATTCGCGTTCTTTCGCAGCTGGAACATACCTCTCCAAACGCATCTGACCTGCGGAGACATCCCCAGTTAAGGGGTTGTTCAACGCCAGATCCCGAATTTCTCCGTACCGGTTTACGTCCCTAGAGTCTTGGAGGCGTCAAAGGCGAGACGCACGAAAAGCGAGTTGAGGAGTCCGGATGGCTGTTGGCCAAATAGAAAGGTTGCGGAAACCACCTGCCCCCGCGGTCACTGCACAGCGGGTACCGGCCGGTTCGCACAGGAGGAGGTTCCAGCGCAAGGAAGCCCTCATCTTTTGGCTGCTGATCCTGCCAAACGTCCTGGCCATCATCGCCTTTTCCTACTACCCCAAGTTGTACAACTTCGTGCTCAGCTTCATGGAATGGGACATGGTCTCGCCGGCGCCGGTATGGGTGGGCCTGGAGAACTACAGCGACCTGCTGACCAGCAGCAGCTTCTACGAGGTGCTCCGGAACACCCTGATCTTCACCGGTATCTCTGTCTTTGGCAGCCTGGCCGGCGGTCTGGCGATCGGCGCGCTGCTGTCACAGAAGCTGCTGTTCTCCGGCTTTGTCCGGACCATGGCCTTCGCTCCGCACATGCTGCCCGGGGCGGCGGTGGGCATCCTGTGGCTCTTCATGTTCGATCCGGGCTACGGGCTGAGCCGCTGGGCCTTCGATCTGTTCGGTGCCGCTTCGCCGCAATGGACCACCACCTCTGACTGGTCGATCTGGGCCATCACCATCGCCTACACCTGGCAGCGGCTGGGATTCGTGGCCATCATCTACTACACCGCAATCCAGGACCTGCCCAAGGAAATTTTCGAGGCCGCCTCGCTTGACGGCGCCACGGGAGCCAGCCTGTTCCGCAGGATCACCCTTCCCCTCCTGTCGCCAGTGACCTACTTCCTCTCGCTGACCGGCTTGATCAGCGCTGCGCAGGCTTTCGACATCGTTGCCGCGCTGACCAACGGCGGCCCGGGCGGCTCCAGCACCACACTGTCCTGGCTGGTCTATGAAGAAGCCTTCCTGAAGTTCGACCTTGGTACATCGGCTGCCTCGGCCACCGTCCTCTTTGTCCTCCTGATGGTGGTCACCATCGTCCAGCACCGCATCGCAGACAGGCAGGTCCACTACTCATGAGCAGCGAAGCCGTGACTACCGAAGCCCCAACTGCAAGGCCCGATGCGCCACAGGCCCGGCCGCCGCAGTCCCAGCCCCGGCGCAAGGCGGCCTCTTCACCGGAACTGGCGTTCCGCCGTCGGACCCTCCGGATTGTCCAGTACCTGGCGCTTGCGGTTTCCCTGCTTCTCTTCCTGGTTCCGATGTACTGGCTGTTCAGTTCCGCCCTGAAATCAGAGGCGGGCATCTACGCCTTTCCGCTTCAGTGGATCCCCGCACCAATAGAGTTCGGGAACTTCGCGGAAGCCTGGACCTCGGCTCCGTTCGATAAGTTCTTTCTGAACTCGATCATCACCACCGTGGTGGGCACAGCCCTCGAGGTCGCCCTGGCGGTCATGAGCGCCTACGCCTTCGCCTTGGTGCAGTTCCGCTGGAAGACGCCCGTCTTCCTGCTGATGCTGGGCTCCCTGATGTTGCCGGGGCACGTCACGCTGCTGGTGAACTACATCACCGTGGGAAACCTCGGGTGGCTGAACACTTACCAGGGCCTGATTCTCCCCAACGTAGCCAGCGCCTTCGCGATGTTCCTGATCTACCAGCAGATGCGCCAGGTGCCCAAGGAACTGATCGACGCCGCCATCATGGACGGCGCCGGCCACTTTCACCGCATGCGCAGCATTGTGATCCCCATGTGCCGCTCCATGATCCTCACCGGCACCATCATCGTCATGGTCACCAAGTGGAACGACTTTGTCTGGCCGCTGATTGTCACCAACACCGCAGATATGCGGACCCTGCCCATTGGGCTCATGTTCCTGCGCAGCCAGGAGGGATACAACAACTGGGGCGCCATTATGGCCGGAACGGTCATGGTTGCCCTGCCCATGCTGCTCGTCTTCTTCGTAGCCCAAAAGCGCATCATCGGCGGCCTCGCTGCCGGCGCCGTCAAGGGCTAGGAAGCGCCCAAACCGCACCATCAACAACACGTTCACCGGGAGAATTACCATGTCTGATTCATTCTTGTTCAGCCGCCGCAGCCTCCTGTCCGCCATGGGCGTCGCCGGCGCAGGGCTTGGTTTGGCCGCCTGCGGAGCTCCGGGAGGCAGCGGTACGGCTGCTAACGCGGACTCCAACCTGCGCAGCAACTTCAGCCAGGCGGGCGTTAACGTACCGGCTGAATACGCAGGCCGCACCAATATCCTCTTTTGGGCGCCCTTCACCGGCGTCAACTTTGAAGCTGTACAGGCGCAGTTCAAGCTCTTCAACGATTCCCAGACGGAGATCTACGCCGCTGCCGAATCCCAGGGCACCTACGCAGACCTGAACCAGAAGTTCACTGCGGCACTGCAGGCCCGCCAGGTGCCGGATATCGTGTGCTTCCCCGAACTGCAGTGGCTCCAGTTCTACACGGCAGGTGCACTGGCCCCGCTCGAGAAATACTTCGACGACAAGTGGTCCCTCGATGTCTACCTGGACAACTATGTCCATGAAGGCAAAGCCGCGGGTGGAACGTACGTCGTTCCTTTCGCCCGGTCCACGCCGCTGTTCTACTACAACAAGAGCCGTTACAGGGAGCTGGGACTTCCCGAGTCAGGCCCGCAGACCTGGGACGACCTGGCAGCGTTCGCGCCGGAGTTGAAGAAGGTCGACGTCAACGGTCGTCCGCTGATGCCCATGGCCTTCGGTTCGGATGATGGTTGGTTCGGTCAGGCCCACGTGCGTGCCTGGGGCGGATCTTTCTCTGACGGCCTGACGGTGACGGCAGACTCCGATCCCGTCCGGAACTGGCTGCAGTGGAAGGCAAAGTTCATTCATGAGGACAAGTTTGGCTACATGGCCCAGGCTGCGATGACAGACTTTACTACCGGCGTTGCCGCAGCCTGCCACGGATCCACCGCGTCGCTCAGGGGTGCAACCAAGGCAGCTCAGTTCGACATTGGAACCGCCTTCATGCTGGGCAAGAACGAGAAGGAAACCAAGGTTCCCACCGGCGGCTCAGGGCTATCCATCGTGAAGGCCGAATCCCAGGAACGCCAGGACGCCTGCGCAGAACTGTTCCGTTTCCTTGCCGAGCCGGAGAATGCCGCGCTGTGGCATGCCAGCACGGGCTACCTGCCGATCGTCAAGGAATCGTTGAACACCAGCACGGTCAAGGACCTGGTAGCACAGGACCCGAACTTCGGTGTGGCCCTCAAGCAGCTGCCAAACGCCGAGACGGCCGATCCCATCATGTGGTACCAGTCGGCAGCGACGGAGATTGCAGCGGCCATGGCCAAGGTCTACGGCGACAACGCTGACGTGTCCTCCACCGTGGCAGGGCTCCAGGAAAAGCTCGAAGACATCATGGACGACCACCGCAAGGACCTCGAAAAGGTCATGTCTGCTTAAGGAGCAATTTCCGTGAAACCGAACAAGCTGGTTGTTGTATCCGTTGATGCCATGGTGGGGGAGGACTTTGAGTTCGCCCGGACGTTGCCGGCGTTCTCCCGTCTTTTGGATAATGCCGCGGTCGCAGAGATCGAAGCCGTCTTTCCCACTCTGACCTATCCGAACCACACCGCACAGCTGACCGGTTGCGGTCCTGCTGCTTCCGGGATCTACAACAACCTCCAGTTCCAGCCGGGTGAGGAGGAGCCCGAGTGGTTCTGGTACAGCAGCGCCATCAAGGTCCCCACGATCCTCGAGAAGGCAAAGGAAGCGGGCCTCACCACCAGCGCGATCCAGTGGCCCGTTACCGCCCAGGCCGACGTCGATTTTCTGATGCCGGAAATCTGGGACACGCAGCGGTGGGGCAGCGAAGAAGCCCTGTACCGTGGCACTGCCTCGACCGCTGTTTTCGAAACGTACTATCCAAGGCACCGGGACAAAATTGTCTGGGGTCCGAAGCGGGCATTCAACGAATTCGCCTGCTCCATTGCCGAAGAAGTACTGGCAAAGGAGCAGCCGGACGTGATGTTCCTGCACCTGGTGGCCGTGGACGCGGCCCGACACCTGACCGGACCGTTCACCCCCGCGGTTCACGACGCGCTGCGGGAAATTGATGCCCAGCTGGGCCGGCTGCTCGCAGCGATCGACGCGGCCGGCAACGCTGACACCACAAACTTCGTCATCGTCAGCGACCACGGCCATCTCGCCACCGAGCAGGCCACCAACTTGAACACGCTGTTCAAGGACCGTGGTCTGCTGCGCGTGGACGAGGCCGGCGATCTGGTGGACTACGACGTCGTCTGCCTCAGCGCCGGCTTTTCCGCCCAGCTGTTCCTGGCGGAGGGAATTTCTGATGCCCGCCTTGGTGAGGTTGAAGCCTTCCTCAAGGAAATCGAAGCCGAGCCGTCCTACCGGATCGAGAAAATCCACACCGTCGCTGAGGCTGACGCCCTGTTCGGGCTTGCCGGTCCGTTCAGTTATGTCGTCGAATCCGAGCCGGGCGTGCTGGTGGGCGCTGACTGGAACGACCGCCCGCTGGTGCTGGTCGGGGATGAGGACTTCACCGGCTACCTGGGCAACCACGGCCACGCTCCGCGGCATGGCGCCCAGCCCGTGTTCATCGCCAATGGTCCCGATTTCCGGCCGGGAACACATGCGGGAAGGCGCAGCATCCTGGACGAAGCACCTACCTTCGCGGCGGTTCTCGGCCTTGAGCTTCCCCAGGCAGAGGGCACTGCCATGACTGAGTTGCTGGCACCGGCTCAAGCGACAGCAGCAGTCCCAGGCTGATCATTCCGGTTTGCCCGGGCATATCCCCGGCATACCCACGGCGCCCTGCCAGAAGCTCATTTGAACTTCTGGCAGGGCGCCGCACTTTGACCCTGACCATTGACAAACCTGCAACCGAGGCATAACGTACAACCAAATGGTTGTACATCAGGGTTCCGAGGCGGAAATCGACAGGGTCTTCCAGGCCCTGGCGGACTCCACCCGGCGCGACATCGTCAGCCGGGTGGCCATCTCGGAGTTTTCGGTATCGGGACTAGCAGCGCTGTACACCATGAGCTTTGCCGCCGTGCAAAAGCATGTGGCGGTACTGGAGCGCGCCTCCCTGGTGACCAAGGAGAAGCGCGGGCGGGAGCAGATTGTGCGGGGAAACCACGAAGGTCTGGGCAAAGCGCGCCGCCTGCTCGACGAGTATGAGGCACTGTGGCGGCAGCGTGCCGGCCGCATTGCCGACATTCTGAATGAAAAATAGGGAGCACCAAGAAGGGGATCATCATGGCAGTCATCAGTTCCACCAAGAACCTGGAGGCACTCAGCCTCACGCTGGTGGCGGAGTTTGACGCCGGCGTCGAACGCGTCTGGGAACTCTGGCAGGACCCGCGCCAGCTTGAGCGCTGGTGGGGACCGCCCACCTGGCCTGCCACGTTTGAACAGCACGACTTCGTCCCCGGCGGCAAGGCGAGCTACTACATGACCGGGCCGGACGGCGAGAAGGCCCGCGGCTGGTGGCGTTTCACCGCTGTGGACGCGCCGAACACACTGGAGTTCGACGACGGTTTTGCTGACGAGCGCGGCGAGCCGGTAGGGGATTTGGGGACTACTCACGCAGTGGTCACCCTGGAGCCTTCCGGTGACGGTACGCGGATGACTGTGCACTCCACCTTCGAGTCCGAGGACCAGTTGGAAAAGATGCTCGAAATGGGCATGGAGGACGGCATGAAGGAAGCCATGGGCCAGATCGACGGCATCCTGGCAGAACAGCGGCAGCACTGAGCCGGCTGCTGTCCCGCTATAGTGCCAGGGTCATAAACACGCTGTTGGGATCCTCGAGGTAGGAGCCGAACGGCGGGCAGGGCTCGAAGCCCGTTTTTGCATACAGTGCCCGGGCCGGCGTGAAAAAATCCATGCTGCCGGTTTCCAGGGAAATCCTGCGCACCTTGCGCCGCCGGGCATCGGCCAGGGCGTGGGCCAGCAGGGCCGAGGCGACACCCTGGCCCCGCCTGGCCGGATCCGTCCGCATGCTCTTGAGTTCCTCGTGCCCGGCCTCAAGGAGTGGCGTCGCGGCCAGGGCGGCGGTTCCGGCAATGGCGTTGGCGGCCATAGCCACCCAGAGCCTGACGTGAGGGGTCTGCAGTGCCGTCAGGTCCAGGGCGTGCCGGCTCTCGGCGGGCGCTGTGGGTGCCATATCGTCCAGGTGGGCCTGCAGAAACCGGCCCAGGCGGGGATCTGAAAAGTCGGCGCGCTCAATCCGCAGGGTCATGACTCCTCCGCCAGGCTTTTGATGAAGTTATCTGCCTGGGCGAGTTTGCGCGCCATCTTGGCCCGCTCATGGACTGCCCGTTCCCGGAATTCGGCCAGCCGGGCCTTTTCTGCCCCGCCGGGAGCGGTCCCTGCGGCCAGGAGGGCAAGGATCTCCGCCATCTCCTCGAGCGAGAACCCCAGCGGCTTCATCTGCTTGATGACCATCAGGCGATCGAAGTCGTCCTCCGAATACACCCGGAAGCCCCCGTCGGTTCGCGCCAGGGCGGGTAGCAGGCCTACGTCGTCGTAATGCCTGATGGTGCGCAGGGACAGGCCGGTGCGTTCCGCGAGCTCGCCGATGTGCATGGTCAAGCTGCCGGGTTTTGCAGTCATGGGTGGCCTCCGTCCTGGTCGACTTTCAACTCTACCATCACGTTAGGGTAGTGTTGGGGTGGTGGCCTCACTCTCAAAATCAGATGCTGCCCTTCCCGGTGCGACGCCGTGCCCCCACAATCTTCGACAATACGAAGGCGCCTCGAGCGTTTTCCTGACCATGAACGGAGCCGGCGATGGCCGTCAAAACCGCAGGGAATGCCCGGGCAGAAACCCCCGAAGAGCTGCAGTCAGTCCTTGGCACGCTGAAGTCCCCGCGGCGGCTCAAGACCGAAGTGCTGGCGGGCCTGGTGGTGGCCCTGGCGCTGATTCCTGAGGCCATCGCCTTCTCGATCATCGCCGGCGTCGATCCCCGGCTGGGACTGTTCGCCTCCTTCACGATGGCCGTGACCATTGCCTTTGTGGGCGGCCGGCCTGCCATGATCTCCGCGGCCACCGGAGCCGTCGCACTGGTAATCGCTCCGCTGGTGAGTTCCCATGGCGTGGACTACCTCATCGCCGCCGTGATTCTCGGTGGTCTCTTCCAAATAGTCCTGGGACTGGCCGGGGTAGCGAAGCTGATGCGCTTTATTCCGCGTTCGGTAATGGTGGGGTTCGTCAACGCGCTGGCCATCCTGATCTTCATGGCCCAGGTGCCAGAACTCCTTGGGGTGACCTGGTTGGTATATCCGTTGGTGCTGCTGGGCCTGGCGATGATCTTTGGCTTGCCGAAACTCAGCAAAGCAGTGCCTGCGCCCTTGGTTGCCATCGTTGTGCTGACTCTGATCACCGTGCTGGCTTCCGTCGCCGTCCCCACCGTTGGGGACAAAGGCGACCTGCCGGAGTCGCTGCCGTCACTCCTGATACCGAACGTTCCGTTCACCCTGGAAACCCTGCAGGTCATCTTCCCGTTCGCAATGGCCTTGGCGTTTGTCGGCCTGCTCGAATCGCTGATGACCGCCAAGTTGGTGGATGACGTCACGGATACCCGCTCCAACAAGACCCGTGAGGCATGGGGGCAGGGCGTGGCGAACATTGTCACCGGGTTCACCGGCGGTATGGGCGGCTGCGCGATGATCGGCCAGACGATGATCAACGTCAAGGCATCCGGCGCCCGCACGCGGATCTCCACCTTCCTGGCCGGTGTCTTCCTGCTGATCCTGGTGGTGGTCCTGGGTGACGTTGTCTCGGTGATTCCTATGGCGGCCCTGGTAGCCGTGATGATCTTCGTCTCCTGGGCCACGTTCGACTGGCACAGCGTCCACCCGCGGACCCTGAAGATGATGCCCAAGAGCGAGACCATGGTGATGGTGGCAACGGTCGTTGTGGTGGTTGCCACGCACAACCTGGCCATCGGAGTGGCAGTGGGTGTGCTGGTGGCCATGGTCCTTTTTGCCCGCCGCGTGGCGCACTTCGTCACCGTGGATCGGACCGTTATGAGCCTGGACGGCCACGAAACCGCCACCTATGTAGTGAACGGCGAGCTCTTCTTTGCATCCTCGAACGATCTTTACACGCAGTTTGCGTACGCGCTTGATCCGCGGCACGTGGTCATCGACATGCATGCCTCGCACCTGTGGGACGCGTCCACCATCGCTGCACTCGACGCCATTACCGAGAAATACCGCCACCACGGCAAGGACGTGAAAATTATCGGCCTGAATGATGCCAGTGTGTTGATGCGTGAACGCCTGGGCGGCAAACTCGGCTAAGCGCCGCCACCATCACGGGTATCTCTGACGTCGGGATCAAGTTCATCTGCTTTCCGCGTCCGCTGGCCCACGTCTTCGCGGAGCGTACTGGCCTCTGTGGCGTGCTGGTCAGCCTGCTGGCGCAGCCGCGCCGCGTCCACCTGCGCCTGCTCTGCCTCGGCCCTGGCGTGCGCCGCCTTCGCTTCCCGTTCCCGCGCGTCGAGTTCCCTGTCCTCGGCCTCACGGCGGATTTCTGCGGCCTCGTCGCGGTGCGCATCATCGCGCTTTTGTTGCAATGCCTTGCGGCGCCGTCCGGTTGCGAGCAGCAGTAGCACTACCAGCACCACCACCACGGCAACAGCAATCCAAATCCATACAGTTGTATCCAAAGTACCCACCACTTTCGTTCGATGTGACCGACCGGCGGAAGCCGTTCCGGCTGAATCTGTCCAGCTCATCAGTACTTGGCCGGCAGCGGCACCTACCGTTCATTAGTAATCCTGCTTACTATTTTATGACCAGTATTCGCGGATGGGAGACCTTCCGGAGAGCCGGCAGGCAATCAGTAAGTGAGGCGGTGGCGCGCTGTGGGTAGCAGTGATTTTCGA
Source organism: Pseudarthrobacter sp. MDT1-40-2 (assembly GCF_059383595.1). Lineage (NCBI taxonomy): Bacteria > Bacillati > Actinomycetota > Actinomycetes > Micrococcales > Micrococcaceae > Pseudarthrobacter > Pseudarthrobacter sp. MDT1-40-2. Next base: position 1,198,130 of record NZ_JBWZCL010000001.1, on the reverse strand, counting down.
CGGCGGCGGCTGGAGCGCCTCGCGGAGCTCCGGTCATACCGCGGTGCCGGGATCACGGCGGAGGAAGAAGCGGAACTTTCAGCCGCCGAGGCAGCGGACCAGCAGAAGCGCCGGAAAACCAGCGAGGCCGCCCGAGCCGACTACCTGGTGCGGGAAGCCATGGCACAGGGCAAGTTTGACAACCTCAAGTACGCAGGAAAGCCGATTCCGGGGCTGGGCGAGGGCTACGATCCGGACTGGTGGATCAAAGGACTCCTCCAGCGCGAGGAGGTCAGTGGTCTGGGACCCAAAGCCATCCTGCTGCGCAAGGAAGACGCCGAACTGAACGCCAGGCTGGATGCGCAGCACACAGAGAAGCAGGTCCGGGACATCCTCGTGGACTTCAATGCCCGCGTGGTTGACGCCCGCCGCCAACTCCAGGGCGGGCCTCCGGTGGTCACGAAGACCAGGGATGTCGACGCCGAACTGCGGCGTTGGCGTGAACGCCGGGCTGCGCAGAAAACAGCGGAGCCGCCGCCGGCTGAACGCCAAAAGGGCGGCTGGCGGAGGTTCTTTGGACGGAGACCAGTCTAAAGTAAGCAGGCTTACGAACTCTCTGTAAGCTGGCCCCGAACGGGTTTTGTTCTCGCAGTGCACAAAAGGAGAAGTCATGACTGAAGTAATGGCACATCACGGACTATTCAAGGACACTGCTCTCCACGTGGATGACACCGGCGGCAGCGGTCGGCCGGTAGTCCTGATTCATGGGTGGCCGCTGTCCGGGGAAGCGTTCCAGGCCCAGGTTCCGGCCCTGCAGCAGGCAGGGTACCGGGTCATCACTTACGACCGTCGTGGCTTCGGCCGCAGCGCCAAACCCGACGCGGAACCCACGTACGACACGCTTGCTCAGGACCTGCACGCCCTGCTCGAGGAACTTGACCTCAATGACGTCACGTTGGTGGGTTTCTCCATGGGCGGAGGAGAAGTTGCCCGCTACTTCAGCCTTTACGCAGCTGAGCGGATCCGCAGCGTCGTCTTCGCATCCGCTGTGACGCCCTTCATGATGCAGGGCGAGGACAACCCCGAGGGCCCGCTGACCAAGGAAGCTGCCGCCGAAATGACAGCCGGTCTGACCAACGATGAAGATGCCTTCTACGACGGTTTCACTCGGGATTTCTTCTCAGTGGACGGTGAACTTAAAGTCAGTGAGCAGCAGCGCCAAGACGCATTGGCCTTGTGCAAGCAGTCTGACAAGAAGGCTGCTTTGGCCTGCCTGGCTGCTTTCGGTGAGACGGACTTCCGCAATGATTTGCTGGTTGTGAGTGTTCCTGCTCTGGTGCTCCACGGTGATGGCGACGCAACGGTAATTTACGCAGGATCCGGGCAACGGACGCACGCTTCGTTGATGGGCAGCGATCTGCACGTCATCGCGGGTGCCCCCCACGGCTGCAATCTCAGCCACGCTGACGAATGGAATGAAGCCCTGATCCGCTTCCTCGCGAAGTAGCTGCCCGGTAGTAAGCCGGCCACGTCAGGCTCGCTTAGCGTTCCGGAGCCGCCGCCGGCTGTACCTCAAAAGGGCGGCTGGCGGCGGCTCCTGAACCGTCGTTTCTCTCGAAAAACTACCTAGATGGTGCGCGGAGCCTTGGCCAGGTTTGCGCGCAGTTCCTCTGCGTTCTGCCTGGTTCCGTAGGCCGGACGGTCGCGCTCGACGCGCCAGCTTTCGGGCAGGGGGCCAACGTTGACGGTGTCGAATCCGAACTCGTCGTACAGCTTCGTGACCAGCGCTGCCGCTTCCTCGAAATCGCTGGCGGTGGCCAGTGCCCGGCGGTTGGGGACTTCGGCCGGGGTGCCGTCCTTGGTAATTTCCGCGGCCACGATGTGGTTGAAGCCCTTGGCCACCTTGGACTGGGGGAGATGCTCCTGAAGCAGCCCTGACGTGGTGGCCTCGCCGTTATCCAACGCGGGGATCCGGCCATCCCGTTCCCAGTAGTAGTTGTTGGTGTCGATCACAACCTTCCCGGCAAGAGGCTCCACGGGGATGTCCTGGTAGCTCTTGAGGGGAACAGTTACCACTGCAAAGTCGCCGGCGGCCGCGGCTTCCGCCGCTGTTGCGGCCCGCGCTCGTGGGCCCAGTTCCTCCACCAGGCCGGAGAGCGTCTCCGGACCACGTGAGTTGCTGATCACCACGTCGTATCCGAGGTCGACTGCCTTGCGGGCAATCTGGCTGCCAATATGTCCTGCACCGATGATTCCGATTGTTGTCATGTCCCCGGTAACACCGCCGAACCCGGCGAAAATTCCGTGATGACGCAATATGTCGCCAGATGACCGGTAAGTGCAACGGGCGGCCACCTCCAAGGATGACCGCCCGCCGTCGAAATCTCACATCAATAGCTAGCCCGCGAGGCCCGCCAGTGCGAAGATGGCGGCCGCGATGCCGAAGCCCATCACGCCGATGAGGGTTTCCATCACGGTCCAGGTCATCAGTGTGGTCTTGACGTCCATGCCGAAGAAGCGGCCCACCAGCCAGAAGCCGGAGTCGTTGACGTGGGAGACCACTACCGAGCCGGCGGCGACGGCGATGACCAGTGCCGCAACCTGCATGCCGTTGAGTCCGGCGAGGGCAACCGCGGGGGCTATCAGGCCCGCCGTCGTCGTCAGGGCCACCGTGGCGGAACCCTGGGCGATCCGGAGGATGGCGGAGATCAGGAAGCCGGCCAGGATCAGCGGGATTCCGGCGTCGCCCAGGACGTCTGCCAGGGCACTGCCGATGCCGGAGGTGCGCAGCACGCCGCCGAACATGCCGCCGGCGCCGGTGATCAGAATGACCGAGCAGACGGGGCCCAGCGAGGATTCAAGCAGCTTCTCCAGAGCACCGGCGCTCTTGCCGCGCCTGCGGCCCAGGACGAACATGGCAACCAGGACGGCAATGAGGAGGGCCACCGGGGTTTCGCCGATTGTCCGCAGCACCTGGTACCAGGTTTCACCCTTGGCAGTCTCCGGCAGGAGGCCTGAGGATGTGGCTGTACTGAGGCCCGTGTTGAGGAAGATCAGCACCAACGGGAGCAGCAGGACCAACACGACAGTGCGGAAACGCGGCGGGTTGGCTTCGGCTTCGGCGTCGGCACGGCCCAGCAGTTCAGGCACCGGCAGGACCAGCTTCTTGCCGGTCCACAGACCGAAGAGGTAGCAGGTCACGTACCAGGTGGGGATCGCGGCGATCAGGCCGGCGATAACAACCAGGCCAACGTTGGCATCAAAGAACGTGGCGGCCGCAACGGGGCCAGGGTGCGGCGGCAGGAAGATGTGCATCACGGAGAAGGCGCCGGCGGCCGGCAGGCCGTAGCGAAGCACCCCGCCACCGAGCCGGTGCGCAACGGCGAAGACCACGGGCAGCATAACTACCAGGCCGGCGTCGAAGAAGATGGGGAAGCCGAAGATCAGCGAGGCGACGCCCAGCGCGAGAGGGGCCCGCTTTTCGCCGAAGAGGTTGATGAGGTAGTCAGCCAGCGACTTGGCGCCGCCGCTGATTTCAACAAGGCGGCCCAACATGGCGCCGAGGCCCACCAAGAGGGCGACTGTTCCCAACGTGCTGCCAAAGCCGCCAACCAGGACGGAGACCACCTTGTCTGCCGGGATTCCCGTGGCAAATGCCGTCGCGAGGCTTATCAGGATCAGGGCCAGCAGCGCGTGCATGCGTAGTTTGATAATGAGGAACAGCAGGGCCAGGATCGCCAGGCCGGCGATCAGGAGCAGGGGGCCTGCGCCGAGGGTTTGTTCCCATCCTTCGATGGTCATGATTCTCCTTTGAAACGGGGGGAAGGGGGCTAGTTGTTGGCGAGCAGGTGGAGCGCGGACAGGACGTCCTCCACCAACTGCCCGGGGGTGCGGCTGATGTCCAGTACCAGGCTGCCGGTGGCGGTTTCCTGTTCCGTCAGCGGTTCGAGGGTGGCGAGCTGGCTGGGCAGCAAGGTGGGCGGCATAAAGTGCCCCGTGCGGTTGTGGATGCGTTCGCCCAAGAGGTTGGGATCGCCGTCGAGGTGCAGGAAGACGACGTTTCCCTTGGCTTCAGTGAGCAGGTTGCGGTAACTCCGCTTGAGGGCCGAGCAGGTCAGGACCGTGCACTGCCCGGCTTCTGCCTGCTCTGTCATCCAGTCTCGGATAGCGGTCAGCCACGGCCAGCGGTCCTCGTCATTCAAGGGCGTGCCGCTGTTCATCTTGGCGATGTTGGACTGCGGGTGGAATTCGTCAGCCTCAGCCATAACCCAGCCAAGCCGGGCGGAAAGTGCCTCGGCGAGGGTGGTTTTACCGGCACCGGAAACACCCATCACCACAAGGTGGGTGGCAGCAGACTTCATTGCTCTACCTCCGTAGAAGACGTCGTTGGCTTCGGGTGAAGCTCCAGGCAACCGAAAACACTCGGCTCGAAAAATAAGATAGCACCATTTCAGGCCTAGATACTACCTTTTGGTGACACTGGTCATATCTTTCGAAGAAACGGCATAAAGTGGTTAATGCGCTGCGGCGCAGAGGAGGCAAGAATGTCGAGGGCGACACCCACTTCAGTGCCGGGTCCGGCAATAGGTCACCGGCCGGCGGCGGTGCCAGGATCCGGGCCGCGGCCAGTGCCAGGGGCCACTCCCGATGCCCTGCACGTGCGGGTGCTGGACGCCTTGGGCGGGGCGATCGTCGCTGGCGACATCCCGCCGGGCGAGCGGCTCACCCTCGAGGGCATTCAGCAGGAATACGACATCTCCCGCACCCTGGCCCGCGACACCATGCGCGTCCTCGAATCCATGAACCTGGTGTACTCGCGCCGCCGGGTGGGCATTGTGGTCCAGGAGCAGGAGCACTGGAACTACTACGACCCCAAGCTGGTGCGCTGGCGCCTGGCGTCCCGGCACCGCGCGGAACAATACGCCAGCCTCACGGAACTGCGCATCGCCGTCGAACCCATTGCTGCAGCAGGTGCCGCAAAACGCGCCGGTGCGGGAGAACGACGCCGGCTGGCAGCGCTCGCACGCGAGTTACGGACGCTGGGGGAGGCCGGGGACCTGGAGGCTTTCCTGGCAGCGGATATTGAGTTCCATCAACTGCTCCTGCACAGTTGCGGAAACGAGATGTTCAAAGCCCTCGATGTGATGGTGGCCGAGGTCCTGTCAAGCCGGACCAGGCAGGGACTGATGCCTTTCAAACCACGACCTGAGGCGCTCAAGGCGCATGAGGACGTGGCGGAAGCCGTGGCCGGCGGCGACGCTGCCGCCGCGGAAGCTGCAATGCACCACATCCTCGAAGAGGTCCGCACGGCGATGGGGATCTAGCGGCCGGTACTTCTAGTCTGTCAGCACCACAGCGATTCCCAGGCCGCCCAGCGCCACGCAGGCGAGGGCGGTCCAGAGCACGGCGGTGACGTCCGCGCCCAAGCGTCCGGCGGATAGGCCGTGTGAGCTGGCCCGGTAGCGCCGCCGCTGGGTGAAGTAGATTGCCCCCGCCGCGCCCGCCGAAACAGCGAACAGTGCCAGGATAGGCAGGCCATGCAGTGGCAGCCAGCGGAGGAAGATGGCGCTGACTGTGATGAGTGCCATCATGGTGCGGCCCCAAGCCAGGCTGGTCCGTTCGGGCTGCAGCCCCGGGTCCTGGTGCAGGGCGGGACGGCGCGTCCTTGCCGGCACGGACTAATCCAGCAGGATGACGACGAGCACCACCGCTGCTGCCAGCGCACCGGCGCCGGCGAGGAGGGGGACGATAAGCGGCAGGGGCAGCGGTGCCTTGTTCCGCATGCTGCGTTCCACCCGAAGCCAGCGGACGGCGGCGCCAGCGCTCAACAGCATGCCCAGGCCCAGAAGCAGGATGGCGATGCCCTGGCGGACAGGTTCAATAAACAGGTCCGCCGTGAATGCCTCGATGGCAATGCCCCCCGCCAGCAGTGCCAGTGACGTGCGGATCCACGCCAGGAAGGTCCGTTCATTGGCCAGCGTAAACCGGGGATCCGGTTCCGTTCCGCCGGGCAGCAGGCGCTCGGCAAGCCGGCTGCGCCGGAACGGCTCTTGTGCGGGAAGGGGCTCGGGGCTGGTCACTCTGCAAGTCTAGCCACGCCGTTGTTGGCCCTGGAATGGCCGTGACCCGCAGAAACGGTGACATCGTTCCTGCGGGGGGGGCGGGACCGCTGGTGCGTCACGGGCGCTACTTCTGGTCCGGCCCCAGGTCGGGGGCTGCCACGAAGCGAACAGCGCGGGTGGAACTGCCCTGCAATTCAAGGATTGCGATCTCGTTGTCGCCCTCGCAGATCAAGGGGCCGGGCACGTAGAGCGTGCGCTGCGGGCCCCGGCTCCAGTAACGGCCCAGATTGAAGCCGTTGATGAAGGCGTTGCCCTTGGTCCAGCCGTCGAGCCGGAGATAACGGTCCCCTGGCCCCGTCGCGGTGAACGTCCCGAACGACACTGACGGTCCCGCAACGCCCCCATTCCCCGTGAACTCCCGGGCCAGTGCGCGTAGCGGTGGCAGTTCGGTCAGGTCGAAGGGCAGAACGTTCCACCCTGACAATTCCTCACCGTCCAGGGTGGCGGGGCCGATCAGTCCTTTCGGTTCACCAATCCGTGGCCCGTAGTTCACCCGGCCCTGGTCCTCAACGAGGATCTGCAGGAGTCCTCCGCGGGGCAGCGCTTTGGACCGTTCACCAAGGTCCCGGCTCAGGATTCCGACCGGAACGCCGTCCAGGAAAAACTGCGCCCGGTCCCTGACTTCGGCGACGGACAGCAGGCCCCCGTGCTGCAGTGTCCGCTCGTAAAGATGGAATCCACGGTAGGTGCCGGTGACATCGCTGGTGGGAACGGCGTCGGAGGCCGTTGGTGCAGCGTTAAGTGCGGAAGCCGCCTCCAGCAGGGGGATGCCGGCACCCACGGTCACCACGGCTTCGGGTGCAGGTTCTGCCGGTACGGGTAACTCGTCCGGAACCTCGAAGTGCCGGGCGATGACCTCCCGGAAGGCAAAGTACTTCTCCGTGGGGTGCCCGTTTTCACTCAGCGGGGCGTCGTAGTCGTAGGAGGTGATGGTGGGTTCATAGATGCCTTTGTCGTTGGCACCGTTACTGAATCCGAAGTTGGTGCCGCCATGGAACATGTAAATATTGACGGAGGCACCAGCAGCGAGAAGGGCATCAAGCTCTGCTGCGGAAGCGGCGGCGTCGGTGGTGTGGTGCTGCGTTCCCCAGTTGTCGAACCAGCCGTTCCAAAACTCCGCGCACATCAGCGGACCGCTCGGTTGACGCTCGCGGAGAAAGGCCAGTCGTTCAACGGAGCGGGAGCCAAACGTGCCGGTCTTGTGCAGTTCCGGCAGCGAGCCGTCCTCGATCATGGTGCCGTCGGGCTGGTCGCAGCTGAAGAGCGGTACGTCCACGCCCAGACGTTTAACTAGGTCCACGAGGTGCTGCAAGTACGCCTTGTCATTGCCGTAGGCGCCGTACTCGTTCTCGATCTGAAACAGTATGACGGGGCCGCCGCGGGTAATCTGCCGCTCCACCACGAGGGGCAACAGGGACGTGAAATAGGCGTCCACTGCCGCAAGGTAGCCCGGTTCGCTGCTCCGCACACCGACGGTGGGGTCCTGGAACAGCCACGCCGGCAGGCCGCCGTTATCCCATTCGGCGCAAATGTACGGCCCGGGCCGGACGATGGCGCGCATGCCTTCGGCCGCCACCAGATCAAGGAAACGGCCCAGATCGAGTCCTCCATTGGCGTGGAATGTTCCGGGCGCGGGGGAGTGCTCGTTCCAGGGCACGTAGGTCTCGATGGTGTTCAGCCCCATGAGCCTGGCCTTGCGGATCCTGTCAGCCCACTGATTCGGGTGGACCCGGAAGTAGTGGATGGCTCCGGACAGGATGCGGAACGGTTTGCCGTTCAGCAGGAAGTCCTGGTTACCGATGGCGAACGAATCCATAAAGGTTTTCCTCATTTATTGACGCCGGACGGGTGCGGGGTTAGACGGGGCTTTCACGCAGGACGGCATGGAAGGCGTAGGCCGCGTTGCTCCAGATGACAAACAGCAGTGGTGCCGGCGCGAGGGCCACCCCCAGCACCGGGTGGAGTACGGAAGCCGTTGCGATGATGCCCAACAGCACCAGCATGGCCAGGCTGAGGTACCAGCGCTGGACGCAGAGGTACAAGGACGCCTTCATCAGGCTCTTCATCCGGGCTTCGGGAAGCAACACCACCCCCGCTGTGGCCGTAACGGCCAGGCTTACCGTGACGGCTGCCGCCACCAGGATGACCGGAACCAGCACGGCCGCAGCAGGCATGGCCTGGACAATCACCAGATCGACACCGAGGAACAGCAGAACAACTACAGCAGCAAGGCCCAGCAGGAAGGCGCGCAGGAATCCCCGCTTGTATCCGCGGAGGAACGCTGCCACGGGTTTCACGGCGGTACCTTCATCGTTCAGGGCCTGGAATGCGGCGAACAGCCCAGCGAGCGACGGCGGCACGGTCACCGAAAGTGCCAGGAAGAACGGCCAGGCCGCCGCTGGGTCTGCTACCAAGGCAAGGCACAGAACCAGTGGTGCGTTGGCCACCGCCATGAGGACATTCCCCGCGAGGAACGTGTAAACGAAACCGAAGATGTTCCCAAAGGTTTCAAATCCGGGTCCGGAGATCCGTCCAGGTCCCCGCCGCTGCGGTACAGAGGTGTGCTGGCGCACTCCCGTCACCCCTTCATGCCACTCGTGGCAATGCCCTGGATGAAGTAACGCTGGCCGACCAGGAAAATGATCAGGATTGGCAGCACCGAGATCACGGAACCGGTCATGATCATGGCATATTCGGCGTCGAACTGCCCCACAAAGGAGCGCAGCCCCAGCTGGACTGTCCACAGCCGGTTGCTGGTGAGGTAAATGAACGGGCCCATGTAGTCGTTCCAGGTGTTGACGAACGTCAGCAACGCAAGGCTGGCGAGGGCGGGTTTGGACAGCGGCAGGATCACGCGGGCCCAGATGCCGTATTCGCTGAGACCGTCGATGCGGGCAGCTTCACAGAGTTCATCAGGGATGGTCATGTAATACTGCCGCATCAAAAAGACGCCAAAGGCGCCGAATGCCTGCAGCAGGATCAGGGCGTTGAAGCTGTTGGTGAGGCCCAGATTCTGCATCATGATGTACTGCGGCACCATGTAGGCCTGCCAGGGCACGGCGATGGTTCCGATGTAGGCCAGGAACAGCACATCGCGGCCGGGAAAACGGACCTTGGAGAATCCATAAGCCGCGAGGGAGCCGGTAAGGACCTGCAGGCAGGTGATGATCACTGCAAGGTAAAGCGAGTTCTGCAGGTAGCCCAGCATGGGAATCCGCGACCAGATATCGCTGTAGTTGCTCCACACGAATTCAGTGGGGATCCACTGGATCGGGACTGTCAGAACCTGGTTGTTCTCCTTTAACGAGGAGGACATCATCCAGATGAAGGGCACCATGAGGCCCACCACCAGTACTGCCAGCACCGCGTAGATGACGACGTCGGTGATGCGGGACCTGCGTTCCCTGGTGGACCGTCTGCGCTGGGTACTCCGGCGGTCTTCGGGCGAGGGTTCCAACCCATTGCCAAGGAAGGGTGCCTCGGCCTTGAGGTCTTCGGCCATGTTGGTCATCAGCGTTCCCTTCGCTGTTGGATCTTGAATTGCACGACGGTGACCGTCAGGACGATCAGGAACAGCACGAGCGAAATGGCCGATGAGTAACCAAACTTCCCCTCGCCGATGCCTTCCTGGTAGATCAGCTGGGAGAGCACCGTGGTGGAGCGGCCGGGGCCTCCATTGGTCATGACCACGATGAGGTCAAATACCTTGAAGCTGGAGACCGTGAGCATCACCACCACAAAGAAAGTGGTAGGACGCAGGGACGGAATGGTGACGTTCCAGAATCGCTGCCAGGCACTGGCGCCGTCTACCTCGGCCGCCTCGTACAGCTCGGTAGGAATAGCCTGGAGGCCGGCTAAGTAGAGAATCATGTAGTAGCCCATGTCCCGCCACACACTGGTGATGATGACGGCGGGCATGGCCCAATCGGAGCTGGACGTCCAGCCTGGCGTCTCAGCGATGCCGATGGCGTTCAGGAACTGGTTAATGGGGCCGTTGTCCGGGCTGAACAGCATGTTCCAGACGACGGCGACGGCCACCAGCGAGGTGATGTACGGGAAGAAGATGGCGACCCGGAAGAAACCGATGCCCTTCAGCTTGCGGTTCAGCAGCATGGCCAGCGCCAGAGCCAGCGCCAGCGTAAGGGGTACGTGCCCCAGCGCGTAGACCACTGTATTGCGCAGGGCTATCCAGAAGGTATCGCTTTGGGCCATGCGCTGGAAGTTCTCCAGCCCTACCCAGCGTGGCGCGGTGAAGGAAGTCCATTCCATGAAGGAGAGGGCGAAGGCCGCCACCACCGGAATCAGCGTGAAGGCCAGGAAGCCCAGGAAGTTCGGCAGGATGAAGGTCCAGCCAATCAGGGTATTGCGCCGCGCCTGCTTACGGTTGCCCCTGCTGTTGAGCGGCGCTGGTGCCGGGGCGGCAACCGGCTTGTATGTTTCAGTCGTCATAGATGACCGCTCCCGGATACCGGGGCGTTCCTCCCATTCAGGATCGGAAAGTTTTGGGTTCCGCCCCTGCGCCGGCGACCGGCGCAGGGGCGGGGGAGGGCTACTTGCCGAGGACTTCACTCTTGACGCGCTTACCCATTTCAGCGATGCCGTCCGCCACGGTGCGCTCGCCAACCATGATCAGGTCGTGTTCCTGATTAAGGATCTTATCGGTGGCCGCGGACTTGTCGCTCACAGGCATTTCGAGGGCGGTCTCGTCCGGCGTGAAGGCCTTCCTGGAAAGCTCGTCGTTCGGCAGGCCTTCGAGCTGGAAGTAGGTGTCCGTTACTGCATCGTCCTGCAGGGCGGGCACCACGCCGATTTTGGAGATGGCCTTGGCGCCCCCTTCGCCGGCGGCCCATTCGATGAACTTTCGAGCCTCATCTGAGTTGGCGGCGTTCTTGTTCACGGCGAACGCCGTGGGGGAGCCGAAGGTGCTGACCTTCCCGTTTGACTCTTTCTGCGGCAGCGGAGCCAGGCCCCAGTCAACGTTGGTCTTGCCGTCCTTCTTGGCCTGCAGGAAGCCGGCGATGTACCAGGTACCCATCGGCATCATTGCGGCCTGGCCGGTTTCGAACATGGTGCGGTAACTGGTCTTCTGGCTCTTCGAGGTGCCGAAATCGAGCGTGGCACCACTCTGCTGGAGATCCAGGGCGGTGTTGTACTGGTTCTCGAAGAAGCCGTATTCGCCGCTGTTCTGGTCGCCATCGTTCTGTGCGGCGGCGATGGAGTGAACCACCGAGCGCCAGCTGTGGTGGTACGTGCCGTATACCGTCTTGCCGTCAGCGGTGGTGGTCAGCTTCTTGGCGAGGTCCGTGTACTCCTCCCAGGTGAGGTCGCTGGGGTCTTCAACGCCGGCGGCCTTGAGCAGTTCCTTGTTGTAATACAGCAGCCAGAAGTCCTGCCGGTACGGTGCAGCGTAGTACTTTCCGTCCATGTCGAAGGCGTCCACGCCTGCGAGGTTGTCCTTGCCGACTGCGTCCACTACGCCGTTGATTTCTTGCAGCTGGCCGTTGTTGGCATACCGGGCGTAATCTATGACGTTCTTCATGGTCAGGACGTCGGTGGTGTCTCCGCCTGCCAGCATGGTGGTGACTTTCTGGGGGTAGTCATCGGCAAGGATGTCCACCGGTTCGATGTCGATGTCCGGATTGGCGGCCTCGTACCCGTCAAACAGGGCCTTGAATTCCGGCGTGCCTTCGTAGTTCCACACCGAAACTGTCAGGCGGGTCTTGCCGTCCTGGCTTTGCGGTTCCGCCGTGCCGGCGGCACCTGCGCAACCGGACAGGCCAAGGCCGGCAGCTGCTGCCAGTGCGATGGCGGCGAGGGTTGTGCGCTTCATTGCGTTCTCCTTTATAGGGTTATAAGTTTGCCGTAGTGGCGGCGGTCTTTATGGTCAGGCGCTGAGGGAGAGGTCCTCGTGGACCACCTGGGCAAGGAGGTCCCTGCCGGTCAGGTAGCGTTCCAGGTCCTCAAGTGCTGCATCGGACATCCGCCGTGTCTCCGTTCCCAAAGACCCGGCAATATGGGGGGTGATGATCACATTGGGGAGGGTATACAGCACCGAGTCCGCTGGCAGGGGCTCGGGTTCAGTGACGTCCAGCAAGGCCGTGATGCGCCCGGTGGCGCATTCGGCTTCGAGCGCTTTCGTGTCCACCAGCGAACCACGCGCCGTGTTGATCAACGTGGCATGGTCCTTCATGGCCTCCAGTTCAGGAGCGCCGATCATGTGCCGTGTTTCCGGGAGGGCAGGGGCATGGACTGTGACGACGTCGGAGGTTTTGAGGAGCTCCTGAAGCGGGACGAGCCGCCCCCCGGCCGCGGCGACAGCCAGCGGATCGGCATGGGGATCGCTCACCAGGCACGTCACATCCTGCAGCTGCTGGACGAGCTGAACCACCCGACGTCCGATGCGGGAGAAGCCGATAACCCCGATGACCCTGCCGATGTTGCCGAGTTCGCCACGCTGGGTGGCGTAACTCCAGTCCTCCCGGAACGTCCGGGCATCGTTGGACAATACGTGGGCCTTTTTGCCTGCCAGGACAATGGAAGCGAAAGTGAACTCCGCCACCGGAATGGCGTTGGCGTCCGCGCCGTTCGTCACGAGTATGCCGCGCTCCCACAGCTCCTCGCTGACGAAGCTGCGCACGGTGCCGGCGCAGTGGAAGACGGCGCGAAGTTTGGGCATCTGCTCCAGCCTCGCCGCATCCAGGCGCGGCACACCCCAGCTGGTCAGGAGTATTTCTACTTCTGCCAGACGTCCTGACAGTCCCGGAACATCCAGCGAGTCCGTCCACGGTTCCTCACCGAGGTCCACCACCGCGCCCAGCCGCTGCAGGCGGGTGGAATCAAATTGATCAGCAAAGGTTCCACTGTTCATAACCAGCAGCGCCTTGGGCTTCAGTGACATAAGAACCCTCCTTTCTGCATTTCGTGGCAGGGACTTGCCGGACCGCATGATGTCTTGCATCACATCTAACATTCGGTAGATACTCATAAACAAGACGGATCATTCAAATCTGTCATGATCGATCCAATCCGTTCACACTCGAACAAATGAGATTAAATGTCCCCTTCTACTCCTGCTGCCGGACACGCTGAGCGAGTGCTTGCCTCCGCTTGGGGAGACAAGGGGACCGCTGCACGCCTGGAAAGCCTGCTGGCAGGAGCCGCCGGCAGGGTCCGGGTCCGGCCCGGAGTCGACTTAGCCTTGCCCCGGCCAGCCAGGGTTGCGGAGACCGCGTTGCGTCGGCAGGCATGGGAAGAGAAGGGGACTGCCTGGCCCCAGCCGCTTGCCTCGCTCTACGCCCGGTACTTCCGTGACGGGAACCGCACGGCCTACGAGGGCCTGGTGGCGGCGCGGCAGCAACGCCTGACCCGGGCAGTCCTCATGTGCCTGATCCCGGAGCCTGGCCGTCCTGCCGGCGCCGATGAGGAATGGCTCGATGAAGTGATCGACGGCGCCTACCTCCTGTGCGAGCAAAGCTCGTGGAGTTGGGCAGCCCATGACGACGTGTTCTCCCGGTCCCGGGAAGTTGTTCCGGACATGGCTCGGCCCTACCTGGATCTGGGGGCCGGGGAAGTAGCCGCACAACTGGCCTGGCTGGATCACGTCCTGGGCCAGCGACTCGATGAGCGGGTGCCGGGTCTGCGGCGCCGCATCCGCGAGGAAACGCTGGAACGGGTCATTCTGCCTTTCGTGGAGCGGATGGACTGGCACTGGCTTGGCTTGGACGGTGATGTCCATAACTGGAATCCCTGGATCCATTCCAACCTTCTGGCCGTGGCGATTTTCCTCGTGGACAACCCGGCGCTTCAGGCCCATACCGTCGCCCGGTGCATAGAGGGCCTGGACCGTTTCCTGGCTTCCCTGCCTGAGGACGGCGCGATTGACGAAGGCTTTGCGTACTGGTGGAACGGGGCAGGACGGGCGCTGGAAGGGCTGGCTCTGCTGGAGGAGGCCACGTCAGGGGCGCTAGACGCGGACCTTCCCATCATCCGCGAGATGGTGGCATTTCCCCACCGGATGCATGTGGCGGGCACGTGGTTCCTCAATGTGGCGGACGGTCCCGCCCGGGCCGCGACCACTCTTCCCTGGGGGATGCTGCACCGCTGGGCGCTCCGCCTTGGCGATGATGCGGCCAGCAGGCATGCAGCGGCGATGGCAGCCGGCAGCCTGGAGGCTGCGTCCGGGCTGGGCAGGGTTCTTCATGCGCTTCTTGATACGGTGGAGCAGGCTACCCGGCCCGAGGCGCCGCTGATTCCGTTCACCTATCTGCCTTCCGTGCAGATCATGGTGGCTCGAGAGGAAGGTGGCAGCCCGGCGGGCCTGCTTCTGGCTGCGAAGGGCGGCCATAACGGCGAACACCATAATCACCGTGACGTGGGGTCGGTAGTGGTGGCCGTGGATGGCGTTCCGTTGCTTGTAGACGCGGGTCAACCCACCTATACCGCCAAGACCTTCGGGCCGGAGCGCTATGAAATCCGTGCCATGCAAAGCGCCTGGCACAGTGTGCCCGCGCCCTTCGGCATGGAGCAGGGCACAGGCCGGGAGTTTGCCGCTGCCGAGCTAAGCCGGCCGGAACCAGGAGCACCCATACTCAGGCTGGCCATTGGGGCTGCCTACGGTCTGCGCCCCGAGCAGTGGATCCGCACCTCCTCACTGGACAGCAAGGCCAGGCGTGTGACTGTCACCGACAACTGGAAGCTGGTGTCACCTCCCGCGGGCGCCGGGTCCGACGTCGACATCACCTACCTGGCAGCCGGAACCGTCTCCTGCACTGAGGGCAGCGTGACTATCCTTCCCGCGGGTATTCCCGCTGCAATTTCCTCTGGGAGCACCGGGCGCGGAGCGGTTTTGCGCTGGGAGCCGGCGGCCGCCGTCGTACTCATTGACGAGTGGCACCTGGACGATCCCCTGCTGTCGGACGTCTGGGGCCAAAAGCTGACCCGCCTGCGTTTCCGCATGCCCGCCGGTCTTCAGGCCGTCGGCGTATTCACCCTCACCGTGGAGGCATCATCATGAGCCCTGAACAACCGCATGAAGCAGCAGGAAAGTCGCTGTTCTCCCTGCAACGGCGGGAGCGGTTGATGGAAGAACTGCGGGCCCACGGCGCCATCACCGTCCGCGAAATTGCCGTGAAGCTGGGAGTCAGTGAATTGACTATCCGGCGGGACGTAAACCTTTTGGCGGATGAAGGGCTGGTCTCGCGGGTTCACGGCGGTGCGACCCTTCCCAGCCGCCTGGACCGCTCGGCATCGGCGGCCCGGCAGCAGCCGCACAGCTACGCCATCGGAATGGTGGTGCCATCGCTTGATTACTACTGGCCGCAGGTCATCAGCGGTGCACGGGCCGCGGCGGAGGAGCAGAACCTCCGGATTCTGGTCCGCGGCTCCGCCTACGATGCCGCAGATAACCGCAAACAGGTCCAGGCGCTGCTGGATACCCAAAATATTGACGGGTTGATCGTGGCACCGGACATGACCGGAGAACAGGGCCACGAACTGCTGCGCTGGCTTAACGCGCTGCCCATACCGGTGGTGCTGGCCGAACGCCGTTCCCCCCTCGAAATTCCGGCACATCGGCTGGACTGGGTGGCCACCGATCACGCATTCGGTGCCGGAATCGCGGTGCGGCACCTGTGGCAGGAGGGACACCGCCGGATCGGCTGCCTGGCAGATGCCGCCAGCCCCACAAGTCCCCACGTGGTGCGCGGTTGGCAGCAGGCCTTGGCTGCCCTGAAAATCCCCTTGGAGGACTCAGTACACGAGGATTCCGCGAGGCAGGAAAACGGCGAGCGCACACAGCACTTCGATCACGTCCTTGAACTTTGTGACAAGTCCCGGACCACGGCGATGCTGGTCCACTCGGACACGCAGGCAGTGGCCTTCGTGCAGCACTGCGTGGACAGGGGACGGCAGGTGCCCGGGGATATGGCGATTGTGGGATACGACGATGAAGTGGCCTACCTCGCCGAGCCTGCCATTTCAGCTGTCCGGCCGCCCAAGCAATACGTAGGCAAGGTGGCGGTGCAGCTTATGGCAGCCCGGCTGGCTGAAGGACGGATGCGGCCTGTGCATCGAGTCGAACTCAATCCGGAGTTGATTCTGCGGGAGTCCTCCATTGGCGCACCGAGAATCTCCGTCGGCAACGTCCTGGGAGACTCCCAGTGACGGCCGAGTCAGCAGCTGCCTCCGGGGTGGCTCGGCACGCAAAGAGACCAAAAAGGGCAACGCTGCTCAGCGGTGCCGGCCGGTACTCGGATCCTTGGCATCCGTTTCCAGAGACGTCAGGCGCCTTGGCGGCGCTGCTTCGCGAGGCAGGGTTCGACGTCGGGATCCCTGACGATGTGGACGCAGCCCTGGCGGATCTGGCGGATCTGGGCGGGGACGAACTTCCTGACCTCTTGGTAGTCAATGTCGGTTTGCCCCGCGATGGCCTGCCGTCCCCGCAGACGCCCAAAGCTTCGGCCGGACTGCGGCGCTGGCTGGACTCGGGACGGCCCCTGCTGGCCAGCCATGTCAGTGCCACCAGCTTTACGGACCTGCCGGAATGGGAAACCGGGCTGGGCGGCCGCTGGATTCGGGGAACCTCCATGCACCCCGACTATGGGCCGGCCAGCATCACGATCAAGCCCGGTTCCGGGGGCATCGTTGACGGGATTGACGATTTTGAGCTGCTGGATGAGCGGTACAGCTACCTGCGGACGGCGCCTGGCATCAGTGTCCATGCGACCCATCTCCACGACGGGACCGAGCACCCGGTGATGTGGTCCTTGGAACGCCCGGCAACGGACGACGGCAGAACCGGCAGGACCTTCTACGACGCCCTGGGCCACGACGCCGCCTCCTTCCAATCCGCCGAACACCTGGAACTGCTCCGGCGGGCCATCCTATGGCTGAGCGCGCCTGACCCGCTTCAGCCAACTTCTGACTCCTGAGGATCTGAGGACCTATGCCAAGTACCGCTTCTTCCGTTGCCCTGAACCTGCCGCCGTTGGACTGGCAACTTTCACCCCGGACGGGACTCACCAGGGAGCACTGGTGCGGTTACGCTGACCACCTCCTGCGCTCTGCCCACCGCTATGCCTCTGAGGATCACGCGAACCTGTACCTGCCCGGAGCCAACAGTGCCTATGGCCCCCGCAGCGACTCACTGGAGGCTTTCGCCCGGACCTTCCTGCTGGCGGCCTTCCGGATGGCGGGGAATCCCGAGTCCACCGGCTGGATCGCGCAATGGTATGCCCAGGGGCTCGACGCCGGCACCGATCCGGCCAATCCGGACCGGTGGCCCACGCCGGGCGAGCTGGCACAAGCCAAAGTGGAGGCGGCTTCCCTGGCTGTGGGGCTTGCACTGACCAGGGACATGCTGTGGGACAAGCTTTCGCAACGGGTTAAGGAACAGCTGATCGCGTGGTTTGAGACGGTGATCGGCGAGGAGTACCCGCCCATCAACTGGGTGTGGTTCCAGATCGTCGTCGAAACCTTCCTGGCCTCTGTTGGCGGCCGGTACTCGGACGAGGACATAGACGCCGGGCTGGCCATCCATGATTCCCTGTACCGCGGCCACGGCTGGTTTGCTGATGGTCCTGAGCGGGCTTACGACCACTACGTGGGCTGGGCCTTCCAGGTGTATCCCCAGCTTCTGCAGATCATGGCTCCTGACGATCCCCGGGTCCAGGCCCGGACGCGACTAGACGGCGACCGCCTCGCCGATTTTCTTGACGACGCCGTGCACCTCGTTGGAGCGAACGGAGCCCCGCTCATCCAGGGCCGCAGCCTGATCTACCGCTTTGCCGCCGCCGCCCCGTTCTGGGTGGGCGAGCTCTCCGGCCACTCCAGGCTGGACCCTGGCGTCAGCAGGCGTGCCGCATCGGGCATCCTGAGCTACTTCACCAGCCGCGGCTCCGTGACCGGCGACGGGCTTTTGTCCATCGGCTGGCACGGCGAATTCCCTGGCATGAAACAGTCCTATTCCGGGGCGGGCTCGCCGTACTGGGCTGCCAAGGGCATGCTGGGTCTGGCCCTGCCACCGGAACATCCCGTGTGGACTGCTGTGGAACAGCCGCTGCCTGTGGAAACCGGGGACACGCAACGGCTGATTGCCGCTCCCGGCTGGCAGGTGAACGGAACCCTTGCCGACGGCGTCATTCGGGTGCGCAACCACGGTACTGACCATGCCACGGTCGGGGCTGCCGTGGCTGACTCGCCGCTGTACGCGCGGCTGGGGTACTCCACGCACAGTTTCCCCGACCTGGAGCCGGAGTCGCTGGATAACTCCGTGGTCCTGGTGGACAGCGAGGGCAGGCTCACCCACCGCACGGGTTTTGAGTTTCTGGGTCATCGGGAGGTCGGCGGGGTGCTGGCAGGTGCCTCCCGCGGCGTCGTGAAGTGGATCGACGTCGACCCGGATGCCGGGCCCGATCACGGCAGCGGCGCTAAGGGAACGGCCACCCTGGGGCCGGAGGTCACGGTGGTCTCAGTCACTCGCGGAGCAGTGGAGCTGCGCCTGGTCCGGGTTGCCGGCACTGTAGGCAGCGCCGCTGGTGAAAGCAGCCTGTTGCGGATCGGTGGCTGGCCTCTTGACGCGGGTGCATCCCTTCGAAGCGAAGTCCGCGCGGTAGACGCGCAGGGGCAGGCACTGGATGACGCCGGCAACCGGGTGCGTGTAGCTCCACACCCGATGGGGGAGGAGTTGACCATTCCCTGGGTGGGTACGTCCGTGCCTGTGACCGATGGTGAGTATGCGGTCCTGGTCGGGCTGGGCGGAGAGACCATGACGGCGGAGCTGGATGGCGCGCGTCTTTCCGGCGGCAACCGCTTCATCTTCGCCGATGGAACCACCGTAGACCTCGACGCACTGTGGACGGATCTGCTTTAGCTGCCCGTGGATGGGGCGGCTGCCTGGGCATGCGCCCGCGGCGCCTCGCGCATGAGGGCTGCGTCAATCAGTGGTGTTCGACCCAGCAGGCAAGGATGGTGGTTGAGAGCTGGTAGGCCAGGGCGTTGCGGGTGATGCTCTCCGGTCCCAGGGTTGCAGGGAGGTCGGTGGCGTCCACGTGAAGGACGAAGCTGTCTTTTTGGAATACTGCTGACCCGTCTGTGGTCTCGTAGGCCGGGAACCCCAGGCTGGCGAGCCCTTTGATGGGCGTGGCGTTTTTTGCCAGGGCCTGCATGGCGTCAAAGTGGGTCAATGCCGTGGCTTGGTCGGTGGCTTCTTTGACGGAGATTTCCAGGTCACCTTCATCCAGGTGGTAGGTGCAGGTGAAGGTGCTGTCGGCCCAGTTGCTGACTGTGTGGGGCGTCCCCTTCAGGTCCAGTATTGCGGTGAGCCGGTCCATGGGCTGGTCCCCGCAGATCATCTTCGCTGCATCGCTGGGCCCGTCCGCTTTCGTAAGCGGAGCGAGTGTTTCTTCGCTGTGGTGCGTGCCGCTGTGGCCGCCGGCCGTGTCGGATTGCGGTGACGCGCCGGTCGGTGCGGGGGCGGCTGAGGTTGGCGCAGGCGCTGTTCCTGAGGATCCGGTTGCAGCGGTGCAACCGGTGAGCAGGAGGGCGGACATGGCCAGCGGGGCCAGCAGGGTGTGGGGGTGGTTCATTCCTCGTCCGTCCTTGCCGCCGTCCAGATAGAGGGACCGGCGGCCGGGTTGTCAGGCTTTGAGTTTGGCGTAGATGACGTAGTTGTCGTTGAAGAGTCCCGTGGCGGGGTCGTACCCGTCGCAGGTGATGAGGCGGAGTTCGGGGCCGGGTGTATTGCCGTAGACCTCGAAGGTGGGGAAGCTGTTCTTGCTGTAGAGGGCCCCGCGATCGACGGTGAATACGGCCGTGCTGCCATCGGTTCGGGAAACGTTGATCTCATCGCCGGGTTTAAGTTTTTGGAGGTCCGCGAAGACACCCTTGTTTCCGCCAAGAGCGTTGACGTGCCCCAGTATTACGGATGGTCCAGGCTCACCGGGGGTGGGGGAGCCGTGATACCAGGCCGCAGGGGAGCCGCTGCCGGTGTCCTCGGGGACCTCCAATGACCCGTTCTCCCGAAGCCCCATACGCAGCAAATCAGTGCGGACGTCGATCGCTGGAATGCTCAGCGTGACCGGTGCAGATGCGGGCATGACAAAATTCACCGGAACCGCAGGGGTTGCCGGCGCCGGCAGGGAAGGCTGGGCGGTGCCGGCGGCTGCCGACGGCGGCGCCGGAGCAGTGGCTGGTGGTGTGCCGGTGCCGCAGCCGGTCAGTGCCAAGGCGAGCAGAAGCCCGGCTGCCGTGGTGGTCTTCAAACCTCCACGGCGGCCGGGCTTCGTGCTTGTCACAGTGTCGAACCGGTCAGCGGTGTTCAGCCGGCTGATTCTGCGTTGCGACGACGGAGAACGTAGGCGCCGGTTGCCAAAGCGATGAGGGTCAGCCCCCCGCCGATAGCGAGTGCTCCGGTGTCGGTGCCGGTTTCCTGGGCTATGCCGGTTTCAGCGCCGCCGACGGGCATCTTCATCTGTCCGGCGGTCAGCGTCCCGCACAATGCCGGCGACGTTGCTGCCAAAGGCAGTTCGGGAATGAGGTCGGACTTGGCTGCCGCGCCGGCCGGGCTGAGGGTGGCCGGGTCGAGGCCATGGACAACGACGACGGCGGTCCCGGCGTCGAGGGCTGCCTTGGTCTCAGCATTCAGTGGGAACGTCCGGTCAATCGTGTAAGCGGCACCCTGGCCGGCGGCCTTGATGTCCAAGCCGGCAGCGGGGCTGGTGTCGCCGCTGACGGAGAGGGTGGTGAGGATGCCGCCGTAGTTGGGTGCGCCCTCGGTGGTGGAGATAACCTGGTCACCATCCTTGTCAGCCGAAGGGTCCGGGCAGGTACCCTGCGCCCCGCCGTGGATGTGCTGGACGTGCGGGTAGGGCATGTCCATAAACGTTGCGGGCATACCCGAAACGTTCAGCACCACATGAGCCTCCTCGCCCGTGACGTGAAGTTCGATGGTGGCTGCACCGGAACTGCCGTTGAGCTGGCCCAGAGTGGCCTGGTAGGACTGGTCAGCGGCCATGGCCGGCGATCCGGAAAGGGCAAGTGCGCCCAGGGCCAGGGTAGGTACTGACATAAAGCGGAGTGACTTGTTCATCTGAAATCTCCTCATACACGCGCGTGTGATGGTGACTCCCCAAGAAAGGGACACCAGTCTTGAAGCAGACCATCCCACCGCAAACTGAGGATGTGTCCTATATCACAGTGTAGGGCCAAATGCTAAAGCGTAACCCGAAAGGTTCCCTATTTCTGATGGGCGCTTGCGAGGGGTTTCGGGCACCTGCGCTACTGAGAGTCTTCCGCAGCTGGCTCCTCGGCGTACTCGTCGCGTGCGCTGATCAGCAGACCAAGCGCCGCGCCCGCCACACATACGATTGCGGTGATTAAGAAGATTTCGCCGTACTGCAGGGCGTACGCTTCGCGGACCCGGCCGGCCTCAGCTGCCACCCGTTCCTCAAGTGTGCCGCCCGTCCCGGCGGGCAGGCTGGCCAGATGCTGGTTGAACCGGTAAAGGCCCCAGGCGCTCAGCGCCGCGATGCCCAGCAGCATACCGATCATGCGGGCGACCACGACCGCTGCCGACCCGATCCCGTGCTGGGCGGCCGGAACCACCCGAAGTGTCGCCGAGGACAGCGGGCCGATCACCAGGCCGAGACCCAATCCGGCGATTGCGAGGTCGGTGTCCAGTGTTGGCAGGGAGAACAGTCCGAGATCATGCTGTTCCGCCAGCACGTCGACGCGCCACTGTGCAATCAGCAGATAACCTACAGCGGCGATGAGGAGGCCGGTGCAAGCGACGATCCGGTCGCCGATCCGGGTGGCCAGCCAGCCGCCGAGCAGCGCCCCAACCGGCAGCGCGACGAGGAAGCGCAGCAGCAGGAGGGCGGCCTGGTTCTGGTCCTGGCCCAGAACAGCCTGACCGAACAGTTCGACGTTGACCAGCGTCACCATGAGCGCAGCGCCTGCAGCCATCGATGCGCCAAGCGCTGCCAGGAATGGTCCAAGGTGCACTCCCACCGGCTCCAGCAGGCGGGTGCGGGCGAACCTCTCCCATACGAAGAACGCGACGGCCGCCACCGTTGCGGCGATCAGCACTGGCATTCCCCAACTTGGCAGCACCGATTCGCCGTCGGGCTTGGGGTTGTAGAGCCCAATCACGGTCAGACCCAGGGCGACGGCCAGCAGCAGACCGCCGAGCACGTCCACCTTCTGGGGAGTATCAGTTTTCTGCCGGCCGGGAACGCTGAAGTGGATCATCACCATCGCGATCGCCGCAAGCGGCACGTTGACCCAGAAAATGGCCTGCCATTGCTGGAACAGCCCAACCAGGGCGATGCCGTAGATCGGACCGAGCACGCTGCCCAGCTCCTGGGCCGCACCGACGCCGCCGAGCACAGCTGCACGCTTACGTGCAACCCACAATTCGGCAGCCAAAGCCAGTGTCACGGGCAGCAGGGCCCCGCTGGCGGCGCCCTGGAGAGCGCGGCCCAGGACCAGCACGGTGAGATCGGTGGACAGTGCCGTGACCACCGATCCGAGTGCGAAGCCGGCCAGGCTGGCCTGGATGAGCAGCTTGCGCCCGAACCGGTCCGACGCCCTGCCCAGCAGTGGCATAGCTGCGATATAGCCCAACAGGTAGCCGGTGATGATCGGCGTAACCCGCTGAAGCTGATTCACTCCAATGCCGACGTCGCGCATGATGTCGGTCATGATCGTGACGACGACGTACGTGTCCAGCGCGCCCAGCGTCACCGCAAGGCTGGCAGCGCTGATCGCGACGCGACGGTTGGTCGGCGCCCGCCCGGCGGCGAGGGGCGGGCCCTGGATCAACTTGCCGGGTTGTCGACGGTGACCGGCACGCCCCACTTGGACAGGGTCATCGTGACGGTGTTACCGGAACTGGGTTCCAGCTGGACCTGCGTTAGTTCGCTTCTTTCTTCGGAGATCCAGACGGTGCCGGGTATGGGGTCAGCCGCCCCGATCTGGGGTGCAATCTTGTTGACCGCGTCCGCGGTGACGTTGCCCGTGATGCGTACAGAATTTGCGCCTTCGACGGCCTCGTTGCCGTCGATCGTGGCATCGGAGAAGTTGGCGAGCACGTTGGCCAGCCCCGCATCTGGGTCCAGGATCGTCGCGGGGTCGTAGACCTGGGAAGCCGGCCCGAAGTTGGACAGGCTGCCCCCTGACGTGATGGCGGCCCAGAGGTCGCCGTCGAAGACGACAAACTCAACCCCTTTGAGCTGCTGGCCAAGGTATGTCATGTCGAGTGTGCCCTTGGCGGCGACTGCGGGATTCCGGGTGAGATCGCCCTCGATGAACTCGACAGGCAGCCCTTCGATCTCGCCCTCAACCATGAGCTTGAGATGCGCACTGGTCTGCTCTTTGGTGGCCTCACTCGACTCCTGCACCAAAGCAGCGGGGTCGGGAGTATCCTCCGGCGATGGGGCAGGGGAGGGGGAGGGGGATGTGCACCCTGCAACCAGGGCGACGACGGCAATCAGAGGCGCGAAGATCGCCACAAAGCGGCTTTGCTTGGATGCACTATACATGGCCGAACTCTACATGACTGCCTCACATTGCTGAAGGCTTGCCCTGACAGTACTTGCTTGCATGAAACTGCTCCCCGGAAGTCGGAACTGAAGTTCTCAGTCCAACGTCCGGGGAGCAGTTCAATCCCTGCAGGGCCTTTCGGTTTGCCGGCGCTACCTGTTCGCGGTGCTACTTGTAGGCCGTGCTACTTAGACGAGGCGAAGTAGCTCACGCATTTTCCTTCGTTCTTGAACCCCGGATCAACGTTCGTGGCCCAGCCATTGTTGAGGCAGGCGGCTTTTCCTGTCGTGAAGTTCACTGTGTATTCGCGAACGCTGCCGTTCGGCGCAGTCACGGTGACCGTTGCTGCCGGGTTCTCGGCAGTTGCCTGCACCACGGACACCAAGGCGCTCGTATCCAAGGGGTAGGCCGCCACGGTAGGCCTGACTGCCGACGACGTCAGTACGGTGTAGTCGCCGGTGCCGGGCGCAAAGCCGGTGACGGACCTCTGATCCACCAGCAAACGGCCCAGATCGGCGAGGCCCGCCTCCCCCAGCCGGGTGCCCGCGATGGCGACCTCGGCCACCTTGGTGTAAGAGCCCGGAGTGGCCAGTACCACCCGGATGCCATGTGTTTGCACGGCATTGAAGGACACCTTTACCGGCGCAGTGAGGGTAGGGCCGGCGACTGTACCGGCGGAGGTATCCTGCCAGGTTCCGGCTGGATCCTGATACTGGACCTTGAGGCTCGCAGGTGCTTTCTCGGCCAACGTTACGGTGACCGAGTCCACGGTGTAGTCCCGCCCGAACGCGTACGTGAGGCTGTCGCCGCTGCGGCCTCCACTGACCCAGTTGGACCAACGGGTGGATACGTTGCCGTCGCAGGTGTTCTTTGCAACAAACGCACCCTCCGTATAGGTTGCCGTGACTGCCGTAGCCGCATCGTCCCGGCAGATGTTGCTGCTGGGGATCCGGTTCACCACCAGGACGGTCAGCAGCGCGTCCAACGGTGTGCCGCCGTCGACGCCGGTGCTTGCCTTTCCGGAAACGGTGGCGGTTCCGGGAGCCTGCAGTACGGAGGCGTCCAGGCTGCTCCAGTCCCATGTCACGGCGAGGTTGTTGCGTACAGTGGCGGTGCCCACCTGTCCGGGGACAGTGGTGGGAGCTGCTGCCTGCACGTCGGCAACGGTGGCACCCTCTCCCACTGTGACCGAAACAGGATCGGTGCCCGTGTACGTTCCAACGGTCACGGTGACCTTGGCATCGGTAAAGGACTGTCCGTAAACGTCGGTCCCGGAGCCGCTGATGGTCACGGTGCCGCGCTTATTCCACACTGCCGGATCGACACTGTCCCACTGGACCGCTACCGGGCGGCCTTCTCCGTTGGCATACAGGGGAGTGACTGTGGGCGGCAGTACCGGGGCTACGCCAAGCGGCGTGCCCAGTTCCACCGCTTTGACGCCCTGCAGCAACAGGTCCTCGAGATCCGTGAGTCCCCAGGACTGGTGGAGGCTGCCGGTGGCGGTAGCCGTGGTGCCCGTTGAAGAGCCGAGCGAAACAGGTGCGCCGGCCGCTGTCTGGTTACCGGAGACCTGGAGGGCGATGGCAGCCGCGGCATTCACCAGCGACCACTGTTTGCCGTTTTCCGTCATGGGAACCCACTGCGCCGAAGGATCCGACAGCGCCTGTTCAGTACTGAGGGTGCCCAATGACGCGGCACCGGCGTGGCTGGCATTCAACACGCCGCCGTTACCCTTAAGCACCCGTCCGTCTTTGTTGGTGACCACCCAGCGGCGGTCATTGGCGTACTGATCCTTGCCCGGCACCGCGGTGAAGGTCCACAGTTGGGTGTTGACCTCAGCCGCCGAGGTTCCCGGGTCCTGGATAGAGACGGTTCCGTCGGGGCGGGCCGTGAGGTACTTCCCGCTGGCATCGCCGGTGAGGTGATAGGTGTGACCGTCCTGCACAGGCGCGGCGTCCTCCGCGACCCCGCTGACGCCGTCTACCAGGAATGTCACCACTGAGGCGGCAGGAACATCCAGCGTTGCAGATTTAGTGGCGGTATCGACGGCGACGGGGGAGCCCTTAACAAGAGCGTTGCGTTCGATGTCGTCCAGCGGCGACTTCGTGGTGACCACCGGGGTGACCGTGGCACCGGGACCGATCATGGCGAAGCGGCTGAGATCGACGGTGACCTTTTCCGCCGTCGGGGTGTCATTGAAGTGCACCAGTGTGGCGCCGTTGCCGTCGGCGTCCAGCGCGCTGGCCGTCTTGGCGTTGTCGTTCTGGATCAGGAAGTCACCGGGACGGATGTAATGCGTGAAGTTCCGTGTGGTGTTGTACTTCTGGTTGGTCAGGACTTTGCACTTGGCTGCCTCGCCGGTGGCGCCATCGTTGAGGCGGCGGTTGGAGAAGCCTTCGCGGCCCTCGTAGTTGCAGTCAAAGTCAATGTAGATGGAGCCCCAGCCCTTGTTGGCTTTCTCCTGCTTGTAAGTATCCTCGACAGGCTGCCAGAAGACCCAGGCGTCCGGCTCGAGCTCGCGAAGGTCGTTCACCATGCGGCCGGCAATGCCCAGGCCGTTGGTGATGTTGGAACGGTCCCAACCGCTGGTGGAATCGCCCAGGGCCGGATTGCCGTTCCAGAAACCACCCACTTCACTCATCCACAGGGGCTTGTCCGTGGAGGTGGCCAGGTCGCGGACCCGGCGGCGGTCGTTGGTGCCGTAGGTGTGGACGTTGAGCTGGGCGACGGCGTTCTTGGCCTGCTGGCTATAGCCGTTCCAGTTGGTCATGAACCTGCTGGGATCAGTCTCATCCATGGCGGAGATGACAGCGTCCGTGGTGGTGCCGTCCTTGGCCAGTTCAGCCGCGAGGTGCTTGATGATGCGGTCCTGGGCGGCCGGGTAGATGAGCGCGCCCTCCTGCTTTTGTGTGTAGGTGGTGGGCGGCTTGCCCGTGGCCGGGTCGATGTCGGTACCCCAGTAACCTGAGTTCGGTTCATTGAACGGATCAATGGTGTCCACCGTGATTCCGCTGCCTTTTTCCAGGAGTTCGACGGCGTTCTTCATGTAGGCGGCAAACTTCCCCTCCGCCTGGGGCAGCAGGTTCTCGCCCTTGGCGGTGTTGACCTGGCCTGATACGTAGCCGCTCCTGGTCATGAACCACGGCGGGGAGTTGCTGAAGGCCTCCCAGTGGGAGATCTGGTCGTCTGCGGCGAGCCGCTCCACCCACCAGCGCTGGTTCTGGTCAGCGTCCGGGTTGTACGAGGAAGGATCATCCGGGTTCCACTGATCCAGGAAGGCGAGCTTGTTGGCCTGGGTTTTGTCCACAGAGCCGTCCGGGTTGTACAGGTTTGAGGCTGCCTTGCCCGCCTCCGGTTCGGTGACCGGGTTCCACCAGCCTTCCACCGCGCTGCCGTCATGAAGGTAGTCCGGCACGTCCGAGGCATGGCCGCCACCTACGTTGTAGCGGGCGATATTGAGGTTGAGTCCGTTTTCGCCAAAGACTTTCTGATAAAGCTCTTCGCGCAGCTCCGGAGCGTAGCCTGCTGTGGCATTGGCGAACCAGACGAGGCTGGTACCCCAGCCTTGGAAGGCCTCGCTGCGGCTGGCCGGATTGGGGGTGATGGTTACGGCGGTGGCTGCATCTGCAGCGTGCGCCGGGGCCGGTTGCGGCAGGAGCGCCAGACCAGCTGCAGCTGTCACCGCCGCGGCCAGGACGGCGACTGGCCGCCGGAATCCTCGATGGGAAAACGTCATTGTTATACCTCTTGGTCTTTGAGTGTGGTGACGAGCCCGGACCTGGGTGAAGATGCTCATAGCGGTCAGCCCGGGCACTGCGAGACTAAGGTCGAACCGGCTCCGGAACAAGGCAATCGAACAGGAACGACCAAAGTCGCTCACAGCCATTCATGCTCGCCCTTTGAAAGGTCGCGAAGGGAAGGCTGCCGGCCTCCAGCGAAGGAATGTTGGACGGCCCCTGCGCGTTCCCCGGGCATGACACGTATTGGATTTCTCTCCTTCGGCCACTGGGGTCCGGGCCAGGGCTCACGGACCCGCACGGCAGGTGAGGCACTCACCCAGGCGATCGAGTTGGCAGTCGCAGCCGAAGAACTGGGCATCAACGGGGCCTTCTTCCGGGTGCACCACTTCGCCCGCCAGCAGGCCTCACCCTTCCCGCTGCTGGCAGCCATCGCAGCTCGGACCAGCAGGATCGAGATGGGTACCGGCGTCGTCGACATGCGTTACGAGAACCCCCTTTATTTGGCCGAGGAGGCGGCGGCCGTGGACCTGATCAGCGGCGGCAGGCTGCAGCTCGGCGTCAGCCGGGGATCACCTGAGCCCGCGCTTAAGGGCGCCGAGGCCTTTGGTTACCGGCCTGCGCCCGGGCAAAGCGACGCGGACATGGCGCGCGATCATACTGCGCTGTTCAGGACGGCCATCAGTGGGGCAGGGGTGGCACCGGCGGATCCCAGGTATGCGGGCACGTCCGGCCTGTTGCCCGTGCAGCCGCAGTCGCCCGGACTGTCTGAGCGGATCTGGTGGGGCGCCGGCACCAGGAAAACGGCAATCTGGGCCGCAGAGCAGGGCCTGAATCTCATGAGCTCAACCCTGTTGACGGAGGATACGGGCGTGCCGTTTGATGAACTGCAGGCCGAACAGATTGACGTGTTCCGGGCCGCCTGGGCTGCCGCCGGCCATGACCACACCCCTCAGGTGTCAGTAAGCCGCAGCGTACTGCCCATTGTGGACGAGGAAGACCGCCGGTACTTTGGCGGCTCAGAGCTCCGGGACGGCAGGGACCAGGTAGGCACCATCGACGGGTCCATTGCCAGGTTCGGAAAAAGCTACGTCGGCTCCCCGGAGCTCCTGGCCCAACAACTCAGCCAGGATGCAGCGGTCAGGGCCGCCGACCTCGTGATGTTGACGGTCCCGAACCAGCTGGGCCTGGACTTCAATGCCAAGCTGCTGGGCAACATCACAAGGCACATTGCGCCGGCCATCGGCTGGAGGGCGCCCGCAATGTAGAGGACGCGGAGCCTGTAGCCGGCCACAGGATTGGCTTCGGGGGAACCAACACGTCACACTGTCCGTTGGGGGTACTAACGGCTTGGGGGAAAATTACTAGGTCATAAATGGTCCGCCCCGGGGCCATATGACGAAAGCAGGACAAATGACCCAAGCCCATTTAGGCTTAACTGCATGAGGCTCCGACGGCTGGCGAACGCCGCTTCCGTGTTGACCACACCGTTTACGCCGGAAGATTTTCTGGCACTGTTCAATCCGGTGTTCTCGTCCCGCCAACTGCGGGGCGTGGTTACGCGTGTCGTCAAGGAGACGGCCGATTCGGTCACCATCTTCTTCCGCCCCGGACGCGGCTGGCATGCGCACCTCGCCGGGCAGTGGGCCCGAATAGGCGTCGAGCTGGACGGCGTCCGGCACTGGCGTTCCTATTCGCTGAGTACGCCTGCCGGCAAGGACCCGGCCATCACCGTGACGGATATGGGCGCTGTCTCCGGCACCCTGGTCCGCAATACAAAGCCCGGCGATGTGCTGTTCCTGGCGCCCCCGCAGGGCGACTTCGTTCTCCCTGAGCACCCGCGCCCGCTCCTGATGCTGACCGCCGGCAGCGGTATCACGCCGGTGATGTCCATGATCCGCACGCTGATTCCCCGGCGTCCTGATGCCGACGTCGTGCTCATCCATTCTGCCCGGACACCCGGTGAGAGCCTCTTCCGCGAAGAGCTGGCCGAACTTGCGGATCAGTTCCCCAACTTCCGTCTGGCCCAGTGGTTTACCCGCCGCCAGGGCCGCATGGACTTCAGCTCCATAAAGGAAATCGAAGAAATCTGCCCGGACTGGAGTGATCGTGCCGCCTACGCCTGCGGCCCGGAAACTTTCCTGGACGACGCCGAGGCGCTGTGGAACCAGGCGGCCCTGGCTGCTCCTGAACCTGATGCCTCCGGCGTAGCAAAAGGCGCCGGTACCCTGAAGATCGAACGCTTCAGTACCAATCTGGCCGCCGGGGAAGGGCACGACGGCGGACTGGTCACCTTTGAGTCTTCGGACCGTGAGGTCCAGGCCGACGGCGCCACCCCCCTCCTGGACGTCGGCGAAGACGCCGGGGTACTCATGCCCAGCGGTTGCCGGATGGGCATCTGCCACAGTTGCCTTACCCCGCTGCTGTCCGGCAGCGTCCGTGACCTCCGCACGGGTGAGGTCTCCGGTGAACCGGGTCAATTAATCCAAACGTGTGTTTCGGCAGCCGCCGGACCCGTCAACCTCGAAATCTGAGGAGTAACGAATGTCAGTAGCCACAGCGAACAGGCCGGCAGCCGCCGGTACCACCAAGCCCCGTCCCGGAGCTCTTGCCGAATCCGGCAGCCCGCTGGTTCGTCCTCCGGCAGCCGCCCACCTCACGGACGAGCAAGTTGCGGAACTGGGCCGTGAACTCGACGCCATCCGCGAC
Source organism: Pseudarthrobacter sp. MDT1-40-2 (assembly GCF_059383595.1). Classification (NCBI taxonomy): domain Bacteria; kingdom Bacillati; phylum Actinomycetota; class Actinomycetes; order Micrococcales; family Micrococcaceae; genus Pseudarthrobacter; species Pseudarthrobacter sp. MDT1-40-2. The sequence continues at coordinate 1,168,045 of NZ_JBWZCL010000001.1, read as the reverse complement.
GACATCCTGTCCAAGCGGGGCGCCTCTGACGCTGCGTACATCCGCCGCATGGTCAAGATCCAGCGCGGCCTGGAGCTCTCCGGCAGGGCTGCCCTGCTGGTCAGCAAGAACAAGGGCGCCTGGGTTGCCGGCACCGCCATGCTGAGCCTGTCCAAGATTCTGGCAAGCATGGAGCTGGGACACAACATCCTGCACGGCCAGTGGGACTGGATGCGTGACCCGGACATCCACTCCACCACCTGGGAGTGGGACTTCGTCACCCCGGCCCGCTCCTGGCAGCACACCCACAACGATCTCCACCACCGCTGGACCAACGTCCTGGGCAAGGACAAGGACGTTGGATACAACCTCCTGCGCATGGATCCGGACCAGGAATGGAAGCCCTTCAACCTGGGCAACCCGCTCTACAACGCCATCCTGGCGCCCATCTTCGAGTGGGGCATCGCCGTCTACGACCTGGAAATTCCTGACTACCAGGAAGGCCTGAAGTCCAAGGAAGCAATGCTTAAGGACCTCAAGGCCCTGGGCCGTAAGGTGGTCACCCAGTTCACCAAGGACTACGCGGCCACTCCAGCGCTGGCCATGCTCACCGGCTCCGGCAAGCAGGCTCTGGTTGGCACCCTGACCGCCAATGCCGTCCGCAACGTCTGGGCCCACGCGGTCATTTTCTGCGGACACTTCCCCGAGGGCACGGACACGTTCACTGAGGAAATGGTGGAGGGTGAGACCCGCGGTGACTGGTACATCCGGCAAATGATTGGTTCCGCCAACATCTCCGGCTCCAAGTTCATGCACCTCATGACCGGAAACCTGTCCCACCAGATTGAACACCACCTGTTTCCGGACCTGCCCTCCAGCCGGTACGCGGAAGTTGCTCCCCGGGTCCGCGAGATCTGCCAGCGCTATGGCCTGAAGTACACCACCGGTCCGCTGCTGAAGCAGGTTGGCTCGTCCTGGGCCAAGGTATTCAAGCTGGCGCTGCCCGGCAAGGGGGCCTAGCTTCCCCGGCAGGCCCTTAGACGAAATACCCGGCTCCCGGGCGCCTTAGCCGATTGCCGGCAGACGCGCCCGGGAGTTTTTGCGGTCTACTTGGCCAGGAATGCCAGGATTGCTTCGCTGACCTCTTCCCCGTGAGTCCACAGCAGGCCATGCGGGGCGCCCTCGATTTCGACGTAGTCGGCCGAAGGCAGCGCCTTGGTGAAGCGCCGCCCCGTCACGTCGATGGGCAGGATCCTGTCCGCCGTGCCATGCAGGATCAGTGCCGGAACGTCGATTTTCCCGATGTCGGCGCGGAAGTCTGTCAGCCAGGAAGGCTGGGCAGCCACGGAGGCCACCGCTCCGGACTTCGTGGCGATATTCCAGCTGGCCGTCAGGGCTTCCTGGCTCAACCGCTCTGTGCCCAGGAAAGTATCTGTGTTGTAGAAGTTTTTGAAGAACTCGGTGAAGAACGCGTACCTGTCCGTGGTGACGGCGTCGTACAGCTCAGTGAACACTTCCTGCGGGACACCATCAGGGTTATCTTCGGCCTGCAGCAGGTACGGCTCCAAGGAGCCCAGGAAGGCGGCCTTGGATACGCGGGCTGAACCATAGGTGGAGAGGTAGCGGGCCACCTCGCCGGTACCCATGGAGAACCCCACCAGCACGGCGTCACGCAAATCCAGTGTTTCCAGGAGGGTGGACAGGTCCGCTGCGAAGGTGTTGTAGTCAAAGCCGGTGGTGGGCTTGCTGGAGTTGCCAAAACCCCGACGGTCGTAGGTGATTACCCGGTAACCAGCGTCCAGGAGGGCGGCTGTCTGCTTCTCCCAGGACGTGCCATCCAGCGGGTAGCCGTGGATCAGCACCACGGGCTGACCGGTCCCGTGATCCTCGTAGTGCAGCTCGACGTCGGTGCTGTTCTCGGTTCCTACGGTGATGAAAGCCATCGCGGCGGTCCTTTCCAATGCCTCAGTTGCCTATCAGTCGGCCAGGGGCCATTGCCCCCGCCGCCCTTAGTCTATGGACGGCTGCGCCGCGAAAGAACCCGCTCAGGGGCGCTGGCGGACGCCCTCCCAAACCAGCCGCATGGCGTCCTCTACGCGTTCTGCGGCCGCCGCCGGATCCTGGGGTCCCCGCACCACGAACTGGTAGTAGTACAGTCCGTTGATGAGATCGATCATGGCTTCGATGTTCACGCCGGCGTCGACTTCGCCTGCCTCAATAGCCGCCCGGATCCGGGCGGCTATTGGCTCCCGGCGGCGGGACACGTGGCGTTCCCAGGACAGTGCACGGATCCTGTCGTTTTCCAGGCCCAGTGCCACCCGTTTCTTGACCAGCGAGCCCACCCGGCCCCGGCTCTGTTCCACGCTCTGGCCATAGCTGGAGAGGATGGAGTCAAGGAGGTTACCGGCAGGAAGCAGGGCCACCTCGGAGCGGACGCTGTCCAGTGCGGCGGCCAGCAGTTCCTCGCGGCTGCTCCAGCGGCGGTAGAGCGCGGCGCGACTCACCCCGGAGCGCTCGGTGATCGCAGAGATCGTGACATCCTTTGTGTCCAACTCGAGCAGGAGTTCCACGGTGGCGGCGAGGACTGCTGATTCCAAAGCCGTGTCCCGTGGACGGCCGGGTTGCCGCCGCGCACTGGCAGTTCTGGATGGGTGCCTGCCGGTGCTTTCCTCAGCCATCGGGAGCCCGTCCGGATCACGGAGGTTGTTCCGTTTCGTCGCGACATCAGCTGGGGCTGCGGGCATGGGATTCCTCACTGGTGGGTACCAAAGCAGTTGATTCCTTTACGAAACCACCGGTATCTGAATCTGAATGAGAAGACTGCCGTCTTCCAGATGTCATGAGGGTTAACACTTTCCGGCGGTCAGGCGTCGTAGTACGTTCTGACCGGACCCTGGCCCAGGTTGAGCACCACGGTCCGGGCAACTTCGCGCAGCTTGATGTTGCGTGTGCTGGATGCTGTTTTGAGGATGTCGAAAGCCTCGGCCTGTGAGCAACGGTTCTGCCCCATGATGATGCCTACTGCCATGTCGATCACCGTCCGGGTTTCCAACGTGGCCCGTAGGTCCGCTGCGGCTTCGCTGTAGCGGGCCAGCCGGACGGCCAGGTCCAAAGCCATGGTCGTTTGACGGACAAAGTCTTCGACGATGGTGCGGGTCCTGCCCTCAAAGCGGTTGGGGCGGCCGGAGTAGAGGATCAGTGCGGCGCGGGTATCGCCCTCCAGCTTGAACGGTACGGCCAAGAGTGAACGGACGCCCAGGCCCATGATCATCTCGGCATAGACCGGCCAGTCTGTGTCTTCTTCCAGGTCCGGCAGGCCGATGGTGATCTGCTCACGCGAAGCCTTCATGCAGGGGCTGTCGCTGAATCGATATTGAACCTGGCTGATCTCCTCAGCCTGTTCGTTGCTGCTTGCCACGGTTGCGGGTTTACGGTGACGCCAAAGAGTCACCCCGCAGAGAACGTCGTCTCCCGAATTGGACAGTGTCCTGGCAGATATGCCCGCCAGTTCACGGAGGAACGCCTCCACGTCTTCGCTGTCAAGGACAAGCTGGTGCAGGTGCTCCGATATTTTTGCTTCAAATTGCGCAGTTGAATCGCTGGCCACGATGGTTGGTGCCATTCGCTCAGGTCAAAACGAGCCGGTTAGCCTCGCTTGGATCCCGTGATGCGGGAGGTGCGGCGGAAGCAAAGGCGGATCGACGAACTTTCCTACGGCCTCTGCTTAACCGTGTGGAAAGTATCGCATGACAAAGCCCCCGGTTTCGAGTCGGTGGATAATCCGCTGCTCGGGGATAAGCCGCCAGTCAGGGGGTACAGTTTTTCAGCACGATCATTGTTCCCATGGCACGAACGGACTCTCCAGTGGCAGAGCAGGCAACAGCATCCCCCAATTGGTGGCAGGGGTTCAACCAGAAGTTTGTGGTTGAGGAGCGCTACATGGAGCCGGCAGATCGCCACAGCCTGTACCGCATCTCAGTGATCCTTGCCGTGGCGGGCACCCTGATGTTCCTGCTGGTGCTTTCCAGTGTCCTGCTCGACGACGGATTGGCACTGATCGACCAGCCGCTTCGTCACTGGCTGCTGGACACGCGCTCAGACGCGGCAACCAGAACGATGCAGTTCCTTGCAGTCCTTTTTGGACCAGTGGCGCTGCCGATTATCGTGCTGGTTGTGAATGTGGTGTGGGGGTTTGCCGCCCGGCATGCCTGGCGCCCGATTCTGCTCGCGGCAGGAATGATCACCGGTGTTGTCATCTCGCAGATCATCCTGCACCTCGTGGACCGTGCCCGGCCACCCACGGAATTGATGCTCTTCGGAGTGGACCACACCTATTCGTTTCCGTCCGGGCATGTACTGGGGGCCTGTGATTTCCTGTTGATCGGCGCTTACCTCATCGGTTCAAGGTCGCGGAACCTCAGGGTGGGCGTGGGCTGTTTTGCCTTGGCCGGGTTGGGAATCGTCTTTGCCGCACTTAGCCGGCTGTACCTGGGGTATCACTGGTTTACTGACGCTTTCGCCTCACTGTCGCTGGCCCTGGTCATCCTGGCCGGAATCATTGCCGTGGACACCTGGCGGACGGCACGCATTCCGGGTGAACCCATCACCGGTGAGTTCTCGACCACAGAGCGGCCGGGGGACTAGCGAGGTAGCTTCCGCGATGCCGGTTTACTCTGCGGACTGCTTCCGTAGCCGGCTCCGGGCACGTTTCAGGTCGATGCGCAGCTTCGCGTTGACGGCTTCCAACTCAAGCACCTTCGCCACTCCCGCGAGGTTCAGCCCTTCCTCGAGCAGTTCGCTGATCCTCAGCAGGACCGCAACGTCGCGGTCGCTGTACTGGCGGGTGCCGCCAGGGGTCCGGTGCGGAGTCAGCAGGCCCCGCGTCTCGTAGAGCCTGATGTTCTGCTGGCCTGTGCCAACAAGGCTCGAGACTACTGAAATGGCGTACCGGGCCTGCACTTGAGCGGCTTCGGCGCGGGCCCGGGCAGCAGCAGTACCGTCCGCAGGGGCACCTTCTGCACCGTCAGTGGAGCGGGTCCAGTGGGTGTCTTCCGGGGGCTGGGCTTCGGTGGGCATTTCCCTCTGCAACCTTCGTCGGGGGGCTTGCGGTCAATTCACTTCAATGCTATAAAAAATCTATACCGGCCACCACAGATCAGTGGCCGGTAGGTACAGTAAAACACATGGACCTGAAGGAGTGGGGTAATGATGCTAATGCGTACGGACCCGTTCCGTGAGCTGGACCGGCTGACGCAGCAGGTGTTCGGAACCACGGCGCGGCCGGCGGCTATGCCGATGGATGCGTGGCAGGAAGATGGCGAGTTCGTGGTCGCCTTCGATCTGCCCGGCGTTGATGTGGATTCGGTTGACCTTAATGTTGAGCGCAACGTCCTGACTGTCCGCGCCGAACGCCGGGATCCCACGCAGCCTAACGTCGAACTGGTTGCTGCCGAACGTCCGCGCGGTGTCTTCAGCCGCCAGCTGATCCTGGGTGAGACCTTGGATACGGAAAACGTCAAGGCAAGCTACAACGACGGCGTCCTGACTTTGCGGATCCCCGTCGCTGAAAAGGCCAAGCCACGAAAGATCGAGATCGAAACGAAGAAGGACCAGATGCAGGAGATCGGGAGCTAATCCCTTCCTGATCGGCCCGGGTACAGCAGAAGCCGGGTGGGCGGTACGGCGTTGCCGCCCACCCGGCCGTTTTACCCTGCGGGCCTGCCAGGTCGTGCGCTGTCCGGCGGAGGTGAGCGATGCGGAAGCATGACTACTACTCGATCCTTGGCGTCGGCACCGACTCGACGCCGGCGCAGATTTCCCGTGCATACCGCACCCTGATGCGCATCCACCATCCCGACGTCGGGCATGCCCCGGCCGAAAACTCCGAATTGCTGCGCATCATGGAGGCTTTCGCGGTCCTGAGGGATCCCGCGCGCCGCGCCCATTACGATTCTTCGCGCACAGGAAGCGCAAGGCGGGAACGCGTGGAACCCGCGCGGGGCAACAAAAAGTCCGACGCCGGCACTCCGGAACACGAACACCGCCAGACTGCGAGGGGACAGGGAGCCCGGAACGTCCCGGTGCGCCGGAGCACCCCAGCGCAGCAGCACGAACGCAAGGGACCGGCGGACATCCGGGTGACGCCGGTCCGCTGGGAACGTGGCCCGTGGGCATAGCCAGGCATAGCTAGGGCCGCAGCCTGACCCGCACGGCAAGCCCGGCACAGCACACCACCGCCAGGCCGCCCAGCAGAGTAGTCCATGTGAGCTCCTCGCCCAGCAGCAGGCCTGCCCAGCCGATTGTCAGCACGGGTTGGACCAGCTGGATCTGGCTAACCTGCGCCATGGGCCCAATAGCAAGGCCGCGGTACCAGGCGAAGAATCCCAGGAACATGCTGACCACGCCCAGGTAGGCGAACGCTGCCCATTGCTGAACGCCCGCTGTCGGTGGTTGCTGCACCACGGCCACTGCCGTCAGAAAAACCATCAGCGGCGACGCCAGGACCAGGCTCCAGGAGACGGTCTGCCATGCCCCGAGCTCGCGGGCCAGCAGGCCCCCTTCTGCATACCCGACTGCCGCCGCTATCACAGCGCCAAGCAGCAGCAGGTCGGCCCAGTGCAACTGGCCTGCACCACCTGAGTGAACTACTGCGAAGCCGATGGCTGCCACGGCACCGGCCAGCGTCGCCCACCAGAATGCAGCGCGAAGCCGCTCGCGTCCCCGGAGCGCTGCCGCCGTTGCGGTGGCGGCGGGGAGCAGCGCAATGACAACTGCTCCGTGACTGGCGGGCGCGGTGGTGAGCGCATAAGAGGTAAGCAGGGGGAATCCGACGACGATTCCTCCTGCGATAACGGCAAGCCGTCCCCACTGCGCTCCCCGGGGCAGCCGTTGCCGGGTGAGCGTCAGGGCAGCGGCGGCCAGGAGTGCGGCTACCACTGCCCGTCCCGCGCCGGTGAAGAGTGGCGACATGCCCTCGACGGCCAACCGTGTGAACGGGACGGTGAAGGAAAATGCCGCTACTCCCAGCAACCCCCAGAGCAGGCCGGCAGGCCAACGAGACGGTATCGCAGGTGGAAATTCGGTAGTAGCGCTACTATAGGCTTTCATGAACAACGATAGCACCTCCAGAATTGTGGACCGGTTGACTTCCTGGATTTCCGGCGCCGCTCCTGGTGCGCGGCTGCCGTCCACCCGTTCGCTCGTTGCCGAATTCCAAGCCAGCCCGGTTACGGTGCAGAAAGCACTCCACACCCTGACGGTCCGCGGACTGATCGAAAGCAGGCCGGGCGTGGGGACCTTCGTCCGGACAGCACGGACTGCACGACCATCCGATTACGGCTGGCAGACCGCAGCACTCCGATCGCCCCAGGGTGCGCCCCGGGCAGCGGCTACCGCAATGCGGGACGCAGCCAATGACGTAGTTGCTTTCCATTCGGGCTATCCGGACCGCGAACTCCTGCCGGAACGGCTGGTGCGCGGCGCGCTCGCGCGGGCAGCGCGGGGAGGCGCGGCCCTGTCCCGGCCGCCTGCCTCCGGGCTCCCGGAACTACAGTCATGGTTCGCTCGGGAACTCGGCGCCGCAACTCCCGCCGGCATCACCCCGCCCACGCCGGCGGACGTGGTGGTGCTGCCGGGAAGCCAGAGCGGCCTCAGCTCAATATTCCGGGCGCTGCTGGTTAACGGCCAGCCGCTGCTGATGGAGTCGCCCACATACTGGGGCGCTATCCTGGCGGCTGCGCAGGTAGGCGTGCCGGTTGTTCCCATACCCAGCGGTCCCTACGGCCCGGAGCCGGACGAGCTGGCGCGGGCCTTCGAGGAGAGCGGTTCGCGGTTGTTCTATGCGCAGCCTAACTACGCGAACCCCACAGGCGCGCAATGGTCCGCAGAGCGCCGGCAGGAAATCCTGGCGGTGGTGCGGGAATATGGTGCCTTCGTCGTAGAGGATGACTGGGCCCATGACTTCGGGATCACCACCAGCCCCGTACCGCTGGCCAGCCAGGATGATTCCGGGCACGTCGTCTACCTCCGATCCCTGACTAAAAGCGTGTCGCCGGCCATCCGGGTAGCGGCGGTCATAGCGCGGGGTCCCGCCCGGGAGCGCCTCCAGGCGGACCGTGCAGCCGAATCCATGTATGTCAGCGGCCTTTTGCAGACGGCAGCACTGGACGTCGTCACGCAACCCGGGTGGCAGACCCACCTCCGGAGCCTCCGCCACCAGCTGCAGTCACGGCGGGACGTTTTGGTTACCAGCCTCCGGGAATTCGCGCCAGATGCCCACATCACGCAGGTGCCGAAGGGCGGGCTCAATCTCTGGGTGCGGCTCCCGGATGCAATCGATCCCGTTCAACTGGGCATGAACTGCGAGCGGGCCGGTGTGATGATCGCCGCTGGTACTGAGTGGTTTCCTGCAGAATCTGCGGGCCCATACCTGCGGCTCAACTTTGCAGGCCCCAACCCGGCGGGGTTCGCAGAGGGCGCGCGCGTCATCGGCCGATGTATGAAGCTCTGACCAGTCGGCCGCCGCAGTGGAGCCTCAAACGGCTCGTTACAGCAGCCGCTGCAGTCCGGCGACTGAGGCCAAGTAAAACTCGTAAGCCTGCTTAGGTATAAGATTTTGGGATCAAAGGCAGCGCCGGTCAGTCCGAAGAGGACGGGTATCCGGTTGCCCCGGAAGTGAGGAACAACGTCAATGCACATCAGTGCCAAGGAACTTGCGGCCCTGATTCCGCCGGAGTTTGTTCTGGGAGTGGCCACCTCTGCGTTCCAGATTGAGGGAGCGGTGAACGAGGGCGGCCGTGGTCCTGCAGGGTGGGACGTCTTTGCTGCCAAGGAAGGCACGATTGTTGGCGATCACAGCCCGCAGGTGGCCGCCGACCACTACAACCGGATGCCGGCCGACGTCGAGCTCCTGAAACAGCTGGGGGTGGACTCCTACCGCTTTTCCCTTGCCTGGCCCCGGATCCAGCCACATGGACGAGGTCCTGCAAACCAGGCAGGCCTGGACTTCTATGACCGGCTCTTGGACCAACTGCTGGCCAATGGCATATCCCCTATGGTCACCCTGTACCACTGGGACACCCCGTTGCCGCTGGACAACGTCGGCGGCTGGATGAACCGGGATACCGCCTACCGGCTGGGGGAGTTCGCTACCATTGCGGCCGAGGCCTTCGGTGACCGCGTTGACCGATGGGTCACCATCAATGAGCCTGCCACCGTGGTGACCAACGGTTATGCCCTGGGCCTGCACTCTCCGGGGGAGAAGCTCATGATGAAGGCCTTCCCGGCAGTGCACCACCAGCTGCTGGGTCACGGCCTGGCGCTTCAAGCGCTGCGCCAGGCCGGTGCCAAGGGCGAGGTGGGCATGACCAATGTGTACTCGCCTACAGTCCCCCATTCCATCAATCCGCTGGACAAGCTGGCGGCCGGGCTGGTGGATCTGGCACAAAACCGGCTGTTCGCCGACCCGGTTCTCACCGGCAAATATCCGGACGTGATCCGGGCGGCCAAGTTCTTCTCCTCGTTTGAGCACCCGCCGGAGGATATGGAGCTGATATCGCAGCCCTTGGACTTTTACGGTTTGAACTACTACATGCCCACCCGCGTCGCGGCGGGGCAGGGCGACGGAGCTGTACCCCAAGGGATGGCGGAAGCCTTGGGCGAGGACCTTAGCGATTCAGCCTCCGGCACCCCGTTCCATATTGAACCGTGGCCTGATACCCCTATCACGGCCTACGGCTGGCCGGTCAAACCCGAGTACCTGACCGTGGCGCTAAAGGAGATGGTGGAACGCTACCCGGACCTGCCGCCGGTGATCATTACCGAGGGCGGCGCCAGTTTCGAAGACATTGTAGTGCGGGACAAAAACACCAACCACAGTTTCATTCCGGACGAACGACGACTCAAGTACCTGTCCGACCACCTCGAGACTGCGCTGCGGGCTACAGCTCCTGGAGGCGAGGCAGACGCGCTGCGCCTGATCGGCTATTACGTGTGGTCGCTGATAGACAACTTTGAATGGTCCGGTGGCTACGAGCAGCGGTTTGGTCTGGTGCACGTGGACTTTGACACTCAGGAGCGTCGCCCCAAGGCCTCGTACTACTGGTTCCAGGAACTCATCGAGGAGCGCAATATGGCCTCGAGCGCCGGCCAGGCCGTGGCTGCAGCAGCCACGTGACCGGCCGGCACCCTGCTACATAAGCCCCAGGTTCTCCAGCCGGCGGGCAATTCCTGCCCCGTCAGGGGAGTAGATCCACGGCGCTTTCTCACCGCTGTGGTCCCCGTGTTCGGTGTGCCCGCCGGCCAGAACCGATTCGCCCACGGACAGTTGGCGGATGGCTATGGCGGCTACCTTGTCCGGGAACTTGGCGGAAAATTCGGAGTAGATCTGTTCGTCGTGCTGGCCGTTATCACCGATCAGCAACCACTTCATGCCGGGGAATTCCGTGGCCAGGCGTTCCAGGTTGCGGTGCTTGTGTTCCTGGCCGCTACGGAACCAGCGGTCCGGCGTCAGGCCCCAGTCGGTCAGCAGCAGCGCGCCTGCCGGGTACATGTTCCGTCCCAGGAAACGGGCCAGCGTGGGGGCAGCGTTCCAAGGACCCGTGGAGAGGTAGATGACGGGGGCATCGGGGTGCCGTACGGTCATCCTGTCCAGCATCACCGCCATACCCGGCGTTGCCATCCGGGCGCGCTCGCTCAGCACAAACGTGTTCCACAGGGCCAGGAAGGGACGGGGCAAGGCGGTGACCATCACGGTGTCGTCAATGTCGCACACAATGCCAAGACGGGTCTCAGGACCAATGACCCGGACCTGGGCCGTGGCTTCGTCGGTGCCGTCAGCCCGGAAGGTCACCGTGTGCCAGCCGGGTGTCAGCTGTACCTTAATGACTTCGTCCACCAGGCCGCCGCGGTCCGCTTTGACCTGCGTTCGAACACCGCCGATCTCTATGTCCACCACCGAGTGCTGCATGGGAACGCTGGTGAAGGCGCTCCAGCCGCGAACGTTTTGGGTACCGTTCCGCGCGGCATTGTCCGCGCGGCTGCCGGGTTTGGGGGATGCGGCCAGCAAGGCTCTGCCGAAGACGCGGACCCACTCCGTGGATCCGTAGCCGTAGTAAGCGATCATCTTGGGCTTGAAGTTCCAGCCACGCGCCAGTTTCCGCCGCACCGTGTTGGTGGTGTCGGAGAGGTGGAGTGCCAGCCGTAAGGCGCGGGTGGCGACGGCGGCAACTGGTTTCGCCTCGTTGTCATCCGCAGGCTGCTGCGGGGGTGAGTCCTGCCGGGCAGTTTCCATGCGTCCACTCTGCCACACGGCCGGGCGTCCGGGGCGTCCGCTGGCGGCACGTTACGGCTCACCGCAGCCCCAGCAGCCCCAGCAGCGTCTCCGCATTCCGTACTGCGTTCCCGCCGCCGTCGTTATTGAAATACGCGTAGACATCCTTTCCGCCTGCCGCCCATTCGCCGATGCGGTCCGCCCACCACCGCAGATCGTTGTCCGAGTAGGACCCGCCGTAGAGATGGTGCTGGTCAGGCCCGTGCAGCCGCACGTAACAGAAGTCAGCTGTTGACTTCAGTACGCACGGCAGGCCCGCGCCGCTCATCACGCAATAGGCAGCCCCGTGCCGTTCCAGGATCCGGTACACGTCTTCGTGGTCCCAGGACGGATGCCGGAATTCCACAGAGACGCGGATCCAGTGGGGCAAGGCGGCGAGGAAATATTCCAGCCGGGCGTCGTCACGTTCCATATCCGGCGGCAACTGGGCCAGCAGCACGGCCCGGCGTGAGCCAAGTTCGTGCCAGCACCGGCTGATCCGTTCCACCCACACCTCGGGCGAGAGGAGGCGCCGACCGTGGGTGAGCCCTCGGGGTGCCTTTACCGACATAGCAAAGCCGTCAGGCAAACGGTCCCGCCAGCTTGCAAAGGCGGTATCGCGGGGCCAGCGGTAGAAGCTGGCATTTAACTCGACCGTGCTGAATCGGGCGGCGTAGTGTGCCAGGCGCTTTGCTGCCGGCAAGCCTGGCGGGTACAGCACGTTCTCCCAGTGATCGTAGCTCCATCCCGAAGTGCCAATTTCTATCGCCACGTGGCCCGCTCCCTGCTGTCCTGGTTAGTCAAAGTGCGTCTGCAGATCGCCTCCGCCTGCGGACTGGACCACTTTCGCGGCAACGTCCCGCAGCTTCATGTTCCGTGTGCTGGAAGCTGACATGAGCAGGCGCACTGCCTCCTCCTGGGTGCACCGGTTCTGCCCGATAATCACGCCGACGGCGGTATCGATCACCGTTCGGGCTTCCATGGCGGCACGGAGGTTATTGGCCGTATCCGTACTGTTGGCCAACCGGACGGCCAGGCTCAGCCCTGTGGAGGCCTGCTGCACAAATCCTATGACCTCCTTCACCTCCCGCTGACCGAAAGCCTTGGGCTGGTCGGAATAAAGGTTCAGGCCCGCGAGTGCCTCGTTGCCGGAGAGTTCGAACGGCACGGCCAGCACGGAACGGACACCGTACCCCATGATGGTGCGGTTGTATTCCGGCCAGGTCTGCTCCTGTTCCACTTCCGGGACGTAAATCAGCACCTTCTCGCGGCAGGACTTGAGGCACGGGCCGTCACCGAACTGATACTGCACCTCGTCGAGCCGCTGCGCCTCCTCACTGCTGGAGGCGACGGTGGCCGCTGACCGGTGCCGCATCAAGGTGATGCCGGCCAGAACCTTTCCCCGCGGCCCTGACAAGGCTTCGGCCGAATGCCGGACGAGTTGGGTAAGGAAGTCCTCCACATCCTGAGTGTCCAGCAGCAAATCCTGGACTTTTTCGATGACGGAGTTATGGGTGGAGGGGTTGGTCATGGTGGCGTCTCCCGGCCGGTGCTGCGCGCGGTCCGCGCGGGTCCTGGTGCGCCGCTGGGAGGCGCAAGGCAATTGCCCGCCGGCAGCTGCATACCGTCCTTTCAGGCTACACCCCGACAGCCTGGCCAGGACCCCCTTGAACTCCACGCTTCCGCGAATTTCCAGCACGACCCTGGCCTGCATATGGCACCCTTGGAATCATGGCGCTCATTGAGGAATATGCGATGGTGGGGGACCTTCATACGGCGGCCCTGATCAGCACCGAGGGTTCCATTGACTGGATGTGCCTGCCCAGGTTTGATTCGCCGGCCTGCTTCAACGCGCTCCTGGACACACCTAGAGCCGGCCGGTGGCTTCTGGCACCCGACGGCGGCGGAAGGTGTACCAGCAGGCGGTACCTGGAGGGCACCCTCGTCCTGGAGACGACCTGGGAAACAGCCGAGGGCACGGTCCGCATTCTTGACTTCATGCCTCCACGCGACGGTGAAGCCAATATTGTCCGCATCGTCGAAGGGCTCAGCGGCAGCGTGCGGATGCGGGGAGAGTTGGTGCTCCGCTTTGATTATGGACACATCATCCCCTGGGTCCGGCGTGACCCGGCAGGCCTGAACGCCATAGCAGGCCCCGATTCTGTTTACCTGGTGACCAGTGCACCGCTGCATGGCGAAAACATGCACACGGTGAGCGACTTTGCGGTTGAGGCCGGCCAGCGGGTGCCATTTGTCCTGACCTGGGCGCCAAGCCACCGGCCGCGGCCACACTCAGTGGACGCTGAAGTGGTACTGGAGCAAACCATTGACTTTTGGCGGGAGTGGATCGGCAAGTCCACAGTCCGCGGGCCCTACCGCGCCGCCGTCGAGCGGTCCCTGATCACGCTGAAGGCCCTGACGTACGCGCCTACAGGAGGCATCGTCGCAGCCGTCACCACGTCCCTTCCCGAACAGATTGGCGGGGTCCGTAACTGGGATTACCGCTATTGCTGGCTGCGGGACGGAACCATGACCCTGCAGTCACTGCTGGCCGCCGGTTACACGGAGGAAGCCGCCCGGTGGCGGGACTGGCTGCTGCGCGCGGTGGCCGGTAATCCGGCGGACCTGCAGATCATGTATGGGATCCACGGCGAACGCAGGCTGCCGGAGACTGACATCCCGTGGCTTCGTGGCTATGAAGATTCCCGGCCGGTCCGCACCGGCAACGGAGCTGCGGACCAGCTGCAGATCGACGTGTGGGGTGAGGTGCTCGACTGCCTGGCACTCACCCGGCATGCCCTGCTCCAGCATAGCGACGAGGCCTGGGCACTGCAGAAGGCCCTGATGCGGCACCTGGAAAAGATCTGGGACCAGCCAGATAACGGACTGTGGGAAATCCGCGGACCCAGGCAGCACTTCACGCATTCGAAGGTGATGGCCTGGGTAGCCGCGGACCGCATGGTGGCCGGCGTGCGTGAGTGGGGGCTGGATGGGCCTGTTGAGCACTGGGAGCAGCTCCGCGAGACCATCCGGGCAGACATCATGGCCAACGGGTTCGATCCCGTCCGGAACACCTTCGTGCAGCGTTATGGACGTCCGGAGCTTGATGCGAGCCTGCTGCTGATTCCGCGCGTCGGATTCCTGCCGCCGGATGATCCCAAGGTGCTGGGAACTATCGATGCTGTTCAGAAGGAGCTCACAGAGGACGGCTTCGTGCTCCGCTACCGGCCGGAAGTCAGCGACGACGGGCTGCCGGGCACCGAAGGCGTGTTCCTCGCTTGCTCCTTCTGGCTGGTGGAAGCACTCCTGGGGGCGGGCCGCCAGCGCGAAGCCACGGAACTCTTCGAACGCCTGCTTGAACTGCAGAACGACGTCGGACTGCTGAGTGAGGAGTGGGCAGTGAACGCCGGGAGGCAGTTGGGAAACACCCCGCAGGCTTTCAGCCACTTCGCCCTGGTGGACAGCGCGCTGGCCCTGCATCAGGCGGCGGCGCCCCGCAGCGACGAGCCGATGTAACGCGGCGAATTGAGCGGGAGCAGATTACTAAGTATACTTGCTAACCCGGGAGATCCCCGGCGCTCACAGTGAAGTGGGAATTGTAGGGAGTTGATTGGCATGGCGGGTTATTTTGAACTCGTGGACGCGCCCGACGGTGGATACCGGGTCAGGATGTTGGACGGCTCCGGAACGTTGATGGCCATCTCCATCACCTTTCCCACCAAGAGGGCTGCCGTGGCCGGAGTGTCGCGGGCGCGGGAGATCGCGGGAACGGGGCTTATTCGCGATCGCAGCCACGAGGCCAGGGCCGCCCAGGACAGCAGGGCCAGCCGCGGGATGGCGGCATCGGGTTCATGATGCCCGCCCATGGCGAAGCGACCGCCCGATCAACCGGTACGTCAGCGCCCCGTGCTGTCATCTTTGACGTCGACGGCACGCTCGTCGATTCGGCCTATCTGCATACCATGGCGTGGTGGCATGCGTTCCGGCAGGCAGGGTACGCCGTGCCGATGGCCAGGATCCACCGCCTGGTGGGCATGACGGGGAAAGAACTGGTCAAGGAGTCGCTGCCTGCAGACCGGGACACGGCACTGGATGAGGAGATCCTTTCCTCGCACAGCGCACTCTTCGCCACCTACTGGCCAACGCTCCAGCCGACCGAGGGGGCCAGGAATTTGCTGTCCCGTTGCAAGGATCTGGGCTTCAAGGTGGTGCTCGCAACGTCCGCCCGTGAACGGGATCTGCAGGAGCTCCGGCGGGCCCTTGGCGCAGACGACTTCATCGATGCTGCCACAAGCTCCAAGGACGTGGCTAAAAGCAAGCCTGACCCAGATATCCTGCTGGCCGCGTTGGACACGGTTGGCGTGGCAGTGAAAGATGCTGTCTTCGTTGGCGACGCCGTCTGGGACATGATGGCGGCACGCGCACTAGGGATGCCCTCTATCGGCGTCCTGTGCGGTGGCACCGGTGAAGCCGAACTGCGCGAGGCAGGCGCCGCAGAGGTTTATGGCGGTCCGGGCGAACTGCTGGCAAGGCTGGACAGCAGCGCGATAGGAAAGCTGCTGCAGCACGCCACCTAGGGGAGGGGATCCTCGATTGCCTCCGCCTTGTCCCAGGCGACCTTAACCGAGACGCCGCCCTCCTCGTCCCGGTTGATGGCGGTAATAACGTCCTCAGGGAGGGCGCCCATTGCCATGATTTTCTCCTGGTACCCGGCCACGAGGGCCGCCAGGGTCTCCTCGCTCCACTCGCCGGGACGCATTCTGGTGGAAATCTCCACAGGTTCTGGATCGTAGATGGACATGCTCTCGCCTTCCGTCGGGTGGTGGACAGTCTACTTACTTCCGACGCCGGCGTTCAGCTTTTGCCGTTCTCGCGCCATTGCGCAGACTCGAGCTGTGCGCCCGCCATGGGTCCCATCTGCAGCATGCCGCCGTCCACCGCCCACGATGCTCCGGTGACATAGGAGGCGGCAGGCGATGCCAAAAAATTAACGACGGCGGCAATCTCCACGGCCCGTCCGGATCGCCCCAGCGGCACGCCGGGCTTGACGTCCGGCTCGGGGTCGTCGCCTTCACGGCCGGACATTGGAGTCGAAATTGCGCCCGGTGCTACCGAGTTTGCCGTGATGCCGAATTCTGAAAGTTCCAGGGCGATGGTCTTGATCAGTCCGCCCAAGCCATGCTTTGAAGCCACATAGGCAGCGGCCCCGACCTTGGGCTGGGTCTCGTGGACGGACGTCACGGCAATGATTCGGCCGCCTCGCCCTGCGGCGACCATGTGTTTTGCTGCTGCCTGGATGCAGATGAAGGCGCCATTGAGGTTGATGTCCATGGTGCGCTTCCAGGTGTCCGGATCCAGCTCCAGGAAACCGCGGCCGTCGCCTGCTCCGGCGTTGTTCACAAACACGTCCAGGCCGCCGAGATCTTCGATCAGCGAATCAATGGTGGTTCCACATCCAGGCACCTCGCTTGTGTCCAGTTGCCGGACGTGGGCCACTCGGCCCTCGGCACGTACCTGGTCGGCCGTGTGTTCTGCACCGTCACGGTCCGAATGCCAGGTAATGCCGATGTCCATTCCGGCGCGCGCCAGCTCGACCGCTGTTGCCCGGCCGATTCCCGAATCGCTTCCTGTGACAATGGCCGTGCGCGGTGAAAAATCCATCTGGTGTCCTTCCGGTGTGCTCAGGTATCTCAGAACTTCAACTTAGTGCCGCCCCGGCCGTCCGTCGAGGGCTGGGAGGCAAACCCGCCCGGTCCGGACGCCAGGCCGTACTAGAGTGTGGAGAATGGGGGACACAGCATCAGGACATGAACCAGAGCCGGACGCTTCGAACGGTGGTTCCGGCGGGGGAGCGCCGTGGCGGTCTGCTGGCCTGCGGCTACTGCCCGTTCTGGCTGTGCTGAGTGCTGTGACCGGCCTTGTGGTGATCCTGACGTCCGCTCCGCTAGGGGGCTGGTTCGGAGCTGCCCCTCTCAACACCGATTTCGGATTCGTTGCGGGGAAAGCCGTCATCTTGAACCACCAGGAGCTGGCGGGCTGGGCCGTGCTTGGCCTGGGCCTTGCCCTTTTCATCTTCTGGTTCGGGCTCCGCCTGGGGCAACGAAGCCCGCGTAATAAGTAGGCCATTTTCCCGGGTGCAGGAAGCCGAATCCGCCGCCAATATTCCCCTCGACGTATAGTCGAACGATGGAACAACGCACACTCGGAAAAACCGGACGAACCGTCTCCGCCGTGGGACTGGGCACGTGGCAGCTTGGCGCCGACTGGGGAAACGTCGACGACCAGCAGGCCCGCAGCATCCTCGAAGCGTCCGTTGACGCCGGGGTGACTTTCTTTGATACCGCTGACGTCTATGGCGACGGCCGCAGCGAACAGACCATTGGCGCCTTCCTGGCGGATAACCCGGACCTGAACGTCACGGTGGCCACCAAGATGGGCCGCCGCGTCGAGCAGCAGCCCGAGCACTACAACCTCGCCAACTTCCGCGAGTGGACTGACCGCTCCCGGAGGAACCTGCGCACTGACCGCCTGGACCTGGTGCAGCTGCACTGCCCGCCGACGTCGGTCTACAGCACCAATGAGGTTTACGACGCCCTGGACACCCTGGTAGCCGAGGGCGCCATCGCCAACTACGGCGTCAGCGTTGAGCGCACCGACGAAGCCATGGAAGCCATCCGCCGCGAAGGTACGGCATCCGTGCAGATTATCCTCAACGCCTTCCGCCTCAAACCGCTGGATGAGGTGCTGCCGGCCGCCAAGGCAGCAGGGGTGGGCATCATCGCCCGCGTGCCGCTGGCCTCGGGGCTGTTGTCCGGAAAGTACACCAAGGACACCGAGTTTGCGGCCAACGATCACCGCAACTACAACCGCGACGGTGGCTCCTTCGACGTCGGCGAGACCTTCTCCGGAGTGGACTACGCGCAGGGCCTGAAGGCTGCAGCGGAGTTCGAAGCACTGGTTCCCCAGGGCGCCACTGCAGCCCAGGCCGCGATCGCCTGGATTGTGGCGCAGGAGGGCGTCAGTTCCGTCATTCCCGGGGCACGCAGCGTGGAGCAGGCGCGGCTCAATGCCGAAGCCGGGGACCTCAAGCTGGATTCGAAGTTCGACGCCGGTGTCCGCTGGATCTACGACCACTACTTCCGCGAAGCCATCCACCCCCGCTGGTAATGGCTGCCGGCTCCCGTTACTGGTCAAGGAGCGGGAGTTGGGCCGGGGTGTCGACGTCGGCGCCCGTATCCAGATCGCTGCAGTCCACGAGGCTGACGAGTCCGGGATTCGCCTGAAGGAAGGCCCGGGCTCCGGCATCGCCGGCGGCTGAGGCAGCGGCCTCGGCCCGGAGGGATGAGTCGATCAGGATCGGGTGGCCGCGCCGGACCGCTCCGTCGGGGCCACGATAAGCCGCAGCGGTGACCCGGCCCCTTTGGTGCGCTGCCAGCAGCCGGGCCACGAGTTCTGCAGACATTCCGGGCTGGTCCACCAGGGCGACCAGGACGTGGTGGTCCTCGGGTGCAGTTGCCAGGCCAAGCCGCAGCGAACCAGCCATGCCGCCGGCCCATTCGGGGTTATCCACCACCGTGCATCGGGCCAGGCCGGGCAGCCTGTGTACGGCCTCGCGGCCGGCTCCCGCCACCACCACCACGCGGTGCGCGCCGCCGTCGAACAGGATGGCCGCCTGGACCTCAACCAGGGTGCGGCCGCGGAACGGAAGCAAAGCTTTGGGGCCGCGCCCCAGGCGGATGCCGCCGCCCGCGGCGAGCAGTACCGCCGTCGTCGCCTTTCCCGCTTGTGGTTCCATTCCCAACACCCTAGCGGCAGTGGCTGCGCCCCAAACCCTAAAGCGGCAGCAGGGCTGACAAATCAGCCCGTAAGCCTGACGCCGCCACCCGGCCTGCCCGGACTGCGTCTTCCCAGCTCAAGGCGCCGGTGACCATCGCCAGCCAAGTGGCGGCGTCGCACTCTATGACGTTCGGCGGGGTGCCGCGCGTGTGCCGCGGGCCCTCCACGCACTGGGTAACCCCGAACGGCGGAACCCGGACCTCCACCGAATTGCCCGGGGCCCTGGCGGTAATTTCCTCGAGGGAGTAGCGGACGGCAGTGGCGGTCACGGCCCGCGGGACGGGCGCAACTGCCGGAGCCCCCGTGGAAACTTCCGACGGCGGGTCCCCACTGACTGCGGCGTCGTGCCAGGCTGCCACGGCAGCTCTACCCTCGTTAATGTCTATCCGGCGGCGTGCTACGGCCAAGGTCCGGCCTCCTCACATCAGTACAAAATAATCAACGGCTGTCCGGGTGGGATGGCGGCCAGGCCGAGCAAGACCCAGCGAACCGGAACGGCGTCACTCGAGCAGTGCGGACACAGCCTTGCCAAGCCTGATCTTGCCCACAGGCCGGCCGCCGCCCAGTACAGGGCTTACCACCTTTTCCAGGACACTGGCCACCCCGGGAATGTCGACAGCATCTGCCACCGCCAGCAACGTCAGCGCCACCAGCGACGTGCCGCGGATGTTGCCGTCCAGCATTTTTACGGCCACCGAGACGCCCTGCGGCGTGGCCATGGCGAGTACACCTTCGGCGCCGATCTTGGCGATGATCCCGAGCTCGTCCATGACAATCGTGTTCGCCTCGCCCTGGCCCTGAACGGCCCACGGGTAGTCCAGCATGGACGTGGCGATCGTTGCCGCCCGCGCGTTCGAGTTCTTGTCCCCGGGTGCCTTGGCCAGCAAGGAGTAGGCCCGCGCCAGCCCCGTCAGTGAAATGGCTGCGACGGGTGCGCCGCAGCCGTCTATGCCAAGGTGCGCGATCTGCTCGCCGGAGTACTCCTCGATCACGCCACGGATCCGCTGCTGCAACGGATGATTGGGTTCAAGGTAGCTGTGCAGATCCCAGCCGTTTTCCTTGCACGCCCACAGGAAAGCCGCGTGCTTGCCCGAACAGTTGAACGCCAGCTTGGACTTTCCGTTGCCCGAACGCATCAGCCAGTCGCGGGCAGTTTCGTCCTGCGGCCAGTCGGCGGGGCACTGCAAATCGTTGACTGTGACGCCGGCGGCCTTCAACATGCCTTCCACAACGTCCATGTGATCGAGCGACCCCACGTGGCTGCCGCAAGCCAGGGCTACCTGGGCGCCGCGAAGCGGCACCCCGGATTGCATGGCAGCCAACGCCTGGAAGGGTTTGAGGCTGGAACGGGCAAAAATTGGGGAACTGATGTCCCCGAGTTCCGTTACCACGGAGCCGTCTGCCGCCAGCACCACCGCAGAACCAATGTGCCGTGACTCCACAAAGCCGCTGCGCTCCAAAACGGCGAGTTCGACGGCGGACTCAACAGTGAAGGTTGCGTGCGGGTTGTGCGGCATGCAGCAAGTCTAGGCGACCGTCTTCGCCAGCCCCGAACCAAGAGCGCCCTACCTGCAAGCCACTAGTCAACGGTCACAGTCACCGTGTGCCAGCCCGAGGCGCCATCGGGCACCGGATTGGCCTTCTCGGCGGTCTGGACATCGCCGGACCTGTCGATGGCCCGCACCCTCAGCTCATGCCGGCCGGGAACCGCATCCCATTCGAACGACCACTGCCGCCAGGCATCGACGGTGGGTTCTTCAGACAGGGCAGCTTCCTTCCAGTCGCCGTCGTCCACCTGGACCTCCACCGAGCTGATACCGCTATGCTGGGCCCAGGCCGTTCCGCCTACGGCCACAACACCGGCCGGGACCCTGGCCGCCTCCCGCGGCACTTCCAACCGGGCCATGGTCTTGATGGGCCCGCGGTCAGACCAGCCGCGCTGGGTCCAGTAGGCTTCCCTGTCGTCGAACCGGGTTACCTCAAGGTCCATCAGCCATTTAGTCGCGGAGACGAAGCCGTACAGCCCTGGAACCACCATGCGGACGGGGTACCCGTGATCCAGAGGCAGGGGCTCGTCATTCATCCCGATCGCCAGGATGGCATCCCGATCGTCCTGCAGGACCGCCAGGGGAGTGGAGGCTGTAAAGCCGTCCACGGAGGTGGAAAGCACCATGTCCGCCGCCTCCAGGGGCCGGGCCCTTGCAAGGACCTCGCGAATTGGCAGGCCCAGCCATTTGGCATTTCCCACCAGGTTTCCGCCCACGGGATTGGACACGCAGGCGAGGGTCACATGCGTCTCGATCAGGCTGGCGTCGAGCAGATCCTGGAAGGTCAGTGTGACCTCTTCCTCCACCAGTCCGTGCACCCGCAGAGTCCAGACGGTGGCGTCGATGTCCGGAACGCGCAGCGCGGTGTCGATCCGGTAGAAGTCATCGTTGGGGGTGAGCCAGGGGTCCACCCCCGGGGTGCGGGACTGCACCGTGGCAGGCACCACTGGTGCTGGCCGCGTCGGCGCAGGAAGCTTCAAGGCGCTGCGGGCCTGGAGGGCGGCATTTCTGGCGGCGCCCAACACCTGCCCGCCGACCCCCATCACCACTGCCGCTGCCGTAGTCCCGGCGGCCATCAGGAAATACCTGCGGGAGGGACGCGGCGGACTGCCGGCATCATCGTCGGGCGCAGGCCGCGGCACAAGGTTCACCAGCAGCCGCAACGCCAGCACCCCGGCAGCCGTGCCTGCCGCCGTCGGGAGGGCATCGGTTGATTCCGCCCCGGATCGGGTGAGCACGCACGCAACGATCACGGAGCCCATCAGCAACACTCCGGCGGCGCCTTGCCACCACTTTCTGTAGGCAAGGATCCCCAACAGGGAAGCCAGCACCAGGATGGTAATCCCCATGCCTGCAAACAGCGCAGCTTTGTCGTTCGTGCCGAAGGCGGCAATCGCGAAGTCCTTCAGCCACGAGGGCGTGAAGTCAATGAACGTGGACCCTAAGGCAAACAGTGGGGTCAGCCGCGAGGTAAAGAAGCTGCCCAGCAGTTCGGCAAGGGAAAGTACGACGGCGGCTGCCAGGATTCCGGCGAGGGCGGCCCATGCTTCGGGCCGTTCGCGGGTTCGCCCGGGAGCCGGGCGGGGGATTGCCATGCACTGATCCTCCGCCCACACAGCAGGCGTGGCAAGCACACGTGACGCTGCAGGCATGCCCCGGCAGACGCCCATAGAGTGCGCAGCGTCCCCAAATCCGGGTAAAAGAGCGACAATTGACTGTTAAGACGACTCAGTGCTGAGGACCGGCCTGGAAGGATGCCCGATGACCCGCTCCAACCCTCCCGTGGAGGAAGCAGACGAGAACAATCTGGATGTTGCGAAGCCCAAGGACTGGGCGGCCGGGCTGCCCGGCGTCTATCACTCGATGCAGCCGGCCCTCAAGCACATGGGCATCGAGCGGAGCGCACGCACCCTGCTCAGGATGAACCAGAAGCAGGGGTTCGACTGCATGAGCTGCGCGTGGCCTGATCCGTCCGATCACCGGGGCACCTTTGAGTTCTGCGAGAATGGCGCCAAGGCGGTGACCTGGGAAGCCACTCCGGTCACGGTCTCATCGGAGTTCTGGGCCGAGCACCCGATCAGCGAACTGCGTGGAAGATCTGAATTCTGGCTGGGAATGCAGGGCCGGCTCACCGAACCCGTCTACAAGGCGGCCGGTGATGACTACTACCGCCCCATCAGCTGGGATAAGGCGATCACCATTGTTTCCGAGAAGCTCAAAAGCCTTGCCTCCCCCGACGAAGCAACTTTCTACACGAGCGGCCGCGCGTCCAACGAAGCCGCATTTCTCTACCAGTTGTTCATCCGGGGACTTGGCACCAACAACATGCCCGACTGCTCGAACATGTGCCATGAATCCTCCGGTGTAGCGATGGGCCAGACCATCGGCATCGGCAAAGCCACAGTGGCCTACAACGACTACCTCAACTGCGATCTGATGATCGTCATCGGCCAGAACCCCGGGACCAATCACCCCCGGATGCTAAGCGCCATGGAGAAGCAAAAGGAGAACGGCGGCCAGATCGTCGCGATCAATCCCCTGCCCGAAGCGGGCCTGCGTCGATTCAAAAACCCGCAAAAGCCCAAGGGCGTTATTGGCCGCGGAACTGACCTCGCGGACCAGTTCCTGCAGATCCGGGCCGGCGGGGACATGGCGCTGCTGCAGGCTGTCTCCAAGCGGGTCCTCGAAGCTGAAGACCGCAACCCGGGCACCGTGCTGGACCATGAGTTCATCGCCCGGTACTGCGAGGGCCTGGACGAACTGCGCGAGCACCTGGCACGCCTCGACGAGCAGACGGTGCTGGAGGCCACCGGGCTGCGCCCGGAGGAAATCGATGAACTCGCCGGCCGCTACATCAGGGCCGAAAAGGTCATCATCACCTGGGCCATGGGCGTCACGCAACAGAGGAACGGCGTCGGGACCATCAAGGAAATGATCAACCTCCTCCTGCTGAGGGGAAACATCGGCCGCCCGGGTGCAGGCGCGTCACCGATCCGCGGACACTCCAACGTGCAGGGTGACCGCACCATGGGCATCTGGGAACAGATGCCGCCGTCGTTCCTGGATGCACTCGGCAAGGAATTCTCGTTCGAACCTCCCCGCAAGCACGGCGTAGATTCGGTGGCTGCCGTCAGGGGCATGCGGGACGGAGACATCAAGTTCTTCATGGCGCTGGGCGGGAACTTCGTTGCCGCGATGTCCGACACTGCGGCAACCGAAGCAGCAATGCAAAACCTCGAAATGAACGTGCAGATCTCCACTAAGCTGAACCGCTCCCATACCGTCGTTGGTGAAGAAGCGCTCATCCTGCCCACGCTCGGCCGCACCGAAACAGATATCCAGGCCACCGGTCCGCAGTTCGTGTCCGTTGAGGACACGGTGAGCGCCGTGCACTCCTCCGAGGGCAAAGTCGAACCGGTAGCACCCGGACTGCTCTCCGAGATTGCCATCGTCAGCCGCCTGGCTCGGGCCACCCTCGGCAATCGCATTGCCGCTGACTGGCAAGGGTTCGAGGATGATTACGACCGCATCCGGGACCACATTGCCCACGTGGTACCCGGTTGTGAGAACTACAACCGGCGCATCCGGGAAAAAGACGGCTTCCTGCTGGCTAATGGTCCGCGGGATTCGCGGAAGTTCGATACCCCCAGCGGCAAAGCACTGATGACCGTGAATGAGCTGGACCCCATGGAGTGCCCGCCCGGCCGCCTGATCCTGCAGACGATGCGGTCCCATGATCAGTTCAACACCACGATTTACGGCTATAACGACCGGTACCGCGGTATCAGGAAGGGCCGGCATGTAATCTTCGTGAACCCGGAGGACCTTACAGAATTGGGGTTCTCTGACGGTGACCTGGTGGATGTGCACGGGGAGTATGCGGACGGCAAGGACCGCGTGCTGCGCAAATTCCGCGTGGTGGCCTACCCCAGCGCCCGGGGCTGTGCGGCTGTTTACTATCCGGAGGGGAACGTCCTGGTGCCCCTCGACGACACCGTCAAGGGCAGCAATACACCCGTCTCCAAGGGCGTCATCATTCGGCTCGAGCGGGCCGCGGATGGTCCCGCCGGCGGCAGCAGCGAGGAGAACGGGCGGGAGGACATGCCGGCCACCGTTTGACTACCGGACCAGCCGGACCAGTAATCTCCGCATTCCCTCTTAGGCTCGCGGCGGGGCACAAAGTACCCTTGGGAACTGTGAAGGTACTTGTCATTGGCCCTGGAGGCCGCGAACACGCCATTGTCCGTTCCCTGTTGGAAGACTCCAACGTTTCCGAGGTCCACGCGGCGCCGGGTAACGCAGGGATCAGCAAGCTGGTTCCGACTCACCCCATCAACGCCAACGATCCCGAAGCGGTGGCCGCACTCGCCGCCAAACTCTCCGTGGACCTGGTGGTGGTTGGCCCCGAGGCGCCACTGGCGGCGGGCGTTTCCGACGCCGTTCGGGAAGCAGGTATTCCGGTGTTCGGGCCCAGCAAGGCCGCAGCCCAGCTGGAGGCTTCGAAAGCGTTTGCCAAGGAAGTGATGGCCGAGGCCGGCGTTCCCACAGCTATGGCACTCGTGGCCACGAATACCGCCGAAGCCGAATCCGCCCTTGATACCTTTGGTGCCCCCTACGTGGTTAAGGACGACGGCCTGGCTGCCGGTAAGGGCGTTGTGGTCACCAAGGACCGGGCCGCCGCCCTGGCCCACGCCCAGTCCTGCTTTGATGCCGGCGGAACGGTCGTCATCGAGGAATTCCTCGACGGACCCGAGGTCTCGGTCTTCGTCCTCTCCGACGGCAAGAACACCGTAGCGCTCTCCCCGGCCCAGGACTTCAAACGCATTTACGACAATGACGAAGGCCCCAACACCGGCGGCATGGGTGCCTATACACCGCTCGAATGGGCGCCCGAAGGCCTGGTTCAGGAAGTACTGGACCGCGTCGCCCAGCCCACGGTGAACGAGATGGCCCGGCGTGGGACTCCGTTTGTCGGCGTGCTGTTCGTCGGCCTGGCGCTCACTTCCCGAGGGACCCGCGTCATCGAATTCAACGTCCGCTTCGGCGATCCGGAAACCCAGGCAGTCCTGGCGCGGCTCAGGACTCCGCTCGGTGCGCTGCTTCTGGCTGCCGCCAAGGGCGAACTGGACAAGGCAGAAGAGCTGCGTTGGTCGCCCGAGACCGCTGTCGCCGTCGTCATTGCGTCCGAAAACTACCCGGACGCCCCGCGAACAGGCGACCGCATTCGTGGCCTGAAGAAGGTGGAGGAGCTTGAAGGCGTCCACGTGGTTCATGCCGGTACTGCGTTCGACCAGGACGGCAAGGTGATCTCCGCCGGTGGCCGCGTGCTTGCGGTGGTTGCTCTCGGCCGGGATCTGGTGGAGGCAAGGGAAAAAGCGTACGACGGCGTTGAGCTGGTCAAGCTCGATGGTGCCCAGTTCCGGACGGACATAGGCCGCAAGGCTGCCCGCGGCGAAATCAAAGTTGCCGGTACGCGCACCGGCGCGCTGCCTGTAACCACAGCAAAGGATTAACGTGACAGAGAACTTCCCCGGCGGACTGGAAACTGATGCTCCGGACCTGCCCGGCTGGACCCATGTGTATTCCGGCAAGGTCCGCGACCTTTATGAGCCCGCGGACGACACCGTTCGGCAGAGTCACGGCCAGGACTGCGTACTGGTGGTTGCCAGCGACCGCATCAGCGCCTTCGACCACGTGCTGTCGAGCGAGATCCCTGACAAGGGGCGCATCCTTACCCAGCTGAGCCTGTGGTGGTTCGACCAGTTGGACGTTGAGCACCATGTCCTGGCGTCCACGGTTGAGGACGGCGTACCGGAGGCTGTTGCCGGCCGGGCCATGATCTGCAAGAAGCTGGACATGTTCCCCGTGGAATGCATTGCCCGCGGCTACCTCACGGGCTCGGGACTGGTGGAATACCGCCGGTCCGGCACCGTCTGCAACATTCCGCTGCCGGAGGGCCTGGTGGATGGATCCCGATTGGACGCCGCCATCTTCACGCCGTCGGCCAAGGCTGATGTGGGAGAACACGATGAGAACATCAGCTACGACGCCATGGTGTCCATTGTGGGGGATGATATTGCTGCCCGGTTGCGTGAGTTGACGCTGCACATCTACACCGTTGCGGAGGAGATCGCCCGCAAGCGGGGCATCATCCTGGCTGACACCAAAGTGGAGTTCGGCTACGACGCCGTCTCGGGAAGCATCACGCTGGGCGACGAAGTGCTGACCCCCGACTCGTCGCGGTTCTGGGACGCAGCCACCTACACGCCCGGGCAGGCACAGCCCTCATACGACAAGCAGTATGTCCGTGACTGGCTCACGTCCCCCCAGTCCGGCTGGGACAAATCCTCCGACACCCCGCCTCCGGCCTTGCCTGAGGACGTCATCCTGCGCACCCGCAGCCGCTATGTTGAGGCTTACGAGAAGTTGACGGGCCAGCAGTTCGCCTAGCGCCCGCTGCATCCAGCAGGGAACCGCGGCGCCTCAGCCTACCTTGGCTGAGGCCGCGGCCCGCTGCTGGGCCAGCCTGATCTCGAGGACCGCGTCAAGTGCCTGCTGCACGCGGTCGTTGGCGCCGGCCGCGCTGAAGTCTTTCTGCGCCTCGTCCAGGTAACCCAGGGCTTCCTCGGCCTCGCCAGCGGCTTTGAGTGCCTTGCCCAGCAGCAGCGACACCTCGCCGGACGTATGCCGGGCCAGGGATTCACGTTCGGCATGGATTCCGCGGAGCTTGGCCACGGCGCTGTCGATGTCCCCCGTGAGGTAGAGCCAGCGGGCCCTGATGAACGCAACTTCCAGCTGGTCCGTTTTGTTGCCGCCCACGATGGACAGGGCCAGTTCGGCGCGCTCAATCGCGGACAGGGTTTCCGGTTCCACGATTCCGGAAGACAGCCGCACCGCAGCAGAAGCCTTGTTGAAGCGCGCCCACAGGTCGATGTCATTGGCCGGGGAGAGCATCTTGGCCGCGCGTTCGTGGTACTTGATGCCTTCTGTATAGTCATGCCGCATAAACGCCACGTTGCCGATCACCCAGGCCACCTCGCCGGCCAGTTGGGACATGGAGTTGTCATCCACCTGCTCGCTCATGGCCTGGCAGTAGCCCCACGCTTCCTCCAACCGGCCGCTTTCCGCCAAGGCACCAATGAGTGCCCGGTGGGCGCCGATGATCAGCGTGGATCCCGGCGGCAGCTGCTCACAGAGCCGCACGGCTTCCATGGCATGTTCGACGGCGGCACTCAGCTGGCCCTGAGCCTGATGGACTGCGGCAAGCATCTGCCGGGCCCGGACTCCCAGCCCTGCGGACTCTTTGGCCATGGGGTGGTCGAGCAGGCGCTCCATGATGTTCTGGCATTCCTGCCATTCGCCCTGCTTGATCAGGCACTCGGCCTGCATGTAGGTCATGTTCCACCATGCGCTGGTGTTCTTGCCTTCCAGGGCGATCCGGGCGGCCGTGGCGGCATGGCTGGCCGCCAGCGGGTAGTCCCGCAGGTCCCAGGCCTGGCGCGCGTACAGGCCAGCCAGAACGTATTCGGCATCGCTCACGGAGATGGGCTGGCTCCAGGCCTCGAGGGCTTTGGGAGCCAGTTCCAGCCGGCGGGCAAGCTCTTCGATAACGTCCGCCGTGGGTTCGCGCCGGCCGCTCTCCAGAAGGGATATGTAGCTGGGGGAGTAGAGGCCTTTTCCGAGCTCGGCCTGCGTTAACCCACGATCAAGTCGCTCGGCGCGGAGCTTCTCCCCGAATCCGTTCCCCACAGGATTTCCTCCTTTTTACTTACAGACTTTCCATCAATGCTTGACAGTGCCTGTGGAAAACATTTTACAATGTATGTCAACAAGGGCGGTGCCCGCCTCTGTAACGAATCCGACTCGTATTGAGGAACTCACACATGTTGAAGAAGATTGCAGCTGCCGCCGTCTTGGCTGGGGCTTTGGCGTTCTCCGCTGCTGGTCCGGCGATCCTGTCCGCAGGATCCGTCACGGATTCCACGAATGTCTCCACCGCCGTGGGTAACTGGCCTGATCCGATGAGCAATCCGCAGGCCGTGGGCAACTGGCCTGACCCGATGTAAGCAATACCTGAAACAAAAAAGAGGGTCTCCGCAAGGAGGCCCTCTTTTTCATTGGTCGGGATGACAGGATTTGAACCTGCGACCTCGTCGTCCCGAACGACGCGCGCTACCAAGCTGCGCCACATCCCGATCCGCTGCAAAAGCAACTTTACAAGAATAGCCGATGGCCGGTCCCGAAGCGAAATCGAACCGCCGGAGAGGAAGAATCCCGCGAACCGTGCCCCAGGGCTTAGACGAGCGAGTCCTTCCAGGCCCCGTGCAGCTGGGCGAACCGTCCGCCGTCGCCGATCAGTTCCGCCGGCGTGCCGTCCTCCACGACCTGGCCGTCGTGCACCACCAGCACACGGTCCGCAGTCTCCACGGTGGAGAGCCGGTGCGCGATGATCAACGCAGTCCGGCCTGCGCCGCCGGAGACGCCGGCAAGCAGCCGCGACAGGCCTGTCTGGACCAGGCGCTCGGAAGGGATGTCCAGCGAGGACGTGGCTTCGTCCAGGATCAGCACCGCCGGGCGGGCAAGGTAGGCACGGGCGAAGCTGATCAGCTGGCGCTGTCCGGAGGACACCCGCCCGCCGCGCTTGTTGACGTCCGTGTCGTAGCCTTCGGGCAGCTCGATGATGAAGTCGTGGGCGCCCACTGCCCTGGCCGCTTCCTCGATCTCCGCGCGGGAGGCGGCGGGCCGGCCCAGGGCTATGTTGTCCGCCACCGAGCCGCTGAACAGGAACGCCTCCTGGGTGACCATCACGATGTTATGCCGCAGGTCCTGTGTGGCCAGTTTCCGCAGGTCCACGCCATCGAGGGTGATGGAGCCGGCCGAAACATCGTAGAAGCGGGCAATGAGCTTGGCCAGCGTGGACTTACCGGCGCCGGTCTGCCCCACCAATGCAACGGTCTGGCCGGCGGGGATGTGGAGGTTCAGCCTGGGCACCACCAGCGGACCGTCGCCATAGCCGAACTCGACGTCGTTGAAGTCGATGGCGCCCTTGGCCTCTTTGAGCGCTACCGGGTTCCTGGGCGGCCGGACGGTGGGGATCTCTTCCAGGAGCCCGGACACCTTCTCCAAAGCCGCCTGAGCGCTCTGGAAGGAGTTGTAGAACATGGCCATCTGGTCAACGGGCTGGAAGAACCGCTTCGT
The DNA here is from genome assembly GCF_059383595.1 of Pseudarthrobacter sp. MDT1-40-2. Classification (NCBI taxonomy): domain Bacteria; kingdom Bacillati; phylum Actinomycetota; class Actinomycetes; order Micrococcales; family Micrococcaceae; genus Pseudarthrobacter; species Pseudarthrobacter sp. MDT1-40-2. The sequence goes on along the minus strand of NZ_JBWZCL010000001.1, from coordinate 1,138,177 downwards.
GGACAGGATCAGGGCCAACAGCACACCCACCTCGAGCCCCCCGGTCAGTACCCGGAAACCTCCCAGGAGCAGGACGACGGCGACGCAGATGTTGCCGATCAGCACCAGCCCGGGCTGGAAGATGCCGTTGAGGTTGATGGAGCGGACGGTCACCAGGCGGTAGTCCTCGGCCAGTTGGCCGTACTTGGCGGCGTTTTCGCGCTCCTTGCGGAAAGCCTTCACGGCGCGGATGCCAGTCATGGTCTCCACGAAGTGCACAATCAGCCGGGCGGAGACCACCCGGGACTGGCGGAAGGCGATCTGGGAGTGCTTCTGGTACCAGCGCGAGAGGAAGTACATGGGCACGCCGGCGGCCAGGATCAGCAGCCCGCTCCGCCAGTCCAGGGCAAAGATGGTGACTGCCGTGAACACCATGAACAGCAATCCGGAGGCCAGCGAGCTCACGCCGGAATCCAGCAGTTCGCGCAGCGCTTCCAGGTCGGAGGTTTGCCGGGCGATGATGCGGCCCGAGGTGTAGTTCTCGTGGAACTCAAGGCTGAGGCGCTGGGTGTGCTGGAAGACCCGTACGCGCAGGTCCAAAAGCATGGCCTGGCTCAGTTTTGCCGTGGACGTGACATACAGGGAGGTCAGCACGGCAGCAACTACTGCTGCGCAGAGATACGCCACGCCGGTCAGCACCAGGGGCAGGTTGTCCCCGGCCTGCAGGGCGGGCAGGGCCCGGTCGATGCCAAAGGCTATCAGCACCGGCCCGGCCACCCGGGCGGCCTGGGAAAGCACGACCATCACGATCGTGAGCCAGAACCTGACCCGCAGCGGATGGATCAGGGACCCCAGCAAGGCCAGTGACCGGCGTCGTACTGCCTTGCTGTCGCTTTTGCTGAGGTGGGCGTTGTCCTCGTTGGCGGTGCCAAAGGTTGCGGTGCTCATCGAAGGGACTCCTCCGCCTCGTCGTCGAGGTCTGATAGTTCTGAATCGAGGTCACGTGGTCCGGTTTCCAGGCTGGCGATCACGTACCGGTAGTGCGGGTTGGAAGCCAGGAGCTCAGAATGCGTGCCGACGGCGGTAATCCGGCCTTCCTCCAGCAGAGCCACCCGGTCAGCAAGTGCCACGGTGGAGGGACGGTGGGCGACGATCAGGGTGGTGGTTCCGGTGAGCACCTCGCGCAGCCTGGCCTCCACCAGTTCTTCGGTGTTGACGTCCAGCGCGGAGAGTGGATCGTCCAGCACCAGGACGCGGGGCTTGGCGGCGATGGCGCGGGCCAGGGCGATGCGCTGCCGCTGTCCGCCGGAGAGGCTCAGGCCTTCTTCGCCAATCAGCGTGTCCACACCGTCCGGGAGCGCGTAGGCAAAGTGCGCCTGGGCCACGTCCAGGGCTTCGTCGAGCGCTTCGTTGCTGGGATCCGGGGCGCCCAACAGCACGTTGTCCCGGACTGAATTGGAGAAGAGAGTGGTGTCCTCGAAGGCGACGGCCACCACTCGGCGCAACTCTCCGACGTCGAACTCCCGCAGATCCACGCCGTCGATGGTGATGGAACCCTCGGTGACCTCGTACAGGCGGGGGACCAGCTGCAGCAGGGCGCTTTTGCCGCTGCCGGTGATGCCCACCAGTGCCATTGTTTCACCGGGCCGTACTTCCAGGTTGATGTCCTTCAGGATGGGCTTGCCTGGCGCGTCCTCGAAAGCGAAAGTGACATTGTTGAAGTCCAGTGCGCCGCGCACTTCCGCCGGACGGACCGGGCTCTCCGGGCTGGTGATGGTGTTGGCGGAATCCATCACCTCAAAATGGCGGTCGACGGCGGTCTTGGCCATGAGTGCCATGGCCAGGAGGGTGCCGCAGAACTCAACGGGTGTGGCGATCACCGCAGCCGTGGCGAAGAAGGCAACCAATGCCCCGATGCTGAGGCTGCCATCGGCCACCAGCAGCACGCCCACTACCAGTCCCGTACCGAGCGCTAATTCGGGCAACAGCGTGACGAGCAAGGTGAAGGTGGCTTGCTGCTTGGCCTTCGCGATCTCCGTCTGTCGCAGTTCCTCGGCCTGCTCGTTGAAGTTTTCCAAGGCTTCGCGGCTCCTGCCGAAGGCCTTCAAGACGCGGATGCCGTGCACAGACTCCTCGACGGTTGTTGCGAGGTCTCCGGCCTGGTCCTGGCTGAGCCGGGCCACCTTGCTGAACCGCGTGCGGAATTGGAAGGCCTTGATCATCATCGGGACGGCTGCTGCGAGGAAGATCAGTGCCAACTGCCAGCTCATGGCGAACATTACGGAGATGCCGAGGACGACGGTAATGCTGGTAACCACTAACATGATCGCGCCGAAGGCCATCCAGCGGCGCAGGAAATTGAGGTCGGTCATGGCGCGGGACAGCAACTGCCCGGAACCCCAGCGGTCGTGGAAAGACACCGTCAGGTCCTGCAGGTGGTGGTACAGGGACACCCTCATCCGGGTCTCCACTGTGGTGGCCGGGTTGATCACGAAATAACGCCGCAGCGCAACGAGGCCCGCTTCCGCCACGCCCAGCACCAGCACGATGCCGGCTGCGATCCACACCGCGGTGGTGGCACCGCCGGCGTGGAGGGTCTCGTTGATCAGAACCCGTAGCACCTGCGGGATAGCCAAGGCCACTACGCTCGCCAGCAATGCGCAGACCAGTCCCATGACCAGCCTGGGCATGATGGGCCTCATGTGTGGATACAGACGGCTGATTGATGTGAAAAATGAACCTTGCGTCTTCGCCATGCCGCTTCTCAAGCCTCTATCGAGTAGTTTCCCGTAGCAACTACCCTATGCCATGGGCTGATACCACTCAGGGCTTTTTTGTGACGCGGATCGCAAAAACGCCTGTACAGCTAGGCCTCTGCGGGGGAGGTGAGCGTCAGCAGTACGGCTTCCGGCCGGCACGCGATCCGGACCGGGGCGAAGCGGGAGGTGCCGATACCGCCTGAGACGTTGACCGGCGTCGTATGTCCGTTGCTTTCCCAGTCGTTGAGGCCCTTGGCCCGCCAGGTGGGGAGGTCGCAGTTGGACACGAGCGCACCGTAGCCCGGGATGCAAAGCTGCCCACCGTGCGTGTGGCCCGCCAGCAACAGGTCCGCGCCCTCTTCGGTGAAGTGGTCCAGGACCCGTTGGTAGGGTGCATGGATGACAGCGACGCGCAGGTGCGGCTTGTTGTCCTGGCCGCGGGTTCCGCGGGGCCAGCCGGCGTACTGCTCCCGGTTCAGGTGCGGATCATCCACACCGGAGAAATCGAAGCGCATGCCGTTCAGGGGAATGGACTGGTTGCGGTTGGTCAGGTCTACCCAGCCGGCCATCCCGAACCCGGAGCGCAGTCGCGGCCAGTCAAGCACCTTCGACTCCAGGCGGACCTTGGATGGGCCCAGCAGGTAGGAGGCCGGATTCTTCAGTGACGGTCCGAAGTAGTCGTTGGAACCCGGAACGAACACGCCCGGGAACCGCAGCAGCGGGGCCAGCGCCTCCAGCAGCGGGTCAATGGCGGCGGGATGGCTCAGGTTGTCCCCGGTATTGACTACCAGGTCCGGTTCGAGCTCTGCCAAGGACTTCAACCACCCGGCCTTGGCCCGTTGGCCAGGGACAAAATGGATGTCGCTCAGGTGCAGGACCCGGAGCGGCCGTTGGCCGGGCGGCAGGATGGGCAGGAACTCCTCGCGGAGCTCAAACTGGTTCTTCTCCCAGAGGCCGTAACCAAAGGCAGCAAGCCCGACGGCGGCACCCATCCCAGCGGTCCCCGCCAGTCCGCGGCCCAGGGAGCGGGTCCTGGCCGCGAACGTGGTTCCGTCAGCCATGTGTGTTAGTCGTCCCCGCCGTTGCCGTTGCCGTTACCATTGCCGTTGTTCTCGGGCTCTTCAGCCGGAGCGGGCGGTTCGGCAGGAGCGGGCGGTTCGGCAGCCGGGGGTGCGGCCGGCGCAGGCGCCGGGGGTGCGGCCGGAGCAGGCGCCGGGGCTGCCGGGGTGGATGATCGGGCGGGAGCACCGGAGACCAGGTTGCTGGGGGGCGCTGTGAACGGGTTTGTTCCATAGCCCGGTGCGACATCGCGCATGAAAGTAGTGAACATGGGACCGGCAATCATGTAACCGTCAATGGCCTTGTAGAAGTTGCCGTTGATGGTCAGGTCCCGGCCCATGCGGCTCTGGTTCCCCAGGGGATCGCCGAACCAGGCGGCCGTGGCCAGGCCCGTTGTGTAGCCGACCACCCAGGTAGAGCCGTTCGTGTCATTCGTTCCGGTCTTGGCCGCGATCGGGAAGGCAGTCCGGGTGGAAAGCCGGGGCTGGATCAGCGAACCGGAGCCGGAATTCATGACTTCCTGCATTGCATAGGCCACGCCGCGCGCAACCTCGGGCTTGACCGCGTCAACGCAATTGCTGGACTGCGCCGGAAGCTGCGCTCCGGTGGGGTCCGTGACGGAGGTAACGGCGATCGGCTCGCAGTAGCGGCCGTCATTGGCGAACGCGGCAAACGCGGCAGCCATGGTGAGCGGAGCAGTCTGCGTGGAGCCAATGAGGTTGGCAAGGCGCGTCATCGGCACCTTCGGGTTGGGATCGTCCCCGATGGGGTTTCCGCCGTGAATGCCAACAGCGTCCACGATCTTCTGGATTCCGCACAGGTCCACCTGGGCGGCCGAAGCGAAGGTGGCCGTGTTGATGGAGTTCTTGAATCCGTCAAGGACATCCAACGTCCGGTACCAGTTGTCTTCAGCGTTCTGGAGGTCCTCACTTCCCGCGGCCTTTGAATAGAAGCCGTCCACAGGGGTGGGGCAAGTGTTCCGCCACGGGAAGCCCGGGGGGTAGACGCGCTGAGCGGCGTTGACTCTGGTACTCAGCGATTTGCCCTCGTTCAGCCATTGGGCGAGAGTGAATGGCTTCATGGTGGAGCCGGGCTGGAAACCGCCCAGGCCATTGAGGTCGTTGCCGTCCTTGTCCTGCTGGTCCACGTTGAAGTTCTGGGTCTGGTCAAACTTCCCGTCCGCCGGCAGGGGCACGGTGTTCTGGGCCATGGTGACGATCTTGCCCGTGTTCGGCTGCACGGAGACCATGGAAGCGCCCCACTTGTCCGGGTTGGCGCCGGCAGCGGAATCCGCCTGGACCTGGGCAACGTTCTGGGCCACGGGATCAAGGGTGGTGGTGATGGTGAGGCCGCCGCGGAAGATGGCGTTCCGGCGGTCTTCCTCCGTGGCGCCGTAGGCCGGGTTGTTCAGCAGCAGGTGGATGACGTAGTCGCAGAAGTAGGGAGCCATTGACGCGTAGGAGCAACCCTGCCGGGTGGGGGTGACGTTCGTTTCCACCGGAGTGGCAACAGCGGCGTCGTGCTCTTCCTGGGTGATCTTTCCCTGGTTCAGCATGAGGCCCAGCACCAGGTCGCGGCGCTCCTGGGAAGCCTCCGGGTTGGCGATCGGGTCAAAAGCTGAAGGGCTGTTCACCAGGCCGGCGAGCAATGCAGCCTGCGGCAGCGTCAGGTCCTTGGCGCTGGTGCTGAAGAAGAGCTTGGACGCGGCCTCGATGCCATAGGCGTTGACGTTGAAGAAGACAATGTTCAGGTAGCCCTCAAGGATCTGCTCCTTGGTGAATTCCTTTTCCAGCGCAATGGCCAGCTTCATCTCGCGGAGTTTGTCGCCAACACCCTTGTTGACGCCGTTAAGGAGGATGTCCTCGTCGTTGCCTTCCGCAGCCAGCTTGGAGTTGAGGACGTTGTTGACATACTGCTGGGTGATAGTGGAGGCACCCTGCCGATTGCCCTGGGCGGTGGCAACCACGGCCCGGAGGATACCGGTAGTGTCCACTCCGCCGTGCTCGTAGAACCGGCTGTCTTCAACCGCAATCACGGCTTCCTGCATATAAGGGGAAATCTGGTCCAGGCCAACGCGGGTCCGGTTTTCCTCGAAGAGTGTGGCGATCACGCTTCCGTCCGCAGCCAGGACCTTGGTGGACTGGCTGGGAGGCTCCACCTGGAGCTCTGCAGGAAGGGCATCAAAAAACTCTATGGAACTGCTGGCGGCTGTGCCGCTCACAGCAGCAGCGGGAACCAGAAGCCCCGCCACGAGGACACCACAAATGGCACTAACACCCAGGAAGCCGAGCAACTTGCCCAGGGTGGTAGCTGTGTCGAAAAGTGGGTTGTTGCGAGTCGCCATGTTTTCCACTTTACCGTCAAGGGCTAGGCTTAAGCTCATGACCAAATGGGAGTACGCGACAATTCCGCTCATTATTCACGCCACCAAGCAGATTCTGGATCAGTGGGGCGAGGACGGCTGGGAGCTTGTCCAGGTGGTCGCCGGGCCTGACGGCAACGGACTGGTGGCCTACCTTAAGCGGGAGAAGCAGTAGCCATGACTACCTCTTCCGAGGCCACTGCCGGAGCGCCCGCAGCCCCGGTATCCGCCGTCGAACAGCGCCTTGCCGGTCTTGGACTGGAACTTCCCGAGGTTGCCGCCCCGGTGGCCGCCTACGTGCCGGCGATCATCTCCGGGAACCACGTTTATACCTCCGGCCAACTGCCTTTTATTAACGGCAAACTCCAAGGAACCGGCAAAGTATCCTCCGGAAGCGAAGGTGCCTCGGATGAGGCCACCGTTACACCGGAAGATGCCAAGCGGTATGCCGCCATCTGTGCCGTCAACGCATTGGCCGCAGTCAAGAGCGTCATTGGCGATCTGGACCGCATCACCCGGATCGTCAAGGTCGTTGGCTTCGTTGCCTCGGACGCCTCCTTCACCGGCCAGCCCGGCGTGATCAACGGTGCGTCAGAACTCCTGGGCCAGGTCTTCGGCGAGGCCGGGCAGCACGCCCGTTCCGCCGTCGGTGTTACCGTCCTGCCCCTCGACTCCCCGGTGGAAGTCGAACTGATTGCCGAATTCAGCTAGGACCGGTTCCCTTTGCCTCAGCTAGCCAGAAGATTGTTTGTTCTGCCCGCAGAGCTTGTTGGCTCGGCGCAGAGCTGGCTGGAGCACGGTGAAAGGACAGCCCGGGCGGCGCGTTTTGCCTCCTCCGTAGTCCTGCTCCGCGACTCTCCCAACGGCCTGGAAACCTGGCTGGCTTACCGGCCCGGCTCCTCGCCGCTGGGCGTTCTGGCCTTCCCGGGTGGTTCGCTGGAACCGTCCGACGACGACTCCGTAGGCTGGCTGGGTCCCTCGCCGCAGCAGTGGGCCGAACTGATGGGAACCACTGACGTCGGGCTGGCGCGCCGCCACGTGGTGGGCGCCATCCGTGAACTCTTCGAGGAAACCGGCGTGCTGCTCGCGGGAACGGACCTCTCCACCACCGTGGAATCGACCTTTACTCCAGACTGGATGCGTGCCCGGAGGGCCGTGGCCGAGCAGGAGAAGTCCTTCACCGATGTCCTGGCAAAGCGAGGCCTTTCCGTTCGCAGTGATCTGCTGAGGCCACTGGTGAACTGGCTGAGTCCGGACTTCGCGCACCGCCGGTTCAACACCCGGTACTTCGCCGCCACAGTGCCCATGAACCAGCAACCCACCCTGCTTGAGGACAAGGGGGTATGGGGCCGGTGGGTCAGCCCGGCCGCAATCATGGCCACCCGCGACACCTCCGCCCTGGGCGACGAAGTGGGCCAGCCCAACACCGTCGGCCATACGCTGGGCGAACTCCTGGTACCGGGCTCCGAGATCATGCTCGAGAAGATGGCGAACGCCAACGGCTGCATCGCCTACCTCAGCTACAAACGCAAAGCCCACGTCTACCAGCCGCGCCTGGTCGAAGAAGACGGAAAGCTGCTGCTCGAGGTAGAGGCCGCCAAGACCGTCGCGGGAGAGCCGCAGCGGGAGCGCTAGGGCCGCCTTCTATAACCAAAAAAGTGGGGCCGGCACCATTACTGGTGCCGGCCCCGCTCTCTTTGCGTTTTGGACTACCGGGAGCGCTGGCGCAGGCGCTGCATGTCCAGGATGACGACGGCTCGGGCCTCCAGGCGCAGCCAGCCGCGCTGAACGAACTCTGCGAGGGCCTTGTTCACGGTTTCGCGGGAGGCGCCCACCAGCTGGGCAAGTTCTTCCTGGGTGAGCTCGTGGGCCACCAGCACACCATCCGTTGCCGGGCGGCCGAATCGGTCTGCGAGGTCCAGCAGCGCCTTGGCCACACGGCCCGGAACATCCGAGAACACGAGGTCCGACAATGAATCGTTGGTGCGGCGGAGCCGGCGGGCCAGTGCCTGGAGCAGCTGGGCGGACACCTCCGGGCGGGTGCGCAGCAGGGTGTTGAGGCTGTCATTGCGGAGGCCGGCGAGCCGGGTTTCCGAGACTGCGGTTGCTGTTGCCGTGCGGGGGCTCGGATCGAACAGTGCCATCTCGCCGAACAGTTCACCCGGGCCGAGGATGGCAAGCAGGGACTCGCGGCCGTCGGGGGACGTGCGGCCCAGTTTCACCTTGCCGGAGACGATGAAGTACAGCTGGTCCCCCTGGTCGCCTTCCCGGAATACCGACGCACCGCGCGAAAGGTCCACCTCTGTCAGCTCATCTGTCAGCAGACGGAACGCTTCGTCGTCCAGCGTGGCGAAAAGGGGCGCTCGGCGCAGTACCTCGATGTCCATGAAATCTCCTGAATTAATAAGTCGGCTGTGACGCTTTTGCCATTGTTTCAGAATTTTCAACTGTCTGTGACGTACTTGGCATGCGAAACGCCCGCTGAAGGTCCGTCAGGACCTGGTTTGGGGCTGATTGTCAGGGATGAACATTAGAATTGGGGCTTGACCCCTTTGTGAGGAGCCTTAGTGTTTGGCCTGACCCTTCTGGACCTGGCGTTGATCCTGGCCCTGATTTCGTACCTGTTCTACGGCCTGCGCAACGGATTCCTCGTTACTGTCGGGGGCATCGCCGGATTCGCGGCAGGTGCTGTCGCCGCCTTCCTGGCCATCCCCCTTGTCAGCAGCCTCGTCTCCGATCCCAACTGGCGCCTGACCGCGGTGGTAGCTGCCGCCGTCGTACTGGTAGTGATGGGCCACGGCATCGGGACCATGATCGGACGGAAAATCCGCGGCGTGGTGCGGATCCAGCCCCTGCGTGCCATTGACAGGCTGGTGGGCGGTCTGGCGAACGTGGTGGTGTCTGCGCTGGTGATGTCCATGCTGGCGTTCAGCGTCAGCACCCTGGGCGTGCCCTTCCTGTCCCAGCAACTGGCCGAATCAAAGGTGATCCGCGTCATCGACGGGGCCACTCCCACACCCGTGAAGGCCACCATGGCGCAGCTGCGGTCTGTGGTGATCGGGGACGGGATCCCCACCCTGATCGAAGGGTTCGGGCAGGGCCAGCCGGCCGTGATTCCAGATGCCAGCACGGACACGCCGGCTCTGAACGAGGCAGCGCGATCGGTGCTCAAGATCACGGGTACGGCCTTCCAGTGCGGCCAGAACCAGACCGGCACCGGGTTTGTGGTGGCGGAAGGGAAAGTGGTTACTAATGCCCACGTCGTGGCGGGCGTGTCGCAGCCGGTGGTGGAAATACCGGGCGTGGGCGCGCTGCCCGGTTCAGTGGTGCACTTCGACACCGTGAACGATCTTGCCGTGCTTTCCGTGGGTGGATTGCCGGCGGACCCGCTGGCCCTGGGCGGTAACCTCCCCCCGGGCTCCACAGCGGCGTTCTCCGGCTACCCGCACGGCGGCCCGTTCCAGGCTCAGCCGGCAAGTGTCCAAGACATAGTGACCGTGCTGGTGCCGGACATTTACGGCAACAACGCGGCGCCGCAGGAGGTTTACCGGATCGCCGGCAACGTCCAGCCGGGGAACTCCGGAGGCCCGCTTTTGACCATGGACGGGACTGTGGCGGGTGTTGTCTTCGCCAAGACCACCTCTGACGAGGAGCTGGGCTTCGCCATCACCATGGCGGACCTTGCGCCGCTGGTGGCGCAGGCGCCGGCTTTGAACGCCCCGGTGGCGCCAGGGCCCTGTATCCAGAAGTAGGCGGCGCCAACCAACGTAGGCGGCGCCGCAACAGGCAGCAGAAGGGCTAGCGCCGCATGGCCAGAAAGTCGATGGCCAGCTTGTAGCCCTGCACGCCCGCGCCCACGATCACCGCTGTGCATACCGGTGAGAGGTAAGAATGGTGCCGGAACTCCTCGCGCTGGTGCACATTGGTGATGTGGACCTCGACGGCGGGAAGCGCCACGGCAGCCAACGCGTCACGCAGTGCCACCGAGGTGTGCGTATAGGCGCCGGCGTTGATGACGATGCCGAGGGCGGTGCCCCGCGCCGCGTGGATGGCGTCGATCAGGTCGCCTTCGTGGTTGGACTGGACGCAATCCACGGTGAGGCCATGCCCGGAAGCGGCCTCAATGGCAAGCTGCTCAATGTCCGCCAGCGTGGACGTGCCGTACTTTTCCGGTTCACGGGTACCCAGGAGGTTCAGGTTGGGGCCGTTGATCACAAGAATGGAGTTGGAGGAGGCAGTGCCGGCGTCGGAGGAGGAAGGTGCGTCAGTCATGATGTCCAATCTAGTCCGGGAGCGGCGATCCGGGTGATCCTCAGCTTGCCGACCCGCTCGCCCAGGATGCGCTGGGCCTCGGGGCTGAGTCCGTCATCACTGATGACCTCGTCAGCTGCTTCGAGATCGGCGATGCTGCTCATGCCAAGCGTGCCCCACTTGCTGTGGTCAGCCAGCACCACCATCTTGCGTGCGGTAGCAACAAATGCCCTGTTGGTTTCTGCCTCGAGGATGTTGGGGGTGGTGAAGCCGGCTGCCTCATCCATGCCATGCACGCCCAGGAACAGAACATCCAGGTGCAGCTGCTTCAGCGCTGCAGTGGCGATGGGCCCAACCAGGGCGTCCGACGGCGTGCGCTCGCCTCCCGTCAGGATCACCGTGGAGGAGAAACGGGCCGCCCCCGCTGAGGAGCCGTGGTGGAAGAGATCTGCGATCCGGATGGAGTTGGTAACCACGGTGATCCGCGGACCGTGAACCAGCTGTTCTGCCAGAGCCCAGGTGGTAGTGCCGGCGCTCAGGCCAACTGCCATGCCCTCCTGCACCATCGCGGCGGCTTCCACCGCGATGGCCCGCTTCTCCGCGGTGAGCTGTGTGGACTTCAGTTCGAAGCCCGGTTCGTGAGTGCTGGCGCCACCTGGCAGTTTGGCTCCACCGTGAATGCGCTCGAGCTGCCCGGATTCTTCCAGGAGTTCAATATCCCGGCGGATGGTCATCAGCGAGACACCCAGTTGCTGCGCGAGGTCGGACACGCGGACCACCCGTTCCCGTTGGACGGCGTCCACAATGACCTGGTGTCGTGCGGCAGGCAGCATGGGCGTTCCTTCGGTCGATCAGCAGGACTGCCCCCAGCATACGGCGGCGGCGCCCCCCGCATACCAGTGAAGCGCCGCCGTCGTTGCTTTGTTGCTGTTGCCCTTATGTCACTTCCGCAGGGAAGTGGCGATCTGCTGCATGACCGTATTGTCCGAGAGGGTGGTGGCGTCGCCGACTTCGCGGCCCTCGGCCACGTCCTTGAGGAGGCGCCGCATGATCTTGCCGGAGCGGGTTTTGGGCAGCTCCGGGACCACCAGGATGGTCTTGGGCTTGGCAATCGGGCCGATTTCCTTACCCACGTGATTGCGGAGTTCCTGGACGATCTCGTCACCGGAGTCAATGGCGTCCCCGCGGAGGATAACGAACGCCACCACTGCCTGACCGGTGGTTTCGTCTGCTGCACCCACGACGGCGGCTTCCGCTACGGCGGGGTGGCTCACCAGTGCTGATTCAATCTCCGTTGTGGAAAGCCGGTGCCCGGAGATGTTCATGACGTCGTCCACGCGGCCCAGGAGCCAGATGTCACCTTCTTCGTCCTTCTTGGCACCGTCGCCGGCGAAGTACATGGCCTCAAAGCGGGACCAGTACGTGTCCTTGAAGCGTTCCGGATCGCCCCAGATGCCGCGGAGCATGGCCGGCCAAGGTTCCCGGATCACCAGGAAGCCGCCATGTCCGTTGGGCACCGACTCGCCCATCTCATCCACGACGTCCACGGCGATGCCGGGCAGCGGAACCTGCGCGGAGCCAGGCTTGGTGGCTGTGACCCCGGGCAGCGGGGCGATCATCTGGGCGCCCGTTTCGGTCTGCCACCAGGTGTCCACGATGGGCGTCTTGTCCCCGCCAATGACCTTCCGGTACCACATCCACGCTTCGGGGTTAATGGATTCGCCCACCGAGCCCAGCAGGCGCAGCGAGGACAGATCGTACTTGTCCGGGATCTCACGGCCCCACTTCATGAACGTCCGGATGGCCGTCGGCGCCGTGTAGAGGATGGAGACCTTGTACTTTTCCACGATTTCCCACCAACGGCCCTGATGCGGCGAATCCGGGGTGCCCTCGTACATCACCTGGGTAGCGCCGTTGATGAGCGGCGCGTAGGTGACGTAGGTGTGGCCGGTGACCCATCCGACGTCGGCGGTGCACCAATACACGTCCGTTTCCGGATGCAGATCGAATACTGCTCTGTGCGTGTAGGCACCCTGGGTGAGGTAACCGCCGGTGGTGTGCAGGATGCCCTTGGGCTTTCCCGTGGTCCCGGAGGTGTAGAGGATGAAAAGCGGGTGCTCGGAGTCATGTCCAACGGCAGTGTGTTCCGTTGACGCCGTGCCTACGGTTTCATCCCACCAGAGGTCGCGGTCCGTGTGCCAGTCCACGTCCTGGCCGCTGCGCTTGACCACGATGACGTTCTGCACGCTGTGGCCGTCCCGGGCGAGGGCATCATCCACGGCAGGCTTCAAGGCGCTCGGCTTGCCGCGGCGGTATGTGCCGTCAGCGGTGACCACCAGCTTGGCCTCGGCGTCCTCGATCCTGGAGCGGAGGGCATCGGCGGAGAAACCGCCGAACACCACCGAGTGGATCGCGCCGATCCGGGCGCAGGCCAGCAGCGTGATGACAGCCTCGGGGATCATGGGCAGGTAGACGGCGACGCGGTCTCCCTTGGCCACGCCGAGGGATTCGAACGCGTTGGCGGCTTTCTTGACTTCTTCGGTCAGCTGCGCGTAGGTGTACTGGCGGGTGTCACCGGGTTCGCCTTCGAAGTAGATGGCGACCCGGTCGCCCAGGCCGTTTTCCACGTGGCGGTCCAGAGCGTTGTACGCGGCATTGATTTCGCCGCCCACGAACCACTTGGCGAACGGCGGGTTGGACCAGTCCAAAGCTTCGGTGAAATCCTTGTTCCAGGTGAGCAACTCACGGGCCTTCTTGGCCCAGAAAGTTGGGCGGTCCGCTTCGGACTCCGCGTAGTCGGCCTCGGTGACAACTGCGGAAGCCTTGAATTCGGGAGAGGGCTCAAACCTGCGGTGTTCATGGAGCAGATTCTCGAAAGCGTCGCCCTGCTGGTCGGGCCGCACGGAAGATCCGGCGTCGACGGCGGCACCGGGCTGGGTGATGTCCTGGGACATAGTGAACCTCATCATTCGTCGTTCTTTGCCACCTTCGAATGCTGTGTGTCCCGGCCGCGATTAGGCACATGCCACCGGCACTTCGCTGGGCTGCGGCGTGGGACACGGCACCCCGTAAGGAGCTGTTCCGTTGACAGACTATCGCCTACGCCACACAGTGCTGTGCTGCTGATCACAGGAGGAGCCGTGAGTGGCGTTTATTATGCGTTGAATGGCACGCGCCTGTCCCGGGACGGAAATAGAGGGGGCAGTGCACGTTTGGCCTTGCCCGCTGTCATCAGACGTGGGTGGGCCCCGGAGCCCCCAACTCGGGTTCTCCGGGGCCGTGCAGTCCGTAAGTCAAGCGATAGGTTTGCGGACTGATTTCCAAGCGGCGGCAGACTGGTCCTGCCCTACCTCAATAGCGCTCGACTAACCAGTGACCAGGATGGCCGGCTGGGTGTACCCGGCGAACGTCAGGCTGTACTCATAGCTGATGCTGGTGCCAGTGATATCCGCTTCCCAGTTGGGGTTCGGGCAGCTGAAATCAGCCAGGAACTGCTGCGAGCTTGTTCCGGTCGCACTCTGCGGCGGGACGACAAGCCTGCCGTTCTTGGTCGACGTGATCACGCTGGATGTGGTCGTGGTCTCGGACTCAGTGAACGGGTCTACGACCTTGCTCTTCGATCCGGGATTGTGGCACACGCCCGTGAACGTGCTGGTGACGGTCAATGTAACGGTTGCGTTTGTGTTCCCGACGCCTGCGATCTGCGTACCCGTACAGGATACGGTGAGGCCGTTGAGGGTACAGACCGGCTCACCGGAACCCTTCGTGTAGTGCGCTCCCTGGGGGAGCGTTGTCGAAGTTCGTGACCGCCTGCGCGGCAGTCATTCCCGTTGCGAGGACGAACAGTATTGCCGCGAACAGAGTCAGGACGCGGCGGAGTGATAGCTTCATTTGTTTCAGACTTTCTGCAGATACCTGGAGCCTGAGGCCCGAAGGCAGAAATAAACAGGAGCCACGGATCCCGCTACGGCAGGTCCGCGTGTGATTTGGTGGCCCTCATAAAAGACAGAGAGCCGCGAGGCCGCAGCACCTAGCGTGGGCTGCGCCTTTCAATTCGGGGAGCGACCAGCAGCGCCATTGGTTGTGCTGTCCTCACCACTCACCAGATCGAGGGTGTTCCGGCTGGTTTGGTTACTGATTGGGATTCTTTCTATGCACATGCTGCACGATGAATCCGCCGAACCCCAGCCCGTGGCGGTGCGCCTGCCGTGGACGGCTGGCGACTCGGAGGCCTTAGAAATTCGCCTCCCGACGGAAGCCACGTTACGTCTGTGCGGTGCCGGGGTCAATAGCGGCGGCTACAGTCCTCCAGATGACATGCGGTGCTTTAGCCGCACAGACACGTTGCGGTGGAAGGTCCGGATGCTCCGCCGGAAAAGGGAATTGAAGTAGTCACGGGAGGCGTCAAGCGGCAACGCCTTTTTCGGCGGCAGTCCCAAGCCGTGTTTGTTCCTGTGCGGTCCACGGAACGCCCGGCTAGTGATCGTCAGGGGCGTTGACTAGGCTGAGTTGTAATCGTGATTATGTGGCACGGAGCTTGAGCGAGCCGGTGACCACCGAAACGCCTGGACTGTGGCGCCACGTTAAGGAGAACCGAATGAACAACCCAAGCCCCGCCCACACTGATGCGCCCCGGAACGGCTCTCCAACGCCGGGCGCTGGTACAAGCGCCGCCGCTTCGGGGGCGTCAGCGCCGGGTGTGACGCCGACTGCCGTGGCTACGCCCGGTGCGTCAGCGCCGGTTGGATCCGGCGCCGGCGCCAAGGCAGCGCTGGGCCCCTTCACCACTCGTGATCTCGCGGTTTTCGCCGCCGGGCTCCTGCTCTTCGTGGCCTCCCTGCTTCCGTTGTTCGCCGAAACCTACAATCTCTGGAACCTGGGCAGCCTGTTCTCCCTGGCCCTGGGCATCCTGCTGCCGCTCATAGTTGTGGCACTCTTCGTGGCCCGCCGGCTGACCCCGCAGACAAGCCTGCGCATCGGCTCGTTGTCGATTGACCAGTTCGCTTCCGTCACTGCGTCGTACACCCTCGGCTTCTTTTTCCTGGCCGCTGCGGCCTCCTTCGAATCAACGATGCTTGTTGGCCTGCTCGGTGCCATCCTGTTGTTCGCCGCCACTGTTCTGGGCCGGTTCATCCCCTTCTTCAGCCGCGATTTCCTGAACCGGGCCGAGACGCCCGCCCACGTCGTTGCCCGCGATTCCGCAGTTCCGGCACGGAAGCCCCGTGAGGATAAGGTGCCCAACCCGGCTGCCCGGGAAGATGGTCATGCTGCGGCTTCTCCTTCCGGCCCTGCTGCAACCCTTAGGGCTGCTGCCGCAAAGACTGCGTCCGCCGTAGCATCTGTGACCGGAAGGTCTGAGGCAGGAGACTCTGACGCCGGGAAGTCCCAGAATGGAATTCACGACGCCGGTACCGCGGGTCGAGCCGCCGCCACTCCATCTGCTGCACCCGCCGCAGCGGCGGCGGCACCCACGGCCGCGTCCGCCGTCGTGCCTCCCAGGGCTGAAGGCGGACAGGGCGCCCGCGCGACAGACTCCGTCCAGCACACTGAAGCTGCCTCGGACCGCTGGTCCGCTACGCCGGCCACCACGGTAAACCCGCAGGTCCGTCAGCAGGAACCGATCGGTGCCACCGTCGATCCCGCGAGCCGTCCCGAACCGGATGAGCAGCCCACCTATGAGGCCTTCTGGTTCGCCGTAGCACAGCCGCGCACCGCCGTTGATCCGCACTCCGGCGCTCCGGTCTTTGTGATCGAGCCAGGCGGCTGGGTGCTGGCCCTTGAAGACCGCGGGAACGAATTCCTGGTTCAGCACACAGACGGACGGGTCGGGATTCTGCACGATCTCAGCAATATCGAGCGGGGTTAATAGCACCATGAGCACGCCCGCGGAGCGGATGCGCCGGACGGCGAAGGAGCCCGCGCTCAGCGATCCGGCACTGAATGATCCTGCACTGAACGATCCTGCACTGAACGATCCTGTACTGAATGATCCTGTATTGAACGATCCCGCACTTGAGGGGACGGCGCTGACCCAACCCGCACCGAAGGCTGTGCCCGGCGAATCGCTGCTGGCACTTAAACGGCGGGCACGGCGGATCAACCGGGAGCTGGCCGTGGCCTACCCCTACGCGCATGCCGAACTGGACTTCCGCAACCCGTACGAACTGCTGGTGGCTACCGTCCTTTCCGCGCAGACCACCGATGTCCTCATCAACAAAATCACTCCATTGCTGTTCGCCCGGTACCCGGACGCGCGGCATTTGGCAGATGCGGACCCGGGCGACCTGGAACAAATCCTCAAGCCCACCGGCTTTTTCCGTGCCAAATCACGGAACCTGCTGGCGCTGGCAAACCGGCTGGTGGACGAGTATGACGGAGAGGTCCCTGGCCGGCTCGAGGATCTGGTGACGCTTCCCGGAGTCGGCCGCAAAACAGCGAACGTTGTGCTGGGCAACGCTTTTGGGATTCCCGGTATTACCGTGGACACGCACTTCGGCCGGTTGGCCCGCCGGTTCGGCTGGACCGCTTCCGAGGACCCGATTCGCATCGAGGCAGAGGTCGCCGCGCTGTTTGAACCCAAGGACTGGACCCAGTTGTCACACAGGGTGGTATTCCACGGGCGCCGGGTCTGCCACGCACGCCGGCCCGCCTGCGGCGCCTGCCCCGTAGCCAACTGGTGCCCCAGCTATGGGTTGGGGGAAACCGAGCCGGTCAAGGCGGCCAAGCTGCGCAAATACGAACTGGCGCCGGGCAACGAAGCGCTCCTTGCCCAGCTGTTGGCCGAGACACACCGGGCAGCCGAAATCAGGATGGCGTCGCAGCGGCAGGGCACAGCTGGATGAACGTTCGGGACGATCTGCTGAAGCTGGTGGCCGCCCACGAATCGGGCGAAGGAGCAGGCAGCCATCCGCACTTGGATCCGGACGCCGTGGACCCGGCCGTGGCGCGCCGGGCGGCAGTGCTCATCCTCTTCGGTGCCCTGGACGACGTGCCCGCCAAGTCGGACAAACCC
Organism: Pseudarthrobacter sp. MDT1-40-2; assembly: GCF_059383595.1. Lineage (NCBI taxonomy): Bacteria > Bacillati > Actinomycetota > Actinomycetes > Micrococcales > Micrococcaceae > Pseudarthrobacter > Pseudarthrobacter sp. MDT1-40-2. Next base: position 1,120,755 of record NZ_JBWZCL010000001.1, on the reverse strand, counting down.
TACGCCCCGGCGGACCTGGACGTCCTGTTGCTGGAACGCGCCCACACGCTGAATTCACATCCGGGGCAGGTGTCCTTCCCCGGCGGCGGTCTTGAGCACGATGGCGAATCGGTAGTGGAGGCAGCCCTCCGCGAAGCCGAAGAAGAGACCGGCCTGGACCCTGCCGGCGTCGAGATCGTGGGCGTGCTGCCCGAGCTGGGCCTGATCCGAAGCAACTTCCTGGTGCGACCGGTTCTCGCCTGGTGGGCCTCGCCGTCACCGGTAAGGGTCGTGGATTACGGCGAGTCGGCGCAGGTTTTCCGCGTCCCGGTCCGGGACCTGCTGGACCCGGCCAACCGCGTCACGGCAACTATCACTGCTTTCGGGAAGACCCACAAAAGCCCTGGGTTCCTGGTACGCGACGTCGTGGTGTGGGGGTTTACGGGCCTGATCCTGAACGAATTGTTCGACCAACTGGGCTGGACCGTAGCGTGGGATCGGGACCGGGAGTATCCGATTTTGTTGTGAGGACGCTCATCGGTGTGCGCGAACTCTTTTGGTGAGAGCGCTGTCCGGCTGCGGAACAGGGTTTTGGCCGGCCGCCCGGTAAAACTCCACCTCGGCGTTGAGGGCCCGCGACGATTCCATTTCCTCGAGGGCCGCGGCATCACCGGCGTCCAGCGCGTGCCGGCCAGCGGCTGTGGTGAGCCGTGACCGGGCCACAACCGCGTCGTGCTGGTCTCCCAAAAGGCGTTGCTGGATGATGGCAGGTTCCAGGATGGTGCTTGCCGAGTCAGGAAATGCTTCCGCCACCGCTTCCACCGCATAGCGCAGCGACTTCAGGGCCTTCCGCGTTTCATGGAGGGACGCGAAGTGGACCTCTTCCGGGGCCTCCGCCATGGTGGCCTCCAGCTGTTCCCGGACTGCGGTCCATTTGGACTGGAGCGCCGTACGAGCCTTCTTCCTGCCCATGGTCTTGCGGGGCTGAGCGTCCAGCGCCTGCAACAAGTTCCGGATGGAGCGCCGGCAATCGACCAGGTCAGGACCTGTTGTGGCCAAGAGTTTCGCCTGGGCCGCCGAGTGGGCACCGAGGGCGCCGATCAAACCCCGGATGGCGGCTGGGCGCCGCCAGTTGCCCGCATCCATGGCCAGTTCCAACCGACGGGCCATCACATAGGCGTCGCGGGATTCGCCCAGCCTGCGTGCCAGCTTCCTCAGCATTCTTCGGTCGTGTTTGGGCAGGGGCGGCAGGAAGTCGCGGTAGACACTGACCGCTGAGCGGAAGCGCCGCAGGGCCAACCGTGCGCCGTGAACGGCCTCCGGGTCTGCTGAGGCAACCAGACCCAGGTGCCCGTCGAGCTCCGACAGCTGCAATTGGGCGTAGGCAAGCACCGCGGCTCCGGGCTTGATCCTCTTTTTCTTGCCTCGTGTTGCTGGCTGCGCGTCGCTCATTCCGACAGTTTCCTCCGGGCGAGGACCCCCGGCAAGCGGCACGGCCCCCTTCGATGGCCTACTTGGCAGCGTCGTACGAGTCCACAACGGACACACTGACGGGGAACTCGACCGGGACCTTCCCGAACAATAGCTCCTTGGCGGAATTGGCGGCGTCTTCGATCGCCGCAATGCAGGAGGGGACGGCAGCCACCGGGGCGTGCACCATCACCTCGTCGTGCAGGAAGAAAACGAGTTCGCCGGTCACCGAACCGCCGGCACCCAGGGCACGCAGCCGCCGTCGTAATTCCGCCAGCCAGCACGACGCCCAGTCCGCCGCCGATCCCTGCACCACAAAATTCCGGGTGAACCTTCCCCGCGACCTCGCGATAGATTCTGCGCGGCGCTGCTCTTCGGCCGACGTCGAACGCTGGCTCTGGTACCAGGCCTCCGATGGCGGCGGCGTGCTCCGGCCCAGCCTGGTGCTAACGGTCCGCCCGGCCTCACCGTCCCGGGCCGCCCGTTCCACATATTCGACGGCGCGTGGATACGTCCGTGCCAGCTGCGGCATCAGGCGGCCGGATTCACCCGTGGTGGCGCCGTAGATCGCGCCGAGCAGAGCGACCTTGGCTTTGGCGCGGTCACCGCCGAAGCCCTGCGCCGCGATGCCCGCGTACAGGTCCTTGTCCCGGGCAGCTTCCGCCATTTTGATGTCCTGTGCGAGGGCCACCAGGACGCGCGGCTCCAGCTGTGCGGCGTCGGCAACTATCAGTTTGTGGCCAGGCTCGGCACGCACGGCCGCCCTGATCTGGCGCGGAATCTGCAGGGCGCCGCCGCCGCGCGAAGCCCAGCGGCCGGACACCACACCGCCCACCACATATTCAGGCCGGAACCGGCCGTCCGCCACCCAGGCGTCCAACCAGGCCCAGCCGTTGGCGGTGTGCAACCGGGACAGTTTCTTGTATTCAAGCAGCGGTTCAATGGCCGGATGGTCCGATCCCTTCAGCTCCCACTGCCGCGTGGACTTCACTTCGATGCCATTGCGGTGCAGGGCCCGAATCAGGTCCTGGGGCGAATCCGGGTTGAGCCGCGGCGAGTCCAGCAGCCGCCGCAGCTCGTTGCCCAGGGCCTCCAGCCTGGCGGGCCGCTGGCTGTTGGCGGGCCGCGGTCCCAAAAAATCCTCGAGGATGCTGCCATGGACGTCCTCGCGCCACGGAAGTCCGGCATGTTGCATTTCCGTCGCAATCATGGCCGAGGCCGACTCCGCGGCGAGCAGGAGCTGGAGCCTGTGCCGCTGGTTCCCCTCCAGCGGAACCTCTGAGACGGCCCGCTGCTGGGCCGCGAACTCACTGCGCAGGTCCTTCAGCCCGAGGTTTTGCCCGGCAGCACCGTTTGCCCCGCCCGAGCCGGTCGCGGTGTGCCGGGGCGCGTCAAACAGCGCACCCTGGTCGGCGGGCGGCGGCGGCGGACGGAGAACCCGGGACGGCTCTACAAGACCGTCGTCTGCCGGAAGCCGTTCGCTGGATTGTGCGTAGTCCGTATGGATGGTGAATTCGGAGAACGCCAGGATGTTGCCGCATAGCGTGAGGTCGTGGCAGCGTTCCAGGTCCACACCGGCAGCCAGAAACCGCGGATACCAATCCTGGGTGCGGTGCCACACCCAGCGCGGCCTGGTGCTGCTGCCGGCGGTTTCCAGGCTGCGGACGACGGCGGGAAGTTCGGCCGTGCGGATCACACGCGGTTCGGGGCGGTCCGGGTGGGGATCACCGGTGGCAGTCAGAGCCTGCAGGGCCGCCCCATCAGGGTGGGAGGCGAGGAGCAGGTACATAGCTCAATTCTGCCCGCTCCCGGGGTTCAGTTCATACCAGCCGCTTCGGTATGTGGACAGCCTGGTTCCGCTGCGCACTTTGCGGCCCGCCGTTACGCCACTGTTCCCCCACAGACCTTTTGCCTGCGGCTTAGGGAACGGCGGAGCAGCGTGTTTTCCACATAGCACTTCTACAGCCTTCCTCCGCCAAGCCGGCGGCAGGCACAGTGGCTGCATGAACAGGCATCAACGGCCGCCGGAAGCCCCCGAGCCACCACCGGTCCAGGCACCCTACCAACCGGCTGTCCATCCGAACCTATGGCAAACAGTTGCTGGGGCCGGCAGTGCTGCCGGCGCAATCGTTGGCGGCAATGGCTCGGTGGACCAGTGGGAGCAGCCGTGGCTGCCGGGGCAGTCCGGCGAGATCCTGCTGGTAACGGCATTCGATTTCCTCCGCAACGAGGTGGCGCGGATTGTCGCAGCAGCCGGAGGCCAGCTGCGCTGCATGGACGACGCCATCCAGGCGGCCCCCTATTGGGATGCGGCAGAAGCCGTGCTGGTGGGGAGTGATATCAGGGAACTCCCGCCCCGCCGTCGGGCTCCTGCGGTCCTGGTGGGAACCAGCGGCGAAGGGGACAGCCTGTGGCATCTGGCTGCCGCGCTCGGAGCCGAGCGTGTTGCCGTGCTCCCGGATGCGGCCGGCTGGCTGGCAGAGTATCTTGCGCGCTCACGGTCGCCGGAAGCAGGGGCTGTGCTCATCGGGGTAACAGGAGGTTGCGGCGGGGCAGGCGCCAGCACCGCGGCCATCTGGTTATCCCAGGCCGCGGCAGGACTGGGCGCCAGTACTCTTTTGGTTGACGGCGATCCCTGGGGCGGTGGGCTTGAACTGGCGCTTGCCGCGGAGGAGTCTGCAGGGCTGCGCTGGCCGGACCTGGCTGATGCCAGCGGAAGCATAGATCCGGAGCAGTTAAGGCATTCACTGCCAGTGGCCGGAGGTTTTTCCTTCCTCTCATGGCCGGGCAACCGTGAGCGGCCCGCGGCAATACCCGGAGCCACCCTGGCCGGAGTCCTGGACGCGGCCCGGCGCGGGTTTGAGGTGGTGGTGGTTGATATCGGCCGTGCTGCCGAGCCGTTCCAGCAGTTCGCCTGGGACTGCGACCGAATCCTCATCGTCGTTCCACCCCACTTGAAGGCAGCAGTCGCCGCGGCCAGGCTGGTGCAGGAACTCCCGCCTGTGGAGACAGGAATGCTGGTGCGGGGGAAAACGAAGGCAACACTGGATGCCGCGCTGATCTCAGAAGCCGTGCGGCTACCAATCCACGGCTACATCCCGGAAATCCGGGGTACCGCTGCCGCTACCGAATCGGGAGGTCTGCTTGACCTTGGGAAGCGGCGGTCCGTACGACGCTTTGCTACCGGTGTTCTGGACGCCGTAGACGATGTCCTGCTGCCGGCAGACATGTCATGAACGGCGTACCAACCGGCCGTCGGCGGCGCCAACCGGAACCCGGTGAATTGCCGCGCAACGGTGCAGGCCGCGCTGGCGCGGCCAGTATGGACGCCGGGTTGCTGGAAACAGTCCGCGAGTCAGTAATGGCGGACGCAGGGCCCGTCACGCCGTCGCGGGTGGCAGCAGCAGTCCAGGCAACGGGGCGCCTCCTTGGAACTGCAGGATCGCTGGCGGTGGCCGAACGGCTCAGCGCCGAGCTGAACGGACTCGGACCGCTTCAACAGCTGACCCGGGACCCCAGGGTCACGGACATATTCGTGAATGCCCCCGATTCGATCTGGGTGGACAGGGGTGCCGGCCTGGAACGGGCAGCGGCCGCGTTCGCCGGGGAGGAGCACGTCCGCGCGCTCGCAGCCAGACTCGTGGCGGCCGGCGGGCGCCGGCTGGACGACGGTTCTCCCTGCGTGGACGTCAGGCTCGAGGCCGGATACCGCGTCCACGCGGTCCTGCCGCCCATCTCCACCGTCGGCACGCTGCTCAGCATCAGAATCCGGCGGGAGCAGGTGTTTTCACTTGAAGAGCTGCGGCAGAACGGACTCTTCGGGGACGGCGTCCAGGACATCCTGCAGCGCATCATCAGGAGCCGGCTGAGTTTCCTGATCAGCGGCGCCACCGGCTCAGGCAAGACCACCCTGCTATCCACCCTGCTGGGATTATGTCCGCCCCATGAACGGCTGGTCCTCATTGAAGACGCCGCTGAACTCAACCCGGTCCATCCACATGTTGTGGCATTGGAGACCCGGCACGGAAACCTGGAAGGCGGCGGTAGCGTTGACCTGGCGGAACTGGTCAGGCAGGCCCTGCGGATGCGCCCCGACCGGTTGCTGGTGGGTGAATGCCGCGGTGCCGAGGTCCGTGAACTGCTCACGGCAATGAACACCGGCCATACCGGCGGGGGCGGGACCATCCACGCCAACACCGCTATGGCTGTGCCTGCCCGGCTCATGGCATTGGGCGCTTTGGCCGGGTTGGACCAGCAGGCGGTGCGGCTCCAGGCAGCGAACGCCCTGGATGTCGTGATCCACGTTGAGCGCACGGCAAAAGGGCGGCGACTCAGCTGCATAGGCGTCGTCATGGACCACGACGGCAAGCTGGCCGTGGTGCCAGCGCTGGAGGTCGTTGACGGACAGGCCCGTCCGGGGCAGGCGTGGACCATACTTACGACGCGTCTCGGGCTGGATACCGATGTCCTTGGGCCCCCTTCATGACGGTGTTGGTTCCGGCATTGCTGACCGGACTGCTGGTGTTATCCGCCGCTCTCATGCTGGCGCCGCGACAGGGTGGGATCCGGCGGGTGCAAAGGGTGCTGGGTTGGCGGGCCGGTACTCCCGCTGCTGATGCCGCTGCTGCCAACGGGAAGCAGAACCGCCCAGGCACGCCCAGCATCCTCGCAGTTGCGGCATCGCGGCTCCCGGGTGGGCAGGCCCGTCTCAGGGGGTCCCAGGACGCGATGACACTGGTGGTGCAGCAGATGGCCGCACTCCTCAAGGGCGGCCGGAATCAGGCCCGTCTCTGGGAGGAATTGATGCTGGTCCATGGCGGGCTTTCCACGGGCCAATCCGTCCGAACTGTGACTCATACCCGCCGGCCTCAGCGCGCTGAGGCCGGCACTATGTTGGGTGGAGCGTCAATGGACGTGCTTGCGGCGGCGCGGGGTGCCTCAAGGCTTGGCGCTCCGGTGCCGGCAGCCATCAGAAATGCCGCCCTGCGGGCTTCCTTCCTGCCTGGCAATCGTGAACAGCGGGTGTGGTTCGACGTCGCCGCGTGCATGGATGTTGCGGACGCCAGTGGCTGTCCGTTAGCCGATGTCCTCAGCAGGCTGGCGGCGCAGCTGGAGGTGGAGGACGACGCCGAAGCAGCCCGGCAGACGGCGCTTGCCGGACCCAAAAGCACCGTTACCCTCCTTAGCTGGCTGCCTTTGACGGGACTGGGTCTAGGCGCCGTGCTGGGCGTTGACCCGGTGGCCATGCTACTCAACACGCCCATCGGGATCGCCGCGCTGCTGGCCGGTGCTACCCTGACCGTCGCCGGCCGTGTATGGTCTGCCAGATTGGTCCGTTCAGCAGCGGCAGGCCTCGGATGAGAACGGTGCAACGCCCGGTTCGGGGTCCCTGCCATGGCTGACCTGATAATTCCGTTGCTTATTGCCTTGATCCTTGCCGCCGCCGCGTGGCTGTCATTCCCGGCACGCTCTGCCCTGGCACGAAGACTGCATGGGTTGTCAGGACCGAAAACAGGGACCCGAGATGAGGATGGCCGCAGCCGTTCTGACGGACAGCCCGGCTTGCGCGACCCTGCCATGGTGCTGGAGTTGGTGGCGGCGATGCTCGAGGCCGGATCGGGCCTGGGCAGGGCACTTGAACTCGTGGCAGCGGCCTCTGTCGAGGAGATTCGAAGACCGCTCCGGCCCGTGGTGGCGGCGCTGGCTATCGGCGCTGACTGGGAGACCGCCTGGCGGACCAGCAGCACGCTCCATCCGGACATCGTGCTGCTGCGTGATGCTCTTGGCTTCGCTGCGTACACCGGCGCGCCCTCTGCCACCATCCTGTACGCGCAAGCGGCGCGCATCCGCCGTGACCGGTTCCGGCAGGCCGAAAAGCGTGCTGCCTCCCTGGGCGTGAAGCTGGTTATTCCACTTGGTCTCTGTTCGCTACCGGCTTTTATCTGTCTCGGCGTGGTGCCCGTTTTGCTCGCGCTGGTGCCGTCCGGAAGCTGAAACAGCCGCCGGACACCTTCCCTCCACAGGGGCTGATTCGGCCGGGTTATCCACTTGGCGGAACCGGGGCTTTCGGAGGCCCGTAGCGGGCGGGGACAGTCGATGTATCCGGTAAATCCGCCGGGCAATTGAAAGGAAAAGCAATGTCCGCACAACTCACAACGCTCGCCGGAACCTCCCCGGCACAGGCTTTCAGTACCACCGCTTCCGATGAAGCTGATGCCGGTCCGGACGCTCCCGGCACCTTGGCCAAGGTCATCGAGCTTTACCCCGGCATCATCACAGGCAGCAGCACCGGCAGTAGCCGCGTCACGGCCCGACGCAGGAATAACCGACTCGCCATCCTGCGGCTCAAGCTGAACTACTTCGGCCGCGCCCGACTCATGGCATCGGAGGCGGGTATGGCCACTGCGGAATACGCGATTGCCACCTTGGCCGCTGTCGGATTCGCCGGCCTGCTGGTTTTCGTGCTCCGCAGTGAAGAAGTACGTGGGTTCCTGCTCAACCTCATCCGTACGGCACTAGCCCTCCCATGAGTGGCGCGGGCTGCGGGAAGGGCATTGGCAGCGGCATAGCTGTAAGGCAGCGGAACCCGGATGACAGGGGAAGCATCAACCGGAAGCGGAAAGGCCACCGCGGGGTAAACCGGTGTCGGAAAACCTGGAGTCAGTGGGCTTTGGCTTCGGGATCCCGCGGAGCAGTGACTGCCGAGTTTGCCGTTGTCCTTCCCGCAGTCCTGTTCCTGCTTGCCCTGCTTCTTGCCGGAGCGGCCGCCGGGATAACCCAGCTGCGGCTGGAGGGGGCAGCCCGTGCAGGCGCCCGCGAACTCGCGCGGGGAGGGGAGACAGCCGCCGTGGCTCAGACCGTCCGCTCGCTGGCCGGATCAACTGCTTCCGCTTCCGTTTCCACTGACGGAGACTGGTCCACCGTGACGGTGGCTGACAGAGCAAGCGGTCCGTTGGGAGGCATGGTGCCATGGACGCTGTCCGCCACAGCCACTGCACGGACCGAGGCAACGTCCTGGCCCACGTCACTGGCTGGTGTCTCCGTTGGCGGGTAAGGATGCGGAGCGTGGTTCCGGAACGGTGCTGGCCGCCGGGCTTGGGATGGTCCTGGTGCTTTGCCTGTCGGTGCTGCTGCTTCTTGCCCAGGCTTCGGTCATGGCCGGACGGGCAGCGTCAGCGGCGGACTTGGCAGCGCTCGCGGCCGCTGATGCCTGGCGGGGCCTGACGTCCGGTGAGCCTTGTGCCGTGGCCAGGGAGGTAGCAGCGCGCCACAGCGCCCAACTGCTCGAGTGCACCACATCAGCTGATAGCTCGGTGGAAGTCCGGATCCAGCTCGACGCCGCGGTCATCATTGGTCGGGCCACAGCCACATCCAGGGCAGGCCCGCCCCCGCCACAACGGAAATGACCGGCTTCATGCCCAAGAAAATGCCCGGCTAACCCCCCCTGGAGATGCTTATGTGGCGGGCACTCCGGCAGGAGCACCGGCATCGGCAACCCGGCCGCCAGGACCTGCTTGGCCAGGACCTGGATCGCCAGTACTGGTGTCCGCCGGCCCCGCGTCCCTCGCGTCACGCAAAAGGACATCCAGGAGCGTCACGGCGGCGTCTTTGTCCAGCGGGTTGTTCTTGTTGCCGCATTTGGGTGACTGCACGCAGGACGGGCAACCGGACTCGCACTCACAGGCTTTGATAGCGTCCCGGGTGGCGGCCAGCCAGGTCCGGGCTTTGTCAAAGCCGCGTTCAGCGAACCCGGCACCGCCCGGGTGGCCGTCGTACACGAAGATCGTGGGCACACCTGTGTCGGCATGCAGGGCAGTGGAAACCCCGCCGATGTCCCAGCGGTCGCTGGAGGCCACCAACGGCAACAGCCCTATGGCGGCGTGTTCGGCCGCATGGAGGGCGCCCGGAAACTGCGCTTCAATCAGGCCGGCACCTGTCAGTGACCGGTTGTCCACCACGAACCACACCGCCTTGGTGAAAAGGTCGCGAGCGCCCAGCTGCAGGGGTTCCTCGCCCAGGACTTCGTTGGAGACCAGGGCCTTGCGTTGAAAGGACACAACCTGCGTGGTCACCCGGACCTCACCAAAATGAACGCTGATGTCGCCCCACTGCGCCGTTCGTACCGTCTCCAGCACCTCAATCTGGGTGACGTCCCGTGCCGTTGTGTAGTAATCCGGGTTAGCCCGCCGCGCCACAACGCAGTGGTCCTGCTCGTTCAGTTCCTCAATCACGTAGGTGTCGCCCTGGTGCACATACACTGCACCTGCATGGGCCTGGTAGTGGGTCTGTGGCGAATCCATGGTTCCCAGAACCGAGGCTGTGTCCGCATCAATAATGTTGACCGGGCCGCCGCCGTCCCCCCTGAGACTGACCATCCCGGCCGCGCTTTGCGGGTGGGTCCAGAACCAGCCTGCCGGCCTGCGCCGCAGATAGCCGCGGGCTACCAACTGGTTCAGCAGACGTTCGGCCGTGGGCCCGAAAAGTTCCAGTTCACCGGGACCCAGCGGCAGCTCGGCGGCGGCCGCGCAGAGGTGCGGGCCCAGCACGTAGGGGTTGCCGGGGTCGAAGACGGTGGCCTCAACAGAGACGTCGAAGATCGCCTCGGGATGGTTCACCAGGTAGGTATCCAGGGGATCGTCGCTGGCAACAAAGGCGGCAATGGCGTCCTGCCCGGCCCGTCCTGCCCGGCCGATTTGCTGGAAAAGGGATGCCCTGGTGCCCGGCCAGCCTGCCACCAAGACGGCGTCCAGGCCGGAGATATCTATACCCAGCTCCAGGGCCGAGGTGCTGGAAACCCCCAGCAGCTCACCTGAACGCAGGGCACGCTCCAGTTCGCGGCGTTCTTCCGGCAGGTAACCGGAGCGGTAGGCGGCAATACGTTGTGGAAGGCTGGGATCCACCTCGTCCAGAAGGCGCCGGGTGATGCTGGAAATAGTCTCGGCACCACGGCGGGACTTGATAAAGGCGATGGTCCTGATCCGGGCTGACACAAGGTTGGCCAGTAGATCGGCTGTTTCCGCGATGGCGGTTCGGCGGGCGGGAGCGCCGTTTTCGCCCTTGAGTTCCAGCAGGGCCGGTTCCCACAGGGCCACAGTGGTGGAACCGTGGGGTGATGTGTCCTCCGCGACCGCCCGGACGGGTGCACCAATGAGCCGGCCGAAGAATTTTCCGGGCTCGGCGGCTGTTGCAGAGGCCGCGATGAACACCGGCTCCGGCAGGGACTGACCGGCCCCGTAATAGGCACAAATCCGACGCAGCCGGCGCATCAAATTGGCCACGTGGGAGCCGAAAACGCCACGGTAGCTGTGGGCTTCGTCAATGATGACGTACCGGAGCCGGCGGAAGAAGCTGGCCCACCAGGCATGGTTGGGCAGGATCCCGAAGTGGAGCATGTCCGGATTGGCCAGGATGAAGTTTGCGTGGTCGCGGATCCAGCGGCGGGATGCGGGGTCGGTGTCACCGTCGTACGTTTCTGCGCGGACGGTGGGCAGCTTCAAGGCCCGGATTGCGGCGAGCTGGTCCGCCGCCAGCGCTTTGGTGGGGGACAGGTACAAGGTGACGGCGCCGTCGTCGTGGATTTTCCCCGGTTCGGTGAGGACGCGAAGTTCGGAGCGGTGGATGGCGTCGAGGGCGGGCAGTTGGTAGGCCAGGGACTTTCCCGATGCCGTGCCGGTAGCTATCACCACATGTTCGCCGGAGTGGGCCAGCCGTGCAACTTCGATCTGGTGCCGGTAGGGCTCCTGGATTCCGAGCGAACGGTAGGCGTCCACCACGTCAGGATGCGCCCACTCGGGCCAGGGCGCGTGGATGGCCTGGCGGGCCGGGATGACGTGGACATGACGGAGCTGCTCCGGATCCGGGCCGCGGCCCAGCAGGGGAATCAGCGAGTCATGGGGGTTCACCCCAACATTCTTTCATCCGGGCGCCCTGGCCGACGTATCGGTGCCAGGCCCGGGGTCAGGCAACCGAGAGGTCGGCCCCGCCCGGTGCATCCGAAACGGACATCATGAGGACCTGGCAGACCTTGTCCCAGCCCAGGTGCGAGTACAGCTTCTGTCCGTCCAGGGAGGCCAGGAGCAGGCCTTCCTCCACGTCTTTGGTCAGGGCCTGGGCTGCGAGGGCCTTCATGATGAGGCTGCCCAGGCCGCGGCGCTGGAAGGTTGGCTCCGTAACGATCTTGTCGAACACCACGGTCCCGTCGACCACGAACATCTGCCCGCTGGCTGCCACCAGGCTTCCCGAGCGCACGATGGCGTGGTGGACGCCCTCGGCTTCGGCTGTTTCCAGGGTGAGGTCGTCGTCGGCAAGCCAGGGGTCTTCCGCATCCTGGGTGGACATGTCCACGATCATCATGGTTTGTGAAGCAGAGGTCATCTTCAGCCCGTGTTCCTGGGCAAGGAAGCTGTACCGGGCGACGTCGTTGGTCAGCACCGTCAGAACCCGCGTCGGTGTCTCGGCGGTTTTTGCTGCCAACTCCGCGAACTCGGTGTCCGACGGGTCGTGGGCAAAGTATTCCCAATCCTGCGTGGAGTCATGCCGCAGCGCAGCCGGGAAGCGGCCCTCAGTGGAAACCTGATATCCGCGGCAGCCGGCCCAGCCGGCTACCCAGACCTCCAAAAGGTGAGCCACATCTTCAACCATGGTTTCGGGAGTCATGAGTCGAGGGTATTGCAGCCGCCCGGCGAGCAACAGGGGCGGAGGGGAAGAATGCACCTTGCTTATGGAATTGTGATCAGATGTGACCAAAGTACCCTTGAATACGTGAACAAGATTGTGCTCTTTTACGGATTTACCCCGCTGGCCGACCCCGATGCCGTACGTCTCTGGCAGCGCGCCCTGTGCGAGAAGCTTGGCCTGCGCGGCCGCATCCTGATCTCCAAGGACGGCATCAACGCAACTGTCGGCGGCGAAATCCGGGCAGTAAAGGAGTACGTCAAAACCACCCGTGAGCATTCCGGCTTCCGGGGGATTGACGTGAAATGGTCCGACGGCGGCGCGGAGGACTTCCCGCGGCTGAGCGTCAAGGTCCGGGATGAGATCGTCTCCTTCGGGGCGCCGGGTGAACTCACCGTTGACCCCAACGGGGTGGTGGGCGGCGGCAAACACCTGCAGCCCGAAGAACTCCACGAACTGGTGGAAGCCAAGAAGCAGGGTGGCGAGGAAGTGGTGTTTTTCGATGGCCGCAATGCCTTCGAAGCGCAGATCGGCCGGTTCAAGGACGCGATAGTGCCGGACGTCGCCACCACGCATGACTTCATCAAAGAGCTGGAGTCCGGCAAGTACGACGATCTCAAGGACAAGCCGGTTGTCACCTACTGCACGGGTGGGATCCGCTGCGAGGTCCTGTCCAGCCTGATGGTAAACCGGGGCTTTAAAGAGGTCTATCAGCTGGACGGCGGCATCGTCCGCTACGGCGAAACCTTCCGGGACAAGGGCCTGTGGGAGGGTTCGCTCTATGTGTTCGACAAGCGGATGCACCTGGAATTCAGCGATGAGGCAAAGGTGATCGGCGAATGCGTTCGCTGCGCCGCGCCTACCAGCAAGTTCGAGAACTGCTCCAATCCGAGCTGCCGCAACCTCACGCTGTACTGTGCCGAATGCGCTGCCAGCCCTGAGACGCTCCGCTGTCCCGAAGGCTGCGCTGCCTAGGGCGCCATCCAAAACCGGGGCGCGAACCCCTCTGCCATAGGGGCCGGCATCACCCCACATGCCGTCGTCGGATGAAGTACTCCGCCACGGCGAGGTTTATCACCCATGCTGCTCCCATCAGCACAGCCCTCATCGTCACGTCCGGCGGGCTGGAAAGCAGTTCGGGCACGATCAGGATCAGGGCCTGCGTTCCGGCGCCGACGCCGATGGCATAGGCCCGGGTCATCCACGCTCCGTGCTGGACGAAGTCGCGACGGATTACTGCGTAAAGACCCAAAACCAGGCTCAGCACCATCGCCAATCCGAAGAAGAGCCTAAGGACGAGGAGGAGCTGCCCGTCACTGGGTGGCAGCGCATAGAAAACTGCCATCCACAAACCGCTAAGGGCGGCGAGCAGGCCGGCTGGCAGGAGAATACGCCCTGCGATACGGTGCCAGCGACGCCGGCGAAGGGAAGGGACGAACTGGAAAGCTCCCAGCAGCGAATACACGGTAACGCTCACGATGTGGATCAACACCGGGACGGGTGACTCGAAGAACCGGGCGTTGCGGTCCGTGATGGCAGCTCCGGCGGACAGCTCGGTGAGCCGGGCAGCTCCCGCAAGCACCGGAATGAGGCTGAGAAGAATCAAGCCGGCGGGCACAAGCCACACGGGCCGGCGGCGCGCTGTTATTTTTGGGGCCGGCCCGGCCGGAGCGGTTTGTCTGGTGGCGTTCACTGATGTCCTAGGCGTGTAGGTCCCGGCAGACGTGCGGAATGCGGGAAGGGCTGACAGCACAAGGTGTACGGTGTACACCTCTGCCATCACCCTAGGTGTACGGCGTACACTAGTCAAGGGTTTAGATAGTCCTGTCAGGAAGGTGGTTCACATGGGCCTCAAGGCTCAGGGCGTGCCACGCACCCGTCTTAACCGGGAGAGGGTGCTCCAGACCGCTGTCGTCCTAGCTGACGAACTGGGAATTGGCGTGCTGAGCATGCGCAGGCTGGCCCAGGAACTCCAGGTGGTTCCGATGGCGCTTTACAAGCACGTAGCCGGCAAGGAAGAACTTCTGGACGGCATGGTGGATGTCATTGTCAGTGAAATTGATCCGCCGGTCAGCCAGGCAGGGTGGAAGGATGCCGTCCGGCAGCGGATCCTCTCGGCCAGGAGGGTGCTTCAGCGGCATCCATGGGCCAGGCAGGTCCTCGAGACCCGGACCAACCCCACGCCGGGAGCCCTCGGCTATATGGACTCCTTCATCGGCATGTTCCTCGACAGGGGTTTCTCCCTTGACCTGACCCATCACGTCATGCACGCCATAGGCAGCCGCATGTGGGGATTCACGCAGGAGCTGTTTGACGAGCCGGCGGACCAGGACGATCAACCCAATCAAACAAACCAGCCCGGGCAGGACACTGACACCGAGTGTCCTGACAACGAAGCCCACGAGGCGATGAAGCAGGCAATGCTTCGCCAGATGGCAGAGCGTTACCCGAACGTCGCGAAGGTGGCCATGGCTTCTGCCCACGACCAGGATGGCGTGGTGGGGCATGGCTGCGATGACCAGTTTGAATTCGAGTTCGCGCTCGACCTCCTGCTGGACGGGATCGAGAAACTGCACGCCCAAGGCTGGACGTCCACGCAGCCACGCCGCGCGTAACGCGCCGGCTTCTACCGGCGGGTACAGGCAGGCGGTCGGGTGTAAGCAGCAGGCTAAAGCAGGATGATCCGGTAAGCGACGTTCGCGTCCTCATCAGCGTGGACGCGCAGCGACAATACCGCTTCCGCTGGCAGCTGGATAACATTGACCCGCGCCGGCCCGCACAGCAGCCTGAGGTCGATCAGGGCCGACTCCCCGTTCCGGACCAGGAAATCCACCCTTCGCACGCTCCGGCAGGCCAGCGTCAGCGAATATGTTCCCGGGACCAGCAGGCCGGTGTCCTCTGAACGGTCCTCGCCTTCTTCAAGCCGGGTAAGGCTGCGGTACACCACCTCTCCTGAGGCCTCGGGCATGATGTCCTGCGCCCAGGCCTGCATTTGTTCCGCTGCCACTGCAGGCGGGCCCTGACGCCGGACGTGCGGTTCCACTATGGCCGGAGCAGTTGTAGCGGCCACTTCCGGCGGGGACCAGGCGTCCTCGTAGGTGTATTCACAGCCGGCCGCCATTGGCAGCGAAAGGACCAAAGCGAGTACGACGGCGGTTGGCCGGCCGGATGCCACACGTGTCCGTTCCGGCGGGCCTTCCTCAGCCTGCCTGGTCCGGTTCCGCCGCGCCACGGACGGCAGCTTCCCTGGTCCCCATCGGACCGTCGGCACCTTTACGGACGGCATAGTCCGACTGTAGGCCGCGCGCCCTCGTGAAGCCAGAGGCTGGTGCAATCCCGCGCGGGACCCTTACGGAACCGCTGTCGGGGCCGGGGTAGCAGGCGCAGTCGCTGCAGGCGGAGCGGGTGGGCTTGGTGCAGCGTCCTGCGTTGACGCCGGATCCGTTGTTGCCGGCACGGGTGCCGGCGGCGGGGGAACAGTACCCTGCTGGGGGAGTGCGGCGCCGGGTTCTGCAACGTTTGGTTCTGACGTGCCAGCGCTACGGGTGCCTTGGCCAGTGGAGCCGGGGGTGGGAGCGTCGGGAGGGGCGGTGCCAGGGAAGGCGGTGGGTGTCCCCGACGGTGGGGCGGTTGGCTGAATGCCGCTTGTGGTGGCGCTTGTGTCCTGCGCGATGAGGTCCGTGATCTGTTGTTTGTATGCGGCGAGACGGTCTTGGATCTCAGAGAGCGGAATGCCTTGCAGGGTGTGCCCGAACTCAGCGATCTGTGCCCAGAGGACAGCGAGTTTTGCCATGCCGTCGTCGCTGAGGGGTCCGTCCAAGGTCAGGACCAGTTGACTGGCCAAGGCGTAGGTGAGGCACTGCACGCAGTTGTAGTTGACGGCAGCGGAGAGGTTCTGCGGGACGATGACGTCGGCTTGCCCGATGATCAGCACAACCTGGAAGCCTACGGCGACCGCCGCGCAATCGGTGCAGCTGGCGAATGCGTAGGCCTCATTCGTGGTGTCTACCGGGCCGCCTTCGGCCCACACCAGGGCGAACGCGACGTCGTAGGTGACGGTGCCGTCCGTGGTGTTGACCGCTAGAGCCTGGTTTCCGTCCTCTTCGGGGGCCAGGGGTTCATCGAAGGGAAAGACCCACGAGGGCGCTGGAGTGGTTGCAGCGTCTGCAGGAAGGTCTGCGGAGCCAGTGCCACCATCTGCGGGCCGGCTGTCCTGACGGGGCATGAGCAGCATTGCCAGTTGGGGCTGGTCCGGTGTGGGCAGGGTGGCACCCGCGGGCAGGACAGTTGTGGTGCGTCCCTGCCGGCCCTCTGCCAGCCCCTTATCCGAAGTGGCCGTCACTGCGGATGCGGCATCCAGCAGCGTGCCACGTTCATAAGCCTGGACAGGGCGGTATGTATGCGGGTTGGGCCACCAGGCAACCGCCAGTCCGGCCAGGACAGCAGCTGTGACGAGGAAGGCGACGGCTCGTCGGGCCGGGCGTCCTTGCGTTCGACGGTACATTCCGGTGGCCAGCTGGGCGATGAGCCGCACCAGGATGATTCCGAAGCCGAGGACGGGCAGCGCAATGATGAGGATGGCCAGGACCCGGACAACCCCGTCCAGGACATCACCGCTGGAGAAGCTGCCGGCCAACAAGGCAACCTGGTCTTGAATGCCGGCCCAGGCCGTGCCCAGCAGCCGGGGCACGGAGATGACCAAGATGACCATGCTGAGCAGCAGCAACGGGACAGTGATCAGCACCCAAACGCTCACTACGGTTCGGGCCCAGGGTTTGAGGACGCGGTTCTCCGGGTCACCCCAGCGCCAGGGCAGCAGGCCCAGGAGTGTCGGTTTGATCCTCTGGAACATGTCCGGGACGCCGGTGAGATCGGCCAGGATGTGGTAGCCGTCGAAGCGGACAAGGGGCAGTAACTGACGGACCATTTGCAGGAGTTGGGTGACCACCACCAGCAGCAACGCGTCATAGCCGGTGACCCACCAGATGCCTGTGATGGCGACGGCGATGATGGCGTTGAAGTACAGGCCGCCAAGGTCGGTGCGGAGACGCCCCGCGCGGCCCAGGCGGTAGGAGTCGGTGACATCGGTGTAAAACGCCGGCCAGATCAGATACAGACCCGCTCCCATGGCTCCCGGTGTGGCGCCGCCACGGCGGGCGGCGGCGGCATGCCCGAATTCGTGGAACCCTGCCGAAAGGACAGTAACGGCCAGAACCAGCAGCAGCAGAGCCGGATTCGCAAACGCATCGTGAGTGGCCGAGCCCAATCCCTTGACTGCCAGCACCCACCAGCAGACGGACAGGAACGCGATAGTCACCACGGTAATGACCAAGGGGTGGAACAACCGGGCGAAGGGGGACGTGATTTTCCGGGTCCGCTCCGGGTCCGTCACCGTGTACCGGAAACGCATGCCCAGCAGCGGATCGGCTTTTTTGACTTCGGGCTCGGCACCGTCCGCCAGCCGAAGGAGACCCAGGGGTCGAAGCTGGGAGTCGGTCAGGGTCAGAACGTTCGCGGCACTGATAAGCCGGCCGGACGTTGTGCTTGCCTGAGCAGCAATCTCCTCCACGCTCCGGTGCCCGTCAACGGCCTCAAGCACGTGATAGAGCACCCCGGTGAGCTGGATCGCCTGCCCGTCCGAGCGGCGAACCAGTGATGGAGGTTCCCGGTAACCGGAGCCCTCGGCCTGGCCGAGCAGCTCCACCCCGGCCGCACGGGCAAGGGGTTCGGCGGCGACCGCAGTGGCCGAGGGGGAAGACGGCGGTGGGCCGCCCTTAGGGAGCGGCCCACCAGAAGGCGCAGACATGGGTCCTTACTGCCCGATATCGGACTGCTGGTCCGCCGTGGCGGTGGCTGCCCCGTCAATGTGCTGGCTGATAATCGCATCCTGCTCGGCCACAGCGAACGCATTACTGTCGATGGAACCGATGTTGGCTGCGACTGCGGCGTCAATGGGGGCCGCGACGTTTGCGTTGGCCGCGACCGCACCGTTGATCGGGGCAGCGATGTCCGCATCAGCAGCAAGATCGACGTTCACGTTCAAGAGGTTTCCGTTCAAGGTGGAACCGGAATCTGTCGGAACAGCACCGACGTCGGCAACAGCGCCCTCCGTTTCTGTACCCGCCGCAGTGCCACCGGTGGTGGGGGCAGCTTCGGTAGTGTCGGTTCCTTGATTGATGGTGCTGTCCTGGGTGGACTCTGCTGTTGCGTCCGCTGTGATGCCCTGGTCGATAATGACGCCCTGGTCCGCCAGCGCCTGGGCGTCCGACCCGGACGAGAGAATGTTCGCCGATGCCGCCGCATCGATCGGGGCCGCGACATTGGCGTTCGCCGCAACAGCCAGATCAATAGGTGCGGCCGCGTTGATGCCCAGGTCCAGGTCCGCGTTCAGGTCAAGAATGGACGCCACTTCCTTATCCGGCAGCGCCGTGCCGCCCTGGGACGCGAGCTCTTCATCGGACAACGGGGTAAGTTCCTGCTCCGTGCTCATGACTTTCTCCATTCCGGCATGCCCATAGGGCAACCTGACGTGTACCGAACTTCTGAACCGGCTGCGCCGGCCACAACCTTGTCCCCAAGGATGTCACCCCAATAGTAAGCAAGGTGATCATTTGAACCAAGGCGGCACCCCCAAAGCCTGTTTTCGTCCCCCAGCGGCCACGCGCAGAGCTCAGCCTGCGGACACCAGCCGGTAGGCGTAAAGGACTGGCGCGTCAACGCTGGAGACGCTGAACTCCAAACCACCTTCGGGGACTTCAAGCCTGGCAGTTTCACGGGAGCCGTAGCACGCGGCACCGAGGTCAAGGAGCTCTTTGCCGGCGGCGCGGACGGCCAGGAAGGTTTTGCCGCCGCCCTCGCACACCAGGGTCAGCGAGTAGGAACCGGCGGGAACCTCCGACGTGGAGACCGAGGGCTCAGCGTCCGTTAGCTGGCCCGACTGTTCAACCGCTGTGTCTTCGGCGCCCGCGCTGGGGGAAGGCAGCGCCGTTTTCTGCCACGCCGGGACGTCGGCGTCCTCGATTGACACCCGCGGAGTGCAGGCTGTCGCAGAAAACACGACGGCGGCAGCGGCGGCCAGCACCAGGGCAGGCCGCAGCGTGGGGCGAAAGAGTGTCATGCCTCCAATTTACCGTTGTCAGGCACGGTTACGGCCGGGGCTTGCCACCGTGCTTATATGGATCGCATGGGGGAACGGTTGAGCGGTGGTAAGTGGTTGGGCCTGGGGTTCGGCCTTTTGTTCCTGGCGGTCATCTCCACCTTCGTGGCCCTTATCTCCGGATTCGAGTGGGAACCCGATGAACACCCTGCTTCCTACTGGCAAGAACAAATCTCTCAGCGGCAGTGGATCATGGCGTTCTCCATGATGATCCCGGCAGCGTCCGCCGCAGCTGCGGTGCTCTCGATGTTTGCCCTTCCGCGTAGGCCCATCAGGGTCATCGGCGCGTCGCTGGTGACCGTCGTGGCGCTTGTGGCCTTCTTCGCCAGCTGGTTTCTTGGGATCAATGCCGTCAACTCGGCGAAGTACTGGGCCGAGTATACGGAGATGTCCGGCCGTTTGACTTACTAATTCCGCTGGCATTCCGCCCGGATAAAGGCAGCTTGGCACGGGTTCCTCCGGCGTGCTTGGGAGGAGCCCGGCCCCGTCCGCTCTGTTCGGGGCATCGGCATCGTCAGACGGCTTCGGCGGCTGCGAATTCCGGCTGGGCCGCCGCTTCCTTCTTGGCGGGCAGGAAGAGAAGTATGAGGGCCGCCGCTGCCAGGATGATCAGCGCGTTGACCAGGAGGCCGAAGTGGACTCCGCCCAGGATTGCCCCGGCCGTGGCCGGATCGGCGTAGTTGCCGGTTGTGAAGGCCAGGGCAAGGGCGCTGACAATCGGGGTGCCGATGGTGAATGCCACCTGCTGGGTCTGCCCGGCCAGACCAGTCGCAAGGCCCTGTTCGGTGTCAGGCAGGCCGGAGGTAACAGCGACCGTGTAGGCCACGATGCACAGCACGTGTCCAAAGCCGCCGATGGCAGTGGCGGCCAGGATGTGAGTGAAGCCGATTCCGGCATCCATGCCCAGCAGCAGGAAGCTCAGGGTCGAACCACCCTGAAGTGCAAGCCCGAGGACCAGGGTCGCCTTGGCTCCGATCCTGTTGATGAAGTTGGCTGCAACAAGTCCGCCGGTGAATGCGCCGGCGCCGAGAACCCCGAAGGCCAGCCCGGTAGCTGATGCCGAGGATTCAAGAACACGCTGCAGGTAGATCGTGAGGAGGAAGACCTTGCCGCTTTCCATGGAAAACGTCACGAGCCCGCCCAGGTTTCCAAGCAACACCGAAGGACGTTTGAGGATGGTCACGGCTGCCAGCGGGTGGGAAGAGCGGGCCTCGATGTTCCAGAAGAGAACGAATGCCAGGGCGCAGGCGACCAGCAGACCCAGGGTCCACGGCGAGGACCAGCCACCACGTTCGACCGAGGTGACCCCAAGTACGAGGGCCAGCAGGCCCAGGGTGAGGGTGACCGCACCGGGAACGTCGAGTTTTTGCTTGATTCCGGCGGAGAGGTCGTGGATTACGAACGGTGCCAGGGTGAGGATGATGATGCCCACCGGAACGTTAATGAAGAAGGTGAACCGCCATCCGAAGAGGTCGGTCAGGACGCCGCCGAGGACCGCTCCGACAGCGAAGCCCAGGGACAGAAGGGCACCATTGAGGCCGAGGGCCTTGTTCCGGAGTGGGCCTACCTCGAAGGAGGTGGTCAGCAGGGACAAGGCCGCCGGCATCGTGATCGCCGTGGCAAGGCCTTGGCCTATGCGGGCTGCGAAGAGGACGGAAGGGTCGGTGGCCAGGCCGCCTGCTGCGGAGGCAATCGTGAGGACGACCATACCGATAAGGAACATCTTTTTGCGGCCGTAGTAATCCCCGATGCGTCCCATGAGCAGGACGAGGCCGGCAGCGGCGAGGGCGAAAAGGGTGATGATCCACTGCAGGTCACCGTCGGCGATGTCGAGATCCCTGCCCATGGCCGGCAAGGCCACGGTGACAATGGAGAAGTCGAGGGCGAACATGAACTGCGCGCCGAGGAGCAGGGTCAAGATGAGTCGCTGGCGGCCAGTAAGGGAAAGGGCGGGAGCAGGCGTTTTTGTCGGCATGCTTCCAGCCTGCCGGGGTCCCAACACCCTATCCAGAGTCCCTTTATGGTGGTGCTGGATCCACTACCCTAAGAAACCGGCTCCCAGCGTCCTGCCCCGTCCGGGCCGGTGCCAAGCCGGCGCCGATATTGATCAGTGACCCGATGGCGCCGGTGGGGAGCGGTGGTCAGACAGCATGTGCGAGCGCTTCCGCGGTGCCGGAACCAACTTTGGGCAGGTACAGGAAGACGCGGAGGTCATTTCCGCCCACGGGGTTGAGGACGACAGATTCGAGGGTGAGCCGTCCAAGCCGTTGGTGGTCGAAGACAAGATCGACGTGAGGTTCAACCCCAACGACGTAGCTGTCCCAGTACTCCTTGAATTCGGGAGAAACTGCAGCAATTTTGTCCGCAAGCATGCCGAAGATCGGGTCGCCGGCGTACATCGCAGCTTGCCGATGGAACTGGGCGGCCATCATGCGGCCGGCCAGTTCCCGGTGGGGATAGTGCGCAGCAACGTCAGGTTTGGTGAAGAAGGCTTCAAGGCAGTTCGAGCCGAGGCTGATCCCGAAAACGTACTCAGCCAACTCATTGGTTGCTATGACGTTCCAGTACCTGTCTACGGCGTAGGCGGGGGAATGCGAAAACCCGGCCACGGTTCGGGACATGATCGCCCGGACCTCGGCGGCAGCAGAACGCCGGACGGGCTGTTGTTTCCCGGCGAGCTCGTAGAGGTGCTCCAAGTCTCCCTCTTCGAGCCGCAGTGCCTGCCCGATCGCATCGATGACGTCTGCGGAGACTCCGATCTCACGGCCCTGTTCGAGCCAGGTGTACCAGGTCACCCCAACGTTGGCGAGAACAGCAACCTCCTCGCGGCGGAGACCGGGAGTGCGCCGCCGGGCGCTGCTGGGGAGCCCCACATCCTGAGGCCTCAGCTGCTCCCGACGGGCACGAAGAAACCGTGCCAGCCGTTGCCGGCGGGCATCACCTTCATCACGTTCGCGGGAAACAGCGAACGTCGGGCTTTCGGTGATTAGCTGTGTCATACCACATGGTAGCGGGGCGAACGGGCACAATATTCCTCCCACGGTTGCATCACTGGCATATGCCCGCCTCGAGACCGGCAACGTCTGGGCACGTCTGGTGGTTGATCTCAGCCCGACGACTGCTGGCCCCTTGACCTTGACGCAGCGTCAACTCCTAGAGTCGAAGTGTTGGCCCGAAAAGCGGGCTGGAAAGCGCGGAAGGATTGATCGTGGACTGGCCCATCCAGGAGGTCGCCCGGCTCACGGGAACCACCAGCCGCGCCCTGCGCCACTACGACGACATCGGGCTGCTCAAGCCAACCCGGATCGGCTACAACGGCTACCGCTACTACAACCAGGACTCTCTGGTGTTATTGCAGCGCATCCTACTCCTGCGCGGTCTGGGGCTTGGTTTGCCGATGATCGCTGAGGTGTTGCGGAATGAGCAGGACGCAGCCGAGGCCCTGACCGGCCACCTGGACTGGCTGCGACGTGAGCAGGAACGGCTGGGCCGGCAGATCGCATCCGTGCAGCAGACCTTAAATGCAGTGAAAAAAGGAGGCAACATCATGGCAGAAGACATGTTCAATGGTTTTGACCACACCCAGTACAAGGACGAGGTAGAGGAACGCTGGGGCAAGGACGCGTATGCCTCGGGGGATAAATGGTGGCGGGGCATGACAGCCGCCGAACGCAAGGACTGGAAGGACCGGGCCGGCAGGCTGGGCAGCGACTGGATTGCGGCGGCAGAATCAGGCATTGATCCCGGCAGTGACGCCGCCCAGGTCTTGGCCCGGCGGCACGTTGACTGGCTCACCGGCATCCCGGGTACGCCCACGTGGGTCCAGGACGGAGACGTCAAGGGCTACATCACTGGTCTCGGCGAAATGTACGTGGCAGACTCCCGCTTCGCTGCCAACTATGGCGGCCAGCGGGGCGCCGAATTTGTCCGCGACGCCCTGCGGATTTACGCAGACACCCACCTGTAGGGGGTCGCCGTGCAGGCCGGAATAGACTTGCCCGGTGACTTCCTCCACCCTCTTTACCGCCGGCAACACCGCAGACGCACCCCGCAGCGACCTGCCGCACCTGCTGGCAGCGCTCGCCGCCGACCTTCGTTCGGCGGGCTACACGCTGGACGGCGTGGCGGAACTGCTGGGGCCGTCTGCGTCCGCGGCGCTGGACCGTGACCAGCTGATCCCGGCGCTGCTGGTGACTGAGGTGATCGAGACTGAAGCGGCCACGGCTGACGCCACCAGCCGGAGCCCTGACGGACGACGCGCGGCCCTCGCCTCCGTCATCCGTCTGTGGCTTTTGGCCGTGCCGCAGCCGGGGGAGAGGCTCGACGCCGTCCTGCCCACCATCCGCACGGAAGGTCTCCTTGAGCTAAGGCTGATTGAGCCGGATCACGATGGCGGCTACCGGGCCGCCGCCGATTTCCGGCCCTACGGCTGGTCCGGTGATGCGGGGGACGTCGAGCTCTGGGTGGCAAGCGATCTCGCAGCACACCAGCGGCCCGGAGTGCTGCGCCATGACCATGTGCTGGGGATCGGGCAGGCCTCCACAACGCTGGTTCAGACCACCATCCGCCGCAGCGTGAACCGGGCGCTGGACCTCGGCACGGGCTGCGGGATCCAGTCGTTCCACCTGCTCGGCCACGCAGCCCACGTCACGGCGACCGACATCTCCGAACGCGCCCTCGCCTTCACACGGTTCAACCTGCTGCTCAACGCCGAAGCGCTGGACCTGGATCCGGAACGCCTTGAGGAACGCGTCAGCCTGCGGCTGGGCTCGCTGCTGGAGCCTGTGGCGGGGGAGTCGTATGACCTGGTGGTCTCCAATCCGCCGTTCGTCATCACCCCCAGGACGACCGGGGAAGACGCGGCGGACCGGTTCACCTACCGCGACGGCGGCCTGCCCGGGGACGAGATTGTGGCCAACCTTATTGAAGTCCTGCCCGATGTCCTGGCGCCGGGAGGAACCGCGCAGCTCCTGGGCAACTGGGAGATCACCCAAGGCTGGGAATGGCACGAGCGGCCGGAATCCTGGGTCCCGGAAACCACCGAAGCCTGGTTTATCCAACGCGAGCAGGTGGGCCCGGAACAGTACGCTGAAACCTGGCTTCAGGATTCCTCCGAGTCACGAAACCGCGAACACTATAAAGAGTCCTACGCCGCCTACCTGCGGGACTTTGCCTCCCGGAACGTCACCGGAATCGGCTTCGGCATGGTGTTCCTGCGCCGGCCGGATGTCACCACCGCAGCCTCTGTCATCAACACGGTCCCAAGCAGCCAAGGCGTACCCGCCACCCCAACCAGCCTGCTGCGTCGTTTCGAGGAGATAACGTACCCCATCGAGCAGCCGATCGGACCCCACCTGGGTGCCGCCGTCGAACGCCATGACTGGCTGGCAGGGCACAAACTGGAGCAGGCGCACCTGCTGGTGGCCGACGACGTCACCGAGGAGCGGCACCAGCGCCCGGGTGCCGAACATCCCGGCGTCATTTTGCTGCGGCAAGGTGCAGGCCTGCGGGGAACCAATTTGCTGAGTACGGAACTGGCCGGCTTTGTCTCCGCCTGCGACGGCGAGCTGTCCGTCCGGCAGATCATCGGCGCCCTCGAAGCGCTGCTTGGCGGCAGCGAAGGGTTCGACGCCGGGACCTTCCGCGAAGGCCTGTTGGGTGAGGTCCGGAACCTCGTCAGGGACGGTTTCCTGCTTCCGGACCCGGCCGCGGAACAGCTTCCCTGAGCCCCCGCTTTTCCACCCCGAATGCGCATCATTGACCAAAATATGGTGAACTAGGCCAGTATGGGCTGATCTGCCCGAGCAACCCTTTTCTGTAGGAGCACCGTGCCAAGCAAGGCCAAAACCGGCAAGAAACTCGTGATTGTGGAGTCTCCGGCCAAGAGCAAGACCATCGCCAAGTACTTGGGCGAAGGCTTCATTGTGGAGGCCTCCATCGGTCACATCCGCGACCTGCCGCAGCCGTCGGAGCTCCCGGCGGAACTGAAGAAAACCTCGCTGGGCAAGTTTGCCGTGGACGTCGACAACGACTTCAAGCCGTACTACGTGGTGTCTCCTGACAAGAAGAAAAAGGTGGCCGAGCTCAAGGCCGCGCTCAAAGAGGCCGACGCCCTCTATCTCGCAACCGATGGGGACCGCGAAGGCGAAGCCATCGCATGGCACCTGCTCGAGGTGCTCAAGCCCAAGGTTCCCGTCTACCGGATGACCTTCGGTGAAATCACCAAGGAAGCCATCCAGCGCGCCATGAACAACCTGCGCGACGTCGATTCCGCCCTGGTGGATGCCCAGGAAACGCGGCGGGTGTTGGACCGCCTGTACGGCTACGAACTTTCCCCGGTGCTGTGGCGCAAGGTAGCCCGCGGCCTTTCCGCCGGGCGCGTCCAGTCCGTGGTGACCCGGATGGTGGTGGACCGTGAACGTGAGCGCATGGCATTTAAGGCAGCGTCCTACTGGGACCTGACCGGCCAGTTCGGTGCTGACTCGGGCTCCTTCAAAGCCAAACTCGCCTCGGTTGACGGCGCAAAGGTGGCTTCGGGCCGCGACTTCAATGACGACGGTGTCCTGACCGCCCGCAATGCCGTGCACCTTAATGAGGAACTCGCTACCTCATTGGCCGCCGGCCTCCAGAATGCGGACTTCCGGGTCCGTTCGGTGGACACCAAGCCCTACACCCGCCGCCCTGCTGCGCCGTTCACCACGTCCACGCTGCAGCAGGAGGCCGGCCGCAAGCTGCGCTTCTCCTCCAAGAGCACCATGCAGGTTGCCCAGCGACTGTATGAAAACGGCTACATCACCTATATGCGTACCGACTCCTCGGCGTTGAGCAACGAGGCCGTCACCGCGGCCCGGCGACAGGCTTCTGAGCTGTACGGCCCGGAGTACGTGCCGCAGTCACCGCGCGTCTACGCCAACAAGGCAGCCAATGCGCAGGAAGCGCACGAGGCCATCCGCCCCGCCGGGGACTCCTTCCGCACACCTGCCCAGGTGGCCAAGCAGCTCTCGGGCGACGAATTCCGCCTCTACGAACTGATCTGGAAGCGTACCGTCGCCTCACAGATGGCTGACGCCAAGGGTTCGACGGCGACCATCCGGCTGGGTGCTACTGCTGTTGGCGGTTCAACCGACGGCCGCGACGCCGAGTTCTCCGCCTCCGGCACCGTCATCACCTTTCCCGGCTTCCTCGCCGCCTATGAAGAAGGCAAGGACGAGAGCCGCGGCGACGACGACTCCGATGAGGCCCGCCGACTGCCGAACGTGGCAAAAGACGATGCACTGACGGCGTCGGAGATTGCCGCCGTCGGGCACGAAACGTCCCCGCCGCCGCGTTACACCGAGGCCTCGCTGACCGCCGAACTGGAAAAGAAGGGAATTGGCCGGCCGTCCACGTACGCGTCCACCATTTCCACCATCCAGGACCGTGGCTACGTCCGGAAACAGGGATCCGCGCTGGTCCCCAGCTGGATCGCTTTCTCCGTGGTCCGCTTGCTGGAACAGCACTTCACCGACTACGTGGACTACGAGTTCACGGCGGACATGGAAGGGGACCTGGACAAGATCGCCAACGGTGAAGCCGTAGGCGCCGCCTGGCTGCGGCACTTCTACTACGGTGAGGACGCCGAACCAGGCCTGCTGGACATCGTGAACAATCTCGGTGAAATTGATGCCCGTGAGATCAACTCCGTGCCCATCACCGAGGGCATTACGCTGCGCGTCGGCAAGTTCGGCCCGTACTTGGAAAGCTCCATCCCCACGGTGGACCCGAAGACCGGCGAGATCGTCGAGTCCGCACGGGCCAACGTCCCCGAGGACCTGGCGCCGGACGAGTTGACGCCCGCCAAGGCCAAGGAACTGATGGAGACGGCGGCTCCCGAAGAGCGTGTGCTCGGCGCCGATCCCCACACCGGGCACACCATCGTGGCCAAGAACGGCCGCTACGGCGCCTACGTTACCGAGGTCATCCCGGAGATGACCGAGGAACAGCTGGCCAACCAGCCGGTGGAGTACTACAAGAACGGCAAGCCGAAACCGCCGAAGAAGCCGGTCAAAGCGAAGCCGCGCACGGGTTCGCTGTTCAAGTCCATGAGCGTGGACTCCGTGACGCTGGACGAAGCCCTGCAGCTGATGAGCCTGCCCCGCGCGTTGGGTGAGGACGCTGACGGCAACCTCATCACTGTGCAGAACGGACGCTTTGGGCCGTACCTGAAAAAGGGTACTGATTCGCGGTCCATTGGTTCCGAAGAGGAAATTTTCACCATCACGCTGGAACAGGCTCTGGAAATTTACTCCCAGCCCAAGCAGCGCGGTGCGCGGGCGGCCGTTCCGCCGCTGGCCGAGTTTGGCCCGGACCCGGTGTCGGAGAAAAACATCGTGGTGAAGGAAGGCCGTTTCGGTCCGTACATTACGGACGGCCTCACCAACATCACGGTGCCGCGTTCCACGTCCCTGGAGGAGCTGACCCGCGAGCAGGCCATTGAGCTTCTCGCGGAGAAACGCGCCAAGGGCCCCGTCAAGCGCACCGCCACCCGCAAGGCTCCGGCCCGTAAGGCTGCGGCCAAGAAGTAAAGTCCCGGTGGTTGCGGTGGTTGAGCTTGTCGAAACCGTCGAAACTGGCGAAACCGATCTCGACAGGCTCGATCACCGGGCGTTCGGTGGTCGGAGGAATTGCGCCGGGCAGCGCAACGTGATCGTGTAGATGCATGACTGAACAGCCAGCACACATCGATTCCGCGCCCCTGAACGAGCTTGAGGAGAAGCTTGCCCTGGGCGACCAGCCAGGCGGCAGCCCGGTGGATGTGATCCTCGCATTCCTCAACAGCGAGGTCTACATCCTCAGCACTGCAGGCATTGAGGAC
The DNA here is from genome assembly GCF_059383595.1 of Pseudarthrobacter sp. MDT1-40-2. Taxonomy (NCBI): domain Bacteria; kingdom Bacillati; phylum Actinomycetota; class Actinomycetes; order Micrococcales; family Micrococcaceae; genus Pseudarthrobacter; species Pseudarthrobacter sp. MDT1-40-2. Next base: position 1,092,622 of record NZ_JBWZCL010000001.1, on the reverse strand, counting down.
GTTGAGTCCGACGTGGAGCCATTGATTCTGGGCAACGCCGACGGCGATCCCGTCCTAGCCGTGTTCTCGCACCCCAGCCGGGTGGATGAGCCCTACCTGGAAGCTGCACCGAACATCCTGGGCACCCAGGGCGCCGCGATCATCGCCAACATCGGTGAGGAACTGGGCATGGTGATCAACCCGGGCGCGGCGTTCGGCTTTGAGATAAACCCCGAAGGCATCGCCAACATCAAGCGGGACTTCAAGCGCGCCGACGACGACGCTGCCGAGTAGGCAGGAGTGGCGGTGCTATTGGACCGCGACACCTTATGGCCTGGTTAGGCCGGGCAATGGCGGACCCGTAATAATGGCAGCATGCGTCTAGGCGTCCTCGATATCGGGTCCAACACTGTCCATCTGCTCCTAGTGGATGCCCATCCCGGTGCCAAACCGGTGGCGTTCGCATCCCACAAACGTCCGTTGTCGCTGGTTCAATACCTCGACGGCGACGGCAATATCACCGACGCCGGCCAGCAGGAACTCATCGAGTTTGTCCTGGAAGCGTGGGAGTTTGCGGCCAAGCACAAGGCTGAGGACCTGCTGGCCTTCTGTACGTCCGCCATCCGGGAAGCCACCAACGGCCTCGAAGTGCTGGCCCGGGTAAAGCACGAAACTACTGTCACCCTCCAGGAGCTCAGCGGCAGCGACGAAGCCTCCATGACATTCTTCGCGGTCCGGCGCTGGTACGGATGGGGCGCCGGACCCATCCTGGACCTGGATATCGGCGGCGGCTCCTTCGAAATGGCCTTCGGCGAGGACGAGCTTCCGGCCTTGGCCATGTCCGTTCCCCTGGGCGCCAGCAGGCTCACCCGGGATTGGCTGGACGAGGACCCGCCCACGGCACGCAGCGTCAAGGAACTACGCCGCTACATCGCCGCCACCCTCAAGCCCGCCGTACGCCGGTTCGAGTCCCTGGGCAGGCCCAACTTGACCGCCGGCACGTCCAAGACGTTCCGCTCCCTGGCCCGGATCGCCGGCGCCGCCCCCAGCGCAGCCGGCCCTTACATCCGCCGTGAACTGCGGGCCACAGACCTGGGCATCTGGACCCAGAGGATCTCCGCCATGAACGTGGAGGACCGGCTGTACCTGCCGGGCGTGTCCGAGGCCAGGGCCAAACAATTGCTGGCGGGAGCACTGGTGGCCGAAGCCGCGTTGGAGCAGTTCAACCTCAAGAAGATCCGGATCTGCCCCTGGGCCCTCCGCGAAGGCCTGATCCTTCGCAGGCTGGACCAGCTGGTGTTTGACGGGCCCCTTAGCCCTGCCCCGCACGTACTGCCCGCTACGGCCAGTTTGTCCAGCATCGCCGGCGGGCTGGCTGGCTGAAGTGGGTGCCGACGTCGGGCAGGCCAACCCCCAAGTGGCCCCCACCCCGGGATCACCGGATCAGAACGCGCCGATCCCGGTTGCGCTTTCCAGCGCGTCTGTGTACCCGCTGAGTGTCCACGACGCCTTCGCGGTGGCCCAGGACCTGGGCTTCGACGGCGTCGAAGTGATGGTGACCAACAACTCCATCAGCCAGCAACCGAACGCCCTGAAGCAGCTCAGCCTCCGGTACAACCAACCGATCGTCTCCATCCACGCCCCCACGCTGCTGCTCACCCAGCAGGTCTGGGGCGCGGCATGGAACAAGGTGGAGATGGCATGCCGGATGGCCCGCGAGGTGGGTTGTGACACCGTTGTGGTGCACCCGCCGTTCCGCTGGCAGAGCAATTACGCCGGGAATTTTCCGGCGGGCGTGCGGCAGTTGGCGGAGATGTACGAGGTGCAGATCGCCGTCGAAAACATGTACCCGTGGCGGATGCGCGGCCGTGAGGGACAGGCGTACCTGCCGCATTGGGATCCGGTGGGCCAGGATTACGACGCCGTCACCTGGGACTTTTCGCACGCCGCCACGGCCGGGGTCAGCAGCCTGGCATCGATCAAGGCATTGGGCAGCAAGCTCCGGCACATCCACCTGACAGACGGGTCTGGTTCCGGACGGGACGAACACCTGATTCCTGGTCGTGGCGGCCAGCAATGTGCCGAATCGCTGCAGTATGTGGCTTCGTCGGGGTTCGACGGCGTGGTGGTTGCGGAGATCTCCACCCGGCGTGCACGGGCGGCCGGCGAACGCGAGGAAATGCTGGTGGAAACGTTGGAGTTCGCTCGAAAGCACCTGGCCCTGAGCGCTGCCTCGCTGGACGCCGGCACTCCGGCGTGAATGCATGTTCACGCGTTCCGCCCCTTAATGAGTCAGCACCGGCGGGCCGCTGCAGGAAAATGGGGGAAAACCTGCTGCAACCCACCGGTGCCTGGCAAACATCCCCATGCTTGCCTCATCACTCGCACCCTCAATGAGGTATTAACTACGTTAGGCACCGAAGATGTGCATTGCCTTGGGTATAAGTGAGAGATTGCTGGGAATCCTGATTCCACATGGGCAGCGGTCAACTGCCATGATGGGATCATGAGCAACCGAATCGCATTCCTTGGCTGTGGGTCCATGAACGAGGCCATTCTGAGCGGGCTGATAGAGGGCGGCACTGATCCGGCAGACATCGTCGCCACCGTCCGCCGCGCCGAACGCGCCGACGAGCTTGCTCATCGCCACCACGGCATCATGGCGATCGCCGGGGCCGAGGAACCGGAGAACAACAGGCAGGCAGCTACCGGATCCGGTGTGGTCATCCTGGGCGTGAAACCTGTGGGGATCACGGATCTGGCGCGGGAAATCAGTGGTTCGCTGTCACCGTCGACCATTGTGGTCAGCGTTGCGGCAGCTGTGTCCATTGCGCAGTTGGAGGCTGCATTGCCCCCCGGCCAGCCGGTCATCCGGTCCATGCCCAATACGCCGGCCAGGCTAGGCCGCGGCGTCGTTTCGGTTTCGCCCGGAACCCACTGCACCCCCGAGCAGTTGCAGCGGGTCAAGGACCTCCTAGCTGCCGCGGGCACCGTGGTGGAGGTCCCCGAAGAGCAGGTGGACGCGCTGTCCGCCATCAGCGGCTCCGGTCCTGCGTACGCCTTCTACCTGGCCGAAGCAATGGCAGCGGCCGGCACTGAACTGGGCCTGGATCCAGAGCTCTCCGTGATGCTCGCCCGCGAAACAGTGGCCGGAGCCGGCTTTATGCTGGCTGAGCCCGGCGCCGATCCCACCGCACTGCGGGTTGCCGTCACCAGCCCGAACGGCACCACCGAAAGGGCCATTGCCACCTTCGACGAGCGCGGAATCCCCGCTATCATCGCCGCCGGGGCCCGGGCCGCAGCAGACCGGGCAGCGGAAATCACCAAGCAGCTCGGCTAGTCCCCAAACGCTCCTACGGGCGGGCGGCGAAGCGCTCCAGCAGGTCCACGTGGCCCGAAACAATCAGCATGTCCCGGGCGGAAACCTTGGTCTCGGGCCGGGCGTAGGTGAAGTCTTCGCCCGGTGACTTCACGCCAACGATCGTGATGCCGTACTTGCTGCGCACCTTGGATTCCTCCAGGGTAAAGCCCACCGTTTCCCTCGGCGGGTACATCTTGACGATGGCGAAGTCGTCGTCGAACTCAATAAAGTCCAGCATCCTGCCCGAGACCAGGTGCGCGGCACGGACGCCTGCGTCGGCCTCCGGATAAATCACGTGGTTGGCGCCGATCCGAGTCAGGATTTTGCCGTGCGACGGCGTAATGGCCTTGACCCACAGATGCTCGATGCCCAGATCAACCAGGTTCACGGTGATGAGCACCGAGGACTCGATGGACGTGCCGACGCCCACCACCGCTGAACTGAACTCCTGGGCGCCCAGCTGGCGCAGGGCATCGATATTGGTGGCGTCCGCTTCCACCACGTGAGTGAGCAGCGAAGACCACTTCTGCACCAGGGAACGGTCGCGCTCGATGGCCAGTACCTCGCGGCCCTGCTTTACCAGCTGTTCTGCCGTGGCCGAACCGAACCGTCCCAGGCCGATCACCAGGACGGGGGCGTTGTGGGCGGGCCGGTTGATTGCGCCTGATGGACTAGCCAATGATGGGCCTCTCTTCGGGATAACTGAATAGTTGGCTGCGCTGGCGCAGGGCCAGGGCGGCCGCGAGCGTGACAGTGCCGACGCGCCCCATGAACATCAGCGCTGCCAGGACATACGCTCCTGCGGGCGGGGCCTCGGCGCTGAGGCCGGTGCTGAGGCCGCAGGTGGCGAAGGCGGAAATCGCTTCAAACAGCACCCTGTCCAGCGACTCACCGGTGATGGATAGCAGAAGGAAAGAGCCCACGGACACCAGCGTAGCGCCGGCGACGATCACGGAGATGGCCACGCGCATGGCACCCTGGGGAATGGTGCGCCCGTGGACCTTGACGTCCGCGTCACCTCGGGCCTCGGCTGCGATGGCCAGGAACATGATGGCGATGGTGGTGACTTTGATGCCGCCGGCCGTGGACGCCGAGCCGCCACCGGCAAACATCAGGGCGTCACTCAAGAGCATGGTGGTCGATTCGATGTGGTTCTGGTCCACCAGATTGAAGCCGCCGGACCGGAGGTTAACCGATGCAAATACGGAGTGGAGCAGTTTATCGCCCAGGGTCAGGCCACCGATGGTCCTGGCGTTGTCCCACTCCATCACCGCCCACAGAAGGCTGCCGGCGGCAAAAAGAATAAGCGATACCTCGATGGTCAGCTTGGTGTGGAGGTTCCATCTCTTCCAGTTCAAGCCGTTTTGCTGGAGGACCATCACCACAGGGAATCCCAGACTTCCCAGGAACACGCCAACCATGAGGGGAACCAGGATCCAGAGATCATTCTCAAACGGGATGATGCCGTCAGGGTGGGCCGTGAAACCGGCGTTGTTGAAGGCTGAGATCGCATAGAAAAATCCATGCCAGACGGCCCGCCAGAAGGTCTCGCCCAGCATGAGGAAGCGGGGAATCAGCACCAGGGCCAGGACGGCCTCAATGACTACCGAAGTGGTAATGACAATCCGAAGGAGAGTACCAACCTCGCCCAGGCGGCCGGCGGTGTTCATGGATTGCGCGGCAATAATCTTGCCCCGGACGCCCAGCCGCTTGCTCACCATCAGGGCCAGGAGGGAAGCCAGGGTCAAGGTTCCCAGGCCGCCCACGAAGACGCCGACCAGGATGACCAACTGCCCGAAAAAGGACCAGTGGACCGCAGTATTGACCACAGTCAGTCCGGTCACACAAACGGCAGACACTGCCGTGAACAAGGCCTGGTGCAGGGGAGTGGCGGTACCTTCAGCTGACGCCGCCGGCAGCGAGAGCAGGCCGGTAAAAAGCAGCACGACAACGGCGAATGCCGTGAGGGCGAGGCGTGCGGGTGATGTGTTGGCGATGTCGTCGATGAAGTTCCGCAGCCGTGGAAAAATACCGAGGCCGTCCCGCGCTGCTTCGGCGGGGTGCCAGCGGGCCAGGCTCCGGGGCGTCGACTGGCGATCCGTCATGTGTGGTTTTCCTCGGTAGAAACTGTTCCTCCAGTAGTAAACCACTAAAACACGGGCCCGGCCGGGCTTGCGGGCTTCAGCTCGGGTAGCCTGTCCCTGATGACTTTCCTGCCAGGGCTCAACAAACCGACTCCACCGACGACGGTGGTGTGGGACCCGTCGCTGACCGCCTATAACTTCGGCCAGGGTCATCCCATGTCCCCGGTGCGGCTGGACCTGACCATCCGCCTGGCCGGGAGTCTCGGCCTGCTGGACCTGGAACACGTCCGGGTAGAGGCGCCCGAGGTGGCCACCGACGTCGAACTCAAGACAGTCCATACCGGCGAATTTGTTGACGCCGTCCGCAGAGTCAGCGCCGATCCCTCGGTTCCCGACGAAGATCACGGGTTGGGCACCGAGGATGATCCGGCGTTCGAGGGTATGCACCAGGCCGCTGCACGGCTGGCCGGAGGTTCGCTCCTGGCGGCGTCCGCGATCCTCGATGGCAGTGCCTTGCACGCGGTGAACTTTGCCGGCGGCATGCATCACGCAGCCCGTGGAAAGGCAAGCGGCTTCTGCATTTACAACGACTCCGCGCTGGCCATCCAACGGCTGCTCGACGGCGGGGTTACCCGCGTTGCCTATATCGACGTCGACGCACACCACGGCGACGGCACAGAGAGCATTTTCTGGGACGATCCCCGCGTCCTGACGATCTCCATGCACGAATCCGGGCTCACGCTGTTTCCCGGGACAGGTTTTGCCAACGAGACCGGCGGGTCCGGGGCCGAGGGAAGCGCGGTCAACATCTCCCTGCCGGCCGGCACAGGCGACGCCGGCTGGCTTAGGGCCTTCCACGCCGTCGTGCCCCAGCTCGTTGCCGCCTTCGGGCCGGAAGTGATCGTCAGCCAGCACGGATGTGATTCCCACCGGCTTGACCCGCTGACCCACCTGAATATCAGCGTGGACGGCCAGCGCGAGGCTGTGACCGCGATCGGGCAACTGGCGGAGCGCCATTGTGAAGGCCGCTGGATTGCCACGGGTGGCGGCGGATACAACATCACCGGAGTAGTACCCAGGTCCTGGAGCCACCTTGTTGCCATAGCGGCGGGACGGCCGGTACCACTGAACACTCCGGTGCCTGAGGACTGGCGCAGCTACGTCCACGACAAGTTCGGAACCGAAACCCCTGCTTTGATGGGCGACGACGTCGAGCTGTGGTGGCGCTCCTGGGAAGTGGGCTTCGACCCGAACGACGCCGTGGACCGCACGGTGATGGCCACCCGGAAGGCCGTTTTCCCCTTTTACGGCCTGGACCCCTGGTTCGACTGAAACCCGGACCCACATCGGCGGCTGCTGTGGACTCGTCAGAGCACCATCCCGGCCAGGAAGGCCGCGTAGCAACCAGCTGCGGCATAGCAGACAAGGTCACGAGGCCGTTTGGGTGCTCCCAGCGCGAACATGACACCGGCGATGGTGAGGAAGGCCCAGCAGAGAGGGTGCCCCCAACGGATGGAAAGCTCCTGAAGGCCGGCGGTTTGACTGGCTTTCTCAGGTACCACCACCAGCCACACCGCAGTCATGCCCGCGGCAACGGCCGCTCCGGCCAAACCCGTTGCCATCCGGTGCCGGTGCGCCCAGGCCGTGAGCTGCTGCCGGCGGGGAGCCTTGCCTGTTGGTGAAGGGGGCATGTTCACGCCGGATACTGATCCGTTTTGAGGAAGCGGGCGAGGTGGACCGCGTTGCGGGCAGCCCCTGCGGTAGCGGTGGCCGTCTTCTCCGGAACTGAGTCCAGGTCCTTGTAATCCACGGTGTGCATGGCCTCGCCCACCCAATAGGTCCCGCCTTGGGCGGGGATGGTGAAGCCGACGTCGTTCAGGGCCTGCTGCATGTCGGCGTTGACCTTGTGGGCCCCGTCTTCGTTGCCGACGACGGCGACAATCGCGACTTTGCCGTACATGATGGGCCTGCCCTGATCGTCGGTCTCAGAGAGCTCGGCGTCGAGCCGCTCAATAACGCGTTGGGCGATGCTGCAGGGATGACCCATCCAAATGGGCGTGGCGAGGACCAGGACGTCAGCTGCAAGGATACGTTCCCTGATCGTCGGCCACTCGTCGCCGGCCCCCATGTCCGTTTGCACTCCCGGCAGGACGTTGTAGTCGACCACCCGCAGCGACGAAACAGCGACCTCGTGTTTACGCAGTTCATCGAGCACGTGCGCGCCCAGCAGTTCGCTGCTGGATGGCTCCGGTGAGGGAGTGAGCGAACATGTCAGGGCAATTGCAGTCAGATCAGTCATAGTTCATCCTCTTCGGTTTCGCCTCTAAGCCCATTAGTAGTAATGAGTCTTATAGATCAGGATGCGTCGTCATTCCCGGTATTGCCAGGCATACCCCGTGAGATCAGCAATTCATCGTTATTCCCCTGCTCGCGAGAGTGGCTCGCAGCGGCAGGGTTCATCGTGTAGATTGCCAGCATGTGCGCAGGCGGGCCGAAGAGTGATGCCTGTGGTTGTGTTGATGAAAGAGAGCCATGATGAGTCACCCCCACTTCGAGGTTTTTCTCGCGCAGGCTATCGATGAAGACCGGGACACTGAAGCCGGTCTGGACTCTGACGAGCTTTACGGGCTCTACACGAGCTGGTGTCTGCTGAACAAGGAAGAACCGCAAGCCCCCGAGGCCCTGTGGAAAGCGCTTAAGGCCCACCGCATTAACCCGGGGGACAACCACGTGGGAATGAAGGGGCCGGCAGCGGCCGATTACATCATTTCCAGCGCCCCGGACCTGGTCTAGCCTTCCGAAAGAAGGATGCCTTTTGACGTATATGTCGTTAGGGTGGAGTCCATGGTGACAGACGATGTATTTGCCGTCATTGCGGAAGCTACCCGGCGGGACATCCTTGTTGCGCTGCGCTCGGGAGATAAAGCTGTCGGGGAGCTGGTGGCTGAACTGGCAGCGAGCCAACCGACGATTTCCAAGCACCTGAAGGTGCTGCGCGAAGCGGAGCTGGTGAGTATGCGTGCCCAGGGCCAGAAGCGCTATTACACCCTCAATACCGAGCCGCTCGAAGGCGTGGCAGAGTGGTTGGCCGGTTTTCACGTCACTGCCCCAGGCTTTGCAGGCGCCTTGACCGGCACAGGTATGGCGCCGGCTGAGCCGGCCGATGTGCTGGCGCGCGAGAACGCGGAACTGAGCCCCGCCGTCGTTCTGGCCGGTGGCCCGCAAGCTGCTGCGGACGACACTGTTCCCCAGCAGATCGGCCGCACCGTGGGACGTGCCGCCACGAAGGCTGCGGATCTCCTGGCCAACCTGCCCAAGTTCGGCCGCAAAAAATAGCCGCCAAATGACTGCCCTGCCCGGCGTTGATGGAGCTTAACGGATCGAGCCTGTCGGAACAGGGGTTTCGACAGGCTCGATCTACAGGGGCCCGATCAGCGTCGGAAGGCCTACTTGTTCAGCAGGCGCACGTGGTCCGGAGTCAGCTCGGAGATGGTGCTGACGCCCAGGAGCGCCATAGTGCGGGCCATGTCCTTCTCCAGAATCTGCAGCGCACGGTCCACACCGGCACGGCCGCCGGCCATCAGTCCGTACAGGTATGCCCGGCCGATAAGGGTGAAGTCCGCGCCCAAAGCGAGTGCGGCTACGATGTCCGCGCCGCTCATGATGCCGGTGTCGAGGATGATGGCGGCGTCGGTGTTGGTCTTGGTGAACGCGTCCTTTACCTCCGGCAGCAGGTGGAAGGGAATGGGTGCCCGGTCCAGCTGACGGCCGCCGTGGTTGGACAGGACAATGCCGTCTGCGCCGTGATCAACCACGCGGCGGGCGTCCTCAACGGTCTGGATGCCCTTGACCACCAGCTTGCCCTTCCAGGTTTCACGCAGCCAGTCGAGGTCATCGAAGGTAAGGGTGGGATCAAACATCGAGTTGATCAGGTCGGCCACTGTTCCGGTGTATCGGGACAGTGAGGCAAAGGTGAGCGGCTCGTGGGTGAGGAAGTTGAACCACCAGGCGGGACGGTACGAAGCGTCCAGCACGGTCTTGATGGTCAGTGCCGGCGGGATGGTCATGCCGTTGCGTACGTCACGGAGACGGGCGCCGGCGACGGCGGTGTCCACCGTGACCATGAGCGTGTCGTTGCCGGCCTGGGCTGCGCGTTCGATGAGCTCCAGCGAGCGGTCGCGGTCTGTCCACAGGTACAGCTGGAACCAGTTGCGGCCGTTGGGGGCTGCCGCGGCGACATCCTCGATGGAGGCGGTGCCCATGGTGGACAGGGTGTACGGGATACCGGCCGCTTCGGCAGCCTGGGAGCCGGCATATTCGCCTTCTGATTGCATCATGCGGGTGAAGCCGGTAGGCGCGATGCCTACGGGCAGCCGGGAAGACTTACCCAGGATGTCAGTGCTGAGGTCGATGCTGGAGACGTTGCGCAGGATGCCGGGGCGGAATTCGATGTCCAGGAACGCGTTGCGCGCCCGGCGGAGGGTGATTTCCTCTTCAGCCGCGCCATCGGTGTAATCGAAGGGAGCCTGCGGGGTGCGGCGCTTGGCAATGTCGCGCAGTTCCCAGATGGTGCTGGCCCGCTTGAGCCGGGCTTCCTTGCTGAACTCTGGCTTTTTGAACTGCATCAGCGGTGCCAGGTCCGAGTACTTGGGGATGCGGCGCTTGAGCGCTGCGGGGACGGACGTTGTGGCAGAAGCCGCTGCGGGCTGTGTCCGGGTTTCTGCGGCGGGCACGTTTGCCTCATCCGGTGCGGGAGTGATTTCCGGGTTGCTTGGCTGGATCGTGTGGGTCATGGCTTCCTCCGTTGGTTCGCCGGACGGCTGAAGTGCTTTGACTGTGACAAAGCTTTTCGTCTAAGCACTGGGTCGAGGCGCTGTGGTCTAACCACACTCTAAGGGATGTGGTCTGACCACATCAACTATGATGTCAGCATGCGTACGCACCAGCTTGTCCTGCAGTGGATCGAGAACCAACTCTCCGATGGCCTGCTGACCGTGGGTGGACGCCTCCCGGCGGAGCGGACCCTCGCCGAACAGCTGAAGGTGTCGCGCACTTCCGTCCGTGAGGCCATTCGGATCCTTGAGGCGCTGGGTGTGGTCCGCGCAGGCGTTGGTTCCGGTCCCGAGGCTGGAACCGTTGTGATTTCGGATCCGACGGCGGCCCTGGGCTCCGCGCTCCGGCTGCACGTTGCCACGCAGCATCTGCCGGTGTCGGACATTGTGGAAACCCGCGTCCTGCTGGAATCCTGGGCAGCAGCCCATGTCCGTCCCGACGCCCCGCAGCTGGACGCCGCCGCCGCGCTTCTGGACGAAATGGACGCCGTCGGACCTTCCGGACTTGGCACCGGACCGGGTAATCCCGGCTCCACGCCCGCTGGTGCCTCAGTGGAAGAATTCCTGGCTTTGGATGTCCGCTTCCACCTTGCCCTGGCAGACGCCGCCGGCAACGCGGTGGTCAGTGCCATGATGGGCTCGCTCCGGGAAGCCATCCAGGGCTACGCAGCGCGGCTGACGGCGAACCTGCCGGACTGGGACGCGACGGCGTCGCGCCTGCGCGCGGAACACCGCGGGATTCTCGCCGCTATCCGGAACAATGACGGCGGCCGGGCGGCCGAGCTGGTGGTAGCGCACATCGAGGGCTACTACCGCGAAGCCGGCGTGAAGCAGCCGCATGTAGTTTGATTGATGTCGAGGAAGTCCGCGGCGGCGGGGGAACCGGGCCTGCGGCCAAGTGCCGGCCCGCGGGACCCGACGCTACTTCTTGGCAGGCCCGCTGCTTGCGCGGACCTCAAGACGGGGCTGGTAGCGGCTGCCGGGGGTGTCGGAAGATTCCTTGCGGATGAGTGCCCGCAACTGCTCCCATGCCTCCTGGCCAAGTTCCGTGATGGGAACGGCGGCCGTGGTCAGTCCGGGTGTGGTGTATTTGGCGAAGGGGATATCGTCGAAACCGGTGACGGAGATGTCACCGGGCACGTCCAGGCCGCGCTCGTGAAGGCCGCTCATCAGGCCCATGGCCACGAGGTCGTTGAACGCCAGGATTCCAGTGGCGCCGCTGTCCAGGACTGCGTCCACGGCCTCATGGCCGGTGTCGAAGTCCGAGCCGCCCTCAAGCATCCGGACGTCAACGTCAGGGTGGCCTGCCTTGAACGCTTCCAGGCCCTTGAGGCGGAGGGCGTTGGAGGCACTGCGCGGTGGGCCGGCCAGGAATGCGAGGCGGGTGTGGCCCAGGCCGGCCAGGTGTTCGGCAAGGTCCTGGACGCCCTGGCCGTAATCCACCACAAGGCTGGGAACGCCCTTGGCGCTGGTGGTGCGGTTGATGAGGACCAGCGGGTGCAGCGAAGGAACAATCTCCTCCAGTTCGGCATCGCTCATGCGAGGAGCGCACAGCACCAGGCCGTCGCAGCGCCGCCTGGCCTCGCCTGCCAGGATGGATTCTTCACTGGAGACTTCGAAGGAGTCGGCGATCAGCACGCGGTAGCCGTCCTGGGCCGCCGCCCGGCTGAGGCCCCGGAGGATGGCCTGGAAGGTGGGGTTGGCGAGGTCCGGTACCACGATGCCGATGGTGTCCGTCTTGCCAAGGGCAAGGCTGCGTCCCACGGGGTTGGGCTGGTACTTCAGCTCAAGTGCCGCGGCCCGAACGCGGGCCGCGATATCCGGATCCACGGTGAAGTTACCGTTCATCACACGGGAAACCGTGGCATGCGAAACCCCGGCTTTGACGGCAACATCTGCAATGCCGATCCTGCCCGTGGCCGATTTCCTAGCCATTCTCGAACCCTCCTATGCCACCCGCGCCACGCTGCTGCCGGCAGCAGTTTCCGCCCTTCGGGCGGGCGGCGTCATGAGTCAAAGCATATAACGCTTCACGGATCTCGCCAGAAAACGCTTTCTCCCAGAAGGGATAATGGTTGACGGAACTCTACTTCTGTTGATACAAATCTAATAACGGACTGAGAAACCGCTTTCTGGCACCTTTCCGGTGTAGCGCGTTTCCAGAGTATTCAGCTTTCGAAAGGGACCCCCTCATGGTCAACGTAGTCGAGTCGGGTTCGGCTGCTGCCGGCACCGCCGCAGGCATCAGCACTGCCCTTAGCACCAGCAACGGAACAACAGCCAACGCAGACACAGGAAAAGCCCGGATCGCCCTGATAGGCACCGGCGGCCGCTCGGAGATGTACATCCGTGCCATCCTGGGCAAGCACTCGGACACCGCGGAACTCATCGCTTTCTCGGACGTGAACCCGGGCCGCGTGGAGTTCTACCAGCAGCTGATCCAGGAGCTGGGCGCTTCCGGTCCCGTTGCCTCGTTCGACCCTGCGGACCTCACCGCCTTCATCCAGGAAAACAACATCGATCGAGTTGTGGTGACCACCCCTGACTACACCCACGCGGACTACATTGTTGAAGCACTCGAGGCCGGCGCCGACGTCGTGGTGGAAAAGCCCCTGACCATCGATGCCGAAGGGTGCCGGCGGATCACCAAAGCCGTCCACGAAACCGGCCGCAACGTGGTGGTCACGTTCAACTACCGCTACTCGCCGCGCAACAGCGCCCTCAAGGAAATCATCCAGAGCGGTGTGATCGGCAAGGTCACCTCAATCGACTTCAGCTGGGTCCTGGACACCGTCCACGGCGCAGACTACTTCCGCCGCTGGCACCGTGAGAAGAAGAACTCCGGTGGCCTGCTGATCCACAAGGCCTCCCACCACTTCGACCTGGTCAACTGGTGGATCGACGACGTCCCGGAGCGCGTGTTCGCCTCCGGCGGCCTCAAGTTCTATGGTGACAAGAACGCTGCCGAGCGGGGACTTGGCCCCCGTCCGGAACGTGGGACCCCTGACGCCGGTGCTCCCGCCAACCCGGATCCCTTCACCCTGGACATGCGCGAGGACGAGCGGCTCAAGGCCCTGTTTCTGGACAACGAACATTACGACGGCTACCGCCGCGACCAGGACGTTTTCACTTCGGGCATCACCATTGAGGACAACCTTGCCCTGGTGGTGGAGTACCAGGGAGGCCCGCGCCTGAGCTACTCGCTGAACGCCCACAGCCCCTGGGAGGGCTATCGCGTTGCCGTCAACGGTACCGAGGGCCGCGCCGAGCTTGAGGTTGTGGAGCGTGCCGCCGTCGTCGGCAGCGGCGACAAGAAGAACGTGGTTGACCCGAGCGCCACCCCCATTGAAGAAGACGACGCGATCCGGCGCAACGGTGAGCGCCTGGTGGTTCAGCGGCACTGGGAGCCTGCCTACGAGGTGCCGATCATCAACGGTGCAGGCAGCCATGGCGGCGGCGATGAACTCCTGTTGTCCGACCTCTTCAACGGACCTGGCGAGGATCCCCTGGGCCGTCCCTCGGGGTACCTGGACGGACTGCGTTCGGTGTCCGTGGGCATCGCCGGCAACCGTTCGCTGGAGACCTCGCTGCCGGTCCGGGTTGAGGACCTGGACCTCGGCGTCGACCTCCGCCGCGGCGCCTAGACGCCTCCGAAAACCTAAGGATCAACATGAGCAGGATTTTTGTAACCGGAGGCTCCGGCCGACTGGGCCGCAGCGTAGTGGCCGGGCTGGCTGAAGCGGGACACCAGGTAATCTCCGTGGACCGGGATGCCCTTGCGGAGGACCAGCTGCCGGCAGGCGTGATCCAGGAAACCGGTGACCTTCTGGCCCCCGGCGAGGCCCTGCGTCTCCTCCGGGAAACCGCTCCCGACGCCGTCATTCACCTGGCCGCGATCGCCGTCCCCTTCAGTGCGCCTGAGGATGTCATCTTTGCCACGAACACAAGGCTCGCGTATGCGGTAGTCAGTGCGGCAACGGAACTGGGCGTCGGCAAGATCATCACGGCCAGCAGCCCCACCGTCCTGGGCTACGGCGCACCTGCGGGCTGGCTGCCGGATTCGTTCCCGCTGGACGAACGCACCACTCCCAAACCGTGGAACGCCTACGCGCTGTCCAAACTGATTGCCGAACAGACCGTACAGATGTTCGCGGCCGCGCAGGGTGACAAAATCCGTTATGCGGCCTTCCGGCCCTGCTACGTGATTTCGCCTGAGGAATGGGAAGGCGCCAATACCCAGCAAGGCCACACGGTTGCTGAGCGGCTCGCCGATCCGGCACTGTCCGCTCCGGCGCTGTTCAACTATGTTGATGCCCGGGACGTAGCCGACTTCCTGGACGTCCTGCTGCAGAAAATGGACTCCATCCCCAACGGCGAGACGTTTTTCGTGGGGGCCGCGGATGCGTTGGCCACGGCACCCCTTGCCGAGCTGATGCCCGTATACCTGCCCGGCAGCGACTCCATCAGTGCCGGACTCACCGGAACAAGCCCGGCCTTCTCCATCGCCAAAGCCCAGGAACTCCTTGGCTGGCAGCCGAAGCGTACTTGGCGCACCGAACTTAAACCCAGCCTCAAAGAGCCGGAACCCTCCATGCTGGCAGCAGCCGGTGCCGGATCCGCAGTCAAGGAGACACCATGAAATTCGACGGCGTACTGTTCTTCCCCGTCACCCCGTTCACTCCCGAAGGCACAGTCGACGTTGATCTGCTCAAGGAGCACATCGCTGCCCGGCTTCCCTACGGTCCCGGTGGCGTGTTCCCCGCCTGCGGTACCGGCGAGTTCCATGCGCTAAGTATCGAGGAGGTCAGCACGGTGGTGACGGCCGCCGTCGAGGTTGTGGCCGGAAAGGTTCCGGTGGTTGCCGGTGCCGGTGGACCGCTGGGCCATGCCATTGCTGCCGCCCGTGCTGCAGAGGCGGCCGGCGCCGACGCACTGCTGGTCCTGCCGCCGTACCTGGTGACCGGCCCCACCGAGGGGCTGGTGGCGTACATCGAAGCAGTAGCCAATGCCAGCAGCCTCCCCGTGATCGTGTACCACCGCGGTAACGCAAAGTTCACCGCTGCATCCATGGCGCAGCTTGCCGCCAACCCCAAGGTGATCGGCTTCAAGGACGGGTTGGGCGACGTCGGCCTGGCGCAGGAGATTGTCTCCGCCGTCCGCGCCACGGGCCGCGAGGACTTCGCGTTCTTTAACGGCCTGCTCACTGCCGAGCTGACCCAGGGCGCTTACCGCGGCCTGGGCATCCCGCTGTACTCCTCGGCAGCCTTTGCCATGGCCCCGGAGATCGCCAAGGCCTACTACGATGCCTACGAATCCGGGGACGAAGAGCGCCGCAATGCACTGCTGGAAGGCTTCTACGCTCCGTTGGTCCGGCTTCGTGACCAGACTCCTGGTTTCGGGGTCTCGTTGATCAAAGCCGGCCTGCGCCTGGCAGGTTTGCCGGTGGGTCCGGTCCGGCCGCCGCTGGTTGACCCCACCGAGGACCAACTGGTGGAGCTGAAGGCCATCCTCGCCAAAGGCTACGAGCTGGCCGGCCGCTGATGGGCGCTCCGGTCGCCGAAGCGCAGGCCCTCCGCACGGTACCGCGCATCACGGGGCTTTCAACGCGGCTGATCACTGTGCCGCTGCGCCGCAGCTGGGGTGTCGAAGCGCCGGAAAACCACGTCATCGTCACCGAAATCCAAACGGACGACGGCGGAGTGGGACACGGATTCTCCTGGACTCCCACCATCGGACCCCAAGCGGTCAAGGCCCTCCTCGATTACGACGTCGCACCTTTCATTGCCGGTCTCCCGGCTCAGCCGGAAACCGTGTGGGACGTTCTGTGGAAGCGGCTCCATGAGGCAGGCGGCGGGGGACTGACCACCATCGCAATGGCCGGCGTGGACCTTGCCCTCTGGGATTTACAGGCGCGGAATGCGGGTACCTCCGTGACGGGGCTCCTGGGCCAGCGGCAGCAATCCGCCGAGGTCTACGGTTCGGGCGTGAACCTGCACTACACCCTTGAAGAACTGGTCGCCCAGACCGAGCGCTGGGTTGCTGCCGGGCACAACGCCGTCAAGATCAAGGTAGGCAAGCCGGACATCCGCGAAGACGCAGAACGCGTGGCCGCCGTCCGCTCCGTGCTGGGGCCCGACCGCAAGCTGATGATCGACGCCAACCAGCGCTGGGACCTGCCTACCACGTTCCGCGCGCTGGACGTGCTGGCCGGCTTCGGGCTGGAGTGGCTTGAGGAGCCCATCCGGGCCGATGACCTGTGGGCCTACCGGCGGTTGCGCAAGCATTCGCCGGTACCCATCGCGCTGGGCGAAAACCTGCACACCATTTACCGCTTCCGTGATTTCATTGAGGCGGAAGCGGTAGACATCATTCAGCCCAACATCATCCGGGTGGGCGGCATCACCCCGTTCCGCCGGATCGTGGAACTGGCCCGCACCAACAGCATCCGGGCGATGCCCCACCTGCTGCCCGAGCTTTCCGGACAGCTGGCACTGACCCTCGCGGAGCCCACCCTGGTGGAGGATGTGGAGGACGCATCCTTTGAGCAGCTGGGCATCCTGGCCGGCCCGGCGCCGGTCAGGTTCAGCAACAGCCGCGTGACCCTGGCCCACCAGCCGGGGCTCGGCTTCCGCTTTGCTTCCAGTAATCCAGACTCATAGAACAGGTAACCCAAGTGACTACTGCAACTCTTTCCTTGTCAGAGCTCACCGCTGCCGCCACTGAGGCGGCAAAGATTTCAGGTGCAGCTTCCGACGCCGAACGGGCTGGCTGGCTGACCGCCGTCGCTGATGCGCTGGATGCCAATGCAGCCGAACTCGTAGAGATTGCCGATTCGGAGACCAGCCTGGGCGCAACCCGGCTGACCGGCGAGGTGGCGCGGACTACCGGGCAGTTGCGGCTTTTCGCGCAGGTCATCACCGAAGGCTCCTACCTTGAAGCCGTCATTGATCACGCCGATCCGAACGCCACGCCTCCCAAGCCGGACCTTCGCAGGGTTTTGCGGCCCATCGGCCCCGTTGCCGTGTTCTCGGCCTCGAACTTTCCGTTCGCCTTCTCGGTAGCCGGTGGAGATACCGCCTCTGCCCTCGCCGTGGGCTGCCCGGTGATCGTCAAGGCGCACTCCGGTCACGTCCGCCTCTCGGAACGGACCGCCGAACTGGTTACCGAAGCACTGCGCTCCGCCGGCGCTCCGGAGGGCATTTTCGCCCTGGTCAGCGGCCGCGAAGTGGGCACCGCGCTGGTCCAGGATCCCGCCATCAAAGCTGTGGGCTTCACCGGCTCCATTCCCGGCGGCCGGGCGCTGTTCAACCTGGCCACGTCCAGGCCCGAACCCATCCCGTTCTACGGTGAACTGGGCAGCCTGAATCCCGTGGTCATCACGGCCCCTGCCTTGGCTGAGCGTTCAGAGCAGCTCGCTGCCGGGCTTGCTGCGTCGTTCACGCTGGGCGCCGGGCAGTTCTGCACCAAGCCGGGCCTGGTGTTCATTCCCGCCGGAACGGACTTCGCGTCGAAGGTGGCCGAAGCCGCCAAGGACAAGCCGGCAGCGGGCATGCTGACCAGCCGGATCGCCGAGGCGTACCCCGAGGGCCTGCGCAGCTTTGCCGGCGTCCCGGACGTCACCATAGTCAGTGGCACCGTTGACCAGGATGCGGCGTCAAACGGAGCGGCGCCGGTGGTGTTCTCCACCTCGGCGGCCAACGTGCTGGAACGGCCCGCCGAGTTGCTGGAAGAGTGCTTCGGCCCCACCACGCTGCTGATTGAGTACTCCGGTCCTGAGGAACTCTCTGCAGTCCTGGCCAAGGTTCCGGGCAGCCTCACCGCTACTGTGCATGCCCAGCCGGACGAAGATGTTGCCGCGCTGGTCGACCAGGTGTCCGAGCTGGCCGGCCGCGTGTTGTTCAACAGCTGGCCCACCGGCGTGGCCGTGGGCTGGGCCCAGCAGCACGGCGGCCCGTACCCGGCCACCACCTCCCTGTTCACCTCGGTAGGAGCGACGGCGGTCCGCCGGTTCCAGCGCCCGGTTGCGTTCCAGGACGCACCAGAAGCAGTCCTGCACCCGGCACTGCGGGAAAGCAACCCGCTGGGTATTCCCCGCCGTGTGGACGGCGAGCTGGTACTTCCGTAAACGGGAGATCCCCGGCATACGGAGAAATCCCCGGCGCACACGCCAGGGATTTCTCCATATGCCGGGGATTTTTGCGTGCGTAGTCCCGTGCGCCGCGCCCCGCCCCGACCTAGAGCTGCAAGGTAGCCGGGCGCGCTATTCCATTCACGGTAGTGACGGGCCATCGGGGATCCACAGTCAGCACTTTCAGCCCGGATTCGCTGAGCTGAACCGTGTCCTCGATCTTCACGCCGGGACCGGACGGGTTCCAGGTGAACGCCTGATTCAGTACCACGCGGTCGGTGGAAGAGGCCGTCACGCGCGGATCGCGGCCGGCGTAGCCCGCGGGACCGCCCTGATGGTGCTGTTGCCACTGTTCGGGGCCGAACCCATGCCGCGTGTACGCGCCCTTGATTTCGCCGAAGATCCGGTCCAGGCCGGCACCGGGAACGGTGGCATCAAATATATCGGCCTCGACGGCGGCAATCCTGGCTTCCGCGTCGAGCTCCTGGGGGGTGGAGGCGTCGAACCGCACCCAGCGGGTGATATTGACAATGAGTCCGCCCCGCCGGGCACATACAACGGCCATGGCGCGACGGCCCAGGGGAGTGTGCGTGGCGAGCGGGTGCCGGAATGCGCTCCGGGAACTGCCGTTGCACAGCAGCACCAGCGGCTCCGCCCCTGCAGCAACCACGCGGCCGGCCAGCTGGGACATCAGCCCAAACTCGGTGGTGGCCGGCGTGGCCAGTGACAATACATCGGTCATCATTTCCGCGACCTCGGTACTCAGCTGCGCGTAGCGGGCTCTCTCTCCCGGGAGCAGTTGCTGGCGTGCGGCACGGAGTTCATTGACGACGTCGGCCTCCGCCATGGGTGCCGACGTGCCGATCACGGCGGCTGCCTTGTGCAGGTCCCCGTACCAGGGCACGCTGTGCAGCGTCACATTCGGAGGAAGTTCCTCGGCAGCGATCCGCTCGGCCTCATTGTTGAAGGTCACCAGGTGATCGCCCTGCCGGTCCACCAGGACGGCTGCGATGGGGTCCCCTGCGAGGCTGATGTGGACGCGGCTGCCGTCCAGGTACCAGGTCAGCGCCGTGTTGCTGGTCAGCAGTACGGAGTCCCGGCCGGCGGCGTCGAGAACGCCCAGGACCCGCTGCCGTTTGACCTCCCGGTCTGCGGGGGCCGCCCCGTACAGCAGGTTCCGTGTATCTTCTGCCGTGCGGCTTGCTGCTCCGGCGGTGCTCTGGCTCATGAACGGCCCTTCTGGTGGTTTATCAGTTCTTCAATGTCTGCCGTGCCCAGGATGCCGTCGGCGACGAAAACGGTGACGCTGCGGCGGACCGGGGAGCCGGGTTGTGCGATGACGGGTGTGTCCCACGCCAGCGACTGCCCCACGCCCGGATATCCCTCCACCCGCACGAACCAGGGGTCCGTGGACCCCTCAGCCGCAACAAAGACGAGTGTCGCGTTGCCAGGTGAGGTGGCGCCGTCGCGCTTTGCTGACTCAAACTTTCCGGACCAGGCAAGCCAGGGGGTGACGCTGCCATGCACTGCTGACTCACCTAAGCCGTCCGGTGTCCAGACGGTGGTGCCGTCGCACGCGGGGAGCCGCCAGAAGAAGCCACCGTAACCGCCTTCGTGGCGCCCGTTGGAGCCGGGACTGCCCAGGCTGACCGGGTCCGTTCCGGCGGGAGAGAGCGCAAAGTCAAGTGTCAAGCGCCAGGCGGAGGGGCTTACTTCCGCCAACTCCCAGGTGCGTTCCTCGGTAAGGATGGGCCCGCCGTCAGGCCCGTTCCAGGAGAGGGATTCGCTAAGCAGGCCGGGGCCGGACTGAGACACACCGGTGCGGTGGATGCTGCCGTGGTCCGGTCGCCACACGTACTGTCCGGCTTCCCTGGTGTAGGTGCGGCCGCCCCAGAAGTTGACGCCGTCTACATCCTGCAGGGCCACGCCGACGCCGAGGTGCCACACGTGGTCCAGCGGCTGGTGGTCCGTGACGATGGTGCCGGCCAGGGTACGGACCGGGTGCAGGTAGGGCCGGGGCGAGGAGACGGCGCGGATACGGCTGCCGTCCTGATAATCCGCGACGGGATGCCCATTGATGGTCAGGGTGGAGACCGGTGGCAGGGACCGGGCCCAGGGAATGCCGAGTTCCGCGAAAGTGGCCTGCGCCTTAGCAGCCCGTTCGATCAGCGCACTGACACCGTGGACAACAGCATGGGCATCGTCTCCCTCGCCCTCCCACGTAAGGTGCTCGGCGGGGATCTGCCGCGGCGCCGGGGCGGTGCGGATGGCTTCGAGGACGCTGGTGAAGGCCCCACTGGCGGCCAACGAACTCAGCAGCGGCGTGCCGTCGGACCGGGCCTCCAACAGGTTCTCCAAAAGATCCTTGCGGCCGAATTTTTCCCGGCGCTCGCCGTCGGGAGTGGTGATGAGCACCTCGTCTTCCGTATAGAAGAGCGTGATCTCGCCCCGCGTTCCGTGGACGGTGACCGTGGGCTTCTGCTGCTCCGGCGCGCACAGGGTCAGGGCACAAAGCAAGGTCTGGCCTGCAGTTGTGCGGACCCGTAGCACCGAGGTGTCATCGCTCTCTGTCGGGTGGGCGCGGTAGAGGTCCGTTTCCACGGAAGCAACGTCTGCAACAGTGCGGGCGCCCGCCATAGCCAGCCCTGTGGCGACGGCGTGGGCCAGCGCGTTGGTGCCAACGCCGTCCACTACGTCCACCCCGTTCAGGCTGCGTTTTCCCGCCCAGGCTGAGCGTTTGAAGTAGCCGGTAGTCCGGAGCCACTGGCCCTTGGCACTGAGGCCCAGGACAACCCCGATTCCACCGTCGGCCACAAGATTTCGGATGGCAGGAAGGGCCTCAGATCCCAGGCTTTGGAAGCCCACCTGGACCAGGCGGCCGGCGCCCGTGGCTGCGTCGAGCACTTCCTGGAACTGGGCCATAGAGGCCACCGGCGGCTTTTCCACATACACGTCGGCCCCGGCGGCCAGGGCTTTCAAGGCCAAGGGCGCGTGGGTCTGGATGGGGGTGGCAAGAATGACAACATCGGCCGCCGCGCCGGAGGCCAGGAGCTGGTCGAGGTCGCTGAAGACCTCGACGGAATCGGCAAGCCTGCCGGCCTCGGGAGGGTTGGGATCTGCCACAGCCACCAGTTGAAGCGTCCCGGCGGCCTCGAGCCGGGCCAGGTTGGCCAGGTGTCGCTCGCCAAAACCATGCACGCCCACCAGGACAACACGGGGCCGCCGCATTCTGACCGGGGGACGGCCCAGCCGGGAGGCAAGGAAACCGATGGCCTCGTTCTGCATCTCGACAGTAAACGCATGGCCGCCGGACCAGAAACTTCCCGTGTAGCCGTCCGGATGCAGCGCTTCGAGTTTGCTGTGGGCGTCGCGCATACCGGATTCCGGAAACAGCTGGTCGGCCAGGGCGTACTGCACCAGGAAACCTTCAGCCGAAGAGCGCCCGGTCAACTCTGGCCAGTCGCCCAGCTTCCACAGCCCGGGAGTCTGCAGAAGCCAGGAGTGCGCATCCAGGTGAGCGGGCAGCAGGGACTGGAATGTGGTCATCATGCACGTCACCACGTAGCTGCGGATCCGTGGGCTGAGTGCCGCCAAGGCCACTGCCCGGCCTCCACCGCCGGAAAATCCTATGCAGCCCAGCCGGTTTTCGTCGACGTCGGGAAGTGCAGCCAGGATCTCCAAGGCTGCCAGGTCGTCATGCGCAACCGTGCCGGCCAGGCTGGTGCCCAGCAGCCCGGCAGCCTTGGCCACGGTGTCCTCGTGGATGGCTGCGGCGGCGTTGTAACGTTCAGCTTCGGAAGGCACGACGCCGTCCTGCCGCCATTGCGCTTCCTTCGCCTCGAGTGCCGAGGCTGTCCGCCACGGCGGGGTGTCAAGGTCGAAGCGGCGGCTGCCCCAGGCGAAGGTGTCGTGGGCCAGGACAGCGAAGCCACTGCGGGCAATCTCCGTGGCGAGAGCCCGGCCGTCGTAGTAGCCGGCCTTCGACGCCTCGGCCAAAGGGTGTGAGGCGGGCAGTTCCACCAGCCGTTCCGCGCCGTCAAACTTATTGCCGCCGTGGCAGTGCAGGGCCAGCACGCCCGGCAGCGGCCCTTTACTTCCGGCCGGACGGATGAGCCAACCGGTGGTTGGCCGCCCGAACCCCAACTGCCAGCTGAGCTGGGAGGTGGTGACGCCGTCGTGCGTTTCCTCCCAGTGGACCGTCACTTCAGGGGTGGCGGGAACGCCAGGGACCCCCAGCGCATCAGCGAGTTCCTGTGCTGCCGGATGGGCAGCCTGGTAGCGGGGGTGCGCCTGAACGTAGGCAGGCCAATCGTCATGGCCGGCGATGGCACTGGGCCGTACCGGCGGGGTGTTGGTGCTCACTGGCCTGCCTACTGTTCAAAAGGGACGATGCCCAAAGGTCAACGGGATTCAAAGGTACTGCTGATAGGGCTAGCCCAGGTTCTGGTTCACCTCGGAGATAAATCCCCTGGCTGCGTCCTGCGGGCTGATCTTGCCGAAAAGCACATCAGTCATATAGCGGTTCTGGACCTCCATGGTGGCGGAGGATCCGGCCGGGAACGGCAGCGGCGGATCAATCTTCATTTCGGCAATCCGGTCGAGGTATTCGGCCTCCTTCTGCTGGGACTCCTTCAGCAGCGGCTGGATTCCGGCCTTGAGCTCAGTGTTGGCGGGCATGCCACGGTCGCTCTTGATCTTGGTGGCGGCGTCCATGTTGTTGACCAGGTAGTTGATGAACTTGGCCGCTTCCTTGGGGTGCTCAGACTTCGAGGAGATGGCGTACTCCATGGAGGAACGCAGCCAGGTTCCGGGCTTCTTGCTTTCGTTGGGGAGCTTCATCATGACCAGCGGCGAGCCGGAGTAGGAGTTCATCTGGTTGCTCCAGGAGATCTTCATGCCCTGCTTGCCCTGGCCCATGAGGGTCATCTCGGGCTGGGCAGAGCCGTCCTCGACAGTCTGGGAGGCCGACGGTGCGCCGCCGGTGTCCATCAGCTTTTTGTTCATCTCGAACCACTGCGCCGCGGTTCCCTCACTGATGCCAAGCTTTTTGCCATCGTCAGTGTAGAGCTCTTCGCCGTGCTGGCGGGCCCATACTGCGAGGAAGGAATCGTTGGCCATGGGGGTGGTTCCGAAGGTGCCCGGGGGTGAGTTCCTGGTGATTTCTGCGGCGATTTCCGTGTAGTCGTCCCAGGTCCAGGTCTCGTCATCGGGCAGCTCTACGCCTGCGGCTTCGAAAACCACCGGATCGATCACCATGGACATCGAGTTGACGCCGGCGGTGATGGTGTACTGCTTGCCGTCGATCTGGCCCAGCTCTACGGTGCCCTCGGCAAATTTTGAGGTGTCGATCTCGTCCTTGACGGTATCGAGGTCCAACAGCACACCGCGGGTTGCATATTCACTGGGGTAGGCGCCGCTCATGGCGAAGACATCAGGAGTGGTGCCGCCGGCTATCTGGGTGGCCATCTTGTCCCAGTAGGAGCTGAACTCGGTGTTCTCGCCCTGTACCTTGATCGTGGGGTTTTCCGCCTCGAACGCGGCGATGACCTCCAGGGTGGTCTTTGCCCGGGAATCATTGCCCCACCACGCGAAGCGGATGGTGACGGGATCCTCGACCGTTCCTACCTTTGCGGTCTGGGTACCGCCGCCGCAGCCGGTCAAGACCAAAGCCAGGGCTGCCGTTGCTCCGGCGACCCCCAGCCCGGATTTCTTGAGACTAAACTTCATCGTTCCGTGCCCCTTAGTGTTGAATGATGCGTCTGTGACCTGCGCGACAGAAAACGCTTTCTCAAAAAGTAACAAAGGGCTATGCAGGAGTCAAGAAAACGTTTACTTTGGTAGCAAGCCGCTTTCCGGCAGGGCCTCCCGGCAGGAGGCCTGGTTGGCAAAGAGCAACTGTTCGACATCTGCAGCTGGCCGTCTTCGGGACAGCCGCAGACATTTGTATGATCGCCCCGGCGATCACCACTCACGTGGACGGCCACGATGACCAAAGGAGACCACATGGCCGCTAGATCTACTACCTGGACCCCCCGCACGGCAGCTATGCCGGGAGTGGCGGGCCTGCTGTGCAGAAAGGAACTGCGCCGATGAGCGCTATTAGTGAGCTCAGTTCCATTACCCGGCGGAAGGGCAAGATCACCGCCGAGGAAAAGAAGGCCAACGGGCGGGATAACAAGGCGGCGTATATTTTCCTGTTGCCGTGGCTGGTTGGCTTGGTGGCTATCACGATCGGCCCCATGCTGATGTCCTTGTATTTGTCCTTCACGGATTACAACCTGCTGCAGCCGCCGGAATGGACCGGCCTGGAGAATTTCACCCGGATGTTGACGGACGCGCGGTTGCATAACTCCCTCGGCGTGACCTTCACCTACGTGTTTGTTGGTGTTCCGCTGCAGCTCGCCGTGGCGTTGTTGATCGCACTGGTTTTGGATAAGGGTCTGCGCGGGCTGCCGTTTTACCGCTCGGTGTTTTACCTGCCGTCGCTGCTGGGCGGTTCCGTTGCTGTGGCTATCTTGTGGAAGCAGATCTTCGGTACTACGGGTCTGGTGAACCAGGTCCTGGCGATGTTTGGCATCCAGGGCCCGGGTTGGATTTCCGATCCCGGTACGGCGCTGGGCTCCATCATTCTGCTGCACGTCTGGACGTTCGGTGCCCCGATGATCATTTTCCTTGCCGGCCTGCGCCAGATTCCGGTGATGTATTACGAGGCTGCCAAGGTTGACGGGGCCACCACGCTGCAGCAGTTTTGGCGGATCACGATGCCGATGCTCAGCCCCATCATCTTCTTCAACCTGGTGCTGCAGATCATCGGTTCCTTCCAGTCCTTCACCCAGGCGTTCATCGTCTCAGGCGGCAACGGCGGGCCTTCGGACTCCACGATGTTCTTCACCCTCTACCTCTACCAAAAGGGATTCGGCCAGTTCGAGATGGGCTATGCGTCCGCGATGGCCTGGTTCCTGCTGGTCATCATCGGTGTCTTCACCGCCATCAACTTCATCGCTTCCAAGTATTGGGTTTTCTATGACGACTAAGCTTCAGACGCTGCCCGCCCCGGAGAAGAACTCTGCCGGCGCCGGTAAGCCTAAGAACCCCCGCAAGGCCAGGACCCGCGTATCCCGGGGCGGCCTGGCCTTCAGCCGCCGCCAGCGCCTCAACGGCCTGACCAAACACGCCATCCTGATCATCGCCGGCGCACTGATGATCTACCCGCTGCTGTGGATGGTCGTTTCCTCCCTGCGTCCGAACGAGCTGATCTTCCGCGAACCGGGCCTGTGGCTTAACAGCCTGGAAATGTCCAACTACACCTCCGGCTGGTCGGCGCTGACCCACCCGTTCGGGCACTACATGCTCAACTCCGCCGTGGTGGTCATCGGCTCCATCCTGGGCAACCTGATCTCCTGCTCCATGGCCGCTTACGCCTTCGCGCGGCTCCAATTCACCGCCAAGAAGCTGCTCTTCGGCATCATGCTGCTGACCATCATGCTGCCCTTCCACGTGGTGATCGTGCCCCAGTACATCCTTTTCTCCCAGATCGGCTGGGTAAACACCTTCTGGCCTCTGCTGGTACCGAAGCTGCTCGCCACCGATGCGTTCTTCGTTTTCCTCATGGTCCAGTTCATCCGCGGCATCCCCAAGGACCTGGACGAAGCCGCACGGATCGACGGCGCCGGCCACCCGCGTATCTTCCTCCAGGTAATCCTGCCGCTGATGGTCCCCGCACTGGCCACCACCACCATCTTCACCTTCATCTGGACCTGGAACGACTTCTTTGGCGCCCTGATCTACCTCACCGACCCGGACATGTTCACCGTCCCCGTCGCCCTCCGCGCCTTCGTCGACTCCCAATCCGCCACCAGCTGGGGCTCACTGTTCGCCATGTCCATCGTGTCCCTCCTGCCGGTATTCCTGGTCTTCCTCTTCGGCCAGCGATTCCTCATCAAAGGCATCGCCACCACCGGCATCAAATAAAAAACCGGGGCATCTTGTATTACAAGTCCTACACTTGTAACCTCAGGATGCGGAGTTCACAGTTTCAGCGTTCCCCCCAATCTCCCCAACCATCATTTGGATCAAAGAAGATCGGAGCACCAAGTGCCGCTTTTTTCCCGCTCGAAGTCTGAGCCACAGGCACAGACCCCTTCCAGCGGCGGTTCGCGCCGCCGCCTGAGGGGCACTGGCATCGTTGCAGCCGCTGCCGCCGTCGTGATGGGCCTCAGTGCCTGCGGCGGCGGTGAGGCTGGCCCGCAAAGTGCCGACGGAGTCGTTGAACTGCGTTTCTCCTGGTGGGGAGGCGACAAGCGTGCGCAGCTGACCCAGGAGGCTATCGCAGCGTTCGAGGCAGCAAACCCCAACATCAAGATCAAGCCCGAGTATGGCGACTGGAGCGGTTACTGGGACAAGCTGGCCACGCAGGTCGCGGCCAACGACGCTCCGGACATCATCCAGATGGACGAAAAGTTCCTGACGGAGTATTCCAGCCGTGGTGCCCTGCTGGACCTGTCCAAGTACGACGTCGACACTTCCAAGTTCGACAAGGCGGCCCTGGACGCGGGCAAGAGCGAGGACGGCCTGACCGGCATCGCCGCGGGTATCAACGCCGCCACCATCCTGGCGAACCCGGCGGTGTTCGAGGCCGCAGGTGTTCCGCTCCCGGACGACACCACCTGGACCTGGGACGACTTCGAACGTATCGCAGCTGAGGTCACGGAAAAGTCGCCCGCGGGCACCTACGGCGCGGCCGCCTACGGAACGGACGAGGCGTCCCTCGGCGTCTGGCTCCGGCAGAACGGCAAGTCGCTCTACACCTCGGACGGCAAGCTGGGCTTTGAGCCGAAGGACATCGCCGAATGGTGGGCGTTCCTGAAGCAGATGAGCCAGAACAAGGCAGTGCCCTCCGCCTCCGAGGTCATTGAGGCCGAGGCTGCTCCGCTGGACCAGAGCGGGCTGGCAACGGGCAAGAACGGCATGGCGTTCTGGTGGTCCAACCAGGCGCCTGCATTGGAAAAGGCCTCCGGCGGCGACCTGAAGATCCTTCGGTTCCCCACCAAGACCGGATCCGCCGCTGACGCCCAGCTCTGGTACAAGGCATCCCAGTTCTGGTCAGCTTCGTCACGGACCAAGCACCCGGAGGAAGTAGCCAAGTTCATTGACTTCCTGGCCAATGATGTCAAGGCAGGCGAGGCCCTGCTGGCCGACCGCGGTGTCTACCCGAACTCCGATGTCCGTGCTGCGATCGAATCGAAGCTGACGCCTGCGGACGTCAAGGTAGTGACGTTCATCAGCGAGATCGAAGATGAACTGGGCGAGCCTCCCGCACTGCCTCCCAAGGGTGCAGGCGCCATCCAGGAAATCGTCAAGCGCTACACCTCTGAGGTGTTGTTCGAGCGGCTTTCCACCGATGAGGCCGGCAAAAAGGCCCATGATGAGATGGCTGCCGCGATCAGCAGCTAGCTCTACTGCTGCCCAGTCCCGGTGGGAACCACATGGTTCCTACCGGGACTGGGTTTTTAACGGTGTTGACCTTGCTGGGCCTCCGAAATCACCGCCACGGCACCTGCCGGGACGACACCATCGAACGCTGCTCCGGTGAGCAGGTCCACCCCTGTTGCCTTGACCGAGGCGTCCCTGCGGGAGTGATTGATGGCGAACAGGAAAGTGGCGCCGTCGTCGGAGGTCCTGCGGATGAGTTCGACGCCCGGGTCAGCTACGGCCAGGGGCTCGACGCCGGCGTCTGCCAGCAGCCGTTCCGCCAACGCGTCGATTCCGTTGCTGTCCGGAAGAGTGGCCAGGTACCAGGCTGACCCGTCGCCAACGGCGTGCCGGGTCAGCGCCGGAACGTCTTCCAGCGGATATTCCGTGAAGGTGGACAGGGCCTTGGCGCCCGCCAGGTGGACGTGCTCGCTCCAGATGGATGCTGTGGTGCCGTCACTCAACGTCAGTTCCACGCCCTCCAGCAACGGGTGGAACTCCTCCACCCGAATACCCAGCAGGTCCCGGAACGCGCCGGGGTAACCGCCCAAACGGACGTGGTCCTGCTCGTTCACGATCCCGCTGAAGTAGCTGACCAGGACGGTGGCGCCGCCAACAGCGGCCGCAGCAATCGAGGCAGCCGCGGAGTCCGTGACGGAATACAGCGTGCAGACCAGCACCAGGTCGTACCCTTCCAATGATGCCGAAGGGTGCACCAGGTCAACGGAGATTCCCCGCAGTACCAGCGCCCGGTGGAAGGCGCGCATAACCGCCAGGTACCTTACGTCCTGGCTCGGCTTGGAATCGATCTCGCTGGCCCACCAGGCCTCGTAATCAAAGAGGATGGCCACCCGCGACTTGACCCGCGACCCGCGCACCGGCGCCAGCTTCTTCAGGGTGTTACCCAGTTCCACCACTTCGCGCCACACCTTGGTATCGCGGCCGGCGTGCGGAACCATGGCTGAGTGGAATTTCTCCGAGCCTGCGAAACTCTGGCGCCACTGGAAGAACATGATCGCGTCCGCGCCACGGCCGAGGTGGGAAAGCGAGTTGCGTAGCATTTCACCCGGCATCTTGGGCTGGTTGCGCGGCTGCCAGTTGACGGCCGACGTCGAATGTTCCATCAGGATCCACGGCGCGCCGCCCGCAATTCCACGGGTCAGGTCCGCGCTGAACGCGAGCTCCAGGTGCCGTTCAGGATCGGCCGCCACAAGGTAATGATCGTTCGCGATCACGTCCAGGTCCTTGGCCCAGTCGAAGTAGTCCAGCATCTTGGTGGCACTGGACGCCATCAGGTTGGTGGTGGCCGGTATGTCAGGCGTCACCTCGCGCAGGACAGCCAGCAGTTCCCGGTAATAATCCATGAAGGCCCACGAGTTGAAGCGCATGAAGTCCAGCTGCTGCCCGGGGTTCAGGGTGGTAGGTGCGACGCCGGGCGGCAGGATTTCGTCAAAGGAACCATAGTTCTGGGACCAGAAGGCTGTGCCCCAGGAAGCGTTCAGCCCGTCGATGCTGCCGTACCGGCGCTCCAGCCAGGCACGGAACGCGGCGGCGTCCTCCGGTCCGTGGAATTCGCCCACGTGGCAGCCGAGTTCGTTGTCCACGTGCCACAGTGCCAGGGCCGGGTGGTCTTTGTACCGTTCGGCCAGGAGACGCGTAATGCCGGCGGCGTAGCGCCGGTATACGGCCGACGACGGCGTGTAGTGCCGCCGTGAGCCCGGGCCCAGCGTGGTTCCCTCAGCGGTGACCGGGAGGATTTCCGGATGCTTGCGCACGAGCCAGGCCGGGGGAGCGGCGGTTGCCGTGGCGAGAGCCACCTTGATGCCGCTGGCGGCCAGATTGTCCATGACCTCGTCGAGCCACCCGAAGTCATAGGTGCCCTCGGCCGGTTCGAGCAGCGCCCAGGAGAAGATTCCGACACTGAGGAAGTTCACCCCGGCCTCCTTCATGAGCTCCAGGTCTTCAAGCCGGACGTCCCGGGGCCACTGCTCCGGGTTGTAGTCGCCGCCGTAGGCGATGCCGTTCAGGGCGCTCCAGACGCTGGCGGGCTGAACGCTGTCCTCGTGGGTCATGGGACTCCTTTGTCATTGTCGCGAAGAAAACCAGTTGAAATCAGATCTGTGGGAAAACGCTTGCCCAAAGCACGGATTACGGATATTGTATCGATTCAGAACGCGTGTTAGCCAGCTCACTACTACCTAGTAGACACGAGCCGGCTTCCACAACTGAGCAAGGAGGCTCTCATGATGATCAACCGCAGGAATTTCCTCACCACCATTGCACTGGGCACCGCATCTGCCGCTGTGCTTTCGGCTTGCGGCCAGTCCGGCACCAGCACCACCGCCGGAAAGACCGGCTCTGCCGAAAACCCCGTCACCATCAACTACACCTGGTGGGGCAACGACGACCGTGCCGAGCGTACGCGCAAGGCTATTGCACTGTTCGAGTCCAAGAACCCGGATATCAAGGTCAATGGTAACTTCACGGACTTCGCCGGCTACTGGCAGAAGCGCGCCACCGAAGCCGCAGGCGGAGGCCTTCCGGACGTCATGCAGTGGGACCTCTCCTACCTTCGTGACTATGGCCAGCGCAACCAGCTCCTGGATCTCAGCACCCTGAACATCGACACCTCTACCTTTGAGAAGTCACTCCTGCCCTCAGGCCAGATCAAGGGCAAGACCTACGGCATCCCCACCAGCACCAATGCCTTTGCTGTCTACTACGATCCCGCCAAGCTCGCCGCCCTGGGCGTTGCCGAGCCGGATGGCACGTGGACCTACAAGGAATTCAACGATTTCATGACCGAGGTCGGCACCAAGAGCAACGGCGAGCTCTATGGCGGTGGCGATTACACCGGGATCTGGTGGATGTTCAACATCTGGCTGCGCCAGAACAACATGGAGGCCTTTACCGAAGACGGCAAACTCGGCTTCGCCAAGGATGACCTGAAGAAGTGGTGGGAGTCTGTCGCACAGCTGCGCGGAACGCCGGCCATCATCCCCGAAGAGCGTGTCACCCAGCTCCTTCCGAAGTCGCCGTTCGGCTCCAACGCAGCGGCCACCGAGTTCACCTGGGACAACTTCATGGCCGGCTACCTCGCGGACAGCGGCGCCACCGAACTCAAGCTGCTTCCGGTTCCGTCCGATGATCCGGACAACCTGGGCCTGTTCCTGAAGCCCTCGATGCTGATGGTCGCCAGCGCCAAGACCGAATACAAGGATGCGGCCGCCCGCTTCATCGACTTCATGGTCAACGATCCCGAGGTAGGCCAGATCTTCAAGACCTCCCGGGGTGTTCCGGCCTCCAAGACGCAGCGTGACGGCACCACCTTCGAAGGTACCGACAAGCTGGTTGTTGACTACGAAGAGTCCATCGCGAAGTACCTGAAGGACGCCCCGGAGCCGCCCATTGTTGGTTTCGGCACCCTGGAAGCCTCTTTCAAGCGCGTCGCCTCCGACCTGAACTACGGCAAGGTTGACGTGAACGGTGCAGTGGACGCCTGGTTCAAGGAAGCCGAAGACATCATCAAGCAGAACGCCTGATTCCGGCGTTCACGACTGACGGAATGAACCTGTGACACAAACCCAACCTGTGAGCAGGCGTTCGCCCGCTCCTCCGCTGCCGCGCAAGTCGCGGCAGCGGGGAGTGGACACCCGCGCCGGCTATACCTTCCTGCTGCCCTGGTTGCTGGGCTTTTTCGCCCTCACTGCAGGGCCCATGATCGCCTCGCTGTACCTGTCCTTCACCAACTACAACCTCTTCGAACCGCCCAAGTGGATCGGCCTGGAAAACTACACCACGCTGTTCCAGGACGAGAGGTTCCTGCAGTCGGTGGGTGTGACCGTCAGCTATGTGGTCTTTGGTACGCCGCTCAAGCTCGCCGCAGCCCTGGCCGTGGCCATGCTCCTGAACAGCAAACGCCGGGGCCAGGGGTTCTACCGTTCAGCTTTCTATGCCCCGTCCCTCATCGGCGCGTCTGTCTCCATCGCCATCGTGTGGAAGGCAATGTTCGGGGACGCGGGCCCGGTTGACCAGGGACTGTCCTTCTTCGGCATCAACCTTGGTGGCTGGGTGGGTAACCCTTCCATGACCATGGCGATGTTCGTCCTGCTGACGGTGTGGCAGTTTGGCGCCCCGATGGTCATCTTCCTGGCCGGCCTCAAACAGATTCCGGGCGAACTCTACGAGGCAGCGTCGATGGATGGTGCCGGTCCGGTTCGGAAGTTCTTCAACATCACGTGGCCCATGCTTTCCCCGGTGATCTTCTTCAACCTGCTGATGGAAACCATCCACGCGTTCCAGATCTTCGCCTCGGCCTACATCATCTCCAACGGTGAAGGCGGCCCTGCCGGCTCCACACTCTTCTACACCCTCTACCTGTACCTGCGGGGTTTCAGCGACTTCCGGATGGGCTACGCCTCGGCTATGGCCTGGCTCCTGGTGATCGTCGTCGGCATCATCACGCTGATCTTCTTCCGCACGTCCAAGGGCTGGGTCCACTACAGCGGGGACTCGAAATGACAACCACGGCAACGCCAACACAGTCAGCGCCCGAAACTCCGGCGGCGGTCTACAACCCGAAGTCTGAAACGAATCTGGCCAAGGGCATCAAGAGCGGCATCTTCCACCTCGTGGCCATTGGCCTGGTTTGCATTGTGCTGTACCCGGCATTGTGGATGATCGCCTCATCGTTCAAGCCAAACTCAGAGATTGGCGGCACCAACACGGCGCTCTGGTCCAGCAACTTCAGCATGGACAACTTCGTCACCGCCATGGACGGCATCGGCGGAGTCTCCACCATGACGTTCTTCACCAACTCGCTGATCCTGGCTCTTGGTGCCGTGGTGGGAACCGTGCTCTCCGCGAGCATCTCTGCCTACGCCTTCGCCCGGATCAACTTCCCCGGGCGCGGCGTCTTCTTCGGCATGATGATCGCCACTTTGCTCCTGCCGTTCCACGTGGTGATCATTCCGCAGTACATCGTGTTCCAGCAGTTGGGTTTCGTGGATACGTACATCCCGTTGCTGATCGGTAAGTTCCTGGCAGCTGACGCGTTCTTCGTCTTCCTGATGGTGCAGTTCATGCGCGGCCTGCCGGCCGAGCTGGACGAGGCCGCCAGGATCGACGGTGCCGGCCACGTACGCATCTTCGGCTCCATCATGCTTCCCCTGATGAAGCCGGCCCTGATCTCCACGTCGATCTTCTCCTTCATCTGGAGCTGGAACGACTTCCTGGGACCGTTGCTCTACCTGAACACCCCGGACAAGTACCCTCTGCCCCTTGCCCTGCGCCTCTTTGTGGACCAGACGCAGAGCTCCGACTACGGTGCCATGATCGCGATGTCGGTACTGGCCCTGCTGCCCGTACTGCTCTTCTTCCTGATCTTCCAGCGGTACATTGTAGAAGGCGTCTCCACCCAGGGCCTGAAGGGCTGACGGAGGCAGGAAATGAGCACCATGGACACCACCAACCCCACGCCGGACAGCAACGACCGCACGCCGGTTAACAAGTTCGCGCTCTTCGCCGAGACCCTGCTTGCAGGCGTAGTGGTCCTGGTGCTTTCCCTTCCCCTGATCACGATGCCCGCCGCGTACGCGGCGGGCATCGCCCACCTTAAGCGCCATCTTGACGGCCGGGATGATTCCATCCGCAGCCTCTGGGACTCGTTCAGGGCGGCGCTGCCCGGCAGCTGGAAGACCGGCTTCGTTACCGCGGCAGCCGCCGTCGTCCTGGTGATCAACCTGCTGCTCGCCTGGGTGGGTCAACTGCCGGGCCGCGACGTCATCCTGCCTGCCACCTTGATTGTGGCGGTCTCCTGCGCGGTTCTGCTGCTCCGCACAGCCACAGCCTGGTCCCTTCCCGACGGACTGCCGGCGGTTGTGCAGACGGGTACCAGCCAGGAAAGCATTAAGCACGACGGCGGCACAGCAGTGAAAGCCGCCGCAGGCACCTCTGTGTGGCGGCAGGCCCTGGAAACGGGCAAGGCAGTGAGCACCAAAGACTGGACGGGGTCCATCCTGCTGGTGGCCGCGCTGTTCATGGTTGTGGTGTTTGTCTGGATGCTTCCCGCGCTGTTTGTAGTGGTTCCCGGGACGCTGATCCTGGCCGCTGCCGCTGTCGAATTCCGGGCACGGCATAACGGGGCCGGCCACAACCCGGCAGGCGGCTAAGCAGTAATCGTGTCCTCCCGTGACTCCGAAGCACCCGCTACGCCGGAAACAGTACCCCCACAAACGCCCCTGCCCGAAACCCCGCCTGTCCCATCTGCTGCACCCATGCCGGAACCAAAGCCCCGGCAACGCTGGTTCCAGCTGCTGGGCAGCCACAATTACCGGCTCTTCCTGCTGGTGCAGGTCACCGGCTGCATCGGCGTGTCCATGCAGCGTCTGGCCCAGGACTGGCTGATTCTGCAGCTCACCGGAAGTCCTGCTGCGGTGGGCCTGGCCGTGGCCCTGCAGTTCCTTCCCATGCTGCTGGTTGGACCGCTGAGCGGCCTGGTGGTGGACATGTTCCCCAAGCGGCGGATCATGCTGGTTTGCCAGGTGATAGCCGCAATCCTCGCCCTGTCACTGGCCATTTGGGACGGCACCGGAACCGTGCCCGTCATCGCCGTCTACGCCAGTTGTGTCATTTTGGGCATCAGCTCCGCCATTGACAGCCCCACCCGGCAGGTCTTCGTCAACGAAATAGTGGGCGACGCCCGGCTGCGGCAGGCAATCGGCGTCAACAACGCAATCATCCAGCTCGGCGCCATGGCTGGCCCGGCCCTGGGCGGCGTGCTCATCGCCCTCTACGGCTCCGCCGCTGCCTTCGCGTCCAACGCCGCCCTGTGCGTGCTGGTGCTGTTCCTGATCCTGGCCATCAGGACGGACCAGCTGCATCACAGCCCGCCTGCTGTGCGCGGGCGGGGGCAGGTCCTGGCCGGGTTCCGCTACGTCAGCGACCGGCCACGCCTCCTGCTGATCATCCTGCTGGCCGGCTTGCTGGGTGCCTTCGGCATGAACGGGCCCGTAGTGCTCGCCGCCTTCGCGGACCAGGTCTGGCACAATGGCGCCGCCGGCTTCGGTGTGTTTAATACGCTCAGCGCCTGCGGTGCATTGGTGGGTGCGCTGGTAGCGGCACGCCTCCGCAGCTCCGGCCGGACAACCATTGTCCTGTCTGCTGCGCTGTTCGGGCTCGCCCAGCTGGTGGCGGCGCTGATGCCCACGGTTGAGTCCTTCATGGTGCTGCTGGTGGTGGTGGGCATGATGACCCTGGTGTTCCTGACGTCGGCCGCCACCACCGTTCAACTGGAGTCCGGCCCTGAAATCCGTGGGCGGGTGATGGCGCTTTACCTGCCCCTTCTGATGGGTGGCCATGCCTTGGGCGGCCTGCTGGCCGGCTGGCTCACGGAGGCGTTCGGCGTCCGCGAAGGCCTGGTCACAACAGGCGCCCTGGGCATCCTTTCGGCCGCCGTCGTCGGGCTCCTGCTGTGGCTGAATTCGCGGCGTTCGGCGAGATCGGCAGAGCCTGGATCACCGCAGGCATCCTGACCGCGCGAAACAGGCCGGCGATCAGGCCTGCTGCCCGGCGTTGGCCACCGCCGCCACAGCCCAGGGGATTCCCAGCTCGCTGAAGGTGGAATGCGTGGCGGTGGCGCGTTCGATCGCCTCGTCAATGCCATCTACCACCGCGTGGGCGGCATCGCCTTCTCCCACCCAGCGGACATGTGCGGCGTCAATCGAGGCAGGAAGCGGTGCCGTCCGGATCGCTTCGAGGACCAACATGAAGGCACCGCTGTCCTCAAGGGAACTCAGCAGCGCGGTGCCGTTCCGGCGGTGGTTCAACAGGTCCTGGGTGAGATCGTCACGGCCAAACACCTCCTCCGTCGTTCCTCCTGCCGTATCTTCGTCGGTCGTTACCACCAGGCGGTCCTGCGTGTAGTGGAATACGGCGGTACCCAAGGTGCCCTGGAGCGTCACATATGGTTCAACGGGCTCGTCCACGCAGAGAGTAAGCGCACAGGTGACGGGCAGTCCGGCAGCGGTACGGACCCTGACCACGGAAGTATCGTCGGACTCGATGTCATTGGCGCGGAACAGTTCGGTTTCCACGGAAGCAACGTCCGCCGTCGTCCGTGCTCCGGCGATCCTCAGCGCGGTGGCCACGGCATGCGCCAGCGGGTTCGTGGCTACCCCGTCCACCACGTCCACACCGTCGATGGTTCGTTTGCCGGCCCAGCGGGAGCGCTTGTAGTAGGCGCGGTCACGGACCCATTTGCCGGTGGCGCTGATGCCGGTCAGCTCGCCGATCCGGCCCTCTGCCAGTAGCTTTTCGATGGCTGCCAGCGCGTGCGAACCGAGGCTCTGGAAGCCGATCTGGACGGCTTGCCCGGTGGCCGCCGCAGCCTCCTGGAGCCGGTAGTAGTCCGCCAGGGACGCGACCGGAGGCTTTTCAAGGTAAAGGTCCGCACCAGAGGCGAGGGCGGCAAGGCCAAGCGGCGCATGAGTCTGGATGGGCGTGGCGACGATAACGACGTCGAGCCCTGGAACGGCCGGCAGCAGCTGGTCAAGGCTGCTGAAGACCTGCGCCGTCTCCGGGACCGAACCCTCCGCGGGCGGGGTGGGATCGGCCACCGCAACGAGTTCGACGGCGCCGGCGCCCTGCAGGCGGTGAAGGTTCGCCAGGTGGTGCGCGCCGAAGCCATGGACGCCTACCAAGGCCACTTTCGCGGGTGGAACTGCTGCTGGCTCTGACGGCGGTGTCATGGTGCTCCGGTTCTGCCCGAGGGCTGTGTGTGTTCTTCGGCAAACGCTTTCCAGAATCCATCCTGCCGAACAAAGGCACGATTCGTCTAGCCAGCGGTGCCTGCGGTGTCTTCCCGCAAAGTCCCCAACGGCTTGCCTGTAACGTACTGGTCCAGTCGCTGAAGAGTCTGGTTGATGCTGACGACGTGGCGCCGCGGGTAGCCGACGAGGCGCAGCAGCAACTTGCCCCGGGCCGCCCTGGCATCCCACTGCTCAGTAACCAGCGTGCCTGGCACGCCGTGCTCGTCCGCCGTTGGGGTCAGGACGTAACGCCAGACGTGGCCGTAGAAATGCCGCCATGCGATTCTGCGGCCTTCCTCGAATTCGCACACTGTGTTAAGGATTTTGTAGCTCACCAAGATGTTCATGTCCATGCCGAACCTGGCTCCGAGGCTGAGCCGCGCGGGGCCATTGGGCTGGGCGCCTTTCACGGTGCCAGAGCCGTCAATAACGCTGTGCAGGGCCGGGGCAGCGAGGACTTCAAAGATTTTTTCCGGGGGAGCGGCGATGAAGCGTCCAGCAGAGACGAGGTAACGGTTGGCCATCCACCCAGCCTAGCTACCAGGTGGCCGCCGTGCCCGGCCTGTCCCACTGGATGCTCGATATGCTTGGCTGAGTCCGTACAGGACAAAGAACTCTTGGGGGGAATGTGGACGCTGCTCCGCTTAATGCCGTTGTCCTGACTGCCGTCCTTGCGGTGGTCTTCTTCTACGTCCTTTACGGCGTCATTCGGGCTGCCACACGCGATGGAATTATCGCGGCCAGGCGGCAAGCTGCGGAGGACCAGGCCGTTCGTGACGGAGCGAGGCCCGGGCGAGAACCTGGACAGTGGTGAGGATCCAGTTCAAGCCCTGCAGGCGGAACCGCCCGCTGCCGCTGACGCCGCCTAGCCCCTAACGGTGCTTTGCCGGACCACAAGTTCCGGCGTGAAGACCACGGCCCGGTGCTGCTTTTCGTCCCCGTTGCCGTTGTTCTCTTCTGCCAGCAGCTCGATTGCGGTTCGGCCCAGCGCTTCGGTGGGTTGCCGGATGGACGAAAGCGGGACAACCGCGGAAATGGCAAAGTCGATGTCGTCATAGCCGATCAGGGCGGTGTCCTCAGGAATGCGGACAGAACTCATCATGGTCAGGGACTGCATCACGCCCAGGGCAAGAAGATCATTGGCGCAGAAGATTCCGTCCGGAAGTCCGCCGTCGGCCCGCTTTACCAGGCTGTTGCCTACGGTGCGCCCGGCCAGTACTGTCTGCCCTTCTGCCTCCAGCACTTCCAGGTGGGCGTCCGGAACTTCGGCCACTGCACGCTTGGCGCCCTGAAGCCGGTCCGACACCTGGCGGATGGTCAGCGGCCCACCAACAAAAGCCAGGCGACGGCGGCCGATGTCCAGCAGGTGCCGGGCGGCCAGGTACCCTCCGGCGTCGTCATCCACTGAAACGGAGCTGAAGCGGGACTCGTCTGCCCGGCGGTCCACCAGGACCGTGGGGACGCCGCGCTCGCGAAGATGATCGAGGCGGTCCATGACCTCACCGACGGGCGAGATCAGCAGCCCCTGGACGCGCTGTTCCTGGAAAAGATCGATGTAGTGGGATTCGCGCTCCGCCTGATGCCCGCTGTCGCCCAGGAGTACAGCGCTTCCGGACAGTGCTGCGGCGTCCTCCGCGGCCCGCACCACGGAGGTGAAGAAGGGGTTTCCCACATCCAGCACGATCAAGCCGATGGTGCGGCTCTGGCCGGCCCGCAACTGACGGGCGGCATCGTTGCGGACGAAGCCCAACTCGTCGATGGCTTGGAGGACCCGCACCTTGGTGCGTGCCGACACCCTCTCCGGGTAGTTGAGCACGTTGGATACCGTGCCCACCGCCACGCCCGCATGGTTGGCAACGTCCTTGATACTTGCTGTGCGACTCATTGTTCTCCACCATTCCACCCCTGCATGCCCTGCCTTTCTACTGCTGCCGGACAGCACGCAGTAAATGCTTGACACCTGCTCGAATTTAAGAGTACTTTGAATCGTAATAATGAAACGATTCAAACAATGGGAAGTTAAGGTGAGCCGCAGATGCGCGTGTGTTTCCGCTCCACGGTCAACCCGGCACTGATCCCGGAGTACCGCCGCAGGCACGCAGAAGTGTGGCCGGAAATGCTCCGCGAACTCAAGGCCGCCGGCTGGAATAACTACTCCCTGTTCCTTGCCGACGACGGACTGCTGGTGGGCTACGTTGAGTGCGACGACTTCGACGCGATCCGCGCCCGGATGGCCCTGACCGACGTTAACGCCCGGTGGCAGGCGGAGATGGCCGCGCTCTTTTTGAACAATGCCGGCAATGACCCGGATGCTCCAGCCCAGGCACCCGATGAAGGGTTCCAGGTGTTGGAGGAGGTCTTCAACCTCGAGGATCAGTTGGCCGCCGCATCAGCCTAGCCCGATGGCAGGCAGCAGCACCTTCCAGCACCCCAGACCATGCACATCAACAGACCATGCACACCAACAGACCGCGCACCAGAGAACCCGGAAAGAAAATCACACAATGAATGACGTAGCAACGACGCTAGCCAGGCTCGAAGAACTCGCCATCGAGGTTCCCTCGTGGGCGTACGGAAATTCAGGCACCCGTTTCAAAGTGTTCGGCACGCCGGGAACGCCCCGGACCGTGCACGAAAAGCTGGCGGATGCCGCCAAGGTCCACGAGCTGACCGGTCTGGCACCCACCGTGGCCCTGCATATCCCGTGGGACAAGGTTGATGACTATGCCGCCCTTCGCGAGTACGCGGCCGGCCTCGGGGTGGGCCTGGGCACCATCAACTCCAACACCTTCCAGGATGACGAATACAAGTTTGGTTCGTTGACCTCGTCCAATGAAGCAGTGCGCCGCCGGGCGATCGAGCACCACCTCGAGTGCATCGAAATCATGAATGCCACGGGGTCCAAGGACCTCAAGATCTGGCTGGCCGATGGCACCAACTACCCGGGCCAGGACGATTTGCGCGGCCGCCAGGACCGGCTGGCCGAGTCGCTGCAGGAGATCTACGCCGCACTGGGCGATGAGCACCGTCTGGTCCTCGAATACAAATTCTTCGAGCCGGCGTTCTACCACACCGACGTTCCGGACTGGGGCACCTCCTACGCCCAGACCGTGGCACTTGGCGAGAAGGCGTTCGTCTGCCTGGACACCGGCCACCACGCTCCCGGCACCAACATCGAGTTCATCGTGATGCAGCTGCTCCGCCTGGGCAAGCTGGGCTCCTTTGACTTTAACTCGCGCTTTTACGCGGACGATGACCTTATTGTGGGCGCGGCCGATCCGTTCCAGCTTTTCCGGATCATGTACGAGGTGATCCGGGGCGGCGGGTTTGGCAAGGATTCCGGCGTCGCCCTGATGCTGGACCAGTGCCACAACCTTGAGGAGAAGATCCCGGGCCAGATCCGCTCGGTCCTCAACGTCCAGGAGATGACGGCCCGGGCGCTGCTGGTGGACACCGCAGCACTCGCTGAAGCGCAGCGTTCCGGTGATGTCCTGGCAGCCAACGGCATTTTCAATGACGCTTTCTACACCGACGTGCGCCCGGCCTTGGCCCAATGGCGCGAATCCCGTGGCCTGCCAGCGGACCCGATGGCCGCGTTCAAGGCCAGCGGCTACCAAAAGAAGATCAACGAAGACCGCGTGGGCGGTCACCAGGCCGGATGGGGCGCGTGAGCATAGCGATGGAAAACACGACGACGCAGAACAAGACTGTTGACGAGCTGATCTCCCGCTCCAACCGCCTGGGTGCGGACAAGCGGAACACCAACTTTGCCGGCGGCAATACGTCCGCCAAGGGCACCGAAAAGGATCCGGTGACCGGAGAGGATGTCCGGCTCCTTTGGGTCAAGGGCTCCGGCGGGGACCTCGGCACCTTGAAGCCACAGAACCTTGCCGTTCTCAGGCTGGACCGATTGAACGCGCTGAAGGATGTCTACCCCGGCGTCGAGCGCGAGGACGAGATGGTGGCTGCGTTCGATTACTGCCTGCACGGCAAAGGCGGCGCCGCGCCGTCGATCGACACCGCGATGCACGGCCTGGTGGATGCAGCCCACGTTGACCACCTGCATCCGGATTCCGGCATCGCCATTGCTACAGCAGTCGATGGCGAAGCGCTGACCAAGCAGATCTTCGGCGAGAAGGTGGTGTGGGTGCCCTGGCGTCGCCCCGGCTTCCAGCTTGGCCTGGACATCGCGGCTATCAAGGACGCCAACCCGCAGGCCGTCGGCACCATCCTGGGCGGTCATGGCATCACGGCCTGGGGCGACACCAGCGAAGAGGCAGAGGCTAATTCGCTGTGGATCATTGACGAAGCTGAAAAGTTCATCGCCGAAAACGGCAAGGCCGAACCCTTCGGTGCGAAGCTCCCGGGTTACGCTCCGCTGTCCGACGCGGAGCGCCGCGCCAAGGCTGCCGCGCTTGCTCCGGTGATCCGCGGCCTGGCTTCGGCTGACAAGCCGCAGGTGGGCCACTTCACCGACGATCCCCGCGTCCTGGAGTTCCTGGAATCATCCGAGCACCCGCGCCTCGGAGCCCTGGGCACCTCCTGCCCGGATCACTTCCTGCGCACCAAGGTCAAGCCGCTGGTTCTGGACCTCCCGGCCGCAGCTTCCGTCGAGGACTCCATTGCCCGACTGCAGGAACTGCACGCGGAATACCGCGAGGATTACCAGGCGTACTACGACCGCCACGCGGACGCTGACAGCCCTGCCCTGCGCGGTGCGGACCCGGCGATCGTCCTGGTTCCCGGCGTCGGCATGTTCTCCTACGGCAAGGACAAGCAGACGGCCCGCGTCGCTGCCGAGTTCTACATCAACGCGATCAACGTGATGCGCGGCGCCGAGGCCATCTCCACCTACGCCCCGATCGAGGAATCCGAAAAGTTCCGGATCGAGTACTGGGCGTTGGAGGAAGCCAAGCTGGCGCGGATGCCCAAGCCCAAGAGCCACGCCACCCGCATCGCCCTGGTGACGGGCGCGGCGTCGGGCATCGGCAAGGCCATCGCGACCCGGCTCGCCGCCGAAGGCGCCTGTGTCGTGATCGCGGACCTGAACCTGGAGAATGCAGAAAAGGTTGCCGAAGAGCTCGGCGGCCCCGATGTTGCCGTCGGCGTGCAGGCTGACGTGACTGACGAGGCGCAGGTCGCGGCAGCCATTGACGCCGCCGTGCTGGCCTTCGGTGGCCTGGACCTGGTGGTCAACAACGCCGGCCTGTCCATTTCCAAGCCGCTGCTGGAAACCACCGAAAAGGACTGGGACCTGCAGCACAACGTCATGGCGAAGGGCTCGTTCCTGGTAGCCAAGGCCGGTGCCAAGGCCATGATCGCGCAAGGCCTCGGCGGAGACATCATCTACATCTCCTCCAAGAACTCCGTGTTTGCCGGACCGAACAACATCGCGTACTCGGCGACCAAGGCCGACCAGGCCCACCAGGTCCGACTGCTTGCCGCTGAACTTGGTGAGCACGGCATACGGGTCAACGGCATTAACCCCGACGGCGTGGTCCGCGGCTCAGGCATCTTCGCCGGCGGCTGGGGTGCCAAACGCGCCGCAGTGTACGGCGTGGACGAGGAGAAACTGGGCGAGTACTACGCGCAGCGGACCCTGCTCAAGCGCGAGGTCCTTCCGGAGCACGTGGCCAACGCCGCCGCCGTGCTCACCAGCAACGAACTCTCGCACACCACAGGCCTGCACATCCCGGTCGACGCCGGCGTCGCAGCAGCCTTCCTGCGGTGACGGGAGAGTCGGTGGTCGAGCCTGTCGAGACCAAGAACACCGCTCCGGCTCCGGCCGGGGCGGTGTTCCCCAATAGCTTGTTCGCCGCAATCGATATTGGTGCCTCTTCCGGCCGCGTCATCCTGGGCAAGGTCAAGGCCAGGGACACGTCCGACGCCGGTCCCGCCGTTGATCTGCAGGTGGTCCACCGCTTCCCCAACGGAGTTTTGGAGTCCGACGGCGGCCTTCGCTGGGATTTCGACTCACTCTTCGCGGAGGTACTGAAGGGGCTGGCAACAGCGGGGGAAACCGCGGCGGCAGCTGGTGAGAGCATCGCCAGCATCGGTATTGACACCTGGGCAGTGGACTACGGCCTGGTTAACCACGCCGGCGAACTGGTGGCCCAGCCTTTCAGCTACCGGGACAGCCGCAGCCAATCCGCCGTCGAGACTGTGCACGCTGTGCTTAATCCGGAACGCCTCTATGCCACCACGGGCCTGCAGTTTCTGCAGTTCAACACCATTTACCAGCTGGCCAAAGAGCCGGACCTCAACGGCGTCCAGGCCCTGCTGATCCCGGACCTCATTGCCTTCTTCCTTACCGGGCAGCGCCGGACGGAGGCCACAAACGCCTCCACCACCGGGCTGTTCGACGCCGTTGCAGGGGAGTGGGCCAGCGAGTTTTTCCAGGCCCTGGGGCTGCGTCCGGATCTGTTCCCGCCGTTGGTCCAGCCAGGCGAAACCATCGGTACCATCCTGCCCGGAATCGCCAGCCGTACCGGGCTGGCAGCAGAGACCACAGTCGTCGCCGTCGGCTCGCATGACACCGCCTCGGCAGTGGCCGCGGTACCGGCCGCCACTGAAAACTTCGCCTACATTTCCTCCGGCACCTGGTCCTTGGTGGGCGTTGAATTGCGTCATCCCGTGCTGAGCCAAGCGAGCCGGCAGGCGAACTTCACCAACGAACGCGGCGTGGACGGGACCATCCGCTACCTCCGTAACGTTGGCGGACTCTGGCTGCTGAGCGAATGCCAGCGCAGCTGGGCGTTTGGCAAGGAAGACGGCAGCGGCGCCCCGAACCTGCCGGAACTGCTGGAAGCCGCAGCTGCGCTGCCCTCCGGCGGCCCCCAAGTCAACGCTGACGATCCCGCTTTCATTGCCCCTGACCGGATGCCGGAGCGCATCCAAGCTGCCGTCCGGAAGTCCGGCGGCGAGCTCTCAAGTGACCCGGCCGTTATCACCCGGTGCATCATGGACAGCCTCGCGGCCGGATACGCCCGGACCATCGCCGACGCGGAACGCCTCGCGGACGTCGCCGTCGACGTTGTTCACATTGTGGGTGGCGGATCGCAGAACCGGCTGCTGTGCCAGCTCACTGCAGATGCCACTGGCAAAACAGTGATTGCCGGTCCGGTCGAAGCTACGGCCCTCGGCAACGTCCTGATCCAAGCCAGGGCGGCCGGACAGGTGAGTGGGGGCCTGCGCGAGCTCCGGGGCTTGATCAGGCCTGCCCAGCCTGTGATATTACGCCCTATGGCACCTGCTGTTCCGGGCCCGGCGGCACTGGCAGACTAATACCCAACGAGGTAGGAACCGCCTTAGTCCGCACGTTTTCACAGGAACGGAAGCCCATGCCCCTTTTCGACTTGCCCCTTGAGAAGTTGCGCGGCTACACCTCCGCGGTGGTGCCGCCGTCGGACCTGCGGGAATTCTGGGACCGCACTATAGAAGAAGCCCGTGAGTTTCCGCTGGCGGCAACATTTGAGCCGGTGGAAAACTACCTCGCCGTGATCGATACCTTCGACGTCACGTTTGCCGGCTTCGGCGGCGCCCCCATCAAGGGCTGGTTGCACCTGCCGGCCGGCGGTGACGCGGCAGCGCAGTTGCCGGTGGTGGTCCAGTACGTGGGCTACTCCGGCGGCAGGGGACTGGTCAACCAGGACACCAAGTGGGCCCAGGCGGGCTACGCGCACTTCATCATGGATACCCGGGCCCAGGGCTGGGGCGGGACGCGCGGTGACACCCCTGATCCGCACGAATCGGCCGGCGACGTCGCCTTCGCAGGCCTGATGACCCGCGGTATCAGCCATCAGGACGATTATTATTTCCGCCGGGTGTATGTGGACGCGTTCCGCGCGGTGGAGGCAGCGCAGTCCCACCCCGCCGTCGATTCCTCGCGGGTGGTGCTGCAGGGCGTCAGCCAAGGCGGCGGGATCGTGGTGGCCACGGCCGGCCTGGTAGCCGGAAGGCTCGACGGCGTGGTTGCAGCCATGCCCGACGTCCCCTTCCTGCAGGACTTCCCG
This sequence comes from Pseudarthrobacter sp. MDT1-40-2, assembly GCF_059383595.1. Taxonomy (NCBI): domain Bacteria; kingdom Bacillati; phylum Actinomycetota; class Actinomycetes; order Micrococcales; family Micrococcaceae; genus Pseudarthrobacter; species Pseudarthrobacter sp. MDT1-40-2. The sequence continues at coordinate 1,047,948 of NZ_JBWZCL010000001.1, read as the reverse complement.
CGTGCCATCGACATCACCCCGCGCGGACCGTACCCCGAGATCGCGGGCTTCCTGGCCCGGCATCGGGAACGGTATGAGTCCATCCTTGAGGTGTTGAACTATTTCGACGGCGTCAACCTCGCCAGGTGGGCTGCCGTTCCGGCGCTTTACTCGGCAGCTCAGATGGATGATATCTGCCCGCCGTCGACGGTTTTTGCCAGCTTCAACGCCTATGGCAGCGAGGCAGGGACGCCGGCCAAGGACATCGAGGTGTACCGGTTCAACAACCATGAGGGCGGCCAGGAGCAGCAATGGATCCGCCAGTTGCTGTTTCTACGGAAGATCTTGGGGTAAGTTCTTAGTGCGGGAGTGAGAAAACGGTTTCTGAGTCCCGCAGAACTGGGAACCAATGAAGAAACTCAGCAGGATCAGCGTCTTCGGCTATGGAGCCGGCGACGCCGCAAACAGCATGATCATCAGCACCGGAAATATGTTCCTGCTGGTGTACTACACGGACGTGGCCGGCATCGGCGCAGCAGCGGCAGGAACGCTGCTGCTTGTTGCCCGGGTTTTTAATGCCTTCACCGACATAGCCGCCGGCCGCATCGTAGACCGCGTAAACAGCAAACGGTGGGGCAAGTTCCGGCCGTTCCTGATGTTCGGTTTCGTTCCCCTGGTGCTCAGCGCAGCGGTGTTCCACGTCCCGGACGTGGACCCCGCGATGAAGCTGCTGTATGCCTACTGCACGTACGGACTGGTCTGCGTGGCCTACAGCATGGTGAACGTCCCGTACGGCTGCCTGGTGGGGGCAATGACGCAGGATGCGAAGGAGCGGGCGCGGCTTGGCGGCGCCCGCACCCTGGGAGGGCTGTCTGTCGGCGCCAGCCTCGGATTCTTCATTGCTCCGCTGTTGGGTGCAGGCCAGGATATGCAGCAGATCTTCACCTGGCTCACCCTGGTGTTCGTCGTCGTGGGTTCCGCGCTCTACTTCTTTACCGGTACCGTCTGCCTCGAGCAGGTTCCCGGCAGCGTCCCCAAGATCACGCTGAGCCAGAGCATCGCGGCGCTAAAAGCCAACTCGCCCCTGGTGATCCTGTGCATCAGCTCTGTCCTCTTTGTCACCGGAACCACGGCCACAGGGGCTTCCCAATTTTTCTATCTTCGCGATGTCCTGTCCCGGGTGGACCTGTTTCCCCTTATGGCGGCAGCGCAGGTGGTCATCACACTGACCCTGGCTGTGCTCATACCCCGGCCGGTGGCGCGCTGGGGAAAGCGGGCGGTCTACAGCGCCGGTGGCATCCTGGGTGTGCTGGGAGGCCTTTTGGTCTTCTTGGCGCCCGCGGACGTGCCCCTGCTTGGCCTGGCGGGATTGATCCTGGGACTGCTCGCCTCCGCCACTGTCAGCATCCTCACCTGGGCGCTGATAGCGGATACGGTCGAATACGGTGAGTGGAAAACCGGAGTCCGGGTCCAGGGCATCAACTACGCCTTGCTGGCCGCAACCAGGAAACTGGGCATGGGCTTCGGCGGCGCTTTGGTTGCCTTCTCACTCGCCTGGGGCGGATATGTATCGGGAATCCAGGAACAGTCCGACGCGGCCACCCTCGCCATCCGGGCAGCAGCCGGCCTGCTGCCTGCCGCACTCGTCCTCATTTCCGTAGGAATCATGTACTGGTACCGGCTCACGGACACCCGGCACGCGGAACTGGTGGCCAGCCTGTCCCGTGAAACGACGTAGCTGGTTTGCGACTCCGGCGGCTGGCGGTTATGGTGATGGCTATGACTAACCGTTGGTATGCGTATTTTTCGTTGGCTCTGGAGGAGCCCGCGTCTAACTGACACGCACCCAACTTCCTTCAGAGCCAACAGGGCAGAGTTCATTCTCTGCCCTTCGCCATATCTACGGCGGGTTCTGATTCAGGGCCCGCTTCCATCTTCGGAACAGGACCCCTCATGACCCCCGCAGCAACCGCCACAGCCGCCAGTTCGACGTCGAACCTCCGTGTTAACCACTTCGCCGCCCTTCCCACGCCCCGTGAACTGATGGCCGAGCTCCCCCTGGATGCCCACGTGACGGACGTCGTCGAGCGCGGCCGTGACGAAGTCCGGGCCGTCATGGATGGCGTTGATGACAGGCTGCTGGTAATCGTTGGCCCTTGCTCCATCCATGATCCGCAGGCCGGGCTCGATTACGCGCGTCGGCTGGCAGTGCAGGCGCAGCTTCACGATTCCGAGCTGTTGATTGTTATGCGGACCTACTTCGAGAAGCCGCGCACCACGGTGGGCTGGAAGGGCCTGATCAACGATCCGAAGCTGGACGGCAGCCACGACATGGTGACCGGGCTTCGTACCGCGCGGAGGTTCCTGCAGGACGTCGCCGCGCTGGGGCTGCCCACCGCCACCGAGTTCCTGGAACCCATCAGCCCGCAGTACATGGCGGACCTGGTGTCCTGGGGCGCCATTGGTGCCCGGACCACCGAAAGCCAGATCCACCGCCAGCTTGCCTCCGGATTGTCCATGCCCATCGGCTTCAAAAACGGGACCGACGGCGACCTCCAGGTTGCGATCGATGCCTGCGGTGCCGCTTCGGCCCCGCAGGCCTTCCTCGGCATTGACGATGAAGGCCGGGCCGCGCACGTGGCAACAGCGGGCAATCCGGACACGCACGTGATCCTTCGTGGCGGACGCAAGGGGCCCAACTACTCAGCTGCCGACGTCGAGGCTGCTTCTGAGCGGTTGGAAGGCAAGCAGCTCAATCCGCGCCTGATCGTTGATGCCAGCCACGCCAACAGCGGCAAGAGCCACCACCGCCAGGCCGAGGTTGCGCTGGAACTCGGTGCCCGGCTGCAGGAAGGCGGCCCCGCCGCGGATGCAATCGGCGGTGTAATGCTGGAAAGTTTCCTGGTGGGCGGTGCGCAGAATCTTGACGTAGCGGAGCACGCGGCAGGCCGCTCGCAGCTGGTGTACGGCCAGAGCGTTACGGATGCCTGCATGGAATGGGACGTCACGGTTTCTGTGCTTGAGCAGCTGGCGGTATCGGCGCGGAAACGGCGTGAGGCTCGGAGCGTCCTGCTGGCCGGATGAATAGCCGGAGAGACTTTCACATTGGCACCCTGAACCTCTAGAGTATCTAGCACATGGTTGTTCGAAGGCCCGGTGACGACGCGCCGTAAAGGCGGTTGCCGAACAGCACCGGGAGCAAAGGAATATGGGATGTCCGCAGATCAGAACTTCTCCAACGTGAAGTTCCTGACCGTGGCCGAGGTGGCCGAGGTTATGCGCGTTTCCAAGATGACCGTGTACCGTCTGGTCCACTCAGGAGAGATGCCGGCCGTGCGCTTTGGCCGCTCCTTCCGGGTTCCCGAGAACGCCGTTGAGCAATACCTCAAGGGCGCCGTGGTGGAAGGCCAGTCGGACACCGCCTGACCCCTGTTGCCGTGGCCCTGCCGTCACTCCTGACGGCGGCGGTCAGTAGGTGCCCCCGATAGGCGGTACCCTGTTAAGGAACGTTTTACGTCATTGTAAGAATCTGTCAGTTGTTTCAGTTCGTAGCATTGTCCACGAACATTTCCATCAGACAGGTACTACATCTAGTTTGTGAGGAACTTTCGTGGGTTCAGTTATTAAGAAGCGTCGCAAGCGTATGGCCAAGAAGAAGCACCGCAAGCTGCTTCGCAAGACCCGTCACCAGCGCCGCAACAAGAAGTAGAGCATCTGCTTCACTGCGTGAATGCCCGTTGCCGTCAGGCAGCGGGCATTTTTGCGTCCAGGCCCCGGTTTGAAACTGGCCCGTACTGGCCCGGCGGAATCCAGATCCTGCCACGCAGGTGGCTGGGACGTCGGTGGCTGGGACGTCAGCGGCTGCGGAGGCGGGCGAAACCCTTCCACAGTCCATAGACTGCGCCACCCACCGTGGCGGCTTTGAGGCCCAGGGTTGCTGCGCGGCGGCCCGAGCGGAAATCGTAAACGGGCCAGTTGTGCTCGCGGGCGTGCTTGCGGAGCCGGGCGTCGGGGTTGATTGCCACAGGATGTCCCACCAGGGTGAGTAGCGGAATGTCATTATAGGAGTCGCTGTAGGCCCAGCAGCGTTTCAGGTTCAGGCCCTCAGACTCTGCCATGGATTCCACGGCAGCCGCCTTGGCAGAACCGTGCAGGATGTCGCCCACCAGGCGGCCGGTGTAGGCGCCTTCTTCGACTTCTCCCACCGTGCCCAACGCGCCTGTCAGCCCCAGGCGGGTGGAAATGACGGTGGCAACTTCAATAGGTGTGGCCGTCACCAGCCAGACCCGCCGCCCAACACGCAGGTGTTGCTCGGCCAGCGCCTTGGTTCCAGGCCAGATCCTCGAGGCGATCATCTCGTCGTAGACTTCCTCGCCGAGGGCCTTGATATCCGACACGGTGATCCCTGCCGCCAGGATCAGGGCTGAGTCGCGCACAGCATGAACATCGCTGAGGTTCTCGCCGCGCATCACAAACTTGAACTGCTTCCAGGCGAAACCGCTGGCCTGGCGCAAGGTGAAGGCTTTCCGCTGGTACATCTTGCGGGCCACGTGGAACAGGCTGGCGCCCTTCATCAGTGTGTTGTCCACGTCGAAGAAGGCTGCCTCGCCAAGGGGGGACGGAGGGGTCGGGCGCGTGGCTACGGCGACATACTTCTCCTCGGGCATGCCTTGAGTCTAGCCAATGGGTCCGGGCGCAGCTGCCGGGCCACCAGCTTCGCTTCCGGTAGCACGTTCCTGATGCAGCCCGCCGGTGCCTGCAGGACTACCTTTAAGTCATGGCAAAACCGGAAGTGGTACTACTGACAAAATCAGACTGCCACCTGTGCACAGAGGCGCGTGCCGCCGTCGAACGCGTTGCTTCGGGGCTGGGACTGGAATGGTCGGAACAACTGGTGGACCAGCACCCTGAACTGGGCGAGAAGTATGCCGAAGAGATCCCCGTGCTGCTGGTGGACGGCGTGCAGCGGGATTTCTGGACCATTGACGAAGGCCGCCTGGACCGGCTGCTGCGGCGGATCCTGGCGGCGTAATGAAACGGGCTCAGGTGTGGGCGCCCGCTTTGTTGGCTCAGGCTTCCTGGCCCTAGAGTGAAGACACAACGCGACTCGACGGAGCAGACAGTGACCTCCTTGGAATCAACACCCTCTGCCATCCAGGGCGATGGCGGGACTGCGAAGCAGATTCCACCGGCAGCGGTGGCCCGCTTGACGCTTTACCTGCGCGCCCTGAATTCGCTGCTGGCCGAGGGCATCGAGACTGTTTCTTCGGATTCCCTGGCGGAAGCGTCGGGGGTGAGTTCGTCAACGCTGCGCAAAGACCTCTCGCACGTTGGTTCCTACGGCACGCGGGGCGTGGGCTATGAGGTCCAGTACCTCAGCAGGCACATCGCGGCGGCCCTTGGCCTGACCCACGACTGGAAAGTCGCAATTGTGGGTGCCGGTAACCTGGGTAAGGCCCTGGCACGGTACGGCGGCTTTGAGTCCCGGGGGTTCGACGTCGTGGCGATTTTCGACGCCGACCAGATGGTGGTGGGAAACGAGGTTGGCTGGCTCCGGGTCAGTGATGTCCAGGACCTGGAAACGGTCCTGGAACGAACCGGTGCGAACATGGTGGTCCTTGCCCTGCCGGCCACTGTTGCCCAGGCCGTCTGTAACCGGGTCGTGGCGGCAGGAGTCACCAGCATCCTGAGCTTTGCCCCCATAGTGCTCCAGGTGCCCGAGGGCGTGAACCTGCGCAAGGTGGACATGGCCACCGAGCTCCAGATCCTCGCCTACCATGCACAACGGACGCAGACCCCGGGCCGAACAGCCTAAGCTGTGGCCCGCGGGCTGCGTCCGCGGAGAGTGTGTTGCGCCTGAAGACTTGCGTTAGCGGCTGTAGGGGTTTCCGAAGGGCTGCTGCTTCTGGAAGTAGGGCGCATTGGCCGGCAGGTAGAGCAGCACAATGGCTGCAACGCCCAGAAGGATCACAATGAGCTGCAGGACGCCGTATAGCGGACCGAACTGGAACAGGCTGAAAAGGCCAAGAACAGAAATGGCAGCAAAAACAGTTCCGAGGATCCGCGCCCAGTTCTTTCCCTTCCGCACCGGGAAGGCCACCAGGGCGTAAAGACCCAGGGAGATCAGAGCGGCGATGATTCCGCCAACCATCACAGCACCCTGCATGCCCTCGGCCATCCCGGGGGGAACTTCCTCACCCTGCGCCAGGATCTGTGACTCCATCGACTGCCAGAAGTAATCGCCACCGGTGAAGGCCATGATGAGCGAGCTGACAGCGGACAGGATTCCTGCCGCGAGAATCATTTTGAAAGACAAGTCCACCTGCGGCGGAACGGCGCGGTCTCCGGCTGGCTGAGACTGCTCCGACGGGTAGCCATACGGGGCAGGGGGCTGACCATAGGGTGCCTGCTGGCCGTAGCCGGGCTGCTGCTGGCCGTACTGGGGAGCCTGCCCATACTGCGGCGGTGCCTGCTCACCGAACTGGGGAGCGTTCTGGCCGTATTGCGGCTGCGGGGGTGACTGCTGACCATATTGGGGTGCGTTCTGGCCGTAGCCCGGCTGCTGCGGGGCGTTTTCCGGATCGTTGCCTTGAGGCGGCTGGACGGGAGGAGTGGTCATGAGCGTTCCTTCGCGAATCTGGGTGAAGCATCGGACGCCGGGAACAACGCAAGCCGTGCCCCCAGCATGGCTTATTCCACCGTACCTCCCACCGGCAGACTGGTGGGTCATTAAAGGCAACAAATTGTGCACTGGCCTGCAAAAACGCCTACGCCCCCGGGTTGTGTCCGGGGCGTAGGCGTCTTCAGCAGGCGATCAGTTGGTTGCGGGCGTGCGCTGTTCGAACCAGGGCCGGGAGTTGGGCATCCACATCAGAACGGTTGCCACGATGCCGAGGATGGAGCCGAACCAGCCCCCTCCTCCGTCGATGCCGGACTGAACCAGGGAGATGACCAAGGTGACTGCCACAATGACGGTGAGGGCCATGCGGGCCCAGGACTTGCCTTCCTTCATCTTCATGGCCAGGATAACCTGGGCAGCAGAAAGTACAAGCGTGAGAAGGACCAGAAGCACCACTATCACACCGAGGGCGGGCAGTGAGGCTATTGCTACCAAGGAAAAGAAGAACCCCACAACACCCAGGAGGACGCCCAGGATGCCCGTGATGACCCAGATCCAGTAGGAGACCTTGAGCTCCGTGGGCATTCCGGCGACGCTGAAAATTCCAGAGAAGCCGCCCTTGGGCATGACCTGGTCGAAGCTGCGGGGTGAGTCGGAAGGCATTTGGAACTGGTGGCTCTGCGACGGGCCGGGCTGCTGGTAACCCTGTGCCGGCGGAGGCTGGTACCCGGCCGGGGGAGTGGTGGGACTCTGGCCTGCAGGTGTCCCGGTTGAATCGGGTTGCGGTATGTCGCTCTGGTTGCTCATGGGTTCACTGTAGGCGTGGCCGGCCGTGTAATCTACGAATTGGCGTGGAAGTCGTGATGAAAACCAAGCAAACCGCCCGCCGTCGAACATTTTTGTCCGAGGGCGGGCGGTTGTCGCTTGCCGGGGAGGCGGTGGGACTAAGCCGCGGGAGCGATGAAGGCCAGTTCCAGGTTGATGCCGACCTTGTCGCTAACCAGCAGGCCGCCCGTCTCGAGGACGGCGTTCCAGGTCAGGCCGAAATCCTTGCGGCTGATGGTGGTCTGTGCGGTGACACCTGCGCGGGTGTTGCCGAACGGGTCCACGGCCACGCCGTTGAACTCGGTTTCCAGCGTGACGGGGCGGGTGATGCCCTTGATGGTGAGGTCGCCGTTCAGCTCAAAGCCGTCGCCGTTGTCTACCAGTTCCTTGGAGACGAAGGAGATTTCCGGAAACTTCTCCACATCGAAGAAGTCTTCGCCGCGGACGTGGCCGTCGCGGTTGGCGTCGCCGGAGTCGAAGCTGGCGGTCTTAATGGTGGCGTTGATAGCAGAGTCGGTCACGTTCGGCGTGAGCTCAAGGGTGGCCTCCGCGTCCTTAAACTGGCCGCGGACCTTGCTGATGCCAGCGTGCCGGACGGTGAAGCCAATCTCGCTGTGGGAGTTGTCGAGGGTCCAGGTGCCGGTGGTGATCTCGGTGGGAAGTGCCATGGTGATGCTCCTTCAATAGTTGCTGGCTCAGGGGGAGAGCGTCTGATCGTTAGTTGAAGCCTCATCTGTTGAAGTATCAACTAACTGCTGCATCCAGTATAAACATGCATTTGCATGTTTTGTTCCCGGGTCCGCGAACTTTTTGTGAGAATTTTTTGAACACCTGCGGAACTACTCGGCCCGACCGGGAGTTCTACTTCCGGTAGAAGATTTCGAATCGCCCCAGATCTTTGAGAAACTGGTAGACATGCCCCAATCCACGGTTCATCTGCTCCGCCATGGAGAGGTCCACAATCCCCAGGGGATTCTCTATGGCAGGCTTCCAGAATTTCACCTTTCCGAACTGGGCCAACGGATGGCCCAGACTGCCGCCACTTACTTTGCGGAGCGTGCTGCGCAAGGCGCCAATATCGTTTACCTCGCCGCGTCGCCATTGACCCGCGCGCAGGAAACGGCACTCCCCACCGCGCAGGCGTTGAACCTGGAGATTGCCACCGAGGATCGCATCATCGAGGCTGAAAACCGCTTCGAAGGGCTCAAGGTCACCAAGGCGGAGCTCCGCAGGCTCCGGCACTGGCAGCACTTCGTCAACCCGCTCCGGCCGTCCTGGGGCGAACCCTACAAAGCGCAGGCCATGCGCGTCATGGCTGCCGTCCACGATGCGCGGCTCCGTGCCAGGGAACTGGCCGGCACCGACTTTGAGCAGCGTGGCGCTGAGGCCATTTTGGTCAGCCACCAGCTTCCCATCTGGGCCACCCGGTTGAGCGCCGAAGGCCGGCGGCTTTGGCATGATCCCCGCAAGCGCGAATGTACTTTGACGTCCGTCACCTCCCTGGTGTTCGATGCCGAAGGGGCCCTTCTCCGCGTTGAATACCACGAGCCTGCTGCCGCACTTCTTCCCGGTGCGTCCACCACTCCGGGAGCTTGAGCATGGCTGCCAGGAACCGCCCGATGAGCTCTGCGGTGGCCTCCCGCCGAACCGTACTTGCGGCCGGCGGTGCCGCGCTGGCCGGGCTTACCTTAGGCTTGTCCGGTTGCGCCCAGGAGGACGCCCTGGCCCGGCAGGCCAAAGCCGGCGACAACAAGAACTATGTGGCAGGCGACGGCTCCGTGACCGAATTCACCGCAGCCGACCGGGCTGCCGCCGTCGAAATCAACGGCACCCTGTTCAACGGCACCACCATTACCCCGGCAGAACTCCAGGGCAAGGTGACGGTGCTGAATTTCTGGTTTGCCGCCTGCGCCCCCTGCCGGGTGGAAGCTCCCCAGCTGGAGGCACTGCACCAGGAATTCAAGGACCAGGACGTCCGCTTCCTGGGCGTGAACCTCCGTGACGAAAAAGCCACCGCAGAAGCCTTCGAAAAGTCCTTCAATGTGACCTACCCCAGTTTTGACGACAAAAACGGCTCGGTACTGCTGGCCGTTTCCGGCATGGTTCCCCCTGGCGCCGTCCCCACCACCCTGGTGCTGGACAAGCAGGGCAGGGTGGCGTCGCGCGTGCTCGGCGAGATCCAGACCGGCACCCTCAAGGCCCTCATCACCTCCGCCGTGGCAGAGTAGCGGGCGCATCTCCATGAACAGCCCCTTCGCCGAGACGATCTTGAGCGGCTCGCTGCTGCTGGCCATTCCCGTCGCACTGCTGGCCGGGCTGGTGTCCTTCCTCTCGCCCTGCGTCCTGCCGCTGGTACCGGGGTACCTCGGCTACGTAACCGGGCTGACGGGCGTGGACCTGCAGCGGCAGAAGAAGGGCCGGATGCTGGCCGGCATCGGCCTGTTCGTGTTGGGCTTCTCCCTTATCTTTGTGCTGCTGGGCGGAGCGTTCGGCCAGCTGGGCACCCTGATCTCCGGCCCGCAGAACGCCTGGATCACCCAGGTGCTGGGCCTTTTGGTGATCCTGCTGGGTGTGGTGTTCATGGGCGGCTTCGGCTGGTTTCAGCGCGACGCCAAGATTCACGCCAAGCCTCCCGCCGGACTGTGGGGTGCGCCGCTGCTGGGCATCACCTTCGGGCTGGGCTGGGCGCCGTGCATTGGCCCCACCTATTCCGCCGTCCAGCTGTTGAGCCTGTCCGGCGGCTCCTCCGCGGCCAAGGGCGCGTTCCTGGCGTTTATCTACAGCCTGGGCCTGGGAATCCCGTTCCTGCTGATCGCACTGGCGGTGCGCCGCGGCGTGGGCGTGATGTCCTTCTTCCGCAAGCACCGCCTGGCCATTCAACGTACTGGCGGCGCCATCCTGGTAATCCTGGGCCTGCTGATGGCCAGTGGCGTGTGGGGCGAATGGGTCACGGCCCTGCAGTACTGGTTCCAAACCGACGTTAAGTTGCCAATCTGATGAGCGAGCGTGTGAAAACTAACAAACGGACCGTAGCGGACGCCAAGGCTGAGGCGGCGTTACCGGCACTGGGCCCCTGGGGCATGGTGCGCTGGGTCTGGACGCAGCTGACCAGCATGCGTACTGCATTGTTCCTGCTGCTGCTGCTGGCCGTGGCTGCCGTGCCCGGATCCCTCGTTCCGCAGCGGGCAGCCAACGCCTTTACCGTGAGCCAACACATCAAGAACAACGGCGACTTCGGCAGGGTGCTGGACGCCCTCCAGCTGTACGACGTCTACTCCTCGGTGTGGTTTTCCGCCATCTACATCCTGCTCTTTACCTCGTTGATTGGCTGCGTCATTCCGCGCGCCGTCGCCCACTACAAAGCCATGCGCTCCCAGCCGCCGCGCACTCCCACCCGCCTGTCCCGGCTTCCTGAGTACGGCACCCTGGTGCTGGAGTCCGACGCCGGGATACCGCCGTCGGAAGCCATCTCCGATGCCGCCGGGCTGCTGCGGAAACGCGGCTACCGGGTTGACGTGCGGGACGCCGACGGCGACAGCCCGTCCCTGGGTGCCGAACGCGGCTTCCTCCGCGAAGTAGGCAACCTGGTGTTCCACACCTCGCTGATCGGGGTGCTGGTGTCCGTCGCCGCCGGCGGGTTGTTCGGGTACAGCGGGCAGCGGATCCTGGTGGAGGGCGACACCTTCGTTAATACGCTGGTGGGCTATGACCAGTTCACTCCCGGCACCAACTTCCAGTCCAGCCAGCTCCAGCCGTACTCGGTCCAGTTGGACTCGTTTGATATCACGTTCGACCGCGAATCGGCAGGCAAGATCGGCCAGCCGATCGACTTCTCGGCCAAGGTCACCACCCGCGAATCCCCGGAGGCGCCTGCCTCGCAGCAGGTCCTGAAGGTCAACGACCCCGTCAGCCTGGGCGGCACCAGTATCTACCTCACGGGCAATGGCTACGCGCCCGTGGTGACCATTCGCGACGGCGACGGCAACGTGGCCATGCAGGGTCCTGTGGTGGCAAAGCTGCAGGGGGACAACTACTACTCCTCAGTGGTGATCAAGGTTCCCGATGCCAGGCCGGAGCAGCTGGGTTTTGTCGGATTCTTCCTGCCCACCGCCTTTGTCACCAATGAGGGAGTTTCCTTCAGCGGCGACCCGGAACTCATCAATCCCCAGCTGACGTTGAACTCCTACTTTGGGGACCTGGGGCTGGACGACGGCGCCCCGCAAAACGTCTTCGAGTTGGACGTCGCCGGGCTCACCCCGCTCAACGCCCGCAACCTTGATACCGGGGGAATCACCCTGGCCCCCGGCATGAGCTACACACTTCCCGACGGCAAGGGCAGCATCAGCTTCGACGGTGTCAAGCGCTACATCGGCGTGGATATCCACCACAACCCAGGCCAGGGATTCGCGCTGATTTTTGCCCTGCTGGCCGTAGGCGGCCTGGTGGTGTCCCTGTACGTGAACCGCCGCCGCGTCTGGGTCCGCACCGGCACCGGGCCTGACGGCTCCACCACCGTAGAGTACGGACTGCTGGCGCGTGGCGAAGACCACCGCCTGGCCGCCGAAGCCACCGCCATCGGGGAACTGCTCGCCGGGCAATGGCAGGCAGATCCCGCCCGCACCCAGCAAAATCCCAGCAGCAGCGGGGATAATAACCCGGACTCCGTTCCCGCCCCAACAGGCGCCACCCCAACAGGCTCCGCCCAGCCGACGAAGGACCAGTAATGCCGTTTTCCATCAACGAAACCGCAGGCGCCTACAGCGAATTGTTCATGCTGTTCGCTGCCGCCACCTACACTGTGGCATTCGTCGCCTTCGCCTGGGACCTTGCCAAGAGCAGCAAAGCGCTCCGTCTTATTGATGAAAAGGCCGCAGAAGCTGCCGCCGCTGAGGCTGCCGCCGCCCCGTCGTCCTCGAAACAGCCGGTGCGTGCCGGCGTCGGAAATTCTGCCGGGTCTGTGACTGACAGGACCGACGGGCACCTTGCCGGGCCGGTGGACCGGGCAGAACGGCCGACGTCGAAGGCAGGTTCCGCATCCACCTCCAAAGCCCGGATGGCCGACGGCGAAATGCGCTATGCCGCGGAGCGCCGCGTTCCCGCCCGCGTGGCTGTCGCGCTGACGGTACTGGGCGTTCTGATCCACGGCGCCGGTGTGGTGGCCCGCGCTATCGGTGCCGGCCGGGTGCCGTGGGGCAACATGTACGAGTTCCTGACCACCGGCGCGTTCATGGCGGTGGCTGTGTTCCTGCTGGTGCTGATCAAACGCGACCTCCGCTTCCTGGGCACGTTCGTCCTTGGCCTGGCCGTGATTATGCAGGTTGCCGCGGCGGTGTCCTTCTGGACTCCCGTGGGTCACCTGGTGCCGGCCCTGCAGAGCTACTGGTTGATCATCCACGTCTCCATTGCCGTGCTGTCCTCAGCTCTGTTCACTTTGACCTTCGCCATGTCCGCGCTGCAGCTGGTGCAGTCACACCGCCAGAAGACGGTAGCCGCCGGCGGAGCGGACAAACTTGGCTTTATGCGTCTGGTTCCTTCGGCGCTGAGCCTGGAAAACCTGTCCTACCGGATCAACGCCATTGCCTTCATCGGCTGGACCTTTACCTTGATGTTCGGTGCCATCTGGGCCGAAAAGGCGTGGGGCCGGTTCTGGGGCTGGGATACCAAGGAAGTCTGGACGTTCGTGATTTGGGTGGTCTATGCCGGCTACCTGCACGCCAGGGCAACCCGGGGCTGGACAGGGACACGCGCGGCATGGCTGTCGATCGTGGGCTACCTGTGCATCGTCTTCAACTTCACCATCGTGAACCAGTTCTTCAGCGGTCTGCACTCGTATTCCGGGCTCTGAGCAGGGACGACTCTCCCCGCGGAATATGACAAGCGCACCGCAGGACTTGACAAAATTTTAATAAACAAATCGATGTAGCAAAGGGTCTTTCGCCACCCTTTGACTGGTGCTAGCTTGATTGGAGCCCGTGATACTGATCGCGGGATCACTCTCCGGTTGCAGCGGAAACGTGGCTGCAATCCGCGGACTCACTCGTTATTCTCGGGGTATCCATGAGCTATGTTCTTGCCATCGATGTCGGGACAACTTATACGGCAGCCGCCGTCCTGCCGCTGAACCAGAAGGCACCGCCCGTTCCGGCGAGCCTTCCGCTGGGGCTCCGCGGATCGTCTGTCCCATCGATTGTGTACTACCCGGAAAAAGGTCCCCTCCTGGTGGGGGAGGCCGCCGAACGCCGGGGCCTCGATTCTCCCGAACGTGTTGTGCGCGAATTCAAGCGCCGCGTTGGGGACTCGGTCCCTATCAGTGTGGGCACCACGATGGTGGCCGCCGAAGATGTCTTCGCTGCCGTGGCACGTTGGGTTGTGGACCGGGCAGAGGAACACATGGGCGCGCCGCCGTCGGACATTGTCTTGACCCATCCCGCCTCCTGGGGAGGCCACCGTGCGCACGTTGTCCTCGCGGCATTGAAGGCCAAAGGTCTCCATAATGTGGCACTGATCAGTGAACCGGAAGCTGCTGCACTGCATTACGCTGCCCAGGACCGGGTTGCCAGTGGCACCACCCTTGCCATTTATGACCTTGGCGGTGGAACATTCGATACAGCCGTCCTCCGGAAGAAGGACGCCGGGAGTTTCGAGCTCCTGGGGCGGCCCGAAGGTCTGGATCGCCTGGGCGGTGCCGACTTTGATGCCGCCGTCATGCAGCATGTGGTTGCCCATGCCGGGACGGCTTTCGAGGGGTTGGATTTCGAGGCGCCGATCGTCAGGGCGGCCTTGGCCGGCTTCCGGCGTGAATGTGTTGAGGCCAAAGAAGCGCTCTCCGGGGACAGCGAGGCCACGATTTCCCTGTCCCTCCCTGGAGTTCAGCAGCAGGTACGGCTGGTCAGGGCAGAGTTTGAGACGCTGATCGAAGAGCCGGTTCGGGAAACCGTAGAGGTCCTGAAGCGTCATCTTGAGAAACTGGGGTTGGCCTCGAATGACCTCGCCGCTGTGCTGCTCATCGGCGGATCCTCCCGGATCCCGTTGGTGGCAGAACAGATTTCGGTGCAGTTGAACCGACCCATCGTTGTGGGTGCGGATCCTGAGTCTTCCATCTGCCTGGGGGCCACGAGGGTTGCCCTGCAAGCTCCTGAAAACGCAGGAAGCCCGGCGCCGGAAACTGCCCTGTCAGTGGAGGCAAAGAAAGCAACATCGGCAATGTCCGAGAGTCCTTCACGTGGACACGGACGGCGAGGTCCAGCGGGACAGGTGCCCACGGGCCCCGGACGGAAACCCGGCTCTGCCCCCGCCGGCCCGGGGAGGGACGCGGGAGCCCCAACTTCGCGAACCTCCCGTGTACGACTGGCAGCTGTGGCTATGGTCGTTGCACTGATTTGCGCGCTGACCGCCACAGCCGCACAAAGTCCAGAGGGACTGGATAATCTGGCCTCAATATTCAGCGGACAGGTGGCTGGGACTGACAACGGGAATGCAACGCCCGCACCAGGTTCCGGCGTTGAAGCAGGTTCTCCGGGTGAGCCGGCGGGCGCGGTCCCGGGAGGAGTTGGGCTCCAAAAAGCGGTGTCGTCCACCAAAACTGACACTGCTGGAGGCGAATCCGGCCAACCACCCGCGGGGGAGGCAGTCCCGGACGCCACAACAGGGGACCATCCCGGGGCAGGATCCTCTGGAACCCCCACACCATCCGCCTCCGAACAGCCTTCGGAAAATCCGGAGCCCGGACAGGTACCTCAGCCGGCAGCGGAGCCCACTGCTGGACAGATGGTAGATCCGACAGTTGTTCCTACGCCTGATCCGGTTGTTCCGACGCCTGATCCCGTTGTCCCGACACCTGATCCGGTTGTTCCGACGCCTGATCCGGTTGTTCCGACGCCGGTTCAGACTGCTGAACAGACGGTTGTTCCGCCTGTTGTTCCGCCGACTGTTGAGTCGTCTGTTGTTCCGCCGGGTGTTCCGACTACTGACCCGGCACACGAGCCCACTGTCACCGAGGGGAGTTCACCACCCGTAAGTCCATCGGCCACTGCGTAGACGGTCGAGTAAAGCCGTATTGGGGGATTCTGGCTTGCCAAAGAAGATTGTGTTGACTGACAGCAAAGGTGCTGTAGCGAAGGATGGTGAGGGCGAGTTCCTTCCAGAACTCTTGCGTAGAGATAACGCGCCTCTCGGAGATCTACTGCTGGCACTGTCAGTAGGATTTGCACTGCCCGGTCCACTGCCTCAGGAACTGATGGGCGCGCTCGACAACCTCGGGGCCGAGGCCCTGGACGAAGTAGTGGCCCGCGGCGAATCGACCGGACTATTGCTACCCGATGGCACAGTTCCTGGTCCGGCAAAACAAGCTCTCCTTATGAGAACCCCAAGCGCCAGGATTCAAGCGCTTCAGCGCGAACTTGTGGACTACTACGCCGACGAGGGATGGCCATTGGGTCCTTTGGCCAGGGAAATGGCCCGCTCCGGCCTTGTTGATCCCAGGGTTTCATCTGAACTCGAAGCCGCTGCGGACAGTGTTCTTGAGCATGACCCGGTCCAGGCTTCGTTGCTGTATGAGGAGGCGTTGCTGGCCGGCGGAGATGATGCAGCTACCGCCGCCAGGCGCGCGCAGGCGCGTGCAGCCCAGGGAGACCTGGATGCTGCAGGACGGATTGTTGACCGGGTCCTGGCGCAAGCGGATTGCCCCGATCGCAACCGGGCAGTGGACGTTGCGGCGGCAGTCTGGGCTCATAAGGGAATGCTGTCCGCCAGCGCGGATATCTATACCTGGCTGGGTCCTGACAAGTTGGGACGCTCAGCCCCGCTCGCGGTGGTGGCTCTGGTGGGCTGCGGCAACCGGGCCGGTGCCGAAGCAATCCTGGCCGGGGGTATGGCTCCGGCGTCACCCACACTCTTGGGCGTCGCGTTGGGCCAAACAGGCAAAGGCATACTCCGGTCGCTTGAAGTCGAAGACCCCAATGTGTTGCCCACGTTGATCCATGCCTCCGATTCCTTGAATGCTGCGAACTCCAGTCTCCCGCTGCCGGAAACGCCCGCCTCATTGGCCGCACTTGTGGCATTGCACATCGGCGAGCCCCGGGTTGCGCGCGAGGTCACGCGCTCGGCCATTTCGGCCGGCCAGGGAGGTGCTGCGGCTGCCCCCCGCCTGCACCTCTTACACGCCTGGTCCGAGATGCAGCAGGACAAGCCGGCAAAAGCCCGTCGAGCCATCAATGAGGCCTTGAAAGCGAACCCGTGGCGGCTGTTTCCGCGTGATGAGTTCCTGTACGCCGCGTTGGAAGTAGGCCTGGCACGAAGAAGCGGCGACGTCCAGGAACTTCTGCTGGCTTGGGAACGCGCGAGGGATGCGATGCTGCACACCTCCGTTGACCTGTACAGCCTGCTCCCTTGGGGCGAACTCATGATCTCCGCCGCCCGGCTCCGCGAAAACAGGCGGGTGTCCCATTACGTGAATGAAGCCTGGGACCTTCTTGGCCGAATGGGGGAACCACCCCTGTGGGCCGTGCCTCTTCGCTGGGCGGGAGTGCAGGCTGCCTTGCTTAATGAGAGCCCCGCCGATCTTGCTCCGCATGCAGCCGCCCTTACCCGTGCGGCCAGCCATAGTCAGCTCGCTGCTGTGCTGGCCGCCGCCGGAAAAACCTGGGTTTCAGTCCTTGCGGGACGTTTCACCGTTGCAGATGTGGAGTCTGCCGCACGTGGACTGAAAACGGTGGGTATGAAGTGGGAAGGCGCGCGCCTTGCAGGGCACGCTGCAGGTCGTGCCGATGAACGCAAGGATATGGTTCGCTTGCTTGCCTGTGCACGGGAGCTCCATCCGCTCGGCAGCCCCGGTACGCCGTCGACGCTGAGCCCTGAAGGGAATGAATCGTCGGACCCGGGGCAGGAAACAGGGTCAATGCAGCGCGGCGCGGAATTGAGCAAACGGGAGAAGGAAGTGGCCCGGCTGGTCCTCGAAGGCAAGACCTACCGGGAGATCGGCGAAGCAATCTACATTTCACCCCGCACGGCAGAGCACCACATGGCTCGTGTCCGCCGCCGCCTCGGGGCAGAAAACCGTTCGGATCTGTTGGTACGCCTGAGGCTTGCCCTGGGCGCAGACCATTCCGGTCAGGAGTAAACCCCTAATGCCCCTAATGCCAGAAACTGCCGTTCCCTAACAATGGCAATTTACTACGGGGGGAGCATCCCGATGCCCGGTCGGGTAGGCCGGACCTACGTTTAATTCACACCCGGTGTTGATGTCGGGTCAATCCGCAAATCAGAGAAGATGAAGGAAACATCCCATGCCTACACTTGCTAACTCGCTTGTCGAATTCCTGATGAGCCTTTTCAACGATCCCAAAGCCGCTGATGAGTTCCTGAAGGATCCAGAGCACGCCCTGGAGGGCGCCGGCCTCGGTGGCGTATGCTCCGCCGACGTGGACGCAGCAATGCCCGTTGTCCTGGATTACGCTCCGATCACCGTCAACGCTTCTTCGTTCGACCGCGAGTACAACACCGGCGGCAACACCTCCTGGACCGGCGGCAACGGTGGCGGCGGCCACACCCCGCCTCCTGCTCACGGCGGACACCACGGCGGCAAGCACGAGCATGATGATCACGCACACGCAGTCCAGCAGCTGCACCACGTGGTCAACAACTACTCCTACACGTCAACGGTAGATGACCGCGACACCATCACCGATCAGTCCGTGAACCAGAACATTTGGGCTGACGGTGACGTCACCCAGTTGTTCGACAACGAAGCCATCATCGCCTCCGGTGACCAGGCACTGGCTGCCGGTGACGACATTGACGTCGAAGACTCCTACAACGTCGAGGACTCCTACAACACGGACAACTCCGAGGACAACTCCACGGACAACTCGATTACCGCAGGCGGCGACGTTGAAATCGGCAACACCGACGTCGACGTTGACATTGACGACTCCTTTAACGAGGAGACGGAAATTGACGTGGACCTCGAGGATTCATTCAACGACAACTCCGATAACTCGGACAACTCGGATAACTCCGTGGACAACTCCGACAACTCGGTAGACAACTCGGATAACTCCGTGGACAACTCCGACAACTCGGTAGACAACTCCACTGAGACCGATGTAGACGTCGACGTGGACAACTCCATCAACGTGGAGGACAACGTTGTTGTCGCCGACAACACGGTGACCAACGTCGAGGACAACGTTGTTGTCGCCGACAACACGGTGACCAACGTCGAGGACAACGTTGTTGTCGCCGACAACACGGTGACCAACATCGAGGACAACGTTGTTGTTGCCGACAACACTGTGGTAGCCGACAACGAGCTCGAGTTCACTGAGATTGATGATTCGCTGATCATTGCTGACAACGAAGTAGACAACAGCGTTGATGTTGACGCGGAAGTACTTCCGTAACCGTCAGGTTTCACCCGTGTGGCCCGGTGGGAAATATCCCACCGGGCCATTCGGGGCTTACAGCAGCACCTAATCTACTGCTTTACAAGGGGACGCATCTTGGCTGACTTGCGGGAACAACGGCGACCGGCGTCTCCGGCGCCCCAGGCAACACAGGTCTCAGGCCACGTGCCTGTGAAATCGGGTGAACTGGCTGGACTGGTGAAGCGAGGCCTGGAATTGGTGGCGGCCGGTGACCGGTCGGACCTGAGGCAGCGGCTGACCCAGACCCTTGGAAAGCTCCAAGACCCCAGTGTGCGCGTCATCGTGGTCGGCGAATTCAAGCAAGGCAAAAGCAAGCTGGTCAACGCTCTGGTCAACGCCCCTGTTTGCCCGTTCGACGACGACATCGCCACCTCCGTGCCAACTGTAGTCAGGCATGGGGCCAGCCCCAAAGCCGAGCTGTTGGTGCCCCGGGAGTCCGTATCCGGCGAAGACCCGCCCCAGCGCCAAAAAATCGAGATTGCCGAGCTCGCATCCTATGTATCGGAACGCGGCAACCCGGGAAACAGAAAAAAACTCCTGGCTGCCGAGGTGTTCCTGCCACGCAAGATTCTTGCCGACGGGTTGACGCTGGTCGATTCCCCAGGCGTAGGCGGCTTCAATTCGTCGCATACTTTGACTACCCTGACTGCCCTGCCGACGGCAGATGCCATGCTGCTGGTCTCGGATGCGTCCCAGGAATACACGGAACCGGAAGTACGCTTCCTGCGGCAGGCAATGAGAATAACGCCTACGGTGATGGGCGTCCTGTCCAAGATCGATCTCTATCCGGACTGGCGCAAAGTTGCCCAATTGGACCAGGCCCACCTTGCCCGCGTATCTGCAGACATTCCGTTATTCCCGGTTTCAGCTGACCTTAGGCTGGAGGCTGCGCGGCTGAAGGACGGTGAATTAAACAGCGAGTCCGGCTTCCCGGAATTGGTGGGCTACCTGCGGAAGAACGTTGTGGGGAGGGCGGAACGGATCCAACGGCGGGCCGTAAGCCAGACCCTGTTGTCCGTCACGGAAAACCTCCGGCTGGCTCTCCAATCAGAACTCGCTGCCCTGGAGAACCCTGAAGGCACCGCGGAAATGCTTGCCAAACTTGGAGAAGCCAAGGCAGAGGCTGATGATCTGCGCAAACGCTCCGCGCGGTGGCAGGTGACCCTCAATGACGGTATCGGAGATTTGATCGCGGATATGGAATACGACCTCCGGGATCGGGTGCGACGTATTCAGCGCGAAGCTGAGGAAGCCATCGACAAAGGCGACCCGGGCCCCAGTTGGTTGGACTTCGTAGTCTGGCTGGAGGAGTCGACCGCGGCGGCCGTTTCGGACACTTTCGTATGGACCAGTGAGCGGGCCCTCTGGCTTGCCGGACAGGTAGCTGAGCACTTCTCCGAAAACGAGGTGCCCTTGCCCGTCCTCGAGGTTTCCGAAATCGGCGATGCCCTGGACCCTGTAGATGACTTGCCCATACTGGACGACGGCCACATCAGCCCGATGCAAAAGGTACTCATCGGGATGAAGGGCTCCTATGGCGGGGTGCTGATGTTCGGCCTGATTACCGGCATCTTCGGAATGGCACTGATTAATCCGCTGTCAGTCGGAGCCGGCCTGTTGCTGGGACGAAAAGCCTACAAGGAAGACAAAGAAGCAAGGCTGAAGCGCAGGCAAGGAGAAGCAAAGGCGTTGGTCAGGCGTCAATTGGACGACGTGGTTTTTCAGGTGGGCAAGCAGCTGAGGGACCGGTTGCGCCTGGTCCAACGGACCACGCGGGACCATTTCACCGATATTGCGGATGAACATCACAGGTCCTTGACTGACTCTGTGGCCGCCGCGCAGAAGGCTGCTACCACTTTCACCGCGCAAAAAGACCAGCGCATCCGTGACATCAAAGCAGAGCTGGAGCGAGTGAACGCGGTGCACAATGCGGCGGGCAGATTGGTGGTCGCGCGGCCTGTTACCACCCGGACAGGGAAGCACGAGGCCGGCGGGCAGGCGTCGGTGCCCGCATGAGCGAATCGATCATTGCAGAGTTGAAAGACGTCATTCTCGAAGCGTCGGACGTCTACCGGGATGACCCTGCTGCCAGGGCTGAGCTGGAAAGCCTTTCACGCAGGTTGGCTGATCCCCTTCGGATTGCCGTCGCCGGAATGGTGAAGGCAGGGAAATCAACGCTGCTGAACGCCATTATTGGTGAGGAAATCGCCCCCACTGATACCGGCGAGTGTACGCGGATCGTGACGTGGTACCGCTACGGCCGCACCCCGCGCATCACTCTCTATCCGTTGGACAGCGAAGCCAGGAGTCTGCCCGTACAACGCAACGAAGGCAGGCTGGTGTTCCTCTTGGGTGATATACGGGCCGACCAGGTGGAGCGGCTGGAGGTCGAATGGCCAGCGAAGGCGTTGCGTGACGTTACCTTGATCGATACGCCTGGCATGGCTTCACTCAGGCATTCTGTCTCCGTGGCCTCAACAGACTTCCTTACCCCTTTGAACGGGCGTCCCGGGGCCGACGCCATGATCTATCTGATGCGGCATATGCACGCCGCCGATCTTCGTTTCCTCGAATCGTTCAGGGATACTGAGGCCGGCCATACGGGGACTGCCAACACGCTCGCTGTACTGTCCAGGGCCGATGAAGTGGGTGCCGGCAGAATCGATTCGATGCTGTCAGCGGGGACCGTCGCCGAGCGGTACCGGAAGGATGAAAAGTTACGGAAGCTGGCACTGGGGGTTGTCCCTGTGGCCGGGCTATTGGCACAAACTGCCCGTACCATGCGGCAATCGGATTTCGCAGCCCTGATGAAGCTGGCGGAAATGGATCGTCCCGCCCGGGAACGGCTCTTACTCTCCGCTGATCGGTTCCTGCGCGCCGCTGTTCCGGAAGGACTGCCGGAATCGGCCAGGGCCGGGATGTTGAAGAGGCTGGGACTCTTCGGTATCCGGATGGGGGTGGCCTTAATCCGGGGTGGTTACTCCGAACCTACGCCGCTTGCCCACGAATTGGTGCGTCGCAGCGGCCTGGACGATCTGCTAGGGGCCGTGGGACGTTTGTTCCTGGACCGAGCGGAGGCCCTTAAAGTCCGTACAGCCATGCCAGCCCTGGAAAGGGTGCTGCGAGGCTCATCGCGGCAGGGCTCAGAGAAGCTGCTTTCCAAACTGGAGCGGCTGCAGTCCAGTGCCCACGAGATCCGGGAACTGGATTTTCTGGAAAAGCTCCGACTTGGCGACTCTACGCTTAGTGCCCGGCTTGCAGAAGAGGCCGAGCAAATCGTTGGGGGCCGGGGAAATGCCCTTCACCTCCGCTTCGGACTGAACGAAGACACCGCGGCCGGGGAAATTGCCGCAGAGGCCCGAAGACGGTTGAACCGCTGGAGGCTGATAGCTGAGAATCCCCTGACGGACCGCTCGACGGTGGAAACCTGCTGGGTCGTAATGCGCAGTTGTGAAGGTGTAATCGCTCGCTGCAAGGCTGTACAGCCTATTTAAGCCATGTCCGGGCGGGTCGGGTGAAGAGAAGGACCAGTCCGATGAGCGCCAGGAGTAGTTGGAGGCCCCAGAGAGCCAGGACGTAGGTACCGCTGTCGCCATCGGGAACCAGGAATGCGCTAGTTACAGCAACGGCGAGAACATGCCCGGGTGTCAACAGGATCAGCAACCAGCGGGCCCATCCACGCTTCCCTACTACCGCGGCCAAGGCCGCGGCCTCCAGAAGCATCACCAGCACCCAGGCAGCCAGGCTACCCCAAAAGACGATACCGCTTGATGCGGCCAGTGCCTCCGCGTCCCCACCGGGGGAAATTTTTTCAACTACTGCCCGTAGCCGTTCCAGGTGCGAATCGCGCGTAAAGAAACTGCCGATCAGGACAGCGAAGCCTGCTGCGAAACTCAGCGTCCACACCACTTTGGCTGCCCGGATGGCCCGGGGCTCTGGGGCAATGACGCTGATGGGAGCCGGCGTAGACAGTGACGTGTCAGGTCGCGGCGGAGGCGCGGAGGGAGGCAAGGCCATGGTTCCTACTTCAGGTCGTCGGAATCGTGCTTACCTGACTCGCCGCCGCCGCCGCCTCCGCCTTCTTCGTCGTCCTCGTCCTTGCGGGTGTTGAGTTCTTCTTCAAGCTTCTTCAGGCGCGCGGCCTCCGCCTGGTTCCTGCGCTTCATCTCCAGGTTGCGGAGGAAATCGGGATCGTCGTCAGGGGAGCTGGTACGTGGATAAGCCGGGGTGGCTGGCCGCTCCGACGCTGGGCGGCCAAGCAAAAGCCACAGGATGGCTCCGATAACGGGCAGCACGATCATGACCGCAATCCACGCCGGCTTGGAGATTCCCCGCGTACGGCTGCCGTCAGTCCTTATCACGTCCACCAGTCCGTAGACGAAGATGACGAGGACTGCGATGGCCAGAACCACACGGAAGAGCATGAATCTAGTCTATCGTTCACGGGGCAACGGGGGTTCCGGGAAGGCCGCTAAACTTGAATAGTGGCCTTTTTGAGATACTCCCTGATCCGGCTGGCGCTGTTCGCGCCACTCTTCGCTCTTTTTATGTTTCTCGGTCTGGGAGCGCTGTTGTCCGTGGTCTGCGCGGCGCTGATCGCCTTCGCACTGAGCTACCTGTTCTTCCACAAGCAGAGGGACGAGGCCGCGGCCGCCCTGCAGCACCGATTCTCCGGCAATGCCAAGCCGCTCCGCACCGCCGGCGAAGTGGAGGACGCCAGAGCCGAGGATGCACTCCAGGACATCCAGCGGGACAGCCCGAAAGACAAGTAGCCGCTAGAAGCCGCGGGCCAGCACCAAGCCCAGGGCAAAGAGCACGCTGTAGGCCAGGTTGATCAGGCCCGTCTGTCGCAGGACCGGGATGAGGCTCTTGCGTTTCCGGCCGTTGATCATGAGCCAGGCAGGCATAAGGCAGGCCGGGATCACCAGCAGGACCACCAGCATCCACGGCCGGGTGGGAGCCAGGATCAGGACCAGCAAAATGGCTACGGCCAGCATCAACACGTAGCTTTCGCGGGCGTGACGGTCGCCCAGCCGCACTGCCAGGGTCTTTTTACCGGCCTGCGTGTCCGTAGGGATATCCCGGACATTGTTAGCCATCAGCAGGGCGGAAGCGATGAGCCCGGTGCCAACCGCGCCAATCACTGCGGGCAGGCTGATCTGGCCAGCCTGGGTGTAGGTGGTGCCAAGCGTCGCAACCAGGCCGAAGAAGACAAACACAAAGACGTCTCCCAGACCCAGGTAACCGTAGGGATTCTTGCCGCCGGTGTACCCCCAGGCCGCGAACACGCAGCCCAGGCCAACCAGAAGCAGCCACCAGCTCTGGGTGATGACCACCAGCGCCAAACCGCACAGCATGGCCAGCCCGAAGGCCCCGAAGGCGGCAGACTTCACATGCTCCGGATGGGCGGCTCCCGAGCCCACCAGCCGAAGAGGGCCAACCCGGTCATCGTCAGTGCCCCGGATGCCGTCGGAGTAGTCATTGGCGTAGTTGACGCCCACCTGCAGCAGTAGCGCCACCAACGCGGCCAGGACAGCGTTCAGCGGCCTGAAGGAGTCCATCTCATAAGCGGCGGCCGTGCCGATCAGGACGGGCGCGATCGCGGCCGGAAGGGTGCGGAGCCTGGCGCCTTGGATCCACTGGGCGGCTGTTGCCACGTGAGTACCTCGTACTGGTTTGGTGTTGGGCTGGTGTTAGGGGTGCAGGTCTACTTTACTTTCCCCTGTGGGCGTCGTTGAGCCGGGCGGCCATCGCCATGCGGTCCGGCTTGCCGTTGGGCAGCATCAGCAATGAGTCTGCGGCCACCACCGTTTTAGGGGCGGTGAGTCCCATGGCCTGGTGCCAGGTCTCCTTGAGCGCTGCTGCAGTTCCAGGAGAAGCGGTATCGGACACAGCGACGTAAGCCGCAATGGCCTGGCCCCATTCCGCAGACGGTACTCCGGCCACGAAAGCGGCTGTCACGCCGTCGGACTTTTCCAGCTCACCCTGTACCTGCGCGGCGGAAACCTTTACGCCACCGCTAATAATGACGTCGTCGATGCGGCCCAGCACAGTGAGGCGGCCGTCGCTGTCCAGGGTGCCCAGGTCGTTGGTGCGGAACCAGCGCGTGCCGTCCACCTCGAAGAACGCACCGGACTCGCGGTCCGGGGCCTCCAGGTAACCGGCAGCGACGGTGTCCCCACCCAAGAGAATCCGGCCGTCGTCGGCAATCCGGACCCGCACGCCCTCGATCGGAACGCCGTCATACACACAGCCTCCGCACGTTTCCGAGGAGCCGTAGGTGGTGATGACGCGCACCCCTGCCTTCCGGGCGGCTTCCTGCAATGACAACGACGCCGGCGCGCCGCCGAGAAGGATGCCGTTGAAACGCCGTAGTACGGCAAGGGTGTCCGGCGACGAGTCCTCCAGGAGGCGTTGCAGCTGGGTGGGTACCAGTGAGGTGAACCGGACTTTGTCAGTCAGTTCAAGGGCGGCGGCAGTAAACCGTTCGGGTGTGAATCCGTGTGACAGATCCATTGCCCATGGGCGGGTGCCAGCGAACAGCGAACGTACCAGGACCTGTACTCCCGCGACGTACTGAACGGGCACCGCCAGGAGCCACTGGCCCTCGCCGCGCAGGGCAATCGCCGTGGCCATCGAGGACGCCGCCAGCGCTTCCACCGGAAGGACTGTGGACTTGGGCGTGCCTGTGGAACCGGAGGTACGCACCACAACCACCGCGTCGTCATAGCCGGGGGTTTCCACGTGCTCCACTACCAGCGAGCCGTCCGGGGCGGCCGAAAGTTCGACGGCGGGACCCTCGCCATGGAGGGCGGCAGCCAGCGCTGCGAGGGCTGGTTCGATGTTCATCGGGCCTGCCTTAGAAGTAGTAGGGAAAGGCGGACCAGTCCGGGTCGCGTTTTTCCAGGAAAGCTTCTTTGCCCTCCACTGCCTCGTCTGTCATATAGGCCAGCCTGGTGGCCTCGCCGGCGAAAACCTGCTGCCCGGCCAGACCGTCGTCGGCCAGGTTGAACGCAAACTTGAGCATCCGGATGGCCTGCGGGGACTGCCGAGCGATGTCCGCGGCGTACTCAAGCGCCACTTCCTCGAGCCGTTCGTGGTCCACGGCCTCGTTCACGGCGCCCATCCGGACCATGTCCTCCGCAGAGTATTCGCGGGCCAGGAAGAAGATTTCGCGCGCGGCCTTCTGGCCGATCTGGCGGGCCAGCAGCGCGGAGCCGTAACCGGCGTCGAAACTGCCAACGGTGGCGTCTGTCTGCTTGAACTTGCCGTGCTCGCGGGATGCGATGGTCAGGTCGGCAACCACGTGCAGGGAGTGGCCGCCGCCGGCTGCCCAGCCATTAACGACGGCGATCACCACCTTGGGCATGGTACGCATCAGCCGTTGGACTTCCAGGATGTGGAGCCGGCCGGCGCGGGCCGGATCGATGGTTTCCGGGGATTCGCCCTGTGCGTATTTGTAGCCGTCCCGCCCGCGGATCCGCTGGTCTCCGCCGGAGCAGAAGGAATGGCCGCCGTCCTTGGCGGAGGGGCCGTTGCCGGTGAGGAGCACTGTGGCGACATCCGGCGTCATCCGGGCATGGTCCATGGCCCGGTAGAGCTCGTCAACGGTGCCCGGCCGGAAAGCGTTGCGGACCTCACGCCGGTTGAAGGCGATCCGGACAGTGGGCAGGTCCCTGACGATGCCGCCGTCGGAATCCCGTTCCACCTGGCGGTGGTAGGTCATGTCCTGAAAGTCCTCGAATCCGGTCACGGTGCGCCACCGGAAGGGCTCGAAGGTGTCGGATATTTTGGCAGGAAGGTGGTTGCTCACCGTCCAAGTCTAGTAATCAGTGCCCGTGATGAAGAACCGGCCCCATTGACCTATAACGTTGGAAAAGTTCTCTTGACATATTGTCATGACATAGATCACAGTAGTCGGAAAGCCTTTTCCACCCAGATGCGACATGGGGTGGGCAGTTGTCCCGTTCCGGGGCGGCGGTGCGAGACCAACAGTGAGAGACAGGAAAGAGCATTGTCAAAGCAGACAACATCCTTCAACATCACCCGTAGGCAGTTCGGCCTCACAGCCGTCGGACTCTCAGCTCTGGCCACGGGTCTCACGGCTTGCGGAGGCGGTGGTGGATCCTCCGAAGGTGGCTCCAAGACTCTCCAGCTGGTCCTTTCCGGAGACGCCAACCAGGGCGGCGCGTTCGCCGCGGCCGCCAAGAAATACCAGGAGGCCACGGGTATCACCATCGAAGTCGTGGATGTTCCCACGGCGGACATCGCCACCAAGCTGAAGAATGCCGCCACTGCCAATGACCTGCCCGCTTTGGCGCGTGTCACTGGCCTGGACCCGCTGTGGGTCAACCAGCTTCAGGACCTCACGGACATTGCCAAGTCACGGAACATTGACCAGAACTTCCTGCAGCAGGCCCCGGACGGAACCCTTCCGGCCATCCCTTCTGATCTGACGGCAGTGGGCCTCTTCCTCAACAAGTCCCTCTTCGAGAAGGCCGGTGTCACTTTTCCCACCGACATCGAGAAGACGTGGACATGGGATGAGTTCGTGGCGGCCGTCAGCGAGGTCCGCGAGAAGGCCGGTGCCAAGTACGGCGTGGTTATGGACCGCTCGGGACACCGGCTGCGGGCCATGATGTATGAGTTCGGCAGCTCGGCCTTCGCCAAGGACGGCAACAAGTACGTTGGCGATGACGAGGCAGTGCAGGCCCTGGAATACTTCCAGAAGATCAACGACGACGCGGTGATGCCCAAGTCGGTCTGGCTCAGCGGAGAAGACGGAAACGCCATGTTCAAGAGCGGCCAGGTTGCCGCCTACTACTCCGGCAGCTGGCAGGTTGCCGACTTCAACAAGAACATCAAGGACTTTGAGTGGATCTCGGTGCCGCTTCCGAAGCAGCCTGTGAATGCCACCAACCTTGGCGGCGGCTTCATGGTCGCTTTCAAGGACACCGGCCAGGACGAAGAAGCCAGGAAGTTCATCGACTGGTTCTACGAGGATGCCAACTACACCGAGTTTGCCAAGCTTGGCGGCTACCTGCCGGTCAAGGACCTCAAAGTGGAGTACCAGTTCCAGCAGGCGTCCTTCGAGCTGTACCAAAAGCAGATTGCCGGAAACGAGGGCAAGGGCGACAACGCCATCCGGAGGGTGGTCGCCGAGGCCTACGCGGAAACACCGTTCTCCGGCGATCCTCTGCGGGAGGAGACCGTCAAGATGCTGTCCGGCAGCCAGGATGCCAAAACCACTGTGGACAACATCGCGAAGCTCTACAACGGCGCGTAAGCAGTGGCTAATTCAACCGTGACCACTGCCCCGGCGCCGGGCGCTCCACAGGCCGCGGTCGCGCGGAGCAAGTCCCAGCTGAAACGCCGGAACCGCTACGTCATTGCGCCGCTGATACTGATCGGCGTCAACGTGGTGCTGTTCCTGGTGTTCTTCGTCTGGCCTGGGGCTCTGGGGCTGCTGTATTCCTTCACGGACTACCGGGGCGTGGGCAAGCTGAACTTCATAGGCTTGGCCAACTTCCAGAAGCTCTTCGCGGACAGCACGTTCTACGCCGCCCTGAGCCGCACGTTCCTCTATACGGTGCTCTCCGTGCCTCTGGTGTATGTCTGCTCACTGGGCGTTGCGGCGCTGCTGGTCAGCAAGGCCGTGAGGGGCCGGACGGCGGCGAAGATTGTAATTTTCCTGCCCTGGCTGATTTCACCCATCGTGGTGGGCGTCATTTGGAAGTGGATGTTCGGCCAGGACTTCGGCTTCGTGAACTTCGTGATTTCCTCATTGGGCGGGAGCCCTTTGCCATGGTCCAGTGACGGCAATCTGGCTTTGGCAGTGGTTATTTTTGCCACGGCGTGGGGCGGAACGGCGTTCAACATGCTGCTGTTCATCGCGGCGCTGAAGAACATTCCGGAGGCATTGCTTGAGGCGGCGGAACTGGACGGCGCCAATGCCTGGCAGCGCTTCAGCAACGTAACGCTGCCGGGCATTGCGCCCACCTCATTTATGGTGATCCTGCTTTCCACCATCCACGCGATGAAGGAGTTCGCCATGATCCAGGCGCTGACCAATGGTGGCCCGGGGACGGAGAACACCCTCATTGTCCAGTACATCTATAAGACCGGCTTTGAGCAGTCCAAGGTGGGCTACGCCAGCGCCGCTTCCATGGTGCTGATGGTGGTTCTGCTGGCCATCGCGATGATCCAGTTGCGGTTCAACCGGAAGAAGGACTGACACATGGCTACAGCTGCCAATCTCCCTCCCGTCATCGCGGCCGAGGCCGCGCCAGCAACCGGAAAAGCCGAGGGCACCCCACGCCAGCGCAAGAGCAGGAGTAACCGGGAGAGCCGCACCAGACTGTCAGTGCCACTGACAGCACTTATGTGGATTATCGCGGCCGTTTACGCCCTGCCGCTGCTGTGGTTCCTTCTCAGCTCGTTCAAGCCCGGAAGTGAGCTGTTTAGCTATCCGCTGTCCATGATTCCGCGGGAATGGACGTTCCAGGGCTTCGTGGACGCCTGGGAGCGGGTGGACTTTGCCCGCTACTTCCTCAATACCGCAACGGTCGCGATCGTCACCACGGTGCTGACAGTCTTTTTCAGCGCTTGTACCGGCTATGCCCTCGCCAAGTACAACAACTCCGGCACCCGGCTGTTCTTCGTGTGCATCCTGGCTACCACCATGTTGCCAACAGAGGTCATCCTGAACCCGACGTTCTCGGTCATCCGGGACCTTGGCCTGTACAACTCGCTGGCCGGCATCATCGTGCCGTCGGTCATCACGGCCACGGGCGTGTTTATGTTCCGGCAGTTCTTCCTCACTGTTCCCGATGACCTGCTGCATTCGGCGAGGATCGACGGCGCAAGCGAACTGACGATCTTTTTCCGGATCATGCTGCCGCTGTCACGGCCGATCCTGTTCACGCTGGCTATTTTCTCGTTCCAGTGGCGCTGGAACGACTACATCTGGCCGCTGATCGTGCTTAACGATCCCAAGTGGTACACCCTCCAGGTGGCCCTG
This sequence comes from Pseudarthrobacter sp. MDT1-40-2, assembly GCF_059383595.1. NCBI lineage: Bacteria > Bacillati > Actinomycetota > Actinomycetes > Micrococcales > Micrococcaceae > Pseudarthrobacter > Pseudarthrobacter sp. MDT1-40-2. The sequence goes on along the minus strand of NZ_JBWZCL010000001.1, from coordinate 1,018,082 downwards.
CGGAGCATCGTTGGCGCGGAGAACATTGACTGGGCTGTGCTGCTGGGTGCCTCGGTGATCTCCATTGTGCCGCTGGTGCTGGTGTTCTCGGTTTTCCAGAAATATGTACTCAATGCCGATGTCAGTGCCGGCCTTAAGGACTAGCCGCGTGTTCAGCTCGAAAGGCACCTCCATGCAAACAACCATGACCGACGCCGCCTTCCTGTCCCGGCTCGTGGACGAATCGGACCAGCACGCGAAGGTACTTCTGGGGGTGGACGACGCCGCCGTGGCGGCTGCCCCGCACCGGGCCGCCATGGCACGGCTGCTGGCCTTGGTCACGGTGTTCTCGGAGCCCGCCTCAGCCCATTACCGACGGGCGGAAACGGCCGCGGCCATGGCGGGCTGCCTTGACCGGCTGGAACTCCTGCAGGGGTCGACAGGACTCTTTGACGGCACCAACCTGTGTTCGCCACCGGACTCTGCATTCACCATCAACGATCTGTGCCTGGCGGTGCGCCTCATCCGGGGTCAGGGCGTTGATGAGCAGTCGGAGCACGGCGCGGCTGGGGCCGCGCTCGCGGAGGTTGAGGCACGGCTCGGTGCCATCGCCTTGCGGGCCGCCGACGCCATGATCAGCGGCGGCGTGCACACCCCCAACCATCGTTGGGAACTGTGCGCCGCCTTGGCCCAGATGAACCAGATCCACCCCCGTGCGGAAATCCCGCCGCGGATCAGCGAGTGGCTGGCCGAGGGGATCGACCAGTTGCCGGACGGCATGTATTCAGAACGCAGTCCGCTTTATGCCACGGCCGTGACCAATCCTTCGCTGATCACCATTGCCGATTGCGGTGACCGTCCCGAACTGTTGGACCACGTGCGGCGGAATCTGACGGCCTTCCTGCCCTGGTTCAGCCCGGATGGCAGCGTGGAATCCGTTTTTTCGCGTCGTCAGGACCAGTGGCAGGTGTTTCATGCCGCTCCCTTCCTCCGGTTGTTCCGGCGTTTCGCCAACCAGGATGACCGTGAGGACTTTGCCGCAGCGGCTCGCTGGCTCGAAACGCTGCCCTTCGATGAACCCGCCAAGTTCCTGGCCCAGACCCGGGTGGACCCCTGGTTGCGCCAGGCACTGCCTGGCCGGCCGCCGTCGTCAACCGCTTTGTTGGACGGCGCGGGATCGCCACAGCTGCCGTCTGCCCTGACTCCGCCCCGGGCTTCCCTGGAAAGCTGTGGGCTGTACCGGTTCCGCAGGGGCGAGTCCGTCACTACCGTGTTCGGTGGGTGCGACGACCTGGCTTCGGGGGTGTCTTCAGGACTGGCGAGCAACCCCACCTTCCTCAGTTTTGGCTACGGGAGCGCCGTGCTGTCAAGCGTCAGGTTGTCACGGAGCTTCTTTGACCTGGGCCCGTTCCGCAGCAGCACGACCGTCCGGAATGAGGACGCCGTCCAGCTGTCCGAGACGGTGAAAGCAAACTTCTACTTGCCGCTTCCTCCCGGAAAGCACCGGACAGACGGGATCTACGCCATGGAGCACGAAGGCAGGTTCAGTGCCGGAATGGACTTCAGCAGCCGGCCCACCGTGGTGCACGGGCTGGAGACCCTGGTGGAGATATTGCCGGGGAAGGACCAAACCGTCATGAACCTGGCCTTCGACGGCGCGGATACCGCCTTCGCCCTGGAACTGACGTTCCGGCCAGGCGGAGCGCTTGCGGGAGTGGAACCATTGGAACCGTCAGGAGCTTTCCAGCTGACGGAAGGGACCGGCCGTTACCGGGTGGGTTCTGACGTCATCGAGTTTGGCCCCGGACAGGCTGCAGATCCCGATGCCCCTCCGCTCTATAACCCCGGCGAAAACTACCGCTACCTTGGCGGGACGAATGCTGCGGATGGAGTAAAGGTCTACATCACGGGCCGGACCCGCGGGACTCACCGGATAACGTTGCGCGGCCTGAGCCTGGAGTCCTGACCGGCTTCCGCGGTGCCAGCCGTCAGGGCTGTACCTGCTGAAGTTGTTCCAGTAGCTCGGGGGAGATCGCGTACAGCATCACGGCGGCCAGCAGGTTCTTGGCGGCGTGGACGAAGTAGGAGAACATCACGTTGCGTCCGGTCCACAGGTAGACCAGGACCAGCGTGGCGCCCATGGCCAGGTAGGGCAGGAGCGCGGGCAACGAGAGGTCCTGCTGGCCTACGATGTGCATCGACGCGAACAGCACCACTGACAGGACGCTGCACAGCCACACGTTGATCCGACGGCTCAGTTTGCCGATCAGCAGGTGCCGGAAAATGTACTCCTCCACAAACGGGCCCACCACCACCAGCAGCGGAATCATCAGCCAGGCGGGGACCTGCTGGACCAGCTCTTGCAGGCCTTCCTGGTTGGCTGAAGTCTGGGCATCGCCGCTGGCTGCGACCACGATTGCCGTCAGGATCATCATGGCGAACACCGCCGCGGGCACCATGATCAGCGTGAACCACGGCCGCGTGGCCAGGACTTTCAGGTCCCTGAGCACCACTTTCCGGGCCGCCAGGAGGGCAGCTGTTCCAACCAGCCCGTAAAAGATGAGGTTGATGGCGTACGTCGCCGCCGCAGGCGTGGGTACCAGCTCGAGGAGCCGGGGGAGGATGAGCGCTCCGGCCACCGCGAAGAACGCTGCCACCGCGATGTACAGGCCGACGGCGGTGTAATCGAGCGCATTGAAGCGGTAGAGCTCCGGCGCAGGGGGTGGCGGGGTTCGGCGGGGAGTCATGGTTTCAGCCTATCGCCCAACCAGACCGCGTCTAACGCAGCCAAAATGGCGGCTGGCGACGTTATATGCGAGCTGCTTGGGTGGACGAGAGGGCGTTGGTGCGTTGCGTGCCGGCTTTTGCCTCGCCTAGAATATTCGGTATGCCTAACTTTTTGTTTCGGCAAGCCAAAGAAGGCAGTGGGACGTCCGGATTTCCGACGCCGACCTGTCGGGTTGTGCTGCCCGCCCGTCCCGGCGCACTGGGCGCAGTCATCGTGGCGCTAGCGATCCTCCTCACCGGCTGTGCTGCCGGTGGCGCCGGTACAGGCCAGGACGACAACAGGAAAACAGTCCTCACCACTTTCACGGTCCTGGCGGACATAGCACGTAATGTTGCCGGTAACCACCTGGCCGTCGAGTCCATCACCAAGCCCGGCGCTGAAATCCACGGCTACGAACCTACCCCTGGAGACATCCGGAAAGCGGCCCAGGCGGATCTCATCCTGGACAACGGGCTCAACCTGGAAGCCGGGTTTGCCCAGTTCGTGGAGGGCGTGGAGGTGCCGCATGCCGTGGTGAGTGACGGCGTCGAAGTCATCAACATCGGCGAGGACTCCTACCAGGGAAAGCCCAACCCGCACGCGTGGATGTCGCCGGCCAACGCCATGATTTATGTGGACAACATGGTGCGGGCCTTCTCGGAGCTGGATCCGGGGCACGCGCCGGATTTCGAGGCCAACGCATCAGCCTATAAGGCAGAGCTGAAGGCTGTGCAGGACGAGTTGGCCACCCGGCTTGCCACTGTTCCTCCACAGCAGCGGGCCCTGGTGACCTGTGAAGGCGCCTTTTCCTACCTGGCCCGCGACGCCGGCCTGGACGAGGTCTACATCTGGGCCGTGAACGCCGAGCAGCAGGCCACCCCGCAGCAGATTACCCGGGCCATCGAGTACGTGAAGGCCAACCAGGTCCCGGCAGTTTTCTGTGAATCCACGGTGTCGGACGCCCCCATGCGGCAAGTGGTGAACGCCAGCGGTGCAGAGTTTGGCGGGGTCCTGTACGTCGACTCGCTGTCCGTGCCGGACGGCCCGGTCCCCACGTACCTGGACCTCATCCGGCACGACGTTGAAATCATCACCACCGCGCTTACCGGTACTCCCACGGCGGCAACATCATGAGCACGCCCGCAATCCAGGTAGAAAACGTCACGGTTCATTACGGCGAGGTCCTGGCCCTGGACGGCGCCTCACTGACCCTCGATCCGGCCCGGATATGTGGCCTGATCGGCATGAACGGATCGGGAAAATCAACGCTCTTCAAGGTCATGATGGGGATGGTGAAGCCCGACGCCGGCACGGTGCTCGTGAGCGGCGCAGCACCTTCCAAGGCACGCAAGCAAAGCGGGATCGGCTATGTTCCGCAGAGCGAGGATGTTGACTGGCAGTTCCCGCTGTCCGTCCGCGACGTGGTGATGATGGGCCGCTATGGCCGTCAGGGCTGGACCCGGCGTGCCTCCAAAATTGATAAGGCCGCCGTCGAAGATGCCTTGGAGCGGGTGGAATTGGGCGACTACGCAGGGCGGCAGATCGGCCAGCTGTCCGGGGGCCAGAAGAAACGTGCCTTCGTAGCCCGCGGCATCGCCCAGGGTGCCAGCATTATGTTGCTGGATGAGCCGTTCGCCGGTGTGGACAAACGGTCCGAGGCCACCATGACCCGGCTGCTCCGGGAACTGGCAGACTCCGGCTGCACCATCCTCATTTCCACGCACGATCTTCATGCCTTGCCGCAGCTGTGCGACGAGGCTGTCCTGCTCAACAAGAAGGTCCTGCTGCACGGCCCGCCCGATCTGGTGCTGCAGCCTGACCACCTGGCCTTGGCGTTTGGCCTTGACGTATTACACCGCGGGAAGGGACAGGGCTGACCCATGGACCTGCTGGAGATTCTTGCTGAACCACTTGGTTACGACTTTTTGGTCCGTGCCATCCTGACCACGGTCCTTGCTGCGGTGGTGTGCGCCCTGCTGAGCTGTTGGCTGGTGCTGATCGGCTGGTCCCTGATGGGCGATGCCGTATCCCACGCGGTGCTGCCCGGCGTTGTCCTCGCGTACATGGTGGGTGCGCCATTCGCCCTGGGAGCCTTGGTGTTTGCCCTGATTGCGGTGACCCTGATCGGCGTCGTTCGAAATACCAGCCGGGTAAAGGAGGACGCCGCGATCGGCATTGTCTTCACGACCCTGTTCGCGCTGGGACTGGTGCTGATTTCCGTGACGCCCAGCCAGACGGACCTGAACCACATCATCTTCGGCAACCTGCTGGGCGTGAGCATCCCGGACCTGATCCAGGTGCTGGTGCTCGGTATGGTGGCGTTTACTGTCCTCATCCTGAAGCGCCGGGACCTCACGCTCTTCGCTTTTGACCCCACGCACGCCCACGCGGTTGGCCTGTCACCGCGGCGGCTCGGCGCGCTCCTGCTGGGCCTTCTGGCCTTGACTTCCGTGGTGGCACTGCAGACCGTTGGCGTGGTGCTGGTGGTGGCCATGCTGATCATTCCCGGTTCCACCGCGTATCTCCTGACGGACAGGTTCTCGCGGATGCTGGTCATAGCTCCCGTGGTTTCCGCTATCTGTTCCATTGCCGGCATCTACCTCAGTTACTACCTGGACACCGCTTCGGGCGCCATGGTGGTGCTGACGCAGGGAGCCGTGTTCGCCGTCGTCTATCTGTTCAGTCCGCGCCAGGGGCTGATCGGCACCCGGCTGGCAAAGGCGCGGCGGAAACGGGCGATCGCCGCCGCGTAGCCGATGAGCCGCGGTCAGGAGACCGGGCCCGACTGGACGCAACCCCCACAACCTGAGTGCCGAAAATCGCTGCTGACCTGAGCCAGACAACGGCGGGTCCTTGGCAGGAATGGCGTAACAATCGGCCCTCTCCCGCGAATTTTTTTCCCTGGGCGCCCCGGTCATTATTGGTCGTCAGACGTCATCCAGACTTCATAATGCACGGCTGGAGGAGGCCGAGCAGCCACCCAGGGTCGGTTTAAGTCGGTCCGGTTACGGCTGGTTACCCGATGTGTCCCTCAACGGCCCAGTTTCAACAAACGACCCAACCAGTGGTGGGTTACGTCCCGTTTCCTCGCATGACCGAGGCCCTTATGGCTTCGATGCCTCTCTGTTCTGATGGTGGACACCAGCCGACCGGCACGGTCAGTCCCATCGAATCGAGAAAAGAAAAGCCATGCAAAACAGACTCACACCCGCAAGACGAACCTCCGCGCTGGGCATTACTGCTGCCCTTGCTGTCTCGCTGATGGTGTCGGGTTGCGGCGGCCCGGCCACGGCAGAACCCGGGGTCGGCGGTGGACCACATGGCTCCGAAGTGAAGGAACTGCGCTACGAGGGTTCGGCCAACAATGTCATTTTGCCTGAACTGGCCGAAGACCTTGGTTTCTTTGGGGACGTGAAGCTGAACTGGGTGGGCAACACCATCAGTGGACCGGCCAGCATTCAGTCCGCAGCCACTGGAGCCACCGACTTTGGGGGCGCTTTTTCGGGTGCGGTGGTGAAGCTCATCGAAGCCGGCGCCCCCGTGACTGCGGTCATCAACTACTACGGCGAGGACGAAAAGACTTTCAACGGCTTCTACGTCAAGGATGACAGCCCCATCAGGGTGCCTAAGGATCTCATTGGCAAGAAGGTGGCCGTTAACACGTTGGGTGCGCACGCTGACGCCGTCATCAACAGCTATCTCAAGAAGAACGGCCTCAGTCAAGAGGAGATCAAGCAGGTTCAGTTAGTCGTCGTTCCGCCCAACGACACCGAGGAGGCGATCCGGCGTGGTCAGGTCGACATCGGTTCCCTGGGCGGGGTGCTACAGGACAACGCGGTGGCACAGGGCGGACTCCGCTCCCTGTTCAACGACTATGAACTTTTCGGCACCTTCGCCGGCGGTCAATACCTGCTTCGTGATGACTTCATTGAAAAGAACCCCAATACCACCAGGGTCTTCACCACCGGGGTAGCCAAAGCGATCGAGTGGGCACGCACCACGCCACGGGAAGAAGTCATAGCCAGGTTCAGGAGCATTATCGACAAGCGTCAGCGCTCGGAAAGCTCCGAGGCATTGCAGTACTGGAAAAGCGTAGGGGTGCCGGCCAAGGGCGCCATCACGGACGAGGACTTCAGCCGCTGGTCCGACTGGCTCACGGACACCGGAATTGTCACGGGGGCCATCACCCCGTCCAAGTACTACACCAACGAATTCAACGACCTGCTGAAGGAAGCAAAACCGTGACTGCCCATACCAGCCCCCTACCGAAAATCAGCCTGCGCAACATCGGCAAGCAATTCACCGTCCGTCCCAGCAAGGACAATCCGGAGGGTTCCATACTGACCGCTTTGGAGGACATCTCCCTTGATGTCGGGGCCGGTGAATTCATCACCCTCGTCGGTCCCAGCGGCTCGGGGAAAACAACCCTGCTGGACTTGCTTGCAGGACTGACCAAACCGGACACCGGCCAGGTTCTCGTCGACGGCCAAGAAGTGGCAGGTCCCGGCCGGGACCGTGCAGTGGTGTTCCAGCAGTACGCCCTCTTTCCTTGGCGAACCGCAGCGTCCAACGTGGCCTTCGGACTGGAAGGCTCCGGAACGGACAGTAAAAGGCTCAGCCGCAGGGAGCGGACCGACAAGGCCCGGGAGTACCTGGACCTGGTCGGCCTGGCCGGCTTTGAAGACCGCTACCCCCACGAACTCTCCGGCGGTATGAAGCAGCGGGTTGCCATAGCCCGCAGCCTCGCCTACGAACCCGACATTCTGCTCATGGACGAGCCCTTCGCCGCCCTGGATGCCCAGACCCGTGAGCAACTGCAGGAGGAACTCCTCAGGATTTGGCGGTCCACAGGTAAAACCATCATCTTCATCACCCACAGCATCGAAGAAGCGGTGTACCTCGGCCAGCGGGTAGCCGTCCTCAGCTCCCGTCCCGGCAGGCTCAAACAGATCGTGAACATTGATCTTGGAGATCGGACGGGAGACGGCGACCTCCGCTCCAATGCGGCATTCGTTGAACACCGGCACACCATCTGGTCGCTGTTGCACGGCGAGGTGCTCAAGGCCCGGCAAGCAGGACACGCCAAAATCCGCCCGGACGGTTCAGCACCGGATGAACTACCCCAGCCAAGCAACGGGAAGGCAGCGTAATGACGGCGCCAACACTCACAAGCACACCAGGCAACGTTGCAGGCTCAACGGCAGCAGTGCCACCCGCCCAAGCCGAGGGAACACGAAACCCGGGGACCACCCACAGCAAGCCGTCCGGGTTCTTCCCGGCGGTGCGCAGTGGAGGCCGCACTATCCGGTCTTCGGGTGCGATTCTGCTGTTCCTGCTCTTGTGGGAGCTTGGCCCAACCTATCTGGCCGCCGAGTCAACCAGGGTGTTCCTGCCCCCGCTTCACGAGGTACTTCAGGCATTGGGAGCCCTCGTTGCCAACGGCCAGTTGCAGAACCACCTGGCCGCCAGTCTGACCCGCTCGGCAAGCGGCTTCGGAATCGCCGTCGTCACCGCCGTCAGCCTGGGGCTTCTGGTCGCCTGGTACCGATCGCTGAACCAGTTCCTTACTCCGCTGCTGGAAGTCTTCCGTAACACCGCTGCGCTGGCGCTTCTGCCGGTATTTACCTTGCTGCTGGGAATCGGTGAGACCTCCAAGATCAGCATTGTGGCCTACGCCGCGTTCTTTCCCGTGCTGCTCAACACCATAGCCGGCGTCCGAACCGTAGACCCGCTGCTGATACGTGCCGCCCGCTCCCTCGGGTTGTCCAACCTGGAACTGTTCCGCAAGGTGATTTTGCCGTCGGCGGTACCCACCATTTTCACGGGCATCAGGATGGCAGGCACATCCTCCATCCTCGTCCTCATTGCAGCCGAAATGGTCGGCGCGAAAGCCGGCCTGGGCTATCTCATCGTGAATGCGCAAATGAGCTTCCTCATCCCTGACATGTACGCCGGGATACTCACCGTCTCCCTGCTCGGCCTGCTGGTCAATTACCTGCTTGTTGCCATCGAACGGCACTTCTCCCGGTGGCGGACCGCCGTCGGATCCCAATCAACCTAGACCCACAGCTATCCACCAAAGGAACACACCATGTCACTTGCTACAGAAACCAAGCTCGACTTCCGCAAATTGAGCGCCCGCATCGGTGCCGAAATCCGCGGCCTGGACCTCAGCGCGGACCTCAGCGACGCAACCATCGCCCAAATCCGGGAAGCTTTGAACGTCCACAAAGCACTTGTCTTCCGCGACGCAAACATTGACGACGACGACGCGCAGGTGGCCTTTGCACGCCGATTCGGACCCCTTACCCAGGCCCATCCCACCGTCGCTTCAGTCGATGGCAAGCCTGCTGTGCTGCCGGTCGACAGCGAGAACGGCAGCGCCAACACCTGGCACACGGACGTGACTTTTGTGGTGAACCCGCCGCAGGCATCCACCCTGCGCAGCGTCACGCTTCCGGCCTACGGCGGTGAGACCCTGATTGCCTCCGCGGCCGCAGCGTACCGGGACCTGCCGGAGGAGCTGCGGAATTTCGCCAACACCTTGTGGGCCGTTCACACCAATGACTACGACTACTCTGTGCCCAAGAACCTGGAACACGCCAACGCCGAAGAACGACGCCAGGAGTTCACCCGCATCCACTTCGAACAGCCCATCCGGTGGTCCGGGTCCACCCGCTCACCGGAGAACGCGGTCTCTTCATCGGCGGATTTGCCCAACGGCTGCGGATCGTGGGCCTGTCCAATACTGAGTCCAGGGATATTCTCCGGCTCCTGCAGGCCTACATCACCCGTCCCGAGAACATCGTCCGTGTCACGTGGGAACCTAACCAGCTGGTGCTTTTCGATAACCGCATCACCCAGCACTATGCCCCCGACAACTACGATGGCCAGCCCCGAAAGCTCAACCGGGTAACCATCGCCGGTGACGTTCCCCAAGGAATCGACGGACGGACCAGTACGGCGATACACGGAGATGCCTCCACCTACTCTGAAATTGTGGTCGTCCCGGAAGCATCCGGCGCAGGGGGCCGGCAATGAGCACGAAACGGCAACTGCACCTCAACGCGTTCCTCATGAGCACGGGGCACCACGAGGCCTCATGGCGCCTGCCGGAAAGCAACAGTTTCGCCGGAACTGACATAGCCCACTATCAGCAACTGGCAAAGACGGCGGAACGCGGAACCTTTGATTCCATCTTCTTCGCTGACTCGCCGGTATTGAATGGCGACGTCGGGCACCGCCCCTACGCCACCTTGGAACCTACCGTGCTGCTCAGTGCGATCGCCGCCGTCACGGGGCGGATCGGGCTGATAGCCACAGCATCAACCACCTACAACGACCCCTACAACCTCGCAAGACGGTTCGCCTCACTCGATCACATCAGCGGCGGACGCGCCGGCTGGAACGTCGTTACCACTGCCGGTGATGCTGCCGCCAGGAACTTCTCGCTCCAGGAACAGCCCAACCACCTGCGGCGCTACGAGCGTGCCGCGGAATTCCTCGAGGTCGCCCGCAAACTGTGGGACAGCTGGGAAGATTATGCCGAGGTGGGGGACAAGGGCAACGGGATCTGGGCGGACAGTTCCCGCGTCCATCAGGTCAATCATGCCAGCCGTTACTTCCGGGTGCAGGGGCCCCTGGATGTTCCCCGCTCCGCACAGGGCCATCCCCTGATCGTGCAAGCCGGCTCCTCCGAAGACGGCAAAGACTTTGCTGCCCGCTACGCAGAGGCTGTGTTCACCGCCCAGCAGACACTGCCTCACGCCCAACAGTTCTATGCCGACCTGAAGCGAAGGACAGCGGCGACGGGTAGGGACCCGGACACTATTAAGGTGCTTCCAGGTATCGTTCCTGTCATCGGATCCACGGAAGCCGAAGCCAGGCAACTGGAACAGGAACTGGACGATCTTATCCACCCTGAACACGCCAGACGGCAACTGGCGGCGATCCTCAAAGTCGCGCCCGAGTTCCTGCCACTGGATGCCCAACTGCCTGAGGATCTCCCGCCAGAAACCGAAATAGAAGGGGCCAAGAGCAGATATACACTCGTCGTCGACCTCGCGCGCCGGGAACGGTTGACAGTACGCCAGCTCATCGGCAGGCTCGGGGGCGGCCGCGGACACCGCACCTTCTCCGGGACACCCGAACAGGTAGCTGACGCCATACAGGAATGGTTTGAATCCGGGGCGGCCGACGGCTTCAACATTATGCCCCCGGTGCTCCCCTCCGGCCTCGACACGTTCGTGGACCATGTCATCCCCATCCTCAGGAACCGGGGACTGTTCCGGTACGAGTACACCGGACGGACGCTGCGCGAACACTACGGGCTGCCCCGACCGGTCAATCATTTCGAGGCAACACCTGCCCTCAGCGATATCGCCAGCTACCAGGTACCGCCAGGGGGACACCTTGTTGCACCATGACCTTAGCCCTGTTGCATTGCGGGAACTCTTTGGACACGTCCCGTCAGGGGTGGCCGCGCTTTGCTCCCTAGTGGACGGGAACCCCGAAGGAATTGTTGCCTCCACCTTCACCGTTGGCGTGTCCATGGACCCACCGCTGGTGATGTTTGCCGCGCAGAAGTCTTCCCGCACCTGGCCGCTCATCCGGCGCCAGGAACGGATCGGCGTTTCCGTCCTGGCCGCCGACCAGGCCGGCACCTGCCGTCAGATTGCGGCCAAAACCGGTGACCGGTTCACCGGAGTCGACGTCACCATCACGCCCAAGGGTGCCGCTTTCCTGGACGAAGCCGGGATCTGGCTGGACTGCTCGGTGGAGACCGAAACGCCCGCAGGGGACCACACTCTGGTCCTTCTGAGAGTTCACGGACACCGCACCCGAAGCAAAAGCCGGGACCCGCTGATCTTCCACAACTCCGACTTCCGTACCCTTGCCGTTCCCACTTACGCCTGACCACCACTGCGGTTTTACCTTCGGGCTTCCTTCCGCGGACGCTGTTCGCCGCTTCCGGAAGGCCGGATCCTTGGCGGTCCAGACGCTGACGAATGCCAGCGAGGCCCAGCAGGCGGAGGCCATTGGCGTCGACGCGCTGGTGGTCCAGTCGCATACCGCGGGCGGGCATTCGGACACGTGGACGCCGGGCGTCCCGGCCGAGCAGATTCCGCTGGCTGAACTTCTGGACCAGGTGCGGTCACAGGTGGGACTGCCGCTGTGGGCCGCTGGCGGCGTGTCTACGCCGGACGGTGCCGGGGAGGCTCTGGACCACGGAGCCGAGGCAGTGGCCGTGGGAACGGTCCTCCTCCGGAACCAGAAATGCGGAGCCTCCAGCACGTACAAGGCGGCGCTGGGAGAGGAGGGCCGGAGCGAAACCGTGGTGACGACGTCGTTCTCAGGGCGCCCTGCCCGCGCCTTGCGGAACGGATTCGTGGACCGTTTCCAGCCGCTGGCCCCCGCCGATTACCCGGCCATCCATCACCTCACCGGTCCCCTTGGCAAGGCCGCGGCCGCGGCTGGAGATCCGGAGAACATCAACATCTGGACGGGCACAGGCTTCCGGAACGTGGTTGCGGACCCGGCGGCGGACATCCTCCGCCGCCTGGCTGGCGTCCGCTGACTGAAAAATTGGTGAGATTTGCGTTAAAGGATCGTTACCGAGGGACCGGCGGGCGGAAACATAAGCGGCGCATCATGGGGCCATAGAGTTCCGCCGGCCGAAAGGATCTGTCCGTGATTGCCAAGAACCTTTTCCTGCAGGGCATTTTCCCGTTCCATGGCGTGGGCATGGAAAAACCCGTCCCCCTCCACAGCGGGCTGATGCATTTCGTTCCGGATGGCGCCGTCAACCAGACGCTCTACTTTCGCGGCGGCAATACCAGCAGCGAACTGGTGGCTGTTGTGCTGATGCGGGACGGCCAGCCCATGCGCTACTTCCCGATTGGAGCCAAAGGCGATGTCCATGTGCCCCTTCGGGTGGTGGAGGACAGTGAAGGCGGCTCGGTGATTGAGTTGTTCCTTGCTGCGCCGGAAGGTACGTCCGGCTCCGTGGTGATTGATCTCGGGATGGTGGAACACTGATGACCGCCGTCCTCAGCAGGCCCCAACCGTCCCGGAAGCAGCAGGACACCAGGCGGAAACTCGTGGTGATCGGAAACGGAATGGCGGGCGCCCGGGTGGTGGAGGAAATTTTGGCCCGTGGCGGAGCGGAGCAGTTCGCCATCACCATGTTCGGCGGCGAGCCGTACGGAAACTACAACCGGATCATGCTCAGCCACGTCCTTTCCGGCGAGGAAAGCGACTCGGACATTTTTCTCAATGCCTTGAGCTGGTACCAGGACAACGGGATCGACCTGCACGCCGGCGTCACGGTGGACAGGATCGACAAATTCACCAGGCACCTTTTTTCCAGTGACGGCCGGGTAACCCCTTATGACATCCTCATCATCGCCACCGGCAGCCGCTCCCACATGCCGCCCATGGACGGCCTCTATATGCTGAGTGGCGCCCTCAAACCCGGAATTTTCGGCTTCCGGACCATCGATGACACCCGCAAAATGGTGGCCCATGCCCAGCATGAGCACCACCGGAAAGCTGTGGTGATCGGCGGAGGGCTGCTGGGACTGGAGGCAGCTTACGGACTCCGCAGCCACGGCATCGAGGTGGAGGTGGTCCATTCCGGCGGACATCTTATGAGTGCGCAAATGGGGCCCGACGGCGGTGCGGTGCTCCGCAGGAGCGTCGAGGCACTGGGAATCGGGGTACGTACGGGCAGCCGCACCACGGCTGTGCTGGGAGCGGACCGGGTTACTGGCGTCAGCCTGCGGGGCAAACCGGACATTGGCTGCGACATGGTGGTGATGGCGGCCGGCATCCGCCCGAATGTGGACCTGGCCGTGGTGAGCTGCCTGCCGGTGGAACGGGCCATTGTGGTGGACGACCAGTTGCGCGTCCAGGACGAGGACGCCATCTACGCTGTTGGCGAGTGCGTCCAGCACCGTGGCGAGGTGTACGGCCTGGTGGCCCCGCTGTGGGAACAGGCCGTGGTGCTGGCCAAGCATGTGACCGGGACGGACACCAGCGCTGCTTACCTGGGCTCACGGACGGCCACCAAACTGAAAGTGGCCGGCGTCGAGGTTGCCTCCATGGGGCTGCACGGGCCGGAACGGGACACTGATGAACACATTGTTTTTTCCGAGCCCAGCCGGGGTGTGTTTAAGTCGATCGTGGTCCGTGACAACAAAATGGTGGGCGCCACGCTGCTGGGCGACAGCCGCAAGGTGGCTTTCCTGACCCAGGCCTACGACCGCGGGCTGCCGCTGCCTGAGGAACGGATCAACCTGCTGTTCGATCTGGGCACCCCGGGGGCGGATGTAGGCGTGGCTGAGTTATCCGACGATGCGCAGGTCTGCAACTGCAACGGGGTCAGCAAAGGAGATCTGGTAGGGGCCGTGAAGGGCGGCTGCAACTCGCTGGCAAGCGCCATGGATGCCACCCGGGCCGGAAAAGGGTGCGGGTCCTGCAAGCTTCTGGTGCGCCAGGTCGTTGAGTGGGCCGCTGATGGAGCGGTGGATGAGGACCCCGCAGCCAGTTACTACGTGCCCGGCATCCCGCTGGAGAAACCGGCGCTGATGGCGGAGATCCGAAAGCGTGGGCTTCGCTCCGTTTCGGCAGTGTTCCAGGCGCTGGCCCCAGGCAGTACAGAGGACGCTAAGTCCAAGATGGGGCTGGCGTCGCTACTGAAGATGATGCTGGCGGACCAGTACATCGATGAGCGTGACGCCCGGTTCATCAACGATCGGGTGCACGCCAACATCCAGCGCGACGGCACCTTTTCCGTGGTGCCGCAAATGAAGGGCGGCGTCACGTCCGTGCAGCAACTGCGGCGCATCGCGGACGTGGCGGAAAAGCACCAGGTGCCGCTGATCAAACTGACCGGCGGGCAGCGCATTGACCTGCTGGGCATCCGCAAGGAAGACCTGCCGCAGGTCTGGGCGGACCTGGACATGCCCTCCGGCTACGCCTACGGAAAAAGTTTCCGCACGGTGAAGACCTGCGTCGGCAAGGATTTTTGCCGTTACGGCACGGGGGACTCCACCCGGCTTGGCATTGAAATCGAGTCACGGTTCCAGGGGATTGAGGCGCCGGCCAAGCTGAAGCTGGCGGTGTCCGGCTGCCCGCGGAACTGCGCTGAATCGCTGGTGAAGGACGTAGGCGTGGTGGCGGTGGAGGGCGGCCGCTGGGAAATCTACGTCGGAGGAGCGGCCGGGGCCCACATCCGCAAGGGAGACCTGCTGGCCACGGTGGATGATCCCGAGGAAGTCAAGGTGCTGACCGGCCGTTTCATGCAGTACTACCGTGAGCAGGCCAACTGGCTGGAACGGACCTACGCTTTTGTGCCGCGGGTGGGGATCGAGCACCTGCGCGCCGTGATCGTGGGGGATTCGGAGGGGATAGCGGCACGGCTGGACGCGGCCATGCAGGCATCGGTGGACAACTACGTGGACCCCTGGAGCGAACGCGACGATCCGCTGACGCCGGGCCAGTTCCGCACTTCCCTGCCGCTGACTGTTCTACCGCAGGTGCCGGTCCAATGAACATGCCATCACAGAGTCCGGGCATCCCGGATGCCGAAGGCGTCAAGCCCGACGGCGGACCGGGAACGGCTGCGGTCCACGTCCTGGGGCCCGTGGACCAGATCCCCGTGGGTGAGGGCCGCGCCTTCGCCGTGGGCGGCGAGCAGGTGGCAGTGTTTCGCCTCAGGGACGGCTCACTGCGGGCGTTGTCCGCTGTTTGCCCGCACCGGGGCGGCCCTATTGCAGACGGCACCATAGACCAGGACGTGGTGATCTGCCCGCTGCACCAGCACGCTTTTGACCTGGCCACCGGCTGCTCCACCACCGGGGGAGGCGAGCTGCGGCGCTATGGGGTGGGCGTGGACGGCGATCGGAATCTGGTACTTCAGACGGGGGCAGTGTAGCGAACGTCACGTGGCACCCTGGCGCGTCTTGTAGGATGGACAAGCCGCGCCAAGCTTCGGTAGCGCGAGTAATTACTGCAACAAACGGCTGCCCCTGGGGTAAACGGCCGAATTTGTGGCTGGGATCACTCGTGTGCCGGACGTGCGCACTCCCAACCCCCACAAGGAATTGTTGTGCCACAAAGTACCCCCACAGAACTCCCGTCCAGTACGGCACTATCCGCCGCCGTCGTAGATCCCACCCTCAGTGCCGAGGGCTACAAGAAGTCCCTGAGCGGCCGCCAGGTCACCATGATCGCCATGGGCGGCGCCATTGGCGTTGGCCTCTTCATGGGAGCCGGCGGCCGTCTGGCCTCCACCGGCCCGGCGCTGATCTTTTCCTACGCCATTGCCGGCGTCATCGCCTACCTGCTGATGCGGGCCCTGGGCGAACTGATCATGTACCGCCAGACGTCTGGCTCGTTTGTCAGCTACGCAGGTGAGATGTTCGGCAAGAAGGGCGCGTACCTGTCCGGCTGGATGTATTTCATCAACTGGGCCATGACCGGCATCGCCGAGCTCATCGCGATCGGACTGTACTTCCAGTTCTTCTTCCCCAATGTGCCTGTTGAATTCTCTGCCATTGCAGCACTGCTGCTGCTGGTGGGCGTCAACCTCCTGAGCGTCAAGGCCTTTGGCGAATTCGAATTCTGGGCCTCGTGCCTCAAGGTGGGTGCCATTGTGATCTTCCTGGTGGTAGGCACCTTCATGGTGGTTACCAATGCCCAGGTGGGCGATGGCCACGCAGCAGTCAGCAACCTCTTCGCAGCCGAAGGCGGTATGTTCCCCAAGGGCGCCCTGGTGATGATCCTGGTCCTGAACGCCGTGATCTTCGCCTATAACGGGATTGAACTCGTCGGCATCACCGCCGGCGAGATGCAGGACCCGGCCAAGGAAGTGCCCAAGGCCATCCGCGCCGTCGTCTTCCGCATTGTGGTGTTCTACGTCGGCTCCGTGACCCTGTTGGCCATGCTCCTGCCTTCGGACCAGTATGTGGCCGGCACCTCGCCGTTCGTTACGGTGTTCGGCCAGATGGGCCTCGGCTGGATGGGCGATGTCATGAACATGATCGTCATCACCGCCGCATTGTCCTCCTGCAATTCGGGCCTGTACTCGATCGGCCGGATTTTCCGCACCATGGCCAACAACAGCCATGCTCCGACCTGGCTGACCAGGATGTCCAAGAACCACGTTCCCTACGCCGCTATCCTGGCCATCGGCGCGGTCTACCTCGTGGGCATCCTGCTCAACATCCTGCTGGGCGGTTCACACGCGTTCGACCTCGCGCTTAACTCCGCATCCATCGGTGTGATCTTCACGTGGGGTGCCATCTTCGCCAGCCAGATCGCGCTGCGCAAGAAGAAGGGCAAAGTCTCGTCCCTGCCCGCCCCGGGAGGAACATGGAGCAGCTGGGCCGGTCTGGTTGCCCTGCTCGCCATCACGGTTTTGATCGGCTTTGACACCATGACCAGCAAGTCCGGTGAGGTCTTCCACCTGGGCCTCTGGACCCTCGCGACCATCCCGTTCTTTGCGCTGCTGCTGTGGCTGGGCTGGCAGAAGGTCAAGACGAACGAGCCGCAGAACGCGCTCTTCAGCTAGTTCATTTCGCTCCAGGTGCCGATTGTCCCGTGACCTCCGCCTGGAAACAATAATGACGCCGGCGGCCACCTTCATGAAGAAGGTGGCCGCCGGCGTCGTTTTATGGCATTAGTCGTTGTGCTTGAACTGGTCCTTGACGTCCTCGCCAACCTTTTTGGCATCTGCCTTCAGCTGGTCGGTCTGGCCTTCGCGTTCGAGGCGCTCGTTATCCGTGACCTTGCCGGCGGCTTCCTTTGCCTTGCCTCCAGCATGTTCCGCGGCATTTCCGATCTTGTCTCCGATACCCATGGCTGGTGCCACCTTTCGTCTACCGACTGATCAAGCACTTGCATTTTCACCCTAACACGAAGCATGCTTAGCATTTTGGCGGCAATAAAGCCTGCCGTCAGGGCGGCCGGAGCTGTAGTGGTTGTCGCGGCCCCCGGCTAGGCTCGAGCCATGGATCACAGCGCCAGCCTCACCCAGCACATCCAGGTTCCACCGGAAAAGGTGTGGTCAGTGATCACAGATATTCCAGGGTCTGTGCAAACACTTTCGGGTATCAAGGCGGTGCAGATGCTTAGTGACAGTCCCTATGGTGAGGGCACTCGCTGGAAGGAAACCCGCACCATCATGGGGCGCTCCGAGACCGTCGAAATGTGGGTGGCGCACGCCGATCCGCCGCGCAGTACTACCGTTAAGGCTGTCCAGGGCGGGGCGGATTACACCACCCGTTTCAGCCTCAATGAGCGCAAGGGCGGCACGGACCTTACGCTCACCTTCGGGGCCGAAGTTATTAATCCCAGCACGCTCAACCGCATCACCATGGCCTTGTTCGGCAAGCTGGGCATGGCCATGACCCGGAAGGCCCTGGCCAAGGACCTGGCGGAGATCGCGGCCAAGGCGGAATCCCTCTAGTGGCCGGTTCTGCGAAAGTCACCGCACCTCGTCTTTCGGCGCTTCGGCTTGAAGGCCTCACCGAGGACCCGGACCCGGACTTCCAGCGTGGGGAAAGGTACGACGGCGGCAGGTACAGCCGTGCGGCCGCTGATGGCCTGGAGCTGAACGGCGCAGTCTTTGCCGAGTGTGAATTCCAGGGCGCCTCCTTCAATGAAACGCAGCTGCGCAGTGCGGCGTTCAGCGATTGCCTGCTCGCGGAACTTTACGCGCCGGTGTTCATGGCCGCACGGACCAGCTGGCGGGACGTGCAGCTCACCAATCCGCGGCTTGGCTCCGCCGAGGTATATGACAGCACGTGGCAGTCGGTCCGGATCGACGGTGGCAAGGTGGACTTCCTGAATCTCCGCGGCGCCAAGCTGAACGACGTCCTGATCAGCGACTGCATCATCAATGAACTGGACCTCGGCTCTGCCACTGCGGCCCGGGTTGCCTTTAAGAACTGCACCATCGGGACACTGGACCTCAACGGTGCAAAACTCAAGGATTTTGATCTGCGCAGGACGGATTTCCGTACTATCAGCGGGCTGGGCAGCTTGTCCGGCGTGGTGGTGGATGACTATCAGCTGAGCCTGCTGGCGCCGCTGCTGGCCAGCCATCTGGGCCTGGTTGTCGCGTAATCCCAGCCGCCTTGTTGACCATGCGGGTGGGGAGTGTAATCTTTAGTGAACGAACGGTCGGTAAATGCCCCGGGATACCTTTGGAACCGATCGGACCCCTGACAGTGCCGTTACTCGCGAAGGATGTTACTCATGGCCTCAGCCGCTTCAGGACCACAGGCTTTCCTGGTGGGTGGGGTACGTACCCCGGTAGGCCGCTATGGCGGAGCCCTTTCCGCCGTTCGGCCGGACGACCTTGCCGCACTGGCGGTCCGGGAAGCTGTGCAACGGGCAGGCCTGGATCCGGATGCCATCGATGAAGTAATCCTGGGCAATGCCAACGGAGCCGGCGAAGAAAACCGGAACGTCGCGCGGATGGCCACCATCCTGGCCGGGCTTCCGCTCCATATTCCCGGCATCACCGTCAACCGGCTGTGCGCTTCCGGACTGAGTGCCATCATCCAGGCGAGCCAGATGATCAAGTCCGGCGCTGCGGACGTCGTTATTGCCGGCGGCGTGGAATCCATGAGCCGGGCTCCGTGGGTCCAGGAAAAGCCAGCCACCGCGTTCGCCAAGCCGGGCGCCATTTTTGACACATCGATCGGCTGGCGCTTCACCAATCCGCTGTTTCAGAAGGGCGGGCTCTCCCGCGACGGCAAGATGACGTATTCCATGCCGGAGACAGCTGAGGAAGTTGCCAGGGTAGATGGCATCACTCGCGAGCAAGCCGATGCCTTCGCCGTCCGCTCCCATGAGAAGTCGCTGGCCGCGATTGCCGCCGGGCGTTTTGCCGCCGAGATCGTCCCCGTCACGGTCAAGGGCCGGAAGTCGGACACCGTAGTCGACACGGATGAAGGCCCGCGCGCCGGTACCACCATGGACGTCCTGGCTGGACTGCGGCCGGTGGTGGCCGGCGGCTCGGTAGTAACAGCCGGCAACTCCTCCACCCTCAACGACGGCGCCTCCGCCATCATCGTCGCGTCGGAAGCAGCCATCGGCAGGCTGGGCCTCACGCCGCGGGCCAGGATCATAGATGGTGCCTCAGCCGGTTGTGAGCCGGAAATCATGGGCATCGGGCCGGTTCCGGCTTCGCAGAAGGTGTTTGCCCGGACCGGAATCACTGCGGGTGAGCTGGGCGCCGTCGAACTCAACGAGGCATTTGCCACACAGTCACTCGCCACCATGCGGCGTCTGGGCCTTGACCCGGACATCGTCAACAACGACGGCGGGGCCATCAGCCTGGGGCACCCGCTGGGTTCCAGCGGCTCCCGGTTGACCATCACCCTCCTGGGCAGGATGGAACGCGAGGACGCCAGGCTGGGGCTGGCCACCATGTGCATCGGCGTGGGTCAGGGAACCGCGATGCTGCTGGAAAGGGTCTGAGCATGGTGGGGGAACAGAGCTTCAGTACGCTGCTGGTGGAGGAGCGCGCTGACCGGGTGGTGGTGCTCCTCAACCGGCCCGAGGTCCGCAACGCCATCGACCAAACCATGGTGGACGAGCTGCACGCTGTCTGCGCCGAGCTGGAACAGCGCCCTAAAGTCCTGATCATTGCCGGGGCCGGCGGGATTTTCGCATCCGGCGCGGATATTGGCCAGCTGCGCGGCCGTCGCCGGGACGATGCCCTGCAGGGGATCAACTCCAGCCTGTTTGTCCGCATTGCCAGGCTGCCCATGCCCGTGATCGCCGCGCTGGATGGGTACTGCCTGGGCGGGGGAGCCGAATTGGCGTACGCCGCGGACTTCCGGATCGGCACGCCTTCGGTACGGATCGGCAACCCGGAGACCGGCCTCGGGATCCTGGCCGCCGCCGGCGCAAGCTGGCGGCTGCGCGAGCTCGTGGGGGAGCCGCTGGCCAAGGAGATCCTGCTGGCCGGGCTGGTGCTGCGCGCCGAGCAGGCACTCGCCGCGAACCTGATCACCGAAATCCATGAGGCCCCGGATTTGATGGACGCCGCCCACAACCTGGCGGACCGGATTGGCCGGCAGGACCCGCTGGCCATTCGGATTACCAAATCCGTCTTTCACGCTCCGGCCGAAGCCCATCCGCTGATCGACCAACTGGCCCAGGGGATCCTGTTTGAGTCGCAGGCGAAGTTTGACCGGATGGAGGACTTTTTGAAGAAGAGAACACCTGCCGCCGGGCCGGCGGAGTCAGCCGGGCCTGGCAAGGCAGCCAGGTCCACCGAGGAGGACGCATGAGCAACTCTGAATCCGGCAACATCCTGCCGGCGGCGGTCGGCGTCCTGGGCGGCGGGCGGATGGGCGCCGGCATCGCCCACGCCTTCCTGCTCAACGGCTGCAACGTCATGGTGGTGGAACGTGACCCGGAAGCAGCGGAGGCTGCCCGCGAAAGGGTGGAGTCCGCCGTCGCCAAGAGCATTGAACGAGGGGTGACCACCCGCAGCGCCGCCGAATTTTCCGGCAGGCTGACCGTCTCCGCCGATTACGACGACTTTGCCGGCCGCGAGCTGGTGATCGAGGCGGTCCCGGAGGACTGGGACCTCAAGATGACATCGCTGCGCGGCATCGAAAGCCGGCTGGGCTCGGACGCGTTCCTCGCCACCAACACGTCCTCGCTTTCCGTGGACGGCCTGGCCGCCGGGCTGGAACGCCCGGAGAACTTCCTGGGCCTGCACTTCTTCAACCCGGTGCCCGCCTCCAGCCTGATCGAGGTGGTGGTGGGAAAGAGAACCACGTCGGAACTCGCCGCTGCCGCGAAGGGCTGGGTCGAGGCGCTCGGCAAGACCCCCGTCGTCGTCAATGATGCGCCGGGCTTCGCGTCTTCGCGGCTGGGCGTGGCGATCGCGCTGGAGGCCATGCGCATGGTGGAGGAAGGAGTGGCAACGGCAGCGGATATCGACACTGCCATGGTGCTTGGCTACAAACACCCCACTGGCCCGCTGCGGACCACGGACATTGTGGGGCTGGACGTCCGTTTGGGCATTGCTGAGTACCTGCACTCCACGCTGGGAGAGAGGTTTGCGCCGCCGCAGATCCTCCGGGACAAGGTGGCGCGCGGCGAGCTGGGCCGCAAGAGCGGGAAGGGCTTCTTCGACTGGCCCAGCTAACGCCTGCCTTGGGGAACGAACCCCGGGGGAGCTAGTCGAAGAAGCCCACAATGTAGCCGATGAAGTACAAGAGCGACAGCGCCACTACGATTCCAATGATGGCGATCCATAGGAACTGGGTGCTCTTGCGGGTCCCGTGCTCATCGTGGCCCTGCGGGCCGCTGGTGGAGGCTTCGCCAGGCGGTGTTTCCCCAGGGGGTACTCCGCCTCCCGGCTCCAGGCCTGTCACCTTGTCATCTTCCGGATCCGGGTTGGTGCCTGACACATTCGCTCCTCTGCTAGCCGCATTGGTCCTCCTCACAGCGTAACGGGATGAGCTGGCTGGGCCTAGGCTGGTCTGGTGACTTTCCTTGAGCCCTTGACCCTTACCGGCAAAAACGTAATCCTCGAGCCGCTCCACCCGGACCACCATGACGGCCTGGTGGAGGCCGCCAAGGACGGCGAGCTGTGGAAGCTCTGGTACACCTCGGTTCCCGCTCCCGAGGGCATGGCGGCAGCGATCAGCAAGCGGCTGGACCTGCAGGCTGCGGGCAGCATGGTGCCGTTCACCACCCGGTTGACCGACCCCGCCACGGGCGGCCCGGGCCGGATCATCGGCATGACCACCTATTGCAACATCGACGCCGCCACGCCACGGGTAGAGATCGGCTACACCTGGAACGCCGCCTCTGCCCACGGCACCGGCACCAACCCTGAATCCAAGCTCTTGCTCCTGCGCCACGCGTTTGAGGTGCTGCACTGCCCGGCGGTGGAATTCCGCACCCACTGGCTCAACCACCAGTCGCGGGAAGCCATTGCCAGGCTCGGAGCAAAACAGGATGGTGTACTGCGCAGTCATCAGCGGAGCATCAACGGCGAACTCCGGGACACGGTGGTGTTCTCCATCCTCCAGCACGAGTGGCCTGCGGTCAGGAACGGGCTGGAGCACCGGCTGAACAGGCGCGGCTGACCCGGGGGAGTAGTCCCGCCGTACACGATGGTGATAATTCCATTGGCGGGTGATGATTACTTAGATGAAGGTGCAGCCAACCGTGGTGGTGGCCGCGGCGGTGTTCGCCTGGCCGCCTGTACCGGGCCTGTTTCACCGCGTCACACCCGGCCCGGAACTTCTTGATGTGGCTACGGGAACGCTGCGGATGCTTGCCGAAGGGCACAGGACTGTCACGGAACTGACCGCAGCTGTTGGTGTTCCCCGTACGGGTGGCGGGTCAACACCTGGCCAAGCTTCGGCTGAGCGGCCTGGTTGATACGCGGAAGGACGGCCGGCACGTGGTCTATTCCCTGCACGACGGTCACCTGGTGCGGCTGATCCGCGAGACCCTGAACCACGCGGACCACCAGATAACGGGCGAACCGTTCCACGAATAGGCATTGATCCATTGGTGTGGCAGTGCCAGCGGCAGGGCATGAGGTACGAGCGAACCCGGCCTTTGCAGGCACTAACTCTCCAGCGCTGCGGGTTGGCTGAGCCCGGCGAACGGCTCCAGGCGTGATTCGAATTCGCCGCGGAGATCCGCAGGCAAAAGACCGTTTGCCCCGTAACTGATTCCAATGGTGTTGCACTGCCATCGCGACGTTTCGTGTTGCTCGAACCGCTTTGCGAACTCGCCAGTGGTGTCCTTCGAAAGATCCTGGAACCTGAAGGACAACCATTGGCCCGCGGGACCCGTAGCCCAACCGGTTACTGCCACTTGTTCCTCAGGCGTCAGCCCGCCCAGATCACGGATGCGGTCCTCATCTGTCCACCGCTCAGGGATGTGGATTTCGTGCGTCCCGAAGCCATACCGGGCTGCCGTCTCGCCAATGATGCTGATGGCCCTCTGCTTGTCTGCCCACGCCTGCGGCACCGACGTGCTCTGGGACTCCGGACCGTTCACCACAGTCAAGAGCGACTGGCCGCCGAAGCCGTTTTGGACCCGTGGATGGAAGGGACGAGGCCCCTCTTGATCGTCAATCGGAGCCCACTCGAGGTTGAACTCCGCAGACAAGGCTTCCCGCATCTCGGCGATCATGGCCTTGCCCGCAGCATAGCCATCCTGAGGTGTGGGGCCGTCAAGCGTTTCCATCCCGTCAACTCCGGCAATGCCTGGATAGTCACGCCAGTGGATTGTTCGCTCAGTGCCGTCGGCGTTGACCGCAACTGTTGTGCGTCCAATAGCATTAGTGGTCATGTAGTGGGCTACTCCGGTCATCGGAATGGCAGCGACGCCCAAAACGGCAACCACAATCCCAAGAATCCCCCACTTGCGGCTGGACCGCGTTCCCGTCCGGTACATGTCAGCCCCCCAAACTGTTGTTCTGAGAACACTACAGCGGGCATCGAAGTGGGCGCATCGGCTACCCGCCGGCAGCTAAAGCGGAAAATCCCCGCCATATGGAGAAATCCCTGGCCCGTACGCCAAGGAAAACTCCACAAGACAGGGATTTTTGCTCAGGTCCTTAGAGCGTTCCCAGGAGGTCGCGCATTTCCTTGACCTCGGATTCCTGGACAGCGACGATCTCCTTGCTGAGCTGCACGGCGCTGGCGTCCTTTCCGTCGGCGGACTCGGTCCGGGCCATGGTCAGGGCGCCTTCGTGGTGGACGATCATCTGTTCCAGGAACAGCCGGGCGGCGTCCGTTCCCTGGGCGGCCTCGAGTTCCTTCATCGTGGCGCCGTCCATCATCCCTTCCATCGAATGCCCGGCGTGCCCCGAAGCCATTTCTACAGGCTCATTCCAGTCCTTGAGCCATCCGGTCATGGTTTGGATTTCGGGATCCTGGGCATCCTTGATCCTGGTGGCCAGGGCGGTCACAGGCGCCGGGATGTCTTGTTTGGCAAGGATCATTCCGGACATCTCCACCGCCTGGGCATGGTGCGGAATCATCATCTGGGCAAACGTCACGTCCGCAGCGTTGTGTTCAGTTGCATTGGGGGCCGTTGAGGACCCGGAAGCGGGCCCGGTGCTGTGGTGGCCGGCGGGCATCGAGGCCGTCCCGGACGTACCAGGCGTGCTGGCGCATCCGGCGAGCGCGAAGGTAGCGGCGATGGCAGCCGTCGAGAGGGTCAGAAGTTTCTTGTTCATCAGATCAGGTCCTTAAGGTAAATGTGGCGCGGAAGCCAAGGGGTGGGGGAGCATCCGGGAAGGATGCTGCAGGCCGCATCGGGTGCGTGACGGAATGGGCCGGCCGCGCACCGGGCCCCCGTTTATGTCCGGCTGATCGACAGCTCGCCCGGCGAAGGGCTGCCGGGGACATGGTTCCAGGCGGCGAATGCGGCGAAGTGAATGGTCCCGGCTGGCTGGACGGACAGTCCCGAACCGCCTGGTTGGGTGGCGGCCAGCGTCCCGGCCTTGGGCAGCGGGGTGCAGTCTGTCCCGTGACCGGCGTCGTGCCCCGCGCAGTCGCCGGAGCAGACACAGGATGCGCCGGTCCAGCCGTCGGCGTCACCCGTGGCATCCGTATGGTGCCGGACCCCGGAGGAATGTGCCCCGTGGTGCGTTTCGGCGGGCAGAACTTGGGCATTGATGCCCGACGGCGGCGCAGCGACGGCCGTGTGGGTGGAGTGGCCGCCGGTCAGCATGTGCATGCCAAGGATTCCCCCCACCATGGCGAGAAGTACGGCAACCAGTCCGCCGCGCAGCAGGAATGCCGTGCGGCGCGGGTACACGATGGCGCTCACGGCGTTCCTCCTTTCTCTCCGGGACTGACCCCGCTCACAATCGGCCACGAAACGGGATCCGGGGCCGCTTTGTTCAACGTACCTCGGACGGGTTCAGTTTCATCCGCCGCAGGAGTTGCGCGTTGAGGGCCACTACGATCGTGGACACGGACATCAGCACCGCACCCGCGGCCGGGGAAAGCACCACACCGGCGAAGGCCAGGACGCCCGCCGCCAGGGGAACTGCCAGCACGTTGTAGCCGGTCGCCCAGACCAGGTTCTGCCACATTTTGGTGTAGCTGGCCCGCGAGAGATCAATTATGGACAGTACGGCCCGGGGATCGTTCCCGGCTAGCACCACGCCGGCGGATTCCATGGCGACGTCGGTGCCGGCGCCGATGGCGATACCCACTTCTGCCCTGGCCAGGGCAGGGGAATCGTTGACGCCGTCGCCCACCATGGCCACTTTCATCCCACGGGCCTGGAGCTCGGCCACCTTCTTGTCCTTGTCTGCGGGGAGCACCTCGGCAAAAACCTCGTCGATCTTCAGGTCCTCTGCCACTGCCTGCGCCACCTGCCGGGCATCACCGGTGACCATGGCCACCTTCACGCCGCGGTTTTGAAGGGCCGCCACCGCCTGGCGGGACTCGGGACGGACGCTGTCCTCAAGGCTGACTGCGCCCAGCACCTGCTTTCCGTCGATGACGTAGAGCACGGCGGCACCCCTGCCCATCCATTGCCGGATTGGTGCAGCGAGCCCCTCAGGTTCAACAGCGTCCAGTTCACGCATGAGTGCAGGTCCGCCCACGTGCACGGTCCGGCCGTCAACGGAGGCGCGGACGCCGCGTCCGGTCAGGGAGCTGAAGCCTGTCGCCCGCGGAATGGCCACCTGGCGCTCCCGGGCGGCACGGACAATGGCCCGGGCCACCGGGTGCTCGCTGTCGGATTCGACGGCGGCAGCCAAGGCAAGCAGGGCGCCCGGCTCGGTGCCGGGTGCCGTGGCAACGTCTTTCAGCTCCGGTTCGCCCACGGTGAGGGTGCCGGTTTTGTCGAACAGGACGACGTCGACGGTACGCATCCGCTCCAACGCCATCCGGTTCTTGATCAGGACGCCGGCGCGCGCCGCCTGTTCGGTTGAGATGGCGATCACCAGCGGAATGGCCAGGCCCAGGGCGTGCGGGCAGGCGATGACCAGGACAGTGACGGTGCGGGTAACGGCGTCCGGGACGCTGCCCAGCAGGGTCCACACAATGAAGGTGATGGCGCCGGCACCCGTGGCGAAGTAGAAGAGGAACGCTGCGGCGCGGTCGGCCAGGGCCTGTGCCTTGGAAGATGAGGCCTGGGCTTCGGCCACGAGCCGCTGGATTCCTGCCAGCGCGGTGGCATTTCCGACGGCGGTGATGCGCACCCGGACGCTGTTGTCCGTTGCGACGGTGCCGGCCACCACGGCGTCCCCGGGTGAGCGGAGCACAGTCCTGGACTCTCCGGTGATCATGGATTCGTCAAACTCTGCTTCGCCGTCGACAATTTCTCCATCAGCCGGCATCCTCGCTCCGGACCGGACCAATACTGTGTCGCCTTCGCGCAGCTCGGAGACCGGGATGGTCTCCGTGCCGGAAGCGGTAATGCGTTCCGCTTCGTCCGGCAGGAGGGCCGCGAGGGCGTCCAAGGCACCCTGCGCGGAGCCGAGCGCACGCATTTCAATCCAATGGCCCAGGAGCATGATGGCCACCAGCAGCGCCAGTTCCCACCAGAAGTCGAGGTCGAACCCGCTGAGGCCCAGGCTGGTGACCCAGGAGGCGGCGAACGCCACGGTGATGGCCATGGCGATCAGCAGCATCATTCCCGGCCGGCGGGTTTTCAGTTCCTGCCATCCGCCCTTGAGGAAAGGCTGGCCTCCGTAAAGGAAGATCACCGTGCCCAGCACCGGCGGAATCCAGGCCGAACCGGGGAACACCGGTGCCATGTAGCCCAGGAGGTGGCCCATCATCGGGCTGAAGTACACCACCGGAACAGTGAGGGCCAGGGTCAGCCAGAAGCGGTTCTTGAACATGGCAGTGCTGTGGCCGGCGTGCTGCCCGTGCGTGTGCACGGCATGCTCATCCTGCTGGCCGTGGCTGACGCGGCTGACGTGGCTGCCGTGGTCCGCTTGAGTGCCGTGCCCCGCGTGCTGATCATGCTGGCCGTGATGGACCTCAGGCGTGGCATGCCCGTGAACTTGCCCGGCTGCAGGCGCGGAACCACTCAGTTCGGCTGGCTGCCCGGCCGGCTGTTCAGCCGGCTGGCCGGCGTGCTTGGTGTGATGTTGCATTGTTTCCTCCTTATGAGGACACCTGGCCTGGGCGGTGGAACCCGCCCGGGCCGGAAAGGTAAGGGTCAGTGGCCGGTTACTGCGTAACCTGCCGAGGCGATGGCCTCGCGGACAGCTGTGGGATCGACGTTTCCGGTGACAATCAGGCGTGAGCGGCCACCGGGCACCAGGTCGACGGAAGCGGCGTCTACGCCATCAAGGGTAATGACGGCATTTTCAACGGTCCGGGCGCAATGACCGCAGGTCAGGCCTTCAAGGTCAAAGCCGGTCCCGGCGGATGTGCCGGCCGGGGAAGGGCCAGGGCTTGTCGAGCAGCAGCCTGCAGTGGAGGCGGCCAAAGGAAGTTGGGTCCGGTTCTCAGTTCCACACATGTCAGTTTCCATTTCTTGACGAAGAAGCGATGGGTGCTGGGGTTGAACGGCTGTGATGGCAGCGCTCCGCGCGGCCGGGACATACCACTTCACTGACAACACTTGAAAGAATACCCCCAGGGGGTATAAGAGTCAAGGGGTGGAAGGGTGGCCCCTGCCCTGCCGCAGCCCGGGGTCTTGGCTCCCTGGGGGCTTCCATGTAGTGTTGGGATATATTACCGAACGGACGGTCAGTAATGCGGATGTACGCAGCTGGCCCGTTTGACCGCCTGGAAGGACCTGTCAAAGATGACCACCACTGCCACGATGCCGGAAACAGCCGGCAGCACCATCGAGACCGTCCCCAGCTTTGTCCAGGATGGCTGGTGGACGCCTGCGCCCGATGCGGCGGACGGCGTTCCGGTACGGGACGCCAGCACCGGCCGGCTTCTTGCGAAGGTGAGCAGCGAAGGGCTGGACCTCTCCGCCGTCGTGGATCACGGCCGCACGGTGGGACAGGCAGGGCTGGGCGGATTCACTTTTCACCAGCGCGCCTTGATGCTGAAGGAGTTGGCCCAGTACCTCAACGCCCGCCGGGAGTATTTCTACGAGCTCTCCGCGCAGACAGGTGCCACCAGGATCGATTCCATGATCGACATCGACGGCGGTATCGGAGTGCTTTTCACCTTCGGGTCCAAGGGCCGGCGTGAGCTGCCCAACGCGCAGGTGGTGGTGGATGGACCCATGGAGGTGCTGGCCAAGGACGGATCGTTTGCCGGCGAACACATTTATACCCGGATTCCGGGCGTCGCCGTCCAGATCAACGCGTTCAACTTCCCGGTCTGGGGCATGCTTGAAAAACTGGCACCGGCGTTCCTTGCGGGTGTGCCCACCATCGTGAAGCCGGCCACGCCCACAGGCTACGTTGCCGCCGCGGTGGTCAAGGCGATCATCGAATCCAACATCGTGCCGGAGGGCTCGCTGCAGCTGGTGTCGGGCTCGGTCCGCGGCCTGCTGGATGTGCTTGATTACCGCGACCTGGTTGCCTTCACCGGCTCTGCGTCCACCGCGCGCTCGCTGAAGTCGCACCCGAATGTGGTGGAGGGCGGCGTGCGCTTCACGTCCGAGACCGATTCACTCAATGCCGCCATCCTCGGCCCGGATGCGGTTCCAGGCACCCCGGAGTTCGACGCCTTCATCAAATCGGTGGTTACCGAAATGACCGTCAAGGCTGGTCAGAAGTGCACATCCATCCGCCGTGCCATCGTGCCGCAGGAGCTGGTGTCCGACGTCGTTGCCGCCGTCGGACGGCGCGTGGACGAGCGCGTGGTGGTGGGCGATCCCCGGGCTGAGGGTGTGACCATGGGCGCCCTCGCGTCGCTGGAGCAGCTCGCCGACGTGCGCGCCGCCGTCCAGGCCATGCTCGACGCCGGAGGTGAGCTCGCGTACGGAACTCTGGATTCGCCGTCGGTCAGGTCTGCGGACGGAACCCAGGCGGTTGTGGAGGACGGCGCCTTCATGGCCCCGGTCCTCCTGAGCTGGGCCGATTCCGATGCCGACAGCGTCCACTCGCTGGAGGCGTTCGGCCCGGTGTCTTCGGTGGTGGGGTATGCAAGCCTCAACGATGCCGTCCGCCTCGCCGCCCGGGGCGGCGGCTCGCTGGTGGCCACTGTTTGCACCAATGATCCGTCGGTGGCCCGTGAACTGGTTACCGGAATTGCCGCGCACCACGGACGTGTCCTGATGCTCAACCGGGAGGACGCGCGGACGTCCACCGGCCATGGTTCACCGGTTCCGCACCTGGTCCACGGCGGTCCTGGCCGCGCCGGTGGCGGTGAGGAACTGGGTGGCATCCGCTCGGTGCTGCACCACATGCAGCGCACGGCTATCCAGGGCTCGCCGAACATGCTGACGGCCGTTACCGGCATTTGGCACACCGGCGCTGACCGGAACTTCACTGTTGAAACCGAGCAGGTCCACCCGTTCCGGAAGGACCTGTCCCGGCTGCGGATCGGCGACGCCGTGCGGTCGGACCTGCGGCAGGTGACGCTGGAGGACATCTCGGCGTTCGCCAACAGCACCGGCGATACCTTCTACGCCCACACCGATAATGCCGCGGCCGAGGCCAACCCGTTCTTCCCGGGAATCGTGGCCCACGGGTACCTGCTGCTCAGCTGGGCGGCCGGACTGTTCGTTGATCCTGCGCCGGGCCCCGTCCTGGCCAACTATGGCCTGGAAAACCTGCGCTTCGTCACGCCGGTAGCTGCCGGGGACTCAATCAGGGCCACGCTGACGGCCAAGAAGATCACGCCGCGCGAAACTGACGAATACGGCGAGGTGGCCTGGGATGCCGTGCTCACCAATCAGGACGACGAAATCGTGGCAACCTACGACGTGCTGACCTTGGTGGCAAAGTAACCCTGCGCGCCTTGCCCAACTAAGTAGCAGTAGTTGCCCATTACAAGGCTGTAAACGGCACCTAATGCTACTTACTTGGGTCAGAGGCCGGTCAGCAACTCCGCCGTGCGCTCGAGGGCGCCGGGTACCACCGAGTAGTAGGCCCAGGTGCCGCGCTTTTCGCGGTGGAGCAGGCCGGCGTCCACCAGGATCTTCAGGTGATGCGACACTGTGGGCTGGCCCAGGTCCAGCGGCTCGGTGAGATCACAAACGCAGGACTCCCCGGACTCGCCGGCTTTGACCATGGAGAGCAGGCGCAATCTGTTGGGATCTGCCAGCGCCTTGAAAACCAGCGCCCTCTGCCGGGCTTCATCGGCGTCCAGCGTGGGGGCTGAAGCAGGTGCGCAGCATGCTTCATCCGTGGCCGGTTCGAGAATTTGCAGGGAGTTCATGTAGTCCATTATGCACTTACATTGACATTCATCAATGTCTTTGAGGATACTTGCATCGACCAGCATCAATCTTTCCGCCAGGAGCCCCGTGAGTATCCAGACATCCCCGCCGCCAGTACGCCCAGGAGAGGCGGCCGTCGTCGGAAAGCTCTCCACCCTGGACCGGTTCCTCCCTGTCTGGATCATCGCCGCCATGATCGGCGGCATCCTGCTGGGCCGTTTTGTCCCCGGGCTGAACACGGCCCTGGACGCCGTGAAGGTGGGGGAGGTTTCGCTGCCCATCGCCATTGGCCTCCTGGTGACGATGTACCCGGTGTTGGCAAAGGTCCGCTACGACCAGGCGCACCGGGTAGTGGCGGACCGAAAACTCCTGGTCACCTCCCTGGTGATTAACTGGCTGGCCGCTCCGGCGCTGATGTTTGCCCTGGCCTGGATCTTCCTGCCGGACCTCCCGGAATACCGCACCGGCCTGATCATCGTGGGCCTGGCCCGCTGTATCGCCATGGTGATGATCTGGAACGACCTCGCCTGCGGGGACCGCGAAGCCGCCGCCGTGCTGGTCTTCATCAACTCCGTCTTCCAGGTGATTGCCTTTGGCGCCCTGGGCTGGTTCTACCTGCAGGTCCTGCCCGCGTGGCTGGGACTGCCCACCACCAGCGCTGATTTCTCGTTCTGGGCCATCACCCTTTCCGTCCTGGTCTTCCTGGGCATCCCGCTGGTGGCCGGCTTCGTCACCAGGACTTTGGGGGAGAAGGCCAAGGGCCGCGACTGGTACGAGGACCACTTCCTGCCCAGGCTCGGCCCGTGGGCGCTGTACGGCCTGCTGTTTACCATCGTGCTGCTCTTCGCGTTGCAGGGCGGCACCATCACGTCCCGGCCCCTGGATGTCGCCCGGATCGCGCTGCCCCTGCTGGTCTACTTTGTGGTGGTGTTCGGCGCCGGCATGGCGATCGGCAAATGGCTGGACCTGGGCTACGCCAAAACCACCACCCTCGCCTTCACTGCCGCGGGCAATAATTTCGAACTTGCCATCGCCGTGGCGATCGGCACTTTCGGCGTGACATCCGGGCAGGCGCTTGCCGGCGTCGTTGGCCCCTTGATTGAAGTGCCGGCTCTTGTTGCACTGGTGTATGCGGCACTGTGGGCGCGGAACCGCTACTTCGCACCCGGCACCACCGCCGTGGAACCGTTACGTGCTGAAGCCCTGCCCTAGTCCCCGAACCGCCACAGCCCCTAACCGTGGCCACAGCCCCACAACCGCTGCCAAGGAGAACCCCCAAATGAGCACCGAAACCGCCAAAAAGCCATCCGTCCTGTTCGTCTGCGTCCACAACGCGGGCCGTTCCCAGATGGCCGCTGCCTTCCTCACCGCCCTGGCCGGAGACGCCATCGAGGTCCGTTCGGCCGGCTCGCAGCCCGCCGACAAGGTGAACCCTGCCGCGGTCGAGGCCATGGCCGAGCTGGGCATCGATATGTCCGCCGAGGTCCCCAAGGTCCTCACCACCGAAGCCGTCAAGGAATCGGATGTCGTGATCACCATGGGTTGCGGCGATGAATGCCCCTACTTCCCCGGCAAGCGCTACGAGGACTGGGTCCTGGAGGACCCCGCGGGCCAGGGCGTCGACGCCGTGCGGCTCATCCGCGACGACATCAAGGGCCGCATCGAAGCCCTCATCGCGGGGCTGCTGCCCGCAGCACACAAGGACGCGCAGTAACCAGCCACCCCTACCCAGCCAGCAGCAAGAACATTAGGAGCCCCGCCATGAGCACCGATAACGCCACCACGGAACAGCTGATCATCATCGGGTCCGGTCCCGCAGGCTACACCGCAGCCATTTACGCCGCCCGCGCAGGCCTTGAACCCCTGGTTCTGGCCGGCTCTGTCACAGCAGGTGGCGCCCTGATGAACACCACCGAGGTGGAGAATTTCCCGGGCTTCCCTGCCGGCATCCAGGGCCCGGAGCTCATGGACAACCTCCAGGGGCAGGCTGAGCGTTTTGGTGCCAAGGTAGTGTTCGACGACGTCACGTCGGTGGATCTCAAAGGCCACCTCAAGACCGTGGTCACCGGAGCCGGAACTGTCCACAGCGCACCTGCGGTCATCCTCGCCACCGGCTCGGCTTATAAGGAACTGGGCCTGCCTGAGGAAAAGCAGTTCAGCGGTCATGGCGTTTCCTGGTGCGCCACCTGCGACGGCTTCTTCTTCCGTGACCAGGACATTATCGTTGTGGGCGGCGGGGACTCCGCGATGGAGGAAGCCACCTTCCTGACCCGCTTCGGCAAGACGGTGACCGTCGTGGTCCGCAAAGGTGAACTACGTGCTTCCCGGATCATGGCCCAGCGGGCCAAGGACAACCCCAAGATCAAGTTCGCCTGGCATTCGGCGGTGTCCAGGATCCACGGCAACGGCAAGGTCACCGGCGTCACGCTCACGGACACCCGCACCGGCGAAACCCGCGAGCAGGCTGCCACCGGCGTCTTCGTCGCCATCGGCCACGTGCCGCGCACCGAGCTGGTGGCCGGCCAGGTGGAGTTGGATGACGAGGGCTACATCAAGGTTGATTCGCCCACCACGGTAACCAACCTAACGGGCGTGTTTGCGTGCGGGGACGCCGTGGACCACCGGTATCGCCAGGCCATCACCGCTGCCGGTACCGGTTGTGCTGCGGCCCTCGACGCCGAACGCTACCTGGCTGCCCTGGAGGACGCGGACAGCATCGCCACGGCGCTGGTGGAGGAACCGTCCCACAGCTGACCCCCTCCCAACCGGGTCGCAGTTGTTGCCCTTTACAGCCCCGTAAACGGCACCTACTGCTACCTGGTTGGGGGACCGCCCACCGAACCTGAGGAACCCCTATGGATCCCAACAAGACCCTCCCCGTTGTTGTGATCGGTGCCGGCCCGATTGGCCTGGCCGCCGCTGCCCACCTGCTGGAGCGCGGATTGGAGCCTCTCGTCCTGGAAGCCGGGCCGTCAGCCGGCGCGGCGATCGAGCAGTGGCGGCACATCCGCCTCTTCTCGCCATGGCGGTTCAACCTCGACGCCGCGGCGGTTCGGCTTCTCGAGGCTGAGGCTCAGCGGGCCTCGACAAGCCCGGTCTCGCTCCCCATCCCTTCCCTAACCTCGCAAGCTCGGCCAGGGAACCCCGGGGCCGTGGCCCCAGGCTCGACCACCGGGGTCTGGGATCAGCCACGGCCAACCGCGCTGCCTTACGGCGGAGAACTGATCGAGCAGTACCTCGCACCGCTGGCCGCGCTACCGGCTATCAGCAGCCGCCTGCACACCAATACCCGGGTCATCGCCGTTACGCGCCAGGGCATGGACAAGACCCACAAGCGCAACCGCGATGCCACACCCTTCACAGTTCGGGTCCAGCACACCGACGGCACGGTCCGGGACATCACCGCTGGAGCAGTCGTGGACGCATCGGGCACCTGGTCCAGGCGTAATTCGCTGGGCACTTCAGGGCTGCCGGCGGTGGGGGAGAGAGAAGCCGAAAGCAGGATCTCCTCGCCGCTGCCGGACGTCCTGGGCAGGGACCGGCACATGTTCGCCGGGCGCCGGGTCCTGGTAGTGGGCGCCGGCCATTCGGCAGCCAACACCCTGATCAACCTGTCCGAACTCGCAAAGGCTGAGCCGGACACCAAAATTATGTGGGCTGTGCGCGGCGCCTCCGCCGGGAAGGTCTATGGCGGCGGTGACGCGGACGGACTGCCGTCCCGCGGCCAGCTCGGCTCGCGCGTCCGCCGGCTTGTGGAGGCCGGGACCATCCAGTTGCACACCCGCTTCGGCATCGGATCCCTGAAGGCACTGGATACCCAGGTGGCAGTCGAGGCGCTGGACGGGCGCACCCTGAGTGCCGACGTCGTGGTGCCCTGCACAGGGTTCCGCCCTGACCTGGGAATCCTCAGCGAGCTCCGGTTGGAGCTGGATCCGGCAGTGGAGGCGCCGCGGGATCTGGGGCCGCTGATCGACCCCGAGTTCCACTCCTGCGGCACGGTTGCCCCGCATGGCGCCAAGGTTCTGGCCCATCCGGAGAAGGACTTCTACATCGTGGGCATGAAGTCCTACGGCCGCGCGCCCACGTTCCTGCTGGCTACAGGGTACGAACAGGTCCGGTCCGTTGCGGCAGCGCTCGCGGGGGATCGGGACGGCGCGGATGCTGTTCAGCTCCAACTCCCGGAAACGGGAGTCTGCTCGTCAGACGCCGGCACCTCCTGCGACGCTCCGGCGCCGGCCCCGGAACAGCAGGGTTCGTGCTGCTCCAGCCCGGAACCTGTCCTGATTGGCTTCCCCACCGGGTTGTCCCACGGCCGCGCCGGAACCCCCTGAACCGTCCGCCCCAATTGAGTAGCGCGAGCACTGATCGCGCTACTCAATTGGCACGGAGGGCTTTACGACGGCGGTACCTTACGCTTCTGCGCCACCGTGCAGGCCGTCGTCGCTGCTGTCGTCCGACGGAGCGGTGCCGGTCTGGTCGGAGATATCCAGGTTGCCGCGGGCCTCGTCCATGGTGGGGCCGCCGCTGGGGACATCGTACTTGTCAGGGCGGATGCCTTTGGCTTGTTCCTGGATCAGTGCCTGTTCTTCACTGAAGCGGATCTCGTTCGCTTCATCGCCGGCGTCGCCCGGGACATCCTCCCTGACGGTGGACGGGTCCGGGACGATGTAGCCCTGGTCGGCTTCTTCCTTCGGGTTGCCCATAATTTACTTCCTCTCTGGTGCCTTTAGGCACTTTCCGGTGGTGCTGGTTTTACCTGTATTGGCCTTATCGGGTGGTGCTGCCGGCTGGACGTTCGGCCAGTTCGGCCTTGATGTCCAGTCCCTCGCCCCCGCGCAGTGCGCGGAGTTCCACGGTATCGCCCGGGTTGCGGTTCCGCAGCTCTGCCAGGAGCTGCTCCGGGGTGCGCAATGCCACACCCTCGATCGATTCCAGGACGTCTCCGGGCCGCAGTCCAGCCTCGTCCGCCGGGCCCCCTTCTTCAACAGCCAGCACCACCGCCCCGGCTTCGGCATCGATGCCCAGCCGGTCAGCGATCTGAGGGGTCAGCGCGCCAGGGGTCAGCCCAAGGTAGGCGTGCTCGGCAGTACCATCTGCCAGGAGCTCCTCGGCCACTTCGACGGCGGTCGCGGCCGGGATCGCGAAGCCAAGGGCCACTGCCCCGGCCTGCGGCGGGATGTAGGCCTCGCTGATGCCCACCACCTCGCCACGCATATTGACAACGGCGCCACCTGAGTTGCCCGGGCTGATGGGCGCGTCAGTCTGGATCAGGTCCACCAGGGACAGGCTTTGCTGGGCGGAATCGGGGATTGCGCGGTGCAGGCCGGAGATGATGCCGGCCGTGACGGTGTTCTCGAAGCCCAGCGGCGAGCCCAGCACAATGACGTCCTCGCCCACTCGCGGGAGCGTGGTCTGGAAAGTGGCTGCCGGGAGCCCGGTGCGGTCTACCTGGATCAGCGCCAGGTCTGTCACGGGGTCAGTGGCGCGGACCTCGCCCTCCACCCGTTGGCCGTCGGCGAATCCGACTTCCACCTGTGAGGATCCGCGGATCACGTGCTCGTTCGTCAGAATCAGGCCGTCAGCTGAGTACACCACCCCGCTGCCCAGTCCGCCCCCGGTAAAGATGGTAACCATGGACGGCGCGAGTTCTTCCACGAGACGGGGAAGATCGCGGGTGGAGGTTCCGCCGTCATTCGTTTCATTTTCCCGGCCGGGGGAGGACGCTGCTTCCGCAGGTGCCGTGACACTGGGAGGGGTGCCCCCAGGATCTCCTCCGGTGCAGCCACCCAGTACCAACGCTGCCATGAGGAGCCCGGCGAGTAGGCCGAATGGACGACGGCGGTGCGGCCGGCTGACTGTCCTTGCTGACGATTCCATGGCAACCCCCTTGATGATGGCTGTCTGTCTTTCCACCGTAACGCGCCGACGGAGCCCAATCCACCCCAAGAGCCCGGTGGTTGAGCTTGTCGAAACCCGGGTGTCGGAACCAGGATCTCGACAGGGTCGATCACCGGGACTACCGGTGGAGACCGTCGAAGGCCATGGTGATGACGTCGTCAGCCAGCTTGGCCGGGGTCAGGGGGCCGCCTGGTTTATACCACTCGACGATCGAGTTGATCATGCCGAACAGGAGCCGGGTCACGGTACCGGGATCGATGTCCTGGCGCAGCGTGCCGTCCTTGCTGGCGGCGGAAATGAGCGCGGCGACTTTGTGGTCGAAGGAGCGGCGGCGTTCCAGCGCGTCGCGTTCAATACCGGTGTTTCCCCGCAATCGAAGCAGCAGGGTGACGAACGGCAGACGATCCACCAGTACGGACACGGTTTGCCGCAGGACGAACTCCAGCCGGGCATCCGCCGGGCCGCTCTGGTATTCCGGCTGCTCCAGGATGTCTTCGAGCCCACCCAGGGCGTGGTCCAGTGCCAGTTTGAGGAGATCGCCCTTGGACGGGACGTGGTGGTAGATCGCGGACTTGGAGATGCCCAGGTTCTCCGCCAGGATCCCCATCGAGGTGGCGTCGTAGCCGTGCCGGTTGAAAACGTCGACGGCGATCCGCAGCACAGACTGCTGGTCGTAACCGGGCCGGCCTCGTTTGGTCGCTTCAGATGTGGACATGGAGCCTAGTTTCTCACGAACGGTCGGTCAGTCAGCGCCACCCAAGAGCGGCCTACCCCTTCGGACGAAGATCGTAAATCCGCTTGAGCTTGCCGTTGGAGCGGGCCAGTGAGCCAGGCTCCACCACTTCCACCGAGCAGGAAGAACCCACGTGGATCTTGATCTGTTCGCGCAAGGTGAGGCCCGCCGTCGTGCTTTGTTCAACGGGAACGGATTCACGGCGCTCGACGCGGACGGTCAGCTGATCCATCCGCTGGCCCTCCGGGCGGGTGATTTCCAGCTGGAAGTGCGGGCTCAGTTCCGGGATGCGAAGGGCAATCTCCTCGATCTGGGAGGGAAAGAGGTTCACCCCGCGAAGGATGATCATGTCATCGCTGCGGCCCGTGATCCGGCCCATCCGGCGGTGTGCGGGGAATGCGGTGCCCGGCATGAGGCGGGTGAGGTCCTTGGTGCGGTACCGGATAATAGGCAGCGCTTCCTTGGTGAGCGAGGTAAATACCAGCTCGCCGTGTTCGCCGTCGCCCAGCACGTTCTCCTTGCCGGCCACAGGGTTAAAGGCGTCGATGATTTCCGGGCGGAAGTGGTCTTCCCAGATGTGGCTGCCGTCCTGCGTCTCGACGGATTCCCCTGCCACGCCGGGGCCCATCACCTCGGAGAGGCCGTAGATGTCGCAGGCCTTGATGTTCAGGGTCATTTCCAGCTCGTGGCGCATTTCCTCGGTCCACGGCTCTGCCCCCAGCACACCAAACTTGAGCGACGTCGACCCCGGATCGATCCCCATGTGCGTCATGGCGTCGGCAATGGTGAGCAGGTAAGTGGGTGTGGCCAGGATGGCGTCCGGCTGGAAGTCCTGGATCAGCTGGATCTGGCGTTCGGTTTGGCCGCCGGACATTGGTATCACGGTGCAGCCCAGCGCTTCGGCACCGGCGTGCGCGCCCAGGCCGCCGGTGAAAAGCCCGTACCCGTAGGCGTTGTGCACCTTCATTCCGGGCCGGATGCCGGAGGCTCGGAAGCAGCGGGCAACGAGCTTGGCCCAGTCGGCCAGGTCCTTTTTGGTGTAGCCGACGACGGTGGGCCGGCCGGTGGTGCCGGAGCTGGCGTGTACGCGGGCTACTTCTTTCTGCGGCACGGCGAACATACCGAACGGGTATTCCGAGCGCAGGTCTTCCTTGGTGGTGAAGGGGAAGTTGCCCAGGTCGCTGAGCTCCCGCAGGTCAGTGGGGTGGATCCCCGCGTCATCGAACTTCCGCTTGTACAGGGCTACGCGGTCATACGCGTAGGCAACGGTGTGCTGGAGGCGGGCCAGTTGCAGTGCTTCCAGGTGGTCCCGGGACATTGTTTCCTCAGGGTCCAGGGCGCCCGGGCCGGTTGCGGGAGTGCTGGTGGCGAGGCTGGCGGCTTCGGCGGCGCTGGTGGTCATGGTGTCCTACTTCTTGGGAATGGTGCGGCTGCGGCCACGGAACTCGGCGATGAGTTCGCCGGGTGCCGGCGGAAGGGTGGGGGAGTCGGCGTCGGCGGCCGGCGAGGGATGGGCGCCAGCGGCAAAAATCTGGATGTCGTACAGCCCGCTGCGGCCCGATTGTGAGCGGCGGTCAGCCACTGCGGTAAGCACCTGGCCTTCATAGGCGGGCTTCAGGAAGTTGAT
This sequence comes from Pseudarthrobacter sp. MDT1-40-2, assembly GCF_059383595.1. NCBI lineage: Bacteria > Bacillati > Actinomycetota > Actinomycetes > Micrococcales > Micrococcaceae > Pseudarthrobacter > Pseudarthrobacter sp. MDT1-40-2. The sequence goes on along the minus strand of NZ_JBWZCL010000001.1, from coordinate 978,749 downwards.
GTCGACGCCGGCAGCTACGGTGATGTTCTCCGGCTCGCCGTGTTGCGGGGATGCCGGGTTGCAGGCCAGTGCGAAGGCCGTATCCGCCACGGCGAAGATCATTCCGCCATGGGCAATCCCGAAACCGTTAAGCATTTCCTGCCGGAGGGTCATCCGGACGGTGGCGTGCCCGTCGCCCAGCCGCAGGACTTCGATGCCAAGCCATTCGGAGGCATAGTCCTTCTCCAGGATGGGGTGCGCTTCCCCGGACAGCGTTGTCTCGGCCATGCGTCATTGCCTCCAGCTTTAGTTACCGAATGTTCATTAGGTAATCCCATGGAAGGTGAGGATGTCAAGGGTGGGGCACAAATGCGCCGACCCGCTGCAGGCACTTTTGCACCACTCTGCCCGGGGTTCGGGAGGCCATTTCACGGATTTGCGGCACTGTGTTCAGACCCGGCCAGCCAAAGTGGTGCAAAAGTGCGGGCGAGTCGGCTGAAGGACCCCCAGGCAGCAGCCAGCCAACTGCATGAGGTGACAGGATGGGAGGACCTGCAACAGCACAGCAAAGGGCGGACCATGGCCAAAGGGATATATGTCAGCGCAACCACTCCGGGCTCGGGCAAGTCGCTTGTGGCGCTCGGACTGGCGGATACGCTGTACAGGCACGCAGACCGCATCGGCTTCTTCAAGCCGGTGGTCCATGGCCCCAGCGCGGCGCAGGATCCCATGGTTGCCCTCATGAAGGTGCGTTTTGAGCTGGATGACGAGCGCTGCCGCGGCGGTCTCACCCAGGAGGAAGTACGGTCGCTGCTGGCCGAAGGGAAACGCGCGGACATTGATGCCCGCTGCGTGGAGATCTTTGCCGAGATAGCGCACCACTGCGACGTGGTGATCGTGGAGGGCACGGACCTCACCGGGCAGGATGCCGCCGTCGAATTCGACCTCAACGCCCGCCTTGCCAACAATCTGGCCGCACCTGTGGTGGCTGTGGTTGGCGCGAAGGGGCGCACCGTTGCGGAGGCTGCTGCCGCCGTCGAGGTCGCCCGAAAGGAACTGGCAGCGGAAAAGTGCGCCCTCCTGGCCATCATGGTGAACCGTGCGGACCCTGACGACGTCGATGCTATCGCCGCCGCTGTGAAGCCCGGCGCCTCCGGACGTCCTGTGTACGTCCTGCCTGAGTTGGAGGAGATCGCGCGCCCCACGACCGGGGAAGTTGCCGCGGCCTTGGGTGTGCGGCAGATCGCGGGCCGGCCGGACATGGAACGCGATGTGCGGGATATCAAGGTGGCGGCCATGAACGTGGGCAACTTCCTGAATGTGCTGGACGAGGGCGCGCTGGTGATTGTGCCGGGGGACCGGGCGGATGTGATGGTAGCCTGCCTGGCGTCGTCCTTCTCGCCGGAATTCCCGGTGCCGTCCACCCTGATCCTTACCGGAGGCCTTGCCCCGGACGCCAACATCTATCCGCTCCTGGCTCAGGCGCCGTTCCCCGTGTTCGCCTCCGAGGAGGACACCTACACCACGGCGCGCCGCGTCTCAGAGGTCCGCAGCGAGATCTGGTCCGGCCACCGACGCAAGGTGGCCTCTGCGCTGGGCCTGTGGTCCCGGCGCGTGGATGAGGCTGAGCTGGTGGAACGGCTGCACCTGCCGCGCGTCGAACGGATGACCCCGCTGCGCTTCCTGCACGATCTCATCGAACGAGCCCGCATACAGCGCAAGCACGTGGTGCTGCCCGAAGGCACGGACGTGCGCATCCTCAGGGCGGCGGAAATCCTGCACCGCCGGGACGTCTGCGACCTCACGGTGCTGGGACCGGAGAGCACTGTCCGCGAGCTGGCAGCGGCGAACGGGATCGACCTTACCGGGATTAACATCGTGGACCCCGCCAGTTCCGAGCTCCGGCAGAAGTTTGCCGGAAAGTACGCCGAACTGCGCGCGCATAAGGGCGTGGACCTGGCCACGGCCCTGGAAATCATGCAGGACGTCAGTTACTTCGGCACCATGATGGTTCAGCTGGGCGTGGTGGACGGGATGGTGTCCGGGGCTGCCCACACCACGGCGCACACCATCCGGCCGGCGCTGGAGTTCGTGAAGACCCGCGAGGGCGTGAAGATTGTGTCCTCGGTGTTCCTGATGCTGATGCCGGACCGCGTGCTGGTGTACGGCGACTGTGCGGTGAATCCGGACCCCAATGTGGAGCAGCTTGCAGACATTGCTCTGGCTTCGGCCGAGACAGCCGTCCAGTTTGGCGTGGAACCCCGTGTGGCCATGCTGTCTTACTCCACGGGTGGTTCCGGCTCGGGGGAAGCCGTGGACGAAGTGCGGCAGGCCACCGAACTGGTGCGCGAGCGCCGCCCGGATCTGGCCGTTGATGGTCCCCTCCAGTACGATGCCGCCGTTGACGCCTCCATCGGGGAGTCCAAAATGCCCGGTTCCACCGTGGCCGGACAGGCCACAGTGTTCATCTTCCCGGACCTCAACACCGGCAACAACACCTACAAGGCCGTGCAGCAGAGTTCAGGCGCCGTAGCCGTTGGGCCCGTTCTTCAGGGACTGCGGAAGCCGGTCAATGATCTTTCGCGCGGCTGCACGGTGGAGGACATCGTGAATACTGTGGCCATCACCGCGATCCAGGCACAGGCCGGTGGTTAAGCCTGGCGGAACCCGGCAGGCTTAACCACCGGTTCCCGTCAGCTGTTGTCCGGTTTGGCCAGGCTGTCCGGGTCCTCCTGCTTGGCGGGCTCATCGGACAAGCCCTGCGGCGTGAGGTTAAGGTCCTCGACGTCCTTGGAGCCATCGCTGTTCTTCGGCTCGGACGCCGCTGCCTCCGTCTCATCGCCGGCCCCTGGTTCAAGGGGAGCCGTGCTGCTGGACCCCGTGTTGGTGGGATCGTCGTCTTCGCTCCGGGTGGGTTCGTCGGTCATGGAGGTGTCCTCTCGGGCTGTGGCAGCTGGTCCGCTGACTCTAGGCACAGCGTGTGCCTGTCCGCAAGGACCGCGCCGGGAGGCCGCGACAATTTATAGTGGGAGCTAACCGCAACAGCAAGGCTGAGGAGGCCCCATGCTCGTTCTCGTCATCAACTCCGGTTCGTCGTCACTGAAGTACCAGGTGCGTGACGTTGCCGCCGGGAGCGTTCTTACCGAGGGGCTGATTGAGAAAATCGGCATGGGCAACGGCGGTGGCGGCGACGGCGAGATTGAGGGCCCACGGGATCACGCCGAGGCGTTGGAGTTGGTGGACGCCGCCATCCATGCGGAACTGGGTGACCAGGAGCTGGGAGCGGTGGGGCACCGCGTGGTCCATGGCGGCGAGCGGTTCGCAGAGCCGGTGCTGATCGATAACGAAATTACCCGCGCCATTGAGCGCCTCAACCCGCTGGCGCCGCTGCACAATCCGGCCAACGTGCTGGGCATCCGCGCCATCAGCAGGAAGTGGCCTGACATGCCACAGGTTGCAGTCTTCGACACTGCCTTCCACCGCACACTTCCAGAGCACGCCTGGCGTTACGCCGTGCCGGAGGAGCTCTACACCAACCACGGCATCCGCCGTTACGGATTCCATGGCACCTCGCACGAATACGTCACGCACCGTGCCGCCGCGCTGCTGGATCTGTCCGTGGAAGAGTTCGACGGCGTCATCGCCCACCTCGGGAACGGTGCCTCCGTGACCGCTGTCCAGGGCGGACGCTCGGTGGATACTTCGATGGGATTCACGCCGCTTGAGGGCCTGGTCATGGGCACCCGGGCAGGCGACCTGGATCCGTCCATCCTGGTGTTTCTGGCCCGTGCCGGCTGGAATCCCGAGGACATCGACGCCATGCTTAACCGGGAATCCGGGCTCAAGGGCCTGGCCGGCACCAACGACATGCGCTCGGTAGTGGAAGCCGCGGAGAGCGGCGACGGCAAAGCAGCAATTGCGCTCGCGGTGGCGTCCTATCGGCTGGCAAAGTACATTGGCGGCTACCATGTGGCCGTGGGCGGCGCCAAGGCCTTGGTCTTCACCGCAGGCATCGGCGAGAACTCGCACCAGTTCCGCGCCCTTGTGGCACAGAAGCTGGGTGCCCTGGGCATTGAGCTCGACGCCTGGCTGAACGAGCAGGGGTCCAAGGAACCTCGCGTGATTTCCACGCCGGAGTCCGCCATCCCTGTCCTGGTGGTTCCCACCGATGAGGAGCGCGCCATAGCGGAGGCGACTGCCGCCGTCGTGAGCTCCACGTGACGGCCGGACTTTAGGCGCGCCCTTTGAGGATCAATTGCCAGTAGACCTGCGGAAAGATATCCCGGTCCACTACCCATGAGGCCTTGCTCTCCTTCCACATCGGTACCTTGGGAATGGTAGGCATCACCCGGTACTGATCGTCGAATTCGGCAAACACCACGGTGGAGCCGGACACGGTGAAGGGGCAGACTGAATAGTTGTCATACTTTTGGGCAGGCATCTTGCCCGACCTCACGGCCAATAGGTTCTTCGCCAGAACTTTCGTCTGCTTGCGCAAGGCGCCCCCGGATTTAGAGTTGCTGGTCCCGGCGGCATCACCCAGGGACCAGACGTTGGGGATTCTGGAATGCCGGAGAGTTTGTTTGTCGACTTCTACGAACCCTCCGGCATCTCCGGCGGCAGGGAGGTTCGTGGCTTTCAGCCAGTCCGGCGCGGACATGGGCGGCACAGCATTGAGGACGTCGTAACGCAGGTCCTCCGTTCCGCCGGTCCTGGTGTTGCGGAGGGTGGCAGTTTGCCTGGCCGCGTCCACGGAAACCAGTTCGGTGTCTGTTCGCAGTTCGATGCCGTACTCGGCGATCTTGCGGTCCAGTTCAAGGTCCACTTCCGGTACCCCGAATACGGTGGGGTAGGGCTGCACCATCACCACCTTGATCTGGTCCAGCACACCCTGTTGCCGCCAGTAGTCGCACGCCAGATACATCGGCTTCTGGGCCGCGCCCGCACAGGAGGCGGCTCCCGACGGCATGGTGAACACCGCCGTGCCTGAAGTGAGCCCGGCAAGCAGCGCCCACGTCTTGTCAACGAGCTCGAACTCGTAGTGCGACGATCCGTGCGGCGCATGCACGGCTTCGAGGAGCCCCGGAACGGCGTCCCAGTCGTACTGCATCCCGGGGCAGACCACCAGGTGGCTGTAGGCGAGGGAGTCGCCCGAGGCCAGGTTCACAGTGTTGGATACGGTGTCTATTCCGGTGGCGGCGTCCTGGATCCACGTCACCCCTTTGGGAATGACCGATTCCTGAGGCCGTGAGGCCTCGTGGATCGAGGCGCGGCCTCCGGCTATGTGTGAGAATAACGGCCGGAAGAAGTGCCGTTCCCCGGGTTCCACAAGGCCGATGTCCTTGACGCCGTAGCGCCGGAGGCGTGCCGCGAGGGACACCCCGGCATTGCCTCCGCCGATAACGAGGACCTCATACTGGCCGGCCACCACGTTATTTCTTCTTCTCAGTGAGAGCCGGGGCTTTGTGGGCAGCGCGGGCGCCGGTCTTGGCCGATTCCACTACGTATTGGGGGTCTTCCTTGCTGGCACGGTGGGTGTGACCATCGAGTTCGAAGTCGCTGGTTCTAACCTCCACGATCTCACCATGCGTCTTGCCCTGCGGCGTGTTCCATTCCACGGCCGTTCCCTTGCTCAATGACATGAACTCTCCTTAGCTGGACGAAACGCTGGCTGGCAAGACGGGAGGCCGCGGTTTGGAGCCGGGGCTGTGCACCCAGTATCCGCTGTTCATGGCTATGGCTCAATGGGTAAGGATGCGGCTTGCTTTACTTCAGGCCAGCTCCCGGCAGCAAGTCAGCAGCACCCAGGGAGTCAGCAATAAACGCGTAGTCCCAGGCCCGTTCGCGCCACTGCACGTACCGGCCTGATGCGCCGCCGTGGCCGCCGTCCATCTCGATCTTCATCACTACGGGTTCAGACCCCGTGGACACGGCACGCAACTGCTGCACCCATTTGGCAGGTTCGACGTACAGCACGCGCGTGTCGTTGAAGGACGTGACGGCCGCGATCTTAGGGTAGGCCACCTCGCGAACATTTTCATAGGGTGTGTACGACTTCATGTACGCGTACACCTCGGGGTCCTCGATCGGGTTGCCCCATTCTTCCCACTCCAGCGCGGACAGCGGCAGTTCGGGATCAAGGATGGTGGTCAGAGCGTCCACAAAAGGCACCTGCGCCAGAATGGCAGCGTACTTTTCCGGTGACAGGTTGGCCACCGCGCCCATTAGGAGCCCGCCCGCAGACCCGCCCATCGCAGCAATCCGCGACGGCGAAACCCAGCCGGAGGCCGCCAGCCAGTCGGTCGCGGCCACAAAGTCAGTGAAGGTGTTCTTCTTCTTGAGTTTCTTACCGTCCTCGTACCAGTGCCGGCCCAGCTCGCCACCGCCACGGATGTGCGCAATGACGAACACAACCCCACGGTCCAGCAGGGACAGCCTGGCGATTCCGAATCCGGGGTCCATGCTCATCTCGTATGAGCCATAGCCGTAGACGAGCCCGGCAGCGGAAGAGTCGCGCTGCACAGCCGCGTGGCGCAAAACAGACAGCGGAATGCGGGTACCGTCGGCCGCCGTCGCCCATTCCCTGGTGGCCACGTAGTCGCTGGCGCGGTAGCCGCCCAGAACCGGACTTTCCTTGCGGAGCAGGAGTTCACCGTCGGGCATTCCAGCGGTGGGCAGCACGAAATCGTACACGCGCGACGGCGTGAAGTAGGACGTGTAGCCCAGGCGGATTACGGGCGCGTTGTAATCGGCACCGCCCACGCCGGCGGTGTAGAGCTCCTCGTCGAAAGCGGGCTCCACCGGCGGCTGCTGAGCATCGGTCCCCAAGCCGTCCAGCGCGATCACCTGGACCCGCTCTATGGTGTCCTTGCGGACTGAGACGAGCAGGTGGGTGGCTGTAACGCCGGCACCGTTGACGCGGACGTCATCGGAATGCTCGACGACGGTTGTCCAGGCCTGCTCCGCCAGCGGTTTTGCGAGTTCGGCGGGATCAACAATGGACACCATGGAGTTCACGGCGTTGCGGTTGTGGGTGAGCAGGATGCGCTCAGTGGTGCCGCCGCTGGGGGTGGGGAGCAGGAAGGGCTCTGCCTCGTAGAGCACGCGTTCGTCGCGGGACAGCACTGTGGTGAGTCCGGCGGAGGGATCGTCGAAGCGCAACAGCCGGGTCTCGCTGTATTCGGAGCAGCCGATGCTGAGCACCAGGTAGCGTCGGTCCGAGGAAAGCTCGAAGCCGAGCCACATGGCGACGTCGTCCTCCTGGTAAATCACCTGGTCCTCGCTGACAGGTGTGCCCAGGACGTGGGCCTTCACCTGGTACGGGCGCCAGGAATCATCCACCACGGTGTAGAAAATACGGCTGCCGTCAGGGTCGAAGGAGACGCCGTAGAAGACGTTCTCGATCACGTCCGGCAGGAGTTCGCCGGTCCGGAGGTCCTTGATACGCAGCGTGAAGCGTTCGTCACCGGCGTTGTCCACCGCGTAGGCGTACAGGTTGCCGTCTTTGGTCACCGCAGAGCCGCCCACTGAGAAGAACGGCTTGCCCTCAGCCTCGATGTTGCCATCCAGCAGGATCTCTTCACCGGGAATCCCGACGCCGGCAACAACCGTGGGCGGGGTCCAGTCGGCGATGGGATTCCCGGTGTTCTGCGCGCGGACGCGCGAGGAGATGCCGTACTCCTTGCCCTCCACGGACCGGCTGAAGTACCACCATTCGTCCTTGCGGTGCGGGACGGAGAGGTCAGTTTCCTGGGTGCGGCCCTTGATTTCCTGGAAGATGGCATTCCGGAGCGGTTCCTGGTGGGCCGTAAGGGCTTCCTGGTAGGTGTTTTCCGCCTTGAGCAGATCGACGACGTCGGCAGACTCTTTATCCCGCAGCCATTCGTAGGGATCAACAAAAGTATCTCCGTGGTGCGTCCGTTCCTTCGGCACCTTTCGTGCCACCGGAGGAACGGCGTTTGCGGCGGAGGTGGTTGCCGGGGAGGGCTGCAGCGGAGTCTGGGTCATGCTTCCCAATATATGGGGATGGGCGGACAACCGGGGCCCACGTTCGCTACCGGGGTAGCGGGTACGAGGGCAACGTTCAGCGAGGCATGAACTCTGTTGCCTTCCCACCCGTCCGGCGTATCGTGGGAATGCGTCCAGAAGCCCGATCAGCTCGGAAGGATTACTATGACAATCCCACCGGTACATGAGCCCGAGCCGTTTCCACCGGACCCGGGGCCGGAACCTGGTTCCCCGGATCCCTCAACGCCGCCTAACCCAAATCCTCCGCCAGGTCCTTTTCCTAATCCCGGCCCGCTGCCGGTGCCTGACCCTGGCCCGGCCCCGCTGCGGCCATCCCCGCCGGAACGGTTCGATGGTGCCCGCGTGGAAACAGACAGAGGTCTATAAGGCAAACAACAACTGACGCCGGCAGCCAGGCGTCCCTGTGGTGGGAACGTCGGCTGCCGGCGTCAGTTGGAAGTTACCAATCGACGGGCAGGGCACGAACTACCGTGCTGCTGCTCCCCGTCCGGCGTGGTCGCGCTTGCCGGACAGCAGGATGGCGAGGGCAATCATACCGATGCCCAGGACCAGGTGCAGCCAGTTGTCGGCGCTGTTGAAGGGCACAAAGTTGACCGGTGAATCGAGGTTCACAATGAGGCCATACAGCCACAGAACCAGGTAGATCAGGCCGCCGTACAGTAGGTAGGCCCGGGCCTGGCCTGCCGACCTTGCCATCATGATCCCCGCTACGCCGAAGAGCAGGTGGACGATGTTATGCAGGATGGAAACCTGGAACAGACCGAGCAGAAGCGCTTCGGAATCGGGTCCGGCAAATCCCATTGTCCCGTAGTTGCTGGTGACGCCCGGAATGAACCCGAGGACGCCTACCAGCAGGAAGACTGCTCCAACCACCTTTGCGGCAGTCTGTAGGCGAGAGTTTGTGGTGTGGGCTGTGGTTGCCATGGAAAACTCCTAATCTTTATAGACGTTTTTTATAGACGTTCTTTGTGCCTGCGCCGCCGCCAGAGGATTGCGGCGGATATCAGCACGATGACAAGGATTGCGGTAATTACCAGTGGTGCCCAATTCAGCCGGTTTGATTCCTGCTCTTCCGTTTCCCCGGTCCCCGGATTCACCGGGTTGGTGGGCGTGTTATCAGCCGTAGGCGCCACGCTGGTGGCTGTGGGAGCTGGTGTTGACGCCGTCAACCCCACTTCCCCTGGCAAGTTTCGGGCCACTTGGTGCCCGGCGGCGGTAGCCGTCGGAGCGCCGCCTGAACCTACCGCTAAAACCATTGCGGCGGTGAGGGCTGCGAACATTGCCAGCCAGACTTTCAGCATGCGTACTCCTACCTTTTGATTGGTCCTTCGAAATAATACTAAGCATGCTTATTCTAAAAAAGTAAGCATGCTTTATAAATATTCGATTAATAAAGCTAGGGCTTCATCTCCAGAAGCAGCGCCGGCAGCTCGTCGGCCAATTCGCGGGCGAGGAAACCGAGGGGGCCCATCCGGCTTGCGAGCCGGTCTGCCGCTGCGGCGTGGAGATGGCTGGCCCAGCACGTCGCCTGTTCATTGGTGGCGCCGCGCGCCCGCAGGCCAGCTGCAGCTCCGGCCAGGACATCCCCGCTTCCGGAGGTGCCCAGCCCGCCGCCGCCGGTGCCCAGGCGCCAGCGGCGGACGCCGGAGCCGGGTTCCGCGGGAGCTGCGATGATTCCCTGGCAGGTGACTACCGCTTTGAAGCGGTCGGCTATGGCTTCAATGCCGGCGTCGAGGTCCTCTGGTTCTTCACCCAGCAGAATGCCTGCCTCGCGGGGATTGGGGGTGAGGACAAGGCGGCCGGCCCACTGTTCAAACTCGCGGCGCAAATCAGGCAGGCAGGCCAGCGCGAACGCGTCCAGCACCCAGGCGGGCCCGGAGTCCTCGCGCTCCGAATCAGAGCGGTCCCACTCCAGTAAGCCGAGCAGCAGCTTCCTGGCCTCGTCCACGTCATCAAGGCCAGGCCCGACCAGCACCACATCCGCATGCTTCAGTTTGCTGCCCAGCCGCTCCAGGGCCTCCGGGGAACCCAGAACCGACCCGCCGCTGTTCTCGGGAAGGCCGACGACGCCACACTCGGGGAGTGCGACCGCCGTGTGGGGTGCCACGGATTCGGCCATCGCTAACGTCAGGTGCCCGGCGCCGGCCCGGAGCGCGGACGTCCCGGCGAGGAGCACGGCGCCCGGCGTGGGCCGGGCCCCGCCGATTACCAGTACGGACCCGCGGGAATATTTGTCCTCGCCGGCGTCCGGCAGAGGCCAATCCCGCAGCAGCAAAGGCGTGACAGTTTGGAAATCGGGGTTACTGGGGTTGGACACTTGAATCGCCTCCATGTTCGGTGACTGTCACGCCTTCGCTGCTGAGGTGGCCCGTCTGGTTAAAGTTCTGGAGCTTCCAGGGGCCAGCTCCCGAGGGGCGGACGAAGACCGTCGTCGAGGCATTGGCGACTGTACTGGTGGACGCGAGGTCAAGAATTTCCTGTTCGGACATGCCCTCGAGGATGTAACGGACGAGCAGGATGACGGCGTCGTGGCATACCAGCATGACCCGGTGACCATCACCCAGCGTGTTCAGCTCGCCCATGATCGACCGGAGTCGCAGGGCCACGTCCGCCCAGGATTCGCCACCGGGCGGGCGGTGATAGAACTTGCCAAGCCAACGCCGCCGCTCGGCCTCCTCGGGAAAGCGGCGCTGTACCCCCAGTTGAGTCAACGTGTCCAAGATGCCAAGCTCCCGGTCCCGGAGTCGCTCGTCCGAGAGCACCGGAACTTCCAGGGCCGCGGTTTTTGCGGCAATCTCCGCTGTTTCCCGTGCCCGGGCGTAGGGAGAGGAGAAGATCATGGTGGGCAACCGATCCGGAGCCATACTGGCCAGGGCCCGGCCGAGGGCAGCCGCTTGTTCCCTTCCGGTGGGGGAGAGCTGCACATCCGGATCGCGGGCCGGCACGGCAATAATTTCTGCTCCGGCTACCCGCGCAGCACTTGCCGCTACGTTCGCTTCGCTTTCCCCGTGCCGGACCAGCAACAGCTCGACGGCACCGGCAGACCGGCCTGAAGGCAATGTTTGATCTGTATCCAACGTGACCTCCCAAAATAGGCAGCTTACTTACTAGTCACCTACTGTACTGCCCGGGGAGCCGTCCCGACGGTCACTTGGACCGGTGCTTGCCTTTCTTGGGCGGCCGGCTCAGCTCGGCCACCGAGAAGATGCTGGTGAGTGCCGGAACAAGCTGGTTTTCCATTTCGAGGTACGTGGCACCGCTGCGGCGGTATGGATCGACGACGTCGTTATCGATCGGGTTTTCTGCCAGGGCCCGGTGGCGCACCGCTGCCGCGGCCCCCGGCAACTCCCGCCACCGGGTGATGACGTCAGTGCTCGGATGCATGGCCCCTTCCGCTGTCAGCTGCTCAAGCATTCGCGCAAACTCACGAAGTGTGAACGTGCGACGCAGAGCCGCGGGCTCCAGTTGCAGGATCCTGGAGCGGTGCTCCGCTGCCATGGCCAGGATCAGATCTGCGTCGCGCACCATGGCTGTGGTCAGCTGCCGTGAGACGAAATGGTCTGCTGCGCCACCGTACCGTTGGACGATCTCAGCAGACAAAGGCTGCATAGCCTGCCCCACAAGCGCATGTGTCCCGGCGCTGCTGACGGCAAATTTTCCGGGGTGCAGTTCGTCGAGGCCGGTTTGCAGGAGAAGCTCAGAAACCGGGGAGCGGCAGACATTGCCTGTGCAGACGGTGAGGATGCGGAAGCGATCTGTTGTTTCCATTTGGCACCTACTTTAGTTCATGGTTTTCCGCATCCTGATTGCCTTACCGCCGCGCCATGAGCCTGGACTTAGTTGCCGTTCTGGAAGTTGTTGGATGCGACATACGCGCTCATGGAGTCAGCTGCCAGGGCCTCGGAGATATTGCTGATCGCTTCAGGGTTGGGAAGAACAATCGACTGTCCATCCGGCGACGTGCCTGTTCCATTGGTGGGCAGTGTGAACATAGCGATGTCTTGTTCGCGAACATTCCTTAGCTCGAATCCCAGGCCGGCCAGGGTAGCGGCGTCAAGAGTTTTATCAACGCTCACAAAGGGGGAGAAGGACGCAACCATGTTGTGTACCGTGACTGGGTTGGCGAGCGTCTCGGTGCTGACTGCCTTGTCAATCAGCGCCTTGAGGAATGCCTGCTGGTTACGAACGCGCTGGTAGTCGCCGTTGGGAAAGGAATACCGTTCGCGGACGAAGCCCAGCGCCTGCTCGCCATCAAGGGTATTGGGCCCCGCTTTGAAGGCAAATTTTTCCTCATCGCCAAATCTGAAGGCTACATCTGAAGTGACTGTCACTCCACCAAGCGCATCGGTGAGGCCCTTGAAGCCTTCGAAATTAACCATTGCCACGTGATCGATCCGCTGACCGAAAAGAGACTCTACGGTCTGCACTATCAGCGGAACGCCGCCATAGGCGACGGCGGCGTTGAGTTTGGACTCTCCGTGACCAGGAATGTCCACCCAGAGGTCCCGCATGAGCGAGATGGAGTAGACGTTTTTTCGGTCAGCAGGAACGTGGATCAGCATCATTGTGTCCGCGCGCTGATTTGTTGCTTTTCCGTCCATTGCTTCTGACTCCAAAGCCGACCCGGTGTCGGTGCCCAAAAGCAGGATGTTTTTGGCTGCCAGTTGGCCCACGGGTTCTGCTGCCTCGGGCCTTGAGGATGCTTCGGGAAAAGCCTGCTCGATCTTCGAAGCGTTGGAGTTGAAAATGTTGACCAGGTTGACGACGTACCCGCCGGCCACCAACGCTGCCACCAAGACCATGGCGCCGATAACGACCAGGACTGCGCGGCCCTTTCTGCGCTGAGGAGGCGAGGCCGGAGATGCTGGCTCTTTATAGAGATTTTCAAGATCGGACGGGAGTGACATGTGGTCCTTGAACGTTGACAACTGGTTTCTGGATACTATCAATAGGCGTCGTCTCAGCTCGTTGTCATCGGTCGTCGCATAACAACCATGGGGGAATCATCCAACATTTACCGGTATGGAAAAAGGCGCCGTTGGTCGCAGAGGTAGCGCACGGAAATATAGACCGGGTAGCTCTTCTGCAATTGGATACGGACCAGCCCGTTATTTTGGAAGGTCCCGCAGCGAGGATCTGGTCACTCTTTGTGCACGAGGTAAGCGAAGAGGACATCGTTGAGCAGTTGGCCGCTCAGTACGGGGAGTCCCCGCGGGAGATAGCACCTCACGTGAGTGCCTTTCTGGCCAAGATGGCACGACAAAAATTCATTGAGCCAGGGATCGAAGAGACCGGAAAGGGCTCCCAATGACGGTAGCGACAGGATGTGGCCGCCTGCGCGTCAACATCATCGGTACTGAATTCGTTGTTGCTTGGGGTCCTGCTGTCACCAGTTCCCAAGCATCAATGCTGGAAGAGGCCTGGAGCCGCTGTATAAGTTCGGCCGCCGGTTTTACGGCTGTTCCTGCTCCAGCAGGAACGCCGCAAAAACCCTTCACCGCAAGCCTGACGCGTGGCCCGCAGTCGCTGCCGGCAACGCACACCCCCTTAACGGCGTCGTCCTTCGCTGAACTCGCTGAACTCGTGACGTCGTACTTGACTTTGGGCGCTATCGAAGCCCAGGCCGGGGAGCTCATCATGCTTCACGCCTCCGGAATAGCGGACCCCGGGACGGGCAGGGTGTTGGCGCTGGTGGCAAAGTCCGGTACCGGGAAAACCACCTCCTGCAGGGTGCTCGGGCAGACGTACGGTTACGTCACCGATGAAACAGTGGCCATCCAAGCGGACGGCATCATCCGCCCCTACCCCAAACCACTTTCCGTTAAAAACGGTGGACCCTTCAAAGAGCAGATCGGCCCCCACTCCCTGGGCCTGCTGGAGGCTCCGGGCAAGGTGTTCATTCACGGGATAGCTCTCCTGGACCGGCAGAGCGACTGGGTCGGGTCGCCGAAGGTGGAGAAAGTTTCTCTGGCTGACGCAATATTGGCGTTGATTCCGGACACCTCTTCCCAGGGGCGAATCGACCGGCCCCTGCAGTCCTTGTGTGAACTACTTGTGAAAGCCGGCGGCGTGAGTCGTATTACCTACGCCGAGGCTGCCGACCTGCCGGACATTGTTCATCACCTGCTCATGGGGGAGCCGAAACCGCAGCAACATGAGTGGGCACCGTGTTCCTCCGGCGTGGACGAGTCGCAAACTCTCGCTCCCGGCTATTACCGCCGCACAGCAGTGGCGGATGCGGTAGAGGTGGCGGGGGATTTGCTGCTGCTTGCTGGCAGCCAGATTACGCGGATATCAGGTATTGGCCCAACGATTTGGCGCACTTCTGCTTCACCAATCCGGCGCCACGATCTAGTGGAGGCAGTGATTCGTGAGCACGGAGCGCCGGAAAACTACGAGTCATTGATCGATGACGCTCTCACGTATTTGCTAGAGCACGGCATTTTGAGTCATGGTTGACCCTAGCCATGCCTTTAGCACGTCCGGTCTTCCGGCGCTGAAACAGCATAACTTTGAGTGCACCGCCCCAAGCGGTTGCAAATGGGGAGGAACCTTCTAGTGATTAGTCCTGAAAGCACACCAAGCGAGTCGACCCCTACTGGCTTAACGCTGGTTGACTACCTTGGAATTGCAAGGGCGCACTGGAAGGGGATAGTTGCCTTCACGCTCGCATTCACACTTTTGGCCCTGGGGTGGGCCTCGCTGCAGCCCAAGATTTACGCGGCGGACTCAACCGGAATGGTCGTAACCGGCGGTTCCGACAACCTTAGTTTGTCGTTGGCTGGTGACAGTCTTGCCAAATCAAAGGCGAAAAATTATCAGTCTCTTGCGGGTTCCCGGCTTGTCGCCGACCGCGTCATCGACAAGCTGGACCTCGATGTCTCTGCAGACAACCTGTTGGGCGCCATCGTCGTTAGCGCGCCAGTGGATACAGCCGAATTGAAGGTGACAGCGAGGTCGACCGTACCCGAAGACGCTCAAAGAATCGCTGACGTCTGGGTTCAGGCCTTGGCCGAGCAGGTGGCTGAATTAGAGACGACCACCGCTACAGAAAATGCCTTGCCAGCCGTTTCGGCAGTGCGCGTGGTACCGCTGGGTAAGGCCGTAGTTCCCACCGCACCAATATCGCCAAACCTGAAGTTTGCGCTGATGGTAGGAGCCATACTTGGCCTTCTGGTCGGTCTTGGGTATGCCCTGCTGCGGAACCACCTTGATAAGCGTATCCGGACAGTCGCCGACATCGAGCGCACCGCGGGGGTAGCCGTTATCGGTACGCTGCCGATCGACGATCGGCTCGATGGCAAAAGCTCGATCCTTGAGGGCGGAGCAATCCGGGTACATACCGGAGAAACAGGAAGCAACGCCATCACCGAAGCTCTGCGGGAACTTCGCACCAACCTGCAGTTTATCGACGTCGACAATCCCCCGAGAATTATTGTCGTTACCAGTTCTGTGCCGTCCGAGGGAAAGTCCACGGTCACCGCCAACCTGGCTGCCACTATGGCGGCCGCGGGCGAACGCGTAGTCGTCGTCGACGGCGATCTGCGGCGACCCACGGTGGTTAACATCTTTCAACTTGTTCCGGGTGTTGGTGTGACGGACGTCCTCAGCGGGCAGGCAGAAATTGCTGACGTCATTCAGCGCTGGGGTGCGTCGCCAAATCTTAGTGTCATGGGTTCCGGACGCATTCCTCCCAACCCCAGCGAACTCCTCGGCTCGAAGGCTATGAGGAACATGCTCAAGAGCCTCGCCCTTGATGCGATTGTGCTGATCGACGCTCCTCCGCTGCTGCCGGTAACGGATGCCGCAGTGCTCACCCGAATCGCCGATGGCGCCATCGTGGTGGTGCGGGCCGGGAAAACCACCCAGGAAGAACTCACCCGGGCCGTGGGGAACCTCCGCAGGGTGAAAGGCCACGTCTTTGGTGCCATATTGAACGCAGCGCCCACCACCGGGCCCGGCTCATACGCCTACTACGGCTCGTACTCATCTGCGCAGGATAATGCTCCGGATCTGCCGCTGGACAGCCCGTCCCGCAGTGAGTTTGACGACATCCTGAACGCTGGCGAGCAAGCCGCGCCCAAGTCGTTCGTTCCCACAAGAAGACGCAGAACGTCTCAGTGAGAACACCGTCTGCTACGCAGGACGGTGCCAGCACTCTTCTGCTTCATGAAGCTGTCGCGCTCTGTCATGCTTTGGTGAACCGGGTCGCTGAATCCTCGGGAATCCGGGTCTTCTTCATCAAAGGCCCCATAAGTGGGCTCCAGGGCCTGAGGCGTCCCAAAACTTCAGCTGATGTGGACGTTATGGTTGCTCCCTCTGACCTGCATCATTTGCTTGACGGCCTGGGAGCCAAAGGTTGGCGGCAACGTCCGACGGATTTTGATGAGCTCACGTTCCCGGTCCATTCTGTGACGCTCTTTCATCCAACATGGCCCAACGACATAGACGTTCACTTTCGGTTTCCCGGCATGGAACGTGAAGCCAGTGCTGCATTCGAAATGCTTTGGCTCCGGACCACTGACTTCCTACTCGCTGGACGTTTGGTCAAGGGCCCCACCAGAGAGCTGGGAATCTGCATCCTGGCTCTTCATGCGCTGCGGTCTCCATGGCGGGAAGACAGCCAAGCCGAGTTGGCCTTTCTGAGCTCTATCACCGAACGGGAGATGCTTCCGGTCCTCCTTGCAATATCTGATGATCTGGATTGCCTGAGTGCCTTGCATCCATTCCTGCAAAGCGCCTTCGGCCCTGCCTATGGCGCGGAACCCCCTCCACCTTCTGAAGAGTGGAGACGACGGATTGCCGCTCGTTCCCTGGGTTCCGCGCGGCTCATAGCTCTTCTCAAGGGACCATGGCGAGCCAGGCCAGCCATGCTATATCAAGCCCTCAACCCATCCAGGGAAGCGCTTCTGGCGTACGACCTATACGCTGACGTGTCATTAAAAGGGCGCCTGAAAATAGCCGTAGAGCGATGGAAGCATCTGGCCAAGGGTCTCCCGAACACCATCTCTGAAGTGGTCCAGTACATTTTCCCGGCCAGGCGCTGAACCAAGGGCCACGTTGCAGATCGCGGCCGAGGCTGATTCCAGGGTCAGCTGACGGGACCGATGCGGTTTAGCGGCCACACCTTGACAACCACTTTTCCCACCACTGTGGCTTTCGGCACGCTTCGGACACAGCTGGAGCCCACCGTGACATTCTGCGAACGGCACTGGATGACGGAATCGGAAGATTGGGACCGATGGTCGCCCAGAACCAGCAGTTCACCCCTTGGGACTTTGTACGGGGAAAAGCATCTTAGGGAGCGAACTGAGGACGCGCAGTCCTGTCGACCTGCAGCGAAGAAAAAGTCCTCGAATATGTAAGGTTCTTCAACAGGAACACCGTTGACCGCCAGCTTTCCGTCGGCGCTGCAGCAGGAGACGGTATCTCCGCCCAGAGCAACAACCCGTTTCACCAGAAATTGCTCGTTTGAGGGGCCGATCCCGGTGATGTCGCCAAACTGGCGAATCACAGTCCCGAGTCCGCTGGATGCTTCAGCGGGTGTTTCGGTTATCCAGGAAGCCGGCCGTTCAAACACCACGACGTCGCCGCGCGCGGGTGGAGCCCAAAGGTAGGCCGTCCGGTTGACCAGGATGCGGTCACCGCCGCCGCTCTCGGCCTGGAGCGTCTGCTCCATCGACGCAGACGGGACGCGGTAAACCTTGACCAGGAAGCCCTGGACCAGCGCGATCACTACCAAGGCGGCAAGCATGTTGACCAGCAGGGTGACCCACAAAGGGCGCGACGTTACTGCTTCATGAGGCACTGCTCCAAAGTATCACCGATGAACGTTGGGCTGGCGGTTCTGGGTAAGGCGCGGTCGGTTGCCGCACCACCGGAGAGATGTTACCTACTCGTAACGACTCTTAGTGCAGGGATGTCAAGTCAACGCTTCCCTCAAAGCGTGTTTTAATGAATTGGCCCGCTTTCACCCGCGGGATAGGGCCCCGCAACCAAACTCGATCGGCGGCGGCCGCAGTAAACAAGCGTCACGGGGCGTTGGCACCATCCAACCAAGGCCTGTTTTGTTGCGTGTGACTGGCTGTTCCTGACGGTACGGGGAGGTTAGTCCTTCGCGTCAAAACTAGTGGTGCGCATAATTTGGGGGATACAGAATGATTGGTAAGGATGCAAGCGTGAAGTCTAGGTTAATCTTCCGATGGAGTGAATACCTTAGGGACTTTGCAGTTTGGTTGATCGTTATTCCAGCTGCCACGCTTATCCGCTTGGACTTCGATCCAACCGGGATCGACCCCCTCGCCGTTGGGGTTTCAGTGCTGGCAGCAGTCGTCCTTCAGGCCGTGTTTGGCTGGTTCACCGGATTGTACAGGTTCAGGCACCTCAACGGATCCCGTCATGAAGCTCAAAGTCTGTTCTTTGTGGTGGCTGCCGTCGGTGGAACGCTGACTCTGGTTCGTCTCTTCGTTGAGGCGTCGGATAGCTTTCCACGTAGTGTTCCCTTCATTGCTGCACTGATGGCCCTGGTGGCGATGGCTGGCGTCCGGTTGCTGCTTCGCGTGCTGCACGAACGTGAGTTTCGCCCTAGCGAAGAGGCCTCACCTACTCTTGTCTACGGCGCAGGACACCTTGGCCAGCACGTCATGCAGCTGATGTACAGGGACAAGCATTCGCCATTCAGGCCTGTGGGCCTCGTGGATGATGATCCAATGAAGGGCAACCTTCGACTTCATGGCGTCCCCGTGTTGGGGACGGGGAAAGACCTCCCCGAGCTTGCTGCCCAGACCGGTGCTGAGGTTCTCATCTTCGCCATCGCGCGGGCGGAAGCAGACCTGATGCGGACTGTTTCAGACTACGCAGACTCCGCTGGATTGCGGCTGCTGGTGCTCCCCATGCTTTCGGACTTTTTACATAAGAACAAGCCACGACTGGGGGACCTTAGGGATGTCTCGATCGAGGACATCATAGGCCGCCGTCCCGTAGACACCGATGTGCAATCCATTGCCGGATACATCGAAGGCAAAAGGATCCTGGTGACAGGGGCCGGTGGTTCGATTGGATCCGAGCTTTGCCGTCAGCTGGTGTCTTTCAAACCTCTCGAGGTCATGATGCTGGATCGCGATGAAAGCGGCTTGCATGGCGTCCAGATGAGCATTTCGGGACACGGGCTCCTGGACAGCGACGAGGTAGTGCTGGCGGATATCCGCGACGAAGCTGCCCTGCGGGAGATCTTCCAGAGCCGGCAACCGCAGGTGGTTTTTCATGCCGCCGCCCTCAAACACCTTCCCATGCTTGAGCAGTACCCGGAAGAAGCGTGGAAGACCAACGTGTTGGGCACCCACAATGTTCTGCAAGCAGCACTCGAAGCCGGGGTGGAGACGTTCATCAACATCTCCACCGACAAAGCAGCTGATCCCACCAGCGTCCTCGGCTACTCGAAACGGACCGCCGAGCAACTGACGGCTTGGGCCGCAGAATCCTCGAAGCACAAATACCTTTCTGTTCGTTTCGGTAACGTCCTGGGAAGCAGGGGATCCATGCTTCCCACATTCATGGCGCAGATTGAAGCAGGCGGACCAGTGACGGTCACGGATCCGGACGTGACCAGATATTTTATGACTATCCCGGAAGCTTGCCAGTTGGTCATTCAAGCCGGCGCTATCGGAGCAGGCGGTGAGGTGCTGGTCCTCGATATGGGCGAACCGGTACGAATCCTTGATGTTGCCCAGCGGATGATCGACAAGTCCGGCAAGGACATCAACATCGTCTTTACCGGCCTCCGTGACGGGGAAAAGCTCCACGAGGACCTGATCGCCCACAACGAAGTCGATGCCCGTCCGCTGCACCCTAAAATCTCCCACACCCGCGTGCCGGAGTTCCCGCCCCAGGAGCTGGATGCGGAACGATGGCTCAGCCGCTTCGGCAGGGGTGCACAATCTGCTTCCACCATCAAAGTCGGGAGTTCCGAATGACGGATCGCATCTTCCTCTCCTCGCCTGACGTAGGCGATCTCGAGGAACAGTTCCTCGTCAACGCGTTCCGGTCAGGCTGGATCGCTCCGCTGGGTCCCGATGTGAATGCGTTTGAGCAGGAGCTCGCCGATCGGATCGGGGTCAGCAATGCTGTAGCTCTGAGTTCTGGAACGGCCGCACTGCACCTGGCCTTGATTGCCCGCGGTATTGGGGCCGGCGACGTGGTCATCACCTCGTCCATGACTTTCGCTGCAACGGTGAATGCGATCGTTTATACGGGTGCCACGCCTTACCTTATAGACAGTGACTACTCCGGCAACCTGAATCCGGACCTGATCGAACGGGCGATCAAAGACCTCGCGGCAAAGGGACAGGCACCGGCCGCGATCCTGCCAGTGGACTTGTTGGGCAAGGCCTGCGACTATGCGCGCATCCTCGAGATCGCCGCGCAGCACTCGATTCCCGTCATCGCTGACGCGGCTGAATCCCTTGGCGCCAGTTTCCAGGGGAAACCGACCGGAGCGTGGGGGGATGCTGCGGCTTTTTCCTTCAATGGCAATAAAATCATGACTACTTCCGGTGGCGGAGCGCTGCTGACAGCTGATGACGACCTGGCCGCACGCGTCCGCTACCTGGCTACCCAGGCCCGGCAGCCAGTGCCCCACTACGAACACACGGATGTCGGTTACAACTACCGCCTGAGCAACCTCCTGGCGGCTCTGGGCCGTGCCCAATTGACCCGATTGGACAGTATGATCGCCCGGAGGCGTGAAATTCGTCAGTACTATCGCGAACTTTTCGCCGGGACCCCGGAGGTTTCCTTCCTCGGCGGCGACGATGATGCCTCGGACAACTGCTGGCTGACATCCATCATCGTAGGACCGGGCGGCGGCCTGTCTGCTCAGTCGTTGCAGGCTGCCTTTACGGAAGCCGACATTGAAAGCCGGCCTCTGTGGAAGCCCATGCACTTGCAGCCGGTATTTGCGCACTATCCCAGCGAAGTTGATGGCGTCTCCGAGGGTCTTTTCCAGCGCGGGTTAACGCTGCCCAGCGGATCCGTCCTCACCGATGGTGACCTCACCCGCATAGGTGACGTGGTACATGATGTCTTGGGGCGTTCAGCCCGCAACCGGGAAACGTCGTGATCCGCTACGACAGGCTGAAGAGGGCTGTAGACGTCGCGGGGGCGGCACTGCTTCTCTTCATCTCTTTGCCGCTCCAACTGGTGGTTGCCCTGGCCGTCCTCAAGTCCTTAGGGCGTCCGGTATTCTTCCGCCAGGAGCGGCCAGGCCTGGCGGGTGAGCCCTTCCAGTTGCTGAAGTACCGCACCATGCGCACAACAGCTGTAAACAATGAGCTGGGATCAGAGGAAGACCGGCTGGTACCGCTTGGCCGAAAGCTGAGGGCAGCCAGCCTGGACGAACTACCCACGCTGTGGAATGTTCTTCGCGGTGATATGAGTTTTGTGGGGCCCCGCCCGCTTCTGATGTCCTACCTTCCTCTTTACAGTGCCGAGCAAGCCAGGCGCCATGAAGTACGCCCGGGCGTTACGGGGCTCGCCCAGGTCAGCGGTCGGAATCACCTCACCTGGGACCAGAAGTTCGCCCTGGACGTCGAGTATGTAGAGAAACGTAGTTTTGGCTTGGACCTGCGAATCCTTTTGAAGACCGTTCCCACCGTTTTGTTGCGCAAGGGGATCAACGCCTCCGGTGGTCAGGTTGTGGCCCCCTTCGATCCTTCTTCCGCCGGCACTGGAACTGATGTTGCTGCTTCTCCCGCCGAAACGGGGCGGCAGATTTGACGACAAGAGCAGTCATCGTCCTCAAGACGAACCAGGGCGGAGCCTGGATCCTTCCGCACATCGAGGCGTTGCAACGTCGCAATGTGTCCGTGTCGGTCATCATCCCTCCTGGGGAGGGAAAACTGCGCCTGGCCCTCGACAGCCGCGGCATCCATGTCCTTGACTCTGTGTTCGATTTCTCATTCCGCCCGGGGCCCCGCCTCGTAGCGGGCCTGCTTGCTCTTCGTCGTCAAATAAAGTCGCTGCAACCCGACGTGTTGATGTACCACCTTTATGCATCGGCGCTGGCTGTTCGGTTTTCGACTTTGTGTTTGGGCATACCCCGCGTCCATATGGTCGCCGGCCCCCTGTATCTCGAATCTCCGCTGATCCGCAAGGTGGAAAAGTTCCTCTTGCATCTGGACTCGATCGTTATTGGTGGGAGCGAGTACACCAGCAGGCTCTACCGCACACTGGGAACTCCAGCCAAAGCGCTGAAGACAATCGGCTACGGAGTAGACACTGACCGTTTCTCCCCAGGTGATATCGCTACACGATCATCCGGCCGGGCCTCGCTCGGGATCCCCGAGAGTCACTTTGTGGCCGTAATGGTCGCTTACGTCTACGCGCCAAAGCAGATGGTTCATGCGGGACGGGGTATCAAGGGTCACGACATCCTTCTCGAAGCCTGGGAATCATATCGCCGCAGCAACCCCGACTCGACGCTGGTGATAGTAGGGGCCGGGTTCGATTCCGCAGGTGAGGACCACCGACGCCTGCTGAAAAAGACTCACGACGATGAGGCCATGAACGTTACCTGGCTGGACACCGTTGATGACGTGCGGCCGCTCTACTGGGCGGCTGATGTCAGCGTCAGTCCCTCTCTGTCAGAGAACCATGGCGCTGCGCTGGAGGCGTCTGCGTGCGGAGTCCCCAGCATAGTGAGTGACGCCGGCGGGCTGCCGGAAACCGTATCTCCTGAAAGCGGTTGGGTAGTACCCAAGGGTGACGTCCCTGCTCTGGTGGCCGCTTTAGCGGCTGCCAAAGTCGAATTCAATCGTGGAGTGCTCGACCGTCGTGGACGTGCTGCCAGGCTCCTGGCAGAGCAGAAGTTTGCAACGGCTTTGTTGGCCGAGGAAGTGGCAGACGTCGTCGCCGCCGCCAGCAAAACTACGGCGTCAACGGCGGGACCGCGGCCGGTCACCTTCTTCTCTGAAGCGCGTCTCGGGCATGACGCCGAAGGTCAGATTGCTTCCAGGGACGAAGCCAACTCCAACGCAACGTGGTCCAAATATGCAGCTAACATTCCGGCCTTTCGCCTTGCCGCGCGTTTGGAGTCCGTCCGGGGAACGGCGAATCGATCGCTAAAGGGTATCGACGTCGTCGGGTTGCCCTACTACGTCGGTCTGGCTAGCCTGTTCAGCAACCTGCCGCGGACCTTGAAGGCGATTCTGAAAGCCGTCGACGAATCGTCAGCCGTCATCGCCCGACTACCTGGAGCTACGGGTTTTGCAGCAGTGTTATTTGCGGGCCTTCTCCAGCGCCCTGTCGCGATTGAAGTCGTGGGGGACCCTTACGAAGTCTTGCGGATGAGCAACTCCAAGCTACTGCGGTCGTTTGCCAGGCCCGTCGCGGCCCTCATGCGTTTCTGTGTGGCACGCGGTAGGGCAGTGCGCTACGTGACATCTGAATATCTGCAACAAAGATATCCGAGTGCCGCCGGGGCAGCGTCGTTCAGCATCAGCGATGTCGAGTTGGCGCCGGGTGACTTTTCCCATAGCGTGCTCCGCGGCCAGCCTTCACGGTGGGAACTGGGATGCGTGGGCAGCCAGGAACGTGACTACAAGGGCCACGACCTAGCCATTCGGGCGTTGGCAAAGCTTAAGAGCCTGGGCATCGATGCGCATCTATCGCTGGTAGGCCAGGGACTTCATCAAGGTGGTTTGCGGAAGTTGGCAGCTGCCCATGGTGTCGAAGGTCAGGTGAGCTTTACTGATTCCATAAACGATCGGGGTCTGCTCAACGCGTTCTACGACGGCCTGGACATCCTGCTCCACCCTTCACGAACGGAAGGATTGCCCCGGGTGATTATCGAGGCAATGGCGAGGGCGAGACCGGTGATAGCCACCGACGTGGGTGGTATCGCGGAGCTCGTCGACCAAGCATGGCTGGTTCCCAAGGAAGACGTTGATTCTCTGGTACGCAAGATCATTGCCATGATTAAGTTGTCGGAAACGGAACTAGCGCAGGTCTCCCTGAAGAATTACGGACGGGCGTCGGAGTTTTCCAACGCCGTATCTCTTGAGAGGTTCCACAATTTTTGTTCCCAAATTCCAGGTGCGGCGGCAAATGAGAACTCCTGACAGGCAGTCCAGCTTGATCGAAGTAGCCGCGCGTTGTCTGCGTGGCGGTGCTCACTACAAGAGGCTGGGAGTATCAAAACTCCGAACTGTATGGCTTCGCCTGAAGTTTCCCGGGCTGTGCATAGAAGGTTCTGTCATTGGATCCGGCTGCGATATTTACGTCGCCCCCGGATCCAGCCTGGTGATTCGAGGCTGTTACGTGTCCCGAGGAGTGGGCATCACGGTTGGGGCTGATGCAACCATGACTATTGATGCAGATTTCATCGGCCCGTACTCACAAATTGTCGCTAGGGAGAGCGTGACCATAGGCCAAGGATCAAAGGTTGCGGAAAGAGTGACAGTGCGCGACGGCAACCACGACCATTCGGTTGAGTTGTCCGCCATGAAGTTCACGTCTTCGCCGGTGCGGATTGATGAAGACGTTTGGCTGGGAGCTAATTCCACTGTTCTGGCGGGCGTCTCGATCGGCCGGGGCGCAACAGTGGCTGCAGGAGCAGTAGTGACGCGCTCGGTTCCGGAAGGCGAAACGGTGGGGGGCGTGCCAGCACGACGAATTTCGTCGCATGTGGCGGGTCGCGAGGGCGACAAACGATGACACGGGTCGTTCATGTGCTTGGCAGCCTTGATAGAGGCGGCGCCGAGATGGTGGCCCTCGAGCTCTGCCGACACATGCCTGCCGAGGAGTTCCAGCAACTTTTCTACTGTACTTCCGGGCGCGAAGGAACCCTTGCACAGGAATTCCGCGACGCCGGCGCCACCGTTTTTCCCCTGGGGCTCCGTCCGGTTTCAAGCATCTTCTCCAGAATGCGGAAACGGCTTCGGCAGGATTCAACAGACGTCCTGGTTTCGCATGTCTCGCTGGCAAGTGCATGGCTGCTGGGGATCGGTTTAGCGGCTGGCGTGCAGACCAGGATTGCACGGATCCACAGCGATGGCGACGACCGCGATGACCGCTTTGCTAGGCGAGCCTATCGATCTTTGAGCCGGTTCGTGCTCGTTCTGACAGCAACACACGTTGTGGCGGTCACTGAATCAAGCCTCGCTTTCGCGCTGGGCCCCTTCGCGGGGCTTTATCGCCTTTTGGGCGGCAAAGCACTCGTGGTCCCTAACGGTATAGACGCATCCAAGTTCCAGCCTTTGGAATACGACGGGACCGGCTCAGGGAATCTCCTGTATGTGGGGCGGGCGTCCCCGGAGAAAAACCGTAAACTACTACTTCCCATCTGGAAATCATTGAAAGCAGGAGGACATGAAGGCAGTTTCTCCATCGTCGGTTCGCGCCGTACGGACGACCTCATGTCCGACGTGCCTCAGTCCGTGGAACTTCTGGGTGACCGCTCGGACGTCGATGCCCTCATGCGACGATCATCAGCGCTGATTTTGACATCCACCAGGGAAGGGCTGCCTACCGTGGTCTTGGAAGCTTTGGCTTCGGGTCTCCCTGTTATCGCCAGTGACCTCCCGGGCCTGCGGGAAATCCAACGAGCAGTAGACGCGGACAGCGTCAGCCTCGTGCCCCTCGATGCCGAAGTGGACGTGTGGGCCCGTAGGGTTTCCGAGATGAGCGCAAGTGATGAGGCTCGGAGAGCCGAGATCAGAGCGAAGTTCATGACGTCGCCGTTCAGTTTGGAGCACAACGTGGAGACTTGGCGGCAACTGTGGAAAGCCTAGTCGGTCGCAGTAGTCGGGTGGCAGCCTCACACCTGGTTCCCTGGCGGCTCGGCGCTGGTCTACTTGCCTGTAGCATGGCTGCGCTAAGTCTGAGGGAGCAGGGCTTATCGATGCAGTCCGTGGCGGCCTGGGCCGCATTTGCGTGGTTTGGTGCTCTGGTAGGTACGTGGCGACAAAGCCGAGGAGTTGCCGGTGCCTTCACCGTTTACGTAGTCGTCTTCGGGTTGTTTCATTTTGGACTCGTTATCTCGCTGGCTGCACTCGGCCCAGAGGTCCTGGTGGGGCAGGGGGACAACTCGTGGATTCTCAGCCCCACCGTTCCCAGTGCCGTCAGCATCGTTTGCTGGGCACTGGCAGCGCTTGTTGCCGGAGCGGGCATAAGTGAGTTGCTGCCGGGTAAAAAGCTATCGTCGTTTGTGCGATCTGCTGTGTCGCCCAATATTGGACTGTCAGGGACCGTCGCCATGATCTCGGGGGCGGGCATCTTTGCCTATGTCTTTGCGACGAACGGAGGATTTGGACTGATTGGCTCCGGTTACGGCGAAGTACTGGAGTCAGTCGGCAGCAACGGCCTTTTTGGCTACGGAGTCTTTCTCCTCGGTCTGGGA
Source organism: Pseudarthrobacter sp. MDT1-40-2 (assembly GCF_059383595.1). Taxonomy (NCBI): domain Bacteria; kingdom Bacillati; phylum Actinomycetota; class Actinomycetes; order Micrococcales; family Micrococcaceae; genus Pseudarthrobacter; species Pseudarthrobacter sp. MDT1-40-2. The sequence goes on along the minus strand of NZ_JBWZCL010000001.1, from coordinate 952,348 downwards.
TGCTCCTTCATGGTTTGCGCGGGCGGCCGTTATCGGAAGGCGGGGTGGGGCGCCATGGCACTATTTGCACTTATCGCTCTTCCGAGCGGAATGCGCGGCGTCGTCCTTTTCCCCATCTTGGTTATGGTGGTCTGTGAGGCCCGTCGGAAGCGCATCAGGCTTGTTCCATTCTCGATCGTCTTTCTTCTGGGTCTTACTGCCATCAGTATTTTGCGGCAAACGCGGCTTGCCGGACTCTCGGGTCTTCTGGCGGGAAACTGGACCAGGACGTCTCCTATCGACGGAATGGCTGAGATGGGCTACACGCTCTACCCCGTTGTGGTGGTTGAGAAGCTGATGACACGAAACCTGGAGTTCATGCAGGGACAGACCCTTATTGCTCCCCTTCTCCGTCAGTTCGAGGCTCTGGTCCAAGGCCAGACAATCGCTGCAAACGATGATTCCCGTCTTTTCAACGTTGAGATTCTGCGGATCGCCGGCCCGATCGGCGGGTCTCCTGTTGCCGAGGGTTTTAGAAACGGAGGCATCCCCTTTGTCGTACTGATGATGCTCATTATCGGGTTGTTGATAGCAAGGTTGGACAGTGTGGCCTCGAGCCCCCTTAAGGATGCGCTGCTGGTTGTCGTTTTCCTTCCACTGATCATTCAAGTGAGGAACTCTTTCGCGCCAGTCCCTGTGCAGATGCTGATTGGTCTCGCCTTCGTTGTGGCGGCAGTCATTCTGAGCAAATACTCCCGCGTGGAACAGGCGGAAGTTCGTGCCCAATAGTGCCTTCAAGTCAGTCCTGACACTGATGTCTGGAGCTGCGCTCCAGCTCGCGGCCAATGCTGGAGCCGCCCTGTTGGCGACGAAGTTGCTGCCAGTTGACGAGCGGGGCGTCATGGTCCTGTCCCTGACCATCGCGGCGCTTACAAGTGCCCTATGTGCCGGCGGAACGGGGAACGTTTTGCGCTCCGAGTGGCCGCAACTTGAACCCGTCGACCAAAGGAATCTGGCAAGAGTTTACGGAAGCGTCTCCCTCTGGACTGCGGCATGTGCCGCTTTTTTATCCATCATGGCATGCCTGCTTTTTGCTCGATTCACCGGCATCGATCTGGCTTCCCCTGGCCTTGTCGTGGCAACTGCTGCGGCAGCTGTGTCACAGGTACTGCTGCTGCAGGTCACAGAGGCATATTTCGCTGCCGGGCTATTTCAAGCCGGATCCACGTGGGCGGGATTATCTGCAGTGACCGGACTTGCAGGTGTTTTGGTAGTCGGTCTGTTGCTGCCCACCGCCGGGTCCATGGTTGCCGTACAGGCCGTCGGGACACTTGTTGTCATAGGAATAGCGGTGGTCGGCCGGAGGAAGGCCGCGTTCCTCGCGCTGAATCTAGGCGTGCCACTGCGGGAGGGCGTGCAGCTGCTGGCGCAAGGCTTCCGCAGCATGGGGCTGCCGATTGGGTACGCTCTTATCACCCGGATGGACCGCCTGATTCTGGGCTTTTTCATCCCGCCGTCCCTGATCGCCGTCTATGCACTGGCGGTCACTTTGGCCGAAGGTATACGGCTGGCTCCCACGGCAATTTCGCAACTGGCAACGCATCGCGCAGCAGAGGGCGCCGGATGGCGGTCCTCGGTGCGGTTGCAGTGGACCTCTGTGGCTGCCAGCGCAGCTGTAGCTGTGGTGTTGGTAGTAGCCGTGGCACTGCTGGCTGTGCCTGTATTCGGAGAGGAGTTTGCTCTGGCGCCCACGTTCGTCCTGATAGTGGCCGCGTCAGAGCTCGGATACGCCATGCTCGTGGTGAGTACCAGGGGCATGATTGGGGCAGGGTGGCTGGGGGAAGCTGGATGTGTTGCAGGAATCACTGGTGTTTTCGCGACCATCGCCTACGTGGGCGGATCCTTCCTGTTAGGGGCAGTGGGTTGCTGCTTGGCCCGGGTAGTGGTCATGGTGGTTGGCGGGTTGTGGGCCTCTTATGTTTTGAAAGCTCGGTTCAGTGCTCGGGATGATGCCCCGTTGCTGGCCCCCCGTCACGCCAGGCAGCGGTAAGGCCGCACGTGGAGCAGCAAAGATGAGAAAAGCTGAAGGGAAGGCAACATGACTAAACCGGTGGTGGTAATAGGCGGCGGTGGGTTCGGCCGTGAGGTGCTCGATGTTCTGGACGCGATCAACCGAAGCGCTGAGTCGCCGGCGTACAACGTGCTGGGAGTACTCGATGACGACCCGAACTCTGAAGCCCTCACCAGGCTAGCCGACGCCGGTCAAAGCTATCTCGGAACGTTGTCGGACTGGATTTCAGGACGTCGGCCCGCGGCGTACATCGTGGCGGTGGGGAATCCCGCCACGCGGCAGAAAATCTGTGCACTTCTTGAAACAGTGGCGTGGTTGCAGCCGGAGACAGTCGTTCATCCATCCGCGGTGTTGGGCTCCAGGGTACGGCTTGGGGAGGGAAGCGTCGTTTGTTCCGGCGTGCAGATCTCAACAAACGTCGGCGTTGGTCGTCATGTGCATCTGAACCCGGGCGCCATTATTGGCCATGACGCTACACTCGCAGACTACGTATCCATCAATCCTGGCGCGGTGATATCCGGTAATACTGCAGTCGACCATGCCTGCCTCATAGGGGCTGGAGCAGTTGTCCTCCAAGGGCTGACGGTAGGTCGTGAGACCACCGTAGGGGCGGGTGCGGTGGTGACCCACGACATCGGTGCGAACTTAGTCGTGAAGGGTGTTCCGGCGAGATGACACCCGAGTCCTCCCAATTCCACTTCATCAGCCCGAATCCTCTAGGCTCAAAAACATGAAGGTTCTAGTCACCGGCGGCGCCGGCTATATCGGTTCCCACACCACCCTCTGCCTTCTGGAACAGGGCCACGACGTTGTGGTGCTGGACAACCTTCTAAACTCCAAGCGTGAGTCGCTGGAACGGGTGCAGAAGCTCACTGGACGCACCGTCGACTTCAGGTGCGTGGACCTGCTCGATCCTGCCGCGCTGGAGGGAGTGTTCGCCACAGAGCAGCTTGATGCCGTGATTCACTTTGCGGGCTTGAAGGCTGTAGGAGAGTCGGTGGAGAAGCCACTGATGTACTACCGGAACAACGTGGTGGGAACTCTCAACCTGCTCGACGCCATGGAGGCCGCCGGCGTCCGTACACTGGTGTTCAGCTCCTCAGCAACGGTCTACGGAGCCTCCGAGGAGGTTCCCCTGCACGAGGAGGTATCCCTCGACGCCACGAACCCGTATGGACGCACCAAGGAACAGATCGAGGACATCCTGTCCGATCTTGGAGCCGCCGAGACCGGGTGGAGCATTGCGCTGCTCCGGTACTTCAACCCCGTAGGTGCTCATGAATCCGGTCTCATCGGCGAAGATCCCCGTGGGATTCCCAATAATCTGGTTCCGTTCGTGGCTCAGGTGGCGGTCGGACGCCGCGACAAGGTCAGTGTGTTCGGAAAGGACTACCCGACGCCGGACGGCACCGGAGTACGCGACTACGTCCACGTCGTTGACCTCGCAGCCGGGCACCTCGCTGCCCTGCAGTACCTGAAGAATGTTACTGGAGTCTTCCGGTGGAACCTCGGCACCGGCAGGGGTTCCTCCGTCCTGGAAGTCATCCAGGCGTTCAGTGACGTGGTGGGCCGGCAGATCCCATTCGAGTTCGCTGACAGGCGTCCAGGCGACGCAGCAACCAGCTACGCAGACCCGTCAGCCGCTTTGAAAGACCTCGGCTGGTCCGCTCAGAAGAGCCTCGTTGAGATGTGTCAGGACCACTGGCGCTGGCAAAGCACAAACCCCTTGGGATATGCCTCTCCCGCATCGGCTGGCTAGCACTTTTCCGCTAGTCACGATTCCTCTGCTCGGCGCGAAGGGTTACAGACGTACGCGGTTGGCATTACCGCTGAACGGGTCTGGCTTTCCAAGTCCTGGCTAATGAAGAAGTTGGGGGTGTGCGGCCAGGTAGCCATCAAGGGTTCCGGCTGAGAGCGCGGTCCGGACGTCCAATGTGGCCTGATCATCCCGCAGGACGATGGATTGCCCGTCAGGCGAGACTCCCGTGCCCATGGTGGGTAGCGTAAACATAATCGAGTCGTTGGGCCGGACATCCTTGAGTTCGAACGCCAACCGCGCAAGGGTAGTGGAGTCCAGCTCCTCGTCGACCACCATATAAGGAGCCACTGCGCCGAGCATGTTGCTGACCCTGATCGGATTCAGCGCAGTTGCGGGGGTGGCGGCCTTGCTGAGAACACCCTTCAGGTAGGCCTGCTGGTTGCGGACCCGCTGATAGTCCCCGTCCGGGAAGGCATAGCGCTCCCGGACAAAGGCCAGAGCTTCGGCCCCGTTCAGAGAATTGGTTCCGGTTTTGAAGGCGTGGGCGCCAGGAGCAGAACTTACGAAAGGCACCTCCACTTGAACTTCTACGCCTCCAAGGGCGTCTGTCAGGCCCTTGAAGCTCTCGAAGTCCACCAAGGCGACGTGATCAATCCGCTGTTCAAGGACGGATTCGACGGTCTGGACCATCAGCGGAACTCCGCCCAGGGCCAGTGCGGCGTTGATTTTCGCATCTCCATGTCCCGGAATATCTACCCAGAGATCCCGCATCAGCGAGACGCTGTAGACGTGCTGCCGGTCCGCCGGAATGTGCACAAGAATCAAGGAATCTGCACGCTGATCGCTGGCAGTATCCAGGTTGAAGTCCAACTTTGGGTCTTCCCTGCTGTCACTGCCCATGATGAGAATATTCATGGCCGCGGTGTCGGGGTGAGGACGAAGTTCTTCGGCGGGAAATGCAGCCTTGATTTTTCCGGTCCCGGAATCGAACGTCTGGGCCAGATGGTAGAGGTAGGAGCCTGCCACCAGCGCGGCGGCAAGAACCAGAACACCTGCGCCGATCAGTACTTTCCTGCCCTTGTTCCGGGGTGAACGACGCCGACGCCTCCGACGAGTACGGCGGACGGGTTGTTCCTGGATATCTGGCGTAAGCGTCATTTCATCCTTAGAGCGGTTATCGACGTGAACATTATCACTTCGACTGATCTTTTCCCCTGCGACCATCAGGGCGATACCTGCTACCGCACCAAGGCCATTCATCAAGATATCCAGGAGGCTCGGAAATCTCTCTGCCAAAAAAAACAGTTGCCCCAGTTCGATGCAGGCGGAGGTAAGGAAGCCCAGCGCTGCACCGACCGGCCACCGCTGGCGGCCCGGAAACAAATGCGCCAGCAGGAACCCCAGCGGAATGTAGAGATAGAAGTTGGCCGATGCTTCGAGCAATCCATAGTCGAACCAAGCAGGAAAGCCTGCGCGGTGCAGGAAAGAAAGAACGTCAGCAAGCAGCCCGGCCGCAGGCTTGTCAACAGGAGAAGGCCAAAACCCAATGAGAGCAAGAATCAACAGAAAGGGAAACAGCAGCTGTTTTCCGGGTCCCGGGGACATGGCATTCCCCCTGGACCACAGGTACATGCGCACCCTTCCTGAGGTGACGTAAACGAGAAAGACTAACACGGCCGCCAAGGAAAGAAGTGACGTTGTGACACTTCGTTCGCGCATGTGTCAAGACTTCATACTGAACCAGCAAAGAATTTACTTCACCGCAATTTACACAGGTCATACTATAGACAAGATTCTTTAGTCACTTAGCGGTGGCCCTACTATTTGGATTGATGTTTCGCCGAGTTCCGCTATCGGAGCGCACGGGAACCTAACACCTATCACCGATCTCGCAAATTGCCCTGTCAGAAGGAGAACTATGCCTCGCGCGCTCATCACCGGCATCACAGGCCAGGACGGCCTCTACCTCGCCGAATTGCTGCTTTCCAAGGGCTATGAGGTCTTTGGCCTGGTACGTGGTCAGAACAACCCCAAGATTGAGCTGGTCAACCAGATCGTTCCGCAGGTAAAAATCCTGACCGGAGACCTCCAAGATATGGCGAGCCTGACCCGCGTGCTGGAGATCGCCCAGCCTGATGAGATCTATAACCTCGGTGCTATCTCCTTCGTCGCTTACTCATGGGAAAACGCCTCCATGACCAGCGATGTCACCGGCAAGGGCGTGTTGAACATCCTGGAAGCAACAAGGCTCTACGCCGGCTCGGACATCGACAAGGTCCGTTTTTACCAGGCCTCCTCCTCCGAGATGTACGGCAAGGTTCAGGACGTCCCGCAGCGGGAGTCCACGCTCCTGTGGCCGCGGTCTCCCTATGGAGTTGCCAAGGTCTTCGGCCACTACATGACCATCAACTACCGAGAGTCCTACGGCATGCACGCCTCCAGCGGCATCCTCTTCAACCACGAGTCCCCCCGCCGTGGACCCGAGTTCGTAACCCGCAAGGTCACCCGCGCCGTAGCCCGGATCAAGCTGGGCTTGCAGGATGAACTGGTTCTGGGCAACCTCGATGCCCAGCGTGACTGGGGCTTCGCCGGCGACTACGTGGATGCCATGTGGCGCATGCTGCAGCAGCCCACTGCCGATGACTACGTCATCGCCACCGGCGAGACACACTCCATCAAGGAACTGCTGGACGTCGCCTTCGCAGCCGTCGACATCGATGACTGGAGCAAGTACGTCCGCCAGGATCCGCGCTTCATGCGCCCCGCAGAGGTTGACCTGCTGATCGGTGACCCGTCCAAGGCACGCGAAAAGCTCGGCTGGAATCCCACGGTCTCCTTCCCCGAACTTGTCTCGATGATGGTCGAGCACGACCTCGCCGGGCAGAAGGTTCTTGTCTGAGCCATGCCGCCGATCAACTCCGGCCGCCGGGCCTTCGTTACGGGAATCACAGGACAGGACGGCAGCTACCTGGCTGATCAGTTGTTGAAAGACGGCTGGGAGGTTCATGCCCTGGTCCGCCCGGGGTCGGAGGGATCAGAGGCCGCTGACGGGCGCATCCATGTCCGTCAGGGCGACCTCGCCCAGCCCGCAACACTCGGTGCAGTTATCGCAGACGTTGAACCCGACGTCGTGTTCAACCTCGGCGGTATCAGCTCCGTGGCGCGGTCCTGGAGCGAGCCGGCCATGACTGCGCAGGTTTGTGGAACGGCGGTAGCGGCAATGCTGGACGGAGCGCTCGCTCTTCAGGAGAGCTCCGGCCGGCCCGTCACGTTCATCCAGGCGTCAAGCGCCGAAATCTTCGGTGATCCCGTGGACTCACCCCAGAATGAGCAGACGGCGGTGCGCCCTGTCAATCCCTACGGTGCCGCCAAGGCCTATGCCCATACAATGACCGGGATTTATCGTGCCCGTGGTTTAGCCGCTTCGTCCGCCATTCTGTATAACCATGAATCGCCGCGTCGGCCGTTGAATTTTGTGACCCGGAAAATTACGGCGCAGGTGGCCGCTATCGCCGCCGGTTCAACCGAACGTCTTGGTCTGGGCAACCTGGAAGCGCGTCGTGACTGGGGTTGGGCACCGGATTTTGTAGATGCGATGATCCGCATGGCCAACCAGGACGCGGCAGGCGACTACGTGATAGCGACCGGTCAATCCCATTCGGTTCGTGACTTTGTGGCAGCAGCTTTTGCAGCGGTGGACATCGGGGATTGGGAAAAGCACGTCTTCGTGGATCAACGCTTTGTCCGGCCGGCTGATGCCACCCAGATGTGTGGGGACTACACCAAGGCCCACGATGTCCTCGGGTGGAAACCGACAGTGAAATTCGATGAGATTGTGGCCCGAATGACACGGCACGATGCAGATCTCCTGTCTGCCGACGCGGACAGCGCCACAGAGGAGACCAACCGATGACCGGATACATCGTCCACGAATGGCTTGAACCGCACGGAGGTGCGGAAAAAGTCATGGAGGAGATCGCCCTGGCGTTCCCGGATGCACCAATAAAGTGCCTCTGGGATAACGCTCCCGGGCGCTTCCCGGCAGATCGGATATCCGAGACTTGGCTGGCCCGGACTCCGTTGCGCAAGTCCAAGGCTGCTGCGCTGCCGTTTATGCCGGCCACCTGGCGGTCCCTGGGCTACAGCGACGCCGAGTGGGTGCTGTGCAGCTCGCATCTTTTCGCCCACCACGCGCGTTTTTCAGGGCCTGCCCGGTCTGCACCGAAGTTTGTGTACGCCTACACACCGGCCCGGTACATCTGGACACCGCAAATGGATGCCCGGGGGACGTCCTTTCCCGTCCGGGTGGCATCTGTTCCCCTCAAATCTTTGGACCGCAAACGCGCCGGGGAAGCTACGGCAATTGCCGGGATCAGCAGCTTCGTCAGCCAGCGGATCGCTGAGACCTGGGATCGTGAAAGCACTGTGATCTATCCGCCTGTCAACGTCGGCGATTTCGACACAGAAGAAAGCGGCGGTTTTACTCCGGAAGAAGAAGTCATCCTTGCCGGACTTCCCGAGACTTTCATTCTGGGGGCCTCGCGCTTTATCCCCTACAAACGCCTTGACCTGGTGATCGCAGCTGGCGCAGCAGCCAAGGTCCAGGTGGTCCTGGCGGGGAATGGACCCGAGATGGGCGCGCTCCAGGCACGGGCAGCCCAAAACCCCGGACTGGTAACCTTCGTTGACCGGCCGTCGCACAAGCTCCTTCGTGAGCTTTACCGTCGCGCCCTTGTCTACGTTTTTCCTCCCGTCGAGGACTTCGGGATTATGCCGGTCGAAGCCATGGCAACAGGCACCCCCGTGATCGCAGCGCGGGTGGGCGGCGCCTCAGAGACAGTGGTCGACGGCGTCACGGGTCACCTGCTGGAAGACTTCAGCGGAGCGGAATTCAAGGCGGCCATTGAAGCCGCGGCCGGAATCGATGCCAAAGCATGCCGCGACCGGGCCTGGGACTTCGACAGGCAGGTATTCAGGGAAAATATCACCTCCTGGATCGCTTCAGGTGGCCAGGCCGACGGTGCATCCAGGGGCCGGCAGGAAGAAACTATGAGAGGCAGATCATGAAGCTGGGCAATGTACTGGACCACGCCGGCGTCGTGCTCTACAACTTCGTGGTGACCCATGTGCCTTCACATGCAGCCAGAACCGGATTCCTGCGTCTCTTCGGTGCCGAGATCGGCAAGGATTCGGCAGTGTTTCGGGGAACCACCGTGCTGGGAATCCGCAGCCTGAAGATCGGTGAGGCTTGCGTCATCAGTTTCCGGTGCCTCCTGGATGCCAGAGGGGGCCTGAGCATCGGGAACAACGTTGTGATCGCCAGCGATACCCAATTCATCACAGCGCACCACGAACCCAACTCGGATGATTTCGCTGCGGTGACAACGCCCACCTCGGTGGGGGATCATGTCTGGATTGCCAGCCGCTCCACCATCCTGGGCGGGGTGACATTGGGCAGGGGAGCGATCGTCGGGGCGTGCTCTCTGGTACGGAAGGACGTTGCCCCTATGGATATCGTGGCCGGCGTACCTGCCCAGGTACGTGGCCAACGAAACTCTTCCCTGGACTACCGGCCCAAGTACAAGCCGCTGTTCTTCTAACAGGGCACCCACAACCAACCACAAGCACCATCAAGGAGCACCCTCGTGTTGACCAAGGCCTGGGACCGCATTGGCGTCATTTTCTACAATTTTTTTGCCACCCATGTGCCCTCGCATGCGTTCCGCCTGGCCGCCCTGCGACTGTGGGGCGCGAAGATCGGGGCAGGCAGCAGCGTCTTCCGGGGAACCACTGTGCTGAGTATCCGCAATCTTGTCATCGGCAACAGCGTAGGCATTGGCTTCCGCTGCATGCTGGATGCCCGAGGAGGCCTGACAATCGGCGACAACACCGTGGTGGCCAGTGATGTGCACTTCATTACGGGAACCCACCTGCCGGACTCGGACACCTTCGACTACGTCCTGCTGCCCATCACCGTAGGGGCGTTCTCCTGGATCGCCAGCCGCGCCACCGTGCTGCCGGACGTTACCCTGGGTAAAGGCGTAGTGGTGGGAGCAGGCTCCCTGGTCCGCAAAGATGTACCCGATATGGCCATCGTGGCCGGGATCCCGGCGCAAGTCCGCGGACAGCGTGAATCCGCGCTGACATACGATCCCTCCTACCGGCCCCTGTTCTTCTAAGCGGGACGCCGTGACCGACATCCTTTCGGGCTACCGCCTTATCCATCTTGCTCCGCATTCGGGAACCAGCGGCGTAGGCGACTACGCAGATGATTTCGTCGCTGCCGTCTCGCCGCACTTTGCCCAGGTGCGCGAGTACCGGCATGGAGGTCCTGGTGATGACACCCTGCGTGACATCATCCGCCACCGCCGGAACCTCCGAAGGCTTATCGACGAAGAGCCTGACGTGCCTACCATCGTGCACTCCGAACAAAGTGGAGGCGCAGTTACTCCGTTCTGGGCCACACTGGGGCTGCGCGGGGTCGTAGTGACTGCTACTGTCCATGATCCGCCGTACGCCGTCTGGTGGCCGTTCAGGACCCGCCTTGCTGCACGCTCGCGCGTCCTGAACCACGGCATCCACCTGCCGCTCAGCCGCCTGACGCCCCGGCTGGAGGCCTGGGCGAACACTTCCAGGACACTGTTCACCTTGAGTTCGCTCGGTGCCCGGAAGTTGCGTGAGGTCATGCGGCGGTCGACAGTTGTGCCCGCCGCCCTGATCGTGCCGTCGCGCCCGGCTTTGGATCCAGTGGCCCGGCGGCCGCTCGCCGTAGGACTTTTCGGCTACGTGTATCGCGGCAAGGGTTTTGACGGTCTCCAGGCCCTGCGCGAAGCGCTCGACGACGAAATCATCATCAGGGTGGCAGGCAGGGGCACCGAGAAGCTCGAGGCGATGCCCGGCGTCGAGATTCTGGGTGAGGTCAATGGCCCTGAAGAAGACGCCTTCTTCAACTCGATCCGTATGCTGATGGTCCCCTACGGCGGGCGGCTGTCCTACGGCCGCGAGGCCTTCCCGGCGGCAAGCACGGTGACCCGGTCCATCGCGTACGGCACGCCTGTCCTCGCACGGGCCTATGGCTCGTTGCGGGAGTTGGATGCCGACGGCGGAGCGGTCGTGGTGGACGGGGGCACATATGAACTGTGCCAGGTGGCCAACACTGTACTGCGGGACGCGGACCGGCTGACTGTTTTGGAGGCCGGAACCGGGGTGCTGAAGGACAAGTGGTCAGCGGAAAGCGTGACCCGGATGTTCCTGGCCGGTTGGGTCGGCGCCATCGGCTCCGCGGATCAGCATGGCGGCAGGATCCACGGATCCGGAAGTATGGCATCCAGCCGTCCGGTTGCAGGACTCAGCCGGGGGGCGAAGGAATGATCCGAAGGGTGCTGGGTGCCAACCTGCTGAAAGCCGGTTCGGCTTCCGCCTGGATCGTTATGGGCAGGTCCCTGGGTCTTGCCTGGACCACGGCGCTCATCGTGCATGTGGGAATTGCGGATTATGGACTGTACGCCATGGCCTTTTCCTTCGCCGCGATCATCGCGGCACCGCTGGATAATCCCTTTCTGGTCCGTTCCCTCCGGGGCAGCGATGCCGAGCATAATACCGAGCGGACTGCGCGGGCCCTCCTTGGCACTTTCCTGGTTGTTGCCGGCTGCCTCCTCTACACCCACGTCTTTGCCCTCGGCTTCGGTTTGATTGTTGCCGGTGGCGAGATTGCCTTCAACGCCGTTAAGAGCCAGTCTCTTCGTAGCGGGCATCCGAACATCGTGATGCGTTGGGACGTTTACCGGCAGGGGGCTGCCGTTGCCGCGGGAGCTTTGGCCATGTGGCTGATACCGGGGCAATCAATTGAGGCCGTTTGCCTTGCCTACCTGGTTCCGTATGCTCCCGTCGTGGTGGTATCCCTTCTGACCGTTCGGGGATACCGGCCGGCGTGGCCCGGGAAACTCAAGGAGTGGTCCTTACTGTGGACCGACGCCCTGATCGTTGCGCTTCACATCCAGGGCGATATCCTCCTGCTTGGCCTGCTGACCAACAACACCGTGGTGGGGTACTACTCGGTTGCGTCCATCGTGGTTCTCGCCGTTGCGTCGTTTGCGCAGATGCACGCCCACACTTACCACGGGGCCCTCAGAACGGCCGGAGGACACCCGTCAGCCGGTCCCGGCGGACGCACCATCGGCATCATTGCGGGTCTTTTCGGTTCTTCGGTGCTGGCCGCGGGCCTGGTTCTTTCGGCCACCGGCCTGGCCCCTGAGGTCGCCACCACGCTGATGATCCTGGGGGCGTTCACAGCGCTCCGGTGCGTCGTAATGGTGATGACAACCATCATGTACGTCCAGGGCCGGGATCGGGCACGCGTACTGGGCGGCGGCGTGGCGGTCATCATTAAGCTGGTTCTCATTGCCGTCCTGGCTCCACTCGGTGCGGCCGGTGCGGCAATTGCAGCAGGCGTTGCTGAAGCGGTCCTCGCCGTTTGGTATGTCCGTGCTGTCCATAAAAACCCCGAACTCTTGAGTCCCATGACAACAACTCCTGAATCAGTGAAGGAACACGTCCCGTGAAGAAGGCAACATTTCTCCTCTCCAAGGATCCGACCACAACACACGGCGGCGACCTCACCCTGTCCCGCCTGCTGATGGACCTTGCGCGCGAGTCCGCCTCCGTGGACGTACTTTGCCTGTCCTACGATGAGTCATCCACTGCCCCCGGGATACAGCGTGTTCAGAAGCCCGAGGTGAGCCTGGCTAAAATTGCGGCGCGGAGCATCCGGGACAGGAAGAGCCTGGTACATACCCGGTTCAACGTGGATGCCTATGTTGACGCCCTGAACGGCATCAACTCCGACATTTTCATTGCCGACCATTCGTACATGGCCGAACCCTACCTGCGGTCAAGGCACCATCGATCGGACGCCAAGCTGCTGGTCAATACGGTCATATCGGAGTCGCTGGTGTGGACGGCCACCCGAGGACTGATCGGTAAGCTGGATGCCCGCCGTATCTGGCGCGATGAACTCCGGGTAGGGATGGCAGCACATGCCATAGGTACCTACGATGAGGATGAAGCCCGGACCTACCTGAAACACGGAGCGCAGCGCGTGCATTGGCTGGACGTCACCCTGCCGCCGGCTGAAAAAATCAACGTCGCTGCCACCGGGCCTCGCCTCGTCTTCCTCGGTGACCGTACCTGGCCGCCGAACCAGGAAGCATTCAAGCTTCTGCTTCAGTGGTGGCCGGACATCGCCCGCGGCATCCCCGGCGCCGAACTGTTGGTCGTTGGCAAGCGGTCCGAGGAAAAACTACAGGTGGAACTGCCGGCGGGGATGACGGATGTCGGGTTCGCCGACGACCTTGTGGCCACGCTGGGCTCCTGCAGGGCACTCGTGGCTCCCATCCTGACCGGTGGGGGAGTACGCGTGAAGATTCTGGACTCGGTGAGCCGCGGGTTGCCGTTGGTTGGAACGGGCCCGGCGGTCGGTTCCCTCGCCCCCGTCTTCCAGCTCCCCACCTTCGACACGAAGGAAGGATTTGTGGAGCGCTGCCGCGAGTTCCTCCTGGACGCTTCGGCAGCTGCCGCCGAAGGTGACCGGATGTACGAACTCAATGCAGCCCGGTGGAATTCAGGAGCCCCCCAATCAACTGTGCAAAGGTGGCTGAACGCTTGAACAAAGCCATGCTTGCGGCCGCTGGACTCCTGACGCTTCTGGCGGGGTTCCTGGTGTCCGACCCCTTCACCGGTGCGAGGATGATGGCCCTGGCATTGGTGGTTCTGCCCTGGGGCATCTATGTCGCCGCAACCAGGCCCATGGTTGTCTTCGGGACCACGGCCCTGGTTCTGGCCTTTCTGCCCTTCGGTGTGCTCCCTGGTACGTCGATCCCCCTGGTGCTGATGCTTGGAGCCGGAACCTGTGTTGCGGCGCTCTTGCGCCCGGGCAAAACGGGTCAGGGAGGCGTGCTGGGCTGGGCGATACTGGTGCTCATCATCCTCAGCACCATCTCTGTGATAGTCACTTACACCAGCAGCTACGACATGATCGAGTATGCCAAGTGGCTGGTTGCCAGTACCGCCGGGCTGTCTCTGCTGCGACTCAGCGGGCGGGAGCGCCGGCAGTTCGGCCGGCTCTTCGTATACGGATCCATAGCATCGGCAGTATTGGGCATTTTCGGGGTCATCTTTGACCAAAGCGGGCGGTACCTGGCGTTCCTGGCACCCTTCGGATATCTTTCAGGCGCAGAGTCACTCCGCTTTGTTTTCGGTGCCACTGAGCAGTCAGTCAGGCTCACGGGTACTTACATCGATCCGAACGCGGCCGGCCTGTTCCTCTTCGTTGCGCTGTTCCTGTCTGTTGCTTTGCTCCGTGGCCCGTTGCTGGTCCTGGCGTTCCTGACCCTGCTGCCTGCCCTGGCGCTTACCTTGAGCCGGGCGGCAATCTTCTCGGCGGTGGTGGCCCTCTTGCTGTTCCTGGCGATGCAGAACATGCGTCTGGGAGGCCGTATGAAGACGGTGGGCCTGGGCGCCGCAGCCGGTGCCGCCCTTTTTGCCGTCCCCGAAGTCCAAAGCAGGATCTTTGAATCCTTTGGCAGCTCCGATGCCGGCTCCACAGCCCGTGCGGCGGCCCTACGAGACTTTCCCCGCCACCTGGAGGGTCATTGGTTTTTTGGCTTGGGGTGGGGGCGTATTGAGTTCAGGGACGGTGAAGCGGCATTCCTGACCAACTACGTAGCGAATGCGCCCCTACTGACCGTGTACAGGGGTGGAATTCTCACCGGCCTTGCGTTCTGCGCGGTCCTGTTGATCGGTGTGGTCTTGGCTTTCAGGACCATGCGGTCCAAGGACCTGGGACCGGGGCTGGTGGGCGCCGGTTTCTGCGGGTTGGTGTTTGTAGCGCTGCAACTGGATTTCCCTGTTGTCACTATTCCTCCTGTCGCCATGGTCTTTTCAATGTTCATGGCTTTTCTTGTTCCCTTCCATGAGCCTGCAGCACCACCCGTTGAGGCGCCGGACCATAAGAAAACCTCAAGCACACGGCAGGCCCCGAAGGTGATGACCGTATGAGCGCCCGTCACAGGAAGAGTTCCGCCCCCGGAGGGTCCCGCCTGGCCGGCCTGGAAGGCACCAGGGGCCTGCTGGCCCTAGGGGTGCTGCTCGCCCATTCCGGAGCGTTGTTGACTCCACAGACTCTGGCGGCTACGAGGCTGGGACTCCTGGCGCAGGCTATCGTGTTTTTCTTCGTGCTTTCCGGGTTCTTCATTTACATGCCCTTCGTCAGCCGACTCCTCACCGGCGTCGGTATGCCGCGGCTTACCGATTACTTCAGCAACCGGGCACTGCGTATATTTCCCGCCTACCTCACTGCCTTCCTGGTGGCCAACTTTGTTTTCAAAGCATTGTTCGTGGAGAACGCGTCAGCGGCTTCCGTACCGCGTACCGATGATGGCACCGGATCCCTGACGGATCCCGCCACCGTATTGCTGCACCTTTCTTTGCTCCAAAACTACTTTCCCGGGTATCTGCAGACCGGCTTGAATCCTGCCTGGACGCTCACCGTGGAACTTGCCTTCTACGTGGCGCTTCCAACAGTGATGCTGGTGGCCTTTATCCTCCGCGACCGGACCAGGATTTCCGCCCGGGTGCTGGCGTTCGCAGTGCCGCTGTCCTTCGCTGCCCTGGGCATGTTGTCGAGGCTTGCAGCCGGACGCTGGTCGGAGAGCAGGGGTCTGGATCCGCTGGCAGCTGAGTGGGGAGCAAACTGGACAGCGGTGCTGTCGCGGAGCTTCCTGGTTTGGGCGGACAACTTTGGCCTCGGCATGCTCGCTGCTACCATCTTCGTCCTCGCTAAACACCAGGGACGTCAGGGTGGTGCGACGCCTAAATACAGTATCGCGGCGCTGAGACGGTGGTCCCTGCTCGTCTTCGTTGTGTCTGCAGCGGCTTCAGCAGCGGCCTTCGTCCTGCAGTCCAGATACCTCGCCACGGCTCTGGCACTGGCCTCAGCTGCAGTCATCCTGGTTCTGGTTCTCCCGGCGCTGGAAAACCGCACTTCCCGCCTTGCGCGGATGATCGACGCGAGGCCGCTGCATTACCTCGGCACCATCTCACTGGGTATCTATTTGTGGCATTACCCTGTTTTGCTTCTGTTCGTTCGCACAGGGTTCTTCGCAGCTGATGACCCGGGGGGAATGGCCTTCAACCTCCTCTGCGTGGCTGTACCAACCATTGCTCTGGCCGCAGCCACTTACCATTTTGTGGAGAAGCCGGCACTGCGGCTGCGCCGACAAAAAGGGCAGGCAGTCCAGCCCACTGAGAATCCGCCAGAAAAAGTTGGTGCCGTCCACTGAACAGCTGGCTATGTGGAACAGTAATACCCCTCCGCTGGCTACCGCGTGCGTGCCCGTAACGATTAAGGCCTCGGCCGGCGGTGCCCATCAAGCGCAAGTGATGGCCCAGCGCGGCTTGATTGCAGCAGCAGGTCCGCCATGGCGGGGCCTTTTCTACTGGAAAAGGTGGCGGCGGTGACAGTTAGCCGGCGGACGGTATCTTCCAGGGGCGACAGAGTCGAGTTCTTAAAACCAGTAATCAGACATTAAATTCTCGTGAAGTTAACTTGTGTTAATGAAACGACGGTTCATTCACGTGAAGTTTTGAAGGGTTTGTTGACAAGACCACTCCCGCGGTGTCATCAGTCATGTATCCGTTATTGCTGCCAGCAGCGGGGGAGTCAAGCTCTAAAAGACGGAAGTGCCTTTTCATGCCTTGCTGCACGGAGCTCTCCGGCGCTGTTGGCCGCATCTGATTGCCGGGCAACTTGCCGGGTGTCGCTGTTGGGCGCATCAGCGCTTTCGTAGGTGTAGTACGAGTACGAGTACGCATCAGCGCCCTTAGTGGGAAGCTTGTTGAGAACCGCACCCAAGACATTCGCCCCGACCAATTCCAGGGATTCAAGAGATTTAGCCAAGTCCGCCTGCCGGGTTGATTGGCAACTGACCACCAAGATGACTCCGCCTACGTGCTGTGACAGCACGGCGGCATCCGTCACGGGCAGCAACGGGGGCGCATCGATGATGACGGCGTCGAACGCGTCCTCAAGCCGGCGAATCAACCGCAACATGGCATCAGAGCCGAGGAGTTCGCTGGGGTTGGGCGGTACCTGCCCGGAAGTCAGGACGTACAACTGGTCCTCACCCCAAGGCTGCAGCAGGTCGTGAACGTCCACATCGCCCAAGAGAGCAGTGGTCAGACCCGCATTGCGGTCCAGTCCGAGGTACTCGCTGACGGTGGGACGCCGGAGATCGGCATCAATCAGAGCTACGCGCTGGCCAGCCTGGGAGAGGGCGATCGCGATATTGGTGGCTGTGGTACTTTTCCCCTCGCTCGGCAGGGAGGAAGTGACGATGACCGCGCCGGACTTTTTGCTGATGTTGGCGAACTGCATGTTGGTACGAAGCTGGCGGAATGATTCAGCCCTATGGCTCTGAGGAGCAACCTGAGTGATAAGCGGCTTCCTGCCAGCGTCTTTGTCGAAGGTTATGCCGCCAAGAATCGGGGTGTCAGTAACTTTGCGGAGATCCGCCTCGCCACGGACTTTGTTGTCCAGTGCTGTTCTAAGAATCGCTGCACCCAGGCCCAGGGCAAGCCCGATCAGGAAACCGACCAGAATATTCAAACGCGCATTTGGGGAGGAAGGCGACTGAGGGACGGCTGCCGGGGTGACAATCGACAATTTCACCGGAGAGGCGGCCTCGTCCTCAGACTTTTCGAGATTTTCGACGGTCGTTGCCAAGCTGCTGGCGACAGCCTGAGCGATGGCTGCTGCCTGGGAGGCTGAGGGATCGCTTACCGCGATGGCGATCAGTACGGTGCTGCTCTCGGCACTTGCACTGACTTTGCCTGCTAACTCCTGCGGGGTGAGGTCCAAGCCAAGTTCTTCGATGACCGGGCTCAGGACGGCAGGAGTAATTGCGGTTTTGACGTAGGACTGCACCCGAGCCTGGCTGAAGGTGTTGCCTTGCTGGAGCTCGGTGATGGATCCGGAATTCTGGATGGCTACGAACAGCTGGGTCTCAGCGGTGTAGATAGGCCGTGTGAGCACGGAGGATGTCGCCGCACCCAATACGCCCAGGAGTGTGAAGCACACGATGACAATCCAGTTTCGCCGGAGAATCCGGATATAGTCACGCAGTTCCAAAGATTGGCCTTCCTAATTTCCCCTGGGATACCGCATAAAACGGCCTTTTGCCATAGTCTACGGCGTTGTTCTCCCACCAACTAAATGTTGCTGAGCGCGTTGGGGCCGGTCGCGGAAGGAGGTGGTTTCGGTCATTGCAGAGGGTGTTCGGGAGCCGAGTTACGAAGCGTCGCCCGGCTCGTATCTGGGTATCAGTAGGCACCGGAACCACCGAGGACGGCACGGACCGTCCGAAGGATGATGACAAAATCACCGGCGAGTGACCAATTTTCCACGTAATACAGGTCAAGCCGGACGGAATCCTGCCAGGAAAGGTCGGACCTGCCGCTGACCTGCCATAGGCCGGTCAGCCCGGGCTTAACCAACAGGCGCCGGCGGACACTTTGTTCGTAAGCCGCCACTTCCCGGGGGAGCGGGGGCCTTGGCCCCACTACGCTCATGGAACCGGCCAGGATGTTAAACAGTTGGGGGAGCTCGTCCATGCTGTACTTTCTCAGCACTCTTCCTACACGGGTCACCCGCGGGTCGTCCTTTATCTTGAACAGGACGCCGCTGCCTTCGTTTTTCTCCGCAAGGCCGGCCTTGACCGCTTCGGCGTCGGCGACCATGGAGCGGAACTTCAGCATGTGAAAGGCCTCTCCTTCCTTGCCGATGCGTTCCTGCCGGAACAGCACGGGTCCCCGGCTGTCTAACTTGACCATGAGAGCTATCACAAGCATTAGCGGGGTGGTAGCCATGATCAGAAGCAGTGAGAAGGTGATGTCGAACAACCTCTTGGCAATGCGTTGTCCGCCTTCAAGGGAAGGAGTGGTGACGTGAATCAGGGGCAGCCCTGCTACCGGCTGCATGTGGATGCGGGGACCGGCGATGTCTGTGAGAGCCGGTGCCATGATGAGACCGATGTTCCGGGCTGCCAGTTCCCAACCGAGCTGGCGCAGGGTTCGTGGATTCAAGTGAACGCCCGCCGAGACAGCCACAGTGTCCGCCCGGGAATCCTTAATTGCTTCCAGGATGGCCGGCATCGACGGATCCGTACCAAGCACGGGAAGTTTGAGGCCGTAGGCAGCGCCGGCATCCTCTTTAGCGCCAGGCATGTATGCAGCAACAGGCAGATATCCGGCCTCTTTTGCCCCCTCGAGGCCTTCCGCCAGGTGGGAAACGGCGCCTGGGCCACCTACCAGGAGCAACCGGGACATGCTGTGCCCGTTCTGACGATGCAGGGTCAACAACTTGCGGCAGATCCACCGGGCGGTGATGAGTCCGATGAGTCCCGTGGGAAAGGCGATGCCGACAAAACCCCGGGCAGTATCCACCCGGAAGACGTAGGAAAGAACGGCGATGAGGCCGAACAGCCACAAGGTGGCGGCGGCAACCCTTTTATACTCGTCAGGGCCGGAGCCGAGGAGCCTGCTCTGCCTGCTGTTCCAGGCACCAAGCAGGAGCCACCAGGCTACGGCGAGCGCCGCTGACAGCCAAAGGTACAACTGGTCCTGACGACTGTTCAGTGCGCCCTGTTCGTCCAGACCAAAACGAAGTATGTAGGCGCCTGATAAGGCCCAAGCGATGACAAATGCGTCAGTAATACTAAGGGTACGCAAAGTACGCGTGCGCCAGTCCAGCGATTTCCCCAAGGGTTCCCTCATCAAGGTTTTCTCTGTTAAAGCTGCCAATGTGTGTTCCCCCTCGGAAATGCTACAGCCACTTCTGTGGCTGATCGGCCCCACGTCGCTCCGTCTGCTTCAGATGTCGAACTTGCTGTTGACAGGCCACTGCCCTGGAGCAGATCAGCGGGAAATTCCCCCAGCGCAACGCGTACCGACGCTGTTCCTGTTCGCTTGGGAGACCACTGTTCAAAAGGGGGTCTTCAGGCCGCGGTCGGGGTTACGTCCCGGTAAAACTTAAAGTCCGAGGGTGGGTGGTTCTCCATGTACGGAGCGCCACCCACCCTCTTGGCAGTTTAGTGAAAGCGGTTAGGCATCCGTCGCGGTTTTGGAGCCACGACGGGCAACCAGGACAGACGTGGCACCGACAGCAAGTGCGCCTGCACCAACGAGTGACCAGAGGATGATGCCCGAATCGGCGCCCGTTTCTGCGAGCTCGGTGGTAGCCGTCCCGGGGTTGGCCACTCCGGGTACGGTCGGAGCCACAGCCTTGACCACGGTTGAGTAAGATCCGCCAGTGCCGGAGACAGACAGGGTGTACTCGCCCGGTTCGTCAATGGTTACCGGAACGGAATAGTTACCGTTTCCGTCGGCCTGGGCGCTCAGCGTCTGATTGGACAAAGGAGCTGCGATCCTGACAGGAACGGCCGCTGCGCGGCCGCCGGCCATTCCACTGCCGCTGGCTTGCGGAGCGCTGTTCAGGGTCACTGTGACCGTAAGCGCCACCCCGGGAGCGAAGCAGCCGCCGGACGTTTCGCCGGAAAGATTGAAGGGAACGCCCACCGTAACCGTGCCCGAAAGGACTACCGCGCATACATCGGGGGTGCCTGGGTACTGAGGTAGTGACGCAACTGCCGGAACTGTACCGGCAAGGCCAATACATCCTGCTAGAGCAACTGCTGCTAGAGATTTTTTCAAGAGTCCCCCTGAGACCGTGTTTTTGGGTGATGTAGTTTTGTGGAGAATTCGCCGCCCCAAATCCCAAGGCGGAATCTGTGCTGAGTGCTCAGTCAGAGATTAGCAGGGTTGACAGTCTTGTCAAAAGTCAACTTGGCCTCTGTGACGTTAATTTCATGTTAACTATTCAGCCTTACTACATTCCGCGCTTTGCGGAGCAATGATTACGTCAGCCGCAGGTTGAACAGTAGGTGTCGAATTGAGAGTTGACACTGAGTGCCGGGGAATATTTACAAAAGTGAATTCAACAGTGCTGCTTTGCCCCGGGGCCAATCTGGTGGTCACAGTCCCTACTGGGCGGTCCTTGTGCCGATGCGCTGAGAACGCCTTAGGAGCACCATCCGCGAATGCCGACCCGACGTCGGACAGGGCAGGACCATAGACGGTTACGTTGGTCTGGACATGACCGGCAGGAGTTCCGAATACACCGTCGCCGGTTACGTACGGAGGCAATGACACGGACGCATCAGCGGGAGCGTGGTTAGTACTGGTGACCCGCACCACTATCTCTTTATTACCTTCGGTTCCACACTGCTCAATAAGTTGAGCGCTTCGCTTGACGTAGTAATCCATTTTTGCGCCCGTACCGTCATTAAAGTAGACGCCGAACTGTGCAGTGTCGCTGCTCGGTCCGGAGATAGTCCCGCTTAACGGATATCGTTCGATGATTGACTGTTCGTCTGAGTGGCCAGACCACAAAAGTAGCCGGCGTTCAGCTGCGCCCAGGCGCAGCGCAGCAACCAACTTATCAGCGTCGACGTTTCCTGACGTGACACCGTGGAAAACGGCTTGGGCGGCTGAAGCGAAGTACTCATCCTGCAGGGCAGGATCCTGGACGTGCGCGTAAACGCTTGACAAGAGGGTGTCCACGACATTGCTGGCAGACAATTCCCGGGGCAAAGCTCCCGTGCTGAAAGCGACGGACTCTGTCTCCGGGACGGCTATAGGCCCTGTGGCGTCCAACAAATACGACAGGGCAACGGGATCCACCGACAGGACGCCGTCGAGTCTTTTGCCAAACTTTTGTTCCCACATGCCCAGTGCAGTTTGGGCTGCAGACGGAAAATCAGGGGTCATGTTGACGTCCTGCATGAGGCTGCCCATGCTTGATGAGTAAATCAGCTCCTGCGCCGGTTCAAGCGGAATCTGAGGGGACATCTTGCCGATTGCAACTGCGCTGGTTTGTTCCTGCAGGGTCATCCTGCCTCCGTCAACGGCAAGAACAGCCAGAGCTCCGGGAATTCCTCCCGTAGCGCGCGTCTCTGCGTTGTTTTGAATCATGAGCAGGTAGTTGCGGGGAGCCCCATCCCCCAACATGGCCGGAATAACCTGGGCGGCATTGGCCGCGACGTCCAGATTTTCACGTGCTGCGGACAACTGGCCTTGTACCTCCACGAGCGGTTTGGAGATCTGAGGCAGCAGAGGGGCAGTATCTATGGCGGCCAGCCGGTCGGAGGATTGGCGGACGGCGTCGGCGGCAGTAGATACTGCCGGGCCTGCCGCAGCAAGCCGTGCGACGTCTATGCCGCCGTCGTCCAGCAAGAGTGTGGACCAGTTGATTGATTGCGAAACACCTACAAGAGGTTCTATCCCCGATCGGGCTACATCATCGGCTACTAGCGCGACCTCGCTGGCCGCCGCGAAATTGGCGCCCGCCCAGGGTATGGCACCTGCAAGTCTCCACAAGGGATCAGTACCTGCAGCACGTCCCTCCTCGGTCTGGGACTTCAGGTTGTCAACCAAGAGGTTCGCCGCGGCTGCATCATTGTCAAGCAACGCCACTTTCAGCTGCGGCACCAGCTGAGACGCTGCCTGCAAACTGCTGTTCAATTTGTGGGCCTGGAACACCAGCCAGCCAGCACATCCGATCAGGGTGACTGCAGTTAGAAGGAGAACCAAGAACCAGCGCAGACGCCTTCTCTTATTGGTGCGTCTGGTGTGCCGGCTGCGGGAAGCTGCTGCGTGGATACTTTGAGCTTCATTTTTCATGTGGCGAGGCATCCCAGTCCGTGATGGGACCGAACCTCTGCGTCCCGACTTCCGGGGCCCGACAATCTGGAATGGACAAAGACGGCTGAGATTCGCATTCTTGATTCCTTCTCCGGAATGCCCGGTTGTGGTAACGCTGCATGATGAATCAAGTCACTCGTACTGCTCGTTACAGCACGGACTGTTTGGGGTCGAAACGAACTAATCTTGCCACGACGCAGCTGCTGCTACTCACCTGGCATCACGGAGCGGCCGTAATAAAGCTAAAGCCAAGGATTTACCGCACTTCAACATCTTCAAACACCAGGAACGTCTGCGTATCCACAACCCCCGGCATGGACTGGAGCTGGTCAAAAATGACTCGCCTTAGGTCGATGTTGTCTATGGCGCGTACTAAGAGGATGACGTCGAAGTCACCGCCTACCAGCGCGACGTGATGCACCTCGGGCACCTGCCGCAGCTGCTCCCGGAGTTCCCGCCAGGAGTGCTGCTGCACCTTCAACGTCACATAGGCAGATGACCGCAGGCCCGCCTTGATCGGGTCCACTACCGCCGTGAAGCGGGTGATCACTCCGTCGCCTGTCAGCCGGGCAATGCGTGAATAGGCATGTGCGCGGGAAATGTGGACGTTCTCGGCCAGCTGCGTAACCGACATCCTGCCGTCCTTCTTCAGCTCGGAAATAATTGCGCGGTCCACAGTGTCAAGGGGTGCCGAAGAAGTCTCCAGCGCGGTGTCGTTCATTCGTCCACATCTCCTGCCAGTAACCTGCGTCACTTTTGCGATTTGTCTTTCAGATTAGGCTCTTTTCTGCAGCTCTTCCACGATTTCCGCAAAGGCTGGATACGAAAATGCTCCCAGGGCCATACTGAAAGCAACTAGTGGCTTAAGGAAGGTGGACCAATGACGGTCTCCGCACACGAGGTAGTCCAGAAGTTCGGGATCTCCGTTGAGGACTATATGCTCCCGGCCCGCCATCCCATTCAAATGGTGGACCAGGACGGCCGGCTCAATCCGAAGGAACGGCAGGGCACAGAGCCCGGCCATGAATATGCCCTCCCGGATGACGCCGAATTGCTGGCGGCCTACGAGCGGCTTGTCATCGGCCGTCGGGTCAATGACCAGAACTCCTCCCTGGTGCGCCAGGGCCGAATGGCCGTCTATCCCTCCAGCCACGGCCAGGAGGCGTGCCAGGTTGCCGCAGCACTCTGCCTCAACGAGCGGGATTGGATGTTCCCCACGTACCGCGACTCGGTAGCCGTCATGACCAAGGGCGTTGACCCTGTCCAGGTCATGACCATTTTTCGTGGCGACTGGCATGGCGGTTACGACCCCACCCAACACAAGGTGGCACCACAGTGCACTCCGCTGACCACCCAACTCCTTCACGCAGTCGGCGTGGCCCACGCAGCCAAGCTCAAAGGCGAGGACACGGTGGTGTTGGCAATGTGCGGTGACGGCGCTACCAGTGAGGGCGACTTTCATGAGGCCCTGAACTTCGCCGCGGTCTTCCACCTGCCCGTCGTCTTTTTTGTCCAGAACAACCAGTACGCCATCTCGGTGCCGCTGGCCCATCAGTCCGTGGCGCCGTCGTTGGCCCACAAAGCCGTTGGTTACGGCATGGCCGGAGAACGTGTCGATGGGAACGACGTGGTGGCCCTGCTTGCCGTCCTGGACCGCGCAGTAACTCTGGCGCGGGAAGGATCCGGACCGCTCCTGGTGGAAGCCCACACCTACCGGATGCAGGCTCACACCAACGCCGACGACGCCACTCGCTACCGGCGGGACAGTGAGGTCGCGCAGTGGCTGGCCAAGGACCCCGTTGCCCGCATGCAAACGTACCTGCGCGAACGCGGCCTTCTCGATGACGAGGCGGAAGAGGCAATCGCCGCGAAGGCCGAAGACGTTGCCCGCGAGCTCAGGGACGGGTTGAGCGAGGAAGTATCGGTCGATCCGCAGAACCTGTTCCGGTACGTGTTTGAGAACCCCACACAGCAGCTTCGGGAGCAGTCGGACCTGCTCGCTGATGAACTGGTGCGGGACGCCGCAGCCAAGGAGGACGCACGATGAGCACCACTATCACCACCTCTTCCGAGGCCAACGGCAACGTCAGCGCCGCCACTGCGCGCGCCGCAGCCAAGGCAGCTGCCACCACAGAGGCAAAGCAGCCGCAGGCAACTATGGCAAAGGCGCTCAACACCGCCCTCATGGATGCCATGGCGGCCGATCCCACGGTGCTGGTATTCGGCGAAGACGTTGGCAAACTGGGTGGCGTCTTCCGCATCACCGATGGCCTCAACGCAGCGTATGGGGAGCAGCGCTGCTTTGATACGCCGCTGGCGGAGTCCGGGATTGTCGGCATGGCTGTGGGCATGGCAATGAACGGAATGCGCCCTGTTGTCGAGATGCAGTTTGATGCCTTCGCCTACCCTGCCTTTGAGCAGATCTTCAGCCACGTCGCCAAGATGCACAACCGTACCCGCGGCGCCGTCAAGCTGCCCATGGTCATCAGGGTCCCCTACGGTGGCGGCATTGGCGGCGTGGAGCACCACTGCGATTCCTCCGAGGCATACTATGCCCACACCGCCGGCCTGAAGGTGTTCACTCCCGCCACGGTTGCTGACGCTTACCGGATGCTGCGCGAAGCCATTGATTCCCCTGACCCTGTTGTGTTCATGGAGCCTAAGAAACTGTACTGGTCCAAGGAACCCGTGGACCTGGACCTGCTGCGTTCGCAGTATGAGGCAGACAAGGCGGCAGGGCGCTCCAGCGAAGGGACGGCGGTTGTGGTTCGGGCTGGAACCGATGCCACGCTGATCGCCTACGGACCCTCGGTGCCTACGGCACTGGCCGCGGCGGCAGCGGCCGCCGCCGAAGGCAGGTCGCTTGAGGTGGTGGACGTCCGGACCATCGTCCCCTTCGACGACGAGACCGTGGCCGCCTCCGTCCGCAAGACCGGCCGGGCCGTAGTCATTGCCGAGGCGAACGGCTTCGCGTCCGTGGCATCCGAAATTGTGGCCCGGGTACAGGAACGCAGCTTCCACTACCTGGCGGCCCCCATCCGGCGGGTCACAGGCTTTGACGTGCCCTACCCTGCACCCAAACTCGAGCACTATTACCTGCCCGGCGTCGATCGCATTCTCGACGCCGTTGACGATCTCCAGTGGGAAGACTGACCATGAGCACCGAAACAGGCACTGCAAACACCAAAATCTTCTTCCTCCCGGACCTTGGCGAGGGGCTCACCGAAGCCGAGCTGGTCAACTGGCTGGTGGCAGTCGGGGACGAGATCAGAGTGGACCAGCCCATCGCCGAAGTGGAGACTGCCAAGTCCATGGTTGAGGTGCCGTCACCGTATGCCGGGACCGTGGAGGTGCTGCACGGAGAACCGGGGGAGATGCTCGACGTCGGCAAACCACTGATTACCGTCCGTGCCCCCGGAGCCGCACCGGCTGCCGAAAGCCCTACTGAACACGTAGCGGAACAGGCGGCTGAAGCCTACCGGGAAGAGGAGAAGGCGGGCTCAGGCAACGTCTTGATCGGTTACGGAACGTCCGGGGAAAGTGCCTCCGGCCGGACCCGTGTGCGGAAAACAGCACTGCAGGAAAGCTCAATCCAAGAGGACCTCACACTGCTGCGCACCAGCGTCCCAGGCAAGATCGGCGCGGTGATTTCGCCGCTGGTTCGACGGATGGCGCGCGAGAACGGAGTCGATCTTGGCGCTCTTCACGGCTCCGGAGAGAGCGGGCTCATCAGGCGCCGCGACGTTGAGGCCGCCATCGGCGGAACAGGCACCGATGAGAAGCAGCTATTGCAGGAAGGCAACGTTGCCAGTGCTGCCGATGCCCGTACAGGCTTGGGCGTTGTGTCCCGGACGCCGTTCAGCGGGGTGCGGAAGGCTGTGGCCGCCAACATGTCCCGCAGCCGTTCCGAAATTCCCGAAGCCACAGTCTGGGTGGACGTGGACGCTACGGCCCTGGTAGAGCTGCGCCACTCCCTGAAAAAGTCCACCGGCGAGGCGCCTGGTCTATTGGCGTTCATTGCCCGTTTTGTCACCGCAGGCCTGAAGAAGTATCCGGAGCTGAACACCCGGGTTGAAACTACTGCTGACGGCGGGCAGGAGATCGTGGCCTTCGACGGCGTAAACCTCGGCTTCGCGGCGCAGACCGACCGCGGGCTGATGGTGCCTTCGATCCGCTCCGCGGAGAAGTTGACCGCCAAGGAACTGGACGCGGAGATCCGGCGGCTGACCGGCGTCGTGCGCGATGGGAAAGCAACGCCCGCGGAGCTGGGCAGGGGCACCTTCACGCTCAACAACTACGGCGTGTTCGGCGTCGACGGTTCAGCGGCCATTATCAATCACCCGGAAGTGGCGATCCTGGGAGTTGGCCGGATTATTGACCGTCCCTGGGTGGTGGAAGGAGAATTGGCCGTTCGCAAAGTGACTGAGCTGACGCTCGCCTTTGACCACCGGGTGTGTGACGGTGCTACGGCCGGAGGGTTCCTGCGGTTCATTGCGGACGCCATCGAGACTCCGGGATCAGTTCTAGTGGACGTTTAGAGCGCGGTCGTCCGAGGGGGGGGCTCGCTGTCGTCACGCAAAAAAACGGGCACCTCACGATATCCGCGAGGTGCCCGTTCTTTTGGCTTACGAGCTGACTAAAGCAGCGGGAGGATAACCACGCCCACGGTGGTTGAAGCCTGATCGTTGGCGGGGTTCTCATCCCCGGAAGCCAGCGATGCCACGATAGTCTGGGAGCCTTCCAAGAGACCAACCGGCGAAGCGACAAGTCCAAGGTTGAAGACGATGGACTCACCCGGAGTCAGATTCGGGAGAGTGATCGTAGCCGAAGACGGTCCCAAATCGATGTCTACCAGTGCGTTATCCGAAGCCACCGTCAAAGTCGACCCCAGGAACGTCGGGTAGGTAAGGGTCAGAACTTCTCCACCAGTGGAAGGCAATGCACCTACATTGGTTACGGTAAGGGTGTTAGCCAGCGTTACGTTGGCGTTGAGAAGGCCGAGAAGACGGACTTCGATGACCCTGGTGCCGCCGAATGCAACAGCCAAGTCCCTGGTCTTGTGGCCGGGGTTGTGGGATGCGCTGGCTGCCGGTGCTGCGATGGCTGCTGCGATAACCGGAACGGACCAAGCGGCACCCTTGACGACGCTGCGGCGGTTGAAGCCGGTCGAGGCCGGGCTCTGGATTTCGTTTTCTGACATGTAATGCCCCCATCAATTCTGAAGTTGGTTTGCTAGGCGGCCACGTTTGTGGAGCCTGCTAGATCTATCAAAGAGTACAAAAACCGGTTGTGACGCCAATCTGGAGCAAACTGTCGTTCGAATTGCAGCAACTTGTCGCGAATCAGACAATCGGTGGTGTTAGCCTGCCTTGCGCATTCCCGGGCTCACGCGGCATTGCCGGCCAGGACTGCTGCTGGTACCCGAAGGCTCGGATGTCGCGTGGAGTGCCTGCCCCTACGCTGTGCAGGGTCCGCCGGAGATGGCCGAGTGAAGCAAAGCCTGAATGGGCGGCGATTTCTTCAAGTGAGAGAACAGCCATGGCGGGATCGGTCAGGAGGCGAACCGCCAGGTCCACGCGAACTTGCCGGATGCGCTCCGCCACTGACTCCTTCCGCTTCTGGAAATCACGCTGCAAATGCCGAAGGGAAACGTTGAGGTCCCTGGCCAGCGATTCGGGCGTCAGTGCTTGATCGCCCGCCGAGGCGGTGATGAGGGCCATGGCCTGGTGATAGAGCGTGGGGCGTTTGGTACCACCCGCCAGCACAGCGGATTGTTCGAGGAACAGTCCGCCGATCATCTCATGAACCAGCTTCTCCATGAAGTAGGCCGCGACCGAGGAGATTTGGCCTGTGCCGGCAACGACGGAATCGAGGAAAGCGCTGGTTGGCTCCAGCAAGGTGCTGCTAACCGGCAGAAGCGTGAATCCGGGGGACGGCACCAGACCGAAGTCGCGGACCACCTGGTGAGGGACGATCGCAATAACCGCCATGGAGTCCTGGCCCCACGCGATCCTTACCCGACCGGAACCTCCATAGGTCCAGCACGTCCCTGCGCTTGCCACAACAGGGCTCCCGGAACCGTCGTCAAAGGTGCCGTCACCGTATCTGGTGAAGATGCATATCAGACCGTTACGGTCCTGCTGGAGAAGCGGGCCGGCAGTGGGGCCAGGTGCGGCCAGTACAGCCATGACGCTGGTGGCGCCGAAGTCTATTCCTGTAACGTCAAGGTGACTTCCGCCGTCGGGCAGCATGACCAGGAAAGGGTGCAGGTTACCTCCCGCGGTTCCGGACTGCGGTGAAGACGTACTGCCCACCGCGCCGCTAAACCTCACTGCCCCCAACTTGCACCCCCATTACTTTGTGTTCCGAGTCATTCTAGCCTGACTCCGCACCACGTCCGGAGGGGGTGGGGGGCGCCCCCGAACCGTCGGCTTCAACACCACGCAGGTAGAATCGGCTGCAAGCAATCGCCTCACCATGATGGAGAACCGGATGTCACGTTGGACAGAAGCAGGCCCGAACAATTACGTGTTGGCCACGGATGGGGCACTTCTGAACACCGGACTGGTGGTGGGCAAGGACCGTGCCATGGTGATCGATACCGGCTGTGGGCCTCGCCAGGCGAAGGAGATCCTCGCCGCCGTTCGGGAGATCACGCCACTGCCGCTGGTGGTTGTGAACACACATGCACACTACGACCACTTTTTCGGCAACGCAGTTTTCGCTGACGACGGCGTGACCGAGTTCTGGGCGCACGCCAACTGTGCAGCCGCCATCGAAGTGGAAGGAGATGCCCAGCGCTTTGAGGTCGCGAGGACGGAACCGGAGATGGCCGCCGGGGAGGGTGACGCCGTCGAGCTGGTGGTTCCCAACGCGTTGGTCAGGGATCAGCCGGTGCTGGTGGACCTGGGGGAGCTGACCGTTACCTTGTTCCATCTGGGCCGCGGCCACACGGATGGCGACCTTCTGGTGGGGACCAACTGTGCATTGTTCGTAGGTGACCTGGTGGAACACGGCGCCTACCCATCCTTTGAGGACTCCTACCCCCTGGAATGGGTCGACGTCCTGCGGCACATCTCCGCCCTCCGCCATCGCTACCAATTCCTCATTCCCGGGCACGGGCAGCCGTGTGATGACCGCTTTGTGCAAACCATGGCAAACACCATGACCACTGCAACCCGACAGGCACGCCAGTCCCTCCGCGACGCCCCGAGTGATGCCACCAAAGCGATTCCCATCCTGCCCTACGGCCCCGAGCAGTCCCGCTGGTTCATTAAGCGGCTCAAGGAAACGCAGTCCTAAGGCACGCAGGCGAGCAGCATCAGCAGCTTCGGTTGAGCAGCACCTTCACGAAGGCTGCCGTTTCATAGGTGTACTCGAATGCCCACGAGTGGAAAGGGTGGGCCACGGAAATGAGGGGCAGGTCTTTCTGGTAGGACAGCATCTTTATCTCCCCGGGAAAGCAGCGTGCCATGAGAATGCTGGCCCTTGGCGCATGGGACTTATCAGTGACAACGTTGACGCTCGTCCAACCGTTCGCGGAAGCCAGTTGCTGGAGTCCGCGGGCTTCGCCCTGAGTGGTCACCGGGTCGGGCTGAAAGCAGATGATTCGGTAAGCCCGACTTTCGTCGCACGGGACATTGTCATCGCCGCCATATTCGGGCGGCGGCACGGAGATGACAAGAGTGTCCGCATAGCCCAGGCTCATCAGCTGCTCCGCGTAATCCAGACGTCCGCCCGTAGGCGCAAGCACGAGCAGTGCATCAGCTTGCGTCCGGGTTTCGTCCACAGGTACCAGGTACAACAACAGCCCAGCGCAAGCCCACACAACTACTATCGCGGTGCTTATGGCAACAAATGCATTTGCAACTTTGCGGCGCTGGTCCCGCAACCCGGTCCTGAACCTCATGCCGTCCTCAAAAATAATGGGCCCACTCGCACACAGCCTGCACCGCTTGATGTTACCGGCCCCAATGAAGAGGGCGCGAGCGTTCTCGTCCTCGTGCCCAGGGGTGAAGCCATAAGATGACTCTGATGACTCCGCCCGGCCAGCCCTTCACCCTGTGGAGCATCTCGGTACCCGCCTTTGGGCCGGCCCTGCTTTTCTGCATCGGGGAAGGCGCTGTCCTTCCCGTCATAGCCTTGACGGCACGTGACCTTGGCGCGTCGGTATCGCTGGCGGCCCTGATCGTCACGCTGATCGGCTTGGGTTCCTGGTTCTTCAACCTGCCGGCCTCGCTGATCACTCTCAGATTCGGTGAACGCTGGTCCATCGTCGGCGCTGCAGGGCTGTCCGCCCTGGCGCTCGCGGCGGCGGCCGTCTCCGGAGCAGTCCCGAACGGCTTGTGGCTGCTGGCAGGGGCCATGGTGGTCGTCGGGATGTCCGCAAGCGTTTTCAGCCTGGCGCGGCAGAAATACCTCACTGAGGCGGTGCCCGTAGAGTTCCGCGCACGGGCGTTATCCACGTTGGGCGGTGTGAGCCGGATCGGCATTTTCATTGGCCCGTTCATCGGCGCCGGCGTGATGCAGTTCGGCGGACTGCACAGCGCCTACTGGGTGGGTGTTGCCGGCATGCTGGCAGCGGCCGTCCTGGGCGCTTCGGTTCGAGACCTCGAGCTTCGGTCCGGGCGGGGCGCCGGCTACGACTCCACGCCGGAGCCCACTTTGTGGGGAGTCGCCGTATCCCACGCCCCGGTGTTCCTGAGCGCCGGCTTCGGCATCCTGCTGCTCAGTGCCCTCCGCGCCTCGCGGCAGGTGGTGATCCCGCTGTGGGCGGACCACGTTGGCCTCGACGCCACCCAGGCATCGCTGATCTACGGGCTGTCCGGCGCCGTGGACATGCTGGTGTTCTATCCCGCCGGCAAGCTCATGGACCGCAAGGGCCGGCAGTTTGTGGCAATCCCGTCCACGCTGCTGATGGGAATCGCCCTGCTCCTCATTCCGCTGTCTGCCGGCTTCACCGGCCTACTCCTGGTGGCGCTGCTGATCGGTTTTGGCAACGGCATCAGTTCCGGCCTGGTGATGACGTTGGGCGCTGACTTCTCACCGGACCGCGGGCGCGGTCAGTTCCTGGGCGTCTGGCGGTTTATGGCCGACGCCGGCGCAACCGGCGGGCCCGTCCTGCTCTCCGGTGTAACGGCCGTTTCAACCCTGGCCGCAGGGGTCTCAGCCACCGGCATCCTCGGCTTCACCGCGGCAGCCGTGTTCGCCGTCGTACTTCCACGGCTGAAGCATCGCCGGAATTACTGAGGCTTCTTGTAACTCGAGTCCCGTGCAGCGGTTCCAACAGTGCCTCCTGGAGGCCGGGATCCAGGTCCGGTGGCACGTCGAGCTCCACGTTCAGCGCCAACAAAGTCCGGCTCAGAAAGTTGCGGGCCGTTGCCACGAGCGTAACGTCCATGATTTCGCGGTCACTCAAGCCGTGCTTGCGCAGGGCCAGGGTGTCCTGGTCCGTCATGGCGGCGGCGTCCCCGCTGAGCTTTTCCGCGTACTCCATCATGGCCACTTCGGCCGGGTCCAACCCTGCGGAACGGTAGTCCCGTGCAATGGCGGCCAGCTGCTCTCCGGAAAACACCTTCAGTGCCTTCCGGCCGTGTGCCAGCCTGCAATGCGTGGAACCCAGCTGCTGCGCCGCCGCCAGCGTCACCAGCTCATAGCGGCGGAGGGTCATGTTCGCCATGGTGGCCCGGATCAAGGCCCGGAAGGCCATGTAGGCCTCCGGGTTGATGGCCATGGTTTCGGTGTGGGAGGGAATATATCCCAGTGACTGGCGGTCGTCGTCGTAAATTTCCTTGACCAGCCCGGTAGCATCCTCTTGGTTGGGGGTCTTTAGGATCATGCCGAATCCTCTCGCAGTGCTAAGGCTCCAAGGCCGCCCGTGCCCTCATTCTGGACCCCCGACGCAGGGGTGTAAAGGTGCCTTAGTCCCGGTGTTCCACACGGAATGGCGTGGGTTCATGGCCCGCTCGGTCCTTGCGGCTTCCCGTCTAGCGGCGGCGGACGGCGTAAGCGAACAGGGATGTAGTGGCAACCGTAGCCAGGTATCCCGTGATGACAATCAGCGCTATCCCTGCCCAGAAATAGTTGGTGGTGCTCACAGTCTGCCCGGCCCCCGGCGCGATCAGGGCCAGCGAATACACCGCCACGATCGCCGAAGCCACGCCCAGTACCACGGGAAGCGCCAGCCAGATCCGTGCCGAGCCCCAGTGCCGGTCCTGCCCGTCCGACACATTCCAGGCGCGGCCGGTGCCCACAATCAGCCACCCTGCCGGAATCATGAAGATGCCAACCAGGAGGAAGGCTGCCACCACGTCTGCCGGCCGGTGCCACTGGTTCAGCACGGTTGAGGCGCCCGAGACGATCGCGAAGGTGCCACCCAGGAACCCGGCCAACGGACGCCACCGCGGTGATGACATCAGGAACACCGCCGACGCCGCCGACGCCGCCAGAGTGGTATGCCCGGACGGCAGCGAGTTCAGGTCAATGGTGACCACGCCCGTGTCCGGCCGTTCCGGCAGCATGTTCTTCAACACCTGGGCGGACACGTTCGCGCAGATGCAGGCACCCACGGCGATCCCCGCAGCTTTCCAGCGCCGCCGCGCAAGGGACACAAACAGTACGACGGCGGCGGCCACCACCAGCGAAATGGTGGGCATCCAGTCCAGGAACCTGGTGGAGACCTTGCCGGCCGGGCCGTGGATGTCGACAGCTTCCACCAGGGCGGACTCGTCGATGTACTGACCCGTGGTGGTGTGAACGAAGAAAAAGTACGTGGCCAAGAATCCGGCGGCGCACGCCAAAGTTGCCGTAAGGAACAGCAAGCCGGAAACGGCCCGCTGTACGGCGGGAGGTCGCACCGCAGCAGTCGGCTGCGCTCCACGTGAAACAGTCATTGCTTTAAGGGTGTCACAAAAACGTGGGAGGCCGCTGCACGGATCCTCAACATCAGCTGCAGGAGCAGCGGCTTGTACAGTGATCGCATGCCCGTGGAAGCCCAGCCGCCGCTGACCCTGCCGCCCGCCGTCACGTTCCCCGTGCCGCAACTGGACGAGCTCCTGGATTCGGCACACGTGGTGGCCCTGCCCATGCGGGTGAAGTTCCGAGGCATCATGGAGCGCGAGGCCCTGCTGTTCCGGGGGCCGGCCGGCTGGGGTGAGTTTTGCCCGTTCCCCGAGTACAACGACGCCGAGGCTTCCCGTTGGCTCGCCGCCGGGGTCGAAGCCGCCTACCAGGGTTTCCCCACGCCGCTGAGGACCACCATTCCCATCAACGCCACCGTCCCCGCCGTCCCCGCCGGCCGGGTGCCTGAAATCCTGGCCCGGTTTGGCCGGGTGGACACCGTGAAGGTCAAGGTCGCTGAGCGGGGCCAGGACCGTGCGGACGATCTGGCCCGCGTAGAAGCTGTCCGCGCCGCGCTTCCAGACGCGGGCATCCGCGTGGACGCCAATGCCGGCTGGTCCGTCCCGGAGGCGGTGGAGGCACTCAGCCGGCTTGCCGCCGTCGGACTCCAGTACGCGGAGCAGCCCGTGCAGGACATAGCCGGACTGGCAGAGGTGCGCCGCCGCCTCCGGGACGCCGGCGTGCCTGTGCTCATCGCCGCGGACGAAAGCGTCCGCAAAGAGGACGATCCCCTCCGCGTCGCGCGGGCAGGCGCCGCGGACCTGATCGTGGTCAAGGTGGCGCCCCTGGGCGGGGTCCGCCGCGCCCTGCAGATCGTGGCAGCTGCCGGTCTTCCCGCCGTCGTGAGTTCTGCCCTGGACACCTCGGTGGGCATCCGTGCCGGGCTGGCCCTCGCCGCCGTCCTGCCGGAGTTGCCGTACTCGTGCGGGCTGGGGACGGTCTCGCTGTTCACCTCTGACATCACCCGGGATCCGCTCATCCCCGACGACGGCGCCATCACCCTCCGTGATGTCTCCGTTGACGCCGGACTGCTTGAGCAGTGTGCAGCTTCGGGGGAGCGCCGGGATTGGTGGCTGGAGCGCCTCAGCCGGGTCCACGCCCGGCTCAGCGCAAACGCTCCCTGAGTCCAAAGGGCTGTTCGGGAAATCCACGCCATGCGAAGCTGGGATCACGGGCATGTTCACGGTGGCAGGAGGGCCAAGTGAGAATCGCCGCAGGACAGTTCAGCGCCGGCAAGGATCCGCAAGCCAACCTGGCGCACATCGAGCAGTTAATGGATAGCGCAGCCCAGGGCGGAGCCGAGTTGCTGGTGCTCCCGGAATCCAGCCTCTACGCGGGCAACGAACCACCCAGTGAACTGGCTAAAGTGGCTGAGCCGTTGGATGGGCCCTTTGTCAGCACCGTAGCCGCGCTCGCCAGCCGCCTCGGGCTGCCAGTGGTGGTAGGAATCACTGAAGCCAATCCCCAAGGCCTGCCCTTCAACACCCTGGTGGCGCTCAGCGTCGAAGGAATCGTCCAGGGTACCTACCGCAAGGTCCACCTGTACGACGCCTTCGGCTACCTGGAGAGCGACGGGACCGGAGCGGGTCCCATCAGCCAGCCGTACCTGCTGTCCTCCGACGAGCTGCAACTGGGCATGATGACCTGCTACGACCTGCGCTTCCCGGAGAGTGCCCGCTACCTGGTGGACGCCGGAGCGAACGTGCTGCTGTTGCCGGCCATGTGGATAGCCGGCCCGGGCAAGGAGGACCACTGGAGCACCCTGGTGCGGGCCCGCGCCATCGAGAACACCTCCTACGTAGTGGCGGCTAACCAGTGTGGTCCGCTGGCCACGGGCTACTCCATGATTGTGGACCCGTTCGGCGTGGTGGTCGCCAGTGCCGGGGAGGCACCGGGCGTGATCTTTGCGGATCTGGCACCGGAGAGGATAGACGCCGTCCGGACCCGCGTCCCTTCGCTGCAGCACCGCCGTTTCAAAGTGGTACCGGCTGTGCCGTAAAACACGATCTTGACAGGGAAGAAACATGCCGTTCACACAGTTTCCATAAGCTTGGAGCAGCGTAATTTTCCCTGGAAGGACCCCATTGCAGACAAGCGATGCCGCAATCACACCCATCATCGGCCTGGCCACGTATCTTGAGCAGGCGGCGACGGATGGTTGCGGTACTGTGCCCACTGCCTTTCTTCCGGAAACCTACCTGACCCCGATCATCGAGGCGGGCGGCGTGCCAATCCTGCTGCCGCCCCAGCCTGTGGTCAGCGGCATCATTGAGCACTTGGTGAACCGGCTGGATGGCCTGGTGATCCCCGGAGGATGGGATGTAAACCCTGCCCTCTATGGCCAGGAACCCCACCCCGCGACAGACGTGCCGCGGCCTGCCCGGGATGCTTGGGAACAGGCCCTTATTCTTGAGGCGATCCGCCAGGACGTTCCCCTGCTCTGCATCTGCCGGGGCGAGCAGTTGCTGAACGTGACACTTGGCGGCAGCCTGCACCAGCATCTTCCCGACGTCGTCGGTACCGGGCAGTATCAACCCGGCGGTTACCAGTTCAACCGGGTGCAGGTGGAGGTCAAGCCTGGCACGCACGTTGAGCAGCTGATCGGCAGCAACCCGGCTCCTGTTCCGGTCTCACATCACCAGGCGGTGGACAGGCTCGGCGAGGGCCTGATCGCTGCCGCCTGGAGCGAAGACCAGGTGGTGGAAGCTATCGAGTACCCGGCCGGTACCTTCACAGTGGGTATTCAGTGGCACCCCGAGCAGTTGCCCGAGGATATGGGCCTCTTCCGGGGGTTTGTGGAAGCAGCCCGCGGAAAGTTCCTGTCCCGCCTCCTGCCGGGGATCCCGCCGTCGTTCACTGCAGATGTCGATCCAGGCCTGGCGGTACCGCCTGCCGGATAGATCCGGATGCGCAGAAGCCCGGCTTCAGGTGTCCGAACCTTGCGCACGCATAATAAGCCTGCTTATCATGTCTAAACATTAGAGGTTATGCAGACGCCCCGAGGGTTCTACGCCAAGGAGCGTCATGCATTGCCACAGCCGTAACGACGCGGCCCGGGCCATCTTGCCTGGACTTTCGGGCGCCGGTCCGGGAGGTCACCTCCCGCCGCGATGTAAACGGCGGGAATGAGGGCGCCAGAATGTGCGGTATAGCCGGCGAGATAGCCTTCAACGGCCGACGGGCTTCCCAGGATGCTGTGTTGAAAATGATGGCAGCCATGACCAGCAGGGGACCGGATGGGCGGGGAACCTGGGACGCCGGGTGGGTGGCTCTGGGCCACCAGCGGCTGAGCATCATCGACCTCTCCAGCGCAGGTGCCCAGCCCATGGTGGATGAGACCGGCCTGGCCATCACGTTCAATGGCTGCATCTACAACTACCAGCAGCTCCAGAAGGAACTCGAGACCGAGTACTCCTTCAGCTCAGACAGCGACACAGAAGTCATCCTCAAGGCATACCGGAAGTGGGGCGAAGACTTCGTCCACCATCTGGTGGGGATGTTCGCCGCGGCTATCTATGACCCGCAGCGGCAGGTGGTCCTCCTGGTCCGAGACCGTTTGGGAATCAAGCCGCTGTACGTTGCCGGCGTGCCGGGTGCTGTGCGCTTCGCCTCCACCCTGCCCGCCCTGGTGACATCCGGCGGACTGGATACCGGCATCGATGAGGCTGCTCTGCACCACTACCTCAGCTGGCACTCCATAGTTCCGGCGCCAAGGACCATCCTCAAAGGCGTCCAAAAGCTGCCTGCCGCCACGATCCGCACCGTTAAGGCCGACGGTACCTGGCAGGACCGCGAGTACTGGAAGCCGGATTACACAAGGAAAGCCGGATACGCCGACTGGTCCGGGCAGGACTGGCGGGACGGAATCCGTGAAGCCCTGAGAACAGCTGTACGACGCCGCATGGTTGCCGACGTGCCAGTGGGTGTCCTGTTGTCCGGGGGACTGGACTCCAGCCTCCTGGTTGCCCTCCTTGCCGAAGAAGGCCAACACGATCTGTCCACGTTCAGCATCGGCTTCGATGGCGCCGGAGGAGACAGCGGAGACGAGTTCCGGTACTCGGAGCTGATCGCCCGTACCTTCGGGACCCGGCACCACCGGCTCCACATCAGCACCTCTGAATTCGCGCCGGCAATCGGCAGCGCCATCGGCGGAATGTCAGAGCCCATGGCGAGCCACGACGTGACAGCGTTCTACTTGCTTGCCAGGACGGTGAGCGAGCACCTCAAGGTGGTGCAGTGCGGGCAGGGGGCCGACGAGGTCTTTGCCGGGTACCGTTACCACCAGCCGCTGGCGAAGACGTCCCGCAAGGAAGCTCTGCAGGCCTTCTCACAGGCCTTTGTTGATTACAGACACTCCCAACTTGCAGACATTCTTGAACCGGAATGGTGGTGCAGTACAGACGTGAGCAGCCAGCTCCTGGCGTCCCACCTGGCCATGAACGGAGCCGACACCGCCCTGGACGCAGTCCTGAGGCTGGATACCCACCTGCTGATGGTGGACGATCCGGTCAAGCGGCTGGACAACATGTCCATGGCGTGGGGGATCGAGGCCCGGGTGCCGTTCCTGGATCACGAGCTGGTAGAACTGGCTGCTGCCTGCCCGCCCGGACTCAAGACCGGCCAGGGTGGCAAGGGCGTGCTGAAAGACCTGGGCAGGATGATGCTGCCCGTTGAGGTGGTGGACAGGCCCAAGGGCTACTTTCCCGTTCCCGCATTGACCCACCTTGAGGAACCGTTCCTCAGTATGGTCCGGGACGCTTTGCATGCCCCCGCTGCAAAACAACGCGGACTCTTCCGCCCCGAGTACGTTGACGCCCTCCTGGCAGATCCCAATACCGGGCGAACTGCTGTGAACAGCAACGCGCTCTGGCAACTGGCCCTGCTGGAGATGTGGCTTCAGCAGCACAACGTGGGCTGACCCGGCGCTCTCCCAGGGCTTTGCGCGCCTGGAGTTCACTGTTAGTTAACCCGGTTGTCGGATGAATGTCGGGCCGTGCTGCAAGGCTCGCCTGCGACAGTGTTTTAACCCTGGAAGGCACCCCCATGACTGAAACTCCCAGCCGCATCCGTAACCTCCTGCCTATGCTCGGCCACACCAAGGGAAAGCGCAGTGCAGTAACCTGCGCACTCAAGTGTGACAACGCGTGCTCCGGCGACGTCTGCAACACCAGCAAGAACAGCTACTTCCGCGACATCGCCTCCGCCACCATGTCCCGCCGCGCCGCCCTCGGCTTCGGCGCCGCCGGCGCGCTCGCCGTCGCACTCGGTGGAAACCTGGCTACCGCAGAAACCGCCACCGCCGGACCAGGGCTGGCACCTGCCGCGAAGGCAGGCTTCAACAAGTCGAAGCTGAAGTTCACGGCCATTACACCCATAGACGCCGCTGTTGATGCCGTCACCGTTCCGGAAGGCTTCACCTGGCAGCCGGTCATCCGCTGGGGCGATCCCCTGTTCAAGGGTGCCCCGGACCTGGACCTGAACAACCAGACCGTCGCCGCGCAGGAACAGCAGTTCGGCTACAACAACGACTACACGGACATCCTTGAAATCCCAGGTTCCAAGGGCCGCCGCGCCGTACTCTTCGCAAACCACGAGTACACGAACGAAAACATCATGTTCCCGGCCACCATGCCCGCAAAGCAGATGCGTGCTGTGGGGGCAGCCGCCCATGGCCTGTCCGTGGTGGAACTGGAGCGCAAAAACAAGAACAAGCCGTGGACCTACGTCAAGGGTGCGCCGCTCAACCGCCGCTTCCTGAACAACACGGTGTACGAACTGACAGGCCCTGCTGCCGGTTCCGAGCTCGTCAAGACCGTGGAGGACCCTGCCGGCCGCTTCATCAAGGGCACCCTGGGCAACTGCGCCGGCGGCACCACGCCGTGGGGCACCATCCTTTCCGGCGAGGAAAACTTCAACGGCTACTTTGTTTCCAAGGGCACCTCTGCCGAGGACAAGCGCTATGGCCTGACCTCCTCGGCTACGGCACGCCAGTGGGAACTGGACGAGCCCCGCTGGGACACCCGCAATGACGGCTACAAGAATGAGGCCAACCGCTTCGGCTACATTGTTGAAGTCGATCCCATGGACCCGAACTCCGTCCCCAAGAAGCACTCCTCACTGGGCCGCTTCAAGCACGAGGGCGCCAACGTCATCATCGCAGAGTCCGGCCACGTTGTTGCCTACTCCGGCGACGACGAGCGCTTCGATTACCTGTACAAGTTCGTCTCCAAGGACAAGTACCGCGAGGGGGACAAGGCCCACAACATGACGCTGCTTTCCGCCGGCAACCTCTACGTCGCCAAGTTCACGGGCAACTCGCCGGCCGCCGAAATCACCGGCACCGGCGCGCTGCC
Organism: Pseudarthrobacter sp. MDT1-40-2; assembly: GCF_059383595.1. Taxonomy (NCBI): domain Bacteria; kingdom Bacillati; phylum Actinomycetota; class Actinomycetes; order Micrococcales; family Micrococcaceae; genus Pseudarthrobacter; species Pseudarthrobacter sp. MDT1-40-2. The sequence continues at coordinate 912,474 of NZ_JBWZCL010000001.1, read as the reverse complement.
CTCCGACGGCGCTTTCGACGGCACCGGCGAATGGCTGCCCCTGGTGGTTGACGGAGCCTCCGCTGTCCCGGGCATGAGCGTCGAAGAGGTCCTGGTCTACACCCGCCTCGCAGCAGACAAGGTTGGCCCCACCAAGATGGACCGCTGCGAAGACGTGGAGCCCAGCCTGCACACCGGCAAGGTCTACGTTGCCTGCACCAACAACTCCAACCGCGGAACCGGCACAAACGAAAAAGCCACGGAGGTCAACCCCCGCAACCAGAACCGTGACGGCCACGTTGTGGAAATTACCGAAATCGGTGGTCAGGCATCCACAAAGTTCGCGTGGAACCTGCTGATGGTCTGCGGCGATCCGTCCACTGGCGATGTCACCTACTTCTCCGGCTTCCCGGTGGACCAGGTTTCACCGATTTCCTGCCCGGACAACCTTGCATTCGACTCCGTGGGTAACCTCTGGATCTCCACCGACGGCGCCCCTGCCGGAATCGGTAAGGCAGACGGCCTGTTCAAGGTCACCCTTGATGGCCCCGAGCGCGGCCGCGTAGAGCAGTTCCTGGCCGTTCCCCGCGAAGGCGAGACCTGTGGCCCGATCATCCACGACGAGGAACGCACCGTGTTCGTCGCCGTCCAGCACCCGGGCGAGGACGGTTCCTTCACGGATCAGCACTCCTACTTCCCGGACTACGTAGCGGCAGGTTCCACACCGGCACCGGGCAAGGTACGCGCCCCCCGCCCGTCCGTGGTGCAGGTGTTCCGCACGGACGCCTAGCCTCCTCTCCGCTCCCGCACCCTTAACCGGCCCGGGGACACCCAATTCAGGGCGTCTCCGGGCCGGTTCCGCGTCCGGCTGCCGGCAGCGCATCCTGGGCCGGAGGTTGATGGCAGACTGGTTTGGTGACTTCCCCCCAGGACCAGACGCCCGACGTCGAGAATTCAACATCGCTTCCCATCAGTTCCCTGGCAGCGGCCAGGATCACCGTTGATGCACTGATCGACGGTGGCGTCCGGCACGTGGTGGTCTCGCCGGGATCGCGGTCTGCGCCCATGGCTTACGCTCTGGCGGAAGCCGAGGCGGAAGGCCGGGTGGACCTGCTGGTCCGGATCGACGAGCGCAGTGCGGGATTCACCGCGCTGGGCCTGGCCATGTCCACCGGCTCTGCAGCGGCCGTCCTCACGACCTCTGGAACCGCCGTCGGAAATCTTCTTCCGGCGGTGATGGAAGCCAACCACGCAGCCCTTCCGCTGGTGGTGGTGTCCGCGGACCGGCCCGAGGAACTTCGCGGGACGGGCGCCAACCAGACCACCATCCAGCTTGACCTGTTCGGCGACCACGTCCGGTTCGCCACGGATGTCCCCGCGGGCAGCAGTCCACGCCGTGCCGTTGATACGGCGATTTCCGCTGCCACCGGAGCGTTGCAGGGCGTGGCTCCCGGCCCGGTCCACCTCAACCTCGCTTTCCGGGACCCCCTGGTCCCGGCACCCGAAGAGGAACTCCCGACGGCGGCCGGCAGGCAGCGCTTCCGCTTCGGCACGGAGCCGCTCACCATGGACCTCCCGGCAGCTTCGGAGGACCTGCCGGAGCGGCGCACGGTGGTGCTGGCCGGGCACGACGCCGGTCCGGTTGCCGAGGCCTTCGCCCGCGCCCACGGCCTGCCCCTGCTGGCCGAACCGTCGTCCAATGCGCGCTTCGGCCCCAACGCTATTGGGCCCTATCGGTTGCTGCTGGAGCATTTTGGTGCCCGTTCCGCGCAGCCGATCGAGCGCGTGGTGTTGTTTGGCCGGCCCACCCTTTCACGCCCGGTAGCCGCATTGCTGGCCCGCGCCGACGTTCCGTCCGCGCTCTACCAGCCCGTGCCTGTGGCCTGGTACGAGCCGGGCCGCCGCACCGAGCTGCCGCTGGAAACCCTCGCCGATCTTGCTGATTTCGCCGGCCGCGGCACGGCCGAATGGCTGGACGCCTGGCTGCTCGCCGGAACTGCTGCCCAGCACGCGCTCGACGGCGTCCTGGCGGCCGGGGATGCTGCGACAGGTCCGGCGGTCGGAGCCCTGGTCTGGGAACATTCGCGGGGTCAGCTGCTGCTGGGCTCCTCCAGCGGGATCAGGGACGTGGACCTGGCAGGCCTTCCTGCTGCCGGGCCTGCCGCCACGGTGTATGCAAACAGGGGGCTGGCCGGAATCGACGGCACCATCTCCACGGCCACCGGCATCGCACTGGGCGGCCTCCAGGAGACCACAGTGCTGCTGGGCGACGTTACTTTCCTGCATGATGTGGGCGGACTGCTCCTTGGTGCCGGAGAGGCGGAACCCCGGCTGCGGATTGTGGTGCTTAACGATGCGGGCGGTGCCATCTTCGGGCTCCTCGAACATGGCGGGGTGGAGGAAGCAGGCCGCTATGGAGACGCCGTCGAACGCCTCTTTGGCACCCCGCACAGCGTGGACATCGCGGCACTGGCTTCCGCGTACGGCGTCGGGCATTCCCTCGTGAGCACGACGGCGGGACTCACGGAAGCGCTCACGCAGCCGGTCACGGGCCGCAGCATTGTGGAAGTCCGCACAGACCGCCACTCGCTCCGGCAGCTGCACGCACAGATCAGGGAAGCGGTAGGGGCCGCGGCCGGGGGAGTGCTGGCGCAGTAAGGGCATCGGCCGTGGGCATGGTTATGACCCGCCGCTGCTTTCCTTGATCGCCGCTTCGAACGCGGGCAGGCTTCGTTCGATCATGTCCTCGTTGGCTGTCAGGGAGACCCGGAAGTAGCCTGGCGTTTCAAACAACGTGCCGGGAAAAACGAGGACGTTGCGGCGGGCGAGCGATTCGGTGAATGCCTCGTCGTCGGGTCCGGGAGTGGTGACAAACAGGTAAAAGGTGCCTTCAGGCGGCTGCATGGTGTAGCCCATGCCGCCAAGGGCATCCACCATACGGTCCCGGCGGCGCTCCAGCTGGCCAATATCGATGGTGAACTGCTCCAGCTCTGGAAGCGCATGCTGGAGCAGTGCGTTCGGGTACACCCAGCCCATCGCCAATTGCAGGCCACTGATGGCCGGCCGCATGTCCTCCCGCTGCTCCATGGTGGGCGGCAACGCCAGGTAGCCTACCCGCTGGCCGGGCGAGAGGTGGGTCTTGCCGTAAGAGTAGGCAAGCAGCGTGTAGGGGTAGAACTCCGCCGGGCTGTGGAAGCGTACGCCGTCGAACACGATCCGGTTGTAGGCCTCGTCGGAGATGAGGTAGATCCGTCGGCCGGTTTTGTCTGAAGCCGCGTTCAGCAGATCGGCCAGCCGGCGAAGCAAGTCCGGCGGATAGATCCGTCCGGTGGGGTTGTTGGGCGAGTTGACGATCACCACCCGGGTCCGCTCCGTGATGGCCGCTTCGATCGCGCCGAGGTCAAGGTCGAACGTGGCGGGGTTGACCTGCACTTTCATCGGAACCAGTCCCGCCTCCAAAATCAGCGGTTCGTACAGGAACCATGGCGGCAGGCTGTAAATGACCTCGTCACCCGGATCCGCCACAGTCTTCAGTGCAAGGGCAATCGCGGAGAATCCGCCGGTGGTGAGGAAGATGTCCTCGGCTTCGAAGGGCACCTTCAGCAGCCGCTGAAGGGATCGGGCGGCGGCCTCCTGAGCCGTGTCCACATTGGTCTTATAGGCGAACCACTGGTCATTACGGGGAGTCAGTGCGTCGCGGAGGGTATTGACGTAGCGGTCCGACGGCGCCTGGTGCGGATTGCCGAACGTAAAGTCGCAGACGTCGGGCTGGTCCGGTCCCCGTCCGCGGGCAACATACTTTCGGATGTACGAGTCAACGCGCTGGAAAGAAGGGATTGATGCCAGCCGTGCGGCGCGTTCTGATACTGCTGCCGATTGCGAGGGTCTTGACTGGAAGTTCATGTCCGCGCTCCTTTGCCGGGCCCCCGCCCGGGGCGGCCGTTAGTGGACAAACGCGCTGCTGAGCCAGGGCTTTGATGCTACATATTCTCGGCTTCAGGGCGGCCGGAAGTAAAGGACTCCCAGATTCCCGGGATACGCGAAATGCCCTGCGACTACCGGTGATTCCGGTAGCGGCAGGGCATTTGCGCGTTGAACTGGTGGGGAACGGCCGCTTACTCTTCGATCTCGATATGCGTCGGGTCCAGGACCCGGCGCAGGAACTCCTTGGTGCGTGGCTGCTGCGGCGCGGCAATGACGTTTTCCGCCGCTCCTTCCTCAACCACGACGCCACCGTCCATAAACACAACACGGTCGGCCACTTCGCGGGCAAAGCCCATCTCGTGCGTGACCACCAGCATGGTCATGCCTTCCTTGGCCAGGTTGCGCATGACGGACAGGACGTCGCCCACGGTTTCCGGGTCAAGCGCCGAGGTGGGCTCATCGAAAAGCATCAGCTCGGGGTCCATGCTCAGCGCACGGGCAATGGCCACACGCTGCTGCTGGCCGCCGGAAAGCTCGTCCGGGAAACGGTCCGCGAGGTGTCCCAGGCCCACGCGGTCCAGGTTGCGCTGGGCCACCTGGTTAGCTTCTTCCTGGCTTCTCTTGAGCACCTTGGTCTGTGCGATGGTGCAGTTGCCAAGGGCATTCAGGTGCGGGAACAGGTTGAACTGCTGGAACACCATGCCCACCTTGCGGCGCATCCTGTCGATGTCCACATCCGGGTCCGTGGCATCAAAGCCGCCCACGTGGATGCTGCCCTGGTTAGGTTGCTCCAGGAGGTTGACGCAGCGCAGCAAGGTGGACTTGCCTGAGCCCGACGGCCCGATCAGGCAGACGACTTCACCCGGAGCGACCTCCAGGCTGATGCCCTTGAGGACTTCGTTGGAGCCGTAAGACTTGCGCAGATCCTTGATGGAAACACCGGCAGCGTGGATGGTACCGGTGCCGCCGCGGGAGTTGTTGACGACGTCGTTCATGTTCTGCCTGCCTATCGCTTGGTCCGCGCGGAGCGGCTTTCGAACTTCCGGGCCAGGAGGCTCAGCGGGATGGTGATGACCAGGTAGAAGGCACCGGCCACCAGCAGCGGGGTCAGGCCTGCGCCCAGGCTGGAAATGCCGTCACGGCCGAACTTGGTCAGCTCGTACTGTGATGCCGCGAGACCCAGCACATAAATGAGCGAGGAATCCTTGGTGAGCAGGATGACCTCGTTGGTCAGCGGCGGGAGGACGATCTTGAAGGCCTGCGGAATGACAATCGAGACCATGGCCCGCCACTGCGGCATGCCCAGGGAACGCGCGGCCTCCATCTGGCCCTTCGGCACAGCTTGCAGCCCGGCGCGGAGGGTTTCAGCGATGTAGGCGGCCGCGACCATGCCGAGCGATACCATCACAATGACGGTCACGCTCCACTGGACGCCGAACGCCAGCGGAACGCCGTAGCCGAACGCGATGAACACCAGAAGAGCCGGAATGCCGCGGAAGAATTCGATGTAGCCGGTGGCGATCCAGCGATAGAGAGGGAAGCTGGAGAGCTTCATGAGGGCCAGCAGCAGGCCGCCGGACAAGCCGACGACGAAGCCCAGGAACGTGTAGATCAGGGTGTTTTTCAGGCCCACCAGGATGATGTCCGGAAAAATCGGCCCGATCTTGCCGAAGTTGAAGACGCTGTTGGCCATCGCCTTCCAGTCCGTGGCCAGGATCATTGCGGCAACGGCCACAAGGAAAATTCCCGCCTGGACATACAGGCTGACTCTGGCCCGTTGACGTGCGGTCATTGCCATGTTTGCTCACATTTCGTTGTGCGTGGCGGAGGCCCCGGACGGACTGGGATGCAGTTCGTGCGGGGCCTCATGCCAGCTTGATTAAAGGCCACCCGGTTAGTCACCGGGCGAAAGGCAATTACTTGGTGGTTTCGCCGAACCAGGCGGTCTTGAACTTGTCCATGCTGCCGTCTTCGGTGAGGCGCTGAAGCGTGGCGTTGACCTTCTCCAGCATGGCGGTGTTGCCCTTCTTCACGGCAATGCCCAACTGCTCGCCTGTGGCAAAGTCCTCAACGCGCTTCATATCCGTGGCGTCCTTGATGGCGTAACCCAGGACGGACTGGTTGCCCAGTGCGGCCTCGATGGTGCCGGCTTCAAGGGCCTGGACCAGGAGGCCGGTGTCTTCGAACGTCACCGCGTCCAGGCCCTGCTCCGTGGCGTAATCGGCGCCGGTGGTGGCCTGCTGCACGCCCACCTTCTTGCCCTTGGCGCTGTTGATGTCCGTAATGCCGGAATCGTCACTGGCCACGAGGGTGAGATCGTCGTCCATGTACGGGTCAGAGAAGTCCATCACGGACTTGCGGGTTTCGGTGATGGAGACGGAGGAGATCGAAACGTCGCACTGCGTCAAGGCTGTACCGGTTTCGATGGCTTCAAAGGAGCTGTCCACAATGTTCAGCTCGGCGCCGAAGTCCTTGGCGAGTTCGTTGGCGATGTCGATGTCGAAGCCTACGGTCTTGCCGTCCTGCTGGAATTCGAAGGGCTCGTAGGGGACATCCGAGCAGACAGTGAGCTTCCCGGCATTAATGAGCTGGATTTCGCCCTCGGATGCAGCCGGGGTGCTGCTTCCGCCACACGCGGTGAGGGTCAGGGTGCCGGCGGCCAGGATCGCTGCTGCCTTGGCTGCAATTTTGGCCGTAGCCGGGGACATAAGCTGCATGATTCTTTACCTTTTGTTGCGGGGTATGCGATGGGAGATCGGAAATTAGTGTACCGCTCCGAAGGAGATGTGCATCACAGAAAACTAAGTTTCACTATTGGATAACAAATCTACGGTAAAAATCAAGGGGCATCACACGCAGGTTGTCTGCTATCCCGGATAGGCCGGACCTCACGGGCCCCTGAAGGGACAGCCTGTCCCTTCACTGCGCCTCTTCCGCAGCCTGCGCCCTGTCGATACTCTGGGGCAATGGAATCCGGGCTGTCCTCGTGGGGGGAATTCAACGTAGCAATCGCGGGGGCCGGTGCAGCGTTGGGCGGATTGCTCATCGTGGCTCTGTCGGTGAACATCAAGCAAATTGCAGAGTCCCGCGGCCTCGCGGCCCGCGCGGGTGCTGCCATTTCAGCGCTGATCCTCGGCGTGGTCCTGGCTTGTGCGGCCCTCATCCCGGACCAGCCGCTGTGGGTCTTTGGAATAGAGGTCCTGGCGGGCACCCTCGTCGGAGGAATGATCGCGTTCCTTGCCGCCCGCGCGATCCGGCGGGACGAGACCCCTGGCCATCGGCACGACTGGGACAACCGGCACATCGCATCCTTCGTATTTCCGCTCGCCATTTTTGCCGTGGGTGGCCTGATGCTCGTCCTTTCAGTGAGTGCGGGGCTGGGGGTAGTGGCCCTCGCGACGATCGTGGCACTGATCGGGGCCGTTGTCTTCTCCTGGGTAGCGCTCGTCGAAATCCTGCGCTGACCCGATGTTCCGGGCCGCGATGCCCCAGCCGGGCCACCGGCTGATGCGGCCGGGAAGCTAGTGTGTGGAAAGGCCGAGGGACTCAAGCATCGGCCGGAACTTGGCCCACGTCTCCGCAAGCTCAGCCTCCGGAACGGAACCTTCAACAATTCCGCAGCCGGCGTACAGGCGCACCCGGTCAGGCGCCTCGATGACGGCGCCACGCAGGGCAATGCCCCACTCGCCGTTTCCGGCGGCGTCCAGCCAGCCCACCGGACCGGCATACGGCCCGCGGTCCAGATGCTCCAGCCGGCGGATCAGCGCACCTGCCACGTCCGTTGGAGTTCCGCAGACCGCCGCCGTAGGATGCAGCGCATTGATCAGGGCAAGCGAGGTGGGGACGTGGCCTTCGACTTCAGTCAGCTCGGCCTTCACGTCCGAAGCCAGGTGCCACACGTTGGGCAGTTCCAAAATGAAGGGCTCGTCATGGGCGTTCAATGCATCGGAGAACGGTGCCAGTTGCGTAGTGAGCGACTCGATCGCAATCCGGTGTTCGTGCTGCTGCTTTCCCGATCCTGCCAGGACGCGTTCGGCAAAGGCCAGGGAAGCATCGCCGTCCGCACCAGCGTCGCGTCGGTCCAGCGTTCCCGCCAGGACGCGTGCCTGCGCGGTCCGGCCTTCCACCTGGATGAGCATCTCCGGAGTGGCACCCACCAGCCCGTCCACGCCATAGGTCCAGCACTCGCGATACCGCCCGGCCAGTTCACGCAACACGTTCGCGGCGTTCACACCTGCCGGCACCGTGGCCACAACGTCGCGCGCCAGCACCAGTTTCTCCAGCGTGCCGGTGCGGATCTCGGCGACACCGGCTCGTACCGCGGCCATCCAGTCCGCTTCACTGAGCGAGCCGGTTTCCAGAGTGGCTTGGGCCTCCAGCGTGGCCGTCGCTGCCGAGGCCGGACTGCCGTTAGCGACCCCGGCGGACGATGTTCGGGCCGCGGCGCCGTCAGCGGCGGGGGCCGCTCCCTGCCGGGCGGAGGTACCCCGGCCTTCCATCCTGGCGCTGTTCCCGCTGAGCCATCCCTCCAGGGCTGCGAGGGCGCGCTCTTCGCTGAGGTCGCCGTCGTCGAACGCCAGGTGGGTAAGCCACACCTGGCCGTCGCGTACTCCCACTGCGAGTTCAGGCACGATCAACCGGGACTGGTGCGCTGACGCCTTGGAAAACGCGAAGGAGCCGAAGGCCACAGGCCCGGAGCCGGGTACGGAGACGGCATCCTCGATGTCCGCCTCGAGCACCAGGTGGCGCCACCAGATGTCCGCCTCGAGGAAGCGCTCCGGCCCTGTTCCGGTAAAGCGCGCGATTTCGCCAAAACCCACAAGACCGGCCTCGCGGCGCACCCAGCACAGCACCTCATCCCGGACCAGGAAAGACCGCAGCCCCCCGGGAAATGAACTTCCATCCAGGGGGATTGTCAGGGTGTGGAGTGTGCTTGTCATAATGTGACAAGCCTACTGCGGTTTACTGTGCCCCAGGCCGCAGAACGCAGGGGCTTTCAGAGCCCTGCCGCCGGAAACAGCACCTGGTTCGTGAGCCTGCCCAACATTTGAGACAATGACTGGGTGAACCGAGCATCCTTGGATAAGCGTCCGGACGAAGTAGCCACGATGTTTGACGATGTCGCCCCTAAATACGACGTCGTCAACGATGTCCTTTCCATGGGACAGAGCCGCCGCTGGCGCAAGGTCGTGGTGGGCGCGGTGGATGTTACCCCTGGCCAGTGGGTCCTTGACCTTGCGGCCGGAACTGGTACCTCCAGCGAACCGTACGCCGATTCCGGTGTGAACGTGGTGGCCTGCGACTTCTCCCTGGGCATGCTCAAAGTAGGCAAACGCCGCCGCCCGGACATTGACTTCATTGCCGGGGATGCCACCACCCTCCCTTTCGCGGACAACACCTTCGACGCCAGCACCATCTCCTTCGGCCTGCGCAACGTCAATGAGCCCAGGAAGGCGCTGGCCGAGATGCTGCGGGTCACCAAGCCCGGCGGCAAACTGGTCATCGCCGAGTTCTCCCAGCCGGTGGTCCCGCTGTGGCGCACCCTGTACACCGAGTACCTCATGCGCGCCCTGCCGGCCATCGCCACCAAGGTCGCCTCCAACCCGGACGCCTATGTGTACCTGGCCGAGTCCATCCGGGCCTGGCCGGACCAGGATCACCTGGCCGCCTGGCTGCAGGAATCCGGCTGGGAAAACGTCACCTACCGCAACCTCAGCGGCGGAATCGTGGCTGTGCACCGCGCCTTCAAGGCGCCGGCAACCACTCCCGACGGCGCTGCTGCCGCCATCGCCGCGAACAAGGGCCCGGTAGCCAGGCTCCGCCGTACCATCCCGCGTCCCACGCGCTGACGAATGCGGACGTACTGACACTGTGAATGTACTGATCGTCGGCGCGGGACCAGCCGGTTCCACGGCCGCGTATTACCTTTCCAAGGCGGGCATCGACGTCACTGTCCTGGAAAAAACCAGCTTCCCGCGCGAAAAAGTCTGCGGCGACGGGCTCACTCCGCGCGCCGTCCGCGAGATCCAAAAGCTGGGCCTGCCGCACCCCGAATCGGACGGCTGGCGCCGGAACAAGGGGTTGCGCCTGATTGCGGGCGGCCGCACCATCGAACTGCCCTGGCCCGAGGTTTCCGACTTTCCGCAGTATGGCCTGATCCGCACCCGCCTGGGCTTTGATGAGGAACTTGCCCGGCATGCCCGGTCCGCTGGTGCCACCCTCCTCGAGCAGCACAGCGTCACTGATGCACTAAGGAACGACGACGGCCGCGTCATCGGCGTCCGGGCAGCGCTCCTGGACGAGTCCGGACGGAAGACGGGGGAGACGCGCGAGTTTCATGCCGACGTCGTACTGGCGGCCGACGGAAACTCCTCGCGAACGGCAGTGTCGCTGGGCATTCGGAAGCGCGACGACCGCCCCCTGGGCGTGGCCGTGCGCACGTACTTCACGTCTCCCCGCACGGACGATGATTGGATGGAAGGCTGGCTGGAGCTTCCGGGCCGCGACGGAAAGCTGCTGCCCGGCTACGGCTGGGTGTTCGGCGTAGGCGACGGCACGTCCAATGTGGGCCTGGGCATCCTGAACTCCTCCAGGGAATTCGGCAAGCTGGACTACAAGCAAGTGCTCCGCGAATGGACCGCCGGCATGCCGTCCGAATGGGGGTTCACGCCGGAAAACCAGGTGGGCGAGATCCGTGGCGCTGCGTTGCCCATGGGCTTCAACCGCACGCCGCACTACTCGCCGGGCCTGCTGCTGCTGGGCGACGCCGGAGGCATGGTGTCCCCGTTCAATGGCGAGGGCATCTCCTATGCCATGGAATCCGCACGGTTCGCAGCCGAGTTTATTATTGACGCCTCGTCGCGCTCCTCCTCTGCAGGAACCTCCGACGCCGACGCACACCTGTCGCGGTACGCAGACTATGTGCGGGAACAGTGGGGATCGCACTTCACGCTGGGCAGGGCGTTCGCCGCACTGATCGGAAAGCCGGCGGTGATGAAGCTCGCACTGCGTACCGGTATGCCGATTCCCGTGCTGATGCGCTTTGTGGTCCGGTTCCTTGCCAACCTCACAGATCCGGCGGCGAAGGGCTTCGAAGACAGGGTTATCCGCGTCCTTGAATCCCTGGTGCCTGCCACCTCGAACACATCGAATACCCAACCGGCAACGAATCAGCGGTATCCGCAACAAAAAGTTAGGGTTAACCCGTGACCAACCCCGCAGACCACAGCTGGACGCACGCCGGACACGGCCTGTCAGACTCTGACCCCAGCCTGAACACCACCGCCATCGCCACGGGACTCCAGCTGCCCGCAGGCTTCGCGGCCATTGCGGAGGACGCCGAGCTGGGCCCTGCCATTACCAACAACCTGGCCCGCGTGGAGAAGAAGCTGCGCGAAGCCATAGCCAACTCGGACCCGCTGGCTGACGCGACGTCGCGTCACCTGGTGGAGGCCGGCGGCAAGCGCATCCGGCCCCTGCTCACCCTGCTGTGCGCGCATCTTGGCGACGCCTCGCTGCCCGCCGTGGTGCAGGCAGCGGTGGTAGTGGAGCTGACGCACCTGGCCACGCTGTACCACGACGACGTCATGGACTCTGCCCCGTTCCGACGCGGCGCCCCTACTGCCCACGAGGTCTGGGGCAACTCGGTGGCCGTGCTCACCGGCGACCTCATCTTTGCCCGCGCGTCCATCCTGGTGTCCGAGCTTGGCACGCGTGCCTTGGGCATCCAGGCCCGGACGTTCGAGCGGTTGTGCCTGGGCCAGCTTCACGAGACCGTGGGTCCGCGCCCGGACGAGGACCCGGTGGAGCACTACCTCTCCGTCATCGCGGACAAGACCGGTTCCCTGGTGGCCGCGTCGGGCCAGCTCGGCGCGATCTTCTCCGAAGCCGATCCGGCCTTTGAGTCCGTCCTGGTTGAATACGGCGAGCGGGTGGGCGTCGCCTTCCAGCTCGCTGACGACGTCATCGATGTCACCGGGATCAAGGTCAAGTCCGGCAAGTCGCCAGGGACGGACCTCCGCGAAGGCGTCCCCACGCTTCCTGTACTGCTGCTCCGGCGCGATGCCGCGGCAGGGGACCAATCCGCCGTCGAACTCCTGAAGCTCATCGACGGTGACCTCAGCTCCGATGAGGCGCTGGCTGCTGCCGTGACCGGGCTCCGGGAACACCCCGTTACAGCTGAATCCTGGGCGGTGGCCCGTGAGTGGTCTGACGCCGCCATTGCTGCCCTTGCGCCGTTGCCGGAGGGAGTCGTCAAGGACTCGCTGTCCAGCTTCGCTGTTGCCGTGGTGGACCGCGCCAGCTGATTTCGCCTTCCGGGCCAAGGACGGGCACCCTTCGCGGGCCTTGGCCTGGTTAAGATGCAATGGCCCCGTTTCCTTTGCAACGATACGAGTCATACGTCGCGCGGAACCGGGGCCATTTCTCCGTTCGCATCAGGTCCGCCGGAGGCGTTTAGCGAACCCGGAAACAGTGTATGACAGTTTTGTCACAAGATGCAAGTCCGTTGTGCGGCAGCTTGTCACGCCCCGTCGCGCCGAACACTGCGAGCCTTAAAGCAAGTAGGTAGCAGTAGTTGCCGTTTACGGGGCTGTAAACGGCAACTACTGCTACCTAGTTGGGAAAGCTGATAGGCCTAGTCTTCTTCGTCGTTGAACGCCCAGTCGAACATGTCAAACACGAACTCGGAGAACGTGCCTTCCTCGCTCTTCCACTGGCCCCGGGCGTTGTTGCGGCGGTACACGATCGGGTCCGGGATGCCGAGGTCGCCGGCGCGGATGCCCCAGGTGAACTGCTCTTCCTCGTCCTCGAGGAACATCAGGAAGCCCTCATCGTCAACTTCGAGCTCTTCAGGATCCCAGAAGTAGTGGTAAGCCTCCATGAGATCCTCGCAGCCGCCAACAGCCAGGTAGAACTCGCGCAGCACCAGCGGGACGCTGAACTGGTGACCGGACAAGGCCTCATCCAGCTCCTCGACTGAAAGGCCGTCCTCTTCCTGCCATTCATCCTCGAGATACTTCGGAACAAGCGCGCGGAACTTCTCGAGGAACATGTCAGTCATGCTTCATATCCTAGCTAATCCCGGCCCGCCCCAGAGCCGCCGGAACGCCCGCCGCCAAAGCCACCGCCAGAGCCGGAATGCCCCTCCAGTCCCAGCCGGTGCCAGCCCCGCACCGCCAGAGGCACATGCCACGAACGCTGCCAGGCCAGCACGCGGAACGCAAACACCAGGGCCGCCACAGCGCAGGCAGTCAGTGCGGCGAAGGTACCGGTTGTCCACAACACTGTAGTCAGGGAGGCTCCAAGGAAAGCCGGCAGTGCGTACAGGTCCTTCGGGTTGAACAGCTGGGGCACCTCGTTGGCGGTGATGTCGCGGAGCAGCCCGCCGCCCACGGCCGTCGTCACGCCCAGCAGGACCGCTGCTATGGGGTTCATCCCAAGGGACAGGGCCTTCAACGTACCGGTGATGCAGAACAGTGCCAGCCCGCCGGCGTCGAACAGCACCAGGAGCGAGGTGAATCGCTGGACGCTGGAGAACAGGAAATACACAAGCGCCGTAGCCAGCAGCGGCGGGGCCAGGTAGGCCGGGTTGGTGAAGGCCGCCGGTGGGGTGTTGAGGATGATGTCGCGAATGACGCCGCCGCCCAATGCGACCAGTGAAGCCAGGAGCAGGGAGCCCACAATGTCGAACTGTTTCCGGGCAGCCAGAAGGGATCCGGAAACAGCGAAGAAGAACACGCCGGCCAGGTCAAGCCACACCAGGGCGATGTCAAAGGGGAATGTCATGGAGCGTCCCGGCAGTTTCTGGGGTTCGGACAGGGCAGCTCCAACGTTACGCTAGCCCGTATGAACAGCCCCACCCTGATCGCCTGTGCCCACGGAACGTCCAGCAAGACCGGCGCCGCCGAGGTCAATGCGCTCCGCGCTGCGATCGCCGCCCTGCGCCCTGGCCTGGACGTCAGGGAAGCCTATGTGGACGTGCAGCAGCCGGACCTGGTGGACGTCGTGGCCGGGTTACCGGAAGGCGACTCGGCGGTGATCGTGCCGCTGCTGCTGAGCGTCGGGTACCACGTGAAGGTGGACATCGCGAAGGCCGCGAAGAGGCGCCCCGGCACGTTCGCAGCGGCTCCACTGGGACCGGATCCGCGCCTGGCCCAGGTACTTGACCGGCGGCTGACAGAAGCAGGTGTCACCGACCGCGACGCCGTCGTACTGGCTGCGGCAGGTTCTTCGAACGCGAACGCCGCGGTCAGCGTGGAGGAACTGCTCACCCAGCTCCAGGCGCTGCGGCCAAACCGGATGGTGGCCGCCTACGGAGCGTCCGCCGTTCCCTCCGTGCCGGATGCCGTCGCCATGCTGCGCACCAAACTGGAAGGTGGTTCCGGAGCGGGGGAGTCAGCCGGAGCAGTGGACGACGGCGGCAGGGTCGTGATTGCGTCCTACCTGTTGGCGCCGGGGTACTTCCACGACCAGCTTGCAAAGGCCGGCGCGGACCTCGTGACTGCGCCGCTGTTGCCGGCGCCCGAGCTCGCGGAGATTGCACTGGAAAGGTACGACGCCGCCGTCGCAAAAGCTCTGTGACGAAATGTGTCCCTAGGTGACCTAGGGTTTCCGGACCTTTGTAACGAAATTCCGGTGGCACCTACAGTCGAGGCATGACTGATACAGCTCTAGCCGGAGCAGGCGCGGACTCTGCTGGCACCAAGCGACCCGTCCGGGCCAACCGACCTGCCGCCAAGCCGCACGGCCAGTGGAAAGTGGACGGCACCACCCCGCTGAACGCCAACGAAACCTGGAAACAGGAAGACGACGGCCTCAACGTGCGCCAGCGTATCGAGTCCATCTACTCCAAAGAGGGCTTTGATTCGATCCCAGGCCAGGACCTCCACGGCCGCTTCCGCTGGTGGGGCCTGTACACGCAGCGCAAGCCCGGGATCGACGGCGGCAAGACCGCAACGCTGGAGCCGCACGAGCTCGAAGACAAGTACTTCATGCTGCGGGTGCGTATTGACGGCGGCGCCCTCACCACGGAGCAGTTGCGGGTCATCGGGCAGATCTCCGTCGACTTCGCCCGCGACTCCGCAGACCTCACAGACCGCCAGAACATCCAGCTGCACTGGATCCGCGTTGAGGACATCCCGGAGATCTGGACGCGTCTGGAAGCTGTGGGCCTGTCCACCACCGAAGCCTGCGGTGACGTCCCGCGCGTCATCCTGGGTTCGCCCGTGGCCGGCATCGCCAAGGACGAGATCATCGATCCCACCCCGCTGATCCACGAGCTGGGCGAGCGGTTCATCGGCAACCCGCTGCTGTCCAACCTGCCGCGGAAATACAAGACCGCCATCACCGGCCACCCCAGCCAGGACGTGGTCCATGAGATCAATGACTTCGCCCTGGTAGGCGTGCGCCACCCGGAGCTGGGTGTTGGCTACGACCTTTGGGCCGGCGGTGCGTTGTCCACCAACCCCATGCTGGGCAAGCGCCTCGGTGCGTTCGTCCGTCCCGAAGAGGCCGCCGAAGTATGGCTCGGCGTCACCAGCATCTTCCGCGACTACGGGTACCGCCGCATGCGCACCAAGGCCCGCCTGAAATTCCTGATGGCCGATTGGGGTCCTGCGAAATTCCGCCAGATCCTCGAGGACGAATACCTGGGCTACAAGCTGGCGGACGGCCCGGCCGCGCCCAAGCCCACCACGCCGGGCGACCACATCGGCGTGCACGAACAGAAGGACGGCAGGTTCTTCATCGGTGCCACCCCGCTGGCCGGCCGGCTCTCCGGCTCGCAGCTGGTGAAGCTCGCGGACACCCTTGAAGCACGTGGTTCGAACCGCCTGCGCACCACCCCGCACCAGAAGCTGGTGGTGCTGGACGTGGCCAAGGACGAAGTGGAGCCGCTGGTTGCCGAACTGGACGCGCTTGGCCTGTCTGCCCGGCCGTCCGTGTTCCGCCGCGGCACCATCGCCTGCACCGGCATCGAATACTGCAAGCTGGCCATCGTTGAAACCAAGCACACCGCGGCCAGCGCCGTCGCCGAGCTGGAACGCCGCCTGGCGGACCTCGTGGGCTCCGGCGAGCTCCCCGAGGCGCTGTCCCTGCACATCAACGGCTGCCCCAACTCCTGTGCCCGCATCCAGACGGCGGACATCGGGCTCAAGGGCATGATGCTTCCAACGCCCGACGGCGACCCCTCACCGGGTTTCCAGGTCCATCTGGGCGGCGGGCTGGCGTCCAACGAACGCGAGGAAGCAGGCCTGGGACGGACTGTCCGCGGCCTCAAGGTATACGTCGAGGACCTGCCGGACTACGTCGAACGTGTCGTCCGCACCTACGTGGCCCAGCGCGCCGAAGGCCAGACCTTCGCCGAATGGGCCCACGCAGCAGATGAGGAGGCCCTCCAGTGAGTCCCCAGCCACACCCCAACCTCGCAAGCCCGGCCGGGGACCCCGGCGGCCGTGGGCCCAAGCATGCCTTGGGAACAACCCCCGTTGCGGCCCCGGACGTCGTCGCGGCTCAGGTCGCGACGATCGTGGCAACCGCAGCTCCCGCCAAGCCGGCCCTTCGCTCCAAGGAAGAACTGAAAGCCCTCGCCGAGTCCGGTGCTGCGGAGCTCGGCTGGGACGCCCCGGCCGGTGACGTCATCGCCTGGGTGGCGCGGAACTTCGAGCTGCCCGCGGTAGCCGTGGCGTGCTCCATGGCTGACGCCGTCCTGCCGGCTTTGGTGGCGGACCAGCTCCCCGGCGTCGACGTTCTGTTCCTGGAGACCGGCTACCACTTTCCGGAAACCTACGCCACGCGGGATGAGGTGGCGGCAAACCTTCGGGTCAACGTGGTGGACGTTCTCCCCGAGAACACCGTGGAACAGCAGGACCGGCTCCTGGGCAAGGACCTTTTCGCCCGAGACGCCGCACAGTGCTGCGCGCTGCGCAAGGTAGCCCCGCTCCGCCGCACGCTGGCCACCTATGAGCTCTGGTTCACTGGGGTCCGCCGCGACGAAGCCCCCACCCGCACCAACACGCCCCTGGTCACGTGGGACGAAACGAACGGCCTGGTCAAGGTCAACCCCGTCGCCGCCTGGACCTTCGATGAGCTGGTGCAGTATTCCGACGACAATCTCCTGCCCGTCAACCCGCTGCTTTCCCAGGGTTATCCCTCGATCGGCTGCCAGCCCTGCACACGCAAGGTAGCACCCGGCGATGATCCCAGGGCCGGCCGCTGGGCAGGTACCGACAAGACAGAATGCGGACTACACGTATGAGCAACTATCAGACTTCCGTGGTCGTTGACCCCGATGCCGCCCCCGCCCCTTCGCGGGACGGCGATGCTGCAAGCAGCATCGCGCCCCGCTCCGACAGGCCCGATGCCACTCCCTGGGCGGCATCGGGGTCGATGGCGGGAGCGGCGTTCGGCGTCTCCACAAGACTCTCCAGCCTGGACACCCTTGAGTCCGAGGCCATCCACATCATCCGCGAGGTTGTTGCCGAGTTCGAGAAGCCTGCGTTGCTGTTCTCCGGCGGCAAGGACTCCGTGGTCATGCTGCACCTGGCCACCAAGGCGTTCTGGCCGGGCAAGGTGCCGTTTCCCGTGCTGCACGTAGACACCGGGCACAACTTCCCCGAGGTCATCGAGTTCCGCGACCGGACGGTGGAGAGGCTGGGACTTAAGCTCGTCGTCGGCAGTGTCCAGGAGTTCATCGACAGCGGGGAGCTGGCCGAGCGCGCCGACGGTACCCGCAACCCGCTGCAGACCGTCCCGCTGCTGGACGCCATCCAGAAGAACAAGTTCGACGCCGTCTTCGGCGGCGGCCGGCGGGATGAGGACAAGGCCCGGGCCAAGGAACGCATCCTGAGCCTCCGCGACGAGTTCGGCCAGTGGGATCCGCGCAACCAGCGCCCCGAACTGTGGAACCTGTACAACGGCCGGCACACCGTGGGCCAGCACGTCCGCGCGTTCCCCATCAGCAACTGGACCGAACTGGACATCTGGCGCTATATCGAGCGCGAGAACATCGAGCTGCCGGGCCTGTACTACGCCCACGAACGCGAGGTCTTCGCCCGCGACGGGATGTGGCGCGCGGTGGGTGAGGTTTCGCAGCCACGCCCTGATGAGGAAGTCATCACCAAGCTGGTCCGGTACCGCACAGTGGGCGACATGTCCTGCACGGGTGCGGTGGAATCTGATGCTGGCGATGTCGCGGCTGTTGTTCTGGAAGTAGCCGCCTCCACCATCACCGAACGTGGCGCCACCCGTGCAGATGACCGCATCTCCGAGGCAGCCATGGAAGACCGCAAGAAGGACGGGTACTTCTAATGATTTCGAATGTGAACACTTCGGTGGTCGAGCCTGCCGAGACCGGGATTTCGACAAGCTCAATCAACGAGAACCTGCCCACCACGCTGTTTCGGTTCGCCACCGCAGGGTCCGTCGACGACGGCAAGTCCACCCTGGTGGGCCGCCTCCTGCACGATTCCAAGGCCATCCTGGCGGACCAGTTGGACGCCGTGGCGCGGACCTCTGCGGACCGCGGGTTTGGCGGCGCAGGTGCCACCGGTACGCAGGCAATTGATTTGGCGCTGCTGACCGATGGCCTGCGGGCCGAGCGCGAGCAGGGCATCACCATCGACGTCGCCTACCGCTACTTCGCCACGGACCAGCGCAGCTTCATCCTCGCGGACTGCCCCGGGCACGTGCAGTACACCAAGAACACGGTGACCGGCGCGTCCACTGCGGACGCCGTCGTCGTGCTTATTGACGCCCGGAAGGGTGTGCTGGAGCAGACGCGCCGGCACCTGTCCGTGCTGCAGCTGCTGCGGGTTCCGCACGTCATTGTGGCCGTCAACAAGATCGACCTGGTGGACTTCAGCGAGTCCGTGTTCCGCCAGATCCAGCAGGACGTGCAGCAGGTGGCCCGCGAATTGGGCATCGGTTCCGCCGAGCTTGGTTCAGCAGAACAGATCGATGACCTGCTGGTCATTCCGGTGTCCGCGCTGGAGGGCGACAATGTGGTGGACCGCTCCGAGCGCACCCCTTGGTACACCGGCCCGGCGTTGCTGGAGGTTCTCGAGACCCTGCCCGCCGCGGACGAAATCGACGCCGAGCTGGAGAGCTTCCGCTTCCCCGTGCAGCTGGTCATCCGGCCGCAGGGCGCTCTGGCTCCGGACGCTGTTGCCGGTGGCCTGGATGTGGAGGCTTACCGTGACTACCGCGCGTATGCCGGCCAGATCACCGAAGGTTCCGTGAAGGTGGGTGATTCCGTTTCAGTGTTGACGCCAGGCCAGGAGCCCCGGACCACCACGGTGACCGGGATCGACTTCGCCGGTGCCTCACTTCAGGAAGCAGCCGCCCCGCAGTCTGTGGCCATCCGCCTGGCTCAGGAATTCGACGTCGCGCGTGGGGACACGATTGCCGCCGCCGGCAGTGTGCGCGAAGCCTCTGCTGATCTTTACGCCGCGCTCTGCTGGCTGTCGCCCAAGCCGCTGCGCGAAGGTGCCAAGGTGCTGGTCAAGCACGGTACCCGCACGGTCCAGGCCATGGTCCGCAACGTCAACGGCAAGCTGGACCTGGCGTCCTTCAAGCTGGAACCGTCCTCCAGCCTTGAGCTGAACGACATTGGCCACGCGCAGCTCCGGCTCGCAGCGTCGTTGCCGCTGGAGAATTACCTGCACCACCGCCGCACGGGCGCCTTCCTGGTGATCGATCCCCAGGACGGCAACACGCTCGCCGCGGGCATGGTCAAGGACCACCCCGGCGACCACGAGGACGAGCGTTACTCGATCTGATCCACGGTGAAAGCCCCGCACCGGAAAACTCCGGTGCGGGGCTTCGCGTTTCGGGGGCTACCCCGGAACCCAATCAGCGGTACCAGCCGACCGCACGGTCGTAGCTGCACTCGAGAGCTCCGGAGCCGGGTTTGGTGCCGCCTCCTGCGGGAAAGTAGATGGCCCCGAACTCGGCACCTTCGGCTTCGATCCGTTCCTGTGCCCAGGTCTGGGCTTGCTCAAGGTCCTTTTCCGGAATAGGTTCCCGGGTGCTGTGGTCGGCGCTGACATGGATGTCCAGCTGGTATTTCCCTGGCCGGGACGCTCCAGCGTGGCGGACGGGGTCCACTTCATCCCGCCTGCTGATCAGGACCTCTCAGACTCCGAATGGTTTCGCTCCTCCGGCTGTCTCTCCAAATGCAAGGGGCGGCCGGGCGGACCCGGGGGTTAGCCTAGGAGCCGGGTTAGTCCTCAGACGGCGGTGGGAGGCGGGCATGGAGACCATCAACAGCAAGCTCATCAACTGGGCCTCGATCCTGGACGGGAAAACCCGCGAGCAGGCTTTGACTACCGCGCAGCTGCCGTTCATCTACCCGCATCTTGCCCTGATGCCGGACGCCCACCTGGGCAAAGGCGCGACGGTTGGTTCCGTGATTCCCACCCTCAAAGCGGTGATTCCGGCCGCTGTGGGCGTGGACATCGGCTGTGGCATGATCGCCGTCCGGACGCAGTACTCCTTGAAGGACCTGCCCAAGGACCGGAGGCGGCTGCGCGAAGGAATCGAACGTGCCATTCCGCTCTCCGCCGGCCACAACAACCGCACCGTACTGGCCACCGCCCGGCCCCGGGTTGACGAGCTGAAGACGCTCGCCGCCAAAGCCGGCTTTGATCCCGGGCAGTACCTGGCCAAGTGGGACCTTCAGCTCGGTTCGCTGGGTTCAGGCAACCACTTCATCGAAGTCTGCGCCGATGAGGGCGAGGACGTCTGGCTGTTCCTGCACTCAGGGTCGCGGGGCATCGGCAACAAAATCGCCCAGCATCACATCGGCGTCGCACAGCGGTACATCCAGAAGAAGGGGATCAGGGTGCCGGATCCGGACCTCGCCTATCTGGAGGAGGGCACGTCCGAGTTCAAAAGATACATCGAGGAGCTGCGCTGGGCCCAGCACTTTGCCCTGCTCAACCGTGAGGAAATGATGGACCGCGTGATCAGCCAGTTCTCGCATTGGGTGGACGGTCCGGTGCAGGAACGCGAGCGGATCAACTGCCACCACAACTTCACGCAACAGGAAACGCATTACGGCAAGTCGGTGTGGGTATCACGCAAGGGCGCCATCAAGGCCGGGCCGGGAGATCCAGGCCTCATTCCGGGTTCCATGGGTACCGCCTCCTATGTCGTGGAAGGGCTGGGCAACCCGGCCTCGCTGAACTCCTCGCCGCACGGTGCAGGCCGCGAGTACTCCCGGAACGCGGCGCGGAAAACCTTCTCACTGGCCGAGCTGAAAACGGCTATGCACGGGATCGAGTTCCGCGCCTCTGAAGCGTTCATAGATGAAATACCGGCAGCGTACAAGCCGATCGACCAGGTCATGCGCGACGCTGCTGACCTGGTCAGCGTCCGCCATAAACTGCGCCAGCTGGTCAATGTGAAGGGGAACTGACGGACGCAATGTGACGTTGCATGAACCCGCGTGACCCCCCGTTTCCGCATCATTGAACGCGTTTCACCGGACTCCCTATGGTGAAACAATGACGAGCTCCAAGCCAGGGATGATCCGCATTGTGGCAGGCGAAGACACCGCGCCGAAGCACAAGCGTGCCGTCGAGGCTGCCCTGGCCATCGGGCTGGTTCTGCTCATCGCCGTAGGAGCCGTGGTCGCGTCCACTGTTTCCCGCAGTACTGCGGAGGCGCAGGCCGCTGAACCTACCCCGGCGGGCGAGCTGAGGCTGGGCTACTTCCCGAATGTGACGCACGCCCCCGCGCTGGTGGGCACCAGCCAGGGCATTATTGCCAAAGAACTCGGCGACACCAAGCTCAGCACGCAGGCCTTCAACGCAGGGCCGGCCGCGATCGAGGCCCTGAACGCCGGAGCCATCGATGCCACGTATATCGGGCCAAATCCCGCAATCAACTCGTTCGTAAAGAGCAACGGAGAGTCAGTCAGTATCATCGCCGGCGCGGCAGCTGGTGGCGCGCAACTGGTGGTCCAACCCGGAATCACCTCTGCGGCGGACCTCGAGGGCAAGGTCCTTAGTTCGCCACAGCTCGGCGGCACCCAGGATGTGGCGCTGCGCGCGTGGCTGGGCGCGCAGGGTTACAAGACCAACACCGATGGCAGCGGCGACGTCTTCATCAACCCGACCGAAAACGCCCAGTCCCTGAAGCTTTTCCAGGATGGAAAGCTTGACGGCTCGTGGTTGCCCGAGCCGTGGGCTTCACGTCTGGTTCTGGAAGGCGGAGCGAAGGTTCTGGTGGACGAAAAGGACCAATGGGAGAACGGTGACTTCAGCACCACCATCCTGATCGTCAACAAGGAGTTCGCTGCCGAGCACCCGGAGACTGTGCGGGCACTGCTGAAGGGCCACGTAAATTCCGTCAACTGGCTCAATACCGCGTCCCCGGCAGAGCAAGCCAACACCATCAACGCCGTCCTCCAGGAAACAGCCGGAAAGCCGCTGCCGGGGAACGTGATTGAACGGGCTCTGCAGAACATCAAGTTCACCGCGGACCCTCTTGCCGGTACTTACACGAAGCTCCTGGAAGACGGCGTTGCTGCGGGAACCACCCAGCAGGCCGACCTCAACGGCATCTTCGACCTCCGTGCACTCAACGAGGTTACGGCGGCCAGCGGCACGGACAAGATTTCTGCAGCCGGCCTCGGCCGGGACTGATCCACCACTACCTAAGGACAGCATCATGCCAGTCGTACTGGAGCATCTGGGCAAGCGCTTCGGCGACGGCGCCCCGGTACTGGATGACGTCAACGCCACCTTCGAAAAGGGCGAGTTCGTAGCCCTCCTCGGTGCGTCCGGCTGCGGCAAGTCCACCTTGCTGAACATCATCGCGGGACTGGAAGCGCCGTCGTCGGGCGCCTTGGAAGTGCCCAGCGACGGCGCCGCATTCATGTTCCAGGACGCCGCACTCTTTCCCTGGCTCACGGCACGGGAGAACATCGAACTGGCGTTGAAGCTACGCGGAGTGGGCAAGATCGAGCGCCGCCTCAAGGCCCAGGAGCTGCTGGAGTTGGTCCACCTTGGCGGTGCGGGGGACAAACGGCCTCACGAGTTGTCCGGCGGCATGCGGCAGCGCGTGTCCCTGGCACGCTCGTTAGCCCAGGACCGGCAGCTGTT
Source organism: Pseudarthrobacter sp. MDT1-40-2 (assembly GCF_059383595.1). NCBI lineage: Bacteria > Bacillati > Actinomycetota > Actinomycetes > Micrococcales > Micrococcaceae > Pseudarthrobacter > Pseudarthrobacter sp. MDT1-40-2. The sequence goes on along the minus strand of NZ_JBWZCL010000001.1, from coordinate 889,465 downwards.
GCTGATGGATGAGCCATTCGCTGCGCTGGACGCCATCACCCGTGACCTGCTGCATGACGAACTGGAACGCATCTGGAAGGAAACCGGGCGCACCATTGTCTTCGTCACCCACAACGTCCGTGAAGCGGTCAGGCTGGGCCAGCGCGTGCTGCTGCTGTCCTCCCGCCCGGGCCGAGTAGTCGAGGAATGGACCGTTACTGAACAACACCGAACCGACGCCGGGCTCGCCGGCCAGCTGACCGGCGCCATCACCGCCCGGCTGCGGGAGGAGATTCGCCGCCATGCCAAATAGATCCGTATCCGATCCGGCAGTTGAGTCCGTCGAGCCCCCGATACCGACAAGCTCAATCACCGCTGCCCTGACCCGGACATCCTCCGGCCACGAGGACCTCCGCGAATTGGAAGCCGGGCTGGACTCGCTGCAGTCCGACGCCGAGCGTAAGTCCCGGATTGACTGGAGCCGGATCCTCCTGCCCGTCGCCGCACTGGTGGTTTTGGTGCTGATCTGGCAGTTCTACGTCTCGCTCGGACTCAAGCGTCGGGACCAAGTCCCCGGACCGTTGGACGTGGTGGGCCAGATGGGCGTCCTCTGGGGTGAAGGAAAGCTGCAGGAGGCTGTTGGGACATCCATGCAGCGAGGGCTCATAGGGTTTGTGATCAGCGTTGCCATCGCCACCCCGGTGGGCTTGTTGCTGGCGCAAGTGGCCCCGTTGCGGAGGGCCTTCGGTCCACTGATTTCGGGCTTGCAGGTGCTGCCCTCCGTAGCGTGGGTCCCGGCGGCGATCATCTGGTTCAGCCTGACAGAAGCCACTGTGTATTTCGTGATCTTCATGGGTGCGATCCCGTCCATCATCAACGGGCTGATTTCCGGCGTCGACCAGATCCCGCCGCAGTACCGGCGCGTAGGCACCGTCCTGGGCGCATCGCGGTTGCAGATGGCCCTGCAGGTCATTCTGCCTGCCGCGCTGCCGGGCTATCTGGGCGGCTTGAAACAGGGCTGGGCGTTTTCCTGGCGCTCGCTGATGGCAGCGGAAATCATTGCTGTGGGCGGCACCATCGGATTTGGTCTGGGCTCCCTGCTGGACCAGGGACGGCAGCTCGCGGACATGACCATGGTGATGTCCGCGATCCTGATGATCCTTGCCGTCGGCATCCTCATTGAGCTGCTGGTGTTCGCGCCGATCGAAAAGCGGCTCCTGCGCAGCCGCGGCTTGCTCTCCGGCAGCACCCGCTAGCGGAACGGCCCCGGACCTCTGAAACACTGGCCCTATGACCGTCAGTTTTGTGTGCCACACCCAAACATCCCTCCCGCGGGAAGTGTTGTTCGATCTTGCCCGCAGTATTGACGCCCATGTGAAGTCGCAGAAGAATGCGGGGGAGCGGGCGGTGGGCGGCGTGACGTCCGGGCTGATCGGCGTGGGGCAGGACGTCACATGGCGGGCGCGGCACTTCGGGCTCCCGCTCACCATGACCAGCCGGATCACATCACTCCAATTCCCGGCCCGCTTTGTGGACGAGCAAGTCAAAGGGCCGTTCCAGAGTTTCCGGCACGTCCACGAGTTCGAGGAGACGGAACACGGCTGCATCATGACGGACAGCGTCGAGTTCACCGCTCCGCTGGGCATGGTGGGCCTGCTCGCCGAACGCCTGGTGCTCGCCCGGTACCTTGAACGGCTCATCGCAGGGCGGGGCCGCTTCCTGGCAGGACTCGCTGACGGCAGTAACTAGTATGTGACGCACGGTTACCTCGCGTGAACGGGTGTTGCTGCGGCGTTGTTGGGAAATGTGACGCGGCCCTACCGTTGTTCCATGGCAATTCAGGACATCTACCCCACAGCGCTGCGCCTCCTCGGCCGCCCGGTGCTGGTGGTGGGCGGCGGCCCCGTGGCTGCCCGCCGTGCCAAGGGCCTGCTGGACGCCGGTGCGCGCGTCACAGTGGTCTCCCCGGTAGCCTCGCAGCCGCTCCGCGAGATGTCCGACGCCGGTCTCCTCACCTGGGAGCCGCGCACATACCTAAGTACCGACGTCGATGGCGTGTGGTTCGTCCAGACCGCCACCGGACTTCCCGAAGTGGACACCCAGGTGGCGGCTGACGCAGAGGCGCAGCGCATCTGGTGCGTCAACGCCTCCGACCACGAGTCCTCAGCGGCCTGGACGCCGGCGGTAGCCGTCGTGGACGACGTGCATATTGCTGTCAATGCCGGGGGGGATCCCCGCCGCGCCATGGCCCTCCGGAATGCTGTCGCCACGGCCCTGGACAGTGGCGACCTCCCATTGCGCCGCCGTCGGGTCTCGACAGGCTCGACCACCGGCACGGTGGCCTTGGTGGGTGGCGGCCCCGGCGATGCCGGCCTGATCACGGTGCGCGGACGCCGCCTCCTGGGGCAGGCAGACGTTGTGGTGGCGGACAGGCTGGGTCCGCGCGGGCTTCTCAAGGAACTGGCCCCTGACGTGCAGGTCATCGAGGTGGGCAAGACCCCCGGCCACCACCCCGTGCCCCAGGCTGAGATTAACAGGATCCTGGTGGAGAAGGCTCTTGAGGGCCATCGCGTTGTCCGGCTCAAGGGCGGCGATCCCTATGTCCTGGGCCGCGGCGGCGAGGAAGCGGAATACTGCCGGCAGCACGGCGTCGAGGTCGAGGTTGTAGCGGGGGTGACGTCGGCGATCTCCGTCCCGGCGGCCGCCGGAATTCCTGTCACACACCGTGGCCTGGCCAAAGGCTTCAGTGTTGTGACAGGCCATGAGGAACTTTCCGAGGTTCCTGCGCGTGCTGACCATACTGTGGTTTTGCTCATGGGAGTGGGCAAATTACGCGAATCCACGGCAGCATTGGCAAGCGCCGGTTTGCCTCAGGACACTCCGGTTGGCATCGTTGAGAATGGCTATTTGCCGGACCAGCGCGTAACGATCGGCACGCTCGGTTCCATAGCGGACCAAGCGGAAGCAGTCGGCGTCGCAAATCCAGCGGTGATCGTCATTGGTGACGTCGTCCGTGTGAGCCCTTTCGCACCATCGCATTTCAAGACAGCCGATTACAGCACCACCGCCCCGAACCGCCCGCGTACGTCCAAGAATTACAGCCAGACGAAAACCCGAGTCAGCACCCCGTAGCCCAACTAAGCAGCAGTTGTTGGGGAGAGTCCGAAGAGAAGGAACACAGCCGTGTCACACAGCACCACCGTAGGAACTGCAGAGCGTCCGCTGCGCGTCGCCGTCGTCGGCTCCGGCCCCGCCGGTGTCTATGCGGCGGACATCCTCACCAAGAGCGAGGCCGTCAAAAGCGGTGAGCTCACGGTCAGCATCGACCTCTTCGACCGCTACCCGGCACCCTACGGCCTGATCCGCTACGGCGTTGCCCCCGACCACCCGCGGATCAAAGGCATCGTCAATGCCCTGCACAAGGTCCTGGACCGCGGCGACATCCGCTTCTTCGGCAACGTCGACTACGGCACGGACATTTCCATCGAGGACCTCCGTACCCACTATGACGCCGTCATCTTCGCTACCGGCGCCATCAAGGACGCGGACCTGAACATTCCGGGCATCGAACTGGAGGGCTCCTTCGGCGGCGCGGACTTCGTCTCCTGGTACGACGGCCACCCTGACGTTCCCCGCGAATGGCCGCTGGACGCCAAAGAGATCGCCGTGATCGGCAACGGCAACGTGGCCCTGGACGTGGCCCGCGTCCTGTCCAAGCACGCCGACGACCTCCTGGTCTCGGAAATCCCGGACAACGTTTACGCCGGGCTCAAGGCCTCCCCGGTCACTGACGTCCACGTGTTCGGCCGTCGCGGCCCCGCACAGGTCAAGTTCACCCCGCTGGAACTGCGCGAACTGACCCACTCCAAGGACGTGGACATCATCCTGTACCCGGAGGACTTCGAGTTCGACGAGGAATCGGACCGCCAGATCCAGACGAACAACCAGACCAAGACCATGGTGGGCACGCTCACCAACTGGATCGCCGAGCAGCCCGAGGACATTTCCGAGCTGAAGGCTTCACGCCGCCTGCACCTGCACTTCCTGCACAGCCCGGTAGAAATTTTTGACGACGCCGAGACTCCCGGCCGCGTAGCCGGCATGCGGTTCGAACGCACCGAGCTTGACGGCACGGGTAACGCCCGCGGCACCGGAGAGTTTGTGGACTACCCGGTCCAGGCCGTATACCGTGCGATCGGCTATTTCGGATCCGCCCTGCCGGAGATCGAATTCGACCACAAGAAGGGTGTCATCCCGAACGACGGCGGCCGCGTCCTGGATGCCGCCGGCACCTATGTGCCGGGCATCTACGCGACGGGCTGGATCAAGCGTGGACCGGTCGGCCTGATCGGCCACACCAAGGGCGACGCCTTGGAGACGGTGACTTATCTGCTGGAAGACCGCGAAAACCTCCCGGTTGCCGCGGTCCCGGAGGCAAGTGCCGTCGTCGAGCTTTTGGAACGCCGCGGCGTGAAGTTCACCAGCTGGGAAGGGTGGCTTGCGCTGGACGCCCACGAGCTGGCGCTGGGGGCTGCAGCCACCGAAGCTGGAGGGTCGCACGGCGTTGCGGTCAAGCGCGAGCGCATCAAGGTGGTGCCGCGCGAGGACATGGTGCAGATCTCCCGCGATGGTGTCGCTGCGGAGGTCTAAGGAATTATTGCAGGGGCCGGACGGCTGCGTCCGGCCCCTCCTGCTGCCATCAGTTCCAGGCGCCTCAAGGTTTCGCGGTTGCGGAGCGTGATGGCTGGGGTCCTAAGAAATTTCGGGATGATCTTTCCGGGGCCCCGGCTGGCATCTTCTGCAATCGTCACCAGGGACTGGCCACCCCGGTCCTCCAGCCGGATTACCACCCGGGCTTCGCCCATGGGCCAGCCCCGGGCGGTGACTTCCAGCAGCCGCCCGGGTTTGACTGCGGTTACCAGCGTGCTGTCGTTAATGATCAGCGGCCACGCACCGACTGAGTGGTGCAACCTGGTGCCGACCTCCGGCCAACGATCGTCAACAGCGCGGATCCGTGACGTGCCCACCACCCAGCCTGAGTAGAGCCATCCGTCGGCTATCACTTTCCATACGTCAGCGGCAGGGGAATCGAACAGCTGGGACACGCTGGACATCGAAGTCCTTTCTACGAGGGGGAGGAAGCGAGCTTTTTCGGACGGTTGAAATTACGACGGCGGCGGCACCGGTTGCTGTGCAACACGGTAGGAGCGTTCCCGCAGCCGGCGGGTCCAGGGATATATCCGCGCCCCGGGTGGCGGGTTCTCCAGCGGGTTGAAGCGCAACGGCGTATCGCGGGCATCCTGCGAGGCCCTGAGGCGAAGCTCGCCGCACGGCCGCCACGGCCCTGTTGGCTTGGCCCAATGCAGCTCCAGCACCCAGTCAGCGTCAACGAGGGGCCCGGCAAACAGGGTGCCGCCCTCCAGCGATGTCTGCGGAAGGCTCATGGTCCGCAGTCCCAGCAGCACCGCTCCCCGATGGCCCTGGTACGGCATGATCGTGGTCAGGGCGGCATCTGCGGCATCGCGTTTGAGCATCAGCAGGTACCTTCCCGGTACCTGCCACCCCGTGGAGGAGAACAGGATATCGGCGACGCCTTGTGGTTTGGTATGGCCGCCCTGCCCTTCCCGCCGGTCTTGCCCGACCTGAAGGGAAGGCGTGATACGCAGCGCCAGGCCCAGGATATCCGGAAGCCTCTCCGGCAACCCTGCCGAACGTGAGACGCGGGCCTGGACGGTGTCAGTCCCCGCAGAGTCAAGCCACTCTATGCCACTTGGTTCGGCGGGACTTCCGGTTCTGACCAGCTCACCATGCAAGGCCACACCGTCCGGATGAATAGGCCGCACAGGACGCGCAACCTTCATAATCCGGAACAGTACGCCAAATGCCCGTCCTGCTGTTTCCGCAGCGATGGCGCCGGCTTTTCCGGGTGCCTTTGGGGTCATGGCATTCCTTCTCTCCATTGGCTGGCTACATCCGGCCGAACCGGGAACGAACCAGGGCGAAAACACCATAGGCAATAAAACCGGCGCCGATGGCGACGAGCAGGTAGGGACCGAAAGGATGCCCGAGCAAGGCCTTGAGGCTGCCGTCCAGTCCGGTGGACTCCTCGGGGTTGTGCTTGACGGCAGCAATGACAAAGAGCAGGCCGGTCAGACCAAGCGCAACCCCTTTTGCCACATGGCCGGTGATGCCCAGTGTATCGATGACTTTGCCGCGGCGGGTGCCAGCGAAATGGGCAAGCTCCACTTTGAATCCCCGGCGGAGGCCCTTGGCTATGAAATAAATGCCGATGCCCGCTACGGTCAGGCCCAGGCCCACAAGTAGCCACGGACCCGCGGGGGTTGTCATCACATTGCTGCTGAAGTCACGGGTGGTTTCGCTGGAATCACGGCGCCGTCCCAGAGCGAATGCTGCAAAGGTGAACCCGACGCTGCCGTAAGCCACTGCGAGAAAGCCGGATGAAACCAACTTGGCCAGCCGCTCCTTGCCGGGCAAATGCCGGGCACGCAGCGTGGCCTCGCTCGCCTGCCACAAAGCGAGACCCATGCAGGAAATCAGGCAGGCCCACATGACCGCCGGCCCCCAGGAATTGGCAGCAAGCTGCTCAATGGCACCGGTGGCTTCAGCTTCGCCGGGGCGGCCGAAGGCAAGGGTGACCGCAATCCCGCCGACGATGATGTGCAGTAGTGCCATGACGGCGAAGCCTGTTCGGGCCAGTACATCCAAAGCTTTCTTATCGCTTGCCTGCTCGACGGCGTCGGCGGCTTCGCTGATGCCCGATTCCCTATCTGCCATGGCCGTCAGCCGTTCATGGGGCCTTCTGCGTGTTGTTTTTCGGCACCAGGTCCCGTGACTTTGACGGTGCAGCGAATAATCAGGCCGTCCGGGGCGTTGTCCAGCTCCAGCACGGTGTCATGGGCGCCGACCACGGTGTACGCTGCGGAGCGGTCGAGCACCTCCAACCCTCGGGAAGCTGCCACGCTTCTGGCGTTTTCCAACGCCTGATCTTTGAGTTCCTGGACGTAGGCGGTGTCCTCCCGCCTCCCTTCGTCACCGAAAGCCCAGCCAAAGATTGTCCCCGTCTCTGTGGAGCCGGGGCTGTCTTCTGCAGTATGTTTCGCCATGGTCTGCCTCCTGTCTTTCGGAACCATAGTAAGTGTGCTTAGTATGGTTCCACCATATTCCCTGTGGAGCATTGACCGTGATTCGGCGGGATTGCACTACGCACAACTGTAAGGAGCTCAACATGGCAGGTAACCTTTTTGCCCGGTCAGTTCACGATCTCACGGCAGCGGCGTGGTTTGGCGGCACGCTGATGGGAGCAATCGGCCTTAACGGCGCAGCGGCTGCGGCCAAGGATCCAAGCGAGCGGACGCGCCTCTCGAGCCTTGGCTGGATGCGCTGGGCACCGGTGCAGGCAACCGCGCTGATCACGCACCTCGCGGCAGGCCTTGCTGTCACCCTGGAAAACAAGGAGAGGGTGGCAAAGCAGGACGGCGTGGCCCGCGATACCGTCATTAAGACGGCCGTGACGCTGGCGGGTGCGTCCCTATCCCTCTACTCAGGCATTCTGGGCAAGAAGGTGGAGAAGCTGGCCGACGAGGGTGCGGTGGGAGCCACGGAACCCCGTGCAGGCGCTTCCGATGAACTGAAGGCCGCGCAGAAGCAGTTGCAGGTTCTTCAGTGGGTTATCCCCGTCTTCGCCGGCACCGTGATTGTCCTTGGCGCCAAGCATGGCGAGATGCAGCGGCCCAAGAACGTACTCCAGGGCCTCCGCTCCTAAGCGTTCCGTTCCAGTCCTGCCGGGAGTCAGGCACTCGGTCACCCGCTGAACTGGATGTTTACAACCCCCAAATGATAGTGCAAATGCCGGGACGCGCATGGCGCGACCCGGCATTTTTGCTGCCCTCGGGATTGTCCGTCGGCAGGTTACGTTGGCTCGGTTTTTGCCGGCGGAAGGTCCGGGTTTATGTCCTGGACCCCGGGGTCTTCCGCTGTCCATACTTGGATCACCGCCCAAATCACGGCCGTGAGAGGAACAGCCAATACGGCACCTACTATGCCGGCAACGATGGTGCCGGCCGTCAACGCCATCAGGATCACCAGGGCGTGTAACTCCAGGGCCCTGCCCATAACCACCGGTTGCAGCAGATCGCCCTCGAGTTGGTTCACGGCTATCACCACGGCCACCACAATCAGCGCAACTACCGGACCATTGGCTACCAGGGCCACCAGGGCTGCGAGGATGCCGGCAACGGTGGCGCCAACCAGAGGAATGAATGCACCTATGAACACGATGATGGCCAGCGGGATTGCCAAGGGAACCTGCAAGATCAGTAGTGCGGCGCCAATCGCAACAGCGTCAACCGCGGCGATAATAGCTGTGCCCCGGACGTACCCGCCCAGGACTTCCAGGCTGCGAGTGCCCACCCGCCGCATCCTGGTTTCCCGGTGGCCCGAGAAGGGACGCAGGAGGAAGTTCCAGATTTTCGGGCCGTCCTTGAGGAAAAAGAAGAGGATAACCACCATCAATATGGCTCCCGCAAGGAACTCTGTCACCACGGAGAGCCCTGTTACCGCACCTGACCGGGCCTGACTGCTGGTGGCGAAGCCAATGACTGCTTCCCGCGCTTGGGTCAGCTGATCCTGCTGAAGTGGAACAGGCCCCGTCAGCAGGAATTGCTCGAGTTCGTCCAAGCCGGTGGTTGCCTGCTGAATAAGCTCCTCCCACTGGTTCTGTACCGAGATGACGATCAGGTTGTACACGCCGGTAAGCACCACCAGCAGCCCGACGAAGGCAACCGCTGTGGACACTCCGGGACGGAAGCCGCGGCGGCGGAGCATGGATACGAACGGCCCGATTGCAGCGGCAAGGATCAGGGCGATCAGCGCCGGGATAACCAGCAGCTTAATTTGCATCAGTGCGTAGACAACCACGGCGACCACCGTCAGGATCAGCAGGACTTGGGCGGCGCGCGTTCCTACCCTGCCCAGTCCGTCAGTCCACAGTGCCTCTGCTGTGGCGTTGGGCTTTGTTGCTTCGGCCATGGGTCGCTCCTCGCAAATCGGCTGGCACCGTTGGCGCCGTCGGATATCTACCTTCGTCAAGTGCTAAGCCTACTGATGAACCGGCGGGCTCAGCAGGTTTTTCACGTATGTGGACCACTGGCCCGGATCAGCCGGGTCCGTTCAACGTTGGGTCAGTCCCGCCGGCGCGGTCGTCCCGCCGGCCGGGCCGGGCCGCCGGAAAGCACCCCATTGCCGGTGAGCAGGTGTCCCATGACGATCTGGGCCACGGCCAGTACCAGCAGGATAATGAGCGGCGGCGTCCAGCTGCCGGTGGAACCATGCAGCAACCCGACGCCAAACGGGCCCATGGACGCCAGAAGGTAGCCGACGGACTGGGCAAGAGTGGACAGTGCCGTGGTTTCCGCTGTGCTCTTGCCGCTGCGGCTGATCAGCACCATGACCAGCGGGAAAATGCCGATGCCAAGGCCCGTCAGGCAGGCCGAAAGAATGGCCAGCTCCACCGGCAGCAGCAGTTGGCAGAGCAGCCCGGCGGCCATGCAGAGCCCGGCGAGGTAAAAGGCGGGCCGCAGCATGCCTGGCCGTGAGCCGATCGCGATCAGCAGCATTCCGGCCGGAACTGAGACGAGTTGCAGCAGGCCGTACATGAGTCCGCTGTCCGCCGCATCCAGACCCCTGGTGATCAGCTGGTATGGGAACCAGCTCAGCACCGAATACGCGAGCAGTGCCTGCAGCGTGAAAACAGCGGTGATCAGCAGGCCTTTGCGCGTCCTAAGCAGCGGCCATGGCCGGACCCGTGCCTCGGTGACCCGGGTGCCGTGCCGATGCGAGTGCAGCGCCAGGGGCAGGAAACCGAGTAGCGCAGCCGCGGCCACGAAACCAACGGAGCCTACAGCTGACGACGGCGAACCCAGGGCCTGTGCCACGGGCACCGCCAGGATGGAGGCCGCGGTAGCCCCGGTGGTCATGGTGAGGGTGTAGACGCCGGTCATTAGCGAGATCCGGCTGGCAAAGTGCTCGCGGATGAAGGAGGGCATCGCCACGTTGCAGACGGCCAGGCCGCACATGCCCACCACCGTTCCGCCCACCAGCATCCCGGTGGCGGGGATGCCCCGTAGCAGCAGGCCGCCGGCAAGCATGGCCAGTGCAAGCACTATTGCCTTCTCTACGCCCAGTTTTCCGGTGAGCCAGGAAGTTGCCGCGCCTGCCAGGGCGAAGCACAGCGTGGGGATGGACGGGATCAGCGAGGCGATGAACGGGCCGTAGCCCAGGGTCAGCTGGAGATCGTGCAGGAGGGTGGAAGCGCTGGTGATTCCCGCGCGGAGGTTCAGGCCGATCAGGACCAATGCCACCACACCCATGACCACCACCGCACCGCTGCGCCGCGGTTCCACCCGTGCTGGAGCAGGGGCAGGCGTGGTGGAGTGGTCCATAGTTACAGCGTAGAGCTTCCCAAAGCCTCTCCTACCCCGGGTGCCGCGCGCCCAGCCGTGATACTGCTAACGCGAGCCACAGCTGCACGCGGTCCGCCGTCACTGACGGGTCATAGCCGGTCATCTCCGTAATCTGCGCCAGTCTGTAGCGGACGGTATTACGGTGCAGGGTCAGCGCCTCCGCTACGGCTGCCACCGAGCCGTTGTGGTTCAGGTAGCTTTCGAGCGTCAACATCAGTTCCGATCCGTGCGCAGTGTCAAAGGCCCGCAGCGGATTCAGGCATTCCTTGGCCATGTCCGCCAGGGGTACATCCTCGCTGGCCAGCAGCAGCGAGGTCAGGCTGAGCCGTTCGGGTTCGTTGACCGGCAGCCCGTGTCCGGCGGCTTCCCGCGCCTCGAAGTAGCTCCAGCGAAGTCCGTTCGGCTTGGTGTAGGCGCCGCCAATGCCGATGTTTGCGTGGATGCCTGCTTCGGCCAGGTGGTCACTGAGCTGGCGGGCCAGGGCAGGCGCTCCCGTGCCGTCGTCGGGAATCACCAGAACCAGGTCCTTTCCCACGACGGCGGCCACCGCCTCCGCGAGCGATGGCGGCACGGAGGTGGTTCCGAGGGTTTTGTGATGGGCGGCGGAGACGGCCAACAGGGCGACGTTGCGGCGGGTGCTGTTGACCCCGATGCCGGCCAGCCGGCGCTGGGCCTCGCTGATCTCCAGTGCTCCGTGGAATATGTCTTCCAGCACCTGGCCGGCGAGGGCGCGCTGGGACTGGCGCTGCTGGACCATGTTATTCAGTTCAACGCTGATGAGGTTTTGTGCGTAGCCCACTATTCCGGTGTCCTCGAAGGGCTGCCGGATCCATAATGTGCAGGCGTCCCGCCGGCCGGTGGGGATGGGGAAAGATGCCCATTCCGGGGCCGACGGCGGAAGGCTGCCGGTGTTGTGCAGCAGTGCCGTGAACTGGGTGAGGGCTACGTCTGCCCGCAGCATGCCGCCCAGGTGCTTGAGCAGTTCGCCCAGGCCGCCGCCGGTCAGCAGCGCGCGGGCCAGTACCTGGTGGCCGGCGATCAGGCGTTCCAGCTTGGCGTAGTGGTCCGAGGACTGGGCATCCGCGACGATCTTGGTGATGGCGATGAACGGGGTGTCATAGGGAACCTCCACCACGGGAATGTTCCAGCGGTTGGCCTCGGCAATGAGCGCCGGCGGGACGGTCTCGTGGGTCAGTCCGGTGCCAAAACCGATGCCTACAGCTCCTGCCCGTTGGACCTGCCGCACAAACCGGCGCTGGTCCGGGGCGGACTTCAGACGCAGGCCGGTGGTGAGGACCAGCTCGCCGCCATCCAGGAACCGGTGCGGGTCCTCCAGTTCGGACACCGCGACCCACCGGATGTCGTGAGTCCAGGTGCTCTCGGAGAGCCCGCTTTTCTTCAGCTTCAGCGGGCTGGCAGCCACCAGGGCGGCAAGGGAAATGGCCATCCTCCAAGCATAGGACCAAGCTGGGCAACCGCACTAAACATGCTGCTGGCAGGTGTGCACATGACTATTCCTTCATTAAGTGACGTGGCCTACGCTCGGAGCAGTAGCTCAACAGCAGAAAGAGGTTGCACACCGTGGTTCAGACCTTGCAAAACTTCATCAACGGCCAGTTCGTTACGCCGGCCGGTACCGGACTGCTGGACATCGTCAATCCCACCAACGGGGAGGTCGTGGCCAAAGCGCCCATCTCCGTCCAGGCTGACGTGGATGCAGCCATGTCCGCTGCCAAGGATGCCTTCAAGAACTGGAAGCACGTAACGCCCGGCCAGCGCCAGCTGATGCTGCTCAAGCTGGCGGACGCCGTGGAAGCGAACAGCGACGAACTCGTCGAGGCGCAGCACCGCAACACCGGCCAGGTCCGCTCCTTGATTGCTTCGGAGGAGATCGCTGCCGGCGCAGACCAATTGCGCTTCTTCGCAGGCGCCGCCCGGATCCTCGAAGGCAAGTCCGCCGGCGAGTACTTCGAGGGCCACACCTCCTATGTCCGCCGTGAACCCATTGGCGTCGTAGCCCAGGTTGCACCCTGGAACTACCCGTTCCTGATGGCCATCTGGAAGATTGGCCCGGCGCTCGCCGCCGGCAATACCGTGGTCCTTAAGCCCTCGGACACCACTCCCGAGTCCACGCTGGTCCTGGCCCGCCTTGCCGGCGATATCCTGCCCGCCGGCGTCCTGAACGTGGTGCTGGGAACCGGCGAGACCGGCGCGATGATGGTGGACCACAAGGTCCCCGGGCTGGTCTCCATCACCGGATCTGTCCGCGCCGGAATCGCTGTTGCCAGTGGGGCTGCCAAGAGCCTCAAGCGCGCGCACCTTGAACTGGGCGGCAAAGCGCCCGCCATCGTCTTCAAGGACGCGGACATCAAGAAGAGCGCCGCGGCCATTGCCGAGTTCGCATTCTTCAACGCCGGCCAGGACTGCACGGCCATCACCCGTGTGCTGGTTGAAGACTCCGTGCACGACGACGTTGTTGCCGCGATGGTGGAACACACCAAGACCCTGCACACCGGCTCCCAGAATGACGAAGACAACTACTTCGGTCCGCTGAACAACGTCAACCACTTCAACCAGGTCAAATCCGTGGTGAACCACCTCCCGGATTACTGCCGGATTGAAACCGGAGGACACCAGGCAGGGGAGAAGGGTTACTTCTTCGAGCCCACCATCGTCACCGGCGCCAAGCAGACCGATGCCGTGGTCCAGCAGGAAACGTTCGGCCCGGTCATCACCGTGCAGAAATTCAGTACAGAAGCCGAGGCGATTGAACTGGCCAACGACGTCGACTATGCCCTTGCCTCCAGCGTCTGGACCACCAACCACGGCACCGCCATGCGGATGTCCCGCGACCTGGACTTCGGGGCAGTCTGGATCAACACGCACATCCTGCTGACCGCCGAAATGCCGCACGGTGGATTCAAGCAGTCCGGCTATGGCAAGGACCTCTCCATGTACGGCGTGGAGGACTACACACGCATCAAGCACGTGATGAGCGCGCTGGACGCCTGACCGTACTTTTCAGCCACAGGCTCGATCACCACATACTGAAAGGCTTCGCCATGACCACCACCGCCCCCGAACTCAACTACCGGCTGGAGCAGAAGCGCTCCATTGCCGGAGCCTTCCCCGGCCCCAAGTCCCGGGCACTGAACGAACGCCGCAAGAGCGTTGTCGCTGCCGGGGTCGCTTCCGGCGTACCCGTCTATGTTGAAGACGCCGATGGCGGAATCATCCGCGACGTCGACGGCAACTCCTTCATCGACCTCGGCTCAGGCATCGCCGTTACCAGCGTCGGCGCCTCGGACCCCGCCGTCGTGGCAGCCGTGCAGGACGCTGTCGCTCATTTCACCCACACCTGCTTTATGGTCACCCCCTATGAGGGCTACGTCGCCGTCGCCGAACAGCTGAACCGCCTCACCCCGGGCGACCACGAGAAGCGGACCGTCCTGTTCAACTCAGGCGCCGAGGCAGTGGAAAATGCGGTGAAGGTGGCCCGCCTGGCCACAGGACGTGACGCCGTCGTGGCTTTTGACCATGCCTACCACGGCCGCACCAACCTGACCATGGCGCTGACCGCCAAAGCCATGCCGTACAAGACCGGCTTCGGCCCGTTCGCCTCCGAGGTTTACCGGGTGCCCATGAGCTACCCGTTCCGCGAGGAGAACCCGGACATTACCGGTGCGGAGGCCGCAAAGCGCGCCATCACCATGATCGAGAAGCAGATCGGCGGCGACCAGGTTGCCGCGATGATCATCGAACCGATCCAGGGCGAAGGTGGCTTCATTGTCCCGGCCGACGGCTTCCTGCCGGCGCTGGCTGCCTGGGCCAAGGAAAAGGGAATTGTCTTCATCGCTGATGAAGTCCAGTCCGGCTTCTGCCGCACCGGCGAATGGTTCGCCGTCAATCATGAAGGCGTCATTCCGGACATCATCACCATGGCCAAGGGCATCGCCGGCGGCATGCCGCTTTCCGCGATCACCGGCCGTGCGGACCTGCTTGACGCCGTCCACCCGGGCGGCCTCGGCGGCACCTACGGCGGCAACCCGGTGGCGTGCGCCGCAGCGCTTGCTTCCATCGGTACCATGGAGCAGTTCGACCTCATCGGCCGTGCCCGGCACATCGAAGAGCTGGCGGTTGGCCGTCTCTCCGCACTGCAGGCGGAACTGAACGACGCCGGAACCGGCGTGATCGGCGACGTGCGTGGACGCGGTGCCATGCTGGCAATCGAGCTGGTCCAGGCGGGTTCCAGGGAACCCAATCCGGAACTGACCAAAGCCGTCGCCGCAGCCTGCCTGGCCGAGGGCGTCATTATCCTCACCTGCGGCACCTACGGTAACGTCATCCGCCTGCTGCCTCCGCTGGTCATCAGCGACGAGCTGCTCAATGACGGCCTGGACGTACTGGCCAAGGCCATCAAGGCCGGCGTCTAACCCATATTTGTCCAGGCGTTCATCAACGCGCCTGGCCTCGCAACAGAGCGGACACGGTGATCCCGTGTCCGCTTGTGGCGTTTAACCGGACTTTGCGGCAGCGGCGCGACGTTCTTCAGCCCGGCCGGCGGCGTTGCGTCGTTGGCTCAAAAACATGTCCACGGTCAGGACCAGCAAGGCCAGCCACACGACACCGAATCCGATCCAGCGCTCCAGCGTCATGGGTTCCTGGAAGATGGCTACGGCAACGATGAACTGCAGTACCGGGGCGAGGTATTGCAACAGGCCGATCGTGCTGAGGGGCAGGCGGCGGGCAGCGGCGCCAAAGAACAGCAGGGGAACGGCGGTGATGACGCCGGAAGCGGCCAGCAACCAGAAGTGCCCCGGACCCTCGGTGGTCAGCGTGGCAGTTCCGTTGACGGCCAGGAGCACCATGACTACGGCCGCCAGGGGAGCGAGCACGATGGTTTCCACGCTGAGGCTGGTCACGGCGTCGACCTTGGGTCCAACGCGTTTTTTCACGAAGCCGTAGAAGCCGAAACTGAACGCAAGGGTCAGCGCGATCCAGGGCAGCTTTCCATAGGAGAAGGTCAGGACGCCGACCGCTACAAAGCCGATTCCCACCGAGACCCACTGCAGCGGGCGCAGCTTCTCACGCAGGATGAAGACGCCCAGCAGCACGGAGACCAGCGGGTTGATGAAGTAACCCAGCGCGGCCTCCACGGCCTGGCCGGTGGTTACCCCATAGGTGTAGGTCAGCCAGTTGACAGCGATAAGGCTTGCGGCCAAGGCCAGGGGACCCAGAACGGAACGGTCCCGGAAGGCGCCGGTCAGCGCGGCCCAGGAACGCGTGACGGCTATCAGCAGCAGGCAGAACAGCAGGGACCACACCACGCGGTTGGCCACGATTTCCACGGCGCCCGCAGGCATCAGCGCAAGGAAGTACAGGGGCAGCATCCCCCACAGGCCGTAGGCACCGATACCGAAGATGATTCCCGCCGTCGTTTCCGTATCTACGGCCTTGAGGCCGGGGCCCTTGCCCGATCCGGGCCCGGTCGCCGGTCCTGCCTTCCCGGCCTGGGCCGCACCAGGGGGGAGCTGTCCGGAGGATGATGACGTGGAATCGGGAGTAGGCACGCAACCAATAACACCAGTGGGTGGGCTCATATTCCAGTCGGGAAACTCGGCGCAGCCGGAAATAGTCAGTAGGCTTGCTGTTATGACCATTAGCAGTGGCGTGGTAACAGCCGGATGAGGCTGCGGCGGAGCAAGGCGTCCGGACGCGGTTACCGTCGCGTTCGTGCCGGGACGGGTTTTAGTTACCGGGACCTGGACGGCTCCACCCTGCCCCCCGGGCCTGTCCGGGACAGGCTGGAGAGCATTGGCATTCCGCCGGCCTGGGACGACGTCTGGATTGCGCCCTTCGAAAACGGGCACATCCAGGCCACCGGCGTTGACGCCGTGGGCAGGCGGCAGTACATCTACCATCCGGAGTGGCGTGAACGGAAGGACCGGCTGAAGTTTGACCGCTCGCTCCAGCTGGCCGAGTCGCTTCCGGCCGCCCGCAGGAAAGTGACCATGGATCTGCGAAGTGAAGGCTTCACGCGGGACCGGGTATTGGCTGCAGCTTTTCGAATGCTGGACAGCGGATCCTTACGGGTGGGTTCGGAGCGGTATACGAACGAGAATGGCAGCCACGGCCTGGCAACCCTCCTTTGCGCTCACGTCAAGATCCGCAAAGACCGCGTATCACTGAGGTTCCCGGCAAAGAGCGGTAAGGACTGGGAATCCGAGATCCGCGATGCGGACCTGGCCGCCCTCCTGCGGCTGCTCAAGCGGCGTGGCCCCAATGCCAGGCTGCTGGCCTACAAAGAGGGCAGAACCTGGCGCCCGGTTACCAGTGCAGACATCAACGCCTATGTGAAGGAGCAGACGGGCGGGGACTTCACGGCCAAGGATTTCCGCACCCTTCACGGCACAGTTGCGGCTGCCGCAAGCCTGGCGCGGACAGGCGTCCAGCGGACAGAGGCAAAAAGGAAAAGGGCCATTAGCCGGGCCATGATCGACGCTGCCGAAGTACTGGGAAACACACCATCCATTGCCCGGAAAAGCTACGTTGACCCGCGCGTGCTGGATCATTTCTCCGATGGTGAAACCATCGATCTGAAGAGGCTGCAGTCGGCGGAGTCTGAACTCCGTGCACTGCTGTACCGGGAAGGCACCGTGGTGCCGCTGCAGGAAAGCGGCTGAGCAACCAGCAGAACAACCGCAATGCCACTTAGAATGGGACACCGGGTTGCCGTTCCGGCTTAGAGAAGCAGCAGAAGGGCTGACGTGTCCACTCCAAGCGAGTCCACAGATGAAGTGTTTGCACAGCGTCCGCTTCGTATCGCCATCATCGGTGCCGGACCGGCCGGAGTGTACGCGGCGGACATTTTGACCAAATCAGGCGCAGTCAAGGACGGTGGCCTGGAGGTGAGTATCGATCTGTTTGATGCCTACCCCGCTCCATTTGGCCTGATCCGTTATGGCGTGGCACCTGACCATCCCCGGATCAAGGGAATCGTCAACGCCCTGCACAAGGTGCTGGACCGCGGCGACATCAGGTTCCTGGGCAACGTGACGTTCGGCCGCGACCTCACGCTGGCGGACCTGCGCACCTTCTATGACGCCATTATTTTCTCCACCGGCGCCGTGATGGACGCGGACCTGGATATACCGGGCATCGAGTTGCAGGGCTCCTTCGGCGGCGCCGAGTTCGTCTCCTGGTATGACGGCCATCCGGATGTCCCGCGTGACTGGCCGCTGGACGCCAAGGAGATCGCGGTGATCGGGAACGGGAACGTGGCCCTGGACGTGGCCCGGATGCTGGTCAAGCACGCCGATGAACTGCTCAGCACCGAGATCCCCGACAACGTGTACCAGGCCCTGAAGAAGTCCCCGGTCACTGACGTCCACGTCTTTGGCCGCCGCGGCCCGGCCCAGGTGAAGTTCACGCCCCTGGAGCTGCGCGAACTCAGCCACATGAACGATGTGGACATTGTGCTGTACCCCGAAGACTTCGAGTTTGATGAAGCCTCTGACGAAGCGATCCGCACCAATAACCAGATCAAAACCATGGTAAATACCCTCACCAACTGGCTGGTGGAGGAGCATGCGGAGTCCGAGCAGCCGTCTTCCCGCCGGTTGCACCTGCATTTCCTGCACAGGCCGGTAGAAATTTACGCGAGCGAACACGGGAGCGAACACGGTCCCGACGGCGGCAGGTCCGGCAAGGTGGCAGGTATCCGTTTTGAACGCACCGAGTTGGACGGCACGGGCAATGTGAAAGGCACCGGAGAGTTCGTGGATTATCCGGTACAGGCGGTCTACCGGGCGGTCGGTTATCACGGCTCGCCCCTGGAAGGGCTCGAATATGATTCCAGGCGCGGGGTGATTCCCAACGACGGCGGCCGGGTGCTTGACGCCGAGGGGCGCCACGCTCCGGGGCTCTACGTCACGGGCTGGATCAAGCGCGGGCCGGTGGGCCTGATCGGCCACACCAAGGGCGATGCCCTGGAGACGGTCGGCTTCCTGCTGGAAGACCATTTGCACCTGCCGCTGGCTGAAAAACCTGACCCGCAGGCCGTCATCGATCTCCTGGAGGAACGCGGCATCAGCTTCACCACCTGGGAAGGATGGAACCGGTTGGATGCGCACGAAGCAGCCCTCGGAGCGGCATGGACCACGGAGAACCCGGCCTACGGCGTCGTGCGTGAACGCGTAAAAGTAGTGGACCGCGAACACATGATTGCGATCTCCCGGGAGTAGCGCATCTGCCGTTAAGGTGCCAGCCTTGGCAAGGACCTACAGTAAGCAGGAGTTCAATGGGGAACCTGATTCACCCGGCGTCAGTTGACGACGCCCAGTTGCGCCAACGCCACGCCCTTGCCGGCCACGAACAGCTCGACGGTTATGCCGGGACCCGTGAGATCCCGGGACTGCGCAGGCTCATCCGCGAATCCTGGCAGCGTTCGGCACGCCTGCAGGCCAACCCGGACAGAAGCGAAGCACCATTGGCGCTGGACCAGGACGAACTTGAGGAGTACCGCCGGCAGCACCCGCTGGCCAGCATCATGCCGGTGATCCGAAAACTGCTGGTACGGCCCAGCCATGACAGCGGCCTGCTGATAGCCGTGGGCGACGAGTTGGGACGGCTGCTGTGGGTGGACGGGGATCCTGAGCTTCAGCGCCGCGCCGAAGGGATGATGTTCGTGGCCGGCGCCGACTGGTCCGAGGCCACGGTGGGTACCAGTGCCCCTGGGACCGCGTTGGCACTGAACCGCAGCATCCAGATTGCCGGGGCCGAGCATTACCAACGGGCAGTCCATCCGTGGAGCTGCACGGCCGTGCCTTTCCACGATCCCGATTCCGGAGCGCTGTTGGGGGTTGTGGACATCACGGGTACCGAACTGGCCGTCGCCCCGCACACGCTCTCCCTGGTGGAAGCGACCGTGGCCGCCGCCCAGGCGCAGCTGCGGGTGGAGCGGTTGCAGGTGGCCGCCACAAAGCCTGCACGGCGCCGCAGCCGGACCTCCGCGGCAGGAACACCCGGCAGGGACAGCACGCTGTACCGCAACAGCCTCCAGGTGCTGGGCCGGGACCAGGCGCTTCTTAGCATTGCCGGACGTACTGTGCCGCTTTCCGGGAGGCACAGCGAGATCCTTACCCTGCTGAGCATGCACCCGGACGGGCTGAGCGCGGAAGAGCTCTGCGCGCTGGTGTACCAGGGAGAGAATGCGTCAATGACGCTGCGGGCAGAAATGGTGCGGTTGCGCAAGGTCCTCCACGAGCTTGATCCCGCCGCGGTGCCGCTGTCCCGCCCGTACCGGCTCACCATCGATGTAGCTCCCGACGCCGGCCAGGTCCTGAATTGCCTGCAGCGCGGTGCGCATCGGATCGCCCTGGAAATCTACCGCGGCGCCGTCCTGCCCCGTTCCCAGGCGCCCGGGATCGCTGAACTGCGCGACCGCGTCTCCTCGCTGTTGCGCGAGGCGGTACTGACGGACGGCAGTGCCGAGGCCCTGCTGAAGTACGCCGCGCTCCCGGAGGCAACCGACGACGTCGGCGTCCGGATCTCGGCACTGAAGCTGCTGCCGCCGCGCTCACCCAGGCGCGCCGCCGTCGTCGCCGACATTGAACGGCTGGAAGCGGAGCTGGGCGTTTAAGTCCGCCGGTGGTTGAGCCTGTCGAAACCCCGCTGCGGCCTTTGCAACCTCGTTGCAACCTTGAAGTTCCTACTGTGGGTGGTACGGCAGGCGCCACGGTGATGGCGCCACCATTCATGCACAGCAAAGGAGCTAGCAATGACTGTTTACGCGCAGCCTGGTACCGAGGGTTCGAAGGTTACTTTCAAGGACCGGTACGAGAACTGGATCGGCGGCGAGTGGGTTGCCCCGGTCAAGGGCCAGTACTTCGAGAACATCACCCCCGTGACCGGCAAGGCCTTCTGCGAGGTTGCCCGCGGAACCGCCGAGGATATCGACGTTGCCCTGGACGCAGCCCACAAGGTGGCGCCTTCCTGGGGCAAGACATCTGTGGCAGAGCGCGCGGCAATCCTGAACAAGATCGCGGATCGCATGGACGAAAACCTTGAGCTGCTGGCCGTCGCCGAGACCTGGGACAACGGCAAGCCAATCCGCGAGACCATGGCCGCAGACATCCCGCTTGCTGCTGACCACTTCCGCTACTTCGCGTCCGCCGTGCGCGCCCAGGAAGGCCGGCTCTCCCAGCTGGATGACGACACCACCGCCTACCACTACCACGAACCCCTGGGCGTAGTGGGCCAGATCATCCCCTGGAACTTCCCCATCCTGATGGCCGTATGGAAGCTGGCCCCCGCGCTCGCGGCCGGCAACGCCGTGGTCCTGAAGCCCGCCGAGCAGACGCCGTCCTCCATCCTGGTGCTGATGGAACTGATCAGCGACCTTCTGCCCGCCGGCGTCATCAACGTGGTGAACGGCTTCGGCGTGGAGGCCGGCAAGCCGCTGGCGTCCAGCCCGCGGATCCGCAAAATCGCGTTCACCGGCGAAACCACCACCGGGCGGCTGATCAGCCAGTACGCGAGCCAGAACCTGATTCCGGTGACCCTCGAACTGGGCGGCAAGAGCCCCAACATCTTCTTCAACGATGTTGCCGAATCACATGATGCCTTCTACGACAAGGCACTGGAGGGCTTCACGCTCTTCGCCTTCAACCAGGGCGAAGTCTGCACCTGCCCGTCCCGCGCCCTGGTCCAGGAAGGCATCTACGACTCCTTCATGGCGGACGCGCTGGCCCGTACCCAGAAGATCATCCAGGGCAATCCGCTGGATACCGACACCCAACTCGGCGCCCAGGCCTCCAATGACCAGCTGGAGAAGATCCTGAGCTACATGGATATCGGAAACCAGGAAGGCGCCAAGGCCCTCACCGGCGGCGCCCGTGCAGAGCTGCCGGGCGACCTGGCCGGCGGCTACTACGTCCAGCCCACCATCTTCGAAGGGCACAACAAGATGAGGATCTTCCAGGAGGAGATCTTCGGCCCGGTGGTATCAGTCACCAGCTTCAGCGACTACCACGACGCCATGGGCCTTGCCAATGACACCCTGTACGGGCTGGGCGCCGGTGTCTGGTCCCGCAACGGGAACGTGGCCTACCGCGCCGGCCGGGAGATCCAGGCCGGCCGTGTGTGGGTCAACAACTACCACGCCTACCCCGCCGGGGCAGCGTTTGGTGGCTACAAGTCCTCCGGCATCGGACGTGAAAACCACGCCATGATGCTGGACCACTACCAGCAGACCAAGAACCTCCTGGTCAGCTACAACGAGAACAAGCTGGGTTTCTTCTAGGTCGCTGGGATCCAGGGAGCCAGAGCCAGAGGAGGAGGGCCAATGCCCGACGACCGGCTTCACGCCGCGGTCACGCTGCCCGGGGAAGACTTTTCCCGGGTGGCGCTCACCGCCGCCGCCATTGAGTTGCTCCAAAAACTGTGGGAGCAGCACGGTCCGCTGATGTTCCACCAATCCGGGGGTTGCTGCGATGGTTCCTCGCCCATGTGCTACCCGGCCGGGGACTTCATCACTGCCGAGGCCGATGTGCTGCTGGGCAGCTTCGACCTGGGCTCGTCCCTGGAACCGAAGCCGCTGGACTTCTGGATGTCGAGGGAGCAGTTCAATTACTGGAGCCACACCCACCTGACCGTGGACGTGGTGCAGGGCAGGGGGAGTGGCTTCTCCGTGGAGGCACCCGAGGGCAAGCGCTTCCTGATCAGGTCCACGCTGATGGACTGGCCGGTGTAGCCACGCGCCGAATTCTGCCAAACAAAACCATCCGGAAGGTCCGGCCTGTTGCAGGCCGGACCTTCCGCGTCTCACGATTCGGGACAATTGGGAACGTCCACCTGACGGACCCTACTGTGGATAAGTCTGTTTCCACTACCCGATCAGGATTGCCGATACCTCATGAATCTCCTCCGGACAAAGTCGATCGAGCAGTCTATTGCCGATGCCGATGAACCAGGACGCACGCTCAAGCGCTCCTTAGGTACCTGGGATCTGATGATCATGGGGGTCGCTGTAGCCGTGGGCGCCGGGATCTTCTCGGTAGGTGCCAAGGCCGCTGCAAACTTCGCAGGGCCGGCTGTCACAATTTCCTTTGCCGTAGCAGCCATCACCTGTGCGCTGGCCATCATGTGCTACGCCGAATTCGCCACCGCTATTCCCGTTGCCGGATCCGCTTATGTTTTCACCTACGCCACGATGGGCGAGTTGCTGGCGTGGATCATTGGCTGGAACCTGATTTTGGAGCTCTTCACGGCCGCGGCGGTCATTGCCAAGTACTGGGGAATCTACCTCAGCAACGTGTTTGCACTCACCGGCGTTGATCTTCCGCCGGCCATCAACCTGGGCGACGTCCAGCTCTACTGGGGTGCGTTCCTGATCGTCGCAGTGTTCACCGTGCTGCTGGTGCTCGGTACCAAGCTGTCTGCCCGCGTTGGCAACGTCTTCACGCTGATCAAGGTAGCCGTGGTGCTGTTCGTCATCGTAGCGGGGTTCGCCTACGTGAAAATCGAGAACTATGCGCCGTTCGTTCCGGCGTCTGAGCCCACTGCTGCGGCCGGGACGGCGGACGTTCTCAAGCAGTCCCTGTTTGGCTTCCTCACCGGAGCAGCTCCTGCGCAGTACGGCACGCTTGGCATCTTCGCCGGGGCAGCGCTGGTCTTCTTCGCCTTCATCGGGTTCGACGTTGTGGCCACTTCCGCCGAGGAAGTCAGGAACCCGCAGAAGACCCTGCCACGTGGCATCTTCGGCGGCCTGGCCGTGGTGACGGTCCTCTACATCCTGGTCTCGATGGCCCTCACCGGCATGGTGTCCTACACCCAGCTGGCCGAAGCAGAAAACCCCACCCTCACTACAGCCTTTGAGGCGGTAGGGGATACCAACGCTGCCAAGGTCATTGCTTTTGGTTCCCTGGTGGGCCTCACCACCGTGATTATGGTGTTGTTGATGGGGCTCTCCAGGGTAGTCCTGGCCATGAGCCGCGACGGCCTCCTGCCCCGCTCCCTGTCCAAGACCAGCGAGAAACGCGGCACACCGGCACGCCTGCAGATCATCTGCGGAACTGCCGTGGCCCTCGTGGCCGGGCTGACCAAGGTGGATTTGCTCGAAGAGATGATCAACATCGGCACCCTGTCCGCGTTCGTGATGGTAAGCCTTGGCATCCTGGTACTGCGGCGCAAGCGTCCTGACCTTAAGCCGTCCTTCCGTGTTCCGTTTGGCAAGGTCCTCCCGGTCGTTTCGGCAGTGCTGTGCATCTACCTGATGACCAACCTGGCGGTGGAAACCTGGATCTTCTTTGCTGCCTGGCTGGCAATCGGCATTGGCATCTACTTCGCTTACGGGCAGCGCCACTCCAGGCTGAACGAACGGTTCACAGAAGCCAAGGAGGCCGTCAACGGACGAGCCACCACGGAAGGCCCCACAGATGCTGCAGCAGGGCAGCCAGCCAACGACGACGATGAAGAGTACGCCCGCTCCTGACGTTATGGGGCGGCGTGCCGTCCCGCCCAGTCCACAAGCGGCCGCAGCTGCTCCCACAACTCCCCGACGTGCCGGGGCGCGTCCGTGCTCCCCAGCCATTCCGGCTTGCCCAGCCTCATTCCTGCGGACAACGTCTTGTACTTGAGCAGCTCCGCTCGGGGGTGGTCCCGACTGTACCCCCGCGGAACTGACTTAAGCCTCTCGCCGTCCATAACGAACCCGGCGCGGACCGCCGAGTCGACCACGAGCCGCAGGGCTTCGCCAGTGCCGGACGCGTCAACGGAATTGCGGAAGCGCGCCAGCTGGGCTGGCGAGTGCGAACGGTAGCCGGCGCCCACCAGCAGGCCGTCCGCGTTAAGGTGCAGGTAGTAGCCCACACCCTCCTTGACCGAAGCAAAGGCACTCTGAGCCGGCTTATAGGGAGGATTGCCCTGCGCGAACCGCATGTCCCGGTGGGGCCGGAAGATTTTGCCCGGACCGAATCCGGGCTGAAGTTCGGCAAGGAGTGCTGATAGAGGCTCGCGGACCAGGGATTGATAGTCCAGTTTGTGTTCCTGCCACCACTCGCGGTTGTTGTTGCCCTCCAACTCCGAATAGAACGAGAATGCCCCCGCGGGGATGCCGTTGAAAGTCGTCATGCGAGTGAGCCTAGGAGCGGGCCCCTTCCTGGGCCAAGGCTCAGGAAGGTCTATGTGGATAAACCTCCGGTGGGGCCAGATAAGCAAACTGCCCCGCCACGGAAACCGTGACGGGGCAGTGCAGCAACTAAACCAGCAGGGCTGGAATGGGGAAACTAGCCGATCTTGTTGGCAGCCTCAGCGTCGGAGGACGGAGCGCCGAAGGCCACTCCGGCACCCAGGTTGGCCCGCAGCTTGGCGCCGAGTTCGGCATCAACGTTGGTCCAGTACTGGATTGCGCGCTCCTTGATGCCGGGGCTCTTGACGCCACCCACCGCGCCGGTGATGGTCTCGAGCAGGCGGGCCTTGGCGCCGTCGTCGTAGACCTCACGGTACAGGGTTCCGGCCTGGACGAAGTCGCTGTCCTCGGCGTGCAGGGAGTGCGCGGCGAGGGTCAGTTCGCCGTCGTTCTCCCAGCCGCCGGCGGGGTTCTGCGGCTCAACAGCCGCCGGCCCGCCCACCGAGTTCGGTGCGTAGACAGGAACCGTGGGCGCGTTGAACAGGTAACGTCCGGCGCCGTCCTGGCTGTAGTTGTTCACCTGGTTCTTGGGCTGGTTCACCGGGATCTGGGCGTGGTTGGTGCCCACGCGGTAACGGTGTGCGTCCGCGTAGGAGAAGATGCGGGCCTGCAGCATCTTGTCCGGGGAGGCTGCAATGCCCGGGACGAAGTTCGACGGCGCGAAGGTGGCCTGCTCGATCTGCGCGAAGTAGTTCTCCGGGTTCCGGTTCAGCTCCATGGTGCCGACCTTGATCAGCGGGTAGTCCCCGTGCGGCCAGACCTTGGTGAGGTCGAACGGGTTGAAGCGGTACGTCTTGGCATCCTCGTACGGCATGACCTGGACGTGCAGATCCCAGGACGGGAAGTTGCCGGCCGCAATGTTTTCCTGGAGGTCGCGGATGTAGAAGTCTGCATCCGAACCGGCCAGCTGCTCTGCCTGCTCGCTGGTCATGGACTTGACGCCCTGGTTGGACTTGAAGTGGTACTTGACCCAGAAGCGCTCGCCCTCGGCGTTGATCCACTGGTAGGTGTGCGAGCCGTAGCCCTGCATTTCACGCCAGGATGCCGGCAGGCCGCGGTCGCCCATGAGCCAAGTGACCTGGTGGGCGGACTCGGGGGAGAGGGTCCAGAAGTCCCACTGCATGTCAGCGTCACGCAGGTGGCTGCCCGGAAGGCGCTTCTGCGAGTGGATGAAGTCCGGGAACTTGATGCCGTCGCGGATGAAGAAGACGGGGGTGTTGTTGCCCACGAGGTCGTAGTTGCCCTCGGTGGTGTAGAACTTGACCGCGAAGCCACGCGGATCGCGCCAGGTGTCCGGGGAGCCGTTTTCGCCGGCGACGGAGGAGAACCGGATCAACATTTCGGTGTCGACGCCCGGCTGGAGGAAGGCTGCCTTGGTGTATGCGGAGACATCTTCGGTGGTCCTGAAGGTACCGAATGCGCCGCCACCCTTGGCGTGCACTACGCGCTCCGGAACCCGCTCGCGGTTGAACTGGGCGAGCTTTTCAATCAGGTAGTGATCCGTCAGGACGATGGCACCGTCAGCACCTACTGACTTCGAGTGTGCGTCGGACGTGACGGGGGCACCTGACTGGGTTGTTGAAATGGCAGTCATTGTTCTCCTATTTCTCTATTACTTGTGAGGGACGTTCAGAAGGAAGTTGTTGTTTGCGCTGGCAGTCGGCGCAGATGCCCTGGTACATCACGTCGGCGATCTGAATGGTCATCGGTGTGGTGTTTTCATTCCAGTGCGGGGTGAGGCAAGGAGCATGTCCGACGGCGCAATCGACGTCCTCCACGCGGCCGCAGCTGATGCAGATGGCGTGGTGGTGGTTGTCGTTGACCCTTGTTTCGTACAGGGCCGGGGAGTGCGGAGGCTCAAACCGGCGCAGCATATGCAAGTCCGTCAGGTCGCCCAGGACCACGTAGACGGACTGCGCGGTAAGTTCGGGGAGCTCTTCACGGGCGGCTGCAAGGACGTGCTCGGCCGGTGAATGCGGGTGGCGCTCCACGGCGGCAAGAACAGCCAGCCGCTGTTTGGTGACCCGGCGGCCGTGGGCTCGCAGGGCGTTGGCCCATGCTTCCTGGCTCTCCGGGTATTCGCTCATGAATCTATTGAAGCACTTATTATGAGTTCTTCACAATAAGGCTTGGCTAACTCTTGGCGACTCCAGCAGCCGGGCCAATGGGTTGAACGCCTCACCAGCAGATCGCGCCACCGCGTGCATCTCCAGCTGGCCGCCGGACAGCCCTTCTGCCACCAGGCAACTGATCCCGTTAACCGAGCCGAGCTTCGCGATCTGTTGCAGTTCAGCCGCCAGGGCCAGCAGTTCCTGAACCGTCAGGTCATCAACAGAAGAGACCTTGCGTCCGGTGGACAGGATGGTGTGGTGCGGTCCTGCTGGCGCTTCAGGGTTCCGCCGGGTAATCAAGGGATCCGACGGCGGCACCTCCTTAGGTGCAGCACCTCCGGCAGCGGCGCGCCGCAGCGCAAGCCGCAGCCCGCCGTCGTACTTCTGCAGTTCCCCTGCACTGAGCGGCACCCGGCGGTGGGCCGGAATCGCCAGTTGCTGCCCCGGCGTCGTGGTTTCCCCGGTAAACCGGCCGAAAATGTGGAAGGTGGGCGTAGACGATTCGGCCTCGGGCTCGGCGATGGCGGTGCCGAGCGGATGCCACTGATGCGCGAAGAACAAGCAGAAGGTGCGGGTGCCAAAAACTTCGGCGAGCGCGGCGTGGGCTGCCCTGAAGCATCGGAGCCAATCGGCGGCGGAGGCGGTGCCGAAGGCAACTGCTGGATCGGTGAGCCGGATGGTCAGGTGACCGGGCGTGAGAGTGGTTGCGGGACGCGTGACCTGCCAGAATGTGGAACCAAAAAGCAGCCGCCGCGACACCCCCATGCCTCAACCCCTTCCCCTCCGCCCTGACCCTACCAACAGAAGCGGAGCGTGTCAGTGTTGAAGGACGGGTACCAGGCCCGGAAGGCGGGGGCTGGAACCTGCTGGCCATGATCGCCATGGCGCTGCTGGCACCTTTTGCAGCGTCCTGATTCAGAGAGTCCCGCGGCTCAGTTCCGCGGCGCGAATGGCGTTAGCTGCGGAAGTTCACAAACTGCAGGTCTGCTTCGTCGAAGTCCTTCAACAGCGCCATGGTGGCCTGGAGGTCGTCGCGGGACTTGGACGTTACGCGCAGTTCATCGCCCTGGATCTGGGACTTGACCGATTTCGGGGCTTCGTCCCGGATCAGCTTGTTAATCTTCTTGGCAAGATCCTGCGCTATGCCCTCCTTGATGGTGGCTTCCAGCCGGAATTCCTTGCCGGAGGCGTAGGGCTCGCCGGTGTCCAAGGATTTCAGGGAGATGCCCCGGCGGATCAGCTTGGACTGCAGCACGTCCAGCACAGCCAGGACACGTTCCTCAGAGTTAGCCTTCATCAGGATTTTCTCACCGCTGAAGTCCACCTCGGCGCCCACGCCCTTGAAGTCGTACCGCTGAACCAATTCCTTCTGTGCCTGGTTCAGTGCGTTGGCAACCTCCTGCTTGTCTACCTTGCTTACGACGTCGAACGTTGACTCGCCTGCCATGACTCTCCTTCGTTGGGGTGTCCGGGTGATCCGGCCCGGTTTCTGTGAGCCGGCGGTGGGCCGGCGATTCTGCATTCCAGCCTAGTACGGATGCCCGACGGGCGGGCAGTGGCAGGGCCGCACAGTTTCCTCACAGCAGAAGCACTGCGGGAATGAAGTTACTCAGGGCAAAGTTGGAGCTGTTGATTCAGTCGCCGGAAAGGGAACAGCATGCACCGCGAGGCAGCCCGATATGTCACAACGACCACAGCAGCGGCCGCCGGTGCGGTGGCTTCCGCAGCCACTGCTGCGATCCTTGCCGCGTCAGTGATTCTTGCGCCTGTGCCGGATGCCACCACCCGGATTCAGGGCATCAACGAGGACCTCCTCAGGGCCGTGCAGTTGAACCAGATGACGGAAGAGCAGGCCGTCAAGTTTCAGGCCAGGCTTGCGGGGCGCATCCTCGGGGAAGGTGGCGCGGGGTCCACCCTTACCTGAGGATGCGCCCCGGTTCCGGCCCGGAATACCGGGCTTCTTGGGCCGATTCGATTCTTCGGCGTAAGTTCTGTAAAGTTGTCTTGCCCGCGGTTCACGGATGCGGATCGGCCCGGAAACGGACCTTTTCCATCACGGCGCAGCGGGTGATCTTCTTTTGAAGTTCGGCAGATTACCCGAGCGGCCAAAGGGGGCTGACTGTAAATCAGCTGGCAACGCCTACGGGGGTTCGAATCCCTCATCTGCCACCCAAGGAAAAGCCTCCGGGACCAACAGGTTCCGGAGGCTTTTTCGTGTCCCGGACTTCGTGGGGAGCGCGACTCATAATCGCGAGGCAGCAGACGGAGGTTCAGATCCCCTGCCTTCCGGAAAACCAGGTCCGGCCTGGTTCCCCTTCAATTCAGCGATCTCGCGTCGCAGCGCGCTGATCTCCTCAATGAGATCGCCCAGTTCTACGCGGACGGGCACTTCGGCGGCCTCAACCGCAGTTTCGGTGTTTTCCTCGACCCGCTGGACCAGCCAGGAAGCAATGGACGCGGTGACTACGCCCAGTACGGCGATGCCGCTCATCATCAAGGCCGCAGCCACAAAGCGGCCTATGGTAGTGACCGGATAGAGGTCGCCATAGCCCACCGTGGTAATCGTGGTGATCGCCCACCAGACGGCATCGCCAAAGGATACGATCTTGGCGTCCGGCGCATCCTGCTCGACGTCGAGCACGGCCAGGGATCCAACGAGCACCAGCAGGGCCGCGGATCCTGCCACATATGTCACCACCCGGCCGCGCAAGCTCTCCCCGACGGTTCTTTGCAGGACGGACAGCAGTGTCACGAGGCGTAGCAGGCGTAATGGGCGGAAGAACGGCAGGACCACGATGAAGAGCTCGTGCAGGTTGCGAAGGAACCAGTGTGCCCGGCCGGTAGCCAGCCAGAGGTTTGCAAGATAGTCAATGGCGAAGACTCCCCACGTGATCCACATGATTGCCTCAAGCCAGTCATCACCGCTGCCTTCGGTGTGGCCAATGACCTGCCATGCGTAGGCCGCCAGGAAGACGAGTGCTGTCCCCGTCAGCGGCCACTCGGCAAGATCCCGGTAGCGTTGTTGCGTCATGCGCAGATCCTACCCGGACAGCTACAAGCCCCTGGTGCCGCTATGTTACTGGTGGGTAGCATAAGGGGATGCACCTGATCCTGCGCACCCTCCTGATGCTCTTCACCTCAACCCGGCGGGCGGCGCTGACCGTCTGGGATTCCGCGTCCCTGCCGCTTCGTGTTCTCCCAACGGACATCGACATCGCGATGCACGTGAACAACGGGATGTACTTTTCGTTGATGGACCTTGGCCGCTTCGATCTGATGGTCCGCAGTGGCGTGTGGAAGCGGATGCGCCAACGCGGCTGGAGCCCGGTATCCGCGGGGGAGACCATCGCCTTCCGCAAGTCCCTGCAGCTCTGGCAGCGGTACACCATCGAAACGAAGATCATCGGCCTGGACGCTAAAGCGATCTACTTTGAACAGCGGATGGTGGCCGACGGCGAAATCTACGCACGTGCCTACATCGCCACGCGACTGGTCAGCAAGGGCAAGCCGGTCAGCCAGGAGGAGATCCTCCGCGAATTCGGTGAACCGCCAGCTGACGTCCAGCTGCCTGAGTGGATCCATGAGTGGCGCGAAACGAACTCCCTGCCGGGCAGCCGGCGCCCCGCTCCGCACCTCTGGTAAACCCGCTCTGCCAGAAAAGGCTCCCGGTCAAGCACCGGAAAAAGGGGACTCCGGCGCTTATTCCCTATAACGCGGGGAGCGAACATGCGGCTTTCACCGCGACATCAGCGGCGGCCTCGCGTACGGTTAAATCATGGCTACCGTAGACATCACAGGTGAAAAGTTCGCATCAACCATCCAGAACAACGACATCGTTCTTGTCGACTTCTGGGCAGAATGGTGCGGTCCCTGCAAGCAGTTCGGGCCAACTTACGCCGCCGTTTCGGAGAAACATCCGGACGTCCTCTTCTCCAAGGTGGATACCGAGGCGGAGCAGCAGCTCGCCGCAGAGGCAGGCATCACCTCCATCCCCACGCTGATGGCGTTCCGCGAAAAGGTGCTGGTGTTCTCGCAGCCCGGCGCACTTAACGCCCAGCAGCTGGAGCAGGTTGTAGACGCCGTGAAGGCACTGGACATGGACGAGGTCCACGCCCACGTTGCCAAGGCGCAGGCCGAAGCCGGCCAGGCAGGTTCAGACCAGGCCTAACCCACAAGGCTTAATCACAACGCGGGGTCACGTCGCGTCCAACAACTGAGGTTATTGGACGGGAGGTAACCCCGCGTTCGTTAAGAAACCTTGGGTTAGATCCGCTCGAGCTTTGCCGGCTCCGCCAGCAGCGCACTCAGCGATTCGTTGAGATCCTGCACGGCCGTGCCCTTGGAATGCTTGGCCAAATCCTCTTCGGACGCCCACTGTTCGGTCAGCACCAGCTTTTCCTCGGTGGCTTCCGTCAGTTCATAACGGATGCATCCAGGCTCATTCACCACCTCGTCGATGGCGATTTCCAGGGCCAGCTTCACACGGAAAAACTCGCCTTCGTTAGGGATGAACGTTGCCTGCAGGTCAATGGGTGCACTCATGAAATTCACAATACCGCCGCTGCAGGGCGCTGCCCGGCACATCAACGCGGCACAGCCCCTCGCCGGTTCATTTAGCTTCATTTGAGGCATTCCTGTTGATAACGTGCCACCATGCGCGCTTATACAGCCGGGAACACTGACGTTCCACTGCTCGAAGAGACCATCGGCCACAACTTTGAACGGGTTGCGGCCCGGTTCCCCTTCCACGACGCGCTGGTGGAAGCCGCTCCGGTGCCGGGCGGTGATGCCCGCCGCTGGAGCTACACCAAAATGAACGACGACGTCGACCGCCTGGCGCGCGGACTCCTCGCCCTGGGCATCGGCAAGGGTGAGAGGGTGGGCATCTGGAGCCCGAACTGCGCCGAGTGGACGTTGCTTCAGTACGCCACCGCGAAGGCCGGTGCGGTTCTGGTCAACGTGAACCCCGCCTACCGCAGCCATGAGCTGGAGTTCGTGGTCAAGCAGAACGGCATGCGCCTGCTGGTGGCGGCGCCGTCGGACCGGAGCAGCGACTACGTCGGCATGGCCCGGGATGCCCTGGCAAAATGCCCCGACCTGCAGCAACTGGTCTTCCTGCCGGACGCCGGAGGAGAGGGGCTCGACGCCGGGATTCCTTTCAGTGAGGCGGAACTGACGTACGCCGAACTGCTCAAGCGGGCTGACGCCCTCGGGCATTCCGCTTTGAAGGACCGCATGGCCGAACTGAACCCGCACGATCCCATCAACCTGCAATACACCTCCGGGACCACCGGCTTCCCTAAAGGCGCCACGCTCACGCACCACAACATCCTGAATAACGGCTCTTCCATTGGTGGGCTGCTGGGTTACACCGAGCACGACCGAGTGGTGCTGCCGGTGCCGTTCTACCACTGCTTCGGCATGGTGATCGGCAACCTTGCGGCCCTCAGCCACGGTGCGGCCACGATCATTCCCGGCCGCGGATTCTCGCCGGCGCTAGCTTTGGAAGCCGTCCAGGACTTCGGCGGGACCTCGCTGTACGGTGTGCCCACCATGTTCATTGCCGAGCTCGCGCTGCCGGACTTCGCCTCCTACGATCTATCCACGCTGCGGACCGGCGTGATGGCAGGCTCCCTGTGTCCCATTGAGGTGATGAACCGGGTGATTTCGGAGATGAACATGAAAGACGTGGCCATCTGTTACGGGATGACCGAGACCTCGCCGGTGTCCACCATGACCCGTGCCGACGACTCCATGGCGCAGCGCACCCAATCCGTGGGACGGACCATGCCGCACCTGGAGTCCATGATTGTGGACCCCGGCACCGGCGAGCTGCTGGAGCGCGGCCGGATAGGCGAGCTGTGCACGCGTGGCTACGCCGTGATGCAGGGGTACTGGGGCCAGGCGGAGAAAACGGCGGAAGCCATCGACGCTGATCGCTGGATGCACACCGGTGACCTCGCGCGAATGGATGAGGACGGCTACGTGGTGATTGAAGGCCGGATTAAGGACATGGTGATCCGCGGCGGCGAAAACATCTACCCGCGCGAGATCGAAGAGTTCCTCTATACCCACCCGGACATCCAGGACGTCCAGGTAATCGGCGTCCCGGATGCCAGGTACGGCGAGGAACTTATGGCCTGCGTCATCCTCAAACCCGGCGCGGAACCGCTGGAGGCCGGCAAGCTGGCGGAGTTCTGCCGCGGCCGCCTGGCCCACTACAAGATCCCGCGCTACGTGGAAATCCGCGGCAGCTTTCCCATGACGGTCTCAGGGAAGATCCGGAAGGTGCAGATGCGCGAGGAAGCAATCGCCCGGCTGGGCCTTCAAGGCGTGGGGTAGGCGTCCACGATTAGTGCCGGCGGTGATCCTGGATGGTCATCCGGGGACCAAACACGGGCTTCCGGAAGCCGCTGCTCTGAATCATCCGGACCACCCGCTGCCGCTGGCCCGCCCACGGTTCCAGGAGCTTGAGCATGCCGGCGTCATCTGTCCGGCGTCCGGTCAGGGCCGCACCCACATAGGCTGCCAGATGGTAATCGCCCACCGCGATTGAGTCCGGGCAACCGTGGGTGCGCTGCACTACCTCGGCCGCCGTCCAGATTCCGATCCCGGAAAGTGTCTGCATTTTGGCGGCAGCTTCTGCTGCGGGCAACCCGGCCAGGCGTTCAAGCGCGACGGCGGCACGTAACGCCCTCATGACGGTTGCCGACCGCTGGGGACCCACTCCTGCCTTATGCCATTCCCAGGACGGGATGCGCAGCCACTGTTCGGGAGTGGGCTGCACCAGCAGGCCGGCGGGCACAATGCCCGACCCCATACCGGCGGACGGCGCCGGCGAACCGAACCGGTACATCAGGTAGCGGTAGCCGCGCCGCGCTTCAATAACGGTGACTTTCTGCTCAAGAATGGTGGGCACGAGGGAATCAGTTATCCGACCGGTGGAGGGCAGCCGGATGGCTTTGTTCCGGCGTCGTGCTTCCCGGACCAGGTGCGGGAGGGTGGCGTGGAAGGCGGGCTCGTCGAAGGCGCGCCAGTCATCCTCAGCCCCCAGCAGCCGGGGCACCGTGACAATTGCGCACTCAGCGCCCGGACCCCATGCCTGCGCATCAACGAAAGCTTCAGTAGCCGAGCCGCCGCCCGCCCCCGTGAGGCGCAGCGTGACCGGACCTGCCGGCGTCGTAAAGGCGCTCCACACGACGTTCCCCTGCACCGAAAACGAGGGGTCGCCGGCACCACGGAACAGTGGGCCCAGAGTCTGGGCCAGGCTGTAAGGGCCGTCCGGATGCCACCGGAGGGACGCGTCCGCTGCGACGGCAAGCCGGGACGGGGCGTCTGCAATGGTCATAGGAATATGGTCCCACGGCGGACTGACAAGCATGGAAGATCAGCCCTTATCCCATAGCGCGCGGAGGGCTACACTGCCACTTGTGGCGTGGGAGCCGCGCGCCTTTCAAATTCCAGGTGGCAGGAGAATGCAATGGGTGGAGTAGTGCATTTCGAAATCCCGGCGGACGATCAGGAACGGGCCCGGAAGTTTTACCAGGACGCCCTGGGCTGGCGGATTGAGCCGATCCCAGGCATGGATTACAGCTCGGTCTACACGGTGCCTTCTGACGAGACAACAGGGATGCCCAGCAGCCCCGGGGGCATCAACGGGGGCATGATGGCGCGGACCAGCGATTTGAGCACCCCGGTGATCACCGTGGACGTGGAGGACATCAATGCCACGCTGCAGACGGTGGAACAGAACGGGGGAGCGGTGGTGCAGCCCAGGCAGGAAATTCCCGGTATGGGTTTTTATGCCTACTTCAAGGACAGCGAAGGCAACGTCATGGGGCTGTGGGAGAACCTTCCGGCGGACGACGGCGGGCAGCAGGCACTGTAGACCAGCCAGGCATACGGGGAAGCGGTAACTTTGTAGCTATGAAGTACGCCCAGTCCGTTTTGGACCTCATCGGCAATACCCCCTTGGTCAAGCTCAACCACGTCACCGATGGCATCAAAGCCACGGTCCTGGTCAAGCTTGAGTACCTCAACCCCGGCGGATCCATCAAGGACCGCATCGCGGCCAAAATGGTCGAAGATGCCGAACGGGATGGCAAGCTCCAGCCCGGCGGCACCATTGTGGAGCCCACCTCCGGGAACACCGGCGTCGGCCTGGCATTGGTGGCCCAGCAGAAGGGCTACAAGTGCATCTTTGTGGTGCCGGACAAGGTAGGCGAGGACAAACGAGCCGTCCTGCAGGCCTACGGCGCGGAAGTCGTAGTGACGCCCACGTCCGTGGCGCCGGACAGCCCGCAAAGCTACTACGGCGTGTCCGACCGGCTGGTCACCGAGATCCCAGGTGCCTACAAGCCTGACCAGTTCTCCAACCCGGCCGCCCCGGGCAGCCACTATGAAAGCACGGGTCCGGAGATCTGGCGCGACACGGACGGTACGGTCACGCACTGCGTGATCGGCGCCGGTACCGGCGGCACCATCACGGGCACCGGACGGTTCCTCAAGGAGGTCTCCGCAGGCCGTCCGGAGTCCGACGGCGGACGGGTCAGGATCATCGGGGCAGATCCGGAAGGTTCGGTGTACTCGGGCGGCACCGGCCGGCCGTATTTCGTTGAAGGTGTCGGCGAGGACATGTGGCCGGGCAATTACGACAAGACGGTTCCGGACCAGGTCATTGCGGTTTCCGACGCCGATTCCTTTGAGATGACCCGCCGCCTGGCCCGCGAAGAAGGACTGCTGGTGGGCGGATCCTCGGGAATGGCTGTGGTGGCCGCGCTGAAGGTGGCCCGCGATCTGCCTGAAAGTGCCGTCGTCGTGGTCATTTTGCCCGACTCCGGCCGTGGGTACCTGGCCAAGATCTTCAACGACCAGTGGATGCGTTCCTACGGGTTCCTCTCCGGCGGTGAGGAAAATTCGGTGGGCGAGGTCATCAAGTCCAAGACCGGGGAACTCCCGGACCTGGTCCACATCCACCCCAACGAGTCCGTCCGCGACGTCATCAACATCATGAACGAGTTCGGTGTCAGCCACATCCCGGTACTGTCGCAGGAGCCGCCCGTGGTGATGGGCGAGGTTCTTGGCGCCGTGGACGAGCGGACCCTGACCTCCAAGCTGTTCCGCGGCGAGGCCAAACTCACGGACAAGATTTCCGAACACATGGGGCCCCGGCTTCCTGTCATCGGTTCGTTGGAGACCATCTCCGCGGCCAGGGAACTGCTCTCCGACGTGGATACCGTGATGGTCACCTTCGTGGGCGCCCCGGTGGGCATCCTGACCCGCCACGACCTGCTGGCCTACCTCAGTAACTGACCCCAAAGGAGCACCATGTCCTTCTCTGAAAACCACGGTTTCAACACCCGCGCCGTCCACGCCGGCCAGGCCTTCGAACCCCGCACCGGTGCAGTGGTTCCGCCGCTGCATTTCAGCTCCACGTATGCGCAGGACGGTATTGGCGGACTCCGGGACGGTTACGAATACGGTCGCGGCGGCAACCCCACCCGTGACGCCCTGCAGGAACAGCTGGCAGCACTGGAACGTGGCACTCACGCTTTCTCGTTCAGCTCGGGCCTCGCCGCGGAGGACTCCCTGATCCGCGCGCTGACCCGGCCGGGGGACCACATTGTGCTGGGCAACGATGCCTACGGCGGCACGTACCGGCTGATCAGCCGGGTTCTGGGCGAGTGGGGAATCGGCAATACCCCGGTGGACATGGCGAACCTGGACGCCGTCCGCGACGCCGTTGCCGCGAACAAGACCCGTTTCGTGTGGGTGGAGACGCCCTCCAACCCGCTGATGAAAATCACCGATATCGCAGCACTCGCAGAGGTGGCGCACGACGCCGGGGCCCTCCTGGTGGTGGATAACACCTTTGCATCCCCCTACCTGCAGACCCCGCTCGCCCTGGGTGCCGACGTCGTGGTTCACTCCACTACCAAATACATCGGCGGGCATTCGGACGTGGTGGGTGGCGCTGTTGTGGTCAAGGACGCCGAGCTGGCAGAGAAGATCGGCTTTGTGCAGTTCGCCGTGGGGGCCGTCTCGGGCCCGATGGACGCTTTCCTCACCACGCGTGGTTTGAAGACACTCGGCGTGCGGATGGATCGGCACAGCGAGAACGGGCAGGCTGTAGCGCAATGGCTGCTGGAACGGCCCGAGGTGGAGGCCGTACTGTACCCGGGACTGCCGTCGCACCCGGGCTATGAGCTCGCGAAGAAGCAGATGAAGAGCTTTGGCGGCATGGTGTCCGTGCAGTTCAAGGGCGGCGAGGCGGCCGCCCGCAAGGTGGCCGAATCCACGTCCGTGTTCACCCTGGCCGAATCCCTGGGCGGCATCGAATCACTGATGAACTACCCCTCCGAGATGACCCACGCGTCTGTCAAAGGCACCGAACTGGCGGTTCCCGTGAACCTCCTCCGGCTCTCCTGCGGCATCGAGGACGTGGAGGACCTGATCGCGGACCTGGAGCACGCCTTCACGTTCATCCAGTAGCCCGCCAGCCCAACTGGGTAGCAGTTGTTGCCCTTAACAGGCCTGTAAAGGGCTACAACTGCTACGTAGTTGGGGAAGGGCTGCTCTTCCTGTTCGCGTTAATGAAGTAGTCCCGGGTTGAGGGCAGGAAGCGGCAGACGACGGCGAGGACCACGCCGAGTGCCAGCAGCACCACGCCGCTCATGAACGCCCCGCCGACGCCGAGGATCTGGGTGTCGCCGTAGGCCGGGTCCCACATCTGCACGGCAGAGATGAAGAACGCTGCAGTCAGGAGCAGGGCACCCGCCAGCGGCAGGATGCCGCGGAACCACAGGTTCCTGGCCGACTGGCGGAGCGTGTTCCGGAAGAACCAGAAACAGGCGAATCCTGTCAGCGCGTAGTAGAAGGCGATGAAGAGGCTGATGGCGCTGATCGAGTCCGAGAGCAGGTTCTCGCTGACGAGGCTCATGACCACGTAATAGGCCACGGCGGCGATGCCCATCACCCGCGTGGAGAAGCCGGGGGTCATGTTGCGGGCATGGACCTGGCCAAACCTGGGCGGCAGTGCGCCGTGGACACCCATGGACAAGGTGCCGCGGGCAGTGGGGAGGATGGTGGTCTGGGTGGAGGACAGGACGGACGCCAGCACGGCGACGATGATCAGCCAGCCCCAGGGCCCCAGGACCACATCCTTCATGGCCAGGAACACGTCGTCCTGGTTGGCCTCGTTGCCCAGTCCGAGGCCCTCGGTGCCCACGGACGCGTACATCATCACCAGGACGGCAACCGAGACGTAGATGGCAACCAACACAAAGGCTGAGATGATGGCGCCCCGGCCTGGGGTGGTGGCCGGATTCTCCGTCTCCTCATTGACCGCCAGGCACGTGTCCCAGCCCCAGTAAATGAAGAGTGCCAGCAGCATGCCGTGGACCACCGCGCCTGGATCGGCAAAGGCGCCTACTGGGTTGAACCATTCGAAAGTGAAGGGCTCGTAACTCGCAGCTCCACCCACGGCGTTCCCTGCCGCGCTGCCTGCAATCCCCATGATGATGGCCACCGCAAAGATGCCCAGGGCGATGTACTGCACGTAGGTCAGTACCCTCTGCACCTGTTCGCCCAGCCTGATGCCCCGGTAGTTGACCATGGTCATGAAGGCGATGAAAAGAACACCGGTTGCCGTCACTACCAGCTTGTTCTCCGCCAGGGAGCCGTCACCGATCAAGAGCCACAGGTATTGCCCCGCAACCTGTGCCAGGTTGGCCAGTACCACGATCCCGGCCAGCGCCACTCCCCAGCCGCCCAGCCAACCGGCCCACGGACCGAAGGCGCGGCGGGACCACGTGAAAGTGGTGCCGCAGTCCGGGATGGTGCTGTTCAGTTCACGGAACGCGTAGGCAATGAACAGGACCGGAATAAAGCCGAGCAACAGGATCAGGGGAGTGTAGCTGCCGTTAACCGCAACGATGAACCCCAGCGTGGCGGCCAGGGAATACACCGGCGCAGTAGAGGCCAGGCCCAGCATCACCGAGTCTCCGAGGTCCAGAATGCCCGCGTGCAATCCCTTGGCCGGAACACCGGTTCCCGACGGGCCCGGGGTGCCTCCCGACGTCGTGATCTCTGTGCTCATAGTGCGATACCTTCCTTGCTGGATGCGGCGTCCGGGGGAAGGGGAGCCGGGGCGTCAATGGTGTTGGGCACGAACCTGCAGAAGTAGTCAGTGATGGGACCGTCCGATTCGCGGATACCGCATCCCACGGACTCGCCGTCCACTACCCAGAGGCCCAGTACGGGACGGTTGCCATCGAAATCGGGCAGCGGATGGAACTGCTGATAGCACCAGCCTTCACGGCCGTAATCGCCCGGCTGCTCAAGGCTGATTCCGTCCGCATGAATCTTGATGTTGT
Organism: Pseudarthrobacter sp. MDT1-40-2; assembly: GCF_059383595.1. NCBI lineage: Bacteria > Bacillati > Actinomycetota > Actinomycetes > Micrococcales > Micrococcaceae > Pseudarthrobacter > Pseudarthrobacter sp. MDT1-40-2. Next base: position 850,332 of record NZ_JBWZCL010000001.1, on the reverse strand, counting down.
CCCCTTCGCGTCCGTGGAGCGGCTTGGCCACCCATTCCTTGAGCGGTCCCGGCTCGTTCAGGTAGGCCGGCAGCAGGTTGGGGTGGTTGGGGTAGAGGTGCCAGAGTGCGGCCAGGAGCGCTTTGTTGGACAGCAGCATCTTCCAGGCCGGCTCCACCCAACGGGGGTTGTGTGCGCGTTCCAGCAGGCGCTGCCCGAACGGCTCCTTCATCATCAGCTCCCACGGGTATAGCTTGAAGATGGTGCTGATCATGAAGTTGTCCAGGTCCACAAAGCGGTTCAGGTTGGGGTCCCAGCCGATGTCGGACATGTTGATGCCGATGGTGGTCCAGCCCGCCTGGCTGGCAACGTCGCGCATGTAGGCGGCTGTCATCCAGTCCTCGCCTGATTCCTCCAGCTCGGAGTGCGCCACATGGAGCGTGCTCATGCCTGTGCGGTACTGCATCTTCTTCCACTGCCGGATCAAGGCCTCATGGATGCCGTTCCATTGATCCTTCTCCGGATAAACGTCCTGCAACCAGAACCATTGGGCCACGGCAGCTTCGATAAGGCCAGTGGGGGTGTCAGCGTTGTATTCGAGCATCTTGGCAGGACCGCCCTGCCCGTCATAGATGAAGTCGAAGCGCCCGTAGATATCCATGTCGCCGGCTTGCAACGATTCGGAGGCGAGCTCAAGCGCCTGCGGGCCGATGCCGATGTCTCCCATAGCACCTGTAGCCAGGAATCTGGCTGCTTCGAGGCACATCCTGTGCATTTCCTCGGCGGTTTCCTCGAGGGCTTCCACTTCATCCATGGTGAATTCGTAGTACGCGGCCTCATGCCAGTACTCGATTTTCCCGCCGCCGGGCATGGTGGTGGTTGAGAAGACCAGGCCCTGCTCCTGGATCTTCTCTTTCCAGTCCGGCCTGGGCGCCGACACTAACCGTTTCACGCCTAGCCCCCCGTGCTTCCGCCCTTGGAGCTGCTGCCGAAGCCACCCCTGCTGACTGTTCCGCCCTTGGTGCTGTACCCGGTGGACGCCTTGGCGCCGGGTGGCACGGTCCTTGTGAAGTCGGGAGCGGTGGAGCGGTTCTGGCCGATGGCGGGAACACCGGAGCCGCGTGAGTAGAAGTACCAGGCGTAGAGGGCGCCGCTGCGTCCGGCGGAGCTGTTGCACTGGGTGTCCTCCACGCGCTCGCCCGTTTCATCATTGAAGCAGACCTGGGCGTACTCCGGCTCCTGGTTGCTTGCCACTACGGCGGCGAGGGTGCCGGCCAGCAGTGCAGTGACACCCAAGGCAACCACCACCGTCCGCCGTTGGGAACGTTTCCTGACGTGCTCTCTTTCACCCAGGTTCCCATCGGATCGCGGTATGTAAGGGCTCGCGCCGGGGAGTGGCTGGTTTAGAAGTTCCGGGCGAAGCTCGGGTTGGGGGACCTGCCACGGTGGCGGCTTCGAGCCGCCGGTGCTGCCGGTGTTACCGCCACCAGTGCCGCCGTCGCCTTCGCCGCCGCCGCTGCTTCCCGGCGTCGGATCTTTCTCCGGATCATTGCTCGGAGCCATGGCGTCCCCCTGAGTAGTCCACGTGTTTGGGCACAAATCCGTACCACGGTGTGCAATTCTCAGCCCAGCGTAGCCGGTGGCCGCAGCGCCAGCGAGCCGGAACGGGTGCAGAACTGCCCATGGCGGAAAGCTTCTTTTCCAGCCTCCCCGCCAGGAGTGCCGGGGCTGGGGCCGGGAACCTACACTGGAGCAATGAAAACCGCATCAGTACTGGCCGTCTGCCGCGTGCGTCAGCTCCTTCCCGATCCGGGCAGCGTGGGCGTCACCGCCATTGACAAGCGGCCCGTCGAGGGCCCGGTGAAGGTACACAAGCTGGGCCTGCACGGCGACGTCCAGGCAAACCGGATCCACCACGGTGGTGAGGACCAGGCGGTTTACGCGTATTCACAGGCCGACGCAGACTACTGGGCCGCGGAGCTCAACCGCGACCTCCCGCCCGGGATCTTTGGTGAAAACCTCCGAGTCTCCGGAATTGAGGCAACCGGGGCCGTTATCGGGGAACGCTGGAAAATTGGTTCCGGCGTCGAACTTGAAGTCACGTCGCCGCGGACACCATGTGCCACTTTCCAGCGCCGGTTGGGCGAACCCCAGTGGGTAAAGCGATTCACGGAGGAAGGCAGGGTTGGCGCCTACCTGAGAGTGGTTCACACAGGGACCATCCAGGCGGGAGACCATATCCACCGGACCTTCGTACCGAAACATGGCATCACCATTGGCCAGTGGTTCAGTGAAGCGGACCTGGAAATCGTCGAGGCCCTCCGTGATGCCGAGGCGGACGGCGAAATCCGGCTTCAGCCAGAGTTCCACGACCGGTTTGCGGCTATGGAACGCCGGCTCGGCCGGTAGCTGCCGCAAGATCTCCGGCCAAGGGGGGGCGTGTGGGCAAGCTCACCGCCGCCGATTTTCCTTGCCCGGGGTGCGTGCATTACACTGGAAATATCCCCCACTCCGGAAATCCCTTATTCCTGCCCAATTTTTGAGGCAGGACTGGCAAGTGTTGGGGCCCGCTATTGCGATGCGGGCATTTTCATAGGGAGAGCCGGCTAAAGAAAACGCTGTACAGACTGCTGGGATAGCAGCCAAGAGATGCAGCGGGAAGTCCTGCCACGGGATTGCGAAAGCGCCGGACTTCTATGTGACCGGCCGGTCAAGGATTGCCCGGCAACCCAAACGGCACATGTACTGCGGCTCCGCTCACCTCGGGTAGTGCCGCCTGGCCCCCTATGGATGAGGAAATTTCCCTATGCCCGAAAATCAAAACGACTCCGCCGAAACCGAAAACATCGTGATCGGCGTCGAGACTCCCACGAATGACACAGCCACCGAAGCAGCGGCTCCTGCCGCTGTAGAGGCTCCGGTTGCTGAAGAGGCCCCGGCCGAAGCAGCCGCTCCGGCTGCCGAAGAGGCTCCCGCCGCTGTAGAGGCTCCGGTGGCTGAAGAAGCCCCCAAGGCTGAGGAAGCGCCCGAAGAGGATGTAATCCGCTTCGCAGACCTCGGCATTGACGGCCGGGTTCTGGCAGCCCTGCAGGACGTCGGCTACGAGAAGCCGTCACCTATCCAGGCAGCAACCATCCCGTTGCTGCTCGAAGGCCGCGACGTCGTGGGCCTCGCCCAGACCGGCACCGGTAAGACTGCAGCATTCGCAGTACCGGCATTGTCCCGCCTGGCCGAGCTCCACGACCTCAACGGTCCGTCACGCAAGACGCAGGCACTGGTCCTGGCTCCTACCCGTGAGCTGGCGCTCCAGGTTGCAGAGGCTTTCACCTCCTACGCCAAGCACATCGATGACTTCACCGTCCTTCCCGTCTACGGCGGGTCCGCCTACGGCCCTCAGCTGGCCGGACTTCGCCGCGGCGCCCAGGTTGTTGTGGGCACCCCCGGCCGCGTGATCGACCACATTTCCAAGGGTTCCCTGGACCTGTCCGAACTCCAGTACCTGGTGCTGGATGAGGCTGACGAAATGCTCCGCATGGGCTTCGCCGAAGATGTGGAACAGATCTTCCAGCAGACGCCGTCTGACCGTCAGGTGGCGCTGTTCTCCGCTACCATGCCGAGCCAGATCCGCCGGATGTCCAAGCAGTACCTGAACAATCCTGCCGAGATCTCCGTTAAGTCCAAGACCACCACCGGCGCCAACACCCGTCAGCGGTACCTGCAGGTCATGGGCCCGCACAAGCTCGACGCCTTGACCCGCATCCTCGAGGTTGAAGAGTTCGACGGCGTCATTGCCTTCGTGCGCACCAAGATGGCCACCGAGGACCTGGCTGACAAGCTGAAGTCCCGCGGCTTCCAGGCCGCCGCGATCAACGGTGACATCCCGCAGCAGCAGCGCGAGCGCACTGTTGAGGCGCTGAAGGAAGGCCGCATCGATATCCTCGTGGCCACCGACGTCGCCGCCCGTGGCCTTGACGTGGAGCGCATCAGCCACGTCATCAACTACGACATCCCCCACGACACCGAGTCCTATGTGCACCGCATTGGCCGCACCGGCCGTGCAGGCCGTTCGGGTGACGCGATTTTGTTCATGACTCCTCGCGAGAAGTACCTGCTGCGTTCGATCGAGAAGGCAACCCGCCAGCCGGTCGAGCAGATGCACCTGCCTACTGCGGAGACGGTAAACACGCTGCGTCTGGGCAAGTTCGCGGAGAAGATCACGGAAACCCTCGCTTCCGAGGATGTCTCCGCGTTCCGTGACCTCATTGCTTCCTACGAGGAAGAGCACAACGTTCCGGCTTCGGAGATCGCTGCAGCCCTTGCCGTGATGGCGCAGGGCGGCCAGCCGCTCCTGGTCAAGGAGCTGCCTGCCGCTCCCGAGTTCCAGAAGCGCGACCGCTCCAAGGATGGCTTCGGTTCACGTGGCCCCACCCGCACGCTCACCGAGGGCAACGCCACCTACCGGATCGCCGTCGGACGTCGTCAGCGCGTTATGCCGGGTTCCATCGTTGGTGCCATTGCCAACGAAGGCGGCATCTCCTCCGCCCAGATCGGCGGTATCGACATCCGCTCGGACCACTCCCTGGTGGAACTGCCGGCGAACCTGAGCCCGGATCAGCTGCGCGCCCTGTCCCGTACCCGGATCGGCGGTGAGCTGATCCACCTCGAGCTGGACAACGGCCGTAAGCCTTCCGGCGGCGGGGAGCGTAGCAGTTACCAGGGCAACCGCGGCGGCGACCGTGGTGGTTACTCCGGTGGCGGCGACCGCGGTGGCAACTTCAAGGGCGGCGGCGGATTCAAGAAGGATTTCCGCAAGACCGACGGCGAGCGTTCCTCTGCTGACCGTGGCGGGCGCTCCTACAGCGATCGTTCCGAGCGCAGTGTCGGCGGCGACAACGCCGGCCGTGGTGCAGCCGGTGACTCCCGCTCGGCCGGTCATGGTGACGGCGCCCGCAAGCCCCGCGGCGGCAGTGAAGGCGGCCACCGCGACTTCAACCGCAAGGGCAAGTGGTAACCGTCAGCTAGCCTGACGACTACGCGCTCCCTTTGGAAGGGCCCTGTACGGAATATTCCGTACAGGGCCCTTCTGCGTACCCGTGGCTTCCATCACCGTTGTGGACCATAAGCACAGCATCAGGCTGACCTGCCCTTATGCCGATTTGTTGGTGCCGGAATCTTCGGGTAGAGTATTTACTCGTTGCCCCCCTAGCTCAGTGGTAGAGCGCGTTCTTGGTAAGAACGAGGTCACCGGATCGATTCCGGTGGGGGGCTCTGAATGGGAGCCTGTGTCAGGGCGGTTTTTGACCGGCTTGGTGCAGGTTTTTCTCATTCGTGGCGGTGTAGCTCAGTTGGTTAGAGCGCACGACTCATAATCGTGAGGTCGGGAGATCGAGCCTCCCCACCGCTACAGATAAGACCCCCGGAATCCGCGAGGATTCCGGGGGTCTTTCGTTTCTCGGGAGAGTCGTGGCCGGCACGGTTTCCTTTCCCTCTTTTGGCGTTTAGCCCCAGGTCACATGTTGTGTGCCGCTTAGAGGGCGTCGGTGGGAGCGGCCCGGTGATCTATCTCGGCTGTGAGCCTGTCGATCCGGTCCAGTGCGTCGTTAAGCCGCTCAACCGTCTCCCACAAGGCAGGGTGCTCGTGACGAACCTGCTCCAACGTTTCGCCCGCCGAGGTCAGGGTGGACAGATCGTAGCTGACGTTGGTGCGGGCACCTGTCAGTGCAGCCCTTAGTGCCCCAAAAGCGACGACTACATCGGCGATCAGCGCAGGGTTGCCGTTGACAGCCAGCCATTGCAGGTCCGGTATGGCGTCAATAGCGTGTTCGCCGAGCACGGCCGAGGCTTTGGCCGCTTCCACGGAAGCTTTGTGTATTGCGTCGTCGCGCTCGGTTCCGGGTTCGAGGCGGAAAGCGGCACCGAACGCCTTGGACGCTGAAGCGTCGTCGTCGGCCAGCCGGAGAGCGGATTCCCGGAGGGACCTGGCCCTGGCGTGGACGTTGTCCAGTTCACCGCGTTGGTGTTCATCAGCTCTGGTGTACCCTGCCACCATTGACGTCAGTGACGCGGCTATGGCAAGCATCAACCCGGCTCCGGCCCCTCCACCGGGTGAACCCACCGATTCCGCTAAAGCCCGGGTCCAGTCCTCAACGGTGGAACTCTGGGTAGTCACTGCCTCCGAATCAGCCATGACACCAGTTTGCCCTAAAGGTGTGCCGTCCCGGGGACGGCGTGACAAGCAGCCGGTTTCACCGTAGCTTTGCGGCATCCGGCGAACAGGGGGATAGCGTATGGATTTCTTGGAGACAATCATGTTTCCGTTCCAGTGGGTGGTCTCAGCCATCATGGTGGGCTTTCACCAGGGCTTCAGTGCGTTGGGCCTGCCTGCGGCGAACGGCTGGACCTGGACACTTTCGATCGTCGGCCTGGTGCTGGTGATCCGGGCCGCCCTGATCCCCGTGTTCGTCAGGCAGGTCAAAGCGCAACGCCAGATGCGGCTCCTCCAGCCTGACCTGATGAAGCTCCAGGACAAGTACAAAGGTAAGACTGATCCGCTGTCCCGCCAGGCCATGGCTCAGGAGCAGATGGCGCAGTACAAGAGGCACGGTACCAACCCGCTCTCCGCGTGCCTGCCCATGCTGATCCAGGTGCCGTTCTTCTTTGCGCTGTTCCAGGTCCTTTCCGGAATCAGCACCAGCGCCAGGGCGGGGGAGGGCATTGGCGCCATGAGCCACGGCCAGGTGGAGCAGTTCAACCAGTCCGGCATCTTTGGCGCACCGCTGACTGCGTCCCTGCTCCAAGGTGGCGGCGGTGACCCGGTCGCGGTCACAGTGCTGACCATCGTGATGATCCTGGTCATGACGGGGGCACAGTTCGTCGCGCAGAAGCAGATCATGGCCAGGAACGTCCAGGAGGAGGCAAGCGAGAGCCCATTCATGCGCCAGCAGAAGGTGATGCTCTACGTCCTGCCCGTGGTGTTTGGCGCCGGCGGCATCATCTTCCCCATTGGTGTCCTGATTTACTGGAGCGTCACCAACATTTGGACCATGGTGCAGCAGTTCTTCATCATTGGCCGGAGCCAGCCAGGCCAAGGCCCTGGTGCAGTTCAGGCGCACCCCTACACTTGAGGATCCCATCCCAGCCTGCGGCTCAATTCGCGCGTTGCAAGGCTGAGGGCCGCCAGGATGCTGTCCTGCAGTACGGACTTCCCCGCGGGCGCGGTGGGCGTTACCTGGACACTGTAGGCGTGCGTGACGGCGATGGCTGCCACGGTCCGTCCGGTCCTGTCCCGGACTGGTTTCGCGATCGAAGCCAGCCCTTCAGTCACCTCACCGAATTCGCGGGCGAAGCCCTGCCGCCGTGTTGCGTTCAGTTGCAGCTTGAGTTCCGCGAACGTAGCGGGTCCCCGGCCGGTTCGTTGTACGAAAGCGAAATTCGGCGGAAACAGTGCGCGCAGTTGATCATTTCCCAGGTTTGCCAGGATCACCCGACCGGATGCTGTCAGATGGGCCGGCAGGCGCACGTCCTTTGCGGTGACGAGTGGAGCCCGCAACGGTGCCGGTTGCTCGTGGATGTACAGCGTCTCATGGCCGTGCAGGACCGCCAGGTGCGCTGTTTCGCCGAGTTTGAGGACCAGCCGTTCGAGGATGGGCCGTCCGTACCTTGCCAGCGGTGCCTGGATGGCGAAGGCCTGGCCGATCTCCAAGGCCGCTACCCCCAGGGCGTAGGCCTGTTCTTCGGGAAGGTGCGTGACGTAGCCCAGCGATTGCATGCCCCGGAGCAGGCGAAACGTTGATGATCGTGGTGCGTCCACGGCCCCGGCGATCCGGGCAGCTGAAACCGGTGTTGCCTGCGTGGCGAGGTAGCTCAGGATGCGCAGTGAACGCAGGGAATTGTCCGTTTCGCCGCCCACCGCGCCTCCTGTGACTTGAATCTCATATCTGAGACTGCATCCGCCGGATTTCCATTGTCCCCTTTATCGGTTCGCGGTGTGATTGATCCAGTCGATGAAACCGCCGCACTCCACCTTTGGAACGCAGCAGAAATGTCAGGAGAAAGAACCCATGGCCATCACCTCCGAGGCGCCGCGCACGGCCTCGCGCCACATGTGGAAGCTGTTTGTCTATAGCGGGATCGGCGCATTTATGTTCTTCGTCCCGATCACCATCGCGGGCAAGAACACCATCATGCTGGACCACATCGTCACGTTCCTCCAGTCGAGCATCGGGCCGGTGTTGCCTTTCTACGCATTGGCCGTGATTGTGGCCGGCGCCGTGTATCCCTTCGTCACGGGCACGTGGAAGAAGTCCCCCGTAGAAATGGTCTTTTCGCTGCTCAAAGTGGTTGGCATGGGCGTCGGCTTCATGATGGTGTTTCGGATAGGCCCGGCGTGGTTGTTCGAGCCGGGTATGGGGCCCTTCCTTTTCGAGAAGCTGGTGATCCCGGTGGGCCTTCTGGTGCCCATCGGGGCCGTTTTCCTGGCCTTGCTGGTCAGCTACGGTCTCCTTGAGTTCATCGGAGTACTGGTGCAGCGGGTCATGCGTCCCATCTGGCGCACTCCCGGGCGCTCGGCCATCGACGCCGTCGCCTCTTTCGTGGGCAGCTATTCCCTAGGCCTGCTCATCACAAACCGGGTCTACAAAGAGGGCAAGTACACCGCCCGGGAATCGGCCATTATCGCCACGGGGTTCTCCACTGTTTCCGCGACCTTCATGGTCATTGTGGCCAAGACGCTGGACCTCATGGACCAGTGGACCGCCTATTTCTGGGTCACCTTCCTGGTGACGTTTGTGGTCACTGCCATAACGGTCCGCATCTGGCCCTTGAGCAGCATTCCGGACGACTACCACCCCGAAGCCACCCCCCAGCCGGAGGAAGAGATCACCGGGCGGCGACTCTCCGTCGCCTGGCGCGAAGCCCGGGAAACGGTCGCGTCAGCGCCTTCCCTGGCCGTCAACGTCTGGATCAATGTCCGTGACGGCGTGCTGATGACCATGGCCATCCTGCCGTCGATCCTGTCCATCGGCCTCCTGGGCCTGGTCCTGGCTACTTATACCCCGGTCTTTGACTGGCTGGGGTACGTCTTCTATCCCTTCACCTGGGCCCTCCAGTTGCCCGAACCCATGCTCGTGGCAAAGGCCAGCGCAGTGGGCGTTGCTGAAATGTTCCTGCCGGCACTCCTTGCCGCGGAAGCTGTTCCGGTAGTGAAGTTCGTAGTGGGCGTCGTCTCCGTCTCCGGCATCATCTTCTTCTCAGCCCTGGTGCCCTGCATCATGGCGACGGATATCCCGATTTCGATCTGGAAGATGGTGGTCATCTGGTTCCAGCGGGTTGTCCTCACCTTGATACTGGTAACTCCCATCGCATTCCTTCTCTTCCCTTCCTAAGGGGCACAATGGGTCCATGACTCGTATAGCCATCATCGGCGGCCACGGCAAGGTGGCCCTCAAATTGTCAGGACTCCTCACGGCGCAGGGCCACAGCGTCACGTCGTTTATCCGCAACCCGGATCACAGCGCCGACGTCGCGGAAACCGGTGCCACGCCGTCGTACCTTGACGTTGAACTTTCAACGACGGCGGAACTGGCTACGGTACTCAACGGCCACGACGCCGTGGTGTGGTCAGCCGGGGCCGGGGGAGGCAGCCCCGAGCGCACCTACGCGGTGGACCGGGACGCCGCTATCCGATCGATGGATGCGGCGGCGGAAGCCGGCGTGCAGCGCTACATCATGGTGTCCTATCTGGGTGCCGGACGGAATCACGGCGTACCGGCGGACCACGGCTTTTTCGCCTACGCAGAGGCAAAGGCCGCTGCCGACGAATACCTCCGCGGCACCAGTCTGGACTGGACCATCCTTGGCCCCGGTTCCCTGACGGACGGCCCCGGTACAGGGAACATTGAGATCGATCCCGGGCCGGAGGGTGGGAGCGAGACCTCCCGCGTGAACGTGGCGCTCGTCGCCGCAGCGGTGCTGGCCTTGCCGGAGACCGCGCAGCGGACCATCGCTTTCCGGGATGGGGACACGCCGGTGCCGGACGCACTCCAGAAAGGCACTGCGCGCGCCTAGCCGGGCCCCGAGGCCGGGTGGCTGTGTCAGTTGGAGCTGCCCACGATGATCATGCCGGAGAAGACGGGACCCCAGGACGTGCTGCCTGACCGGACAGCGAGGCCGGGTAGAAGTCCAGGGCATGATCTTCGACGTAGTCCAAGGCATGCCGGATTGCACCGATTGAGACGATTCCGTCGCCCAGGGCAGAAGTCTCCACCCGCGGGGGAGTGAACGTGAATTCCGGCAATCGTTTCTCGATGGCCGGAATCAGCGCACGGGCGGACTCTGCCACGCCGCCTGCGAGCACCACCAGTTCCGGGTTGACCAGGGTGCTCAATGAACCGATCGCCCGGGCCATGCGGGTCGCGAGGCGGTCCAGGATGCCTTTGGCGATGCGGTCGTCTTCGGCGGCGGCTGCAAAAACCATCTCTGCCGTGAGGTTGGCCGGATGACCGCCGCACAGGTTGTTGAGTTGGCTTTTTGCGCCGTGGCCGGCGGCTAGGGCTTCCTGCGCCCAGAGCACTGCGTAGTGGGCAATGCCATGGGTATCTCCCACACCGTCGACATTGTCGAGGTAGCCCAGCTCGCCGAAGCCGCCCAATTGACCGTGGAGCAGGCGGCCGGATTCCAGTATCCCGGCACCCAGGCGGTCGCCGGCAAGCATAACAACAAGATTGTCGACGCCGACGGCGGTACCACACCAGCGCTCGGCCAAGGCAGCGAGATTGGCGTCGTTCTCCAGGAGCACGTGCCAGCCGTGCCGCTCGGAGACCAGCCGCTTGACGTCGAAGGACTTCCAGAATTCCTGCGCCCGAAGGACTTCGCCGCTACGGCTGACCGGAGCGGCGACTCCCACGGACACCGCAAGCACGGAATCGGCCGGGACGCCGGCTTTCATCAGGGCGTCGGCGGTGATCCGGTCCAGGATGTCCGCCCTTTCGGCGGCAGGAACGTTGTAGCTTCGGAACGGCGTGGTGACTCTGGCCAAGGGCGTTCCCGCAACGTCTGCCACGATTGCTGTGATTTTGTTGGCCCCGATATCGATGCCAAGGACGCTGGCTGCCCGGTCATTGAACGTGAACCTGCGGGCGGGCCTGCCCTTTACATAGTCGCCCGCGCCGCGCTGGTTCTCCAGTTCCAGGAGCCAGCCGAGCTGCACCAACTCATCGCAGATCGAGATGACAGTGGCCCGGGAAAGTCCCGTCCCGGCCATGAGATCCGTGCCGGTCATGACGCCGGTCCCGCGCATGGCCGTGAGGATCGCCCTTGCGTTGACCCTGCGTACCAGTTGGGTTGATGGTGCAGTCTCGCTGATCATCCGGCTCCCCGATCGTGTGCCGTCCATCGGAGTGATAGGGCGGTCTCAATAAATTTAGTGCATAAATTTACATTGCGACACATCCGCCGCATTCGCTTGACCTGTGGCGTGGATCACCGGATACTAGCGATAGGACATAAATTTATCTCCTATCTAAACTTTTCAGATCATGTGCCGGCTGTCCGGCTGAGTAATGCGGCCATCGGGGTCCGCTCAACGAAAGGACCACCAGAGTGTCCGTGAAACTGACGCGCAGCAAACGCACGGCAGGACTGGGCCTCTGCCTGGCTCTCCTCGCCGGCCTCCTCACGGGGTGTGCGGGGGATGCCGGCAAGGAGACCATCCGATTCACCTTCAGCAAGCGTGAAGCCATCGGCTTTATGTCCCAGGTGGTCAACGACTACAACGCATCCCAGGATGACGTGGAGGTAGTGATTGACACTTCCGGGGTGGACGTAGTCTCCGCCAGTTTCGTACGTGGCAATCCGCCGGACCTCATGCTGGCGAACTACAACTACGAGGTGGCGAGGCTCGTGCAACGATGCGCACTGACGGACCTCTCAGGCACCGAAGCAGCCAAACGCTCACGCAGCGACCTGCAGCCACTGCTTGACCAGTACGGCGTTTGTGAAGGAACCATGCCGGCGCTGCCATATTCGGTCATGGCGTCCTCCGTCATCTACAACAAGAAAATCTTCGCCGATCATGGGCTTGAGATTCCGCAGACGTGGTCCGAGCTCCAGCACGTGGTCGGCACCCTCGAGCGGGCCGGCGTAACGCCGTTCTACGCCACCTTCAAAGATGCCTGGACAGTGAACCAGGGGTGGTTCGACTATTCAGTGGGCGGCTCCCTCGATGTCCTGGACTTCTATTCCAAGCTCGCCGCAGAGGGAAAGGACGTTGGGCCCGGCTCGGCAGTGTCCTTCGAAAAGAACTTCTCCGGTCCGGTTGCGAAGATGCTGGAGCTCTCCAACCATGTCAACCCGGATGCCGCCAGCCGTGGCTACAGTGATGGCAACCTGGCTTTCGCCCAAGGCAAAGCGGCTATGTACCTGCAGGGCCCATGGGCATTCACCGAGATCGCCAAAACGGCGCCCGACCTCGAGCTCGGCACCTTCCCGCTGCCGTTGACCGAAAACCCGGAGGACCTGAAAGTAAGGGTCAACATGGACCTCGTGGCCATGATCCCGGCGGAAGGAAGGAACCAGGAAGCTGCCCGCACATTCCTTGAGCACCTCTTCCAGCCGGAGATCATCGAGGCCTACAACGCCTCACAACTCGGTTTCACTCCCACGGAGGATGCGGCGCCGGTGACGGACCCTCGCATCCAGGGAATGGCAGGTTTCTACGACGCCGGCCAGATTTACCAGGGTCCGGGCATCCTGATCCCCCGGACCATTCCTACTGAGAACTACACCCAGGCCATGATCCTTGGCTCCGAGCCGGACTCCGTGCTGCGCACGATGGATGCGGACTGGGCCCGCCTCGCGTTCCGCCAACCGGCCCCGTCAACTGAGGAGTCTGAAAAATGAGCACCACCAGGACCTTTGCCGCCGGCGCAGACCGCCGGAAAAATCAGGGCCGACGGCGCGTCGAACCGATCTACTACCTTTTTCTCCTGCCCAGCCTGGTGCTCTTCACTTTGGCGATCACCATCCCGGCAATCATCGGAATTTTCTTCAGCTTCACTGATTCGATCGGCATCGGCGAGTGGAAGTTCATCGGCTTCGTCAACTACATCGCGGCCTTCAGCGATCCTGCCATCCTGCAGAGCTACCTGTTCACCTTCGGTTTTTCTTTGGTAACAGTTCTGGTGGTAAACGTGATTGCCTTCCTGCTGGCTGTTGGACTGACGTCCCGCATTCGGATGAAGGTAGGGCTGCGCGGGATCTTTGTCATCCCCATGGTGGTCTCAGGCATCATCATCGCCTATGTCTTCAACTTCCTGTTCTCCAACTCTCTGCCGGCCCTGGGCTCGGCACTGGGCATCCCGTTTTTGGAAACCAGCCTCCTGGCCAACCCGGACCTCGCCTGGATTGCCATCGTGACCGTCACGGCGTGGCAGGCAATTCCCGGCACGTTGCTCATCTACATCGCAGGGTTGCTCGCCGTCCCCGGGGACGTGTATGAGGCCGCAGACCTTGACGGTGCAAGCAAGCTGCAGCAGCTCATCAGGATCACGCTCCCGCTTGTCGCCGGGTACCTCGTGATTAATGTAATCCTCGGCTTCAAGAACTTCCTCAATGCCTACGACATCATCGTTGGCCTCACCAACGGCGGCCCCGGCACGGCCACCAGAAGCGTGGCGATGACCATCATCACCGGCTTCAACAGCGGCGACTACGCCTACCAGATGGCTAATGCGACGATCTTCTTCGTCGTCGCCATCCTCATCGCCATTCTTCAGCTTTCGCTGACGCGCGGAAGGAACGCACTCTGATGTCCACCACAACAGCACTTCCCACCGAGCTCCCCGCCGCCCAGGCAGGCCGCACCGGCGCCCCCGTCGAACGCGGCGGCTGGTCCGGCACCATCATCCTGCTCCTCTGTGCGGTCACTGTTTTGCTGCCGCTGTTCGTCACCGTCTCCATGGCCTTCAAGACACCGGCCCAGGTAGTGGACGGCAACGCCTTCTCGCTGCCCATGCCCGTCAGCGTCGAAGGCTTTGTCCAGGCTTGGCAGCTCACCAAGTTCCCTGTGGGTCTCCTGATGTCCCTGCTGGTCACAGCGGGAACTGTCGCAGCCACTATTCTCCTTGCCGCTTTCGCCTCCTACGCAATCATTCGCAACTGGGACCGCCGTCTGTTCCGCTGGTCGTTCTTCTACCTTCTTGCGGCGATGTTCATCCCGTTCCCCGTGGTGGCGCTTCCGCAGCTCCAGCTCACCGGACGCTTCGGTTTGGACAACCCGGGCGGTGTCATCCTGCTCGCCACGATGTTCCAGCTCAGCTTCAGCGTGCTGCTTTTTACCGCCTTCCTGCGCTCCATCCCCATGGAGCTTGAGGAAAGCGCGCGTATTGACGGCGCCACCACCTGGCAGACCTTCTGGAAGCTGATCTTCCCCCTGCTGGCTCCTATGAGCGCCACGGTGGGCATTTTCGCCTTCCTTTACGCCTGGAATGACTTCATGATGCCCTCGCTGATCATTTCCGATCCGGCCCTGCAGACGCTTCCGGTGCGGCAGAAGCTGTTCCAGGAGCAGTTCAGCAACAACTATCACGTGTCTTTCGCCTCGTACCTGATGGCCATGGCGCCAGCGATCATTGCTTACCTGTTTGCGCAGCGCTGGGTGATGGAAGGCGTAACCCAGGGCGCGGTCAAGGGCTAAGCCGTGCCTGGCCCAGCCGTCGAATCCGCACGTTCCAGCCGTTGGTCCCCATAACCTGAAAGAGGTCCTTTGTTGTCTTCCTTTGCCCGCACGTCCCAGCCGGAACACGGCGACGGCACCGTCGCCGTTGAGGCGAACTGGTGGCGCCAGGCTGCCGTCTATCAGATCTACCCGCGCAGCTTTGCCGACGCCAACGGCGACGGCACGGGGGACCTCGAAGGGATCACGGCCAAGGTGCCGTACCTGAAGGACCTCGGAGTCGATGCCGTCTGGCTGAGCCCGTTCTACCCTTCTGCCTTGGCCGACGGCGGTTATGACGTGGACGACTACCGCGCTGTGGATCCGAAGATCGGCACGCTGGAGGAGTTTGACCAGATGGTCGCGGCACTGCACATTGCAGGCATCAAGGTGATCGTGGACATCGTCCCGAACCACTCGTCCAACCGGCACGCCTGGTTCCAGGAAGCCCTTGCGTCCCGGAAAGGATCTCCGGCACGGGAGCGCTACATTTTCCGTGACGGCCTGGGGGCCAACGGCGAACTGCCGCCCGCGGACTGGCAGGCGGCCTTCGGCGGGCTTGCCTGGGAACCCGCCGGGGACGGGCAGTGGTACCTGCACACGTTCGCCAAGGAGCAGCCCGATTTCAACTGGGACAACCGCGAGGTGCGCGACGACTTCCTCGAGACCCTGCGGTTCTGGTCGGACCGCGGGGTGGACGGCTTCCGCGTGGATGTCGCCAACCTGCTCATGAAGGACCTTCCCGAGAGCCTGCCCAGCCGGGCGGAACTGGAAGGCATGGACCGGGATTCGGGAACCCACCCGCTGATGGACCGCGATGAGGTGCATGAGGTTTACGCCGAGTGGCGCGCCGTGTTCAACGAATACAACCCGCCCCGGACCGCAGTGGCCGAGGCCTGGGTGGATTCGCCGGTGCGCCGTGCGAAATATGCGGCGCCTGACAGCCTGGGCCAGGCCTTCAACTTCGACCTGCTGACGGCGGACTTCGACGCCGGGCAGTTCCACCGGATCGTCACGGACAACCTCGCCCAGTCCGCCGGCACCGGCTCGTCCTCCACCTGGGTGCTCTCCAACCACGACGTCACCCGGCACGCCACGCGTTACGGGCTGGCGCCGCTTAACGGACGGAAGGGGGTGAAGCAAGGCATCGAGTGGATGCTTGGGGGCGCGCCTGCCGATGGCGTTGACCTGGAGCTGGGCCTCGAACGCGCGCGTGCCGCGACCCTTTTCCTGCTTGCCCTGCCGGGCAGCACCTACCTGTACCAGGGCGAAGAGCTTGGATTGCACGAAGTCGGGGACATTCCGCCAGGAGAGCGGCAGGACCCGGCGTACCACCGTTCGGTGAACCAGCCGGAATGGACGTATGACGGCCTGGGCCGGGATGGGTGCCGAGTGCCCTTGCCGTGGACGGCTTCCGGGCCGTCGTTCGGGTTCGGTCCCGGAGGCGCCCACCTGCCGCAGCCTGATTGGTTCGGCAGGGTCTCTGCCGAAGTCCAGGATGCCAACCCCGCCTCTACCCTGAATCTCTACCGGGAGGCGCTGCGCTTGCGTCACTCCCTGCAGGGCGGCGAAAGCCTTGAATGGTCACGAATCTCCGACGGCGATGTGCTCGCCTTTGCCCGCCCCGGGGGGTGGTTGAACGTCACCAACTTCGGCGACACCCCCACAACGCTGCCCGACGGCGAGCTGCTCCTGTCGAGCGCGCCCGTCGAGGACGGGCTCCTGCCGGGCTCGGCCACTGCCTGGCTCCGGGTGTAAGCACTGTCCGATGCCACCGGCCAGGGGAGGTGTTGACCTTCCAAAAACGGGCATAACATACTTGATGAAGATATAATTTAGGTTCTAAATAAAAGGAGTAGCGTGAGCACCACAGCCGAAGCACAGGCAACGGAGGTTGACCGCATGTCAGACCCCAACTGGTGGCGTCAGGCCGCCGTCTACCAGATCTATCCGCGGAGTTTCGCCGATTCCAACGCAGATGGTCTGGGGGACCTCAAAGGCATTACCGCGAAGGTCCCTTACCTGAAAACCCTGGGTATCGATGCCGTGTGGCTGAGCCCGTTCTACCCCTCGGCGCTCGCTGACGGTGGGTACGACGTTGACGATTACCGCAACGTCGACCCCAAGCTGGGCACCCTGGTGGACTTCGATGACATGGCAACAGCCCTGCACGGCGCCGGTATCAAGCTGATTGCGGACATCGTCCCTAACCACTCCTCGAACCGCCACGAATGGTTCAAGGAAGCGCTGGCCTCTCCGAAGGGCTCGGCGGCACGGGACCACTACATCTTCCGCGACGGCCTGGGGCAGAAAGGCGAGTTGCCGCCGTCGGACTGGGACTCGGTCTTTGGCGGCCCCGCCTGGGAGCGCATCACCGAGCCGGACGGCACGCCCGGCCAGTGGTACATGCACATCTTCGCCAAGGAGCAGCCGGACTTTAACTGGGACAACCCGGAAGTCCGCGAAGACTTTTTGAAGACTTTGCGCTTCTGGTCGGACCGCGGCGTGGACGGCTTCCGCATCGATGTTGCCCACGCACTGACCAAGAACCTCGAAGGAACCCTGCCCACCAAGGCAGACCTTGAGGCCAGGAGCCACGGAACGGATGGCTTTGTTGACGGCTCGCATCCCTATTGGGACCGCGACGAGGTCCACGAGATCTACGCTGAATGGCGCAAGCTCTTCAACGAGTACACCCCGCCGCGAACCGCCGTCGCCGAAGCCTGGGTGCACGCAGACCGCCGCGCCCGCTACGCCAGCCCCGAGGGCTTGGGCCAGGCTTTCAACTTCGACCTCCTGCAGGCCGACTTCGACGCCGCCCAGTTCCGGAAGGTCATTACCAAGAACCTGGCCGAAGCAGCGTCGTCCGGGGCATCCTCCACCTGGGTGTTCTCCAATCACGACGTCGTCCGGCACGCCACGCGCTACGGACTGCCGGCAGCGGCAACTGCGGCTGAGAGCGAAATCATGGCCGGCCAGGCCGGCAAGCGGTGGCTGCTGGACGGCGGCCGGCAGGAGGACGTCGACGTCGAACTCGGCCTGCGCCGTGCCCGCGCCGCCTCCCTCCTGATGCTGGCCCTGCCGGGCTCCGCCTACCTGTACCAGGGCGAGGAGCTGGGGCTGCAGGAAGTGGGCAGCGAAATTCCGGACTCTGAACGCCAGGACCCTGCCTTTTTCCGCAACAAGGGAGTAGACATCGGGCGCGACGGCTGCCGGGTTCCGCTGCCGTGGACTGCTGATGGCACCTCCTTCGGATTTGGCGACGGCGGATCGCACCTGCCGCAGCCGGAATGGTTCAGCCACTACGCGGTCCAGGAGCAGGACGGTGTGGAAGGTTCCACGCTGGAGCTCTACCGCTCCGCCCTGAAGCTGCGTCGCGAACTTCAATCTGCCGAAACCCTGCAGTGGCTGGAAAACCCCGCACCGGGAGTCCTGCACTTCACCCGCCCCAATGGCTGGCAGACGGTAACAAACTTCGGGGACACCGCCGTCGAGCTTCCCGAAGGAACGGTGCTGATCAGCAGCTCCGCGTTGGAGGATGGCAGGCTCCCCGGCAACTGCACCGTTTGGCTTCGCTGACAGCCGGATTGTGGCCGGAGCCGGCGAGGCAGCCTTTGTTTCCCCTGGAGGCTGCCCGCTGGTCACAATCGGTAAATAGTGACTTTTGTACTTATTGGTCTCTTCGGAACAGCTGCTGGCTTACGCTTTGTCCAGTGCGGAAAGATACGGTAGTAGCATGACGTCTATTTCCACGGCCGCAACCACCCGGCTTGATCGCACCATCCCCGCTGATATCGCCCGTTCCTGGCTTCTGGTTAATGCCATGAAGACTGAGCTTTTCGACCAGTCGGCGGTCTCGCGAGCGGATTCGATCATTCTGGACATCGAGGATGCCGTGGACCCGTCGCAGAAGGATGAGGCCCGGAACAACGTCATCGACTGGCTCACTGCCGGCGGCAAGGCGTGGGTCCGGATCAATGACGCCACCAGCCCTTTCTGGGCTGACGACCTGGCCGGCCTGCGCGGCACGCCCGGCCTGCTTGGCGTGATGCTGGCCAAGACCGAATCCGCGGACCAGGTCACCGAAAGCTTTCACCGCATGGACGGGAAAACGCCCGTCATCGCCCTCGTGGAATCCGCGCTGGGCATCGAGGAAGCCAACAACATCGCCAAGGCGCAGGGCGTGTTCCGCTTGGCGTTCGGGTCAGGCGACTTCCGCCGCGACACCGGTATGGCCGCCACGCCGGAGGCCATGGCCTACCCGCGCGCCAAGCTGGTTGTTGCCAGCCGGGTGGGCAACCTGCCCGGTCCGATCGACGGCCCCACTGTAGGAACGAACCACCCGATCCTCCGCGAACAGACCGGCGTCACTGTCATGATGGGCATGACGGGCAAGCTTTGCCTCGCCATCGACCAGACCAGCGTGATCAACGAGGTCATCAGCCCCACGCCTTCGGACGTCGCGTGGGCCACCGACTTCATGGCGGACTTCGAAGCCAACGGCCGCGTTATCCGCGACGGCTCGGACCTGCCGCGCCTGGGCCGTGCCGAGAAGATCATGAAGCTTGCCGTAGCGTTTGGCGTTCAGCCCGCGCTGTAGCGCCCATCTTCTGGAGAAGTGCCGAGGACCCCGTGACCGATACCCGTTATCTGGTCCACGGGGTCTTTTGGGATGGTCCGCCCTCCCAAACGCCGGAGCACGACGGCGGCACTCCGGCTTTGCGGATCCAGTCGCCCGCCGGGGTCCTCAGCAGCGTCAGCCTTGAGCCGGGTTCCCGGCTCGGGTTCAGGACTGCGGTCCGGGGCAGGTTTTGCCTGGGGCATCACAAGGTGTTCTCTGCCTCGAGCCGTGAGCATGTCCTCTGTCCGGGTAACTCGCCGGCCGTTAAAGGTAAACAGTGCGAGCGGTGTTTCGCCATGGACGACTCCCGCCTCATTCACGACTTCCACCGTGGCGGCCAGGTTCCGGACGGACTGCGCAGCTACCTGATGCAGGAGCACTGGCTGTATGTCGCCACTTTTGCGGACGGCACCAGCAAGGTAGGTACCGCCTCGAACCTGAGGAAATGGAACCGACTGGCCGAACAGGGTGCCGTGGTGGCCAGGTACGTCGCACGCGCGCAGGACGGCGGCGTGGTGCGGGTGCTGGAGGACCTGGTCACGCAGGAGGCCGGGCTGACCCAGCAGGTGCGCTCGGCAGCCAAGGCGGAAGCCCTGACAGCCCCGAGGCCAGGCGGTGAGCTGGACTTCCTCAACCAGCGCCACGCTTCCACCGTTCGCGCCATGCTGCACCAGGCCGCCGTCGTCGATTTTGAGCTGGTGGACGAGCTTTGGGTGCGTCCGGCGCAGGCGGCACTGCTGTGCGGAGCGGGGGAGCGGCATACCTATCCACAACCGCTGGATGCCGGACAGCATGGCTTCCGCATAGTGGCGCTCTGCGGAGCGAATGCGCTGGCAACCCTGGACGGCAGCGAGGCATGGTTTGTAGTGAATCTTGGCCAGTTGGCAGGTACTGTCTTCCAGCTGGGAGACTTCACCTCCGAGGTGCCTGTTGTCCAGGAACCGTTGTTCTAAGGCCGTGCCGCGAAGTCTCGGTAGACTGGCACGGTGCTGAACGAATTCTGGGCCACCGCGCCCAAGTCCTACAAAATCCTGGTCTTCACGGCAATGGGGCTGATCGCCGGCGGTATCATCGTGAACCTTGCAGGCAACACCAGCGGCAATTCCGCCCTAGCCACGGCTTCCCTGCCGCTGATCGGGCTGGGACTTCTCCTGCACATCATTGGGATAGTTGTCCGCGGCCAGGCCATCCGGAAGAACCTGCGCCGGTAACCTTCGGGCAAGCCGGAAGCCTGCAGCTAGGCTTGAGACCATGAGTATAAATCCGGACCTGCAGGGCCGCAGCTACCCTGCCGCAGAGGTGTACCACGTCGGACGCGAAAAAATCCGCGAATTCGCCTCAGCCGTCAAAGCCACCAATCCAGCACATTTCGACGTCGACGCGGCCATCGCGCTGGGCCATCGCGACCTCGTTGCGCCGCCCACCTTCGCCATCATCGTGGCGCAGCGCGCGGATGCGCAACTGATCGCGGATCCGGCATCCGGAATCGACTTTTCGCGTGTGGTCCACGCAGACCAGCGCTTCACCCACCACCGGCCCATCGTCGCCGGCGACCAGCTGGTAGCCGAGCTCCACGTGGACGGGGTCCGTCCCATGGGCGGCGGCGCCATGATTACCACCCGCGCCGAGATTCTTGCGCTGGCAGAAGACGGCAACCGCGAGAAGGTCGCCACCACCACCTCATCACTTCTGGTCCGAGGAGAGGGGCAGTAGCCATGAGCCCAAAGATCACCGAACTCAGCGTCGGCCAGGACATCGGCAGCCGCACTATCGATGTCACCCGCCAGGACCTGGTCAAGTACGCCGGTGCCTCCGGAGACTTCAACCCCATCCACTGGAACGAGGCATTCGCTACCTCGGTAGGCCTGCCCGGCGTCATCGCGCACGGTATGTTCACCATGGGTTCTGCCGTGCAGCTGGTCAGCGACTGGGCAGGCGACCCCGCCGCCGTCGTGGATTACCAGACGCGATTCAGCAAGCCCGTTCCCGTGGCAGACACCACGGGAACTCCCGACGCCGGCACGCAGATAGAGGTCAGCGGTACTGTAGGAGCACTCGATCCTGAGGCCGGCACGGCACGCATCGACCTGACCGCAACTGCCGGTGGCGTGAAGGTGCTGATGAAGGCCCAGGCCGTCGTCAGGCTGTCCTGACCAGGAAGCCAGCGCGCCAGCCTGGGGCCGGCGGGCCTGCCATCTCAGGGTCAACGGCCGCCGCTGACAGGCAGCTCTCACTCTGGCGCACCGGAGTGGTTATTGCCTACGCGGCCAGCGGCCTCGCCTTCTCCTCCTGGGTCTCACGGCTTCCCGCCATCAGGGACAGCCTTGACCTGACCCCGGCCAACATCGGACTTCTGTTGCTGTGCCTGTCGCTGGGCTCGTTTGTCTCGGTATCAGCATCCGGCCTGATCGTGCTGCACTTCGGATCCAAGGGGACTGTCCGCATCGGCAGCATGATGGTGGGCTCTGGCCTGGTACTTGCCGGTCTCGGAACCACTGTCCTGGCGCATCCGGTGCCCGTCGCGGCAGGCCTGGCCATCATCGGGCTGGGAACAGGCAGCTGGAACACGGCCTCCAATGTGGAGGGCGCCGCCGTCGAACGCGCCCTTGGCCGGCACATCATGCCCCGGCTGCACGGTGCCTTCAGCCTGGGAACAGTCGCCGGTTCCGGGCTGGGTGCCTGGGCAGCGTGGGCGGGCCTTCCCGTCTTGTGGCACCTGGCCGCTGCCGGTGCCGCCGTCGCCCTCTCAGTTTCCACGGCGTCGGCCTGGTTCCGTGCGGACATCGAACCGGTCCCGCCGGAACGCGTATATCCGCCGGACACTTTGGAAGATCCGCAGACCGGCCCTGTCCCCATCCTCCCGCGGGCAGAATCCGCCGCGGACATGCCGCTGGACAACAAGCGCATGATCGCCCAGGCCTGGCATGACAAACGGACCCTCCTGATCGGCGTGATGGTGCTGGGGCTGGCGCTGGCCGAGGGAGCCGCGGCAGACTGGGTGGCTCTTGCCCTGTCCGACAGCTACCACCAGTCCGATGCTGCCGGAGCCATGGGCTACGGATTGTTCGTGACATTCATGACCGTCGGGCGCTTCGCCGGCACCCATCTGCTGGACCGCTATGGCCGCGTCCCGGTGATGCGGGCCTGCGCCACCCTGGCAGTGGCCGGCCTGGCACTCTTCGTCTTCGCCCCCGCCCCTTGGGTGGCTTTTGTTGCCCTGGCACTGTGGGGGTTGGGTTCCTCGCTTGGCTTCCCGGTGGGCATGTCGGCCGCCGCCGACGATCCGGCCAAGGCTGCCGCCCGCGTCTCGGTGGTCTCCACCATCGGATACGGCGCATTCCTGTGCGGTCCGCCACTGCTCGGACTGTTAGCCGAACACGTCGGCATCCTGCACTCGCTGCTGGCCGTCCTGGCCATGCTGGTGGTCAGCTTCCTGTTGTCACCGGTGGCACGCAAGACAAGCTGACCCCGGGCCGTCCACGGGCTAGGCTGGTGGGGTGAGCCAGACACTGCTTTCCCAGATCACCACCGCCGCCGTCGGGGGCCCCGCCGCCACTTACATCGAGGCACGCACGGAGGCGGAAATCATCGAAGCCGTCCGTTCTGTGGATGAAGCCGGCGGCGAGCTGTTGATTATCGCCGGGGGGTCCAACCTGTTGATTTCCGACGACGGATTCCCCGGTACCGTGCTTCGAGTCGCCACCCAGGGGTTCACGGTTAATGCGGAGGATTCGTGCGGCGGCGTTGCGGTGGTGGTCCAGGCCGGCCATGACTGGGAGTCCCTGGTGAAGCATGCCGTGCTGCATGCGTGGTCCGGTCTGGAAGCACTGTCCGGCATCCCCGGCTCCACCGGTGCCACTCCTGTGCAGAACGTGGGAGCCTACGGCTCGGATGTCTCCCAGACCATCGCTGCCGTCCGGACATGGGACCGTGAGCAGAACGCCGTCAGAACCTTCACGAATTCTGAGCTGAAGTTTGGATACCGCACTTCCTTGCTGAAGCAGTCCACAGTCAACGGCTCGCCACGGTTCGTGGTGCTTACTGTGGAGTTCCAGCTGCCTCTTGGTCGCATGAGCGCGCCCATCCGGTACGCCGAGCTGGCCCGCTCCCTGGGCGTCGAGCCAGGCAAGCGGGCGTACGCCACCGACGTCCGGCGCGAGGTACTGCGGCTACGCGCTTCCAAGGGCATGGTGCTGGACTCCTCGGACCGGGATACTTACTCCACCGGTTCCTTCTTCACTAACCCTGTAGTGCCCATTGCTGTTGCCGATGAACTGCCCGAAGGTGCCCCGCGCTACCCGTCCGGGTCAGACGGAATGGTTAAGCTCTCAGCTGCGTGGCTGATTGAGCACGCGGGATTTGCCAAGGGATACGGCCTGGACCCGGACAGCGCATCCGGCGGGCGGGCGTCATTGTCCACCAAGCACACGCTCGCCATCACCAACCGGGGTTCCGCTACCGCCAAGGACATGCTCGCAGTGGCCCGCGAGGTCCGGGACGGTGTTCGTGACGCCTTCGGGATTGAACTGCACCCCGAACCGCTGCTGATTGGCCTGGAACTCTAGCTCCGTGGGGCGTGCCCTCACCCGACGGCGGCGCCTCCCGGGAGGCGTCCCCGGCAGCTCCTAGGATGAGGGCATGGCTAAGAATGCGGTGGATCAGCTCAACGGCAAGGTCATGGGCAGACTCAGGCTCATCAGCCAGGGCATGCTTGGATCCGGCTTCAGCAGTGTTCCCGATGCCGTCCGGTGGATGACCGCAATGCAGGCACAGGACCTTGCTGCAGCCATGTGGGCCGTAGGCTGCCGGGTTCCCGGGTCACGGCTCAGCGACGTCCGGACGGCGATCGACGCCGGCACCATTGTCAGGTCATGGCCTATGCGTGGAACGCTCCACCTGGTGGCACCGGAAGACCTCCGCTGGATGCTGGACCTGACTGCCGAGCGGCTGCTTCGCTCGGTGGTGTCACGGCACCGCGAACTTGGCATCACCTGGCCGGATGTTGAAAAGTGCCGTGATATTGCGCTCGAACTGATTGCGGCCGGCGGCCCTGCCAGCCGGGCAGCGTTGTTCACGGCGTTCGAAGCGGCCGGCCAGTCAACTCGAGGCCAGCGAGGCATCCACATTCTGGGAACCCTGTGCCGCCACGCCTGGCTGGTGCTTGGCCCGCTGGCAGGCAACCAGCAAAAATTTGCGGCCTTCGACGACTGGATTCCGGTATCCCGCAGACTGGAACGGACCGAGGCCCTGGCCGAATGGGTGTTTCGTTACTTCAGCAGCCACGGCCCGGCAACCATCCGTGACTTCGCCTGGTGGACGCAACTGCCCTTGACCGAAGTGCGGGCGGCCTTCGAATCCGTGCGTGACCAGCTGGCACGCCTGGAACTCGAAGGCACCGAATACTGGATGTCACCCCGTGTTGCTGCATTGCTGGAGGAAGGCGTCCCCGGCCAGCGTTCAGTCCTGCTGTTGCCCGGATTCGATGAATTTGTTCTCGGCTACCAGGACCGGAGCCTGGTCCTGGCATCCGAGCATGCCGGCAAGATTGTGCCCGGCAACAACGGGGTGTTTAAGAAGACGCTCGTTGCCGGGGGAGAGGTCATTGGCACGTGGGCGCTTCAAGGCACGGGCACGAGTGCCGGCGTCGTGCCTGAGCCTTTTGACGGGTGCAAGCCGCCGGTCTTCAGCAAGGCGGCGCGGCAATACCTGGACTTCCTCGCCGGCTGACCGGTCCACAGGCCACGCTGCCTCGAGTAAAGCGGCTGTGCCCCGCAATACCGGTGCCGGGCAGCAACGCTATTGCGGGGCAGGACCGCTGACGCCGGCCGGGCCCCCGTGCGGGTGCCTAGAGGTTGCCGGTGGCGATGTTGAGCATGCGGCGCAGCGGCTCGGCGGCGCCCCAGAGGAGCTGGTCGCCTACCGTGAAAGCGCTGATGTAGTCAGGACCCATTTCCATCTTGCGGATCCGGCCAACCGGAATGTCCAAAGTACCGGACGCTGCGACGGGAGTCAGTCCGGCCATGGAATCTTCCTTGGTGTTCGGAATAACCTTGGCCCAGTCGTTGTCGTTGGCCACGAGATTCTCGATCTCGGAGACGGACAGGTCCTCACGGAGCTTCAGCGTCAGCGCCTGGGAGTGCGAGCGCATGGCACCGATCCGGATGCAGAGGCCGTCCATGATGACCTGGTTTTCGGCCGAGGTGCCCAGGATCTTGTTGGTTTCCACACCGGCTTTCCACTCTTCCTTGGACTGGCCGTTGCCCAGGTCCGCATCGATCCACGGGATCAGCGAGCCGGCCAGCGGCACCCCGAACTGGGTGGCATCGATGGCAGTGCGCTGGTGGGCCAGGACCTTGCGGTCGATGTCCAAAATGGCCGACGCGGGATCGTCCAGTTCGGTGCTGACCTCGGCGTTCAGTGTGCCGAACTGGCTGAGGAGCTCGCGCATGTGCCGGGCGCCACCGCCGGAGGCCGCCTGGTACGTCATGGAGGTACCCCACTCCACCAGGTTGTTCTTGAAGAGTCCACCAAGGCCCATCAGCATGCAGGAAACGGTGCAGTTGCCACCGATGAAGTCCCTGGTGCCGTTGACGAGGCCTTTGTCAATGACGTCGCGGTTGATCGGGTCCAGCACGATGATCGAATCGTTGTTCATGCGCAAGGTGGAGGCGGCATCGATCCACAGGCCGTCCCAGCCGCGGCTGCGCAACTCGGCGTGCACCCGCTTGGTGTAGTCGCCGCCCTGTGCGGTGACAATAATGGGCAGCTTAGCCAGGGTGTCGACGTCGAACGCGTCCTCGAGCTTGCCGGCGCCTTCAGCAAAGGAAGGCGCGGCACCTCCGGCGTTGGAGGTGGAGAAAAACACCGGGTTGATGTTGGCGAAGTCGCCCTCGTCCTGCATGCGCTGCATGAGGACGGAACCGACCATGCCGCGCCATCCGACCAGGCCGACGGAAGGGGTAGCTGCTGTAGTCATCCGCCCAGTTTAGTCGCCCCGTCGGGCACCGCGCAGTCGGTTACGTCACTCATTCGGCTGAGGGGTCATAACGGCGAATGCCGGCCCTGTAGAGGCCGGCCTCGTATCCGCCAGCCCTGTAACAGTCGAACAAGACTAGTCGAATTGCCGGGACGTGGGATCCGGAATTCCACGTTCCCGGCGGATGCGCTTGGCCCGCGCCGCGATAGCGGCCAGACGCCCGGCGTAAACTGCGCCGCCCAAGCCCACAACGGTCAGGGCCAATGCGCCCCATAGCGGTTCTTCACCGCTGGCGGTGGGGCCGGTGACGAGCAGCAGCGAAAACGCGGCGAGGGCCGCGAAGAACACGGCCATGACCGTAAAGCCGCCGGCCGTACGCACGGTGGGGTGCGAGCTCGCCGTGAGGACTCCGATCTCGTCCCGGGCGTAGCTGTGCAGGCCGCCGTCAACCGTGCGGCAGAGGACGCGCTTTTCGCCACGCGCCACTGCCTGGTCATGGTAGGTACGGACGTCGTTGTCGTGGTTGGTTGGGTGGGCGCCGTTGTTGCCCGGAATCCGGTTCTGCAATTTTTTAATCCTGTCGAATGAGCCGGATCTGGTCCAGCACCTGGTCGTCGGAGAGGCCGGTGAGCTCCTCGATGGGTTTCGCAGGAGTGTCCAAGGCTCCGTGCCCTACGGTCCATGTATCGCCGGTGCGCTTGATCAGCAGTTGCTGACGCGCGGGATCTTCCAGAAGCCGCACCGTGGCCCCGCCGGCGGGGTGGTCCTCCAGGTGCTTGCGGACAATGAAGAAGTTGGCCTCGGCGGGGCTGACATCGGGGCGCTGCGCCATGGCAAACCAGCTCAGGTAAGCCCGGGGTTGTAGCAGGATCCGGTACTCCGGGGACTCGACAGAGAGCACGTTGTCCACCGAATCGGCAGTCAGGAGATTGAGCTGCACCCGTTTGGTGGCTTCGGTCAGGGCTGCTGTGACTGCGGCAACCGGCCCCGAAACGGACAGTTCCCCTCCTTCGGCCACTGTTGCCTCGCCACGCGCCACCAGCGATGACGCTCCGGCGGAGAGCAGGCCGGCATCTTCACGTTCCTGCCCCAGCCTGAGGGCTTCGGCGGACGCTATGGAGGCCGGACCCGGGCGGAGGTTCAGGAGCACCAGAAGTTCGGCGAAGCCAAATCCCAGGGAGTCCGGATATACCTGCCCGGGGGCCTGCGGCACGGAAGTAGTCGATTCAGTCACTGGAGTTTCTCCTCAGTTCTCAGAAGCCAAAAAAGTCGCCGACAGCATCCGCGCCGTCGCTCAGTGCATCACCAACGGCTTCCGCTCCGTCGGCGATCTTATCGCCCACGTAGTTCACCGAATCATGGATGACTGGGACATTGTCATAAAGTGCCAGCGCGCCGCTGGCCACCATGCAGACAGTACCGGCGGGCGGCGGCAGGAAGGACCCGGCACCCAGCAGGGCCTTCGTGGTGGAATAGGCGGCCGAACCGTAATCGCCGTCACGGACCGCATTGTAGGCGTCCAGACTGTCCAGGCCCACGCCGAGGACACCCAGTCCCTTGCCGGCGGCGTCCAGGTACTTGAAGGCCTTGGTGGTGTCGTCGAGGCTCAGGACCTCGTGCAGTTTGCCCTCGAACAGGTTGTTGGACATGTTGAAGAACTTGCTGAACTCGTTCGAGTTCTGGAACGCCCGCCAGGCTGCGGGATCCAGGAAGTCACCCACACGCGACTTGTGGAGCATGGCACCAATGTCGAACAGTCCCGCCCGCAGGTTGGGGAACGCTTTCGTGAGGGCGTAAATGTCCCAGCCATTGCGGAACGGCGAATCGGGGTCGGCCAGCCAATCCGGGCCTACCGGATTGTTGCCGGATCCGCCGGAGCCGTTTCCGGTCCCGCCCGGGCCGTTGCCGGACCCGCCGAGGTTGCTGGCCCTGTCCTGTTCGTCGGCGTTCTTAAGGAGCAGCTTTGATTCCTGCTTGAGCCGGGTGGCGGCCTTTTGCAGGAGCATCCGGTGGTTCTTGTTCCACTCGGACTGGAAGCGCTCCGCATCGGCGCCTTTCCAGGCTCGGGTGTTGTTGATCTGACTGCTCAACTGCGTTGACTGCTGGAGCAGCAGATCAGCGGACTTGCCGAACTGTTGAGCAAGTGTCCGTAATTGGGCGACGTCCGCGCCCCACAATTCTCCAGCCAATAGCCTGCCCCGTAAGTTTTGGCGCGGATGATGCGCGCAATCCGTTGTGATTCTGCCTCAGAGTACCCGGCACGGGCATCTGTCGCGATGGGTACACCTGCCCATCGCACAAAGCCGGAAGAATTACTCTGTGCGGCCTTCCTGCAGCAACGCGGCTTTCCGCGCCCGCAGGGCGAAGAAGGCGCCGAACGCAAACACCTGGGTGACCACGACGAGAACGATGATGCCCACCATCTTGTTGCCGCCCAGGATAGTGGTCAGGCCGACGATGGCCGACAGCAGGGCAAGCAGGGGCAGCAGCATGTAGCCCAGGAAGAAGAGGGTCTCTGGTTTCTTGAGCATGTCAGCTTTCGGTCCTGGTCCAGTGGGTGAATTTGTAGCGGGTGCCGTTCGCGCCGGTGAGCCAGCCTTCGGCCGGTTCGGTGGCAACCGGAGACCAGCCGGCGTCGAGCTCCGGGGCGTAAGTGTCGCCGTCGGCGTCGACGTCGATGGTGGTCACCACGGCAGTATCGGCCAGGGGCATGGCCTGGCCGAAAACCTCGCCACCGCCAAGGATCCAGACCGTCCCGTTACCTTCCGCGAAGCGGGACTCGATCAGCGCCTCATCGAGGGAACCGACCACGACGGCGCCGTCGGACTCGGGAACCGTGGCCCAGTCCGGATTGCGGGTAATCACAATGTTGGTCCGGTTGGGCAGGGGCCGGTACTTTTCCGGGAAGGACAGCCATGTTTTGCGGCCCATCACGACCGGATGCCCTTGGGTGAGCCGGGTGAAGTGCCTAAGGTCCTCCGGGAGGTGCCAGGGCATGTCGCCCTCCCTGCCGATGACTCCGGCGGGGGTCTGCGCCCACACCATCGCGACGCCGGTGATGCTGCCGGCCAGGTTCTCCGTGAAATCGGGTGTGGTGTTCATACCGCGATCGGCGCCTTGATCGTGGGATGGTGCTGGTAGTTGACCACGCTGAAATCGTCCAGGGTGTAGTCGAAGATGGAGCCCGGTTTGCGGGTGATCTCCAATTGGGGGTACTCGTACGGGTCACGTTCCAGCTGTTTGAGCACCTGGTCCACATGATTGTCGTAGATGTGGACGTCGCCGCCGGTCCACACGAACTCGCCCGGCTCCAGGCCGGCCTGCTGTGCCACCATGCGGGTGAGCAGTGCGTACGAGGCAATGTTGAACGGTACGCCGAGGAACATGTCTGCGGAGCGCTGGTACAGCTGGCAGGACAGTTTTCCGTCAGCTACATAAAACTGGAAGAACGCATGGCATGGCGGCAGCGCCATGTCCTTGAGCTCAGAGACGTTCCAGGCCGAGACAATGTGCCGGCGGGAGTCCGGATTAGCCTTAAGGTTCTCCACCAGTTCCGCGATCTGGTCGATGTGTCCGCCGTCCGGGGTGGGCCAACTGCGCCACTGCACACCATAAACAGGGCCGAGCTCACCCTGGGCATCAGCCCACTCGTTCCAGATCGTCACGCCCTGATCCTGCATCCACTTCACATTGGAGTCACCGCGCAGGAACCACAGGAGTTCTACCGCCACGGACTTGAAGTGGACCCGCTTGGTGGTGATGAGCGGGAAGCTCTGCGCCAGGTCGAACCTCAGCTGCCGGCCAAAGACACTGGTGGTTCCGGTGCCGGTCCGGTCCGACTTGTGCATGCCGTTGGCCAGCACATCGCGCAACAGATCTTCATACGGAGTTGGGATAGTCACGGCTAAAGTCTACGGCTTTCCGGCCGTGCGCGTCCGGCGCAACTGGCTGCGGAGCAGATCGAGGAGAAGCTCGTCGCTCAGGCGTGCCTCGAGGCCCGCAGAGACCAAAAGGTCGACGGCGTCAGTTACCTTGGACGGCACCGTGACACCGGGCTTGCTGCCGCTCCCGCCCGCGGTTGGGGCAACCACAGTTCCGGCCCGTCGGCGCGACTGGATCTGCCCGGCCGCCTCCAGCTCCTTGTAGGCCCGGGCTACGGTTCCGCTGGCTAAGCCCAGGTCCGCCGCCAGAGCGCGTACAGTGGGCAACCGACTGCCCGTGGCCAGCGCTCCGGTGGCGATCAGCGCGCTGATCTGTGAGCGGATCTGCTCATACGGCGGAGTCGCGGAGGTGAGGTCAACAGACAGCAGGGGATCCATCAGCGGTACTGCACCACTTCGACGGGGGAGTCCTGATGGCCGGGAACGAAGGACCGTACAGGGATCAGCACCAGGACAACCGCCGCTGCACACAGGACTGCGCCGGCGATCATGGCCGGATCCCATTTCAGGTACGCGTCGGTTGGTGCCAAGGGGTTGCCCAGGCCGAAGAACCAGCGCCAGGCGAAACTTTGGCTCGACACCAGAAGTCCGCCCTGAGCCAAAAGGAACGCGGCGACGGTGCGTACCAGCCGGTAAATGCTGATGCCCCGTAATGCCGTATCGAGTCCAGCAACGCTCCCGCCACAGTTCTGCCGGTGCCGGATAAGCAACAGCGGCGCAAGTGCCAGAACCATGACCACGGCAGTGGCGATGGCCGGAGCAACCCAACGGTATTCCGGCCCGTACAGCATCCCGCCGGCGGTGAAGTCACCGTGAATGGTGACTGCCAGGACCGTCAGGAAGACGGCCGCAGCCACAACAGCCACCGTGAAAAGCGCCGGGCTGACCGGCTGGCGGGGCAAGGCCTTTTCGGTGCCGGGCCGGCCGTAGTTTCGCTGGAGCAGGAGTTCACCGGCTGCGATAGTGAGCAGGACTGCCCCTGCCATAACGGCGACCACGATGGCTGGCTGCGTCAGGACAAATGCGCCGAACGGCAAAACCAGAAGAAGCAGGGCTGCCCCGACTCCGGCCAAAGCCAGGGCGGCGCCCATGGAAACGATCAGTCTGGTTGCCGGCTGGGCCGCCTCCCGGGGCGCGGCGAGTGAACGGTCCGGACCGGAAGCTGCCAGCGAGGTGAGCCGGGGTGGCCGCCACCCCCACATCACGAGCAGGATGACCAGCGAAACGATGCCCCAATAGTTGACCCAGACGCTGGGCCGGGGCAGGGCAGGATCCGGGAGGGCGGCATAACTGCCGGCGATGGCAAGCAACCCGCCAGCAACAGTTGCCACGGTGCGCAGCAGCCGGTTCATGGCGATGGTCCGCAGGAGGTCGTTATCGGCAGGATCGAGGGCCTCCAACTGCCGGCGCCGTGCAATGAGCGCCAGGACCGCCCATGTGCCCAGCGCCAGGACAGCGAGGGCGCCGCCGAGGCAAGCGGCCAGCAGGTAACCCGGGATCCGCCCATCCCTGCCGGCGTCCCGATACATAGGACCGGATGAAGGATTCGCGTTCTGGTCGGGGGATATTTCTGTGGGCGGGATGGCTCCATAGCCGGGAAGGGTGGCCGTGTAGCAGATAGCTATGGCAGCGGCCACAAAGATTCCGGCGGTGGTCCAGGCAAGGCTGCGCGGCAGGAAGTCGGCGATGCGCCTGACGGAAAGGGGGGCTGTCCGGTGGGTCTTCAACGGTTCCGGATACGTGACTTGACCAACGGCATGGATTGCCAGCACGGTCAGGATTGGCCAGGCAAGAGCGGTGAGTATCTCGGAAGTGCTCGTAGGTGTGTGGCTGTCGTACGGCGTGCTGCGGACGATGCCGGCGTTCACCGCGCCCTGCAGCGAGCTGCCCATCCAGCCCATGATGCCGATCCAAAACGCGTGCTGCGAGATGGATTCCATTGTGGCCCTGCCGCCAGGCGCGACAATCACCCATCGCAGCAGGACGTACACGCCAATTGCCATGGCAAGGGGCCACAACAGCATCAACGGAGGCACGCCGGCAAAGGTGACTCCAAGTTCCGGAAAGCCCACATTTCCCCCAACGCCCGTACCAGAATTTGTATCAATGTATCAAGTATTTGATACAAAACAGCGGCGGTCAAGGGATCAGCCCCCGGGAAGGGAGAGGACTCAGTCGTCGAACGGTTTGAACTGCTCCACGGAAACGATCCGCTCTTTCTTTCCCATGGCTATGTGGCAGATGATCATCTCACCCGGAGCAAGGTAGGGATCCGAGTGCGGAAGAAGCGACCGGAGCCGTGGCGGCATGTGTTCGCCCAACTGGCTCAGCACTGTAGGCAACGCCGGTCTGTGGGTGCAGAGGACCACCGGCCGCTGCTTGTCGAATAACCACTCAACGACCGCTGCCGTCTTTTTCGGGTTGCGGGCGTGCCTGTGCTCGGTGAGCGCCTCAATCCGTTTGATCTTCGCATCCACCGCCTTGGCATAGGGCGCCACGGTGGCGATGCAGCGGACCCATGGGCTGGTGACCACGCGCAGGGGCCGCCACGCCTGAAGCAGGCGTTTGACGGCCTGCGCCTGGCGGACGCCGGTGGCAGCGAGAGGACGTTCGCCTTCTGCCCTGGTCCAGGAAGAACGCGGCTTGGCTTTGGCGTGCCGGAGGATGATGAGCGGCCAGGTGAGCAGCTCCCCGCGTTCATGGGCTGCTGCGAGATACTGAAGAGGCCCGACGTCGGACGGATTGGACAGCATGGCGGCGGCCGTCTCCGGTGAACACCATTTCACGGCATCCACTTCCTTGCCGTCGGGGCGCAGCAGCGTCCCTTCAACCCGGACAGCCCAGTAGTGGACCACCTTGATGCCCGATGCCACCCGGTAACGGATGGAGGGCAGGGGGATGCCCAGTGGCGCTCGCAGCCCGATTTCCTCTTCTATTTCCCTGACGGCGCATTCGGGAACGGTCTCGCCCGGGTCCAGCTTGCCCTTTGGCCAGGACCAGTCGTCATAGCGCGGCCGGTGGATCAACAGCACCTCAAGCCGGTCCTTGACGATGCGCCACGGAACGGCGCCGGCGGCGGTGACTGCCACCGGTTCGTCCGTGAGTTCGGCCTGGTCTGTAATCGGTTTGTCGCTGACCAAGTGCACAGTCCTAGCGCCGGGTCAGGGACCGCTGGCGTGAACGGGACCGCAGAAGCCAGGACTGGATGTCCGCCAGCGGGGTCCCGTCCTCGGCAAGGTGATGCCTTGACCAGTTGCCCCCGCTGTCCAGGTGCCAGCTGGACGTGGCCGGGTCAACGTACCGCTCCAGGAGGTCATGCACATAGGTGATGTCCTCGGCGTTGGTCAGCTGGACCAGGGCCTCCACGCGACGGTCAAGGTTCCGGTGCATCATGTCCGCCGAGCCGATGTACACCACAGGATCGCCGGCATTGGCGAAGGCAAATACCCGCGAGTGCTCGAGGAACCTGCCCAGGACGGAGCGGACCGTGATGTTGTCACTCAGTCCGGGCACGCCCGGGCGAAGGGAACAGATGCCGCGGACTACAACATCAACGCGCACGCCGGCCTGGGAGGCACGGTAGAGAGAGTCGATGATGGCTTCATCGACCATCGAATTAACCTTGATCTGCACCCGCGCCGGCAGGCCGGCGCGGGCATTCCTGATCTCGGTTTCTATTCGGTCAATCAAGCCGGAACGGACGGAGCGCGGCGCCACGAGCAGCCGCTTGAAGGTGGACTTGGGCGCGTAGCCTGACAGCTGGTTGAACAGCTTGGAGAGGTCTTCGCCAACCTGTTCGTTCGCAGTCAGGAGCCCGAGGTCCTCGTAATAGCGTGCTGTCCGCGGGTGGTAGTTACCAGTACCGATGTGGCAGTAGCGACGGAGGCCGTCAACTTCCTGCCGGACCACCAGTGAAAGTTTGCAGTGGGTTTTGAGGCCCACAATTCCATACACCACGTGGACGCCGGCCTGTTCCAGCTTGCGGGCCCAGGAAATGTTGGCCTGTTCATCAAAGCGGGCTTTGATTTCCACCAGTGCCAGGACCTGCTTACCGGCTTCCGCGGCGTCGATCAGGGCATCGACAATGGGGGAGTCGCCGGAAGTGCGGTACAGCGTCTGCTTAATGGCCTGGACCTTGGGATCGGCTGCCGCCTGCTCCAGGAAGGCCTGGACCGAAGTGGAGAACGAATCGTAAGGGTGGTGCAGCAGGATGTCCCGGCGGCGCATCGCTGCGAAGACGTTGGCTGCCTTGGATGTCTCGGATTCGTTGAGATAGCGGGAGGTGTGGGGAACCTGCTTAGGGTAGTGCAGGTCCGCGCGGTCGATTCCGGCGATAACCGACAACCCGCGCAGGTCCAGGGGCGCCGGAACCGAGTAGACCTCTGACTGTTCAACGCCGAGCTCCCGGATCAGCAGGGCCAGGATGTTCGGGTTAATGTCGTGGGTGACTTCGAGGCGGACGGGCGGGCCGAACCGGCGGCGCAGCAGTTCCTTTTCCAGCGCCTGCAGCAGGTTCTCGGCGTCGTCCTCTTCCACCTCGACATCCTCGTTGCGGGTAACCCGGAAGATGTGGTGCTCCAGGACTTCCATGCCCGCGAACAGCTTGTCCAGGTGGACGGCAATGACTTCTTCGAGGGCAATAAACCGGGCCACCCGGCCGGCCACAGCTCCGGCTCGCGGACCATCGATGGAGATGAGCCGGGGCAGCTGGTCCGGGACCTTGAGGCGGGCGAAGAGTTCTTTGTCGCTCACCGGGTTGCGGACCACCACGGCGAGGTTCAGGGAGAGCCCGGAAATATACGGGAACGGGTGTGCGGGATCAACGGCCAGCGGCGTCAGGATGGGGAAGACTTTCTCCGCAAACATCTCGCTCAGCTGCTGCTTGGCCGCGTCATCAAGTTCATCCCAGTGCATCAGGTGGATGTGCTCGTAGGCCAGTGCGGGACGGATCTGTTCGGCGAAAACCTGCGCATGGCGCTGCTGCAGGCGGTGTGCTTCCTCGCTGATCTTCTCGAGGACTTCCACCGGGCTCAGGCCGGCCGGCGACGGGACGGCCAGGCCGGTAGCGATGCGGCGTTTGAGCCCGGCCACCCGGACCATGAAGAACTCGTCGAGGTTGGACGCAAAGATGGAGAGGAAACTCACCCGCTCCAGCAGGTGGAGCTTGGGGTCTTCGGCAAGCTCCAACACGCGGGCATTGAAGGACAGCCAGCTCAGCTCCCGGTCCAGGAACCGGTCCGGGCGGATGTCGCCGTCGGGTTCGAGGTTCGGGGCGAATTCCGGGATATCGATCCGGTCCTGGGTGGCACGTGACGCGGGGACTTCGGAGGAACCAAAGCGCGCGCGGGCAGGAGGTGCTGCGACCTCCCTCATCGCTGCATCGGCAGTATCAGGTTGCATGGTGTCTCCTTTTGGTGGCACGGGCTGGTGCGGACCGGCAGCCGGCGCGAGTCTACTTCAACCTTACAATCATTCGCTCCGCCCAAGGCCCTGGTATCCGGCAAGCCATGACGCATTCCGGGGGTAAATGATTAACCTTTGGCAAACGCTTACTGACGCTCCGCCAACCGCCCATAGAGGACATCCATATCCCAGCGTGTGAAACCCAGCTTGCGGTACAACGAAACGGCCGCGGCATTGTCCGCATCGACGTACAGCATGATTGCCTGGAGTTTCCGTTGCTGGAGATATTTGATGCCCGCGATGGTCAGGGCCTTGCCCAGGCCCAGTCCCTGGGCCGCCGGGGCGACTCCGACGACGTACACCTCGCCGATCGGCGGGTGACCGCCGTGGGCCGGATGGATCTTGGTCCAGTGGAATCCGACCAACGTGTCGGAGGAGTCCTCGGCAAGGAGGAAGCCTGCCGGGTCGAACCAGTCCTCAGCCATCCGGGCTTCCAGGTCTGCAAGGGTCATGGAACCCTGCTCCGGATGGTGCGCGAAGGCCGCGCTGTTGGCGGTCAACCAGGCATCTTCATCCTGTCCGGGCACGAAGCTGCGCAGTGTCACCCCGTCCGGGAGGCCGACGTCGGGCAGTCCCGCAGTGCCGTCCGTCAGCCTCATCTTCCATAATTCCCGGACCGGGCCGAAGCCATAACGGGTGGCCAATTCAGCCGCTGCCACATGGCTGCCGTGGGCCCATGCCTGCAGGCCGGACAGCCCCCTGGTCTTTTGCAGTTCGCCGATCAGGCGGCCTGCTGCCCCCATATTCCGGTAATTGGGATGAATGGCCACCTCCAGCGTCCCGGTCCCGTCCGGCTCTTCAACCACGACCGCGGTACCGGCAAGATCAGAGCCGCCCGCCGGATGAACGTCCGGGCCGGCGGAACTGCTGGCGCGGGAGCTGTCCTCAGGTGCGTACAGCAGCAAGGAGCTGACGCCGGCAGAACCGGCTGCCTCGGTACTGAGCGTGATGACTGTCTGCTCGGACAGCGGAGGATTGCCGTCGGATTCCTGAACGGCTGCCAGGAGGCCGCGGACGTCGTGAAGCAGCGGAGCATCCAGCCCGCCTTTAATGGTCAGGACTGGCCAGGATTCCGGATGTGCGGGACTCATAGGCCAAGGCTATACGCACGCCGGCAGATCAGGCCTCGGTGAGTTCGTCTTCCTGGTGCCGCACCAGCGTCAGCCGGTAGCCGACATTCCTGACAGTGCTGATCAGGTTTTCGTGGTCTGCACCCAGCTTGGCCCGCAGGCGCCGCACGTGGACGTCGACTGTGCGGGTGCCGCCGTAGTAGTCGTAGCCCCATACTTCAGTGAGCAGCTGCTGGCGGGTGAAGACCCGCCCGGGGTGCTGGGCCAGGTACTTGAGGAGCTCGAATTCCTTGAAGGTCAGGTTCAGCGGCGTGCCGTTGACCCGGGCGGTGTAGCTGGCTTCATCGATGACGACGCCGGCGGCACGGATTTCGGAGGGGGTGTTCTCTGCTTCCGGTACGGCACGGGCTATCGACAGGCGGATCCGGGCCTCAACCTCTGCAGGGCCTGCCGAATCGAGCACGATGTCGTCCACGGCCCAGGCGGAGGAGACAGCGGCCATACCGCCTTCGGTGAGGATCAGGACCAGGGGAGCGCTGAGGCCGGTGGCCTTCAGCAGCTGGGTCAGCGAGCGTGCTCCTACCAGATCCTTGCGGGCATCGAGCAGGACGATGTCGCAGGGATCGGTTTCCAGGAGTGCCGTGGGCTCGGCGGCAAGAATATGGACCCGGTGGTTCAGCAGCTCAAGGGCAGGCAGGATATCAACCGAAGAGCCGGTGCTGTTCGTCAGTAACAGGATGTGCGACATTATTCCTCCAAGGGCCGTCCGCGCATCATTGAGCGTCTGAACCGGGTTTTCACCGGCCGGTACTGGCAGCCTGCACAGGATTGCGGTTTGGGTGATCGAAAGTTGCTGCGACGTTTCCACCGCAACCGTTCACCGTCAGGCACCTGCACAGAATGCTTAGCTGAAGAACGAGTATACCCAGCAAGGTGCCCTGAATCACTGCAGCAGGCCGCTCGGCAGGCTGGTTTAGGACATATGCAGGTCACATAGGGCAGGATTGGAGGGACAGGGCCCGAACTCCCTTGCGGGGCGCAATTGCATGCAAACTACAGTCAGCGAAGTACAGCCAGGATGGGAATGCAGCGAAAGTGAGTCCAGAAGTGAAAGCGGACGCCGGCAGTTACGATTCCGCCGGAGATGACGGCCCTTCCGGAGGGAACAGGCATCACGGCCAAGGTCCCGACGATGATGTACGCGGGATATCCGTGCAACCGTGGTTGATCGGGCTTGCCGGACTGTTGTGCCTGGGCGCCATCCTTGCCGGCGTCTACACCTCACCGCAAGTCCTCCTGGGTGTAGCTGTGGCGGCTGCCCTGGTGACGGGCTACGGCTGGCCGCACTTCCTCGAAGTACCTGCGCGGAAAACCCTGGCAGCCGTGATCGCGCTGCCGGGTGTCGGCTCCGCCTGGGCTGCCCATACTCTTCCCGCCCCCGGCTACCTGGACGCCACCCCGGCCTTTATGGCCATGGGTTTCATCGCCGTCTTTGTTGTGCAGCTGCTGCGCGGGACGGGGCAGGCCAAGCGCCTGGAATCCACATTGGGAAGCTGCGCCGGAGTGCTGCTCTCCTGCCTGGGAGCCGGCTGGATCGCCGGGGCACGGTTCAACGGGGTCCGGGAGATGCTGGCCATTGCTGCCGTCAGTGCCGCCGTCGCACTCCTCGTATGCCTGATCCGCTGGCCGGACAGGATTGTGGCGCCGCTGGGCATTGCCGTGGCCGGGCTGTCCGGCCCGCTGGCCGGGCTGGTGTTTTCAGATATCGCCGTGCTGCCCGCTGCAATATTCGGCGTGGTAGTAGGCGCCGTCCTGGTCAGTTTCCGCAGATTGGCCACCCTGCATACCGGTCCGATCAGCATTCCGGCGGGGCTCAGTGTAGGGATTGCGCCTGTCCTGGCAGTGGGCTCCCTGGCCTACTTCATAGACAAACTTCTTATCTACTAACGCGTTAGGATGTCAGCATGTCTGTTCTCGCATTCGAAATTTTCTTCCTTGTCCTGCTTGGCATCGCCAGCATCGCCATGGCCTGGTTCGCCGGTTACGTCGTTTACCGCCTCTTCAAAGGCCAAAAGTAACGCCTGCGCGCGTCCCTGACTTCGCTAGAGGTAATTGCTGTGCCTATTGAGATTCCTACGGACCTGACCCCTGAACTGGTCCCGCTTTCCTGGCTCATCGGTGAGTGGGAAGGCAGCGGGCGGCTTGGCCGCGGCGATGAGGATTCCGAACATTTCGTCCAGAGAGTCTCCTTCACCCACAACGGCCAGCCATACCTTCAGTACCGCGCGGAGAGCTGGCTGACGGATGAAGAGGGCACCATCCTGCGTCCGTTGTCCGTGGAGATCGGCTTCTGGGCACTGGAGCGCAAGCAGCTGGACGCGGACGTCGGCCCGGGCCTTACTCCAGCGGACATCGTTCCGGCACTGAAGAGCGCGGACGAGGTGGAAGCACTCCGCAATGCGGAGGGCGGTTTCGACATCTCCGTCTCCATCACCCACCCGGGCGGCATCACCGAGCTGTACTACGGCCAGATCAAGGGCCCGCAGATCCAGCTCGCCACAGACATGGTGATGCGGGGCAGCCACTCCAAGGAGTACTCAGCGGCCACCCGGATTTTCGGCCTGGTGGATGGCAACCTGCTGTGGCGCTGGGATGCAGGAATAGAAGAAGGCAAAGGCCTGGAAGCACACGCTTCCGCCTTCCTTAAACGCGTTGCCGGCTGATCTTGGGAATACTGCCGGCAGGACAGGACGTTCTTTCGGTTATGAACTCTAAAAGCCCTCTGTTGCTGCGCCCCGGCGCCGTCGAAGCCGCCGGCCTGGACACCGGAGTGGCCTCCCACTATGGTGAGCCCCTCCGGGAGCAGCGCGCACTGGCTAATGGCAGCGCCGTCGTCGACCTTTCCCACCGCGGGGTGGTTACGGTCAGTGGTCCGGACCGCCTCAGCTGGCTGAACACACTGTCCTCACAGCAGCTCACCCAGCTGCCCCCGGGACAGTCCACCGAACTGCTGTTGCTCAGTGTGCAGGGCAGGATCGAATATGACGCCAGGGTAGTGGACGACGGCGGGACCACCTGGCTGCTGGTCGAGGCCGCCGAGGCTGCACCGCTGGCTGAGTGGTTGAACCGGATGAAGTTCATGCTCCGGGTTGAGATTGCGGACCTCTCCGGGGACTGGGCAGTGGTTGGTTCAACGCGTCCCGTGGAGGAATGGTCGGGCCTGACGGTCTGGCAGGACCCATGGCCCAATGTCACCACCGGCGGCTATTCGTACTCGATCATCAGCGAAGACCAGCACCCCGGCCGTGAACGTCCCTGGTTCGAGTACCTCGTTCCCGCGGCGGAGCTGGAAACCACTGTGGGGAACCGCCAGTTGGCGGGCGCCTGGGCAGCGGAAGCGCTGCGGATCGCCGCATGGCGCCCACGCTGGGGTGCCGAAACCGATGATCGCACCATTCCCCACGAACTGGACCTGCTCCGTACCGCCGTGCATCTCTCCAAGGGCTGCTACAAGGGCCAGGAGACTATCGCCCGCGTGCACAACCTGGGCCATCCACCGCGGCGCCTGGTGTTCCTGCAACTGGACGGTTCCCAGCACACCCTTCCGGCAGCCGGCAGCGAGGTCATGGCCGGCGGCCGCAAGGTTGGCACGGTCACGTCCGTCAGCCAGCATTACGAGATGGGCCCGGTCGCATTGGCTGTTGTTAAGCGTTCCGTTGCCCCGGATGAAACACTGACTGTCATGGACGGCGACGAACCCTACACCGCCGCCCAGGAAGTAATCGTTGCCCCCGACGCCGGCCAGGTAGTCGGGCGCCAGACAGGATTCCTGAGGGGGACCCGATGACCGATTCCCAGCCTGCCCCGGACGCAGACGCCGTCGACCTTGCCCATACGCTCTTCGACAGCGCCCGCGCCGGTGACGCTGCACTCCTTGCCCGCTACCTCGAAGCCGGCGCGCCAGCCACGCTGACCAACGCCGCCGGTGACTCCCTGCTGATGCTTGCGGCCTATCACGGACATGCGGATACGGTTCAGCTGCTCCTGGGCCACGGTGCTGACGCTAACGCCATCAATGACCGTGGCCAGACCTCCTTGGCCGGGGCCGCCTTCAAGGGTTACACCGACGTCGCCCGGGTGCTTCTTGGAGCCGGTGCTGATCCGGATGCCGGAACACCCTCGGCCCGCGCCGCTGCCGGGATGTTTGATCGCAAGGACATCCTGGAGTTGCTGGGCTAGTCAGGTTACATCCGGCGCCGGCCGGCATTGGAGGGGGAGTTGGTTGTGGAAGAAGTGAACAGGCCGTGGGCTGCGCTGTGGGCCCTGGTGATCGGGTTTTTTATGATCCTGATCGACATCAACATTGTCTCGGTGGCCAATCCCCGCATCATGGAAAGCCTTCAGGCAGACATCAACGCGGTGATCTGGGTGACCAGCGCCTACCTTCTGGCGTACGCCGTGCCGCTGCTGGTTACCGGCCGCCTGGGCGACAGGTTCGGACCCAAGAACCTGTACTTGGGCGGGCTGGTGCTGTTCACCCTGGCCTCACTCTGGTGCGGCCTCTCCACCGATATCGGCATGCTGATCGTGGCCCGCGTTTTCCAGGGCCTGGGTGCAGCGCTGATGACACCGCAGACCATGGCCGTCATTACGCGCATCTTCCCGCCGGACCGCCGGGGCGCAGCCATGGGGCTCTGGGGTGCCACAGCAGGCGTGGCCACCCTGGTGGGGCCCATCCTGGGTGGAGTCCTGGTGGACAGCCTGGGCTGGGAATGGATCTTCTTCATCAACGTGCCCATTGGGATCGTGGGCTTCGTCCTGGCCTGGCGCTTTGTCCCGTCGCTGTCCACGCATCCCCACCGGTTCGACATCCCCGGCGTGGTGCTCAGCGCCGTCGGGCTCTTCCTGCTGGTGTTCGGCATCCAGGAAGGGGAGTCCTACAACTGGGGCACCATCGCCGGACCCGTCACTGTGTGGTCCCTGATCATTACGGGCATAGCGGTTCTGACCGCCTTCGTCGCCTGGCAGAAGTACGGCAGGGGTGAGCCGCTGCTGCCCCTGGGGCTCTTCAGGGACCGGAACTTCTCGCTCGCGAACATCGGCATCACAGCCGTAGGATTCGCCGTCACCTCCTTCAGCCTGCCGCTGATTTTTTACTACCAGATGGTACGCGGACTGACGCCCACCCAGTCCGCATTGCTGATGGTGCCGATGGCCCTCATCATGGCCGGGCTGGCGCCCGTCGTTGGGCGCTACCTGGACCGCGTGAACCCCAAGTTCATCAACTGCGCGGGGCTGGTCCTGATGGCCGTCGCGCTTGCCTGGAACTCCTTGTTGATGAGGCCGGACACCCCCATCCTGATGTTCCTGTTGCCCAGCGTGGTCCTCGGCTTTGCGAACCTGGGCATCTGGGCGCCGCTGGGCACTACAGCTACGCGCAACCTGCCGCCACGGCAGGCCGGAGCGGGCTCCGGCGTCTACAACACCACCCGGCAGGTCGGTTCCGTGCTGGGCAGCGCAGCCATCGCGGTGCTGATCCAGGCGCGCCTGGCCGCCGAGCTGCCGGCAGCGGCAGGCGCGGCGTCGGAATTTTCCGGGCAGTTGCCCGAGGCCCTGCATACAGGATTTTCGACGGCGATGGGCCAGTCCATCATGCTGCCGGCCGCCGTGGTGCTCCTGGGCGCGGCCGTGGTGCTGTTCTACGAAAAGCCAAAGGCCGCCATCAATTGGGACAAGCCGGAGCTGAGCGGTGCCCAGTCCGCTCAGCAGGGCTGACCGGGTTCCTCCGGGCCACTACCTTTTCGAAGCCGGGCTGCCCAGCAGCACGGTTGTATGGATGCCGCCCGTGACGAATCCCAGACTTCGGGCTATAGCCAGCGAACCTGTGTTGCTGACTTCGGCCCGCCACTGCAGGGTAAGCCCCGAGGCCAAAGCCTCATGGGAAGCGATGGAAACAGCCAGGGAACCCAGGCCGCGGCGCCGCCAATCGGGGGCCACCAGCACGCCCAGCTGCGCCAGCAGGCCCTCCCATTCGGCGTAACCGGCGCTGGCAATGGGCACCTGGCGGCCATCGTCGTCGTGGATCACTGTGTAATGGTGGGCCAGCTCCGCCAAACCAACTTCATTGACGTCGTCCGGCGGGCACCGCGACTCCAGTTCAATTGCGTCCCGGTCCGCATGCGAGACAGTCAGCTCCTCCGACGGCTGCTGAAGCGGCAGGTCGTCTGCGAAGAAGAGCGCAGTTGCACCCAGGCCGTGCCCGCCATGGCCGCGGGCGAGCGTCATCAGGGTGACATGCTGTGCCAGGTCTTCGTCCGGAATCGTCGCAGCAGCCTCCACCGCCCATGCCGGGCCCACCAGGGCAGACGCGCCAAAAAGCCGGACAAACTGGACGCTGGAGGCCGAATCATCAACCCGGACAATGCGTTCGCCGCTGCTGAGCGCTTCACCAAAGGTGTGGTCAGCCAGGCCAAGATGCCGGGCCCAGGCGAGTTGGATGATCTCTGCGCTGCCGTGGTCCAAAGTCATGGTCCCAGCCTACCCACGGCCCGGGCCCGGCTTTAGCGCCGGCTTAGCGCCGGCCAAGGAACCGCCTGGTGCCCGGCGCGAGCCGTCGTTCACTGCAGAAGGCCTAGCCGAAGAGGACAGCGGCTTCGTCATACCGGTGTTGTGGCACGCTTTTGAGCTTGCCCAGCGCCTGTTCGAAGCCGACATGGGCAATGTCCGTGCCATTGAGCGAGACCATAGTGCCCCAGCGCTCCTCCACCACGGAGTCCACCGCGGCCATGCCCAGCCGGGTGGCAAGGACACGGTCGAACGCGGAAGGCACGCCGCCGCGCTGGATGTGGCCAAGGATGGTGGCACGGGTTTCAATTCCCGTGCGGGCCTCGATCTCCGGCGCCAACTGGTCCGCGATGCCACCAAGACGGGGACGGCCGAAGGTGTCCAGGCCACGCTCCGAGTGCGGAGTCTCCATGGTCGCCGTCACGAAACCCTCAGCGACTACCACCAGCGGCGCGCGTCCGCGGTCGTGGGCTTCCTGCACCCATTCGCAGATCTGTTCAATGCTGGTGCTGTTTTCCGGGATGAGGATGGCGTGGGCACCCGCGGCCATGCCGGCGTGCAGGGCAATCCAGCCAACATGCCGGCCCATGACCTCTGCGATCATGCAGCGGTGGTGGGATTCACCCGTGGTGCGGAGCCGGTCGATGGCC
Source organism: Pseudarthrobacter sp. MDT1-40-2 (assembly GCF_059383595.1). Classification (NCBI taxonomy): domain Bacteria; kingdom Bacillati; phylum Actinomycetota; class Actinomycetes; order Micrococcales; family Micrococcaceae; genus Pseudarthrobacter; species Pseudarthrobacter sp. MDT1-40-2. The sequence goes on along the minus strand of NZ_JBWZCL010000001.1, from coordinate 806,358 downwards.
TCGGTGGCGATCTGGACGGCCGTATCGAAGCCGAAGGTGTAGTCCGTCGCGTCAAGGTCGTTGTCCACAGTCTTGGGCACGCCGACGATCTTCAGCCCGACGTCCGTGAGCCGCTTGGCCGCGGCCAGGGTTCCTTCACCGCCGATGGCGATGATGGCGTCAATGCCCATGCGGTCCATATGGGCCTTAATGGTTTCAGGGCCGCCACCGTTTTCGAACGGGTTGGTGCGGGAGGTGCCAAGGATGGTTCCGCCCTGCTTGGCGATGCCGCGCACCATGGTACGGGGAATGTCGATGACGTCACCTTCGACGACGCCGCGCCAGCCATCGAGGAAGCCCACGAATTCGTGGCCCTGGATGATGCCTTTAAGTACGGCGCCGCGAATGACAGCATTCAGCCCGGGGCAATCGCCGCCGCTGGTGAGGATTCCAATTTTCATTATCTCTGGCTCAATCCTGGTTGGAAGGAATACAGGCAGAGCGCCACGCTGAGCTCACATAGAGTCTAGTGGGGAGTGTGCGGTACGACACAAACCGGTTACAAAAGGCCGCGCTGCATGGCGATGACTACTGCCCGCGTCCGGTCATCGACGTCGAGCTTGTTGAAGACGCGTAGGAGATGCGTCTTGACCGTGGCCTCAGCGATGTGAAGCCGGGCAGCGGCCTCAGCGTTGCTCAATCCGTCTGCGACACAACGGAGGACCTCTACTTCCCGGGCCGTAAGCTGTGGCCGGTCCGGCGTCCGCATCCGGGAGACCAGGCGTGCTGCTACCGGCGGTGCCAGCACTGTCTCGCCGCGGGCAGCGGCGAAGACGGCGTCGATGATCACGTCCCCTGGCGAGTCTTTCAGAAGATAGCCCACCGCCCCCGACTCCACTGCACGGACTATGTCCGTGTCGCCGTCGTACGTGGTAAGGATGAGCACTCTTGTGTCCGGGAAGCGCTCACGTATCTGTTCTGTGGCGCCGGCGCCGTCCAGCACGGGCATGCGCAGGTCCATCAGCACCACGTCCGGGCGGTGTTCCACAACGGCGGCCAGGGCTTCCTGGCCGTTGGACGCGTCCGCGATGACCTCGATCCCGGCCGCAGTGCCCAGCAGGGTGGCCAGGCCGCCACGGACCACAGGATGGTCATCGGCCAAAAGTACGCGGATGGGCCGTGGGCTCATGGGGCACTTTCCTTTTGGAGGTCCGGTCCGGTGCGGTCCGGGGCGGCAACAGATACAGGAACGACGGCGGTGAGCTCAGTACCGGCGGCGGATGACTGCACCTGCAGCCTGCCGCCGATTTCAGCCAGCCTGGCGGACATTGACTTCAGGCCGAACCCCGGGTGGGAGGCAGCGGTGTCGAAGCCGCGGCCGTTGTCGCGGACGATCAAGCGGAGCTCCTGCGGCCCTGCTGTTGTCCCCGGTGCCGGACCGGCACGGACTTCCAGCCACGCCCGGGAGGCGCCGGAGTGTTTGCGGATATTGTTCAGGGCCTCTTGGGCGGTCCTGAGCAAGGACACCTGCTCAGTGGAGGAGAGCGGCGGCAGGGTGACAGGTACATCCACGGCCAGGTGGAGGTCCTCCAAGTGCAGGCTTTGCGGCAGGCGCTTCAAAGCTGCCAGCAAGTCACCGCCCTGGACGTCCGTGGCCACACCGGAAGCCACAAGGGAGCGTGCTTCGGCAAGGTTTTCCCGGGCGGTCCTTGATATCGCGGCCAGGCTGTCCATAATCTCAGACGGCCCTTTCCTCCGCTGCTGGGCCTGCGCAGCTTCCGAGAGCATGGCGATAGAGGTGAAGCCCTGGGCCAGGGTGTCGTGAATTTCCCGGGCCATGCGTTCGCGTTCCAGCAGGGCTCCGCGGGCCTGCTCAGCGGCGTTGAGGTCGGTACGCGCGGCTTTAAGTTCCGCCAACAGCTCAGCGCGCTGCTCGCTTTGCTCGATGACCTTGGAGATCCAGACTCCGATCATGCAGCTCACTGCGAAGGATATGACCAGCTGGGCGGTGATGCTGTAGACGGCCGTGCCGCCCAGGCCATAACGGCTGACCTGTCCGGCCGCTACTCCCAGGCAGAGCACGGCGGTGGCAACTACTCCCTGACGCTGCGAGGCCGTGAACATCCAAACCTGCGGGAAGGCCACAAACAGCAGGGCTCCGGCACCGTCGTGGACGAAGGACAGGAACACCACCACGGTGACCAGCACAGCAACGTAGAAAGCCGGCCGGTGGGTCCGAAGGTCCCGGGTCCGGGTCAGGAACGGATACACCACCCCAAGCAGTCCCAGGGCACCCACAACCAGCGGTGTTGCAGGCTGCGGCGGCTGGCCCAGGACCGCCAGATAAGCCAGGCTGGCCAGGACGGAGTAGAACCCTGTATGCCACCAGATCATGGAAGTGGTCCACACGGAACGCGCGGGAAGCAACCGCTCCGTCCGGCCCCCGAGGTTGCTCATGAGAGCACCTTAACTTATTTCTGCGGAGGCCATTTGAACGCCAGCCGGGCCAGCACTGCTCCAGCCACGGCCCAAATGCCCAGCACCAGGAAAGTCATGGGCAGGTCGTATCCGCCGCCGGGCTCTGCCGTTTCAAATCCGGCGGGCAGGAAAACCGACCTGAAGGCACTGGCGCTCCAGCGGAGCGGGAAAAAGTTCGTCACTGACTGCAGCCACTCCGGAAGTTGCGAGAACGGGAAGTAAACGCCAGAGGTGAAGGACAGGAGCAGGACCGGAAGCACCGCCAGCGTCGAGGCGCTCTGGGCTGACTTTGGCAGCGCAGTGAAAGCAATGGCCACGGTGGCCCACGCCGCCGTCGAGAGCACCATCAGCGCACCCACCAGTAACCAGGCGCCGGCATCGGCGGGCAAAGACACGTCGAAGAGGAAGCGTGCGGCAAGGAGGAGCAGCACCGTTTGCGCGCAGATCAGATATAGAGTCTGGCCCGTCTTGCCCAGGAAATAGGAGGCAGCGGGCAGCGGGGTCCCGGCGAGGCGCTTGACCGTTCCGTTGAAGCGCTCGGTGGCGACGTAGGTGCTGAGGTTCTGGAAGCCGCTGAGGATGGTGCTCAGGGCGAGCATCCCGGGGAGGTAGTAGTGTGCCGGGGTGACTCCGCCTTCGCCGTTCGGGCCTGCTCCGAGGCTGGGCTCGTCTCCGAACACTGTTCCAAAGAGGGACAACATCAGGATCGGGAAGAACAGCACCAGGACCAGTGAAAGCACATCCCGGTTAAAAAGCTTGATTTCCAGAGCTGCGCGGTGCATGCCCAGGCCCAGTACGGACGGTCGCCACTGCCGGGCGGCGGGGGATTCAACTGCGGGCAGAGCGGTCATAACAGGACTCCTTCGGAGGGTTTTGCTGCGGCAGCGCCGCCGGGACCGGAAGCTGCCGCGGGATGGGGCCCTGCTTGCTCCGCGGCGCCGATGAGCTGAAGGTAGACTTCCTCAAGGCTTGGCCGCACAACGGCCAGTTCCGGTAACTCGCGAGATCCGCCAGCGGATAGTTGGTTCACCAGGGCAGCGGGCCGTTCGGTGATCTGCTCGTGGAACCCGGCCGCGTCCCGCCACCGCACGCGTGGCACCCGGAGGGCAGGGCCGCCGATCTCATCCGGCGCGCCTTCGGCAATAAGCTGTCCTCGGTTGATCACGCCGATCCGGTCCGCCAGTTGCTCCGCTTCATCCAGGTAATGGGTGGTCAGGACGATGGTGGTGCCGCCACTGCCCAGAGTTCGAATGAGATCCCAGAATTGTCTCCGGGCTGCCGGATCAAATCCGGTGGTGGGTTCATCCAGGAACAGAACCTCCGGCTGCCCGACAATTCCGAGGGCGACGTCGAGCCTGCGGCGCTGGCCGCCCGAGAGAGTGGAGATGCGCGCACCTTCCTTGCCGCCCAGTCCCACTGCTTCAATGACCTCGGCAACCGGACGGGGCGCCGGAAAGCAACGGGCCAGGGAGCCCAGAGCTTCATGGACGCGGAGTTCTCCGGCGTCGGAAGCCTCCTGGAGGACGATGCCGATGCGTGCCCTGAAGGCCGGCGGTGCCTTCCAGGGGTTTGTTCCCAGGACGCGGACTTCGCCGCGGTCCGGGCGCCGGTGCCCTTCGAAGATCTCGATGGTGGTGGATTTCCCGGCGCCATTCGGGCCGAGGAGGGCGTATGTTTCCCCTGACCGGATGGTCAGTTGGAGCTGGTCCACGGCGGCGAACGTTCCACCGTTGGGCTGCTTGTAGTTTTTGCTGAGGTTCCGGACTGTGATGGCGTCAGTACCCGGGCGCGAGTCCGCTGGAAGGTTCATGCCTACAGCGTGGCATGGGGCCGTGCCTGCCCGGCAGGCCCAACCGGTTGAACCTGGAGTCCACCAAACGGTTGACCCCACCACGAACGGGAACAGCTCGATAGCAGTGCCGGAACAGCAGAAGGCCACCGCTCCAAACGGGGGCGGTGGCCTTCAGAGCGACGTGGTCAAGGGCGGTCAATCGACCGTTTGTCCAGGAAGGATTCCAGGAGGATCCTGTTGGTTCTCGAATCCGGCAGGACCAGCCAGGCTGCCAGGTAGAAGATAATCGCCGGGCCTGGCAGCAGGCTGAACAGCAGGAAGGCGATCCGTACGTAAGCCACTTCGACGTTGAGCTTGGCGGCGATTCCGCCCAGCACGCCTCCGAGCCAACGTTGGGGTCCACGGTTCAGGCCGAGACCCCTGACGATGCTGAAAAACTTGTCCATGGATCAAGACTTCCCTGTTGAGGTGCCATTGTCACGCTTTCGGGCCGAAATGATGCCGCCGATCACCAGGGCGGCTCCGGCGCCGATCATCAGGCCCACCAGGACATACGTTCCGTTCAGGGTGACCAGGCCAAGCTGTGAGATGACGATGAGGACCGCCAGGGCGACGATAATCAGCCCCCACACAATTGTTCCGACGCGGGCGCGGGGAGTGCCGCCGTCGTGATTCCCGGGGACCCCGGCAGCGGGATCCGGTTCGACTGTAGACATGTCAGTTTCCTTCCTGGATGGTCACGTTGCTGAAAGTGCCATCAATGGTGACCACCAGGGCTGAGCCTGGAAGTTCAGAGTTATAGCTGCTTTCCCGGGTGGAGATTCCGCCACGGTCGCCGCCACGTTCCTGGATGTTTCCCATCGTCATGTCGGCGCTGATCCGCACCGGCACGTCGTCAGGGATGACCACGGTGAAATCGCTGGCCGTGATGTCCAGGGGAACTTCGACATCGGCACTCAGTGGGGCGTCAAGGTCCAGGCCGTTGAGATCGATGGTTCCCCGGGCCCCCGTAATGTCGTAGCCCTGCCTGGCTTCCTGAACGGTCGCGGGGGTCCAGATCACGCCGTTAGCAGCGAAGCGGTTGTTGTGGTGGGAGACATTGAATGCGGCGCTCACCAGGAGGGCGATGACGGCGAGGAAGCCCAGCAGCCCGGAGGTTCGGCCCCGGGCTCCGGACAGGACAATCCCGATACCCAGCACAGCGGCCGCTGCAGCCAGAACCACCGCGGTTACTCCATGGGGTGATCCGTTGGGTGCATCGCCCAGGTTGATCACGTTGGCGGCGTCAAGGAGCTTCAGGCCGCCGCCTACCAGCAGGGCAATGCCGGCCGTGATGGCCACTGCCGGTGCCCCGGGGCCGGAAGGGCGGGGCTTGGCCGGTGGTGCCGGGCGTTGCGGCGGCATTCCTGCCGAACCCTGACCATATGGTCCTTCACCGTACGGTGCCCGGTAGGGGGCGCCGCCCGAGGCCACATACGGAGCGGCATAGGGCGCCGCGTAAGGGGTTGTATACGGTGCCGAACCAGCGGAGTAGTCAGGAGCGCCGTAGCTGGTAGTTCCGTAGGAACCGCCAACCTGGCCGGCAGCTGCAGTGCTCCGGCGGCCCCTGTCGACCAACAGGTAAACCACCAGGACAACGATGCCCAGCCAGAAGCACGCCCACAGGAAGCCGCCCAGTCCGCGCTCACCGCCCCAATAGCCGCCGCCCAGGCCACCAAAGCCCAGCAGGGTTGTGACGAGCGATCCTGTCATGCCACCGGTCCAACGGCCGGCCGCTGCTTCCTGGACGTGGATCCGTCCATCCGGCTCCGGCAGGAAAGCCCAGCCGATGCCGTAGAGAAGCACGCCGATCCCTGCGAACAGGGCCAGCACAATGAAGATTCCGCGGACAATAATCGGGTCGATGCCGAGCCTCGCTGCGACTCCACTGGAAACGCCGCCTACCCAGCGGTTCGATCCGCGCTGAATGCCACGGCTGCGGACCCAGTTGAAGAAGTCCTGGGGAGGCGGTGCCATGGTTGGCGGCCCCGAAGGCGTAGGCCCGGCGGATCCGGCGGCGCCCTGTCCGGTACGGTAGCCGCCACCGGGCTCCCCGCCTGGTTGTCCGTCCGTGGACCGGGGGAGGGGTTCTGTGGGGTTGGTCGGGGAACCTGCGCCGGGCTCCGGCGTGTGGCCCGCGCCGGCACCGTCCGGGCCGGCGGGGTCTTCAGGGGTGGGGTGCTGAGTGTTCATGCCTCAATCCTTCCCCGGTACGGGTATCCGCTCTACTGGGGGACACCCTGAACGCACCCTGAGTCACCCCCGGTTGGCGGCTGATTCCGCTCCGGGGTGCCCTGATCCGTGTTTGGATTGAATCATGACCACCGCTCCCCTCCGCCCTCCGTTGACCCGCAGCGGAGACCGCATGATTGCCGGGGTGTGTTCGGGCCTCGCCCGGCACCTCGGCTGGCCGGTGCGGAATATCCGGATCGCCATGGCGCTCGCGGCCGTGTTGGGCGGCTCGGGTGCTGTCTTTTATGCGTGGCTGTGGATCATGGTTCCCACTGCGGATGAAGCGGCCCGGCGCAATGCCCGCCGCCCGGCGTCGGCCATTGCTCCCGCCGTCAGCCAGCCTTTTGGTCCCAGTGCTGGGTTGTGGCCGGCCGGGCCCCCAGCACCCGGCTCCGGCCCCGAAGCTGGTGCCCCGCAGGGCGGCGAGGGCCCCGGCGGCCGCAGCGGGCCCAGCAGTCGCACCAACTTCAGCGGGCGCACAGAGGATGGCAGCGTCAACGGGGGCCTCCGAGGTTGGTCCACCATTCCCTACGGCAAGGAAATCCTCCTGGGTTCCGGGCTGCTCCTGGTGGCAGGGATCCTGATTGCACAAATGCTCGGTGCCAATGTCCCGTTGGGCACCATCATTCCAGCGGCTGCAGTGCTGGGCGGGGCTGCCATCGCATGGATGCAGCTGGACGAGAACCGCCGCACGGGCCTGCTGGAGAAGGCCGGTGCCCGCCAGCAGGGCGGCTGGGTGCGGGTGGCTGCGGGGTTGGCCCTGGTAGTTGCCGGCGTGCTGGTAACGGTGTCCGGCTCGGGGTCGTGGGAACAGACCTGGCTGGCACTCCTTGCATCCGTGGCCGTGCTGGGCGGCGTAGCCCTGGTACTGCTCCCGTGGGGCCTGAAGTTCTGGCGCGATCTCGAGATCGAACGGGCCGGCCGGGTCCGTGAAACCGAGAGGGCAGAGATTGCGGCCCACCTTCACGACTCCGTCCTCCAGACCCTCGCGCTGATCCAGCGGCGGGCAGGCAACGAGCACGACGTCGTCCGGCTGGCCCGTGCCCAGGAACGCGAGTTGCGTGCCTGGCTATACCGGGACACGGCCGCGGATCCCGCACAGCTATCAGAGCGGATCAAGGCAGCAGCGGCGGAGGTCGAGGATGCTTTGGGTAACGCCGTCGAGGTGGTGACCGTTGGGGACACCCTGGTGACCGAACAGCACGAAGCCCTGGTCCAGGCTTCCCGCGAGGCCATGTTCAACGCCGCCCGCCATGGGGGTGGGACAGTTTCCGTCTATGCGGAGATTGCCGGGAACAGCGCCGAAGTCTTTGTCCGCGACCGCGGGCCGGGATTCGATCCGCAGGCCCTGCCGCCTGACCGTTATGGAGTACGGGAATCGATCATCGGCCGTATGAAACGCCATGGTGGAGAAGCGGTTATCACCAGTTCAAATGAAGGTACCGAGGTCCGCCTGACACTGCCGGCCAGTACGGAAAATGTGGAGGCAAAGCCATGACACAGCAATCTGCGCGGGTGGTCATTGTGGACGACCATGCGATCTTCCGGTCCGGGCTCAAGGCAGACCTGGGCGACGGGATCGACGTCGTGGGTGAGGCCGCAACCGTTGAACAGGCCATCGCCGTCATCGCGCAGACGCGTCCCGACGTCGTGCTTCTCGACGTCCACCTGCCCGGCGGGCTGGGCGGCGGCGGGCGCGAAGTCATCGCCGGTTCCGCTCCGCTGCTGGGCAGCACTAAATTCCTGGCCTTGAGTGTCTCGGACGCCGCGGAGGATGTCGTAGCTGTCATTCGCGCCGGTGCCCGCGGCTACGTCACGAAAACCATCTCCGGGGTAGAAATCACCAACGCGGTGTTCCGGGTGGCCGGAGGCGACGCGGTGTTCTCCCCACGGCTCGCAGGGTTTGTGCTGGATGCCTTCGGCACGGCACCGGCGGACATCGCCGACGACGAACTTGACCGCCTTTCAGCCCGCGAGCTCGAGGTGATGCGGCTGATCGCCCGCGGCTACAGCTATAAGGAAGTAGCCAAGGAACTGTTCATCAGCATCAAGACCGTGGAAACCCACGTCTCAGCTGTGCTTCGTAAGCTGCAGCTGTCCAGCCGGCATGAGCTGACCAAATGGGCGGCAGAGCGCCGTCTCCTTTAGCAGGGCTCGTAAGGACCCTTACCGGGCTTTACCCAGGAAGTCCTGGAGCCGGGCAACGCCGGTGGCCAGGTCCTCGTCACCGAGTGCGTACGACAGGCGCAGGTAGCCGGAGGGGCCGAATGCTTCTCCCGGCACCACTGCCACCTCTACCTCGTCCAGGATCAGTGCTGCCAGTTCTGCCGAAGTCGACGGGGTGGCGGAACCGGCCGCCGTCGGGAATGCCTTACCCAGCAGCGCACGGACGTCCGCGTAGACGTAAAAGGCACCTGTCGGCGTCGGGCATTCGACACCTTCGATTGCGTTGAGTCCGGCAACTATCGCCTTGCGGCGGCGGTCAAAGGCCACCTTCATCTCGTCGACGGCGGTCAGCGGACCGGAGACCGCTGCCAGTGCTGCGACCTGCATGATGTTCGAGACGTTGGATGTTGCGTGCGACTGCAGGTTGGTGGCTGCCTTGATGACGTCGGCCGGACCGATCATCCAGCCGACCCGCCAGCCGGTCATGGCGTAAGTCTTGGCAACACCGTTGAGGATGACAACCTTGTCCCCGAGTTCGGGGGCGGCGGTGGCGATGGAGGTGAACGGGACGCCGTCGTACGTGAGGTGCTCGTAAATTTCATCGGTAACCACCCAGAGGCCCTTGGCCGCGGCCCACTTGCCGATCTCCGCGACCTGTTCCGGCGAGTACACCGAGCCGGTGGGGTTGGACGGCGAGACGAACAGCAGGATCTTGCTTCGCTCCGTCAGCGCGGCTTCCAACTGCTCAACGGTGACCAGGTAGTCCTGCTCAGGGCCCGCGAAGACCTCCACGGGTACACCGCCAGCCAGGCGGATCGCCTCCGGGTAGGTGGTCCAGAACGGGGTGGGGACAATCACTTCGTCGCCCGGGTCCACCAGGGTGGCGAAGGTGTTGTAGACGGCCTGCTTGCCGCCGTTGGTTACCAGGACCTGGGATGGGTCCACGGCGTAACCGGAATCGCGCAGCGTCTTGGCGGCAATGGCCTTCTTCAGTTCGGGCAGCCCGCCCGCGGGGGAGTAGCGGTGGTACTTCGGCTGACCGGCCGCCTCAACGGCTGCCTTGACGATGTAGTCCGGCGTGGGAAAGTCCGGCTCGCCGGCGCCGAATCCAATGACAGGCCGGCCAGCGGCCTTCAGCGCCTTGGCCTTGGCATCCACGGCGAGGGTGGCGGACTCGGCGATGGCGGAGATTCGGCGGGAAACGCGGGCGGCAGACATGGCAGGTCCGTTCGTCACTGGCAGCACGGGGCTGGTTTGGTGGATTGGTTCGGGTCCTACTCTATGCTGTTCGCCGGATATTCCAGGCTCTGCCGGATCAAATATGAACCACCGGGGAGAGGCCTGAACGCCCACTGGTTCCGCTTGAAACATGCCGCTGAAGTACGCCGCAGGACGCTGGTTCGACGTAGGGCAAGTTCTTGCGTAGACTGGTTCACCGGTGTTGAAAACACGGACGATGCGTTATGCCTTTCGAATTGTCTCGGTAATTGCCCTGGTAATTGCCTTGGTATCTGCTGGGCCGGCGCACCTCCGGAAGTGTTTTTGATCCATAGGGTAGTGGCGCAATTGGTAGCGCAGCGGTCTCCAAAACCGCAGGTTGCAGGTTCGAGTCCTGTCTGCCCTGCGCAAGCTGTTCCGGCGGGTAGCCGGAACCAGCGCAGCAACATGGTCCGGCTCCGGACCGGGTAAACCGACATCGCAAAGAAGAGTGAGGCTCTGGTGACCGAAACGGCTGCGGGCAGCTCCAAAGGCAGCCCGGCTAAAAAGGCTGGATTCTTCGCCCGCATTACTCTCTTCGTCCGCCAGGTTATTGGCGAACTGAAGAAAGTGGTATCTCCTACCCGGAAAGAGCTGATCAACTACACCATAGTGGTGCTGGTGTTTGTGGCCATCATGATGGTCATCGTCAGCCTGCTTGATATCGGGTTCGGAACCGCCGTCGGCTGGGTCTTCGGCAGCTCGGGTTCAACGGACCAGTAGGGCTATAGCTCCGCAGGCTGCGTGTTTCTCCGGTAACCGGAGCAATTCACGGGGTCTGTGGAATTGAGCCATTTAAATAGCATGTTTAGCAATGAGGAAGCAGGAGACCAAGTGTCTGAGCAGGAGCTCGAGGTAACCGGGACTGAGCTGGAAGAGTCCACGGACAACACGGCAGAGGCTACGGCTGGCGCCGGCGATGAGTCCGTGGCTGAGTCTGCTGCGCCCGCCGGCGAGTCCGACGAAGACATCGTTGCAGGCGAAGACGCCGAGCCCGCCGAAGACGCGGACGACTCCGAAGGTGCTGCCGATACAGAAGGCACGGAAGGCAGCGAAGCGGATGCACTCGCTGCTGCCGCCGCAACTGCTGCTGCCGATCCGGCTGAAGAGTTCAAGGCCAAGCTGCGCCGCCAGGAGGGTGACTGGTATGTCATCCACTCCTACGCAGGTTACGAGAACCGCGTGAAGGCAAACCTTGAGACCCGCATCCAGACCCTGGACATGGAAGATTACATCTTCGAAATCCAGGTGCCCATGGAAGAGGTCGTTGAGATTAAGAACGCTCAGCGCAAGGTCATCAACCGCGTCCGGATTCCCGGTTACGTCCTGGTCCGCATGGACCTCACGGATGCCTCATGGGGCGCCGTCCGCCACACTCCGGGTGTCACCGGCTTCGTGGGCAACGCCCACAACCCGGTCCCGCTGCGCCTCGATGAAGTCTTCTCCATGCTCGCTCCCGTCTTCGAAGAAGAGCAGGCCGAGAAGGGCAAGCCGGTCAACAAGCAGAGCCAGGCCCCCGTGGACATCGACTTCGAGGTTGGCGAATCCGTCATCGTCAAGGAAGGCCCCTTCGAGACCCTTCCCGCCACGATCTCCGAGATCAAGGTCGATTCCCAGACCCTGGTGGTCCTCGTGTCCATATTCGAACGCGAAACCCCTGTCACCCTGGCGTTCAACCAGGTCAGCAAGATCTAGCACCATCACAGAATTCGTTCCGCAACTGCCCGCTTAGCAGCGGCGGAACGGCCGGCCGCCTCGCCATGGCGGCCAAAAACCTGAGGCACGCTCCTGTGCCCCAGGACGTAATTGAGAGAAGGACCCTACATTGGCTCCCAAGAAGAAGGTCACCGGCCTCATCAAGCTGCAGATCCAGGCAGGTGCCGCTAACCCGGCCCCGCCGATCGGTCCTGCGCTTGGCCAGCACGGTGTCAACATCATGGAATTCTGCAAGGCGTACAACGCTGCGACGGAATCCCAGCGCGGCAACGTCATCCCCGTGGAAATCACGGTCTACGAAGACCGTTCATTCACATTCATCACCAAGACCCCGCCGGCTGCGGAACTCATCAAAAAGGCTGCCGGCGTAGCCAAGGGTTCCCCCACCCCGCACACGGTCAAGGTTGCAAAGCTCACCCAGGCCCAGGTTAACGAGATCGCCACCACCAAGATGGAAGACCTCAACGCCACCAGCCTCGAAGGTGCAGCAAAGATCATTGCCGGTACCGCCCGTTCCATGGGTATCACTGTCGAGGGCTAATAGCCCTCCCCGCCGGGAAACCGGCACCACCGAAACATTAAAATGTCGCAAGATCCGGGCTGGATAGAACAGCCGGAACGGCGACTGTGGCAGGGCCCAGCGCGGTCCGCAGACCACAACTGCACAAGGAGAAATAAGCAGCATGGCAAAGCGCAGCAAAGCATATGAGGCAGCAGCCGCCAAGATCGGGACAGACAGCGTCTACACCCCGTTCGAAGCAGTTACGCTCGCCAAGGACACCAACCCGTCCAAGTTCGACGCCACTGTAGAGGTTGCCTTCCGTCTGGGCGTTGACCCCCGCAAGGCTGACCAGATGGTCCGCGGCACGGTTATCCTTCCCCACGGCACGGGCAAGACGGCCCGCGTCCTGGTGTTCGCGAACGGTGACAAGGCAGAAGCAGCAATCGCTGCCGGCGCCGACTTCGTTGGTTCCGATGACCTGATCGAAAAGATCGCAGCCGGCTGGACCGACTTCGACGCAGCCGTGGCTACCCCGGACCTCATGGGCAAGGTTGGCCGCCTCGGTAAGGTACTGGGTCCCCGTAACCTGATGCCGAACCCGAAGACCGGCACCGTTACCGCTGACGTCGCGAAGGCTGTCAACGACATCAAGGGTGGCAAGATCGACTTCCGCGTCGACAAGCACTCCAACCTGCACTTCATCATCGGCAAGGTTTCCTTCGACGCCCTCAAGCTGGCCGAGAACTACGCCGCAGCACTGGAAGAGGTGCTCCGACTGAAGCCGTCCGCTTCCAAGGGCCGCTACATCCAGAAGGCCACCGTGGCCACCACGTTCGGCCCGGGCATCTCCGTGGACCCGAACGTCACGAAGGTCCTGACCGAAGCGTAAGCTTCCTCGAACAAAGCAAAGCCGCCCGGCATCACCGGGCGGCTTTGCTGTTTAACTGCCCGAACAAACCATCCCTGGTTTTCGTCGCGGCCGGGCGGGCAGAGGCTTAGGCTGGCAGGATGAGCAAGCGGACGGGCAGCCTGGACATCACCGCTGTGGCGGTTCCTCCCCTGCACTTCGAACCAGGGGAGCCCGGCGGCACACCTGCCGATGTGCCGCCGTCGGCCGATTTTGATGCCTGCCAGGCACTGCGCGAGACGGTGGAGCTGGAGCGCTGGGGAGACCTGGACCGGTGCCCTACCCGCGCAGAGAGCCTGGTGCACTGGCAGGGAACGCCCTACGAGGACCGGCGGCTGTTCCTGGCGCGGCTGGACGGTGAGCCGGTCGGGAGGTGCTCGGTTGAGCTGCCGCTGCGGGAGAACACGGCGACGGCGGGAATCCAGGTCATCGTGGCGCACGACTTCCGCATGCAGGGGCTCGGAACAGCCCTGCTGGAGTTTGCCGAGCGCGTGGCCATGCGGGAGCGCCGTACCTCGCTGGACGGATACGTGGAGATCCCGGCCGGACTGCTCGACGGCGCCACTGACCTTTTGCCCGCGAATTCCGGCTCCGGAGCCTTGCCGCTGTCCGAACCCGCCATTGCCTTTGCCTCGGCAGCCGGATATCAGCTGGAACAGGTGGAACAGTCCAGCCGGGTGGACCTTGAAGAAATTGAACCGAAGCTGGCCGAGCAGGAAGCGGCCATCCTTCCGCAGGCGGCCGGATACGAACTGGTGTGGTGGCGTGGATCGTGTCCGAAGGAGCTGCTGGACGGATTTGCCGCGCTCAAGCGTCGCATGAGCACCGACGTCCCTACTGCCGGCCTGGATTGGGAAGAGGAAGACTGGGACGCCGAACGGGTGCGGCGTGCTGAAAGTCAGCTTGCCCTCAGCGGGTATGAGTCGTTGCTGACAGCCGCCAAGGATCCCCTCAGCGGGCAGCTTGTGGCCTACACCGAGCTCAATTGGCGGCCCGGCTCGAGGACGGCGTTCCAGCAGGACACCCTCGTCATTTCCGGTCATCGGGGGCGAAACCTCGGGATGCGCGTCAAAATCGAGAACCTTCGCCGGGCCAGTCGGCAATGGCAGGACGCGCGGCACGTCTTGACGTGGAACGCCGTGGAGAACCGGCATATGCTGGCGATTAACATGTCGCTTGGTTTCAGGCCCGCCGGGTATCAAGGTGAGTGGCAAAAACGGCTGAATTGAGTCCCATGGCAGATAACGTACGGATTGAGCAGCTTTGGATTCCTGACTCGCTGGAAGCGGAGGATGCGCTCGACTTCCTCGCCGCGATCGAGGTGGGCCGCAAGGTCAGGATGCAAACGTGGGGGAGCGATGACCTGGCCTATACCGCGCAGGAAAAAATGCTGGAGCTGGCGGATCCGTATGAGCGCCAGATCATTCTGATCGCGCGGGTGGACGGTGAAATTATCGGCACGGCGGACATTGCCTTACCCCTGACCGAGGACCTTGACGTAGCAGAGTTCACGCTGGATATCCTGCCTGAGTTCCAGCGCAGGGGAGTTGGCCGCCGGTTGCTGGAGGCCGCCGAGCACCTGGCCAGGAGCGCGGGCCGCAGCCGGATCCTGGTAGACACCAACCATCCGGGGGCCACCTTGGATGAGTTCTCGCGCGGCCAGCTGGTACCCGAATCCGGCCAGGGATTTGTGCCGCTCGAAAGCCGCGAGGTGGACTTCGCACAACGCACCGGATACACCTTGGAGCACATTGAGCAGTTCAGCTCCTGCCTGCTGCCATTGGATACCAAGCTTGTTGGGGACCTCACCGCCGAGGCCGAGGAAGCCAATGCGGGGAGGTACCGGCTGCACCATTGGACGGATCGCTGCCCTGACGAGTGGCTGGAGGGCGTCGCACTCCTGGAAAACCAGGCCGGAGCGGACCTGGATGCGGACCTTCAAGGCGGCTTGGAGCAGGGCCTGGTGTTCGACGGCGCCATGTTGCGGGAAGCCGAAGACGTCACCATTGCCCAGGGCCGGCGTACGGTGGTCACCGCCGTCGAGGAAATCGCCAGCGGGGCACTGGTGGGGCTGACGACCATCACCGTCCTGGCCCACCGCCCGGACATCGTCTTCCAGGATGACACCCTGGTACTGCAGGGGCACCGAGGCCACAAGCTGGGCCTGCTGATCAAGGTGGCCAACATGGTCCGCCTCACCGAACAGTTCCCGGATGCCCGGGTCATCTACACCTGGAACGCTCCCGAGAACAGGTACCTGCTGACAGTCAACCGGCAATTGGGCTTCACCACCGCCGGGGTCACCGGAACGTGGCGGAAGGAACTGCCCCACATGGGGTCCAGCAGCAGCTGAGGGCGGATTTGGTGGTAGCCGGGCTTGTCCCGTAAGCTTGAACTACCAAAGACCGTCGGTTGTTGGAAATCCACCCCCTGAAGTTCAACTCACTTCTGCAGTTGCGCGCCAGGGAACCAGTGGGTCTCCGGACGAAGGCCCCTCAACGCAGGGCGGCCGGCGCAGGTGAACGAAGCAAAAACTCCGCAGGTTTGTTCTGTGTTGAGCCAAGCCCCGTGCATCTGCGCGGGGCGTTTTTAGTTTTAGCCCACCTGGGCAGGGACCTCCGAATACCGGCACTATTCCCGGAAGGAGGGTTATGGCAACGCCTACCAAGGTTTCAGCAGTAGCTGAGATCACTAACGATTTCAAGGAATCGAACGCCGCTGTCCTGACCGAATACCGCGGGCTCACCGTTGCACAGCTCAAGCAGCTGCGTGTTTCTCTCGGCCAGGACACCAAGTTCTCGGTCGTCAAGAACACCCTGACCGCCATTGCAGCCAAGGAAGCAGGCGTTGAAGCTTTCAATGACCAGCTCGCCGGCCCCACTGCAATTGCTTTCATCAAGGGTGACGCCGTTGCAGCTGCCAAGAGCCTGACGGATTTTGCCAAGACCAACAAGCAGCTGGTTATCAAGACCGGTTACTTCGAGGGCAAGGCACTGAACGCCAGCGAAGTTGTTGCCCTGGCAGCACTCGAGTCCCGCGAGCTGCAGCTCGCCAGGGTTGCAGGTGTCCTCAAGGCACCCGCCGCCGCCGCTGCACGCACCATTGATGCCCTGCGCCTCAAGCTTGAAGAAGAGAACGGTGCACCGGCA
Organism: Pseudarthrobacter sp. MDT1-40-2; assembly: GCF_059383595.1. Classification (NCBI taxonomy): domain Bacteria; kingdom Bacillati; phylum Actinomycetota; class Actinomycetes; order Micrococcales; family Micrococcaceae; genus Pseudarthrobacter; species Pseudarthrobacter sp. MDT1-40-2. The sequence goes on along the minus strand of NZ_JBWZCL010000001.1, from coordinate 790,141 downwards.
GCTGCCGAGGCTCCCGCCGCTGAAGAAGCCCCCGCAGAAGCTGAAGCTTCGGTTGAAGCTCCTGCAGCCGAAGAGAACTGATTTTCTCTTCCACCCAACAGACTCCGGTGTGTGAGGCCCCAGGCCGCACGTCACCACTAAAGGAAGGACGCCAACCATGGCGAAGCTCACCAACGAAGAGCTCATTGAAGCTTTCAAAGAACTGACCATCATCGAGCTCTCCGAGTTCGTTAAGCTCTTCGAAGAGACCTTCGAAGTTACCGCTGCTGCTGTAGCTGTTGCTGGCCCCGCCGGCGGCGGCGCTGCAGAAGAGGTCGAAGAGAAGACTGAATTCGACGTCGTCCTCGAATCTGCCGGCGACAAGAAGATCGCGGTTATCAAGGAAGTTCGTGCCATCACGTCCCTGGGCCTCAAGGAAGCCAAGGACGTTGTCGACAGCGCTCCGAAGGCCGTCCTCGAAGGCGTCACCAAGGAAGCTGCCGAGAAGGCCAAGGATCAGCTCGAAGCTGCAGGCGCCACCGTTACCGTCAAGTAACACACGCTTTCTGCTCCAAAGCACGCAGAAAACCCCGTCCACTTCGGTGGGCGGGGTTTCCTGTTTTAAACCGCCTGCTTTATATCGGGTGGCGGCGGAAGGAAACTTCGGGGCTTAGCCTGGCTCCGAAATATCCGCGACGACGGCATCCAGTGCGGCGATCAGGGCGTCAGAGTCCACAAAAGCACTCACGCCGTGTTCGCCGGCACCCATGGAAATCCGGTGCCCGGCCACGGCACTGTCCGCGTAAACCGGCCATGCCATGCGGCTGCCCAGCGGCGTGATGGTCCCGCGTTCGTAGCCCGTAGCTTCGAACGCGGCATCAGCAGGCGGCAGGGACAGTTTGTTGACGCCCACCAGCGCCCGCAGCTTGGGCCATGAGATCTGCCTGTCACCCGGTATCAGGGCGAAGAGGAACGTGCCGTCCTTGTGCTTGACCACCAGGGACTTCACAATATCCGACGGCGGGATCCCCAGGATCTGCGCCGCTTCAGGCAGGCTGCGGGCGGACTGCCGCTCCACCAGGTCCACTTCCAGGCCGAGCGCGCGTGCGCCGGCCAGGAACCTGTCCCGTCCGCTGGGGCCGGCGGCAGTACCCATTGAATGCTGACCGGTCATGGGCAGCGTCCCATCAGCGGCGTCGCACTGGCGGAGCCCACTAGTCGCGGTACAGCAGCAGGGCTTCGCCCTGACCGCCGCCGCCACAGAGTGAAACTGCCGCCTTGCCCTGGCCGCGCCGCTTCAACTCGAAGGCGGCATGCAGCGCAAGCCTGGCTCCTGACGCGCCAATTGGATGGCCAAGAGCAATAGCGCCGCCGTGGAGATTGCATTTGTCCAGCGGCAGCTTCAGGTCCTGCAGCGACTGCACGGCCACAGAACCAAAGGCCTCATTGATCTCCACGAAGTCCAGGTCCGCGGGAGTCCAGCCCGCCTTGTCCAGGGCGGCAAAGATGGCATTGGCAGGCTGGGAGTGCAGCGAGTTGTCAGGACCTGCAACCTGGCCCGGTTTACCCACTACCGCCAGGTACTCCAGTCCGTTTGCCTCGGCGTAGGCGCGGGACGTCAGCACAAGTGCGGAAGCGCCGTCGGAAAGCGGTGAAGAGTTGCCCGCCGTGATAGTGCCGTCTGTGGCAAAGGCCGCGCGCAGCCCTGCCAATGTGTCCACTGTGGTTTGGGGACGGATGCCCTCATCCGTGGCCACGAGGATGGGATCGCCCTTGCGCTGCTTGACGCTGATGGGCGTGATCTCTGCCGCGAGCACCTCCGCGGCCGCCGCCGCGCGCTGGTGCGAGGCTGCTGCTACTTCGTCCTGCGACGTCCTGTCGATCCTGCGGGAAATGTTGCCGCTCTCGGTGGAGAGGCCCATGGACTGTCCGTCGAACGCGTCCGTCAGGCCGTCATGGGCGGCCACATCCAAGGCCTGGATGGCACCGTAGGTCCAGCCCTGACGGGATCCGGGCAGCAGGTGTGGCGCCCTGGTCATGGATTCCTGGCCACCGGCCACCACAACCTGGGCATCGCCGCTGCGGATTGATCTGGCGGCGTCGATGACCGCTGTCAGGCCGGACAGGCACACCTTGTTGATAGTGACGGCCGGGACGTCCCAGCCGATTCCGGCACCGATTGAACTTTGCCGCGCAGGGTTCTGCCCGGCGCCCGCCTGCAGGACCTGGCCCATAATCACGGCGTCAACCTGCTCTGTGCTGATTCCGCCCGCAGCCAGGGCACCCTTGATGGCGTGGGCCCCGAGCTCGACAGCGGTGAAGCTGGCGAGTTGGCCGTTCAACTTCCCCTGAGGGGTGCGGGCTGCTGAAACGATGACAACGTCAGTGTTGTCTACGGTGTTGGTCATGGCAATCTTCCGTCCGGAGTCAATGTAGGCCTAGGCTACCGTGGCCTCGAACGCCGTGCGCTGAGAACGCCTGCATTCAAGGCCTCTTTTTAAACGTCCGACACCCGGCTGTAATTCCTGCAAGGGCACCATTCCAGGTACTGCCGAATGCGTCACCCTTCGCCTCCAGGGAAGCTGCGCAACAGGGTGCTTGCAATACGCGGGGATGTGAGGTAGACAAGATGACGGCTTTGGCGTATTGTGGATATTTGCGTCTTCCCTGTTTACCTTCAGCCTTCATATAGCGGTGGGCTTAGCCTGGCACCCGGTTAATTAACGCGCCGTCAACACGGCGTTGGACCGGCACCAGGTCTCCGGGTCATATAGCGGAACCGGAAAGGTAGCACTGCGGAGTCACTCCACAGGTGCACAACGGGGGAGATCTGAAAACGCCTGAAGGTCTGTGGAAGGATCCCTCTTGGTCGCCTCGAGCACCTCTAATAACGAAACCGCTAACACCGCCGACAGCACTGATGGTGCCACTCGCCGGCTCTCATTCGCAAAGATTCACGAACCTCTTGATGTTCCGAATCTCCTTGCCCTGCAGACGGACAGCTTTGATTGGCTGGTCGGCAACGAACGCTGGCAGGCACGCGTAGCGAAGGCCGTCGAAGAAAACGATCTCAGCGTCGCCACCACGTCCGGACTGTCGGACATCTTCGAAGAGATCTCCCCGATCGAGGACTTCCAGGGCACCATGTCCCTGAGTTTCTCCGATCCGGAGTTCGCTGATCCGAAGTACACCATGGCCGAATGCAAGGACCGGGACGCAACGTACTCGGCACCCCTGTACGTCAAAGCCGAATTCATGAACAACAACACGGGTGAAATCAAGCAGCAGACCGTGTTCATGGGTGACTTCCCGCTAATGACCGAGAAGGGCACCTTCGTCGTCAACGGCACAGAGCGTGTTGTTGTCTCGCAGCTGGTCCGTTCGCCGGGCGCCTACTTCGAGCGCACCGCTGACAAGACCAGCGACAAGGACATCTTCACCGCCAAGATCATCCCGTCCCGCGGTGCCTGGTTCGAGCTGGAGATCGACAAGCGCGACCAGGTCGGCGTTCGCCTCGACCGTAAGCGCAAGCAGTCCGTCACGGTACTGCTGAAGGCCCTCGGCTGGACCGAAGGCCAGATCCTTGAGGAATTCGGCCAGTACGACTCCATGCGCGCCACGCTGGAGAAGGACGCCACGGAAACCCGCGAAGACGCCCTCTTGGACATCTACCGCAAGCTTCGTCCAGGCGAGCCGCCCACAGTTGAAGCCGCAGAAGCGCTGCTGCGCAACCTGTACTTCGAACCCAAGCGTTACGATCTGGCCAAGGTCGGCCGTTACAAGATCAACCGCAAGCTGGGCATCGACCGCTCCCTTGGCGACAAGGAAGCTTCGGTCCTGCACGTTGAAGACATCGTTGCGATGATCAAGTTCCTGGTAGCCCTGCACGCCGGCGAGAAGACCCTCATGGGTAAGCGCGACGGCCAGGACCACGAACTGCGCGTCGAAATCGATGACATCGACCACTTCGGCAACCGCCGTATCCGCGCCGTCGGCGAGCTCATCGAGAACCAGGTCCGCACCGGCCTGTCCCGTATGGAGCGCGTCGTCCGCGAGCGTATGACCACCCAGGACGTCGAGGCCATCACGCCGCAGACCCTGATCAACATCCGCCCCGTGGTTGCAGCGATCAAGGAGTTCTTCGGAACCTCCCAGCTGTCACAGTTCATGGACCAGAACAACCCGCTGTCGGGTCTGACCCACAAGCGCCGCCTGTCGGCCCTTGGCCCGGGTGGTCTGTCCCGTGACCGTGCAGGCATGGAAGTCCGCGACGTTCACCCGTCCCACTACGGACGTATGTGCCCCATTGAAACCCCTGAAGGCCCGAACATCGGCCTGATCGGTTCCTTGGCCTCCTACGGCCGCATCAACCCGTTCGGCTTCATCGAGACGCCGTACCGTCTGGTCTCCGAAGGCGTTGTCTCCGACGAGGTCCAGTACCTCACGGCAGACGACGAAGCCGAAGTCCTCATCGCCCAGGCAAACGCCCCGCTCGACGAGAACAAGAGGTTCGCCGAAGAGACCGTGCTGGTCCGTGCCCGTGGTGGTGGGGGAGAGCCCGTGCTCGTCCCGGCTGCCGACGTCGAGTTCATGGATGTGTCCCCGCGCCAGATGGTGTCCGTGGCAACCGCCCTGATCCCGTTCCTCGAGCATGACGATGCAAACCGCGCACTCATGGGTGCCAACATGCAGCGACAGGCCGTGCCGCTGGTCCGTTCCGAGGCTCCCGTTGTGGGAACCGGCATGGAACGCGCAGCAGCCGTCGACGCCGGTGACGTCGTCATCGCGAAGAAGGCAGGCGTTGTCACCGAGGTCTCCGCTGAGCTGGTCATCATGCTCAATGACGACGGCACGGAAACCAACTACCGCATCAACAAGTTCGCGCGCTCCAACCAGGGCAACTGCTACAACCACCGCGTACTGGTCAGCGAAGGCCAGCGCCTGGAAGTTGGCGGCATCATCGCTGACGGTCCGGCAACGGACCAGGGCGAGCTTGCCCTCGGGAAGAACCTGCTCGTGGCATTCATGTCATGGGAAGGCCACAACTTCGAGGACGCCATCATCCTCTCGCAGCGCATTGTTGCCGAGGACGTCCTTTCCTCCATCCACATCGAGGAGCACGAGATCGATGCCCGCGACACCAAGCTTGGTGCCGAGGAAATCACCCGTGACATCCCCAACGTGTCCGAGGAAGTCCTGGCGGGCCTGGACGAGCGCGGCATCATCCACATCGGTGCCGAGGTTGAAGCCGGCGACATCCTGGTTGGAAAGGTCACGCCCAAGGGCGAGACCGAGCTGACCCCGGAAGAGCGCCTGCTCCGTGCCATCTTCGGTGAGAAGTCCCGCGAAGTGCGCGACACCTCCCTGAAGGTTCCCCACGGCGAGTCGGGCACCGTCATCGGAGTCCGCGTCTTCGACCGCGACAACGACGACGAACTGCCGCCGGGCGTGAACCAGTTGGTCCGCGTCTACGTGGCCGCCAAGCGTAAGATCACCGATGGCGACAAGCTCGCCGGCCGTCACGGCAACAAGGGTGTTATTTCCAAGATCCTCCCGATCGAGGACATGCCCTTCCTTGCCGACGGTACCCCCGTTGATATCGTCCTGAACCCGTTGGGTGTTCCGGGCCGTATGAACGTCGGCCAGGTGCTGGAAACGCACCTCGGCTGGGTTGCCAAGACCGGTTGGAAGATCGAAGGCGAGCCTGAATGGATGAAGCAGCTGCCGAACCTGCCCCGCGAGTCCGGTCCCACCACAGTGGCCACCCCGGTCTTCGACGGTGCCCGCGAAGAGGAAATCACAGGTCTGCTCGACTCGACCAACGTGACCCGTGACGGCGATCGCCTGATCAACTCCTCCGGCAAGACCCGCCTGTTTGACGGCCGCTCCGGCGAGCCGTTCCCGGATCCGATCTCGGTCGGCTACATGTACATCCTGAAGCTCCACCACCTGGTGGACGACAAGATCCACGCGCGCTCCACCGGCCCGTACTCCATGATCACGCAGCAGCCGCTGGGTGGTAAGGCGCAGTTCGGTGGCCAGCGCTTCGGTGAAATGGAAGTGTGGGCGCTCGAAGCTTACGGCGCCGCCTACACGCTCCAGGAACTCCTCACGATCAAGTCGGATGATATCCACGGTCGTGTGAAGGTCTACGAAGCAATCGTCAAGGGCGAGAACATCCCCGAGCCGGGCGTTCCTGAGTCCTTCAAGGTCTTGATCAAGGAAATGCAGTCGCTGTGCCTGAACGTGGAAGTACTTTCCACGGACGGAACCACAATTGAAATGCGTGACTCTGATGACGCAGTCTTCACGGCTGCGGAAGAACTGGGCATCGATCTGTCTCGTGCAGAGCCCAGCTCCGTAGAAGAGGTCTAGTCAGGATGTTCCGGGAAGGGCAGCCGGCCAGCCGCGCTGCTCTTCCCGAAACAGCCTCCCTCTTCCCGTAACCCAAGACTTCAGAATTTAGAGAACAAGAGAGAACAGGGACCATATGTCCAGCGAATCCTCCTTCGGCCTCATGCAAATCGGCCTCGCCACCGCGGAAGACATCCGTGGTTGGTCGTACGGCGAGGTTAAGAAGCCGGAAACCATCAACTACCGCACGCTCAAGCCCGAGAAGGACGGCCTCTTCTGCGAGAAGATCTTCGGCCCTTCCCGTGACTGGGAATGCTACTGCGGCAAGTACAAGCGCGTCCGCTTCAAGGGCATCATCTGTGAGCGTTGTGGCGTTGAAGTCACCCGCGCCAAGGTACGCCGCGAGCGGATGGGCCACATTGAGCTTGCCGCTCCCGTTACCCACATCTGGTACTTCAAGGGTGTTCCGTCCCGTCTGGGCTACCTCCTTGACCTGGCACCGAAGGACCTTGAAAAGGTCATTTACTTCGCCGCCTACATGATTACCAGTGTTGACGCTGATGCCCGTCACGAAGAACTGCCCAACCTCCAGGTTGAGCATGACATCGAGAAGAAGCAGCTGATCGACAACCGCGACTCCGACATCGCCACGATTGCCCGTGACCTCGAAAACGAGATCGCGCGCCTCGAAGGTGAAGGAGCCAAGGCCGCCGACAAGAAGAAGGCCCGCGACTCCGCCGACCGCCAGATGGCGAACGTGCGTAAGCGCGCCGACGCCGAAATCGAGCGCCTCGAGCAGGTCTGGGACCGCTTCAAGAATCTCAAGGTCGCTGACCTTGAAGGTGACGAAGGCCTGTACCGCGAACTGCGCGATCGCTACGGCATGTACTTCGAAGGCTCCATGGGTGCCGAAGCCATCAAGAAGCGTCTTGAGAACTTCGACATGCAGGCCGAGTCGGACCTGCTCCGCGACATCATTGCCAACGGCAAGGGCCAGCGTAAGACCCGTGCCCTCAAGCGCCTGAAGGTGGTCAACGCATTCCTGACCACCAACAACAGCCCGCTTGGCATGGTTCTTGACGCCGTTCCGGTGATCCCGCCGGAACTGCGCCCCATGGTCCAGCTGGATGGTGGCCGCTTCGCGACCTCCGACCTCAACGACCTCTACCGTCGTGTGATCAACCGCAACAACCGGCTCAAGCGCCTGCTTGACCTCGGTGCCCCGGAGATCATTGTCAACAATGAGAAGCGCATGCTTCAGGAAGCCGTTGACAGCCTCTTCGACAACGGCCGCCGCGGCCGCCCGGTTACCGGTCCTGGCAACCGTCCGCTGAAGTCCCTGTCCGACATGCTCAAGGGCAAGCAGGGCCGTTTCCGCCAGAACCTCCTCGGCAAGCGTGTTGACTACTCCGGCCGTTCGGTCATCGTCGTTGGCCCGCAGCTGAAGCTGCACCAGTGTGGCCTGCCCAAGCAGATGGCACTGGAGCTCTTCAAGCCGTTCGTGATGAAGCGCCTGGTTGACCTCAACCACGCCCAGAACATCAAGTCGGCCAAGCGCATGGTCGAGCGTTACCGTCCGCAGGTCTGGGACGTGCTGGAAGAGATCATCACCGAACACCCGGTGCTGCTCAACCGCGCACCTACCCTGCACCGCCTCGGCATCCAGGCATTCGAGCCGCAGCTTGTTGAAGGTAAGGCAATCCAGCTCCACCCGCTGGTTTGTGGCGCCTTCAACGCCGACTTCGACGGCGACCAGATGGCAGTCCACCTGCCGCTGAGCCCCGAGGCCCAGGCTGAGGCCCGCATCCTGATGCTGTCCTCGAACAACATCCTGAAGCCCTCCGACGGCCGCCCGGTTACCCTGCCTTCGCAGGATATGATCATCGGCCTGTACCACCTGACCACCAAGCGTGTCGGTTCAGCCGGCGAGGGACGCGTGTTCGGTTCGGTTGCGGAAGCCATCATGGCCTACGACCTTCACGAGCTGCACTTGAACTCCAAGGTCAAAATCCGCCTTGAGGGCTTTGTTCCGTACGCAGGCTGGGAAGCTCCGGAAGGCTGGGAGCCGGGTCAGACCGCTCTGGTCGAAACCTCTCTCGGACAGGTCCTTTTCAACCAGACGCTGCCTGAGGATTACCCCTGGGTAGAGGCTGTTGCTGACAAGGGCGAACTGTCCCGGATCGTCAACGACCTCGCTGAGCGCTACCCGAAGGTTGTTACCGCGGCAACGCTGGACAACCTCAAGGATGCCGGTTTCTACTGGGCAACCCGTTCGGGCGTCACCGTTGCCATCTCTGACATCGAGGTACCCAAGGACAAGCCGGCGATCCTCGCCGGTTACGAGACCATGGCTGCCAAGATCCAGGGCCAGTACGACAAGGGCCTGATCGACGACGACGAGCGTCGCCAGGAACTGATCGAGATCTGGAACAAGGCAACGAACGAAATCGCCCAGGCGATGCGTGACAGCCTGTCCCCGATGAACACCATCAACCGCATGGTGTCCTCCGGTGCACGTGGTAACTGGATGCAGGTCCGTCAGATCGCGGGTATCCGTGGCCTGGTGGCCAACCCTAAGGGTGAGATCATCCCGCGTCCCATCAAGTCCTCCTACCGCGAGGGCCTGTCGGTGCTGGAATACTTCATCGCCACCCACGGTGCACGTAAGGGCCTGGCCGATACCGCGCTGCGTACCGCCAACTCGGGTTACCTCACCCGTCGTCTGGTGGACGTGTCGCAGGATGTCATCGTCCGCGAAGAAGACTGCGGCACCGAGCGTGGCCTGGTCACGCCGATCGCCATCGCAGACTCCAACGGCGAGCTCGTCCTGGATGAGAACGTCGAGAACAGTGCCTACGCACGTACCCTGGCCGTCGACGTCGTCGATGCCAAGGGCAACGTACTGGCAGCTGCCGGAACCGACTGCGGCGACGTCGTCATTGACCAGCTGTTCGCAGCCGGCATCACCGAAGTCAAGGTCCGCTCTGTCCTCACCTGTGAGTCCAGCGTCGGTACCTGCGCACTGTGCTACGGCCGGTCCCTGGCTACGGGTAAGACCGTGGACATCGGCGAGGCCGTGGGCATCATTGCCGCACAGTCGATCGGTGAGCCCGGTACCCAGCTGACCATGCGTACGTTCCACACCGGTGGTGCTGTTTCCGCCAGCGGTGGCGACGACATCACCCAGGGTCTGCCCCGTATCCAGGAGCTCTTCGAAGCCCGTACCCCGAAGGGTGTCGCACCGATTGCAGAAGCAGCCGGCCGCATCACCATCGAGGAGACGGAACGCCAGATGCGTCTGGTGATCACGCCCGACGACGGCTCCGAAGAGATTGCTTACCCGGTCCTGCGCCGTTCACGCCTCCTCATCGAAGACGGCGAGCACGTCAGCGTTGGCCAGAAACTGATCAATGGTCCGGTCGATCCCAAGCAGGTGCTGCGCATCATGGGTCCCCGTGCCGCGCAGAAGTTCCTGGTTGACGAGGTCCAGGGCGTGTACCGCAGCCAGGGCATCGGTATCCACGACAAGCACGTCGAGGTTATCGTCCGCCAGATGCTGCGCCGCGTCACGGTCATCGAATCCGGTGAATCGGATCTGCTGCCCGGCGAGCTCGCCGAGCGCAGCCGCTTCGAGGACGCCAACCGCCGCGTTGTATCCGAGGGCAAGACGCCGGCTTCCGGCCGTCCCGAGCTCATGGGTATCACCAAGGCGTCGCTGGCGACCGAGTCCTGGCTGTCCGCAGCTTCCTTCCAGGAGACCACCCGCGTCCTGACGCAGGCGGCCATGGAAGGCAAGAGCGATCCGCTGCTCGGCCTCAAGGAGAACGTCATCATCGGTAAGCTGATCCCGGCCGGCACGGGTCTCCCGCGCTACACCGAGGTCACGGTGGAGCCCACTGAGGAAGCAAAGGCCAATCTGTTCACCGGCCCCAGCGCCTTCAGCGACTTCTCCTACGACACCCTGGGCGGCGAGGGAGCTCCTGAGTTCCACGCCATCCCGCTCGACGATTACGATCTCGGCAACGATTTCCGCTAACGGGCACAGCAGGTTCCCTCGTGTCGCACCCCGCGGCACGTAGGGACTCCGCCCCGCTCTTATGAGAGGCCCCGTTTCCCGCCGTGCATGCCATCGGTGGGGGACGGGGCCTTTCATATACACCCGATTAAGGCGCCAGGGCAAGCCGTGCTAGAATTTTGGTAATTGTTCTGTGTGGCAGTGGATGAAGGCCGCCGCAGCATCATTTTGGTTTTGTTCTCATGATGCTGGGCGTGAGCTTGTTTCCGGGTTGCGGGCTAGGTGCGCAACGAATGCCACACTTTTGCACGCCTACGCACTTGTTTCAACCCCATGGCTGCAGGGACAACGCCAAAACCGGCGCAGGGACGGCTGACGCCAGATTGCACCGGTAGAGATCAAACCAACGGAGAACACGAGAGTGCCTACGATTAACCAGCTGGTCCGCAAGGGCCGCACGCCTAAGGTCTCCAAGACCAAGGCTCCCGCCCTTAAGGGCAGCCCGATGCGCCGCGGTGTTTGCACCCGCGTTTACACCACCACCCCGAAGAAGCCGAACTCGGCACTCCGTAAGGTCGCACGTGTGCGCCTCAACGGTGGCGTTGAAGTGACCGCTTACATCCCCGGTGTGGGACACAACCTGCAGGAGCACTCCATTGTGCTCGTCCGCGGTGGTCGCGTTAAGGACCTCCCCGGTGTGCGCTACAAGATCGTCCGTGGCGCCCTTGATACCCAGGGTGTGAAGAACCGTAAGCAGGCACGCAGCCGCTACGGCGCAAAGATGGAGAAGAAGTAATATGCCTCGCAAGGGTCCGGCCCCGAAGCGGCCGCTAGTAGTAGATCCCGTTTACGGCTCCCCCCTGGTCACGCAGTTGATCAACAAGGTGCTGGTCGACGGCAAGAAGTCCACCGCCGAGCGCATCGTTTACGGTGCCCTTGAAGGTGCACGCGCAAAGTCCGGCGGCGACCCTGTCGCAGCCCTCAAGAAGGCCATGGAGAACGTCAAGCCTTCGCTTGAGGTCCGCTCCCGCCGTGTTGGTGGCGCTACTTACCAGGTTCCGGTTGAGGTCAAGCCCGGCCGCTCCACTGCCCTCGCACTGCGTTGGCTGGTCGGTTACTCCAAGGCCCGCCGTGAAAAGACGATGACCGAGCGCCTCCAGAACGAAATCCTGGATGCCTCCAACGGTCTCGGTGCCGCTGTGAAGCGTCGCGAAGACACCCACAAGATGGCCGAGTCCAACAAGGCCTTCGCACACTACCGCTGGTAATACTTTCGTGCGCCGCCGGCCCCGGCCGGCGGCGGACGAGTAGTTCATCCGAAAGGGAGACCCCGTGGCACAGGACGTGCTTACCGACCTCAGCAAGGTCCGCAACATCGGCATCATGGCCCACATTGATGCCGGCAAGACCACTACTACCGAGCGCATCCTGTTCTACACGGGTGTGAACCACAAGATTGGTGAGACGCACGACGGCGCCTCCACCACTGACTGGATGGAACAGGAAAAGGAACGCGGCATTACCATCACGTCTGCCGCCGTGACCTGCTTCTGGGAAAACAACCAGATCAACATCATCGACACCCCCGGCCACGTTGACTTCACTGTTGAGGTTGAGCGCTCCCTGCGCGTCCTCGACGGCGCAGTTGCTGTGTTCGATGGCAAGGAAGGCGTTGAGCCCCAGTCTGAGACCGTATGGCGCCAGGCTGACAAGTACAACGTCCCCCGCATCTGCTTCGTCAACAAGATGGACAAGCTGGGCGCTGACTTCTACTTCACCGTAGACACCATCATCAGCCGCCTGGGTGCCAAGCCGCTGGTCATGCAGCTTCCGATCGGTTCCGAAAACGACTTCATTGGCGTTGTGGACCTGCTCGAAATGCGCGCACTGGTCTGGCCTGGCGATGCCAAGGGTGATGTCACCATGGGTGCCAAGTACGAAGTCCAGGAAATTCCTGCTGATCTTCAGGCGAAGGCCGACGAATACCGTGCCGCCCTGGTTGAGACGGTTGCAGAAGCTTCCGAAGAGCTCATGGAGAAGTACCTCGAAGGTGAAGAACTCACCGTTGAGGAGCTGAAGGCCGGCATCCGCAAGATGACGATCAACTCCGAGCTCTACCCGATCTTCTGTGGTTCGGCGTTCAAGAACCGTGGCGTGCAGCCCATGCTGGATGCCGTCGTCGATTACCTGCCGAACCCGCTCGACGTCCCCCCGATGATCGGTCACGATCCTCGCGACGAAGAGAAGGAGCTTACCCGTAAGCCTTCTTCCGAAGAGCCGTTCTCCGCACTGGCGTTCAAGATCGCCGCGCACCCCTTCTTCGGCCAGCTCACCTTCATCCGCGTGTACTCCGGTCACGTGGAAGCAGGCGCACAGGTGGTCAACTCCACTAAGGGCAAGAAGGAGCGCATCGGCAAGCTGTTCCAGATGCACGCCAACAAGGAAATGCCTGTTGATGGCGCTACCGCCGGCCACATCTACGCAGCCATCGGCCTCAAAGACACCACCACGGGCGACACGCTGTGTGATTCGGCCAACCAGATCGTTCTTGAGTCCATGAGCTTCCCGGAGCCCGTGATCTCGGTTGCCATCGAGCCGAACACCAAGGGTGACCAGGAGAAGCTCTCCACGGCCATCCAGAAGCTCTCTGCTGAGGATCCGACCTTCCAGGTCTCCCTCAACGAAGACACCGGCCAGACCATCATCGCCGGCATGGGCGAGCTCCACCTGGACATCCTGGTGGACCGCATGCGTCGCGAATTCAAGGTCGAGGCAAACGTCGGCAAGCCGCAGGTTGCGTACCGCGAAACCATCAAGCGCGCCGTCGAACGCCACGACTACACCCACAAGAAGCAGACGGGTGGTTCGGGTCAGTTCGCTAAGATCCAGATTGCCATCGAGCCGATGGATACTGCCGAAGGCGAGCTGTACGCGTTCGAGAACAAGGTCACTGGTGGCCGCGTTCCCCGCGAGTACATTCCTTCCGTTGACGCAGGTATCCAGGATGCGCTGAACGATGGCGTCCTGGCCGGTTACCCGGTTGTCGGTATCAAGGCGACGCTGATTGACGGCGCTTACCACGATGTTGACTCCTCGGAAATGGCGTTCAAGATCGCCGGCCGTATGGCTTTCAAGGAAGCCGCACGCAAGGCGAACCCTGTTCTGCTTGAACCGCTGATGGATGTTGAGGTCCGCACCCCTGAGGAATACATGGGTGAAGTTATCGGTGACCTGAACTCCCGTCGTGGCCAGATGCAGTCCATGGAAGATGCACAGGGTGTCAAGGTCATCCGTGCGCACGTCCCGCTGTCCGGCATGTTCGGCTACATCGGCGACCTGCGTTCGAAGACCCAGGGCCGTGCTGTTTACTCCATGACCTTCAACAGCTACGCCGAGGTCCCGAAGGCCGTTGCCGACGAGATCATCCAGAAGACCCGCGGCGAGTAGTCTTCGGACATTCAAAGCAAACAACCTTGGGCGTGACTCCGGTCAACGGAACACGCCCGGTGCAGCTGGCCGGAACCGGTCGGGCGCAGTCCGGCTCAGCCGGTCCCGGCCATCTGCACGAACAGGCTCGAGGCACTAGTATTAGTACCTGAATCTGCAATTTCACCAATCCAAAGCCCCCCAAGTAGACTTACCTGAGTTTCTGCCGCGATAAGCGCGGTTGAAGGGTAAGTCATTTGAAAACGTTCTAGGAGGAACCTGTGGCAAAGGCAAAGTTCGAGCGGACTAAGCCGCACGTTAACATCGGCACCATTGGTCACGTTGACCACGGTAAGACGACGTTGACGGCCGCCATTTCCAAGGTGCTGTACGACAAGTACCCGGATCTCAACGAGAAGCGCGACTTCGCGTCAATCGACTCTGCTCCCGAAGAGCGTCAGCGCGGCATTACCATCAACATCTCCCACGTTGAGTACCAGACCGAGAAGCGCCACTACGCACACGTAGACGCCCCGGGTCACGCTGACTACATCAAGAACATGATCACCGGTGCTGCACAGATGGACGGTGCAATCCTCGTGGTTGCCGCCACTGACGGCCCGATGGCACAGACCCGCGAGCACGTTCTGCTCGCCCGCCAGGTTGGTGTTCCCTACCTGCTGGTCGCGCTGAACAAGGCCGACATGGTTGATGACGAAGAACTGCTGGACCTCGTTGAAATGGAAGTCCGTGAGCTCCTGAGCTCACAGGGCTTCGATGGTGACGAAGCGCCCGTCGTTCGCGTTTCCGGCCTGAAGGCTCTGGAAGGCGATCCCGAGTGGGTCAAGTCCGTCGAGGACCTGATGGCTGCCGTAGATGAGTCCGTTCCGGACCCCATCCGCGACCGCGACAAGCCCTTCCTCATGCCGATCGAAGATGTTTTCACCATCACCGGCCGTGGCACCGTTGTTACGGGCCGCGCCGAGCGTGGAACCCTCGCCATCAACTCCGAGGTTGAGATCGTCGGCATCCGCCCGGTCCAGAAGACCACGGTTACCGGTATCGAGATGTTCCACAAGCAGCTCGACGAAGCATGGGCCGGCGAGAACTGTGGCCTCCTGCTCCGCGGTCTGAAGCGTGATGACGTAGAGCGTGGCCAGGTTGTCGTCAAGCCGGGTTCCATCACCCCGCACACCGACTTCGAGGCTAACGTCTACATCCTCTCCAAGGACGAAGGCGGACGTCACAACCCGTTCTACTCCAACTACCGCCCGCAGTTCTACTTCCGCACGACGGACGTTACCGGCGTTATCACCCTGCCTGAGGGCACGGAAATGGTTATGCCCGGCGACAACACTGAGATGACCGTTGCGCTCATCCAGCCCATCGCAATGGAAGAGGGCCTCGGCTTTGCTATCCGCGAAGGCGGCCGCACCGTTGGTTCAGGACGAGTCACCAAGATCAACAAGTAGCATCTGCTGCTTGGGATGACCCGGACGGCGACGGCCGTGGTCTTCCATAGCAACCCCGCTGCATACGCAGCGGGGTTGCTTTTTGCTATATTTATCCAGTCAATGGATTTAATCTGTGGGTTCCTCATTTCCTGACACGGCCGGACAGGTCCTTAACCAACGGAAGGCTCTGCCATGAACGATGCCTCGTACGAAGCCGGCTATCGAGCGGGGCACCTGCAGGGTTGGCGCGATGCGCTGGCCAAGGTCGAACAGGATGCTATGGAACGTTCGACGGCGGCGGGCCGAGCGCCGGAGTACGTCGCAATCCAGGCGCCGGAAACCCAGTCGCCACGCCTGCACCCGGCTGCCGCGCATCCGTCTGGTCCGGCCGCGTCCGACCCTCGGTTCGCTTCCCGACTCCCGGCCGCCTCAGCACCTGTGGCCTCGTCAGCACGCACGGCCCCAACCGTGCGGCCGGTCAGCGCAACGGCGCTAAAGCCGGCCCCAGGCCGAACCCCCGCCGACCTGCGCGCGCGCCAGGAGAAGCGTGACCGGCAGAACATCAACATCATCTTGTACGTGGCGAGCCTGTTGCTGGTGGCAGCCGCAGCCTTGTTCATCGGAACCGGCCTGCCGCCCGCCCTGCGCTTTGCCGGGGTATGTGCAGTAACTGCCGCGTTCTATGGTGCTGGGATGGTGCTGCATGCCCGTGCGCCACAGCTCCGGCCGGCCGCAGTCGCGTTCGCCGGGACCGGGCTCGCACTGGTGCCAATCGTGGGCCTGGCCATGTATAACTTTGCCCTCCCCAACGGCCCACTTGCCTGGTTGCTGACCTCGCTGCTGGGTGTGGTTGCTTATATGGCGGCCGCAGTCAGGCTCAACAGCAGGGTGCTGGTCTATCTGTCGCTGACGTTCGTGATCTCAACTGCAGTGTCCGGCGTCTCGGTGCTTGGCGGGGCCTTGGTCTGGCATTTCACCGGGTTGATCGGGGTCGCCGTGTTGCTCACGTTGCTTTCCCTCCGCCGGCCCGGCTGGATCCCGCCGCTGTACATCAGGCCGCTTCGGGACGTCCATCCCTACCTTGTGCCCGCCGTCGCGGGGATTGCCACAGTAGCTCCGCAGCTGGGTGCGGCCGAGCATTCGTTGGTCATGGCCATGGCGACTGCGTACTTCACGGTGATGGCCATCGCCGATGCCAAGCGCCGGACCGCCTATTTCTACGGTGCCCGTGTGACCCTCACGCTCGGTGCCGTCAGTCTTGGCTGGCATCTGGGCAGCGGGTTCCAGGACGGCTTCCTGTTGGCATCCATGGTGCTTGCCGGCCAGGCGATCTTCGTTGCCGTTGGCCGCGAAAGCCTGCAACGCTGGATGCCTGCGCGCCCGGCGGTACCGCAATCCAGAACGGCGGCCGTCCGATGGCGAACGGATGCGGTGGTGACCTTCGGCCTGCAGCTACTGCTTACTATGGCGTTCGGCTTCTCCTCGTGGTTTATCAATCTGCCCCTGACTGCTCAGCCGGACACCGTGACTCCGCTGCTTGTACCTGTTGTGGCGGCGCTGCTCACGGCCATGGTAATTGCCCTCCTGCTGGGCGGCCCGGCAGAAGGGGCGCCTCCCGCCGCCATTGCTGCCGCCCTCGTGCTTTCCGCGGAACTGGACCGGTGGGTTGTCGCCGGAATGTTCATCGCTGTTGCCATCTTCTGGGGAGTCCGCACAGGCAATGCGGCGGAGGCGGCACGCAGCCGGCTGGTCCTGGCCGCCCGGTGGGCCGGTACCGCCGCGGTGCCGTTCGTGGTCCTGGCTGCCGAGGGCCCCCACCCGGAGCAGGCTTCGCATGCCCTGTTGGCGTTGGTTTTAGCAATAGTGTGCCAGCAACTGGCAACCGCAGTAATGGTCCTTTTCCGGGTTCCGGCCGCCGCTCCGGCCGGTTCTTTGGCATGGTTCACCGGGGCAGGACTCGTCGCCTTTGCGGTTCTGACAACCATGGACCGCAGCGAGGGGCACGGCTTCACCGTAGTGAGTGGCCTGTCCTTGCTGGCTGCCACTTTGGTGGCAGCGTTCTGGCTTCTCCTCCACCGCCAAGACGGTATGGAACCCCCGGCACAGGTTGTCGGTCGGTTATGGCAGTTTCCCGAGGTATTGCCTTTCGTGGCCGCGGGTGTCACGGTGCCACTGTTGTTCCTCGAGGCGGGCCGCGGTGCAGGCAACTCTGCCCTTGCTATGGTGCTGGCCTACTTCGTGGCGTGCGGGGCGAAGGTCCAGCTCCCCGAACATCGGGCGGCTTACTGGCTGCTGTCCAGGGCGGCCGGGACCGGCCTGGCGCTGTCCCTTTTCCTGCACTGGAATGCCGGCAGCGGTCCATGGGTTTTCGGCGGCCAACCCGTAGGGGCAGCTGCGGTGCTGGTGCTGGTCCTTGCCGTGCAGCTGGTATTCCCGCTTGCCTCGGAACTGCGGACGGGGGCGCCATCATGGGTGGCTGCTGATGTGGGGGCGGGCCTGGCTCTCCAGCTTGTTGCAGCGGCCGCGGTTGTTTTAGCACAGCCGGGTCAGATCCAGCTGCTCAGCGTTGTGGCAACAGTCTCGCTCAGCTCGGCAGTTTCAGGATACGTTCTTCGCGGCAGGCCTGCGGCCATCTGGTGCGCGCCGGCCACCTTCCTTGTACTACTGGTTACGCTGTGGGGAGACCTGGCCGGTACCGAGATGGTGCTGGCCGTCTTTGCCGCCTTCAGTACGGTGATGGTTGTGGCGGCTGCATCCCGCAAGGCCAAGGGAAGCTACTTCGTTGCCGCCAGGGTGCTCACCGCCGCCCTGGTCGTGGTACTGAGCTATGACATCGCGGCGTCTTCTACGGTGGTGACGCTCACGCTCGCCGCCGTTCTCGCCGCCCAGCATGTTGTCCGGTGGCTGATGCGCCGCCGGCTTGCCGATGTTCCGTTCCAGCAGGCAGCAGTCTGGATCACGCTGGCAGGCCAGGCGCTGTTGCCGCTGGGCTATCTGCTGCAGTCATTCAGCGGCAACACCGTGGAGGCCGATGGCGGCCGATGGGTGCTGTTCGTATCGTTGGGTCTCCTGGCGGTTTCGGCAATTGTGGCCAGGAAACTGTTCAGTGCGCTCGGCGCCTCCTACTTTGTGCCGTATTCAGTGCTGTTCGGCGTCCTGATGCTCGGGCCGCTCGATGTCATGGGTCAGCTGCCGGGGGTGTTCGGTCAGGAGCTGCTGGACAGCAGGGGAGTGGCCGCCTTGCTGATGGCGTTGGCCCTGGCCGCAACAGGAGCAGGTATCGTCCGGCGGCATCACAACGCAGCCGGGCTGGAACACTGGCTGTGGGCGGTCAGTGCAACTACCTTCAGCGTTGTTGCGGTCCTGGGGGCATGGGCAACTGCTGACCCGGTGGAGGACTGGCTCGCCGGAATTGCGTTGCTGGTCCTTGCTGTTGTGTTGTTCGCTGTGACATGGCTGGAAGCACTTCGCTGGGCCTGCCCGCCGGCAGCCGCTCTGGTCCTGCCGGGCGGCTATGTCCTCGCCGCGGGAGCGGCTGCGGGGAGCGCCTTGGACCTCGGCCGTCGATGGGAGGGTTATTTTCCTTGGCTCGCCGGGATAGTTCCGGCAGCCATGGTCCTGTATTTGATGAGGTTTCTCCTCGGTTCCTGGTTGGCCCATCAGGACGTGGCGCGGTGGAGCCTTGCTGTCACTGCTGGCGCCGGGTTTGCGTTCGCAGCCCTGGTGGGCCTGCAGGACGATGGCACCGCCTGGGTTGGTGCCGCGCTGGTGCTGGTCACTGCCGCCATCGCCCGGGCTGAGGCGCCACAGGCGCATCGCCGGGCTGTGCTGGAACTGGGCGCACTCGCCGTTACGGCCTCCGTGCAGCGGGCGGCCCTGGTGCCGTTGAGCGGCCCCGGCCCTTGGCCCGACTTTTTCTGGCTGTTGCAGTGGTACGTGATCCTGGCCGCTGTGCTGGGCGCCCTTCGCTTCGTCAGCGGGCAGGACCTGGCAGGCAGGCTGATCCTGGGAGCCGGTGCAGGCCTGCTGACCCTGAGCGGGGTGCTGGTGATCTTCGGCGGAAACGGGGGCCAGCAGCTGTGGATGCTGGTTGCCATGGCCGTACTGATGTTGGGCGGCTTCCTCCTGGGGGAGCGGACCTTCCTCTGGTGGGGAGCAGCCGGCGTGGCGTTGTGCGTGATGTGGGCGATGCGGGAGTACACCTTTGCGCTTTTGGCACTGATCGCCGTCGGACTTATTGCCTTTGCGCTCTGGCGCCTGAACCGCAGCAAACCCGGGAACTGATATGCCGCCGTCGAACAGCAGCTTCCGCGGTGCGGGCAATGCCGCAACTGATAGGCTTGCACCCGACGAAGGGACTCACCATGACCTGGCTTATCTTCCTCCTGGTGGCGGTGGCCGTTGTGGCCGGCGTCTTCTGGGTACGCAAGCACTTCAGCCGTGAGATCGACCGCGCCAAGCGCATCAACCGGTCGAACCGGAAAGAGTAGTCACTCCGCACGCTCATTTGAGCCTCCTGCAGGACCCCCGGGCAGGGTCCTGCACCCACCCGCAAAGCCGGGATTCGCTTCTGCCGATAATATCCGGCATACTAGATGAGTTGTTCAAGCGCTTCTTCGCGTCCCGATCCGGATAATGCCGGGTGTCAGGGTCCAAGTTGAAGACCAAACATAACCCAAACCCCTGGAATGCGGATTTGTATGCGTGGAAATCGCGACACGCCCGACCGCGGGGGTCGGTTACGCCGGCAGGTTGAGGAACCCGGATTCTTCCGGATTCAGCTTGTGCGGCGGGTGGTAGTCCAGACTTCAAATGCTTCGGCAGCCACATGCAACATGCAAGTAAACAGGGCAGCCCTATTCAGGGGAAGCAAAGACTGAAAGAGAGTCAGGCGACATGGCGGGACAAAAAATCCGCATCCGGCTGAAGTCATATGACCACGAGGTCATTGATGTTTCAGCGCGGAAGATCGTTGAGACGGTCACGCGCGCAGGCGCAACGGTAGTTGGCCCCGTGCCGCTGCCTACGGAGAAGAACATTTACTGTGTTATCCGCTCTCCGCACAAGTACAAGGACAGCCGCGAGCACTTTGAAATGCGCACGCACAAGCGTCTTATCGACATCATCGATCCCACGCCCAAGGCTGTCGACTCGCTTATGCGCCTCGACCTGCCGGCCGACGTGAACATCGAAATCAAGCTGTAGGGAGGTGCTGAGAGACTATGACCGCAACCCGTAACGTAAAGGGCCTGCTGGGCACGAAGCTCGGCATGACCCAGGTCTGGGACGAGAACAACAAGCTCATCCCCGTCACTGTGGTCCAGGCAGATTCGAACGTCATCACCCAGCTGCGTAACGCAGAGGTAGATGGCTACGTCGCTGTTCAGATCGGCTACGGCCAGATCGATCCCCGCAAGGTCACCAAGCCGCTGGCTGGTCACTTTGAAAAGGCAGGCGTCACGCCTCGCCGTCACGTCGTCGAAATCCGTACCGCAGATGCTGCTGAGTACGCGCTTGGCCAGGAGCTCTCGGTAGAGGTCTTCGAAGCCGGCCAGAAGATCGACGTCATTGGCACCTCCAAGGGCAAGGGCTTCGCCGGTGTTATGAAGCGTCACGGCTTCCACGGCGTTGGAGCTTCCCACGGTGCCCACAAGAACCACCGTAAGCCCGGTTCAATCGGTGGCGCATCCACCCCGAGCCGCGTCTTCAAGGGCATGAAAATGGCCGGCCGCATGGGCGCCGTTCGTCACACCACCATGAACCTCACGGTTCACGCGGTTGACGTCGAGAAGTCGCTGCTCCTTATCAAGGGTGCCGTTCCCGGCGCCCGCGGCCAGGTCGTCCTCGTACGCACTGCTGTGAAGGGAGCCTAGTTCAATGGCTAACACTGTCCAGGTAGACCTGCCTGCAGAGATCTTCGACGTACAGACCAACGTGCCCCTGCTGCACCAGGTCGTCGTTGCACAGCTCGCTGCTGCCCGCCAGGGTACCCACAAGACCAAGACCCGCGCTGAAGTTTCAGGTGCAGGCCGCAAGCCGTTCAAGCAGAAGGGCACCGGCCGCGCCCGTCAGGGTTCAATCCGTGCTCCTCACATGACCGGCGGTGGCATCGTCCACGGCCCGACTCCTCGTGACTACAGCCAGCGGACCCCCAAGAAGATGATTGCTGCTGCACTGCGCGGCGCACTCTCCGACCGTGCCCGTAACGGCCGCATCCACGTCGTTGCTGACCTGGTAGAAGGCACCAAGCCCTCTTCCAAGGCAGCACTGGCTACGCTGCGCGGCGTCTCGGACCGCAAGAACCTGTTGGTCGTCATCGAGCGCTCCAACGATGTTGCCGCACTGTCCGTGCGCAACCTCGAGGCAGTTCACGTTCTGTATGTAGATCAGCTGAACACCTACGACGTACTCGTGTCCGATGACGTCGTCTTCACCAAGGCTGCTTACGAGGCATTCGTTGCCGCGAAGGCTGCAAACAATGAGGAGGATGCCAAGTGAGTGCAGCCACCATCAAAGATCCTCGCGACGTCGTGCTTGCACCCGTCGTTTCGGAAAAAAGCTACGGCCTGATCGATGAGGGCAAGTACACCTTCCTGGTGGACCCCCGCTCGAACAAGACCGAGATCAAGCTGGCCGTGGAGAAAATTTTCTCCGTCAAGGTCGAATCGATCAACACCATCAACCGTGCCGGTAAGCGCAAGCGGACCAAATTCGGATGGGGTCAGCGCAAGAACACCAAGCGTGCGATTGTCTCCCTCAAAGAAGGCACTATCGACATCTTCGGCGGTCCGCTCGCGTAGCGGAGACCACTTTAACGAGGAAATAAATTATGGGAATCCGTAAATACAAGCCGACTACACCGGGCCGTCGGGGCTCGAGCGTAGCGGACTTCACTGAAATCACGCGGTCGACGCCGGAAAAGTCGTTGGTTCGTCCCCTCCCGAAAAAGGGTGGACGTAACAACTCCGGCAAGATCACGACCCGTCACAAGGGTGGTGGGCACAAGCGCCAGTACCGTCTGATCGACTTCCGTCGTCACGACAAGGACGGCGTCAACGCCCGCGTTGCCGAAATCGAGTACGACCCGAACCGTACGGCTCGCATCGCGCTCCTGCACTACGTTGATGGCACCAAGCGTTACATCATCGCCCCGAACAAGCTCTCACAGGGCGACTTCGTTGAGGCCGGCGCCAATGCCGACATCAAGCCGGGCAACAACCTGCCGCTGC
Source organism: Pseudarthrobacter sp. MDT1-40-2 (assembly GCF_059383595.1). Classification (NCBI taxonomy): domain Bacteria; kingdom Bacillati; phylum Actinomycetota; class Actinomycetes; order Micrococcales; family Micrococcaceae; genus Pseudarthrobacter; species Pseudarthrobacter sp. MDT1-40-2. Next base: position 767,684 of record NZ_JBWZCL010000001.1, on the reverse strand, counting down.
GCAACATCCCCGTGGGTACTGTTATCCACGCCGTTGAGCTGCGTCCAGGTGGCGGTGCCAAGATGGCCCGCTCCGCCGGTGCGTCTGTTCAGCTTGTCGCCAAGGAAGGCCGTTTCGCCCAGCTGCGTCTGCCCTCCGGCGAAATCCGCAACGTTGATGTGCGCTGCCGCGCAACCATCGGCGAGGTCGGTAACGCCGAGCAGTCGAACATCAACTGGGGCAAGGCCGGCCGTATGCGCTGGAAGGGTGTCCGTCCGACGGTCCGTGGTGTAGCCATGAACCCGGTCGACCACCCGCACGGTGGTGGCGAGGGTAAGACGTCCGGTGGACGTCACCCCGTCAACCCCAACGGTAAGCGCGAAGGTCGCACCCGCCGTCCCAACAAAGAGAGCGACAAGCTTATTGTTCGTCGCCGTCGTACTGGCAAGAACAAGCGATAGGAGCCTGGACACATGCCACGCAGCCTGAAAAAAGGTCCTTTCGTTGACCAGCACCTCTTTGTAAAGGTCGCCAGGGAAAACGATAAGGGCACTAAGAACGTCATTAAGACCTGGTCCCGCCGGTCGATGATCATCCCCGACATGCTCGGGCACACGATCGCCGTACACGACGGACGCAAGCACATTCCGGTGTTTGTCACTGAGTCGATGGTCGGGCACAAGCTCGGCGAATTCGCTCCTACGCGGACATTCCGCGGCCATGTCAAGGACGACCGTAAGGGCAAGCGCCGCTAGGCGCCTGCACTTACGTCAAAGACGAGAGAAGGAAAGCAATGGAAGCCAAGGCAATTGCGCGTCACATCCGCGTAACGCCTATGAAGGCCCGGCGCGTCGTCAACCTTGTTCGTGGTTTGCAAGCGAATGAGGCTCTGGCAATTCTGAAGTTTGCCCCCCAGGCAGCTTCGGAGCCGGTATTCAAGGTAGTTCAGTCGGCAATCTCCAACGCCCGGGTCCTCGCGGACCGCGACGGCGTTGCGTTTGACGAAGGTGACCTCATCATCAGCGAAGCCTTTGTTGATGAAGGCCCGACCATGAAGCGGTTCCAGCCGCGTGCTCAGGGTCGTGCATTTCAGATCAAGAAGCGCACCAGCCACATCACTGTGGTAGTCGCTTCCCCCGAGAAAGAGGAGGTTCGCTAAGTGGGACAGAAAGTAAACCCGCACGGGTTCCGACTCGGCATCACCACCGATCACGTATCGCACTGGTTCGCTGACAGCACCAAGGCCGGACAGCGGTACAAGGACTTCGTTCGCGAAGACATCCGTATCCGCCAGCTCATGTCCACGGGCATGGAGCGCGCCGGTATCGCCAAGGTCGAAATCGAGCGCACCCGTGACCGTGTCCGCGTGGACATCCACACGGCACGCCCGGGCATCGTCATTGGCCGCCGTGGAGCAGAAGCAGACCGCATTCGCGGCGAGCTCGAAAAGCTCACCGGCAAGCAGGTTCAGCTGAACATCCTCGAGGTCAAGAACCCCGAGATGGAAGCACAGCTTGTTGCCCAGGGCGTTGCTGAGCAGCTCACTTCCCGCGTGGCATTCCGCCGTGCGATGAAGAAGGCCATGCAGTCCGCACAGCGTGCAGGTGCCAAGGGCATCCGTATCGCCTGCTCGGGTCGACTGGGTGGCGCTGAAATGTCCCGCTCGGAGTTCTACCGCGAAGGCCGTGTGCCCCTGCACACCCTTCGTGCGAACATCGACTACGGCTTCTACGAAGCCAAGACCACCTTCGGCCGCATTGGCGTGAAGGTCTGGATCTACAAGGGTGACGTCACGGCGAAGCAGCTGGCCCAGCAGGCCGCTGCTGCTCCGTCCCGCGGCCGTGGTCCCAGCGATCGTCCGGGCCGCCCGGGTGGCGCTGACCGCGGTGACCGCCGTCGTCGCAACGACCGTCCGGCAACCGAGGCAGCTCCGGCTGCCGAGGCTCCGGCAGCTGAGGCAGCAGTCGCCGCTCCGGCGCAGGCTGTAGAAGGAGGACAGGCTTAAATGCTTATCCCACGTCGAGTCAAGCACCGTAAGCAGCACCACCCGGGTCGTTCCGGCGCTGCTACGGGCGGCACCAAGGTCTCCTTCGGTGAGTACGGCATCCAGGCGCTGAGCCCGGCTTACGTCACCAACCGTCAGATCGAGTCTGCCCGTATTGCGATGACCCGCCACATCAAGCGTGGCGGCAAGGTCTGGATCAACATCTACCCGGACCGTCCGCTGACCAAGAAGCCCGCCGAAACCCGCATGGGTTCCGGTAAGGGTTCACCGGAATGGTGGGTCGCGAACGTCAAGCCGGGCCGGGTTCTCTTTGAGATCTCCGGCGTCGAGGAATCGGTAGCTCGCGAGGCACTGCGCCTTGCAATCCACAAGCTCCCGTTGAAGGCACGCATTCTGCGTCGCGAAGGTGGTGAATAGAAATGGCAGTAGGATCCAAGGATCTGGCTCCCGCACAGCTGGACGGTTTCGATAACGAGCGTCTGGTCGAGGAGCTCCGCAAGTCCAAGGAAGAGCTGTTCAACCTGCGTTTCCAGTCAGCCACCGGTCAGCTGGAGAACCATGGTCGTCTGCGCGCGGTAAAGAAGGACATCGCACGTATCTACACCGTTCTCCGCGAACGCGAACTGGGCATTCGTGCCGAGGTTGCCGCACCGGTTGTGGAAGCCAAGGAAGAGAAGAAGTCCAAGAAGGCTGCAACCAAGAAGGCCGACAAGGCCGAAACGGTTGAGACCGAGGAGGATGCCAAGTGAGTGAAAAGGACGAGAACGTGACGGAAACTGTTTCCGCAGCAGCCGAGGCTGTTGAGCGCGGTTACCGTAAGACGAAGCGCGGTTACGTGGTCTCGGACAAGATGGAGAAGACCATCGTTGTCCAGGTTGAAGACCGCGTAAAGCACGCCCTTTACGGCAAGGTCATCCGCCGCAACACCAAGATCAAGGCTCACGACGAAGAGAACACCGCCGGCATCGGCGACCTCGTTCTCCTCGCCGAGACCCGCCCGCTGTCCGCTACCAAGCGGTGGCGTCTGGTAGAGATCCTCGAAAAGGCCAAGTAGGTCTTTTCCGTGCGGGCCCCTGTTCCCTTGTGGGAGCAGGGGCTTTCGCTTTTAAGGCCTGCATGGCCCGGTTACTCTGAATCGTCGCTGCGCGGGTTCTGAAGCGTCGCTGCATGGCCAGCGGCTGCCGTGTGATATGGGGGAGAGGCTCTGGTGTGCTAGGATATTGAGTTTGTATGGCGCCTTTCGTGCGCCGTCATCAACTCGTAAACAATCGTGCCACGGCATAATGCCCCCTTGCTTCCGATCCCTTGGGTCCGGGGCTGGGGTGCACATGTTTTTGGCACGGGAGTTTAGGCCTGGTCTGGCAAAATCCAGGCAGGTCAAGAGACACCCCGATCAACCGTTCCGCAAGGCTCATTCCGTAGGAAGATTTTCGGTCTGAGAACCGGCGCGACGCAAGGAGTAGATAGTGATTCAGCAGGAGTCGCGACTCAAGGTCGCCGACAACACGGGTGCTAAGGAAATCCTTACCATTCGCGTTCTCGGTGGATCTGGCCGTCGCTACGCAGGTATTGGTGACGTCATCGTCGCCACCGTCAAGGATGCAATCCCGGGCGGCAACGTAAAGAAGGGCGATGTCGTCAAGGCTGTCATCGTCCGTACCAAGAAGGAACGCCGCCGTGCGGATGGTTCCTACATCAAGTTTGACGAGAACGCAGCTGTGATCCTGAAGGCTGACGGTGACCCCCGTGGTACCCGCATCTTCGGACCGGTTGGTCGTGAACTCCGTGACAAGAAGTTCATGAAGATCGTTTCTCTGGCTCCGGAGGTGCTTTAGTCCATGGCTAAGATCAAGAAGGGTGACCTGGTTCAGGTCATCACTGGCGCCAAGGCTGAGCGCGGCGGCGACCGCGGCAAGCAGGGCAAGGTCCTGCGTGTATTCCCGGACACCAACCGTGTGTTGGTCGAGGGCATCAACCGCGTCACCAAGCACACCAAGGTCGGTCAGTCGCAGCGCGGCACCAAGACCGGTGGCATCGAAGTTGTCGAAGCTCCGATCCACATCTCCAACGTGGCTCTGGTAGACCCGTCCACCAAGAAGCCCACCCGCGTAGGGTTCCGCATCGACACCGTTGAGCGCAATGGCGTAAAGCGTGAAGTGCGTATCCGCGTGGCCAAGAGCTCAGGGAAGGACATCTAATGACTGAGACTCTCGAGACTCCGGCAGCGAAGATTGTTCCTCGTCTGAAGACCAAGTACGCAGAATCCATCAAGAGCACGCTCACCGATGAATTCAAGTACGAAAACGTCAACCAGGTTCCCCGCCTGGTCAAGGTTGTTGTGAACATGGGTGTTGGAGATGCCGCCAAGGACTCCAAGCTGATTGAGGGCGCTGTCCGCGACCTCACCCTGATCACCGGCCAGAAGCCGCAGGTAACCAAGGCCCGCAAGTCGATCGCACAGTTCAAGCTGCGCGAAGGCATGCCCATCGGTGCGCACGCTACCCTGCGTGGCGACCGCATGTGGGAATTCCTGGACCGCCTGGTCACCCTGGCGCTCCCGCGTATCCGCGACTTCCGTGGCCTCAGCGGTCGCCAGTTCGACGGAAACGGTAACTACACCTTCGGTCTGACCGAACAGGTTATGTTCCACGAGATCGACCAGGATTCCATCGACCGCGTACGCGGTATGGACATCACGGTTGTCACCACTGCCAAGACCGATGACGAAGGCCGCGCGCTGCTGAAGGCGCTTGGTTTCCCGTTCAAGGCCGAAGACTAATCAACTACGTAAAAGGTCCGGCGGTCCGGCTCTACGCAGTATCCCTGCAGAAGCCAGCCCGCGGAAACCGTTATGAGGAAGGGCAAGAGCCCACATGACAATGACTGATCCAGTCGCAGACATGCTTACGCGTCTGCGCAATGCAAACTCGGCTTACCACGATTCCGTGTCCATGCCGTACAGCAAGCTCAAGGCACGCGTTGCCGACATCCTGAAGGCCGAAGGCTACATCGCCGGCTGGAAGGAAGAGGACGCAGAGGTCGGCAAGAAGCTGACTCTCGACCTGAAGTTTGGTCCGAACCGCGAGCGTTCCATCGCTGGCGTCCGCCGCATCTCCAAGCCTGGCCTGCGCGTTTACGCGAAGTCCACCAACCTGCCGCATGTGCTGGGTGGCCTGGGTATCGCAATCCTGTCCACCTCTTCCGGCCTGTTGACTGACAAGCAAGCCGGCAAGAAGGGCGTGGGCGGCGAAGTCCTCGCCTACGTCTGGTAACGGGAAAGGAAGAGAATAATGTCACGTATTGGACGTCTCCCCATCACCGTTCCTGCCGGCGTTGAGGTCAAGGTTGACGGCTCTGTCGTCAGCGTCAAGGGTGCCAAGGGCGAGCTGAACCACACTGTGGCCAGCCCGATCGAGGTCACTCTGGAAGCAGAAACCCTGACTGTCGCCCGCCCGAACGACGAGCGCGCCTCCCGTTCACTCCACGGCCTGACCCGCACCCTGATCTCCAACATGATCGAGGGCGTAACCAAGGGCTACGAGAAGAAGCTTGAAATCGTTGGTACTGGTTACCGCGTTCAGGCCAAGGGATCAGACCTTGAGTTCGCTCTCGGCTACAGCCACCCGGTCAGCGTTACCGCCCCGGATGGCATCACCTTTGCAGTTGAGTCCCCGACCAAGCTCTCTGTTGCAGGTATCAACAAGCAGCAGGTCGGCGAGGTTGCTGCCAATATTCGCAAGCTGCGTAAGCCTGACCCGTACAAGGGCAAGGGCATTCGCTACGCCGGCGAAGTCATCCGCCGCAAGGTCGGAAAGGCTGGTAAGTAACCATGGCCATCGCAATTAACAAGAAGCGTACGAACAAGAGCAAGGCTGCTTCACGCAGCCGCCGCCAGCTTCGTATCCGCAAGCGCATCTCCGGTACGCCTGCACGCCCCCGTCTGGTTGTAAACCGTTCGGCACGCCACGTATTTGTCCAGGTTGTCGACGACACCATTGGTCAGACCGTAGCGAGCGCTTCCACCCTGGAAGCGGACCTCCGTGCATTCGACGGCGACAAGACCGCCAAGGCCAAGCGCGTTGGTGAGCTGGTTGCCGAGCGTGCGAAGGCTGCCGGTGTTGAAGCCGTAGTCTTCGACCGTGGTGGCAACAAGTACCACGGCCGGATCGCCGCCGTCGCTGACGGTGCACGTGAAGGTGGGCTGTCGCTGTGACGGAAGCAAACAAGGAAAAGGACACTGTGTCTGCAGATCAGAAGGCCCCTGAAGCCGCTGAAGCCACTGCCCCCGCAGCTGCCGCCGACGACCGCCGTGGTGGCGCCCGTCGCGGTGGCGAGCGTGGCGGCGAACGTGGTGGCCGTGACGGCGGCCGTGGTGGCCGTGGTGGCCGCGACGGCGGCCGCGAAGCCGAGAAGAGCCAGTTCGTAGAGCGCGTTGTAACCATCAACCGCGTTTCCAAGGTCGTCAAGGGTGGTCGTCGCTTCAGCTTCACCGCACTCGTCGTCGTTGGTGACGGTAACGGTATGGTCGGCGTCGGCTACGGCAAGGCGAAAGAAGTTCCCGCCGCAATCGCAAAGGGCGTCGAAGAAGCCAAGAAGTCCTTCTTCCGCGTTCCCCGCGTTGGCAGCACCATCCCGCACCGTGTGCAGGGTGAAGCTGCTGCGGGCGTCGTAATGCTGCGTCCGGCTTCTGCCGGTACCGGTGTTATCGCCGGCGGTCCGGTGCGTGCGGTACTGGAATGCGTGGGCATCCACGACATCCTGTCCAAGTCGCTTGGATCTTCAAACGCCATCAACATCGTTCACGCGACTGTTGATGCCCTGAAGCGCCTCGAAGAGCCGGCAGCCGTGGCAGCACGCCGTGGCCTGCCGCTGGACGAGATCGCTCCTCCGGCTCTGGTTAAGGCACTGATGAACCAGAAGGTAGGTGCCTAGCTCATGGCTAAGAACCTGATTCCCTCCGACGCACAGTTGGAGATCACTCAGATCAAGTCCGCCATTGGCGGCAAGCTGAACCAGCGTGAAACCCTTCGGTCCCTCGGCCTGAAGCGGATCGGCCACACTGTGGTCCGTACCGCCGATGCCGTGACGGTTGGCATGCTCAACACGGTTCCGCACCTGGTAAAGGTAGAGGAGGCGAAGTAAATGGCAGAGAAGAACACCGCCGAAAAGGCACAGGGCGCCGCTGCTGAAAAGCAGAACGCACTGAAGGTTCACCACCTGCGTCCCGCCCCGGGTGCCAAGACCGCCAAGACCCGTGTTGGTCGTGGTGAAGGTTCCAAGGGTAAGACCGCTGGTCGCGGTACCAAGGGTACGAAGGCCCGCTACCAGATCAAGGCTGGCTTTGCCGGCGGCCAGTTGCCGCTGCACATGCGCCTGCCGAAGCTGCGCGGCTTCAAAAACCCGTTCCGGGTTGAGTTCCAGGTTGTGAACCTGGACAAGCTCAACGAACTGTTCCCCGAAGGTGGCGACGTCACCGTGGAGAACCTGGTTGCAAAGGGTGCCGTTCGCAAGAACCAGCCCGTCAAGGTGCTCGGCACCGGCGACATCACCGTTAAGGTGAACGTCACGGCCGACGCATTCTCGGCAAGCGCAACTGAAAAGATCGCAGCAGCAGGCGGAACCACCACCGTCCTCTAGGGAAACCTGGAGCCGGCGTTGCTTTGGCACGTTGCAGACTCCCGGTATGTAGGGCTTCGGCCCCGCATACCGGGAGTTTTTTCTTAACCCGTTTCCCACCGGGCGGGTCCACGATTGTTCGCATTCCGTATCAACCCGTTAGACTCGGTTGTTGGGATTCTTTGACGCCCATCACTCCACTCTCTTAACACCTCAGGAGGACGCGTGCTTAGCGCATTTGGCCGGGCCTTTCGCACGCCTGATCTGCGACGCAAGTTGCTGTTCACGCTGGGAATTATCACGATCTTCCGCTTGGGTGCCTTCATCCCCTCGCCGGGCGTGGACTACCAGAACGTCCAGCAGTGCTTGGCGGCCGGCCAGACAGCCGGTGGGCTGTACCAGTTGGTCAACCTGTTCAGTGGCGGTGCGCTGCTGCAGGTGTCGGTCTTCGCATTGGGCATCATGCCGTACATCACGGCCAGCATCATCGTTCAACTGCTCCGGGTGGTCATTCCCCGGTTCCAGGAACTGTATGAGGAAGGTGCCGCTGGACAGTCAAAGCTGACCCAGTACACGCGGTACCTCACCATCGCCCTTGGCCTGCTGAACGCCACCACGCTGGTTTCTCTAGCCCGCTCCGGACAGCTGCTGCCAGGTTGTGCGCTGCCCATCATCCCCGACGACAGTGTCATCGCCACCATCCTCATCATCATCACGCTGACGGCCGGTACCGGCCTGATCATGTGGATGGGCGAACTCGTCACCGAAAAGGGTGTGGGCAACGGCATGTCGCTGCTGATCTTCACCTCGATCGCAGCGTCCTTCCCCACCTCCCTCGGCGCCATCTGGTCCTCGCAGGGCCCGGGTACCTTCTTCATGGTCCTGGTGATCGGCCTGATCACGGTTGCCCTGGTGGTCTTCGTTGAGCAGTCCCAGCGCCGCATCCCGGTGCAGTACGCCAAGCGCATGGTAGGCCGGCGGACCGTGGGCGGAACCAGCACGTACATCCCCATCAAGGTGAACATGGCCGGCGTCGTACCTGTCATCTTTGCTTCTTCGATGCTGTACCTGCCGGGACTGATCGCCCAGTTCAATACCCCCACCAACGGTGACCCGATTCCGGGCTGGGTCGAGTGGATCAGCAACAACCTTGTGTTGGGCGACCAGCCCATTTACATGGCGCTCTACTTCGGCATGATCGTCTTCTTCACTTACTTCTATGTTGCGATCACCTTCAACCCCGAAGAAGTCTCAAACAACATGAAGAAGTACGGCGGCTTCATTCCCGGTATCCGTGCGGGCAAGCCCACAGCGGACTACCTGCAGTACGTGCTGGCCAGGATCACCCTCCCCGGCGCCCTCTACCTGGGCTTCGTGGCGTTGATTCCGCTGGTGGCGCTCGTACTGATCAATGCCAACCAGAACTTCCCGTTCGGAGGTACCTCGATCCTGATCATGGTGGGGGTTGGCCTGGAAACGGTAAAGCAGATTGACGCGCAGCTCCAGCAGCGTCACTACGAAGGGCTATTGCGATGACCAAGATGCTGATAATCGGACCTCCCGGTTCCGGCAAAGGAACACAGGCGGAACGGATCTCCGAGCGGCTCGGCGTCGTGGCGATCTCCACGGGCGACATCTTCCGCGCCAACGTCAAGGGCGAAACCCCGCTGGGCCTCGAAGCCAAGAAATACATGGATGCCGGCGATTTCGTTCCGGACAGCGTCACCAACAAGATGGTCCGCGACCGCCTCAGCGAATCCGACGTCGAAGACGGTTTCCTGCTGGATGGTTACCCACGCACCACCGCCCAGGTTGACTACCTCGATGGGATCCTGGCGGAGGCCAACGACTCGCTCGACGTCGTCCTGCAGCTGACCGCCGATGACGAAGAACTTGTGACCCGCCTGTTGGGCCGTGCCAAGGAAACGGGCCGCAGCGATGACAACGAGACCGTCATCCGCCATCGCCTGGACCTTTACCATGAGCAGACCGAAGCTGTAGTGGCCAAGTATGCCGAACGCGGCATCCTGACCCGTGTTGACGGCATCGGTGGAATCGACGAGGTCACCGATCGCGTCATGCAGGCCATCAAAGAGGCCCAGAGCGCCTGAAAAGGGCGCAGGACTGACAAAGGCTCCTTCCGGCTACCGGGAGGAGCCTTAGTCATTGAAAGGAAGCACCATGGCATTCGGCCAGCCCCGCATTGAATACAAGAACAACCAGCAGATGCGCACTATGCATGAGGCCGGACTGATCCTCAGCCGCGCCCTTGATGCTGCGGTCGCCGCCGCCGCCCCTGGTGTAACCACCAAGCACCTTGACGACGTCTTCGCCGCCGTCTTGAGCGAAGCCGGTGCAAAGTCCAACTTCCTGGGCTATCACGGCTTCCCGGCCAGCATCTGCACATCCGTGAACGACGAGGTGGTGCACGGCATCCCTGGCGGGCGCCAGCTGGAAGATGGCGACATCATCTCCATCGACGGCGGTGCGATTGTTAACGGCTGGCACTCGGACTCGGCACGCACGGTGATCGTGGGCAACGCCGACCCTGAAGACCAGCGGCTCTCCGAAGTCACCGAGGAAGCGATGTGGCACGGAATTGCGGCCCTTGCCAAGGGCAAGTTCGTGGGAGACATCGGCGCAGCGATCGACGACTATGTGTCCTCCGTTCCGGGCAAGAAGCTCGGCATCCTCGAAGATTACGTTGGCCACGGTATCGGCTCCGAAATGCACATGGCACCTGATGTTCTGAACTACCGCACCAGCCACCGTGGTCCGAAGATCCGCGCGGGACTGTGCCTGGCGATAGAGCCCATGCTGGTGCGCGGCAGCATCGAAACCGCAGTATTGGATGATGACTGGACTGTGGTCACCACGGATGGCTCCCGTTCCTGCCAGTGGGAGCACTCGGTGGCCGTGCACGAGGCGGGCATCTGGGTCCTTTCAGCAGCCGACGGCGGTGCCTCCCGCCTGGTTCCACTGGGCGTTACCCCGGTACCGATTCCATAGGAGCCCGTGGTCGCCCCCGTGGTCGAGCGCCTCTGGCCGAGCTTGTCGAGATCCAGGCACCGGGGTTTCCACAGGCTCATCCGCCGTCGGGGCACAATGGGGGCATGGGAGCGATCACGGATGTACCGGGAATCAGAGTGGGCCACAACCAGCGGACCGGTGAGGGCTGGCTGAGCGGCGTCACTGTGGTTCTGCCGCCTGTTGGCACCGTTGGTTCCGTGGACGTCCGCGGCGGCGGACCAGGCACACATGAAACCGATGCCCTCGCTCCCACCACGCTCGTAACAACCGTCGACGCCGTGGTCCTCACCGGCGGCAGTGCCTACGGATTAGCCACCGCCCACGGCGCGCAGCGCTGGTGCGAGGAAAACGGTCGCGGTTTCCCCGTCAGCGGGGGAGTAGTGCCGATTGTTCCCGCTGCCGCGATCTTTGACCTGGGCCGCGGGGGCGACTTCAGTGCCCGTCCGACGGCGGAGATGGGCTACGCGGCAACCGTCGCCGCCGCGGCGCACGAGGAAGGCCACGACGTCGAACGCGGGAGCGTGGGTGCCGGCACCGGGGCGCTTATTGACCACGGGCAGTTCAGGGGCGGGGTTGGGACAGCGTCGATGACGCTCGAAAACGGCGTTGTTGTCGGGGCGCTGGCGATCGTGAATGCACTCGGCGCGCCGGTGGATCTCGACAGGCTCGATCACCAGGACGAGGATCCCGGCAGGCCAAGTCACCGGGGTCTCGACCAACAGCCACCGCTGAACACGACCTTGGTGGTGGTTGCTACCAACGCCGTACTGGACGTGGCTGAGTGCTACCGGACGGCGTCGGCTTCGCACGCCGGACTGGCGCGGGCGCTGAACCCTTCACACACCCTGGCCGACGGCGATACCGTTTTCTGTCTTTCAACCGGAACATTGGCACTTGACCGCAGTGACGAAGCCGCCCGGCGGGTCAGCCTTATCACCCTGCAAAGCGCGGCCGCCGACGTCGTACGGCTGGCAATCCTGGACGGGATCCCTGGAACCGTCCACTAGCCCTCCTGCCTGTCTATACTGATTAGCTTTCTCCACTGTCATGCAGTAGTGTTGTTTGTTGGTTGTCTGCCCTGCCACGCCCTTTTGGGTCTGGGGGCGGTAATCGATCCAAACAAAAACGTCCGTGGTCCTGCCTGTGCAATCCGGTGGGCTGCGGCAAACAACAGTTAGCGGAGGGTATGGCCAAGAAGGACGGGGTCATTGAGATCGAGGGCGTTGTGACGGAGGCGCTGCCCAACGCGATGTTTCGCGTTGAGCTGACCAACAAGCACATCGTTCTGGCGCACATCTCAGGAAAGATGCGTCAGCACTACATCAGGATTCTCCCGGAGGACCGCGTAGTGGTGGAGCTCAGCCCGTACGACCTCACCCGTGGTCGTATCGTCTACCGCTACAAGTAAATTGCTGGGCGGCCCAAGCGCAAGCTGATAGCTGCTCCAGTTGACCAACTGTTACACGCAAAGGAACGCCATGAAGGTCAAGCCGAGCGTCAAGCAGATCTGCGAAAAGTGCAAAGTGATCCGCCGTAATGGCCGGGTCATGGTGATCTGCGAGAACCCGCGCCACAAGCAGCGCCAGGGCTAATTTCCCTCTTCGGGAAACCCTGGGCCGCAACCCACGCAAGTAAATAAAAGGCAGCACAAGCTGTACTGGGACATTGAGCAGTAAAGAGCCCGGACAGCTAACCCCCGGTCGGAGGCTGGGGCCGCACAGTACGTGCGGGTGTACTGCCTACGACCTCCGGTTTATACAAGGAGTACTGCCACTATGGCTCGTCTCGCTGGCGTAGACATTCCCCGCGAAAAGCGGTTGGAAATTGCGCTTACTTACATCTACGGCGTGGGTAAGACCCGTGCACACGAAACCCTGGCCGCCACTGGCATCAGCGCTGACGTTCGCGTCAAGGACCTGACTGATGCCCAGCTGGTAGAGCTGCGTGACTACATTGAAGGCAACTACAAGGTTGAGGGTGACCTTCGCCGCGAAGTAGCAGCAGATATCCGCCGCAAGGTTGAAATCGGCAGCTACGAAGGTATCCGCCATCGCAAGGGCCTGCCAGTACGTGGACAGCGTACGAAGACGAACGCGCGTACCCGCAAGGGCCCGAAGCGTACCGTTGCAGGCAAGAAGAAGGCCCGTTAATCCTCCCCACTTGCTCCCTAAAATCGCTGGCGCGATTTCAGGGAACCCTGCAAGTGTGGGCCCAATTAACCGGCTCCCCAATAACTTTCTGTAGGAGAAAAAATGCCCCCGAAGACTCGTGGCGCGGTTCGCAAGCCGCGTAAGAAGGACAAGAAGAATATCGCGCTTGGCCAGGCGCACATCAAGAGCACGTTCAACAACACCATCGTTTCCATCACGGATCCGAACGGTGCTGTCATCTCCTGGGCTTCCTCAGGTGAGGTTGGCTTCAAGGGTTCGCGTAAGTCCACCCCGTTCGCTGCCCAGATGGCTGCTGAAGCCGCTGCAAAGCGCGCGCAGGAGCACGGCATGCGCAAGGTTGACGTATTCGTCAAGGGCCCCGGCTCTGGCCGCGAAACCGCAATCCGCTCGCTGCAGGCCGCCGGCCTCGAGGTTGGCTCCATCCAGGACGTCACCCCCGCAGCCCACAACGGCTGCCGCCCGCCGAAGCGCCGCCGCGTCTAAGGACCTGAGCGTTGGAGGAGCTTGCCCGGACCAGCAATGGTCCGGGCAGGCCCGGCCACGTTAAGGACAACAGACTCGATTTTCCACCACCTGTGTTGCGTCATATAGCGGATGCTCGCCGAAAGGAAACCTAAGTGCTCATTGCACAGCGCCCCACCCTCTCCGAAGAGGTAGTCTCCGAAAACCGTTCACGGTTCATCATTGAACCCCTGGAACCGGGCTTTGGCTACACCCTCGGAAACTCCCTCCGCCGTACCCTGCTCTCCTCCATCCCCGGTGCCGCTGTAACCAGCATCCGGATCGATGGCGTGCTGCACGAGTTCACCACGGTTCCGGGTGTGAAGGAAGATGTCACTGAGATCATCCTGAACATCAAGAGCCTGTCGGTCTCCTCCGAGCATGATGAGCCGGTTGTTGCCTACCTGCGCAAGCAGGGACCCGGAGTCGTCACCGCTGCGGACATTGCTCCGCCGGCCGGCGTCGAATTCCACAACCCGGATCTGCACATTGCCACGCTGAACTCGAAGGGCAAGTTCGAACTTGAACTGACCATCGAGCGCGGCCGCGGCTACGTTTCAGCAGCTCAGAACAAGTCCGGCGACGCAGAGATCGGCCGCATTCCGGTTGACTCCATCTACTCGCCGGTGCTGAAGGTTACTTTCCGCGTGGAAGCAACCCGTGTTGAGCAGCGCACCGACTTCGACAAGCTGATTGTCGATGTCGAGACCAAGCAGGCCATCGCCCCGCGCGATGCGGTTGCTTCCGCAGGCACCACCCTGGTGGAACTGTTCGGTCTGGCCCGCGAGCTGAACACCGCAGCCGAAGGTATCGAGATCGGCCCGTCGCCCACTGACGCTGCTTTGGCAGCTGACATGGCACTGCCGATCGAGGACCTGGACCTCACGGTCCGTTCCTACAACTGCCTCAAGCGTGAGGGCATCCACACCGTGGGTGAACTCGTGGCCCGCTCCGAGGCTGACCTGATGGACATCCGCAACTTTGGTGCGAAGTCCATTGACGAGGTCAAGGCAAAGCTGGTTGAACTGGGCCTGTCCCTCAAGGACTCGCCTCCCGGTTTTGACCTCGCAGCGCGTGCCGCAGCAATTGAAGAGGACGACGCCGCTTACAGCGACGACGAGCTCTAACAAGCAGATCTTGGCCGCCGGGTCCAGCGATGGACCTGACCGGCTTACATAACAGGAGAAACAATTATGCCTACCCCCACTAAGGGTCCGCGCCTCGGTGGCGGCCCGGCTCACGAGCGTTTGATGCTCGCGAACCTGGCAGCTGCACTGTTCGAGCACAAGCGGATCACCACCACGGTGACCAAGGCCAAGCGCCTGAAGCCGTATGCAGAGCGCCTGGTCACCTTCGCCAAGCGTGGCGACCTCGCTTCCCGCCGCCGCGTGCTCGGCCTGATCAGCAACAAGGGCGTCGTCCACGAGCTGTTCACCGACATCGCGCAGGCAGTGGAGAACCGCGACGGCGGGTACACCCGCATCACCAAGATCGGCAACCGCAAGGGCGACAATGCTCCCATGGCTGTCATCGAACTGGTTCTCGAGCCGCTTTCGGCCAAGCAGGCTGTTGTAGCCGAGGCTACTGCTGCCGCTGAGCGGAACGCAGCCAAGGCTGCTCCGGCCGCCGAAGAAGCTCCCGCCGAAGATGCCGTTGAGACCGAAGAGACCACCCCGGTGGTTGAATCTGTCGAGACCGAAGCTGCTGCCGAAGAGGCCCCGGCCGCTGAGGAAGCTGCTGCAGAGGCTCCGGCCGAGGAAAAGGAAGCGAAGTAATTCGCTGATTTTCTTCGCATAGACTTAAGTCTATGAACGAACAAAAACCCGCGGCCCCCGTTTTAGGGGGCGGCGGGTTTTTGCGTATCCGGCTTGATGTCGCGTACGACGGCGGCCCCTTCAGCGGGTGGGCCATCCAGCCTGATCAGCGGACGGTCCAGGGGACCCTGGAGAGTGCCCTTGAGCTCCTGGTGCGGCGCCTGGTCCGCGTAACCGTTGCCGGCCGTACTGACGCCGGCGTCCATGCCCGCGGTCAGGTGGTGCACCTGGATCTCACTGAAGCTGAGTGGGTGGGCTTGAACCGCGGAGTTGAGCTTGATCCCGCCGTGGCCCTGCTCCGGCGTTTGCGGGGGGCCCTCAGCCGCATCCTGGGCGACCTCACCGGGGCGATCGAGGTGCGCGGCGTATCTTTGGCCCCGCCCGGGTTCGATGCCCGGTTCTCCGCCCTTTGGCGCCGTTACAGCTACCGCATCGCGGACGGTCCGGCGCTGTGGGACCCGCTGGGCAGATACTCCACGCTGTGGCACAAGAACCGGCTGGATGTCGACCTCCTGAACCAGGGCGCGGCACAGCTGCTGGGGCTGGAGAACTTCCGCTCCTACTGCAAGCCCCGCGAAGGGTCCACCACCATCCGGGAGCTCCAGCGCTTCGAGTTTGCCCGCGGCGAAGATGGCATCATCGTAGCTACCGTCCAGGCGGACGCCTTCTGCCACAATATGGTGCGGGCCTTGATTGGGGCTTCGCTGTGTGTGGGGGAGGGCGTGGAGCCACCTGGCTGGCTCCACGAGAGGCTGCTGGCCCAGAAGCGGGACGCGAAGTCCGTGCTGGCGCCTCCTCACCCCCTGGTGTTCGAGGAAGTAGCGTATCCGTCCGACGGCGAGATGCTGGCCCGTGCCGAGCTCACCAGGGCGCTGCGGCAGTGATGCAGCCAGGACATTGCCTCTCCGGGCTTCGCTGACCTCCCCGGCCGGCAATAGAACCTCTCAAGGGGTAACGGATCCAGCTGCCCCCAATGTCAGCGGCTGGACTCCGTTAAGCAAAGAATGGCACCGGCGCCTAGGGACAACAACGCCCGGCGGTACTCGACTTTTTATCTGCGTCATTACTTGGGGCATCCGGAGCTGTCACTTAGTACTCGGTTTTAGCGGCAAGCTGCGCCTGGATAGGCACAACGAGTCCCCAGCGCAGCAGGACAAAGCCACGTCTAACTGGCCCTGAAAAGGGACTGCACGCCCATGGGGACGGCCTGCATACGTCTCCCCAGCGTCGCCCTAAACCCCTTGAGCTGGCTGCCACGGGAGCCCATTTTGACCCGGAGCCCGGGTTCAGGCTATTCTTGGTAGTCGTTGTGCGTGTCCTATCTCGATGATGCGTGTCCGCTTGAGAATCCGGTTGCAGGATAACTACTCAGCGGTCACATTCGGGACATAAGGATGACTGGTTACATAGAGCCCTCACCTCTGTTCCGGTAGCGCATAGATAGTAGGTGCACGCGATTGAGCGACACCTAAACAAGAACGCCAGAATAAGAACGAGGCAAACACCGTGCGTACGTACACCCCGAAGCCCGGCGATATCAACCGCCAGTGGCACGTCATTGACGCCACAGACGTTGTCCTTGGTCGTCTCGCCAGCCAGACCGCAATCCTGCTGCGCGGCAAGCACAAGGCCACCTTTGCATCCCACATGGACATGGGCGATTTCGTCATCATCATCAACGCCGAGAAGGTAGCCCTGACCGGCGCCAAGCTGGAGCAGAAGCGCGCATACCGCCACTCCGGCTACCCGGGCGGCCTGACCTCCACCACCTATGCGGAACTGTTGGAATCCAACCCGGTCCGCGCCGTGGAAAAGGCCATCCGTGGCATGCTCCCGAAGAACTCCCTCGCTGCGCAGCAGCTGGGCAAGCTGAAGGTGTACCGCGGTGCCGAGCACCCGCACGCCGCCCAGCAGCCCAAGACTTTCGAAATTTCCCAGGTCGCCCAGTAGTCCTGGCCACCAAACAACTTATACAAGGAGAATCGTGGCTCAGAACGAAGAACTGACCACCGAAGCCGTTGAGGCTGAGGAAAACCTGACCAGCTACACCTCTGAGAGCGGCGCTGCTGAAGCAGCTGCTCCGGAGAAGGAGCGCCCGGCCCTTACGGTTGCCGGCGCAGCAGTTGGCCGTCGCAAGGAAGCTGTTGCCCGCGTCCGGATTGTCCCGGGCTCCGGCAAGTGGACCATCAATGGCCGCGACCTGGCCAACTACTTCCCCAACAAGCTGCACCAGCAGGACGTCAACGAGCCCTTCCGGATCCTGGATCTGGATGGCGCCTACGATGTCATCGCCCGTATCCACGGTGGCGGCATCTCCGGTCAGGCCGGTGCACTGCGCCTCGGCATCGCCCGTTCACTGAACGAGATCGATACTGAGAACAACCGCGCCACCCTGAAGAAGGCCGGCTACCTGCGTCGTGACGCCCGCGTCATCGAGCGTAAGAAGGCCGGTCTCAAGAAGGCCCGCAAGGCTCAGCAGTACTCCAAGCGCTAAATCCGCTTGCGGCGCCCCGGCGCTCAACAAAACCCGTTCCGCCCCAGTGGCGGGACGGGTTTTGTGCTTTCCGTGTCACGCACTCCTGAGCTGGCAAGCTCCGCCAAGGCAGGGCATCGGGGGAGCATCGCCTAGACTTGACCGGTGTCTAGATTATTTGGAACAGACGGTGTCCGCGGATTGGCCAATGGCCTGCTGACTTCCGAACTCGCAATGCAACTGGCCCAGGCCGCCGCCGTGGTGCTTGGCCATGACCGAAATACGTCGGGCGCCCGGCCCCGTGCCGTGGTGGCCCGTGACCCACGGGCCAGTGGCGAGTTCATCGCCGCGGCCGTGGAAGCCGGGCTGGCGAGCTCCGGCATTGACGTCTATGACGCCGGTGTACTGCCCACTCCCGCCGCCGCATACCTGGTGGCCGATCTGCAGGCAGATTTTGGCGTGATGATCTCCGCCTCCCACAACCCGGCTCCGGATAACGGCATCAAATTCTTCGCGAAGGGCGGCCAGAAGCTCCCGGACGACGTAGAAGACGCCATCGAGGCGCAGATGACCCAGGACGCCTTCCGGCCTGTGGGCGGCGATGTGGGACGCATACAGCGCTTCTCCGACGCCGAGGACCGCTACATCGTGCACCTGCTGGGCACCCTTCCGCACCGCCTCGACGGCCTTAAGGTGGTCCTGGACTGCGCCCACGGCGCTGCCAGCGGCTGCTCGCCCCAGGTATTCAAGGACGCCGGGGCTGACGTGATCGTCATGGGTGCTGAGCCTGACGGGCTGAACATCAACGACGGCGTAGGGTCCACGCACCTTGGCCCGCTCAAGCTCGCGGTGGTGGAGCACGGCGCAGATCTGGGCATTGCCCATGACGGCGACGCCGATCGCTGCCTGGCCGTGGACCACGAGGGCAACGAGGTGGACGGTGACCAGATCATGGCCATCCTGGCCGTGGCGCTGAAGGCTTCCGGCAAGCTTGTCGACGATGTCCTGGTGGCCACCGTCATGAGCAACCTGGGACTGAAGATCGCCCTGCGTGAAGCGGGAATTCACCTTCGCGAGACCGCCGTTGGCGACCGGTACGTTCTCGAGGGAATGCGCGACGGCGGGTTCAACCTGGGCGGCGAGCAGTCCGGCCACGTGATCTTCGCCGATCACGCCACCACCGGCGATGGCGTCCTGACCGGCCTGCAGCTGGCGGCACAGGTGGCCCTCACCGGCAAGCCCTTGAAGGAGCTGGCCACCGTGATGACCAAGCTTCCCCAGGTGCTCATCAACGTCCGCGGCGTGGACCGCTCCCGGGTGCACGGCGACGTAAAACTGGCTGCCGCCGTCGCTGTTGCCGAAGCACGCCTGGGTGACGGAGGACGCGTGCTCCTGCGCCCGTCCGGAACCGAACCTGTGGTTCGTGTCATGGTGGAAGCACCGGACGAGGCCACCGCGCAGGAAGTGGCTGAGCACCTGGCCCAGGTGGTCCGCACCGAACTGGCGCTGGAACTCGTCACCGACTCGTAAGAGCCTGAAGCCCAGCGCTTGAACAACGACAGCAGCCCGCCTCCTGAGGAGACGGGCTGCTTTTGGTTGTGTGCCGCTGTTAGACCTGACGGGACCGCAGCGAATCGCGGATCTCGGTGAGCAGGGCAATCTGGGGATCTACTGCCTCTTCCTTGTCAGTGATGCCAAGGCGGCGGTTACGGCGCTCGAGCATATGGTTCATGGGGACAATAACGATGAAGTAGATCGCTGCGGCCACCAGGACAAAGGAGATGACGGCGGAAATAACGGATCCATACATGAATCCTTCCCACTGCATCTCTTCAATTCCGTTGGCATTGAAGAGCCGGCCGATCAGCGGGGTCAGCAGGCCATCCACGATGGAGGTTACAACCGAGCCGAAAGCGGCACCGATAACGACAGCGACGGCAAGGTCAATGACGTTGCCTTTCATCAGGAAACTCTTAAATCCACTCAGCATGGATCAAAAGTAGCGCACATCTGATCAGGGATAGCCCGGCGCTGCGCCGGTACCAAAGTATTCCTCCAGCGTGTGGATGCCTTTGTTGGTCATGTCAGTGGCTGCTTCGACGCCGATGTAGCGCAGGTGCCAGGGCTCGTAGTAGTAGCCTGTGACCGGATGGAACATCCACTGGTACCGCACCACGAAGCCGAAGCGGTGGCCATTGACCGCCACCCACACGCCTGCCGGCTGTTCCGCGAAGCAGGGCTGGAAACTGCAGGCCCCGCTACCGTCCGCGACATCAAACGCCCAACCGGTCTGGTGCTCCGAATAGCCGGGCCTGGCCGAGGCCGTGTCCGCATCCGCCTGACCACGGGCAGCGACGTAATTGTTATACGTGGTGACCTGGGTGCCGTAGGAACGGTAGCCGCTGGCCAGGGTGAGGTAGACGCCGTCGTTTGCTGCCGCCGCGAACATCGCTTCGGCCGCCGCCGCCGTCGTGCTGTTCAGCAGGGCTGACTCCCCTGATGTGGCAAGTGCCACGGACGGCTGAACGAGATCCGCCGGAACGTAATCAGCAGGCTGCAGCGGGCGGTTCTTATTCACCACCAGCCAGGGACTGGCCGGATCGGTCAGGGAGAACTGGCCGGGCAGGGCAGCGGACGGCGCAGGTTCCGGAACCACGGGAGCTTCGCTGACCGGCTCCGCTGTCTCGGCAGGGACTGAAGGTGATGAGGACGCAGCTGCGGACGGGGTGCCGGAAGCGGTTGCCGCCGTCGAACCTTCCGCCGTCTGTACGGGGCCAGCGGGGGCGGGCGGGCTGCACGCGGTCAGGACGGTGAGTCCGGCACCGACTGCAAGGAACGCGGTGAAGCTGCGGCGGCTGGCCCCGGACGGTGCAGGTTCACAATCCCGGCACATGGCTAGACCTTCCTCAGCAGCATGCGCCGGATGGAGTGGTCGGCATCCTTGGTGAGCACCAGCTGGGCCCGCCCACGGGTGGGAAGCACGTTTTCCTCAAGGTTGGGCTCGTTAATGCGCTTCCAGATACCCCGGGCAGTTTTCTCCGCCTCTTCGTCAGACAACGTGGCGTAGCGGTGGAAGTATGACTCGGGCTGCGCGAAGGCCGTAGTGCGGAGCTTGCGGAACCGGTCCACGTACCACTCCTCTATATAGGAGGTCTTGGCGTCAACGTAGATGGAAAAGTCGAAGAAGTCGCTCAGCGCGAGCCCCTGCCGGCCATCATGCCGCGGACGCGCCGGGGCCAGCACGTTCAGGCCTTCGACAATGAGCACGTCCGGGCGGCGGACCAGCACTTCGCGGCCGGGCACAATGTCATAGGTGACGTGCGAATACCAGGGCGCGCGGACTTCCTCCGCGCCGCCCTTGATGGCACTGACAAACCGCAGCAGTGCCCGCCGGTCATACGATTCCGGAAAACCTTTGCGGTCCAGGAGCTGGCGGCGCTTCAGCTCGGCAAGCGGGTACAGGAAACCATCGGTAGTGATGAGTTCAACATTCGGCGTCCCGGGCCACCGCCGCAGCATCTCGCGCAGTACCCGGGCGATCGTGGACTTGCCAACCGCCACGGAACCGGCCACGCCGATCACAAACGGAGTGCGCTGGGTACTCTCGCCAAGAAACGTGGTGGTGGCGGCATGCAACTGGCCTGCGGCTTCCACGTAAAGGTGCAACAGGCGCGAGAGCGGCAGGTAGACATCACGGATTTCCGTCATGTCCAGGGGATCACCGAGGCCGCGAAGGCGCAGGACATCCTCCCAATTGAGGGGTTGCTCCATCTGGGCGGCCAGGCGGGACCACGTGTGGCGGTCCAGCTCCACGAAAGGAGAGGTACCCTCTCCGTTCGCTTCGTTGCGTTGCAAAGTCACTTTAGTGATTCTGCCCCTTCCCGACGCCCAGAGCGAACCGGGACGGCACAAAACGCCCGGGAACAAGCGCCACCCCCGCTCCGGAGGCCCGCCGATGAGGGCTCTGATGTTAAGGCAGCACCCCGGAGACGTTAGGGTTAAGCCTATGTGTGGAATCGTTGGATACGTGGGCCGGGTCAACGGCCAAGAAGCTTCAACCCATGGCGCCCTGGACGTTGTCCTGGAAGGCCTGCGTCGTCTTGAATACCGGGGCTATGACTCCGCTGGAGTGGCAGTAGTAGCGGATGGTGTCATCTCCACCCGTAAGAAATCCGGGAAGCTGGCTAACCTGCTGACCGAACTGGAAGAGCAGCCCTTGCCCGCATCGCTCACCGGAATCGGTCACACCCGCTGGGCCACCCACGGCGGACCCACGGACCGTAATGCCCACCCGCACCTCGCGGACGGCGGCAAACTGGCAGTGATCCACAACGGGATCATTGAAAACTTTGCGGAAATCAAGCAGGAACTGCTGGCCAAGGGCGTGACCTTCCTCTCCGAAACGGACACTGAGGTAGCGGCGGCCCTGCTGGGCGACATTTTCCGCACCCAGCTCAAGGGGGACGTCAGTAACGGCGCCCTGACCAAAGCCATGCAGCTGGCGTGCCAGCGCCTCGAAGGTGCCTTCACCCTGCTGGCCGTCCACGCCGACCAGCCGGACGTTGTGGTTGCCGCCCGCCGCAACTCACCCCTGGTGGTGGGCCTGGGCGACGGCGAGAACTTCCTCGGCTCCGATGTCTCCGGCTTCATCGACTACACCCGCCGCGCCGTCGAGCTGGGTCAGGACCAGATCGTCACCATCACCGCGGACACCGTGGAGATCACCGACTTCTTCGGCGTCCCCGGGGTTGGCAAGGAATACCACGTCGATTGGGATCCGGAATCTGCCGAAAAGGGCGGCTTCAGCTCCTTCATGGAGAAGGAAATCCACGACCAGCCAGACGCCGTGGCGCAGACCCTGTTGGGCCGCTCGGACCTTAACGGCAAACTGACACTTGACGAAATCCGCATCGATGTTGAGCTGCTTAAGCAGGTTAACAAGATCATAGTGTTGGCCTGCGGCACTGCCGCTTACGCGGGCATGGTTGCGAAATACGCGATCGAGAACTGGTGCCGGATCCCAACCGAGGTTGAACTGGCCCACGAGTTCCGCTACCGCGACCCCATCCTGGATGAGAAAACGCTGGTGGTGTCCATCAGCCAGTCCGGCGAGACCATGGACACGCTGATGGCCGTGCGCTATGCCCGCGAGCAGGGCGCCAAGACCATCTCCATCTGTAACACCAACGGTTCCACGATCCCGCGGGAATCAGACGCCGTGCTGTATACGCACGCCGGCCCGGAAATCGCCGTGGCGTCCACCAAGGCATTCCTGGCCCAGATCACCGCCGCCTACCTGCTGGGCCTGTACCTGGCACAGCTGCGCGGCAACATCTTCAGCGGCCAAATCAAGGACGTCCTGGCGGACCTGTCCAAGATTCCTGCGAAGATTCAGACCATCCTGGACAACGCCGGCCCCCTGCGTGAGCTGGCCCGCAGCATGGCCAATGAAAAGTCGGTGCTTTTCCTTGGCCGCCACGTGGGTTACCCGGTGGCCCTGGAAGGCGCGCTCAAGCTCAAGGAGATCGCCTATATCCACGCGGAGGGCTTTGCAGCCGGCGAGCTCAAGCATGGCCCGATCGCCTTGATCGATGATGGCCAGCCGGTGTTCGTGGTAGTACCGTCGCCGCGCGGCCGTGACTCGCTGCACGCCAAGGTGGTCAGCAATATCCAGGAAGTCCGGGCCCGTGGCGCGCGTACCCTGGTCATTGCCGAGGAAGGCGACACGACAGTTCAGGACTACGCCGAGTACGTGTTCTACGTACCGGGGACTCCCACACTGCTGATGCCGCTCCTCACCACGGTTCCGCTCCAGATCTTCGCCGCCGAGCTGGCCTCCGCCAAGGGTTACGACGTGGACCAGCCGCGCAACCTGGCCAAGAGCGTCACCGTAGAATAGCCGCATGATTGTTGGCATAGGCGTTGACGTTGTGGACATCGAGCGGTTCGGACGGCAGTTGGAGCGGACCCCCGGGCTGCGCGACAGATTGTTCGTGCCCGCAGAGAGGGAACTGAACACCCGTTCCCTCGCTGCCCGGTTTGCCGCTAAGGAGGCTGTCGCCAAGGTACTGGGCGCTCCGGCCGGCATGAACTGGCAGGACTGCTGGATCGGCCTCGACGAGCACGGCCCAACCATCAAGGTCAAGGGCACCGTCCTGGCGGTAGCCGAGTCCAAGGGAGTCAAGCGGTGGCACCTCTCGATGAGCCATGATGGCGGAATTGCCACCGCAACGGTCCTGGCCGAAGGCTGAGCCCTGACATCACCATGATCAGGGCGCATACCGGAACCAGCGTTCGAGCCGCTGAAGAGCCGCTTCTAAGGCAAGGTAGCGGCCGCATCCTGATGGAACGGGCCGCCTACGGCCTGGCCAACGCCACCATCCGTGAGTTGCAGGGGCGGAGCCGCCGGCTCTACGGCGGCTCCGCCGTCGTGCTGGTGGGGAAAGGCAACAACGGCGGAGACGGACTTTTCGCAGCTGCCATCCTGTGCCGCCGGGGACTACGTACCACGGCGATCCTCACCTCTGCAGACGCGCACCCTGCCGGCCTGGCAGCTTTCAAGGCCTCCGGCGGGATCATCCAACAACTCACCGAACGTTCGACGCCGGAACTCGCTGAGCTGTGCTCCCGCGCCGATGTTGTCATCGACGCTGTCCTGGGTACCGGTGCGCGCGGCGGTCTCCGCGGTCCTGCGGCCGCGCTGGTGGCGGCCGTAGCCGCCGCCCCGCCCCAACTGGTGGTGGCCTGCGATGTCCCGAGCGGCGTGAGCGCTGACACCGGGGAAGTGGCGGGTCCAGTCCTCCCGGCAACCTTCACCGTGACGTTCGGCGCCGCAAAGGCCGGGCTGCTGGCCGATCCCGGGGCGGACTATGCCGGCCGGATCGTAGTGGTTCCCATCGGTATTGAATCGTGGCTGGGAGAGCCGTCGGTGCTGCGACTGGAAGCGGCCGAGCTTGCCGGGCTGCTGCCGCAGCCGGCCCGCAGGTCGCATAAGTATTCCCGCGGCGTGCTCGGCATCGTGGCAGGAACCCGGTCCTACCCCGGGGCTGCGGTGCTGGCCTGCCAGGGGGCGCTGGCCGCCGGAGCGGGCATGGTGCGCTACCTGGGGCCACCGGCCGTCGCCGCGTTGGTGCAGCAGGCCTGCCCGGAAGTGGTGTGCTCCACGGGCGAAGTCGCCGATGCACATGTGCAGGCCTGGCTGGTGGGACCCGGGTTGGTGCCGGCGGGATCCGGCTCTGCTGCAGGGGCCGACGCCGGCGGTAATGAACACCAACTGCGGCGCGCGCAGGATGCCGTAGCCTCAGGCCTGCCCGTGGCCGTCGACGCCGGCGCCCTGACCGGGCTGGCGTCATCGCTGGGACCGCAGGCCGTCCTGACACCGCACGCCGGCGAACTCGCCACGTTGTTAACCCGTCTGGGCTACGAAACCGAACGGGCCGCCGTCGAGCATTCCCCCCTTGGAACCGTTGCCCTCGCTGCTGAGATGACCGGCGCTACCGTGTTGCTCAAAGGCGCCACCACCCTGGTGGCCACCCCCGGTGGCGGCGTATTCAGCCAAGCCGAGGGCACACCGTGGCTGGCCACCGCCGGAAGTGGCGACGTCCTTGCCGGGATCATCGGCGCACTGTTGGCGCAGGCAGAATCCGACGTCGGACGCCACCGGGCACTGGGCATCAGCGATGCCGGACGCTGGGCTGCACTGGCCGCGCTGGCAGCCTCCCTCCACGGGCTCGCAGGGTCTTCCGCATCGGCGGTTTTAAACGGCGGACCGATTACCGCCTCGGACGTCGCCGGCGCCTTACCCCAAGTCCTGGGTAAAGTCAGCATGCTTAGTAACGCTGTAACCCATTCACGTAACAGTCAGGGCCTGCCAATAAGGTAGGCAGTAGTTCGCACCGTAACAGCAGGGAGATTCACTCCTCCCGGCTGGTCATTACCAATGAGGAGCATCATGGAAGTTTGGCCTGGAAGCGCCTACCCGCTGGGAGCCACGTACAACGGCACCGGCACTAACTTCGCGCTGTTCAGCGAGCGTGCCGAAAAAG
Organism: Pseudarthrobacter sp. MDT1-40-2; assembly: GCF_059383595.1. Classification (NCBI taxonomy): domain Bacteria; kingdom Bacillati; phylum Actinomycetota; class Actinomycetes; order Micrococcales; family Micrococcaceae; genus Pseudarthrobacter; species Pseudarthrobacter sp. MDT1-40-2. The sequence goes on along the minus strand of NZ_JBWZCL010000001.1, from coordinate 742,050 downwards.
TGGAACTGTGCCTTTTTGACGATGACGGCAAGGAAACGCGTGTCACCCTCGACGAGGTGGACGGCTACGTCTGGCACTGCTACATCCCCCAGATACAGCCCGGCCAGAAGTATGGCTACCGCGTGCACGGTCCTTACGATCCCGCCTCCGGCAACCGCTTCAACCCCAACAAGCTCCTGTTGGACCCTTACGCCAAAGCAGTCCACGGGCAGATTGACTGGGACCCGGCTCTCTTCACCTACAATCTGGGTGAGGGTCCCGAGACCATCAACAACGAGGACTCTGCGCAGCACATGATGATGGGCGTGGTCATCAACCCCTTCTTCGACTGGGACGGCGACCAGAACCTCCGCATCCCGTACCACCAGACGGTGATTTACGAAGCCCACGTCAAGGGCCTCACCCAGTTGCACCCGGAGGTACCGGAAGAGCAGCGCGGCACGTACGCCGGCGTGGCGCACCCCTCAGTCATTGCCCACCTGCAGAAGCTCGGCATCACCGCCATCGAACTGATGCCCGTGCACCAGTTCGTCAATGACGGCACTTTGCAGGACAAGGGGCTCAGCAACTACTGGGGCTACAACACCATCGGATTCTTTGCCCCGCAGAACACCTACAGCTCCACCGGAGACGCAGGCCAGCAGGTCCAGGACTTCAAAGCTATGGTGCGCGCCCTGCACAAGGCAGGCATCGAAGTCATCCTCGACGTCGTCTACAACCACACAGCCGAGGGCAACCATCTGGGCCCCACCCTGTCCTTCAAAGGCATCGACAATGCCGCGTACTACCGTCTGATGGAAGATGACCAGCAGTATTACCGGGATTACACCGGTACCGGCAACACGCTGAACGTCCGCCAGCCGCACTCGCTGCAGCTGTTGATGGATTCGCTGCGCTACTGGGTCACCGAAATGCACGTGGACGGCTTCCGCTTCGACCTCGCATCCACGCTGGCCCGCGAGTTTTATGACGTGGACAAGCTTTCCACCTTCTTCGAGCTCATCCAGCAGGACCCGGTCGTTTCCCAGGTCAAGCTCATCGCTGAACCTTGGGACGTTGGCCCGGGTGGTTACCAGGTGGGTAACTTCCCGCCCCTGTGGACGGAATGGAACGGCGCTTACCGCGACACCGTTCGCGATTTCTGGCGCGGCGAGCCGTCCACTTTGGCCGAATTCGCGTCGCGGATTACCGGCTCGGCTGACCTCTACGAGCACTCCGGCCGCCGTCCTGTGGCGTCCATCAACTTCGTCACCGCCCACGACGGCTTCACCTTGGCTGACCTCGTCTCCTACAACGAAAAGCACAATGCGGCCAACGGTGAGGACAATAACGACGGCGAGTCCCACAACAGGTCCTGGAACTGCGGGGTCGAGGGTCCCACCGACGATCCCCAGGTGCTGTCGCTTCGGGCCCGGCAGCAGCGCAACTTCATCGCGTCGCTGTTGCTTTCCCAGGGCGTCCCCATGCTCCTGCACGGTGACGAGCTGGGCCGTACCCAGCGGGGCAACAACAACGGCTACTGCCAGGACTCCGAGCTGACCTGGATTAACTGGGATGCCATCGACCAGCCACTGGTGGAGTTCACTGCCGCCGTCAACGCGTTGCGGGCTAAGCACCCCACCTTCCGCCGCAGCCGCTTCTTCGACGGGAGCCCGGTCCTGCGGGGTGAAGGCGAACGGCTGCCGGACATCGTATGGCTGAACCCGGATGGCGAAACAATGAAGCCCGAAGCCTGGCACAGTGGCTTTGGCCGGTCCATCGGCGTGTTCCTGAATGGTTATGGCATCCAGGGCAAGGACGCACGCGGCCGCCGGATCACGGACGTCAACTTCGTGCTCTACTTCAACGCCCATGACGACGTCGTGAACTTCACCTTGCCGTCTGACGAATACGCTCCGGCCTGGGACATCATCATTGACACCGCCGGGAAGAACGCAGACACTGTACCGGTCATGGCCGGGGATACCCTGCCGGTGGAAGCGAAATCCCTTGTTGTCCTGCGTGCACACTCCATGCCTGAAACTGAGCCTGACCACTCAGTAGCCGCCTCGCTGGCCGCCCTGACCCAGGCCACCAGCAGCGAAACCGAGTCACTCAGCACGCCTGCCGTCGCCGAGCCAGGTAAAACCACCAAGGTGGGGGAGCGGAAGGACGAGGCCAAGTGAAGACTCCTTTATCTACCTACCGTCTGCAGATCCGGTCGGAGTTCACGCTTCAGGACGCCGCCGCTACGGTTCCGTACCTCAAGGACCTGGGTGTGGACTGGCTCTACCTGTCTCCCATCCTCACGGCAGAAAAGGGCTCGGACCACGGCTATGACGTCACCGACCCGTCAGCCGTGGACCCTGACCGTGGCGGACCGGAAGGGCTCCTTGCCGTTTCCCGTGCAGCCCGGGCAGCCGGCATGGGCGTGTTGGTGGACATCGTCCCCAACCACGTGGGCGTAGCCTCGCCGCCCCAAAATCCCTGGTGGTGGTCGCTGCTCAAGGAGGGCCGCCAGTCACCGTATGCGGAAGCGTTCGACGTCGACTGGGACTTCGGCGGCGGACGCATCCGGATTCCGGTGCTGGGGGATGACGACGAACTGGACCAGCTGGAGATCAAGGACGGCGAACTCCGCTACTACGGGCACCGCTTTCCGCTGGCCGAAGGCAGCTACCAGCCTGGGGACAACCCCCGCGATGTCCACGGCCGCCAGCACTATGAGCTGGTCGATTGGCGGCGGGCAGACTCCGAGCTGAACTACCGCCGGTTCTTTGCCGTGAACACGCTCGCGGGCATCAAGGTGGAAGTTCCCTGGGTATTCGACGCCGCCCACGCTGAGGTGAAGCGCTGGTTCGATGAAGGCCTGGTGGCCGGCTTGCGCGTAGACCACCCCGATGGTTTGGCAGACCCCGCCGGCTACCTCAAGCGGCTCAAGGAGGTCAGCGGGGGTGCCTACATCCTCGTCGAGAAGATCCTGGAACCGGGTGAGGACCTGCCCGAAGACTTCGAATGCGAAGGTACCACCGGCTACGACGCCCTTGCTGACGTCGACCGGCTCTTCGTGGATCCCGCCGGCAAGGCCCCCTTGACACGGCTCGACTCACGGCTCCGGGGGCGCGCCGGCGCGGCTGATTATGAGGACATGATCCACGGCACCAAGCGGGACATGGAGGACGGCATCCTCCATTCCGAGATCCTCCGGTTGGTCCGCCTGCTTCCGGACAACAGCGGTCTGACGGAGGACGAGGCAGCTGAAGGGCTGGCCGAAATCATCGCGGCTTTCCCGGTCTACCGGACCTACCTTCCGGAAGGCGCCGGTGTCCTGAAGGATGCCTGTCAGAGTGCCAGCGAGTCCCGTCCGGACCTTGCCGGCGCCATCGAAAAGCTGTTGGTACTCCTGGCCGACCCGGAAAAGGAACTGGGACGCCGCTTCCAGCAGACCTCAGGGATGGTCATGGCCAAGGGCGTGGAGGACACCGCTTTCTACCGGTACACGCGGCTCGGTACGCTCACCGAGGTAGGCGCCGATCCCACCGAGTTCTCCCTCGCCCCGGAGGAGTTCCACCGGCGGATGGAACGGCGGCAGGAGAAGCTGCCGCTGTCCATGACCACGCTGACCACCCACGACACCAAGCGCAGCGAAGATACCCGCGCCCGAATCTCGGTCATCTCCGAAATGGTGCCGGAATGGTCCGCCACGCTGTCCAAGCTGCGCGAACTTGCGCCGCTGCCGGACGGCCCGCTCGCCGCCCTGTTGTGGCAGGCCATAGCCGGTGCCTGGCCGGCAGGCCGCGAAAGGCTTCGCAGCTACGCGGAAAAGGCGGCCCGCGAAGCCGGTAACTCCACCACCTGGACCGACCCCGATGAGGACTTCGAGGCCAAGCTGCTCGCCGCCGTCGACGCCGTCTTCGACAACCCTGAAGTTCGGACCGAGCTGACGGCGTTCGTTGCCCGGATCGAACCGCACGGAGCGTCGAACTCGCTCTCCGCCAAGCTGATCCAGCTCACCATGCCCGGTGTGCCGGATGTCTACCAGGGCACCGAGTTTTGGGACCGCTCCCTGGCGGATCCGGACAACCGGCGCACTGTTGACTTCGACAGGCGCCGTACTGCCCTGGCTGAACTGGACGACGGCGTGTTGCCGGCGTCCTACACGGCAGAATCGGCCAAGCTGCTGGTTACCTCCAGAGCGCTGCGGCTCAAGCGGAACCGGCCCGAACTGTTCGCCGGCTACCGGCCGCTGACAGCCACCGGACCGGCGGCACATCACTTGGTCGCTTTTGACCGCGGCGCAGCAGATGCTGTCGGGGCCGTTGCCTTGGCTACCAGGCTCCCCTACGGACTGGAGGAATCGGGCGGCTGGGCCGATACCGCCGTCGAACTTCCTGTCGCCTTAACTGACGAACTGACCGGCCAGCAGTTTGGTCCCGGCAAGGTGGAGGTTTCAGAGATCCTCCGCGTATATCCCGTGGCTTTGCTGGTACCTGAAGGAGGCATGGCATGACACTTCACAGCACAGGAGCGGAGCGCTTCGACGTATGGGCGCCCAATGCCAAGCAGGTGACACTGCAGGTCGATGACCGGGAACTGGCAATGGTCCGCGTGGATCGTGGCCCCGGCGCTGATGGCTGGTGGACGGCGCCCGAGGCTCCTGAAACCGGAGAAGTCGATTACGGCTACAAGCTGGACGGCGAACCGGCGCTGCCGGACCCCCGGTCGCGTCGGCTGCCGCAGGGAGTCCATAAGCTTTCGCGGACCTTCGATCCAACCGTTTACGCCTGGCAGGATACTGCCTGGCGGGGACGGGAACTCAAAGGTGCAGTTATCTACGAGATGCACCTGGGCACGTTCACCCCCGAGGGCACCCTGGACGCTGCCATCGAAAAGCTGGGCTACCTCGCGGATCTTGGCGTGGACTTCGTTGAGCTGCTGCCGGTCAACGCCTTCAACGGCACGCACAACTGGGGTTATGACGGTGTGCAGTGGTATGCGGTCCACGAAGGGTACGGCGGCCCTGCTGCCTACCAGCGGTTTGTGGACGCGGCACACGCCGCCGGCATCGGGGTCATCCAGGACGTCGTCTACAACCACCTGGGACCCAGCGGCAACTACCTGCCCAGCTTCGGACCGTACCTGAAGCAGGGCGACGCCAACACCTGGGGAGATTCGGTCAACCTGGACGGTCCGGGATCGGACGTCGTCCGCGAGTACATCCTGGACAACGTCGCGATGTGGCTTAGGGATTTCCACGTGGACGGGCTCCGGCTGGATGCCGTCCATGCGCTTCGTGATGAACGGGCAGTACACCTGCTGGAGGAGTTCGGTGCTTTAGGTGACACCATCGCAGCCGAGACCGGACTTCCCAAGACACTCATTGCGGAGTCGGACCTGAACAACCCCCGGTTGCTGTACCCGCGCAACGGGAACGGTTACGGGCTCACGGGGCAGTGGAGCGACGACTTCCACCACGCCGTGCACGTCGCCGTCAGTGGCGAAACGGAAGGGTACTACGAGGATTTCGAGTCGCTGGAGGTGCTGGCCAAGGTCCTGAAGGACGGGTTCCTGCATGACGGCAGCTACTCAAGCTTCCGCGGCAGGCACCATGGGCGTCCCATCAACACTGCTTTGGTTCATCCGTCCGCGCTGGTGGTCTGCAACCAGAACCACGACCAGATCGGCAACCGGGCGGTGGGCGACCGGTTGTCGCAATCACTGCCGTACGGCCGCCTTGCGGTAGCAGCCGTGCTCACGCTGACCTCTCCGTTTACGCCGATGCTGTTTATGGGCGAGGAATTCGGCGCCACCACGCCTTGGCAATTCTTCACCTCGCACCCCGAGCCCGAACTGGGCAAGGCTACCGCGGAAGGTCGCATCAAGGAGTTCGAGCGGATGGGGTGGGATCCCGACGTCGTGCCCGATCCGCAGGACCCGGAAACCTTCCAACGCTCCAAGCTGAAGTGGGAGGAAGCTGCTGACGGCGACCAGGCGCGGCTGCTGAACCTGTACCGCTCACTGATCGCGCTCCGACGCGAATACCCTGACCTCGCCGGGCTGGGCTTTACGGAAACCAAGGTCGTTTTTGATAACGACGCCGGCTGGTTGCGTTTTCAGCGCGGATCTGTCGAGGTGCTGCTCAACGCCTCCGACGAAACGGTCCGGCTGCAGGACGCGGCGGGCGCGCTGGTCCTCGCAACCGAGGACGTCACGGCGCTGGAAGACGCTGTCCTGACCCTGGCACCGTGGAGTGCTGCCATCGTGGCGGTCGCTGCGCGTTCCTGATCCGGTCTAAGCGGGAATTGGTCGAAGACCGATCCCTGAAGGGCTGCTTGTGGGGGTCCCGGCTGTGCGCCCATGGTGGCTGCAGTCGGGACGTCCGGCAGAGCGCAAGCGTCAGCCGGGGGCTTAATTGTTTGGATTTGTGATGTTGTGCGGGTCACAACTGGCAGGATAGTAAATATGACTTATATCGCTGCGGAAAACCGCTACGACACCATGCCTTACCGCCGCGTTGGCCGCAGCGGTCTCAAGCTTCCAGCAATTTCCTTGGGACTGTGGCACAACTTCGGAGACGACAAGAAGTTTGAGGACCAGCGTGCCATCCTGCGCCGTGCCTTCGATCTGGGCGTGAACCATTTCGACCTCGCCAACAATTACGGGCCGCCGGATGGTTCTGCCGAGACCAACTTTGGCAGGCACCTCGCCGACGACTTCAAGCCTTACCGGGACGAACTGGTCATTTCCACCAAGGCGGGCTATTACATGTGGCCGGGCCCGTACGGGGAGTGGGGATCCCGCAAGTACCTGCTGTCCAGCCTGGACCAGTCGCTGCAGCGCATGGGCCTGGATTACGTGGACATCTTCTACAGCCACCGGCCGGACCCGGACACCCCCATGGAGGAAACAATGGGGGCCCTGGACCACGCCGTCCGCTCAGGCAAGGCGCTATATGCGGGCATCTCCTCCTACACCCCGGAGCAGACCCTGGAGGCAGCCCGTATCCTGAAGGAACTGGGTACGCCGCTGCTGATTCACCAGCCCAGCTACTCCATGCTCAACCGCTGGACGGAGAACGGCTCGCCCAACCTGTATGAAGCGCTCGAGCAGGTAGGAGCCGGCTCGATCGCGTTCTCGCCATTGGCCCAAGGCGTGTTGACCGACCGTTACCTCAAGGGCATACCCGAAGACTCCCGGGCAGCGAAGGCCCGCTTCCTCTCCGAAGCGGCCATTACGGAGGACACCCTCAACCGGGTCCGGGGCTTGACGGAGATTGCCGGGGGCCGCGGCCAGAGCCTGGCGCAAATGGCCATTTCCTGGATACTTCGTGATCAGCCCAAGGGCACGCCTGTCACATCGGCGTTGGTGGGAGCATCCAGCGTCCGCCAGCTCGAAGACACTTTGGCTGCCATCAATAACCTCGGCTTCACCGTTGACGAACTGGCTGCAATTGATAAGTTCGCTGCCGAATCGGATATCAGCGGGCGCTGATTCGCCGGTGGTCAGGGCTGTGCCGGGCGGGGAACATTACCCCGTCCGGCACAGTTGGTAGAATGTAGAGGCGCCGTATGGCGCTGCGATTGCCCGCCGTCCCCTCTGGAGCCTATGGTTCCGCCGCAGGAACGGCTGCACCAGACGTTTGTTCCTAAGGAGTTCCGTGTCTTCGAATCCGATCCGTGTAGCCATTGTTGGAGTGGGCAACTGCGCCGCCTCGCTGGTCCAGGGTGTCCACTACTACCGGGACGCCGATCCCCAGGCCACGATTCCGGGGCTGATGCACGTTGAATTTGGCAAGTACCACGTTAACGATGTCCAGTTCGTCGCAGCATTCGACGTCGACGGTAAAAAGGTGGGAGTTGACCTCGCCGATGCCATCCTCGCCAGCGAGAACAACACCATCAAGATCGCCGATGTGGCACCCACCGGTGTCACCGTGCAGCGCGGCCACACCCTTGACGGCCTGGGCAAGTACTACCTGGAGACCATCGAGCAGTCCACGGAGGAGCCTGTTGACGTTGTCCAGGCCCTGAAGGATGCCCAGGTTGACGTTATGGTTTGTTACCTTCCGGTCGGATCCCAGGAGGCTGCAGAGTTCTACGCCCAGTGCGCCATCGATGCCGGCGTCGGGTTTGTCAACGCACTCCCCGTCTTCATCGCAGGCACGAAGAAGTGGGCTGACAAGTTCACCGCTGCCGGCGTCCCGATTGTGGGCGACGACATCAAGAGCCAGATCGGCGCCACCATCACCCACCGCGTCATGGCCAAGCTGTTCGAAGACCGTGGTGTCACCCTGGACCGCACGTACCAGCTGAACGTCGGCGGCAACATGGACTTCAAGAACATGCTCGAGCGCGACCGCCTGGAATCGAAGAAGATCTCCAAGACGCAGGCCGTCACCTCCAACGTTGAGGCTGAGCTTGCTGCCAAGGACGTGCACATCGGCCCGTCGGACTACGTCCAGTGGCTTGACGACCGCAAGTGGGCCTTTGTGCGCCTCGAAGGCCGCAACTTCGGTGACGCCCCGGTTTCGCTGGAATACAAGCTTGAGGTCTGGGACTCGCCTAACTCGGCAGGTGTGATCATCGACGCCATCCGCGCCGCCAAGATCGGCCTGGACCGTGGCATCGGTGGTCCGCTGCTCTCTGCATCCAGCTACTTCATGAAGTCCCCGCCGGAGCAGTTCAACGACGATCTCGCTCGTGAAAAGGTTGAAGCCTTCATCCGCGGCGACCTCGAGCGCTAGAGGTCACCACAACGCTCCCTCACCATCAGGTGGGGGAGCGTTGTGCTTTAAGCGCTAGCGCCGTCCGGCCTGGAGACCAGCGCGGGCCATCGCATCGGCGTAGGAGCGGCCCATGTCGATCAGCAATTCGGTGTGGCGCTCTTTTGAGCCGGCAAACGTGCGGCCGTGCAACGGGCGGGCCTTGTAGACCTTCAGGCCGCGACGCCAGATCATCGGGTTATCCGTCTTGAGGAGCATCTGTGCCAGGCGGTTGGCTTCCGTCCCGTGGGCGACGATGGCCGAGACGCGGGGAACAAGCCTGAGGAAAGAGATCAGCGGCTTGAGGCCGGCGCTGACCTGTTCAGGCGTCAGCCTGCCATTGGGCTCGCCCGGGGTGAACCAAGGGTGGGTGTTCCACGGCATGATCCATTCGGGACGCAGGCCGAGCTGAAACTGCAGGCCCAGCAGTCGGGTGGCGGCGGCATCGTCGCCGGCCCACACAACACCCCGGGGGGAGGCCTCGCCGGTGTTGGAGAACAGGGACACAATGCGGCATTCGTCTACGGAATGCATCGGGTCCACGTAGGGAACCTCGAAACCGGGGCGGAGTTTGCGCAGGAACTCCACATGCTGGTTGACCGGTGCTATGTGCGGGGCGAAGAACGGGCTGTCCGGAACCGGGGGGATGTCCAGGCCAACCGGCGCTTCATCCGCCGGGACTGTCTCAGCAGCCCCAACCGCAACCGGAGCCGTTTCCGCAGCGGGAGGGGTGGCCGGAGGGGCGGCAACAGGCGCAGCCGCAGTCACCTTCCGCGTGATAACAGGACCGGCCTTGGGCGCGGTCCGGGAGGGCGCCTTCTTCGGCGCAGCAGTCTTCGCGGGCGCTTTAGCGGGAGCTGGCTGCCTTACAGGGGTCCTTTTCGCCGCCTTGGCGGGGGTATCGAAGTCGTCATCGTCGTCGTCATCCTCGAAAAATCCGTTGAGGAGCTTGTCGAGTTCGTCAAAGCCGGAGTCGTCATCGTCGTCGAGTTCGGGACCCTGCCCGAAGCCTTCTTCGTACCGGGTGTCAAGGTCGCTGCGGTAGTCCTCGAAATAGTTCGGTTCAGCCACGGTGGTCATGAGGGCAGGGGTCTCCTCGGGTAAGGCAGGTGCCGGCCTCCGGGCGCGGGGGGACGCGTCGGTAGCGGGCAGGTGTGTGGGGGAGGCTCCCCGGGGTGCCGGTGGAGCCTTTAGATCTTAGCAAGGACCGGACCCCAAATATTCTCCTGTTGTTCAACATGACAGGCGGGCATGGTGCCGTTGCGCGACCGCGATGTCCGGACTGCGGTGAAGATCACCCGGGTTCATGCCCGGCAAGGCGAATGAGCCGGCCGAAGGGGCGGCCATTGGTTAGAAAAGGCCGGTGATTTGGCCTGCCTCGTCGACGTCCATCCGCATGGCAGCAGGCTCCTTGGGCAGACCGGGCATGGTCATCACTGCGCCGGTGAGCGCCACGATGAAACCGGCGCCGGTGCGTGGCAGCAGGTCGCGCACATGAATGGTGAACCCCTTCGGTGCTCCAACACGCGTGGCATCATCGCTGAACGAATATTGGGTCTTGGCCATGCAGACAGGCAGCCCGGACCAGCCGTTGCGCTCAATCTCAGCCAGGCGCCGCAACGCCGGAACGGAAAAGTCGACGTCGTCCGCGCCGTAGATGTCCTGGACAATCGTCCTGATCTTTTCCTCTACGGGCAGCTCCAGCCCATACAAATGCCGGAAGTTATGCGGCGTAGCCAGCGCCTGGTCCACCAGGGCAGCGAGCTCGTCACCGCCGTCACCGCCTCCGCCGCGGCCCCAGATGTCGGCCACGGCGGCCGGCACACCCTCCGCGCGGCACCATGTGAGAAGCCAGTCGAGTTCTGCCGCGCTGTCGGAGGAGAAGCGGTTGATCGCGACCACGGCCGGCACGCCGAACCGCGCCACGTTGGTCAGGTGCCGCTTCAGGTTGCAGGCGCCGGCAGCCAGGGCATCCACGTCCGGGGACTGCAGCCGGTCCTTGGCCACCCCGCCGTGCATCTTCAGTGCCCGGACCGTGGCAACAACCACGACGGCGGAAGGCGCCACGTCCGCGATCCTCGCCTTGATGTCCATGTACTTCTCGGCCCCGAGGTCTGCACCAAACCCCGCTTCCGTAACCACAATATCCGCGAGCCTGCGGGCCGTCTGGGTGGCGATGAGGGAGTTGCAGCCATGGGCGATGTTGGCGAACGGCCCGCCGTGAACCAGGGCAGGCGTGCCGGCTATGGTCTGCACCAGGTTGGGCTTGATCGCCTCCTTGAGCAGCATGGTCAGTGCGCCCTGGACGCCGAGCTGCGCCACCGTCACGGGCTGGCGATCATGGGTGTAGCCAAAGGTAATCCGGCCGAGGCGATCGCGGAGATCCTCCAGCCCGGTGGCCAGGCAAAAAACGGCCATCACCTCGGAGGCGACGGTGATGTCGAAACCGTCCTGCCGGGGAACTCCCTGCGCCGGCCCGCCCAGCCCGATTACCACCTCCCGAAGGGAACGGTCGTTGATGTCCAGGACCCGCTTGAAGGTCATGCGGCGCGGATCGATGGAGAGTTCGTTGCCCTGGAAGATGTGGTTGTCCACAAGGGCCATGAGCGCGTTATTGGCGGAGGTGATGGCGTGGAAGTCGCCGGTGAAATGCAGGTTGATCTCGTCCATGGGCAGGACCTGGGAGTAACCGCCTCCCGTGGCGCCGCCTTTCATTCCCAGGACCGGTCCCAACGAGGGCTCCCGGAGGGCCACCATCACCTTGCGTCCTGCGCGGGCCAGCGAATCGGCCAGGCCTACAGTGACGGTGGACTTGCCCTCGCCGGCGGGGGTGGGGGACATCGCCGAAACCAGCACTACCTTCCCGTGCGGCTCCGGGGCAGTGAGCCGGGCGGGGTTAATTTTCGCCTTATAGTTCCCGTAGCTTTCCAGCGCCGCGGCATCGATTCCGGCAGCCTCGGCCACTTCCGTGATCGGCCGCAGCCGTGCCCCCTGCGCAATGGCAAGATCCGTCAGCATTCCTTCAGACATCGTTGTCCTTTCTGGTGGTGCTTCTTCCGGCGGCCGGCTAGCGGGATCACGGCTGACCGGCCAGATGCCTACCGCATCTGCGTTGTGGGCAGCAGCGACGTTCCGAGGAAGCTGCCCAGCGCGGCGTGGTAGCTTTCCAGCGTAATGGCCGCCGTGCGGTTCCAGCCTGATTCTTCGGCACGGATTGACGCGGCGCGTCCCATGTCGTCGCGGGTGGCGGGGTCGTCAAACAGCGCCTCCAGGGCGTCGGCCCAGTCCTCGGGATGGTGCCCGTCCACCAGCAATCCGGTCCGGCCGTGGCACACGGCCCTGGACAAGCCGCCCACCCGGGTGGCCAGGACGGGTGTTCCGCAGGCCTGCGCTTCGAGTGCCACCAGCCCGAACGATTCACTGTAGGAGGGCATCACTACAACGTCGGCAGAGCGGAACCAGCCCGCAAGTTCCTGGGCGTTCACCGGCGCGAGGTGGGTGACGACGTCGTTCATTCCTGCCTCGGACACCAGAGTCTTGAGGTTGAAATCCTTGCTACCGCTGAGGGCGCCCAGGATAGTCACGCGAAGGTCTATATCCGGACGGCGCCCGCGCAGGATGGCGGCGGCCCGCACCAGGATCTGCGGTCCTTTGAGGCGCTGGATACGGCCGGCGAAGACCAGGTGGAACGCCGTGTGGCTGACATTCCGTTGCATCCTTGACCGCGAACGGAAAGCGGGATTGAACACATCGAGGTCAACTCCGGGCGGGGCGATGTCGATGACATCAATGTCGGCGCCGTAGTGCGACACCAGCTCCTTGGCCTCCGCCCCCGTGTTTGCGATCAGCCGGGACGCGGCGTTGACAATCTGGTGCTCACCCAGCTCGCGCCGCCGCGGCTCGGGAAGCTCGCCCGGGCCAAGATGCAGGTTCTTCACCCGCGCCATGGTGTGCATGGTGTGCACCAAGGGCACGTTCCACAGCGCGGAGAGCTCCAGTCCGGCAACCCCGGAAACCCAGTAGTGCGAATGGATGATGTCATACCGGCCATGCGGCTGCCGCTGCCGGATCTGCTCAATTTCGGCAACCATGCTGTGCAGGAGTTCGGGCAGGTGCTCCTTGGGCAGCCGCTTGGGCGGTCCCGCCAGGACGTTATGGACGCAGACGCCGGGCATGGGATGTTCGACGGCGGCCTGGCCGGCTGAGGTGGAACGCGTAAAGATCTCCACTTCGACGCCGGCCGCTGCCAGTGAGAAGGCAAGCTCGCGAACGTATACGTTCATCCCGCCCGCGTCCCCGGAGCCGGGCTGCTCCAGCGGGGAGGTGTGGAGGGACAGCAGCGCTACTCGCCGGATCAACGCTTCGGCTCTCCTTCCACGGCCGGTGGCCCGGCCGAACTGCAGATGCATCGGATAAAACTTTACTCCTGCGCCGGCCCTGGGTTTTCGGTGGTGCGGACCGGAGAGGGTCCGGCGGCACTCCGGCCACATGGCCCCAGTAGAATTGATCAGGTGACTTACCCAGCAACACAGGCAAACGACCCTTCCGCGCCTTCGGCCGGCTACGAACGTTCAGCGACCATCGACCTCGCGGCCATCCGGCACAACGTGGCCCGGCTGGCCGCCATCGCCTCACCCGCCAAAGTAATGGCCGTGGTGAAGGCAGATGCCTACGGGCACGGCGCGGTTCAGGTGGCCCGGGCCGCCCTCGAAGCGGGCGCTGCCTGGCTGGGAGTCGCACACATCTCCGAAGCACTGACGCTCCGGGCGGCCGGCATCGAAGCCCCGCTCCTGGCCTGGCTTCACACTCGTGAGAGCAACTTCGGCGCTGCCGTCGCGGCCGGCGTTGATATCGGCTGCTCAGGCTGGGAGTTGGACAGCATTGTGGCGGCAGCACGGGAACAGCAGCGGCCCGCGAGGGTGCACCTTAAAGTGGACACCGGTTTGGGGCGTAACGGTGCCACGATCGAATCCTGGGACCGGTTCCTGGGCGAGGCGATGGAGCACCAGGACAGCGGCGTGCTGCGTGTGGTTGGTATCTTCTCCCACCTGGCCGTTGCTGACGAACCGGACCGCAAGGAAACCGACGAACAACTGGCCGTCTTCCGCGAAGTCCTGGCTATGGCAGAGGACGCGGGCGTTGACCTTGAGGTGCGGCATTTGGCCAACACGCCCGCAACACTGTCCCGCCCTGACACCCACTTCGACCTGGTCCGCGCAGGCCTGGGAATCTATGGCCTGTCCCCGTTCGAGGGGCAGACCTCGGAGGAACTGGGGCTGCGTCCGGCGATGACACTGCGCACCCTCGTCTCGCACTGCAAGGATGTTCCGGACGGGCAGGGCGTCTCCTACGGCTTGAACTACCACACGGACGGTGCCAGCACGCTGGGCCTCATCCCGATGGGCTACGCGGATGGCGTGCCCCGGGTTGCAACCGGCGGTCCGGTCCTCGTTGATGGCGTCACCTATCCCGTGGTGGGACGGATCGCGATGGACCAGATGGTGATTGACGTGGGGAACCGGCTGGTCAGCGTTGGCGGACCCAGCCTGCTGGGCGCCGAGGCCGAACTCTTCGGAGACGGCCGGAACGGCGGCCCGACGGCGGATGACTGGGCCCGGGCGGCCGGCACCAACAACTACGAAATAGTCACCCGGATCAGCCAACGCGTCCCGCGGATCTACGTCAATGAAGGCGCCGCGGTTGAAACCGGGGCGGTCGCTTCCGGCGGACCCGCCAATGAGGCAGGCACCAGGTGACGCCGCACGACATTACCCCGGACGATGCACCCCTGTGGGAGCAGCGGATCGTTGTTTCCTCGGCGGAGGAAACCCAGGAGATCGCTGCGGCGCTCGGCAGCCAGCTGGAAGCCGGCGACCTGCTGGTCTTGACCGGCGAACTCGGCGCGGGAAAAACCACCTTTACCCAGGGCCTGGGGCAGGGCCTGGGGGTCCGGCCGGGAATCATCTCGCCCACGTTCGTACTGGTCAGGATCCACCCAAACCTGCCGGACGGTCTCCGTCCCGGTGGTCCTGACCTGGTCCACGTTGACGCCTACCGGCTGGCATCGGCGTCGGAGATTGACGGCATCGACCTTGAGAACACCCTGGACTCTGCAGTCACCGTGGTGGAGTGGGGCCGCGGCCGGGTCGAGCACCTGAGCGCCAGCCGGCTGGACATCGAGTTGCTGCGCGCAACAGGGCTGGCCGGAAACCCCGGCGTACCGGCATCCTCTGACACCCCCGCGTCACCCGCTGCTGCCACACCGGGAGGTGTGCTCGATTTCAGTGGGGAAGAGGACGACGAACCGCGCACCCTGATCCTTCGCGGCTATGGCCCGCGCTGGGCAAGCCAGCCCTCGCTCCGGGACGCGCAGCACGCCGGCGCGGAATCCCGCAACCCGGAATCCCGCAGTACCGAATCCCGCAGCACAAGCAAAGGGAATAGCTGATGCTGATCCTCGCCATTGACACGTCCGCCACTGCCAGTGCCGCGCTCGTATCTGAAAGCGGCATCGTCGGCCGTTTTTCCACCGAAGATACCCGCAGCCATGCAGAGGTCCTGGCACCGGGCATTCACCAACTGCTCGCCTCCACCGGCACCCTGGCGGCAGATATCGATGCGGTGGTCACCGGCGTCGGTCCTGGCCCTTTTACCGGCCTGCGCTCCGGAATCGCTACGGCCAGGACACTCGCCTTTGTCTGGGACAAGCCCCTTTACGGAGCCGTAAGCCTGGATGCCATTGCCTTGGAAGTCGCCGAGTCAGAACATCGGGTTCCCGAGTTCCTGGTGGTTACCGATGCCCGGCGCAAAGAGGTGTACTGGGCCAGGTATGCCCTGAACGACGACGGCGTCCCGCACCTTGCGGACGGACCGCACGTCAGTGCCGCGGAACAGCTCCCGGCGCTGCCGGCTTTCGGAGCGGGCGCAGGCATTTACGATCAGGTGCTGGCGGCCCACCCCGGGTTCCGGGACCGCCAGCCGGACGCAGCCTCGCTGGGCAGGACTGCCCTGGCAACGCTGGCTGCAGGACAGGCCCTGCCTGATTCCACCCCGCTGTACCTGCGCGAATCCGATGCGCAGGTCCCCGGCCCCAGAAAGCGCGCGCTGTGACCGGGATCGATCCTCCGACTGACGGCAGCGGCTTGGCTCCGGGCGTGGAACTGCGGACCATGACCGCTGATGACATTTCCTCAGTGCACGCCATGGAAACGCGGCTGTTCCCCTTGGATGCCTGGCCGGTGTCCATGTTCTTCGACGAGCTCCGCCAGACGGACACCAGGCACTACCTGGTGGCAGTAGCGGGCGGCAGGATAGTGGGCTATGCGGGCCTGATGTGCGTGCAGCCGATCGCCGACGTTCAGACCATTGCGGTGGAACCGGACGCGGAGGGCCGCGGAATCGGCTCAGCGCTGCTGGAGTCGTTGATCCAGGAAGCCCGGCAGCGGGCCGCGGAGGATGTCCTGCTGGAAGTGCGGGCGGACAACCCCCGGGCTCAGCGACTGTACCTCAGGTTCGGTTTCGAGCAGATCCATGTCCGCCCGCGCTACTACCGCGACGGCACGGATGCGCTGATCATGCGATTGCAGCTCGGCGCGGAACAGCCACAAGGTGAAGAGAGTAAGGAAACCCGCCAGCCATGAACACCACGCAGCCGTTGGTCCTGGGGATTGAATCCTCCTGTGATGAGACCGGCGTCGGAATTGTCCGCGGGACCACCCTGCTGACCAACACGGTGTCATCGTCCATGGACGAACATGTCAGGTTTGGCGGCGTGATTCCGGAAATCGCTTCACGGGCGCACCTGGACGCCTTTGTCCCCACTCTCCGGGCGGCGCTCGCGGACGCCGGTGTTGGCCTGGATGACCTGGACGCGATTGCGGTGACCTCGGGCCCCGGCCTGGCGGGCGCCTTGATGGTAGGAGTCTGCGCAGCCAAGGCGTTGGCCCTGGCAACCGGCAAGCCGCTCTACGCCATCAACCATCTCGTGGCGCATGTGGGAGTGGGGCTGTTGGATTCAGAAAGGGACGACGGCGGCGCGCTGCCGGATAACCTGGGGGCCCTGCTCGTCTCCGGCGGCCACACCGAGATCCTGAAGGTCAACAGCATCACCGACGACGTGGAATTGCTGGGTTCCACCATCGACGACGCCGCGGGCGAAGCCTACGACAAAGTTGCCCGGATCCTGGGGCTGGGTTATCCGGGCGGCCCGGTGATTGACAGGCTGGCCCGCCAGGGCAATCCCAAGGCCATCCGGTTCCCGCGCGGCCTCAGCCAGCCGAAGTACATGGGTACGGCGGAGCAGCCCGGACCACATCGGTACGACTGGTCATTCAGCGGACTCAAGACCGCCGTCGCACGTTGCGTTGAACAGTTTGAAGCCGCAGGGCAGCAGGTCCCGGTGGCGGACGTCGCAGCCGCATTCCAGGAAGCGGTGGTGGACATCATCACGTCCAAGGCCATCCTGGCCTGCCGGGAACGCGGTATCACCAGCGTGCTGCTGGGCGGCGGGGTAGCGGCAAACTCACGCCTGCGGGAACTGACGGCCCAGCGCTGCGCCTCTGCCGGAATCACCCTGACGGTTCCGCCGCTGGACCTCTGTACGGACAATGGCGCCATGGTAGCTGCCCTTGGCGCTCAACTGGTGATGGCCGGCGTCGAACCCAGCGGCATTGAGTTCACGCCGGATCCGTCCATGCCCGTGACGACGGTGTCGGTACCCGGATAACCAGGCTGCCCTGCCTGGTCCTGGAAAGCCCTGCTGGCGCCTAGGCAGCAGGCCCGTTGCGCATCTGCCGCACCAGATCCAGCACCACAGCCTGCAGGTTTCCGCCGTTTGCCTCGGCCACCCGGCGTTGGCGCTGGTACCCTGCGCCGCGGCGGATGATATTTTCGACGTCGGCAAGTTCGTCGCTGCAGCCCAGCCGCTTGGCTACCGGCTCCAGCCGGTTGAGGGTCTCCATGATGTGGTCCGTCACCAGTTGCTCGTTGCCTTTGGCATCGAGGATGATGATGGCGTCCAGGCCGTAGCGTGCGGCCCGCCACTTGTTTTCCTGGACATGCCAGGGCTGCATGGTGGGGATGCTTCCATCGTCGTCGAGGGTGTTGGAGAAGTCCTCCACCAGGCACTGGGTCAGCGCTGCGATGGCGCCAACTTCCTCCAGGGTTGCCAGGCCGTCACAGATCCGCATCTCGATGGTGCCAAGGTTAGGAACAGGACGGATATCCCAGCGGATCTCTGACAGGGTGTCGATCACGCCGGTGGTGGTCATGTCCTGGACATAGTCCTCGTACTGCTCCCACGTAGCGAACTGAAATGGCAGGCCCGCGGTGGGCAGCTGCTGGAACATCAGGGCGCGTTGGGAGGCGT
The DNA here is from genome assembly GCF_059383595.1 of Pseudarthrobacter sp. MDT1-40-2. Classification (NCBI taxonomy): domain Bacteria; kingdom Bacillati; phylum Actinomycetota; class Actinomycetes; order Micrococcales; family Micrococcaceae; genus Pseudarthrobacter; species Pseudarthrobacter sp. MDT1-40-2. Next base: position 723,943 of record NZ_JBWZCL010000001.1, on the reverse strand, counting down.
AGCCGGTGTCCTCGCCGCCCCAGAACGGGCTGGAAGCAGACAAGGCCTGGAAGTGCGGAAAATAGTTGATCAGGCCGTCGAGGACCGGAAGGGCCTTGTTCTTGTTATCCAGCCCCACGTGCACGTGCACGCCGTAGATCACCATCTGCCGGCCCCACCACTGGGTGCGGTCGATCAGTTTGGCGTAGCGTTCCTTGTCCGTGACAGGCTGCAGCTGCGGGGGGCTGAAAGGATGGCTGCCCGCGGAGAACAGCTCCACACCCATGGGGTCCGTGATTTCCCGGACTGCCGCCAGTGAGCGGCTTAGGTCTTCCTTGGCCTCAGCCGGGGTGTTGCAGATGCCGGTGACCAGTTCCACGGTGTTAAGCAGCAGTTCCTGCTTGATGTGTGGATGCTCGTCGTCTTCAGTCAGGCCGGGATGCCGGGCCGCCACGCCGCGAAGGACCTCGTTGGCCACGGAGGCCAGTTCGCCGCTCCGGCTGTTGACCAGGGCAAGTTCCCATTCCACACCAAGAGTTGATTGCCGGGATGAAGCGAAATCAATCTTCATGTGTACACCTAACTGTTCTGTTGTTCATCCTCCGTCTTTGACGATAAGGCGTTCCAAGTCTAGTGCAGGCGTAGCATCGTGTTGATGACATCACTCGCACGGCCATGGCACGGTAAGCAGCGGTTCCGGGGGCAGCCGTATGCTGCCTGGGCCGCCATACTTCTCCTGCTGACTGCTTGCACCGGGACGCCTGCGTCGCAGCCGGCGCCTGAAAGCAGCCCTGTGTCCTCCAGCCAGCCCAGTACGGAGGCGAAATCCATGGCGCCTGCCAGCCAGGGACCTACGGCCAGCCAGGAACCTACGGCCGATCCCGGGAGCGCACCTTTGGGCTGGGGCCCGGAGCAACGCGATGCCGACGCCGCCGCAGCAGCGACCGCAGGCATGTCCGTTGACCAGAAGGCCGGTCAGGTCCTGCTTGCCTTTTACTCCGGCGCGGACCCTTCTGCCCAGGCGGCCACCGTCAAGAGGCTCCACCTCGCAGGCAGCATTGTGATGGGGGACAACGTGCCGAAAGCCGCAGATGGAACCGCTGACGCAGGAGCCATGGCCAGGTCTGCAGCCGTCCTGCAGGATGCGGTGAGGGCGGACGGCCGCACCTGGCCCGGAATCGTCGCCGTCGACCAGGAAGGCGGTCCGGTGGCCCGGCTGCGCGCTCCATTGACGGAGTGGCCCGCCGCCATGGCTTACGGTGCGGCAGCTGATCCGGCGCTGACGCGCGAGGCAGGCCGTGCAATGGGGACGGAACTCGCCGGCCTGGGGTTCACCATGGACTTCGCCCCCGATTCAGACGTCACCATCGGCCCGCAGGATCCGGTGATCCAGTCCCGCTCCTTTTCCGATGACCCGGACACTGTTGCTGCACACGCGGTAGAAATGTCCGCCGGGCTCCTTGATGCCGGTGTGCTCCCGGCCCTGAAACACTTCCCGGGCCACGGATCCGTCACTGTCGACTCTCACCACGGCCTTCCGGTCCAGGGGGACGCAATTGCAGAGCTCGAGTCGCGGGACTGGAAGCCGTTCAGTGCGGCAGCCAAGGCCGGGCTGCCCGTGGTAATGACGGGTCACATTGACGTACCCGCGCTGGAACCGGGCGTTCCGGCGTCGTTGTCCAAAGCTACCTACGCGCAGCTCCGAGGCCTGGGCTTTAACGGGGTTGCGGTAACGGACGCCTTGAACATGGGGGCTATTGAACAGAACTATTCACCGGCAGATTCCACAGTGAAGGCGCTGGCGGCCGGCGCGGACCTGTTGCTGATGCCGTCCGACGTCGACGCCGCCCACGCGGCGATCGTTGCCGCCGTCGCGAATGGCTCGCTGCCCGAAGAGCGGTTGAATGAGGCGGCGGGCAGGGTTGTCACCTTGATGACATGGCAGGGCCGCAAAGGTGCCACTGTACCGCCGGCAGCTCCCGGAGCAGGCGCGGCGGTTTCAGCAGCTGTCTCCGCCAAAGCCGTGACCGTCTTGGCGGGCCCCTGCAAAGGCGCGCTGGTGGGTGATTCCGTGCAGGTCCAGGGCGGCTCGGAACTTGACCGTGCACGCTTCACGGCCGCGGCAGCGGCTGCCGGGATCTCTGTTGGCAGTGGGCCCGTGGTACGCCTTCTGGGGGCGGGCGAACCCGGAGGCGGAGGTGACTTTGATGTTGCCCTTGACGCACCGTGGGCGTTGGCGGGCTCATCGGCCGGGAGCGTCATCGCCGTCTACGGCCGTTCCCAGGGATCCTTTGCGGCTCTGATGGGGGTCCTGACGGGTACGGCGCCGGCGTCGGGAAAGCTGCCGGTGGCAGTCGGCAGCTGGCCACGGGGCGCCGGTTGCCCATAGTTACTGATGAGAATCATTTTCATATAGACTGACGAGCATGCACCTTTCGCTTGTCAGCTCCCTCGACTCACACTGCCGCCAGGAAGCCACATCCCGCCTGGCCCGCAGCCACCCGGACTCCGTGGTGGTTCACCATGACCTGCTGGAGGGCTCCATAGTCCTGCGGAGGATCTTCCGGAACGGACAACTGGTGGAGCGGGCGGAGAACGTTTTGGAGCACGGCTGCCTAAGCTGCACGGTCCGCCTCGATGTGATCCCCACGGTCCAGCGACTGCTCGACTATGGGTCCCGCAACGTGGTCCTGGGGCTGCCGCCCGGTGTGGCCACCGGGCAGGTAGCCGCCGGGCTCATGTCCGGTGTGGGCAGCGGGGTGCGCGTGGAAAACGCTGTGCTGGCCCTGGACCCGGTGGAGCTGGAAGACCAGATCTGGGACCGGCACACCCTGTTCGAATCAGGCTTCACCTCCATGCCTGGCGATGACCGGACAAGCGGTGAATTCCTGGTAGGCGAGTTCGCCCACGTGGATACCGTGCTGACGCACCAGGGGCTCGGGGCGGAGCTGGCCGGGCGGCTCGGGACGGACAGCCCTGGCTGGGGTACCGGCGTCGACCTCCTGTCCCAATTGGTGCCGCACGCTGCCGTGATTGGCGTGGAGGAAGAGTTCAAGCCCAGTTGCTACGACCCCCGGGAAGCTGCGGCGCGAAGCAGGCCCGGCGATGTCCGGGTGCCCCTGCGCACCCAGGCGGGCGCTTTCCGGACGGTGACGCACGCCGTCGGACGTCCCTTGCATCCTGAAAGGTTCCGGGAGGCGCTGCCTCAGCTGGCGGCAGGATCGCACTGGCTTCGGGGGAGGCTGTGGATGGCTTCTGCTCCCGCTGAACGGATCGGGCTGACGGGGGTGGGGCCGCTGGTCTGGCTGGAGAACACGGGCCGCTGGAGTGGTTCCACTCCCGACGCCGTGACGCTCCAGGGCTGGAACCCGGGTTTTGGCCACCGGTCCAGCGTAGTGGCGGTCACGGGAAGGAAAGAGGACGTCCAGGCGCGCGAGGTCCGCGAACTCCTGGACGGTTGCCAGCTGACCGCGAAGGAAATAGAGGAAACGAAAATAACGATGAAAGGACAACCATGAAAGTCAGAAACTCGCTTCGGGCACTCAAGAAGAGGCCGGGTGCCCAGGTGGTGCGGAGGCGCGGCCGGACGTTTGTGATCAACAAGAAGAATCCGCGGATGAAGGCACGGCAGGGCTGACGCTCCCTCGGTGAGAGGCGGCCGCGGCAAGGAGGTTTAATAGGGACGTGCCTATCCTGAATAAAGACATGACGCTCTGTATCTCCCTGTCGGCCCGCCCCAGCAACAACGGGACCCGTTTCCACAACCACCTTTATGAGCAGCTGGGCCTGAACTGGATCTACAAAGCTTTTGCTCCTGCCGATCTGGCACAGGCTATAGCCGGAGTCCGGGGTCTGGGGATCCGAGGTTGCGCCATATCGATGCCATACAAGGAGGACGTCATCGCGCTGGTGGATGAAATGGACGCCTCCGCGTTGGCCATCGAATCAGTCAACACCATCGTCAATACGGACGGCACCCTTCGCGCCTACAACACCGATTACACGGCCATCGAACAACTCCTGGCACGCAACTCGGTGCCAACTGACTACACGGTGACTGTCCAGGGCGCCGGCGGGATGGCCAAGGCCACGGTCGCTGCCCTGCGCGACGCCGGCTTCAGCCGTGTGACGGTGGTTTCCCGGAATGAGGCGGCAGGCCGGTCGCTCGCCGGACAATACGGCTTCAGCTGGAAGCCGGAGTCCGAAATGCCCGGAGAGTCACCGGCGGACATGATTATCAACGTCACCCCGTTGGGCATGGCGGGAGGTCCGGACGCCGGCACCCTCTCCTTCCCACAGGCCGTTATTGACGCCGCCCAGGTGGTGTTCGACGTCGTGGCGTTGCCGGCTGAGACTCCGCTCATCGCCGCAGGCCGGGCCGCCGGAAAGACCGTCATTACGGGAGCGGAAGTGGCCACCATCCAGGCGTTGGAACAGTTTGTCCTTTACACCGGCGTGAGGCCCACTGACCAGCAGGTCCGCGCCGCGGAAGAGTTCACGCGCGCTCAGTAAAGGTCTTTATCCGGTTGCATGGCCGGTTGTCCTGACCGGTTCCACCGCAATTGCCACCCTGGTTTCGCCGATCCTCGTGAGCACCAGGGTGGCGGAGCGGGCCTTGCCGGCCTTCGCAGCCGCGCCCTGCAGCAGTTGCTTCCTCAACTCCTCGGGCGTCGTGGAGATACCGCGTTTCTTGATCTCCAGAACTCCGATGCCGTGTGCTTTGACCCACTGCTTGAGCACCTTGACGTTGAAGGGCATCACTTCCAGCACCCGGTAGGCGCGGGCAAACGGGGTGTCCCGGAGCTCAGGGGCACAGATGTAGGCGATGTGTTCGTCCAGCAGGTGCCCGTCCAGTCCAAGTGCGACGTCGGCCACCAGGCCTGCGCGGATGACGGCGCCATCGGGTTCGTACAGGTATCCGGATGCCGGGCCGATCGGCGCTTTGGGGCCTTCGCTGAAGTCCTGGCCGCTGCTTATTTCTGCGGCACCCTGCGGGCCGATCACGAGCGCTGACCGGCGGACGCCGGGGCGCTGCAGTGCGTTGAACCAGAGGGCCACCTCCGTCACATCTCCGTTGACCGAAACCCACTGGGCCTCGCAGCCCGCCGGGATGGATTCGTGGGGCATGCCCGGGCCGAACTTCACTCCTACTGCCTTGCCCGTCGCTGCAAGGGACTCCACAAAGGACAGCGGCGGCGAAAACGCCTCCGGGTCCCAGATCCGGGTGGTTCCGGACGTCGAAGTGCTGCGCCGCGCAGGATCCAGCCACACGCCGTCGACCTCATCCAATGGAACGTTCATGGCGTCAGCGTGCACCACCGCGGCGTGCGGGAATGGCAGAAGGTTGACCGTGGCGCAGGCGGCGGTGACCTCATCAAGTTCGACGGCGGTCACGGCGATCTCCAGCGACGCCAGCGCCAGGGAATCCGCGCCCAGGCCGCAGCCAAGGTCCGCGACGTGCCGTATCCCGGCCCCGGCAAAACGCGCAGCGTGGCGGGCCGCAACGTTGAGCCTGGTTGCTTGTTCGAGGCCGGCCTGCGTGAACAGCATCTGGCTGGCAAACTCGCCAAACTTGGCTTCGGCCTTGGTGCGGAGGCGGGACTGGGTCAGGACGGCGGAGACCAGTTCGGGGGAGTGGCCGGCCTTGCGGAGGCGCGAATTCAGCTCAAAGGCTTCATCTTCCCGGTACGGTCCGAGGGATGCCAGCAGCTCCCAGCCTTCACTGCTCAGCAGCGGTTCGATCTGTTCACGGGGGGCACCAACCATGCGCTCCACCCTATAGGAGAGGCCGGTTCAGCTTGGTGCGCTTCTCCAGCGCGGGAAGCGGACCACGCTGAGCGCGGCTAGGGTTGAAGGATGGAAAAGCGAACACCCCCACCGCCTGCTGGCCATCCCCAAACACCGGCGCAGCGCCTGGCGAAGTTCGCAAAGCCCGCGCTGATTGCCGGTGTCGTAATTGCGCTCGTCTGCGGTGCATTGCTGCTGATTATTGCCGGGCTGGACGCCTTTAACGCGACAGTCTATTCAGTGGACGGCAACAGCATCACCGACGAAACGGAAGAGGCGCGGCAGATCCGGGGGCTGTATGCGGGCGCGCGGACAGGCGGGATCATCTTCCTGATACTCGGGCTGCTTTCCGCAGTGGCCGGCGGCATCATCGGATATCTCAACCGCAACGAAGCCCGGGAAAATGGCGGTGTCGACGGCGACGAAGACGTGGATTTCGAAGACCTGGGCCGCTAACGGTCCCTGTTAATCGTCCCGACCAGACCGGATCCGGCTGCCCGTGGGGTTGCTGCGTGCAGGGTCGCTGCCCGCTGCGGGTGGGCCCTGGCGTTTCCTGGCGCTCGTCAACAGGACCCCGGAAATCACCAGGACCCCGCCCAGGATCTGCGGCACGGTAATGGGCTTACCCATCAGCACAGTGATGATAGCGGTGAACACGGCGATCAGGTTCAGGTAATTGCCGGCGTTGGCAGCGGTGGTGGTCTTCAAAGCCAGGTTCCACAGCAGGTATGAACCCAGTGACGGGAACAGCGCCACAAACGCGAGCGACCAGCCCTCTGACGGCGTGGTGGGAAATCCGGTCCCGGTGACCAGCGCGAACGGACTGAGCATCACGGCGGCCATGACCACCTGAATGGCGGTTGACGTGATGGCGGGGACGGACAGCCGCCGGGCAATGATCGTGTACAGCCCCCAGACGGTGATGGCGCCCAGCATCAGCAGCTCGCCGACGCTGATGGAGAAAGTGAGCAGCTTGTGCAGTTCGCCGCCGGTAAGGACCAGCAACACACCCAGGAGCCCCAGACCGATCCCCACCCAGTTCAGGGGACGCGGCCGGTCCCGCAGCAGGATCACGGCCATGACCACAATCAGCGCGGGGTTCGCTGCAGTGATGAGCGAGGCGTTCAGGGCCGAAGTATGTTGCAGGGCGCTGTACAGAAGCAGCGTGTAACCGCTCATGCCCAGGATGCTGAGGAGCAGCAGCGAGGGCCAGTGCCGGAGGGCTGCCCGCCAATCCGGCCGGTCGATGGCATGCGCAAGGAGCAGCAGTGGAACTGCTGCCAACGTCCAGCGCCAGAACGTCAGCTCAAGGGGCGCCATGGTTTTCAGGACAGCTTCGCCGACGACGAAGTTTCCGGCCCAGAAGAGGGCGGCGAGGGTCAGGTACAGGGCGGCGCGCACTGCTTAAATCTACAGGCATGATTTCCGCCGCAGACGAAAATCTGGCACTCGCCTTGACCGAGTGCTAACCACTACATAGAGTCTTCATTAGCACTCTCCCATGGAGGGTGCTAATACATGAGAACTGCCAGCCAGGCTGCTGCCGGCACCGCGACGACGGTTTGCCAGCCTTATGCGGGCGGTTTCTTCAAGTCCATGAATTTGCTGACGAAAAGGAGAGGTCCGAGTGTCGGTCTCTATTAAGCCTCTTGAGGATCGTATTGTTGTCCGCCCGCTCGAAGCCGAGCAGACCACGGCTTCCGGCCTGGTCATCCCGGACTCCGCGCAGGAGAAGCCGCAGGAAGGCGAAGTTGTTGCAGTAGGCCCCGGCCGCTTTGACGACAACGGCAACCGGGTTCCCCTCGACGTCGCTGAAGGCGACGTTGTTATCTACTCCAAGTACGGCGGAACCGAAGTCAAGCACAGCGGTACTGAGTACCTCGTGCTGTCCGCCCGCGACGTTCTGGCGATCGTCGCTAAGTAACACTCCAAGGACCCCGCGCTGCTGATCCACTTCCGTTGTGATCGGCCGCGCGGGGTTTCTGTCTTGAAAGGACAACACCCATGGCAAAGCAGCTTGCGTTCAATGACGCTGCCCGCCGGTCTCTTGAAGCCGGCATCGATAAGCTCGCCAACACCGTCAAGGTGACGCTCGGCCCGCGCGGCCGCAACGTCGTCCTGGACAAGAAGTGGGGCGCTCCCACGATCACTAACGACGGCGTCACCATCGCCCGCGAAGTTGAGCTGGACGACCCTTACGAGAACCTTGGCGCGCAGCTGGCCAAGGAAGTCGCCACCAAGACGAACGACGTCGCCGGCGACGGCACGACTACCGCTACGGTTCTGGCCCAGGCCCTGGTCAAGGAAGGCCTGCGCAACGTTGCTGCCGGCGCAGCTCCCGGCCAGATCAAGCGTGGCATCGAGGTTTCTGTTGAAGCCGTTGCCGCACGTCTGCTGGAGAACGCACGCCCCGTTGAAGGCACCCAGGTCGCCAACGTGGCCGCTATTTCGGCCCAGAGCGACGAAATCGGCGAGCTCCTGGCCGAGGCATTCGGCAAGGTCGGCAAGGATGGTGTGATCACCATCGAGGAGTCCTCCACCACGCAGACCGAACTGGTCCTGACCGAGGGCATGCAGTTCGACAAGGGCTACCTGTCCCCGTACTTCGTCACTGACGCGGAACGCCAGGAAGCAGTCCTCGAGGATGCCCTCATTCTGATCAACCAGGGCAAGATCTCCTCCGTCCAGGAATTCCTGCCGCTGCTGGAAAAGGCGCTGCAGAGCTCCAAGCCGCTCTTCATCATCGCTGAAGACGTCGACGGCGAGGCTCTGTCCACGCTGATCGTCAACCGCATCCGCGGAACCCTGAACGTTGTTGCAGTCAAGGCTCCCGGCTTCGGCGACCGCCGCAAGGCCATGCTCCAGGACATCGCCACCCTCACCGGTGCCCAGGTTGTTTCCCCTGAGCTGGGCCTGAGCCTGGATTCGGTAGGCCTTGAGGTGCTGGGTACTGCCCGCCGCATCACGGTCACCAAGGACAACACCACCATCGTTGACGGTGCCGGCTCTGCAGAGGACGTCGCAGCACGCGTTGCCCAGCTGCGCGCCGAAGTAACCCGCACCGACTCGGACTGGGACAAGGAAAAGCTCCAGGAGCGCCTGGCCAAGCTGGCCGGCGGCATTGGTGTTATCAAGGTCGGTGCAGCCACCGAAGTTGAGCTCAAGGAAAAGAAGCACCGCATCGAAGATGCAGTGTCCTCCACCCGCGCCGCCCTCGAAGAAGGCATCGTGGCTGGTGGCGGTTCCGCCCTCATCCACGCCCTGAAGGCACTGGACGAGGATCCGGCCGTCAAGGCGCTCGACGGCGACGCTGCAGCTGCCGTGGGCATCGTCCGCCGCGCGCTGGTCCAGCCGCTGCGCTGGATTGCCCAGAACGCCGGTTTCGACGGGTACGTTGTCACCGCCAAGGTTGCCGAGCTGGAAACCAACAACGGTTTCAACGCCAAGTCCGGCGAGTACGAGGACCTGATCGGCGCCGGTGTCATCGACCCGGTCAAGGTCACGCGCGCTGCCCTGCGTAACGCTGCGTCCATCGCTGCCCTGGTTCTCACCACCGAGACCCTGGTGGTTGAGAAGCCTGCTGAAGAAGACGAGCACGCTGGCCACAGCCACTAGTCCCCACCGTCTCCCTCACCTCGCTTCGCTCGGTCAGGGAACCCTGACGGCGTGGGCCCAGCGTCTCCCTCACCTCGCTTCGCTCGGTCAGGGAACCCTGACGGCGTGGGCCCAGCGTCTCCCTCACGGGTAGGCTCAGCAAAAGACCGGTCCGGCATCTGCCGGGCCGGTCTTTTTTGTGTCCGACGGCAGTCCTCTCCATCTCAGCGGCGCACGCCGATCCCATGGCAGACTGATGCCATGCTGCTCGAGGAGCTCGTGAAAACCGCGGAGACCGTCGCGTCGACCCGCTCCCGTCTTGCCAAGGTCGACGCACTGGCCGATCTGCTGCGCCGTCTTGATCCGCTGGACATTGCGCCGGCCATTGGTTTGCTCACCGCCAAGCCGCGGCAGGGCCGTGTGGGGATCGGTTGGCGCGGCATGTCTGCGGCAACGGGGAAGCCGGCCGACGAGCCGAGTCTTACTGTCGCTGACCTTGACGCAGCGCTGGACAGGTTGCTGGGTATGAGCGGGGCGGGATCTGCGGCGGAGCGGACGGCCGCCCTCCGGTCCCTGCTGACGGCTGCCACCGGTCGCGAGCAGACGTTCATCAGTGGGGTGCTGCTGGGAGAGCTGCGGACCGGTGCTCTCGAAGGAGTGCTGACAGATGCCGTGGCCCGGGCCGCTGATCGGCCGGTGGAGGTTGTACGCCGCGCGGCGATGCTCTCAGGGGACCTCGGCGGGACTGCCCTGCTGGCCATCACAGGGACGCCGGCTCAGCTTGATGCCGTTGGCCTCGTCGTCGGCCGTCCCGTCCAGCCCATGCTCGCTGCAACTGCGGCCACCGTCAGCGAGGCCCTGGCCGTCACCGGAGAGGCCTCCGTGGAATACAAGCTCGACGGCGCGCGGATCCAGGTGCACCGCGTCGGCGACGACGTGCACATCTATACCCGCAACCTGGCCGACGTAACCCATCGGCTGCCCGAGCTGGTGGAAATGGTGCGCGGCCTGCCGGTACACGATGTGATTCTCGACGGCGAGACCCTCGCCCTCGACGAGGACGGCGGTCCGCGGCCATTTCAGCAAACCATGGCGCGGTTCGGCGCTGATGCGGCACGTGCCACAGTGCTGCATCCGTGGTTCTTCGACGTGCTGCACGTCGACGGGCGGGACCTGCTTGACGAACCGTTGTCGACCCGCATCGCCGTCCTTGAGCGAATCGCTCCCGGGCACCGCATACCCGGGGAGATCACAGGGGATGCGGTTGTTGCCGAAAGAGTGTCACGCGACGCGCTCGCCGCGGGTCATGAGGGAGTGGTCGTGAAGGCGGTCGGATCCGCCTATGCCGCCGGGAGGCGTGGTTCCAACTGGATCAAGGTGAAACCGGTGCTCACCTACGACCTTGTGGTGCTGGCGTGCGAGTGGGGGTCGGGACGACGTACCGGTCTGCTGTCCAATCTGCACCTCGGAGCACTGGACCCGACCGGCGAGTTCGGCGATCCCGGCGGTTACGTGATGGTGGGCAAAACGTTCAAAGGCCTGACTGACGCGTTGCTGCGCTGGCAGACGGAGAGGTTCCAGGAGCTGGAGGTCCGGCGTAAGTCAGGCACCGTCTGGGTAGAGCCGGTCACCCTGGTCGAGATCGCAATCGACGGCGTGCAGTCTTCCTCGCGCTATCCCGGCGGAATCGCCCTCCGGTTCGCGCGGGTCAAGCGCTACCGGGAGGACAAGACAGCGGCAGAGGCCGACACCATCCAGACCTTGCGCGCGCTACTGCGTCCCTGAGCGGCCGTCGACTTCGATGGTCAGGCCGTTACCGCTCGGTAGAATGGATGCTTTAGTTGTCTCGGAGTGGTTTCTGTGTCCTGACCGTTGACCGTTGACCGGCTCCGGGCGAGCCGTGCCATTGCTCACATCCGGCACGCGGAATAGGGGGATTCACCGCAAGGTTCTAATATTTATAGAACAGCTCTACCCGTCCCGGCAGCAGTTCGCCGGACCACTTCTGCACAGGCCAGACCCGTAATGACGGGCTGGTCATCGGCTGCAACCCCTACCCGTAACCCGGCAACTTAAGGTAAGAGGCGCACTCATGACCCAGCCCGAACACAACCCCTTCGGCTTCATCGGCCTGACCTACGATGACGTCCTGCTCCTTCCCGGACACACTGATGTCATCCCGTCCGAGGCCGATACCTCCTCGCGGATCTCAAAGCGGATCACCGTGCAGACTCCGTTGCTGTCGGCCGCCATGGATACCGTCACCGAATCCCGCATGGCCATCGCCATGGCCCGCCAGGGCGGACTGGGCGTGGTGCACCGCAACCTCTCCATCGTGGACCAGGCAGACCAGGTGGACCGCGTCAAGCGCAGCGAGTCCGGCATGATCACCAACCCGCTTACCATCCGCCCCGAGGCCACGCTCCAGGAACTGGACAACCTCTGTGCCCAGTACCGCGTTTCCGGCCTTCCCGTGGTTGATGCCGAAAACCGTCTTTTGGGTATCGTCACCAACCGGGACACCGTTTTTGTGCCGGAATCGGATTACCCGCTGCGGTTGGTCAGCGATGTCATGACCAAGATGCCGCTGGTCACCGGCCATGTCGGCATCAGCCGTGACGAGGCCTCACACAAGCTGGCCACCAACAAGATCGAAAAGCTTCCACTGGTTGACGAACAGGGCCGCCTCAAGGGCCTCATCACCACCAAGGATTTCACCAAGGCAGAGCAGTACCCCTTGGCCACCAAGGACGACGAAGGCCGGCTGCGGGTCGGTGCGGCAATCGGCTTCTTTGGCGATGGCTGGGAGCGGGCCATGACACTGGTGGAAGCCGGCGTCGACGCCCTCTTCGTTGACACCGCCAACGGCCACTCGCAGGGCGTGCTGGACATGATTGCTCGGCTCAAGGCCGAGAAGTCAGCCGCGCACGTGGACATCATCGGCGGCCAGGCTGCCACCCGCGAAGGCGCGCAGGCACTGATCGACGCCGGTGCCGACGGCATCAAGGTGGGTGTTGGCCCCGGTTCCATCTGCACCACCCGCGTGGTGGCCGGCGTCGGCGTTCCCCAGATCACCGCTATCTATGAGTCTGCCAAGGCAGCGATTCCGGCCGGCGTTCCGCTCATCGCCGACGGCGGGCTGCAGTACTCGGGCGACATCGGCAAGGCACTGGTTGCCGGCGCCGACACCGTGATGCTGGGCTCGCTGCTGGCAGGCTGCGACGAATCGCCGGGCGACCTGATCTTCGTCAACGGCAAGCAGTTCAAGTCCTACCGTGGCATGGGCTCGCTGGGGGCGATGCAGTCGCGCGGAAAGAACACGTCCTTCTCCAAGGACCGCTACTTCCAGGCGGACGTCTCCGGTGACGACAAACTGATCCCCGAAGGCATCGAAGGCCGGGTGGCGTACCGCGGGCCCTTGTCCTCCGTTGCCTACCAGCTGGTGGGTGGCCTGCGCCAGACCATGTTCTACGTGGGCTCGCCGACTATCCCGGAGCTGAAGGCGCGCGGAAAGTTCGTCCGCATCACCTCTGCCGGGCTCAAGGAATCCCACCCGCATGACATCCAGATGACGGTGGAAGCGCCTAACTACGGGTCGCGCTGACCCGGATGCCTGAACCCCGCCATCCCGCCGGGCTGAACGGGAAGAAGCCCCAGCGCAAGCTGGCGCTGAAGCCGTACGCCCGCGCGGTGGCGCAGGTGCTTCGGGTCAGTTTCAGGGCGTCGCCGGCTGCCGTCATCATGAAGGTGGCAGGCTCCCTCATCTCCGCCACGCTGCCATTGGTCACCACCTACTTCGCGGCGTTAACCACTACAGCGCTTGCCGCTGCTTATGCAGGGGATGCCGTGGCCGGGCAGCAGGCCATCGTGTATGTCATTGTGACCGCGGCGCTGGGGCTCTTTTGGGGTTCGTTCAGCAGCATCGACCGCTACATCCAGCAACTGATGAGCTTCCGGGTCGGGGCAATCGTGGGTGACCTGATGTACGAGCGCTTCCTGGCGCTGGAGTTCTGGCGGTATGACGACAAGGACACTGTGGACCTGTACGACAGGGCCAAACGGTTTTCGGATTCCTATGCCAGGGTCCTGGACAGGATCGCTGCCATCTTCACCCAGCTGGTGTCGGTGATCCTGGCCATCGGCGCGCTGCTGCTGGTGAGCTGGTGGATCGCAGTGATTGTGCTGGTAGCCATTGTGCCCAGCGTGTACCTGCAGTTCAGGCTGTCCCGTGAGCAGATTGCGCACTGGAATACCCAAGTGGATTCCCGGCGCAAGCGGCGCATGATCGAGAACAACCTGCTGCGGCCTCAGCACATCGCTGAAATGCGGCTGTACGGGATCGTCGGCTACCTTATGGACTTACGTTCCCGGCTGCGGGACGAAGACGAGAAACGGCGCCTTGATTTCCAGAAGCGCTATATTCCCAAACAGCTTGCGGCAGATGCCCTGCAATACGGCGCCGAGGTGGTGTCGCTGATTTGGGTGGTGGGCCAAATCATCGCCCGTGCCCAGCCCGTGGGCCAGTTCCTCTACGTCCAGCAGATTGTCAGCCGTGCCCTGTCCACGGCGAACAACCTGGTGTCCTCGCTGAGTTCCATCGACGAGGACCTTGCCAACCTCAAGGACTATGAGCAGTTCATGGAACTGCCGGTGCACTCGGACCATGCGCCCGCGCTCCAGGACACGCCGCAGGAAGTGGAACTGCGGAACATCCGGTTCACCTACACCGGCAGCGAAGCCGAAGTGATCAAGGGCATTAATCTGACCATCACTTCCGGACAACACATTGCGATTGTGGGGGAGAACGGCGCCGGAAAGTCTACGCTGATCCGCATCCTCGCCGGACTCTACCGGCCCGACTCGGGGCAGGTAATGCTCGACGGCGTGGACCTCGCCGCCGTCGACGTCACCTCCTGGCACCGCCACCTGGCAGTTCTGAGCCAGGAGTTCCTGAAGTACGAGTTCGCCACGGCTGCCGAAAACATCCGGTTCGGCGACGTCGACGCGCCGCGCGATGATGATCGGATCCGGAGATCCGCAGCCGATGCCGAGGCCCTGGAGTTCATTAGCAAGTTGCCCAACGGCCTGGATAACCATGTCAGCAACTGGATGGAGGACCCCCGCGGACGGAAGGGCAGCGGCCTCAGCGGCGGTCAATGGCAGCGGCTGGCGATGGCCCGGAACTTCTACCGGCGGGCCTCCTTTATGATCATGGACGAACCCACGTCAGCAATTGACGCGCTGGCTGAACACCGTATTTTCACGAGGCTGTTCGCGGACCGCAGCAGCACTATCATCGCCATCAGCCATCGCCTGGCCACGATCGAAAAAGCCGACGTTGTCTACATGCTCGAGGATGGCCGGATCGTGGAGCAGGGCACTCATAAGGAACTCGTGGCCTTGCACGGCCGATACTTCAGGATGTTTGAGTCGCAGCTAAGCGTCGATGATGCCGGCGTCGCCTGAGGTCTTGGTTCTCGGCAGCGGAGCAGCGCTGTGCGTCACAGCGGGCCGTAGCTTGCGTTGCCGTACGGGTCGCGCCAGGTGGCAAGGTCCTTTTCCACGGCCATGCGCAGTTCCGGGTTCGCTTGGACCCGCAGCCGGAACGATTGTCGGGCCCGGCCCATCACCGCGGACGGGACCACAATGCACGCGACCAAGACGGCCAGAATGAGCACGAATGACCCCACTAGCGTTATGGCCGTACCGTCGTCCTTCGAGATGGCCAATGGCAGGTAGATGGACAGGATGCCACCCAAAGCGACCGCCAGCACGGCCACCATGGTGATTCCGCCGCGGGCGTTACCGGGGCCTCGGGTGATGAGCAGCTTGTTCGTATCGGGAAGCATGTCGCGCACCCGTTTCAACGAGATCAGGCCGAGTACCATGAGGGCGGCACCCATTGGGCCGAGCACCAACCCCGCGACAGGGTTCGCTGACACGGCTGAGAAGAACACGCCTGCCATGGCCAGGACGGACCCGCCGGCGATTGCGCTGCTCCAGGCTGCCGCTCGGGTGCCTTGGGCATCGGCCAGTTGCCGTAAACGGGACGGCGCGTTTGGCGGACTGATTCTGGCCAGTTCGGGGGAGAGCCAATAGTCCAGGGAATGTGCGGGCTGGGGAGCCCAGCGATCAACAGGAACTGACATCTGCACTACAGTCCAAGGCCTTCACGCAACCGCACATCCAGCTCTTCGGCACGCAAGGGTTCGGAGGGAAGATTTTCGCCTTCACCAGTCGCCAACGCCAGGGAGCCATCTGGTTCGACTTTCACGTGGACGACCCGGAATTGATTGCCGGGAAGATGACGGCGCAGCGTGCCGGCCGCCGGACGCCCGTCCGGGGCGGTGCCAAGGTAGAAATTGACCATTTCGATGGCAGTCGTGAACATTCCGTCGGCATCGGTGAGCGGCCGTAGTTCGTGTACTCCATACTTGCTCAGGCTCAGGACCAAGGCGCCATCTGCCGAGCCGAAGAGAAAGTAGACATGTTCAGATTTTGGGGTGACGAGGGCGACTTCCAACCAGGCGTCGGAAGTGGCAAGCACGCCTGTTATGGCGACCGCAGGGCCAACCGGAACGAGGGCCTCGTTTTCCACCGTCATAAGGCCCCGCTCCATAAGAGTGGCAATTCCGGCCTGCTCCAGCGGAGCACCGGCGGCGTGGTCAAGGCGGAACATGGTCTGGCATTTGAGCGCACCGGTAGTTCCGGCCAGTGCGACAAGGGCGATAAGTTCGTGCTCCGTGATTAGGACGGGAGCGTCGTCTTGGGTGGTCATGAAAGCCTTTTTGTAGACGGGTATCGGATTCAGTCTAGGGAAGTCGAGTCATCAGGTGACCCAGCCCCACACTTTTTTAGCTCCGTCGGCTACAGCATCCACTGCTTCCTTGGCGCCGTCAGCCACACTGCTGGCAACGTCCTGTGCCCCCTCCCAGACGTGCTTCGCGCCGTCGGCGACCATTTCAGAAGCTGAGCCATATCCGAGGTGTGTCGCCAGTAGTCCCATGCCGCCCCAGGCAATGCCGGCCACCGCAAAGAATGGGCCCACGCCTGGTATGAAGCTTCCGCCAGCCAGGACTGCTGAAATGCCGCCGTCAATGGCCATCCCCGTGTTTCCGGTGTGAATGCCCTGTGCAATTTGGAAACCTCCGGTGACGACACCCAAGACTCCAGACAACCGGCCGAGCATCGCCGTCCCATTGAGGGTCTGAGTTCCCCGCATGTAGCCCATGCCTGGGGTCTGACCGTACTGTGCGTTCAACCAAGGCCAGTTGGTCAGTTTGGTGAGGAGCCCGCCCTTGGACATGGTGGCCAACAGATCGTCGGCATAGAGACCCGCACTGGTAACGGCGGCATTCGCTGCCCACCATCCTGGGCTGGCGACCACCGACAGGAGGCCCTCCAACCCGCTGGTTGGCGTATCGGATGGGCTTCCCGAAGATCCAGGGCCGCTGCTGCCGCTGCTGGCACTTTGTTGCTCATCAGCTTGAACCAGCAGCATCTTTGAGGCGTCGCTCAGCGATTGTGATGCCCGGTGAAGCATAGGCCGCAGATTGCCGCTCCATTCGCGGCGGAACTGCTCTCCGTCGTTGCCCTTCCAAACGGCGCTGCCAACGAGGCTGTTAATTTGCTGTTCCGTGGTCCGAAGCCGCGTTCCGGACTGCGCCATTGATTTGGACAACGCCCGAAGCTGCGCGATGTCTGCCCCGTACAAACCTGGCGCCAAGATTTCCCCCATGTGTGTGAACTAAGAATGCTGCAAAGTGAACCGCTTCATCACGCTACCTGTTGCCGGAGCCAGCCGCGATGGGGACAGGTTCCCATGTGCCCTGGGATAACCTAGAGCAGTGACTTACGAGATTGAGATCGGCCGTGGCAAGCGTGGGCGTCGTGCCTACTCCCTGGATGACATTGCGATTATCCCCAACCGTCGTACCCGTGACCCCAAGGATGTTTCCGTCTCGTGGCAAATTGATGCCTACAAGTTCGACATGCCGGTGATCGCGGCTCCTATGGACTCGGCCATGTCCCCGCAGACCGCCATAGCGCTTGGCGGCCTTGGTGGCCTGGGAGTGCTGGACCTGGAGGGCCTGTGGACCCGTTACGAGGATCCGCAAAGTGTCCTTGATGAGCTCGCTGCCCTGTCCGGTGAGTCCAGCAACCCGGCTGTGACGCGAAAAATGCAGGAACTTTACAACGCACCGATCCAGCCTGAACTCATCACCTCCCGGCTGGCGGAGATCCGTGCCGCGGGGGTCACCGTTGCTGGTTCCCTGACCCCGCAGCGCACCCAGGAGCACTACAAGACGGTGCTGGCTGCCGGCGTCGATATTTTTGTGATCCGCGGTACCACGGTGTCGGCCGAGCACGTATCCAAGGACCACGAGCCGCTGAACCTTAAACAGTTCATCTACGAACTGGACGTTCCGGTGATCGTGGGAGGCGCGGCAGGCTACACCCCCGCGCTGCACCTCATGCGTACGGGCGCAGCCGGCGTCCTGGTGGGCTTCGGCGGCGGTGCCACCACCACGACGCGCCGTGCCTTGGGCATCCATTCGCCCATGGCGTCCGCCATCTCCGACGTCGCCGCCGCACGGCGCGATTACATGGATGAATCCGGCGGACGGTACGTCCACGTCATTGCCGACGGCGGAATGGGCACCTCCGGGGACATCGTCAAGGCAATTGCCATGGGCGCCGACGCCGTGATGCTGGGTACCGCGCTGGCGCGCGCTGAAGAGGCGCCGGGCAGGGGCTGGCACTGGGGCCAGGAGGCCCATCACCTGGAACTTCCGCGCGGAGACAGGGTCAACGTGGGAACTGTTGGTCCCCTGGACGAGGTATTGTTCGGACCCGGCCACCACACCAACGGAACGTCCAACCTGATCGGTGCGTTGCGCCGCTCCATGGCCACCACAGGGTATTCGGACCTGAAGGAGTTCCAGCGGGTCGACGTCGTCGTTTCGCCGTACTCAGGCAACTAGCACGGCGTCTATCAGAATTCTGCCGGAAGGGCAGGGGGAGTGGCTGGATAAACGCAGCCGGTCCGCCCTGCCCTTCCCCGTCTCCGCGAAGTAGGGTTAAGGCACCAGACCCCGCGTGATGGAGGCTTTCGATGTCGAACGATCCGAGCAGCAACGGCACATTGGGACCCGACGCCCGGGCGGTTTCGTTGGAACGGCTCAGAGCCACCAGCCAGCCCGGCCAGGAGCTGGATATCCTGATCGTCGGCGGCGGGATCGTCGGCACCGGTGCTGCACTGGATGCAGTAACCCGTGGCCTTAGCGTCGGCATTGTCGAGGCCAATGACTGGGCTGCCGGCACGTCCTCCAGGTCCTCCAAGCTCATCCACGGTGGCCTGCGTTACCTGGAGATGCTGGATTTCGCCCTGGTGAAGGAGGCCTTGCAGGAGCGGGGCCTCCTGCTGTCCGAACTGGCGCCGCACCTGGCCCGTCCGGTCCCCTTCCTGTACCCGTTGACCAAGCCCTTCATTGAGCGCCCGTACGTGGGCGCCGGGATCGCCCTGTATGACATCCTGTCCGTTTCGGGCGGCCACAGCAGGGGGGTGCCTTTCCATAAGCACCTCAGCCGCCGCGGCACACTGCGGGCGGCCCCCAGCCTGAAGAAGGATGCCTTCGTTGGCTCCATCCGGTATTACGACGGCCAGGTGGATGACGCAAAATATGTGGCTAACCTCATCCGGACGGCTGCGTACTATGGCGCCCACGCGGTCAACCAGATGTCCGTCGTCAACTTCCTGCGTGAGGGCGAACGCGTGGTGGGCGCCAAAGTGGTCAATCACGAGGACGGCGACACGTTCGACATCCGGGCCAAGCAGGTCATAAACGCCACCGGCGTCTGGACGGATGAAACGCAGGCCATGGTGACTGAACGGGGCCAGCTGAAGGTGCGGGCCTCCAAAGGTATCCACCTGGTGGTGCCACGCGACCGTTTCCAGTCCACGGTGGGACTCATTCTTCGCACCGAGAAATCGGTGCTGTTCGTCATTCCGTGGGGGCGGCACTGGATCATCGGCACCACGGACACCGACTGGCACCTGGACAAGGCTCACCCGGCCGCCTCCAGCAAGGACATCGACTACATCCTCGAACACGTCAACACCGTGCTGCAACGTCCCCTCACCCGCGAGGATGTGGAGGGCGTATATGCGGGGCTGCGTCCCCTGCTGGCCGGTGAAAACGACTCAACGGCAAAGCTCTCCAGGGAACATGTGGTGGCGCACCCGGTCCCGGGCCTGGTGGTAGTGGCTGGCGGCAAATGGACCACCTACAGGGTGATGGCAAAGGATGCCGTGGATGAGGCAACCAGGAGCATGGACGAGCGAGTACCACCCAGCTGCACGGAAACCATCCCGCTGCTGGGCGCCACTGGATACAAGGCAGCCTGGAACCGCCGCAGCCGCACGGCCGAGGAATTTGGTGTGCACGTTGCCCGCGTGGAGCACCTGCTTAACCGGTATGGATCCATGGCCAATGAGGTGCTGGCGCTGATCAGGGAAGACCGTTCGCTGGGCGAGCCCCTGCCCGGTGCAGACGACTACCTGCAGGCTGAGGCCGTCTATGCTGCCACCCACGAAGGCGCACGCCACGTCAATGACGTCCTCACCCGCCGGACCAGGATTTCCATCGAGGCCTGGGACAGGGGTGTTTCTGCTGTTCCCGTGGTCGCTAAGCTTATGGGGAACATTCTTGGCTGGAGTGATGCACAGCGCGAGAACGAGATCAAGCACTACATCGCACGTGTGGAAGCCGAACGCCTGAGCCAGCAGCAGCCGGACGATGAATCGGCGGACGCCGCGCGGATGGGAGTGGAAGACATCGTCCCGCTGAAGTGACGCCGTCCGGCATGTATGAACGATTCCACTTTGAAGGGACCTGCCTTGGCGGAACCATTTGACCGGTATGACGCGGAACTGACCACCCCGGAAATGGTGGTCCTGGAACTTGTCGCAACGGACAAAGCGGACGCCGCGCGTCAGCTGGCCGAGCGTCTCCACGCTGCCGGACGGGTAACCGACCTGCCCAGGTTCCTGGACCACGTCAACGCCCGTGAACACCAACTCGCCACCGGCCTGCCGGGCGGTATCGGCCTCCCGCACGCGCGCAGTGAGTTCGTCAAGCAAACGTCCATTGCCGTGGGAATTACCAAGTACGGGCATGCACTGGACTTTGGTGCCTCGGATGGACCTGCAACTGTAATCCTGCTGATCGCCACACCAGCCAGTTCCTTCTCCGAGCACCTTGAGGTCCTGGCCACCCTGGCCAGGTCACTGTCCAAGGAATCGTTCCGGGAGTCCCTGCGCCGTGCGTACGACGCCGAGGTTATTGCCGAGCTCATCAACTCCAGCCTGGTCTTCTTCGATCACTGACTGTGGCCGGACGGCTCCACGTTTAGTTGTTCTACAGCGGAACGAAGTACGGTTAAGGGGTGTGGAAAACAGCCCTTAAGCCGCAGTGGATCGCAGGATTCATTTTGGCGATCGTTGTTTCCGGGGTGTTTGTCCTCCTTAGCCAATGGCAGTTCGGCCGTTCAACCACGCCCGAAATTCCGGTCAATCCGGCTACCGAAGACGTACGCCCGCTGACCGAAACTCTGGAACCCGGCAGCTTCTTCCCGGGTTCCGTGGCTGACCAGATGGTCACGGCCAGCGGATCCTATGACCCCGCCAGGCAGGTACTGGTAGCGGAGCGGCTCAATGACGGCGTCAAAGGCTATTGGGTGGTTGACGCCTTTAAGGTGGACGGCGCCCCTGCCCTGCAGGGCGTGGCTGCCTCGCCCCATACCTGGATCCCGGTAGCGCGCGGCTGGGTGGCGGATCCTGCCAGCGCTCCGGCACCGCCGTCGGGAACCATCAGCCTTACCGGACGGCTGCTGCCGTCCGAGGCCCCGGTTGCCAATGCCGATCCAGGGCCGGGCCGGGCCAGCGCCGTCTCCACCGCTGAACTGATCAACGAATGGAACGTCAGCAGCTACCCCGCGTTTATAGCCGCAACCACCGAACTGGGGGCCGGCGCGGATGTCTCCGCTGCCGCCGTCGAAAGTCCCCTGAAGGCCCTGGAGATCGGTCCGCAGCCGCCCGCGCAAAAGGTCAACTGGCTCAACCTTTTCTACTCTGTGGAGTGGGTTGTCTTCGCCGGGTTCGCACTGTTCATCTGGTGGCGGCTGGTTAAAGACGACTACAACCGGGACCGTGAAGAGGAACTGGACGATGACGAACACTACGAAGACGGCGCTGGCCAGCCCTCTCTTCCCCCTACACACCACAGCGAGGTACACCATGATTGACCCCAAACCTGCCGTCCCCGCCGAAGAGTCTGCCAGTGCCCCCCGGCCCAAGGAGCGCCGCTTCGGGGGGACGGCAGCGCAGATTCGGTCCGCCCTGACGTTCTACAAGGTGCTCGCCTACCTGACCGGAGCCATGCTGTTGCTGCTGTGCGCCGAGCTGATTGCCCGTTATGGGTTTGGCAGCTACCTGTTCGCCGGCGGAACCGATGCCGTGACCGGCCAGGCTTTCGGACTCGGGTTTGCCGACGCTGAACCGCCGGGCGTGATCGGCGGTCTCAACCTTTCCGTAACGGTCCTGATTGTGCACGGCTGGATGTATGTGGTGTACCTGATGGCCACGTTCCGGCTCTGGTCACTGATGCGCTGGTCCTTCGTCAAGATGATCGTGCTGGCACTCGGCGGCGTGGTCCCGTTCCTGTCCTTCATCGTGGAGAAGAAGTTCCACCGCGAGGTGGAAGCCGAACTCGCAGCGAATCCCGCAGCTTCAAAACGATACTGATTGCCGCTGCCTGGAAGTCTGCTGCGTCACAGCGGAGCTCCTGAAGATGCGCGGGGGCAGCGGCGCCAAGTAGTCTTGATCGGTGACTACTCCCACTGCATCCCAGACTTCCCAGAAGCCGGTGCTGGTTGTTGACTACGGTGCCCAGTACGCGCAGCTGATTGCCCGCCGCGTCCGGGAAGCGAATGTGTATTCGGAAGTAGTTCCGCATACCTACACCACCGATCAACTCCTGGCCAGGAATCCTGCCGCCATCATCCTTTCCGGCGGTCCGGCAAGCGTCTATGCCGACGGTGCCCCCAGCGTGGGTGCAGACCTCTTCGAAGCCGGCGTCCCCGTCTTCGGTATCTGCTACGGCTTCCAGGCCATGGCCAACGCCCTTGGTGGCAAGGTCGACAAAACCGGCCTGCGCGAGTACGGCTCGACGGAAACCACCCTCCTGGGTGAGGGACGCTCCGTGCTCGAAGGAATGCCGCAGCACCAGAAAACCTGGATGAGCCACGGCGATTCCGTGCATGAGGCTCCCGAAGGCTTTGAAGTGCTGGCCACCACCGCCGGTGCCGAAGTTGCTGCCTTCGCCAACGAGGAAAAGTGCCTTTACGGCGTGCAGTGGCACCCGGAGGTCAAGCACTCCGCCTATGGCCAGCAGGTCCTCGAGAACTTCCTGTTCAAGGGCGCCGGGCTGGAGCCTAACTGGACCACGGGCAACATCCTCGAAGAGCAGGTTGACCGCATCCGCAAACAGATCGGCGACGCCAAGGTCATTTGCGGCCTCTCCGGCGGTGTTGACTCGGCAGTAGCCGCAGCATTGGTCCAGCGCGCTGTCGGCGATCAGCTGACCTGCGTGTTCGTTGACCACGGACTGCTGCGCGAAGGCGAAGCCGAGCAGGTGGAGCGCGACTTCGTGGCGGCCACCGGCGTCAAGCTGTACGTTGCCAATGAGCAGGAGCGCTTCCAGGCCGCCCTCGCCGGCGTGAGCGATCCCGAAACCAAGCGCAAGATCATCGGCCGGGAATTCATCCGCGCCTTCGAGGAAGCCGAGCGTGCAATCGTGGCCGAGGCCGCCGCGCATGGCGAGAAGATCAAATTCCTGGTCCAGGGCACCCTGTACCCGGACGTCGTCGAATCCGGCGGCGGTGAAGGCGCAGCGAACATCAAGAGCCACCACAACGTGGGCGGCCTTCCGGAGGATCTGCAGTTCGAGCTCGTGGAGCCGTTGCGTGCCTTGTTCAAGGACGAGGTTCGTGCCGTAGGCGCGCAGCTCGGCCTGCCGCAGGAAATCGTCGGCCGCCAGCCTTTCCCGGGCCCTGGCCTGGGAATCCGCATTGTTGGCGAGGTCACGAAGGAACGTCTGGACCTGCTGCGCAAGGCCGATGCCATTGCCCGCGCGGAACTGACCGCTGCCGGGCTGGACAACGAAGTGTGGCAGATGCCCGTGGTGTTGCTTGCGGACGTCCGCAGTGTGGGCGTTATGGGCGATGGCCGTACCTATGGCCACCCGATCGTGCTCCGGCCGGTTTCGTCCGAAGATGCCATGACAGCCGACTGGTCCAGGCTTCCCTATGACCTGTTGGCCCGCATCTCCAATCGCATCACCAATGAGGTGGACGGCGTCAACCGCGTCGTGCTGGATGTGACCAGCAAGCCGCCGGGAACCATCGAGTGGGAATAGCGATGTGAGCGGCCGGCCCCGGAAGGGGCCGGCCGCTTCGTCTTTCCGAGGTCAATTCGTTCCATACAGTGTTGCGGTCTCTCACTGCCTGCGGATTCCGGCTACTCTCGAATGCATGCCGGTATGGTCCAGGGCGTCACGTGTAAACGCAGAAAAGAAGGCAGTAGTGTCAGTTGGTCAAGGCCAAACAGAGGGTTCCGAGGAGTTCCGGAAATGGCTCTCGGGGCTCAAACCTGTCACCGGGGCAGATACACTGCTGCGTTTCACCAAAACACCCGAAGGCTGCATCGATCTGACATCCGCGCATCCCTCCGGTCTGGCGCAGCTGATGGCAGGGCGACGCACCCGCCTCTCCACACTGATCCGCGACAGGCAGCAGTACGTTGTCGCCGCCAGGGCCTCGCGGAACCTCCGCTCCAAGATCTTTGAGCTCGGCAATGACCGTGGCATCGATGCCGGTTACTTTTCCGCAGGCACGGTCGTATGGACGTCCGCGGTCGGGGGGAAGCCGCAACGCGTTTCGGCCCCGGTCATGCTTGCCGGAATCTCACTGACTATCCGACCGGGCGAGGACGATTACGAACTCCAGCTGACCGAACAGGCCAGCTTGAACCCAGCCCTGGTCCGGCACCTGAAGAACATCCACGGTATCGTCTTCGACGTCAACACCCTGACTCGAATGGCCTACAGCACAGCCCGCTTCGACCCGCAACCCGTTTTGGATCGCCTCGCGTCCATCGTCCAGCCGATCCACGGTGCCGAGGTCCAGCACAATCTCCTGGTTTCGACCTTCGCGGACCTGTCCGGGAACCTGGATGACCCCTGGATCAATGAGCGCAATCCACTTGTATCCGCCCTCGCCAAGGCAGCGGCCGGTGAGGCCCCCGCCGTCGAACCAGCGGACCCCCAACGTTTTCCCGGCGTCGATGAACGCCACCCTGCCGGCGAGCTCCTGCTTCTGGACGCCGACGCGGACCAGCAGTACGTCCTTGATACCGCGCGGGCCGGTGAATCATTGGTGGTCAGCTCGCCGCCAGGAACCGGGCAGACCCAGACTGTCATCAATACCATCGGCACGCTGGTTGACGCCGGCAAGACCGTCCTGGTGGTAGGGGACCGACGGGCCAGCCTTAACGAGGTGGCGGCCCAGCTCGAAAGCCTTGGCCTGGATTCCGCGCTCCTCCAACTGACCGGCAACAGTTCACCGCAGCAGCTGAAGGCCCAGCTGGTCCGTGCCATTGTCCGGAACGAAAAGTCTTTGGAACCGCAGCTGGACAACCTGCACAAGACCCTCACCGAACACCGTCACGCCCTCGTGGATCACGTGTCCTCGCTGCATAACGTACGTGAGCGCTGGGGCTGTTCGCCCTACCAGGCCATGCAGTCCCTGGCCGAGCTGACGTCCATCCAGCCCGCCCCTGCCACCACCGTGCGCCTGAAGAGAAGCGTCCTGGACAGCATCCGCGACCGGAGCGAGCTAGCCGGCCGGCTGAAGCGGGCGGCAGAGCTGGGCAGTTTCAGCAAGGCCTCCACCGCCAGCCCCTGGCACGGAGCACGGCTGCTCACACGCAAGGAAACTGAAGAGGCGCAGGAGCTGGCGCGCTCCGTGGAAAAGAACCTCCCGCTGCTGCGCGACCGTATGAAGGCAGTTGCCGACCATGCGGAAATCAGGCTTGGCACCACGTTCGCTGAATGGGGCGAGCAGCTGGACCTGCTCATCGCGGTACGTGAGAGCCTGGACAAGTTCACGCCGGACATTTTCGACAGGCCAGTCAACGACCTCATTTCAGCTACCGCGTCCTCAGCCTGGCGCCGGGAGCGCAATATCGAGATGGCGTCCATGCAGCGTTCGCGGTTGCGGCGCGTAGCCAAGGAATATGTCCGTCCGGGCGTCCATATTGCAGATCTGCACAGTTCGCTGGTGCTGGTGCAGGAACAGCGGGCTCTCTGGGCCGGCTACGCCACAACCCAGCGGCATCCGGCAGTGCCGTCCGGCTTGGCTGAGATCAATGTTATGTACCGCTCACTGGGCCGCGAGCTGACCGGCCTGGGCGAGGCCCTGAAGCATACCGAGGACGGCGGCGACCTTGAGTCCACGTCCTACAAGGAGCTGCTGGCGCGTGTCCAGGCCCTGACGGCGGACACCCATACCCTGGAGACGCTGCCGGAACGTACCCTGTTGGTGGAAAACATGCGGGAGCACGGGCTCGGTGAGCTGCTGGCAGACCTGGCCGAACGTGAAGTTCCGGCAGAAGCCGTAGCCGCCGAGTTGGATCTTGCCTGGTGGCAGTCGGTCCTTGAAGCCATGATCAGCGGCGACGATTACCTGGCCATGTCCGACGGCGATGCCCTTCGCAAGTTGGAGGCCGAGTACCGCCTGGCTGACAACGCACACATCGCCAGCGGCGCGGCACGGTTGCGTTGGACCCTTGCCGAGCGCTGGCGCACCGCAATCGGCAGCGAGCCCAGGCAGGCCGATCAGCTCCGCGGGTTGCTTAAGGATGGCCGTGTAACGCTCGGAGCGCTGGGTGCCCTTGCGCCGGACATGGTCTCCACGCTGGTACCGGTCTGGGCGGTCAGCCCGTACCTGATGACCGGCCTGCTGCCGGCCAGCCAGGGTTTTGACGCCGTCATCATCCTCGACGCCGAGGCGACCTCCCTGCAGGCGGTGCTGCCCGCCATCGCGCGCGCTAAGCAGGTTATTGCCTTCGGCGATGACCGCATCGCCAGCCCAAGGACTTTTACCGTTGGCGTCGAGAGGCTGGCGGCCGGTGAACCTGCCCACCAGCAGGTGCAAAGCGCCTTCGCAGCCTTGTCCGAGGTGCTGCCGGCTTGGCGGTTGCGGTTTGTGTACCGGGCCATCGACGAGGACCTGGTCCTTCAGCTGAGCAGGAGCTTTTACGACGACGGGCTGCGTCGCCTTCCGGAGGGCCAGACCGCCACCGGACTGGATCGTTCCCTGGTGGTTGAGTACCTGCCGGACGGCACCGGATTGCCCAGTGCCGACCACGACAGTGTGGAATCCGTGGTGGCCGAAGTCAATCGCGTGGTGGAACTGGTGTTTGAGCATGCCCGTCTGCGGCCGCGCACGTCGCTGGCCGTGGTTACGGCAAGCTTGCGCCACGCGGCCAGGATTGGTGAGGCCATCCGCCTGCAACTGCCCAACTATCCCGGCCTTTCCGGTTTCTTCTCGGCCGGCAGCGAATCCTTCCGCGTGGTGGATCTGGAACGGGCCCAGGGAATGGTCCGTGACCACGTCATCTTCTCCCCAGGTTTTGGCCGCACCCCGCATGGCCGCGCCCTGCACGGGTTTGGACCCCTGTCAGCCGAGGGCGGCCGGGCGAAGTTTGCACTGGCCATGACTCGCGCCCGCCGTTCCATGCACGTTCTGAGCTGCTTCCGGCCCGAGGACCTGGACCGGACCCGGTTGAGCCACGGTGCCGTGGATCTGTATGAGCTGCTGGACCGGGAAATTGCCGGGAACTCCGACCTGGGAAGCCCGGTCTCCCGTGCGGCGGCGAGCGAGCAGTCGTTGGGTGCCGATCCTTTGGTCGCCGACCTCGCTGAACGCCTTCGTGCCCGCGGAGCCAGGGTCTGGCACCAGTACGACGGCGTTTTGGACGTTGCCGCTGCAGCGGATCCCCTGAGCACCATGGGCAGGGACGACAGCGAGATCCCGCGTCCGGTTGCTATCGAATCTGATGGCACGGAACGGTACCGGGCCATGAGTGTGCGTGAACGGAGCCGCCTGCGCCCGCAACTGCTGGAGCGACTGGGCTGGCGCTATATGCCGCTGTGGACCATTGAAGTCTTTACGGATCCTTCCTCCTGTGCTGACCGCATCGCGGGTTATCTTGGATTGGAGAACGTTCCCGTCACTGCCCGGCATGGCGCTGCTGGCGGGTTCTTCGATGACGACGTTGAGCGCCTGACGCTGGAAAGCGCCGCGAGCGACCACGCTGCCGTGCAGTCAGGCAGCCAGCAGGGCGGCCTGCGCCAGCGCCACGGCCGTCAGCCGGCGGCCGCCGGACACGGCCATTACGAAAAGCACGAACCAGCCGGTCAGGATGAAGAGGCCGGCCGGAAGGATCACATCATGAACCAGCAGCACGCGAACGACGCCGAGGCTTCCGCCACCGAAGCCTCAGCAGTTCCGGCAAACACAGGATCCGTGCAGGAGTCAGGCCTCTCCGAAGCTGCCACATCCGAAGCCGCCACCTCCGCGGCTTCCTCGTCCGCAGCTTCTGACAGGGAACCGGCAGTCGGGCAGGATTACGATCGTCAGCCGCTCCACGCCGTGAGCCTGGTTCCGAACAAAGCCGCCGAGGATGATCCCCGGCGTTGGGGCGACACCTCGGATCACGATCACGATGCCTGGCTGCGGGAGCAAAAGCCGCCGCACTGGGGCTAGGCATGGCCGGGGTGCGGTACCTACGGGCCCGCTCCAACCATCACAAAGAACAGCTTCCCCTGACTGGAGGCCCCGGCCAGCCGCCCGGCCTGGTCGGGGCCGGCAGCTACCACCACCAGTCCTTCGGTCTCACCTGATCCAAGCCATTCGCTGCTTTCTCCGCCCTTGCCTGAGGTCCAGAGGACGGCCACGCCTTCTGCAAGGACCTCCGAAGGCACCCCGCTGTTGTAGCCGCCGTCCGAAGACTTCACAATGTTCACCAGCTGGCCGGGGGACAGGAGCTGGATGGACGCAGGGTCCGCCATTCTCAGCGGAACTGCGGCAGAGCCCTCCGGTGCTCCCGCAAGGAGGCCCTGGCCCACCAGCTGGGCTGTGGTAAGGATCTGGCTCTGGAGGACCGGTGAGGCCAGTTGCTTTCCCGCGAGGTCAGGCAGGTCGGTGAACGTCCCGTCCACCAGGAGCTCCGGGGGAACGCGCAACTGCCTCAGATCCGTAGCGCCAAGGGTGGCGCCTGCCGGGAGGTCGCGTGCCGCGGCGAGAACCGTCGCTGTACTGGTGGGAGCGGGCGTGAGCTGGTGGACTGCCAGCCCCGCAGCGAGGCATAACAACATTGCTATGGCAAGACGGCGCCTGCCCCGAAGCCAACCAAGAATACCGGCGCGTGAGTGGTGGCGGGTGCCGGGTGCACGACTGCCGGGTCCACGGAATCGGTTCAGGGCCTTCGTCCTGGAGATGCCTGGTAGGGGAAGCTGCAATGCCGCTGGGCTATTGGAAGCCCGGGCACCCGAAGGGCGCACCCGGCGGCAGAAAGCAGCGTCCGGCTGCGGGTCTGCTGGCGTGTACGGGAAGACTGGCATACAGGAACCGTAGGTCCGCGTGCCGCACCTGCTGAAGGAGTCCGACGTCGTATGTGGATAACCCGTGGTGTTGCGATATAACCCGGATGCAGGAAGAGCTGGCCCCAGGTGGAGGCAGGGCGCCTAGCTCGCCGTTGCCGCCGCTGCAGCAGGGGCAGGTGACGGAGCCGCAGGCGCACCGGAGGCGGCAGCCGGGGCTGCGGAAACAGTGCTGCCCTTCGAATCGCGCGAATCAGTGCGGTAGAAGCCGGTGCCCTTGAAGACGACACCGACGCTGTTGAACTTCTTGCGCAGGGAGCCCTGGCATTCAGGGCATTCGGTCAGCGTGCTGTCAGTGAAAGACTGAAAGATGTCGAAGTCGTTACCGCAATCTTTGCAGGCGTATGCATACGTGGGCACTGATGATCCTCCTCTGGGGCAAACGTAAGGTCCTGCCTGCCAACGCCGGGATCTCTCCGCGGCCTTAGCAGTCTCAGGGCCTGAGTGCTAATTCTAACACTGGGCGGGCCGGCGTCGTCTAGGAAAAGGCGACAAGTCCCCCGGGGGTCAAGGCTGCCTGCACCTTCACGTCGAACGTTTCGGCGGGGATGGTGCCGGCAGGCAGGACTTCGTCGTCGTAAACAACAGCAATGGTGGGCGGGATATTTCCCTGCTCCTGGAGCGGGGCCAGGAAGGAATCGTAATATCCACCTCCTTGGCCGATCCTGTTGCCGGAACGGTCGACGGCGGTGGCCGGCAGGATGATTCCGGCCAGTCCCGTCGCTCCCGGGCGGCCCGACGTGGCAGCCTCCAGATCCAGTTGTTGACCAACAGGTTCCATCACCGGCGCGAAGCGGCTGCGTGCAAACGTGGAGTGCGGGGTCCATTCCACCCAGAGCAGGCGGCGGCCAGGTTCGCAGACTGGCAGCAGCACGGTGTAGCCGTTGGCGTGCAGGGACTCCAGGAGAGCGCCCGTGGCCGGTTCGGTGCCCACGCCGAGGTAGACGGTGAAGGAGGTAAATCCGGGACGGGCCACCGTCCGGGCCCATGCCAACCCGTGCCGTGCAATGCCAACGCCCTGGGCTTCCCGGTCCTGCCCGGCGTGCAGGGCGCGCGCCAGGCGGTGCCGGGCCCTGATTTCGGCTTTGGTCGCGGCGGCATCGGGAGTCATTGTGCCCTCTTTCCCTGCAGTTGCAGATCCAGTACGTTTACCGGATGTCTGTGCTCTCCGTTAGATTAGTCCAGTGACTACCACTAACGCTCCAGTACGCAAGGCCGTTATCCCTGCCGCGGGACTCGGCACCAGGTTCCTGCCCGCCACCAAGGCGATGCCGAAGGAAATGCTCCCGGTCGTGGATAAGCCGGCCATCCAGTATGTGGTGGAAGAAGCCGTTTCCGTGGGACTCCACGATGTCCTGATGATCACCGGCCGGAACAAGCGCGCCCTGGAAGATCACTTCGACCGCGTGCCAACGCTTGAAGCCACCCTTGAAGCCAAGGGCGATACCGCCAAACTCGCCTCCATCCAGGCAGCCAGCAATCTTGGTGACATCCACTACGTCCGCCAGGGAGATCCCAAAGGGCTGGGGCACGCAGTGTTGCGCGCCCAGCAGCACGTGGGGGAAGAGCCCTTCGCTGTGCTCCTTGGCGATGACCTGATTGACGCCCGGGACGAACTGCTCAGCGTCATGATTGATGTTCAGGCCAAGACCGGCGGCTCAGTAGTGGCACTGATCGAGGTGGATCCATCTCAGATCAGCGCCTACGGCTGTGCGGACATTGAAGCAATCGACGGTGAGGACTACTTCCGCATTAACAAGCTGGTAGAGAAGCCGGACGTGGCCGACGCACCGTCCAACCTGGCCGTCATCGGCCGTTACGTCCTGCACCACTCGGTGTTCTCCGTTCTGGAGAACACCGCCCCGGGCCGCGGTGATGAGATCCAGCTGACGGACGCCCTCCAGGAACTGGCAGCAGGCGAAGGCGAAGGCTACGGCGTCTACGGCGTGGTTTTCCGCGGCCGTCGTTACGACACAGGAGACAAACTGAGCTACCTGAAGGCATGTATCCAGCTCGGCATCGACAGCGACGACCTGGGACCGGGCCTGCGCGAGTGGCTGCCTGGTTTCGCCGCCGGCTTGTCTGACTAGCCTTACGGTGCGGGGCAGCCCCATCTGGCCGGTAACGCTGGAACACGGTGACCTGGTCCTGCGTCCCATTCGGTACCGGGACCAAAAAGAGTGGATGTATGTTCGGTCACTGAACACCGAGTGGCTGACGCCGTGGGAAGCGTCAAACCCGGCGCCTGGAGGGTGGCTGCCAGGCTACCGGCACATGGTCAGGTCGCTTAAAAGCCAGGCTGCCCAGGGGACGGCCCTTCCGTTCCTGATCACCGAGCGGACACCCGGATACAGCAGGCCGCGGATCGTGGGCCAACTGACGGTGTCCTCCATCGTCTGGGGCTCGGCCATGATGGCCACCCTGGGGTACTGGATTGACCAGCGCCGCGCCGGGCAGGGGATCGTGCCCACAGCAGTGGCCATGGCTACCGACCACTGCTTCAACACTTTGGGCCTGCACCGCATGGAGATTAACATCAGGCCGGAAAACGGCCCCAGCCTGCGCGTCGTAGAGAAACTCGGCTTCCGTGACGAAGGCCTCCGTGAGCGGTTCCTGCATATCAACGGGCAGTGGGCCGATCACCGTTCTTTTGCACTGACCACGGAGGAAGTTCCGGACGGCGTGCTGAAAAGGTGGCTTGATTCGCGCCGTTGAGTGCCGCCGTCGTACTTCTTTGATCCGTTCACCTACGTTCGACGCGACACACCGCCGCTAATGCCGCGGGCAGCCGCCGATTGCTCATACGGTTTTGATTGTGGACTTTCCCCTTAGCAGCTCAGTGATTCTTGTCATCACTGTTGCCCTGTGGATTTTTTGGGTTGCCCCGCATTTCCTTCGTAACCGCCTGCGCCACCAGGCGGCGGGGGGAACAACAGCGGAGAGGTTTTCCGCCCCTTCATCAGACCCGCAAGCCGGGATGGTCATGACAATGGCCTCCCAGCAGGAGACAGTCATGGACAACAGGAAGAGCACCGCACCCGAACCCGGCGTGCCCGCAACCCGCGGCCCGGGCACGTTCCGGATCCGCTATGGCCGGTGTGCTATCGCTGCAGCAGGGCTTCTTGCGTTGTTGACTGCTGTTGTGACCGTGCTGCTCCTGGCCTTTGGCGTAGTGAGTGGTGCCGTTCCTGCCGTGGCCGCATTGATCGCTGTAGCATCCGTTGCCCTCCTGCGCACCCTCGCTGTCCGTGATCGCCGGACGAAGATGCGACGGGCATTTGCAGATGCCATGTCCTCCGCTCCGGAAGCCACCCGGGTTTCGGTGCCACAGAAGCCCGCTGCATCGCCTGCCTCATCGGCTGCAAAGTCAGCTGAAAAATCCGTTGCTCCGTTCGACGCCGAGTCGGAAGAGGAAACGGTCAAACCGCTCACGCCCAACGAGCTGCGGGCCGCAGCGCTTGCTGTCGCCGTTGCTGCCGGCGATCCGTCCGCCGGATCCAAGCCGCTCGCTCAGCCATCAGGGACACCTTGGGAGCCCGTGCAGGTACCCAAGCCCGTGTACGTGGATGCAGCGAAGGCCGAGCGTCCCGCGCCGGAGCCGTTGGAACTTCCCGAGGCACCAAAGGCCAGCGCCAAGACTCCGCTTAAGCAGTCTGCAGCCGCCGAGCCGCGGATTGTGGCGCCAGCCAAACCTTCGAGCGCGCTAAGCAACCTCGACGACGTCCTCCAGCGCCGCCGCGCCTGATCCTGGAACCCTCATGGCGCATATCTGTGTGGCGGGCGGAACCGGCCAGGTAGGTCGCGAAGTAGTGGCCCAGGCCGCGCAGCAGGGCCACCAGGTAACCGTCATCAGCCGCCACCCGCCGTCGCCCACTGACCAGGGAAGGCACGACGGCGCCACGTACTTTGCCGCGGATGTCACCACCGGAGAAGGCCTGGAAGTTCCGCTCGCCGGAGTGGACGTCCTGATCGATTGCCTGGAGGGCAAAGCGGGAAGGGCGTTGCGTACCTATACTGCAGGAGGATCGCGGCTGTTGGTTGCGGCGGCCGCCCAGGGCGTAGCAAGGGCCGCGGTGCTGTCCATCATCAACTGCGACCGAAGCAGCAGCGCTTTCTACCGCTCCAAGGCGGCCAAGGAGGCTGTTTATGCCGCGTCCGGACTGGCGACAGTGGCGGTGCGTGCCACCCAGTTTCACAGCCTGCTGGACATGATCTTCGCCGCCGGCAGGCCCTTGCGCCTGATCCCGGTTTTCAAGGGCACCCGATTCCAGCCGATCGCCCCGGCAGAGGTTGCCTCGGTGCTCCTGACGGAGGCCCTGGCGGATCCCGGCCATGCAACCCCTGGAGCTCATCGCGTAGTAACAGCGGCCGGGCCGGAGGTCGCCGGCATGCTCGATTTTGCTATCGCCTGGCAGGAAGCCACTGGCGCGCGGGGGCGCGTCCTGGAATTTCCGCTGCCCGGCGCAATGGGGGCGTACTTTCGTGCGGGGTTGAACCTCGCGCCGGAGCAGTGCGCAGGCCAACAGACGTTTGGGGCGTGGCTCGGGGCCCGGTTGGCAATGCGCGGAGAAAATTTATAGCCTTAGGGAGCCGGTCCGCTTCCGGTAGCAAAATCTGCGCGGGGAGCGGTCATCCGGGGCTATAGCTCAGTTGGTAGAGCGCTTCGTTCGCATCGAAGAGGTCAGGAGTTCGAATCTCCTTAGCTCCACATTTTTCCTGCGGGCTACAGCCAGCCCTTCTTCTTGAACACCGCGTACATGACTCCCGCCGTCGCCACCATCAGGCCCAGGGCCATGGGGTAGCCGAACGACCAGTGCAGCTCAGGCATGTAATCGAAATTCATGCCGTAGATGCCGGCAACGAAGGACGGCGCAAAGATGATGGCTGCCCAGGAGGAGATCTTCTTAACCTGCTCATTTTGTTCTGCACTGGCAAGGTTCTGCCGGTTTGCCGTCAGGGTGCCGTCCAGCGTCAGGGCGTTCTGCAGCAGCTCACGGAATGAATCCGCCCTTGAGATGACCCGCTCCACGTGGTCCTCGACGTCGCGCAGCTTGTGCCGCAGCTCGCTGCCTACCTGGTATTTTTCGAAGCCCCTGCCCAGTTGCAGCATCATTTCCGGGAGAGGATGGATGGCGCGCTGGAACAGGATCACTTCCCGGGCCAGTTCGTAGATTCGCCGGGACACCGTGGAGTCGCCGCTGAACAGCTGGTCCTCGATTTCGTCGATGTCGTTCTGCAGGCCTGCGGTGACAGGTTGGTAGTCATCCACCACCTGGTCCAGGAGGGCATAAAGCACGGCCTCGGGGCCATGCCGCAGCAGTTCGGGGCGGGCTTCCAGCCGCTGCCGGACCTGGC
Source organism: Pseudarthrobacter sp. MDT1-40-2 (assembly GCF_059383595.1). Lineage (NCBI taxonomy): Bacteria > Bacillati > Actinomycetota > Actinomycetes > Micrococcales > Micrococcaceae > Pseudarthrobacter > Pseudarthrobacter sp. MDT1-40-2. The sequence continues at coordinate 689,444 of NZ_JBWZCL010000001.1, read as the reverse complement.
CCACTCCGCTCATTTCCGCGTGCCGGACCGTGACGACGAAGTTGGGCCCGGTGAAGATGTGCAGTTCACCGAACTCGACGATTTCCTCATTGTCCAGGTAACGGGCGGGCCTCAGCACGGTGAAGAGGCTGTCGCCATAGCGTTCAAGCTTGGGCCGTTGGTGGGCGGAGACGGCGTCTTCCACCGCGAGCTCGTGCAGCCCGAACTCACGGGCCACTGCCGCCATTTCCTCCACGGTGGGGCGGTACAGGCCGATCCAGGCCATGCCGCCGTGGTGGGCGAGGGTCTCGATCGTCTGCTCCATGTCCAGCGGTTCGGCGACACGGACGCCGTCAACGTAGACGGCGTTATCGATGATTGTCACAGTGCTCTTCCTGAAAGTTTCATGCTCAGGACATTGCCCCGATGATGACGCCGGCAACCGTCATGGCCAGGACGTCATGTCCGGAATCGATGAGTGTGACCGCCACCGGGCGCCCGGCAAAGCCATTGTGGATCACGTGCCCGCCGGCTCGGAACACCACGGCCAGGACCAAAGCGAACAGTCCGCCCGTGACGGCGTTGTCCAGGCCCAGCGCGCCGATCAGCACCGCCAGGAGGATCGCAGTCAGCGCCGCGGCAGCCGTCATGGGCAACCAGATACCCGCGCCGCCGTCGATGTTCTTAAGGTCTTCTTCAGTCTTGCCGATGGCCTGCATCCAACGGTTGCCCAGCACAGCGGGCAGGTACCAGACAAAGCCGATCACCATGGTGGCCACGAAAGCCAGCAGCACGGCGAGCCAATTGATCTGGGAGGTGTATGAGAGCCAATCCATACAGGAATCCTAGCCGCGATGACCCGGACTCCCGCGGCGGCTCAGCGGGCGGACGCCTGCGGCTTTGCGGCGTGGGCAGTTGTTGACGGAGCGGCGCCGGGCTGGACCAGCCGGCTGATCAACGGTTCGGTCCGGTAGGGGATATGGGTGTGCAGTGCCAGGACCGTTTCCGTGCGGATGACGCCCTTGATCCGCAGGACGGACCGCAGCGCCGACTGCAGGTTGTGGGTATCGGTAGCAACCACCCGGCACCAGACGTCGCCACGGCCGGAAATTTCATGCACCTCCAGCACCTGGGGGATCAGGCGCAAGGCGCCCACAACTCCGTCCAGTTCCCGGTGTGTCACCTCAATCGTCACGAAAGCGACGACGTCGTAACCCACCGCCGCGAGGTCAATCTCCCGGCCGCCGTCGTGCAGTATGCCGGAGCGGAGGAGGCGCCGGACCCTCGCCTGTGCGGTATTGCGCGCGATGCCCAGGGTGGTACCCAAATCACCGATCTGGATGCGCGGATCGCGAACCAGTTCCAGAAGGATGCGCAGGTCAGTGGTATCCAAATTGCTCAAATTGTCACTCCGGGTCACTTTGCGGGATCAGCATTGGCGGTTTTGCCCAATTTACCTCAAGAATTACGCCGATATGGGGCGGGTTCCTTCATTCTTTAGATGATCCCAGTACGCTGGCCGCCGCGACCCACAAGGACGCCAAGGCCTGTCCCGCAGAGGCAACCACATGACTGTCTTGAGTGAATTCCGGATGCAGGCCCCCGCTTCCGGCCGTTACGGCTGGGATGCCTCCAACACCACCCGGCTGGTCCTGGCCGGCGCTGTCATATTTACTCTGCTGGTGGGCGCCAACCTGGCGACGCCGCTGTACCCGCTGCTTCAACTGCAGCTGGGTCTGTCGCCGCTGGGCACAACTGCGGCCTTTACCAGTTACGTCGTGGCTCTGATCGCTGCGCTCGTTGCCGCGGGGCACTGGTCCGATCACATCGGACGCCGGGCCGCGCTGCTCCTGGCGGTCCTCGTGGGGCTGGCGGGCGGGGCTGTCTTCGCAACTGCAGACAACCTGGCCATGTTGTGCGCGGGCCGCGCCCTGCAGGGTATCGCCGTGGCACTGGCTACCGGAGCAAGCTCAGCAGCCCTGCGCGAGCTCCTGCCGTCCCGGCCTGAGTGGGCCTCCCGATTCACCCTGCTGGCCTCGGCCGGGGGTGTGGCTGCCGGACCGGTGCTCGGTGGCCTGCTGTCGCTGCTGCCCGGAGCCACGTCGGCGCCGTACGTTGTGCATTCACTGGTGCTGCTGGGACTCCTGGTCCCGCTGTACGTCCTCAAGGCCCACCCCGCCATTAATGTTGTGGACCCCGGCATGGTTAACCCACGCCAGCGGATCCGCGCCCTGGCACCGCGGCTGCCGGCAGTATCGCGGGAGGCGCGGGGTGCCTTTTGGTTCGCCTCCGCCGTCGGCTTCCTGAGTTTTAGTGTTTTTGGTTTCTTCCTGTCGCTTGCGCCGGGTTACTTCGCCGAGTCGTTCGGTCTCGACTCCCGCGTGGCAATCGGTGCTTTGGCGGGCCTCGCCCTCGCTGCATCAGCGCTGAGCCAGTTCTTGAACATCAGGGGACGGCTGGCGGTAGGCAGCGGCATGGTGGTACTGGCAGTTTCCGTGGCACTCCTGCCGGTGGCCGCTGCCAGCGCCAATATGTTCCTTTTGGTGGCCGCCGGGACCGGAGCCGGCCTGGGCCAGGGCGTAGCCTTCCGGACGGCGTTCAACAACGTAGCCGGCAAGGTAGAAGCTGCCAACCACGCCCGGATCATCAGCAGCGTCTACGTCATCACCTACCTGGGCAGCGCCCTCCCGGTGCTTGGCCTGGGCTGGACGGCGGGACTCTTCGGGCTGCCGGCATCGATCAGCGTTTTCGCCGGCCTCTGCGCCGTGTCCGGCCTGGTGCTGGCGGTCATTGCCTGCCGCCGGAACGCATCGCGGATGTAGGCTCTACTCCTGCGCGCTGTGCTCCGGCAGTGGCCCGTGGTTGCCCTGGATGTGCTCGAAGACCAGCGTGGTTTCCGTGTGCCCCACTACAGGATCCGTGGCCAGGTTATCCAGAACCCAGTCACGCAGGTCTTCCGTGGTGGCCACGGCGATGTGCAACAGATAGTCAACGGAACCTGAGGTGTGGAACGTGGACAGCACCGCGGGAAGGTGCGGCACCCGGCCGGTGAAGCGATCGATCTGGTCCCGGTCGTGGGCGCGCAGCCGCACGGCGACCAGTGCCTGCACGGACCGGCCGATGGCGGACAGCCTCAGCTTTGCCTCATAACCCTGGACAATCCCGCGTTCGGTCAGCGCACGGGTCCGCATCAGCGCGGTGGATGGGGCGATTCCCACCAGTTCCGCTAATTGCTTGTTGGAAATCCGAGCGTCCGACACAAGGGCGGCCAGCAGCTTTTCGTCGATGGCATCCAGTGGTTCGTGGTTAACGGACCCCGGTTTGCCAGGCCTCACATTGCCGTTCATGGCTCCTCCTAGGGATCTTCTCTAGTCATCCTAGATGGAAGGGGGACGTGCGGGATGGACGACGGCGGAGATCACCGCGCTGCACGCCGTCAGGGCCAGTACAGTCCATACCAATGCAGCCCAGCCCAACGCCTGAAAGAGCAGGCCGCCCGCCCAGCCCACAACGCTGGAGCCGAGGTAGTACGCAAGGTTGTAGAGCGAGGCGGCCTGCGCGCGGCCGTCTGTGGCGATGGCACCCGTCCATCCCGAGGCGATGCTGTGGGCGGCAAAAAATCCGGCAGTGAACAACACCAGCCCGGCCAGGATGGCCGGCAGCGGCGAAAGCATGGTGATGGCCAGGCCGCCCATCATGAGCCCTGTTCCGGCAAGCAGCACACTGCGGCGGCCGAAACGCAGTGTGAGGGACCCCGCCCAGCGGGAGGAGAGTGTGCCCGAAAGGTAGGCGAGGAAGATCAGGCTGACCACGGTGACGGGCAAGCTGTAGGGCTCAGCTCCCAGCCGGAATCCCAGGTAGTTGTAGACCGCCACGAAGCCTCCCATGAGGAGGAAAGCCTGCAGGTAGATAGCCAGGAGCCGGCGATGATGCAGCTGCCTGCCCAGCAGTGCGAACGCCGATCGCATCCCTCCGGCCGGCGATGCGATGAATCCCCGCGCCCGCGGGATCAGCAGCAGGAAGGCCATTGCTGCTGCCGCCGCCAAAACTGACACGGCAAAGGCAGCCGCCCGCCAGCCCCACAGCTCGCCAACGGGACCTGCCACAATACGTCCGGCCAGCCCGCCGACTGTAGTTCCTGCCACGTAGCCCCCGGCAGCTGCCGCGGCATGGACGCGACTCACCTCCTCGTTAAGGTAGGCGATGGCCAATGCCGGGATTCCGCCCAACGCCATTCCTTCGAGCAGGCGCAGCACCAGCAGGAAAGGCAGGTCCGGAGCAAACGGAACCAGCAGTCCCAAAGCTGTGGCGGCACAAATTGCGAAGGTCATAGCCCTCACCCGGCCGATCCGGTCAGCCAGAAAAGCCCATGGCAGGACGGCGGCAGCGAGTCCCAGCGTTGCGGCCGAGATGCTCAGCCCCGCATCGGCCGCGGAACTCCCCAGGTCTGCGGCCAGAAGCGGCAGGAGGGCCTGCGGCGAATACAGCTGGGTGAAGGTGGCAACCCCTGCACAGGCCAGGGCGGCAAGGATCCGTGCGTAGCCCGCGGAGCCCTTGGCGTGCCCGTCCCAGGCAGAAGGGCTGGCAGGCGGCTGAGGCATGATGACAACACTACTTAAGCCCGTGGGCGGTCCGGCAAAACGTCACGGCCCGCTTCATGCGGTCCCGGGTGGTCTGTTTCAGTAGTCTTGGACCGTGAATATCCAGCAAATTCCCGACGGCGGCACGCAGGCGGCCGGAAAAGTTACCGGTGCCGTGATCGGACTCGACATCGGAGGCACCAAGACCCGCGGCGTCCGCTTCGAAGGGGGCGTCGCCGTCGCCGACGAATCGACCGGCAGCTCCAACGTCCAAAACGTCACCCCTGAACAGGCAGCGGCAAACCTCGCTGAGCTGTTCGGCAGGATCGGCGGCGGCGAAGTTGACCGGGTATATGCCGGGTCAGGGGGGATCGATACCGAAGAGGATGCGGCTGCGCTCGCCACGTTAATCCGGGCGAACGTACCGGACGCCCGCATCACGGTGGTCCACGATTCCCGGCTCCTGCTCGCCGCGGGACGTTCCAGCACTGGTGTGGCCGTCATTGCGGGAACAGGATCAGCGGCCTGGGGAAGAAACGCCCAGGGCGATGAAGCCCGTGCCGGCGGCTGGGGATACCTGTTGGGGGACGAAGGCAGCGGATACTGGCTGGGCAGGGAGGCCGTGCGGCACAGCCTGCGCCGGATGAACCAGGGCGCAGCCCCGGACCAGCTGACGGAAGCGCTGTTGGCTTCGTGTGGGCTGGACGAACCGAACAAGCTCATTGCCCTGTTCCACTCCCCGGATACCGGGCGCCGCTACTGGGCTCAACAGGCCCGCCATGTGGTTGAGGCGGCCGCCGCAGGACACGAAGACAGCCGGCAGCTTCTGCAGCAGGCCGGCAAGGACCTGGCCGGACTGGCCTATGGCACGCTGTCCCAGCTGGGCATCAGGGGACCGGTGATCCTTGGCGGGGGGCTGGGCATGAACGTTGAAGTTCTCCAGGAGGCCTTCCGTGAAGGCCTGGATCATCACGGCATCATCGACGTGCGGATCCTGGACCAGGAACCTGTCTTTGGTGTCCTGGACTTGCTTCGGGCGGAACAGGAAGAAAAAACGGCCGCTGCCGGGCGCCCGTGACCGAGGCCGGAGCCCGGCTGCAGCCATGTACCGGCTGCAGCCCGGTAGCGGTTCAGGTCCGCGGACCCCTGGTGCGGGGCGTCAGGCGGACTCCCGGCAGCGGAGGTGCCGGGATGCGCCCGGCTTCCCTGCCGGCGTCGGGCCCGTGTCCTTCGACGTAACCGAACCGGGCAGCGGCAGCGTGCTGCGCATTGAACTCCGCCTGGCCTTCCCAGTCCAGGCGCGCCTGCTCCACCTCGTCGTGGGTACGGCCCACAAAGTTCCACCACATCAGCAATTCTTCTTCGAATGGTTCACCACCCAGCAGCAGGAACCTGGTGCCCGGCACGGCCTGCGCCTCCATCGAAGTACGGCCGAGGCCGAGGTAGGCGAGCGGTCCCGGCTGGACGTCCTGACCGTCGATAACCAGTGCGCCGTCCAGGACCACCACGGCGTGTTCGAAGTTTTCGGCCAGAGGCAACAAAAAATCACCGTCGGCAACGACGTCCGCGCCGACTATCGGTGAGTACATGGTGGCGGGAGAGGTGACTCCAAGGAGTGTCCCCACGATGACGGTGGCGTGGAACCCGACCCCGGATGCCTCCGGCAGGACCTTGTGCTGTTCGAAGGCAGGTTCGCGGTGGCGCTCGGAGTCCGGAAGCGCTACCCACAGCTGCAGGCCGCGCTGCAGGGGAAGCAGCTCCCCGCCGTCAATGGAAGGCTCGGCAACAGGTGGCAGTACCGCGAATTCGGAGTGGGACACGCCGCGTCCGGCAGTCATAATGTTGAGCTCGCCGGGCCGGACCACCACATCGCTGCCCACGCTGTCGCGATGCCGCACCTTGCCCTCCAGCGGCCAGGTCACGGTTTGCAGCCCGGTGTGCGGATGCGGCAGGACGGACATGGCCGTCCTGGCAGGGCCGAAGCTGTCCAGGAAGCACCACGCACCCACCGTGGGCAGGCCACGCTGCGGCAAGGTGCGCCGGACGTCCATGGCCCGGACTCCGCCCAACGGAACCTGCCGCTCCGGCCACAGTTCGACGCATGGGCCCGTCACGTGAGTGCTCCCGGGAGGGCATACCTGGTGCCGGGGACTGCTTTCCAAATTGGTCATGCCTCAACTCTATGCCGACCCATCCGCCACAGGGCAGGTCTCCGAATGGTTACTGTTGGACTACCCGCTGCACTTTGTCGGGGGTTCTGGCTAGTCTGTCTAAAGCGCTCTGTTGTGTTCCGTCCGATGCCGTCAACAGTTAGGAACGCGGGTAATGGCCCAAGCCATGATTGAGTTCCATGGGGTCACCAAGCGGTACCAGGGTGGCCAGCCTGCCGTCGACGCCTTGACCATTGCTATCGACAAAGGCTCAATCACGGTCTTTGTGGGACCGTCAGGCTGCGGCAAAACCACCTCCTTGCGGATGATCAACAGGATGGTTGAACCGACGTCGGGTTCCATCACCGTGGACGGCAAGGATGCGCTGAGCGTGCCGCCGGCGCAGCTGCGCAGGTCCATGGGTTACGTCATGCAGTCCTCCGGCCTGATGCCACACAGGACGGTATTGGACAACATTGCAACTGTGCCAAGGCTCAATGGCGTACCCAGGCAGGCGGCGCGGAAACGGGCCGCAGAACTGCTCGACGTCGTCGGGCTGGCGTCCGCGCTTGGCAAGCGTTACCCCTCGCAGCTGTCCGGCGGACAGCAGCAGCGGGTCGGTGTGGCCAGGGCGCTCGCCGCCGACCCGCCGGTGCTGCTCATGGATGAGCCGTTCAGTGCCGTGGACCCGGTGGTGCGGGAAGAACTTCAGCAGGAGCTGCTCCGGCTCCAGCGGGAGCTGGCCAAGACTATTGTTTTTGTCACGCACGACATTGATGAAGCCACCATCCTGGGCGATAAGGTGGCAGTCTTCGCCCTGGGCGGGATCCTCGCACAGTACGCCACGCCCGAGGAGATCCTCCGCGCTCCTGCCAATGATTTCGTCGCCTCCTTCGTGGGGCGTGACCGTGGGTTCCGGCGCCTGGGCTTTACCTCCGCAGACGCCGTCACCATCCATCCGGCAGACCTCATCACCCTGCCCGGAGGGGAAAGCTCCGGGGGAGTTCCGTCAACTGAAGTGCCGCCTTCCAGAGCCTGGCGCCTCGCCGTTGATGCTCGACGGCGTCCGCTCGGCTGGGTGCCGCCCGGAACCTCAAAGGTCGTGGCGGGCGGTTCTCTCTTCAGCAAGGGGGACTCCCTGCGCCGTGCACTGGACTCGGCGCTTTCTTCCCCTTCCGGGCTGGGTGTCGCAGTGGATCCGGATGGCGCCTTCGCCGGCGTTATCAAGGCTCCCGAGGTGCTGCAGGCGATTGATGCCGAGCGGCGGCGGCGGGAAGCGACGCTCTGATGGACTGGGCAGACTGGCTGATCGACAACCGCGCACTGGTGCTGGACAGGGCCGTGCAGCACCTGGTGCTGGCCGTGATCCCCATGATGGCGGGACTGCTGGTTTCCGTGCCTCTGGCCCGGCTCGCCCTGACCTCTGCGTCGCTCAGATCCATCATTCTGACGGTCAGTTCGCTGCTGTACACCATTCCTTCCCTTGCCCTGTTCATCATCCTGCCGTCAGTACTCGGGACGCGGATCCTGGACCCCTTGAACGTGGTCGTTGCCCTGACCATCTACGCCATTGCGCTCCTGGTGCGGGCCGCCATCGACGCCCTCGATTCTGTGGACGACGACCTGAGGGAAGCGGCCACAGCCATGGGTTACAGGCCGTTCAGGCGGTTCCTCACGGTAGATCTTCCGCTGTCGCTTCCTGTGCTGTTCGCAGGGTTGCGCGTGGTCTCGGTCAGCAATATCTCGCTGGTCAGCGTCGCCGCCCTTCTGGGGGTCGAGAATTTGGGTCGCCTCTTCACTGACGGTCTTCAGCGGAATTTCCCCGCTGAAGTGGTTATCGGAATCGTCGCCATCGTTCTGCTGGCACTGCTTATGGATGGCGTCCTCGTGGTCCTGGACCGGCTGCTGACCCCCTGGACGCGGGTTTCCGCTGCCAGCAGCAATGCTGCTTCCGGAAAGCCCTCCGCCGCCTACCTTGCCGAAACTCCTGTCCACAGCGGGGCGGGCTGATGAGCAGCATCTTCACGGATACCATCGACTGGCTGGCCGACCCGCTGCATTGGACCGGCAGCGGCAGCATTCCGCTCCGGTTGGGAGAGCATCTCCACTACAGCGCACTGGTGCTACTGATCGCCAGCTTCATTGCCATCCCACTGGGTCTGTACATCGGCCACACGGGCCGGGGGAAGGTTGCTGCCGTAGCTATCGCCGGTGCCCTTCGCGCCCTGCCCACCCTGGGACTGCTGGTCCTGTTTGCGCTGCTGGCAGGCACCGGGTTGATGCCGCCGGTCTGGGCGCTGGTCATCCTTACCGTCCCGCCGCTTCTCGCCGGCACCTACGCGGGAATTTCCAGCGTTGACCCTGCGGTAGTTGATGCTGCCAGGGCTGTGGGCATGACCGAACTGCAGATCCTGGCCACGGTCGAGGTTCCCAACGGACTGCAGGTGATGCTGGGCGGCATCAGGACTGCCGTGCTGCAGGTCATCGGCACCGTGTCCGTCTTTGCCTACCTGCCCCTGGGCGGCTTGGGCCGCTACCTTTTCGATGGCCTGCTGCTGCAGGACTTTCCGCGCATGCTGGCAGGATCGTTGCTGATAGCCGCGCTGGCCATCGCCCTGGACCTGCTGCTGGCATTGCTGCAGCGGCTGGTCATTTCGCCAGGTCTCAGATCGCCAACCAAAGGCCGCCGCCACCAGGCGGCCAACGTCCCACCGGCAGCCACATCAAAGGCAGCCGCTGTCTCAGGAGGAACCCCATGAAATATCCCCACACCGCAACCATCACGCGCCGAGGCCTTGGCGGACTGGCCGCCGGTTTTGGCGTTGCCCTCGCCCTGACCGCCTGCGGCGGCGGGGACCCGCTGTCCACTCCCACCAGCGCGGGAAGCGCTTCATCCTCACCCGGCGCCCCGCTGGTAGTCGGATCGGCAGACTTCCCCGAAAGCCAGATCATCGCCGAGATCTACGCAGGCGCACTTAACGCTGCCGGCGTCACGGCCAGCACCAAGCCGAATATCGGATCCCGGGAGATCTACATCAAGGCGGTCCAGGATGGCTCCGTGGACCTGGTCCCCGACTATTCCGGCAACCTCCTCTCGCACGTGGACCCGGAGGCGGCCGAAGTGTCCGCTGAAGACGTTTTCAAGGCCCTGCCGGACACGATGCCTGAGGGGTTGGCCGTGCTGGAGGCAGCCAAAGCGGAGTCCAAAGATGCCATGGTGGTGACCAAAGCAACGGCCGAGAAGTACAAGGCCAAGTCCATCGAGGACCTCGCCGAGCACTGCCCGGAGCTCACCATGGCCGCGCCGGCCACCTTCGAGACCCGCGCCTACGGGTTGCCGGGGCTGAAAAAGAACTACGGCTGCGAGCTGAAGGAGCTCAAGCCCTTTTCCGATGGCGGTGGTCCCTTGACGCTGCAGGCATTGCTGAGCGATGAGGTCCAGGTTGCAGACATCTACACCACGACCCCGTCCATCGAGGACAACGACCTGGTAGTCCTCGAAGACCCGAAGAACAACTTCAAGGCCCAGCAGGTTCTGCCCCTCTACAACACGGCGAAGATGACCAACGAGGCTAAAGAAGCGCTCAATGGAGTTTCCAGGGTCCTCACCACAGAAGACCTGGTGGACCTCAACCGTGCGGTCAGCGGAAGCCAGAAACAGGATTCCAAGGATGCCGCTGCGGCATGGCTGAAGGAAAAGGGCATCGTGAAGTAATGACGTGAGGCATCTCTCACGGAAGTACATCACCGGTATGGCATATTTGATGGATGGCAGAATTCAGGCAGTCCACCAAGCTCAATAATGTTCTTTACGACATCCGTGGACCCATTCTTCAGGCCGCCCAGCAAATGGAGGCGGAGGGTCACCGGATCCTCAAACTGAACATTGGAAACCCGGCGCCGTTCGGGTTCGAAGCACCTGACGCCATCCTGGTGGACATGATCCGCCACCTGCCGCATGCCCAGGGGTACAGCGATTCCCGCGGTATCTTCTCTGCCCGTACCGCGGTGTCGCAGTACTACCAGACGCGCGGAATCCAGAACATCCACGTCGACGATATCTACCTCGGCAATGGCGTCAGCGAGCTCATCACCATGTCCTTGATGGCGCTGCTCAATGACGGCGATGAAGTCCTGATACCCACCCCGGACTACCCGCTGTGGACGGCGTCGGTGGCCCTTGCCAGCGGCAAACCGGTGCACTATCTATGCGATGAGGAATCCGGCTGGCAACCGGACCTTGAAGATATCGAAGCCAAGATCACGCCCCGAACCAAGGGGATCGTGGTCATCAACCCGAACAACCCCACGGGCGCGGTGTACCCGGAAGAGACACTCCGCAAGATTGTGGCACTGGCGGAAAAGCATGGCCTTATAATCTTCGCGGACGAAATCTACGAGAAGATCCTGTACGAGGACGCTGTTCACATCAACATGGCGGCGCTCACGGGCGACCATGTTCTATGCCTGACATTCAGCGGGTTATCCAAGGCCTACCGGGTTTGTGGCTACCGGGCCGGCTGGATGGCAATTTCGGGGCCAAAGAAGGATGCCTCCGACTACCTTGAAGGCATCAGTCTCCTGGCGAATATGCGCCTTTGCGCGAATGTGCCGGCTCAGCACGCCATACAGACCGCTCTGGGCGGGTACCAGAGCATCAACGATCTGATCCTGCCCGGAGGCCGGCTCCTGGAGCAGCGGAACAAGGCCTATGATCTGCTCAACGCCATTCCGGGCGTCAGCACACAGCAGGCAAGAGGTGCGCTCTATCTCTTCCCGCGGCTGGATCCGGAGGTCTACCACATCCGGGATGACGAAAAGTTTGTTCTGGACCTCTTGAGGGAACAGAAAATTCTTGTCTCGCACGGCCGCGCCTTCAACTGGGTACGCCCCGATCACTTCCGCATGGTCACGCTTCCCAACGTGAAAGACATTGAAGAAGCAATCGGCCGCATGGCGGACTTCCTGAGCAGGTATCAGGGGAACTAACCTTTGTGCACGGGCACACGCCCTGCAACCAGCATTGGCTGAAAGACGAGGAACCCATGACCGAAGTGGTGGAGTTTGCGAAGGACCCGGCCGAAACCCTCCGGGTAGGTGACGGGTTCCAGTTGGCTGCAGTGGACCCCGACTCGACGCCGGGCTACCTGGGAAACAAGGCCGACGGCCGTCTTCTCCTCGGAGCTCTGGACGGAAAACTTACCGAGCTTCAGGAACGTCTTTATGCCCGTGGAAAGTTCGGCGGCCCGGAACGGCTGTTGTTGATCCTCCAGGCCATGGATACAGCGGGTAAAGGCGGAATCGTCAGTCACGTGATGGGTGCCATGGATCCGCAAGGGGTGCAGCTCAAGGCCTTCAAGGCGCCTACGGAGGAAGAAAAGGCCCATGACTTCCTGTGGCGGATTGAGAAGGAGACCCCCGCCGCCGGGATGGTGGGAGTCTTTGACCGCTCGCACTATGAGGATGTGTTGATTCACAAGGTGCGCGGCCTGGCCCCCCAAGAGGAGATTGAACGCCGCTACCGAGCCATCAATGAATTCGAAGAGCGGCTGGTGGAGGCCGGCACCAGGATCATCAAGGTCATGCTGTACATCAGCCGCGACGAACAAAAGGAACGGCTCCTTGCCCGGCTGGACGATCCCGCGAAGCACTGGAAATACAACACCGGGGACCTCAAGGAACGCGCATTTTGGGGCGACTACATGGCCGCATACCAGGCAGCACTCGAGAACACGAACACCCCGGCCGCACCGTGGTACGTGGTCCCCGCCAATAAGAAATGGTACGCGCGCATCGCCGTCCAGCACCTGGTCCTGGACGCCCTGGAGGACATGAAACTTGAGTGGCCGGTCGCCGAATTCGACGTGGCGGCGGAACGCCAGCTAGTGGAGAAGTCCTGACCTAAAGCCCTAATTCCACACGGCTGGGTTCACAACGGCTGGTCGCGGGCGGCGGCCAGGCGCTTCCGGGCGCCCTCCAGCCATTCCTCGCAACGCTTGGCCAGCGCTTCGCCGCGCTCCCAAAGCGCCAGCGAATCCTCAAGGCTGGCGCCGCCTGCTTCGAGCCTGCCCACCACGCTGACCAGTTCCTCCCTGGCTTGTTCGTAGCTCAAATTTCCGATGTCATTGGTTGGTTCAGTCAATGGCCTGATCCTCGCTTTCGTTGCCGCTGCGCTCGGGCTTGCGGTTGGGACTGATGGTTGGAAATTCGCGCTGCTGGCCAACATGCGCCGCAGTGGTGGTCAAGGTTGAGGCGGACGCCCGTGGGACGTTGCAGTGAGGCGTCCCTCAGCCACCCGGATGGCCAAATGCGCACCGCCGGGAGCCTGCCCCGGGTTCCGTACCACGTCCAGGTGCGTGCTGCTGCCCGCAGCAGCTTCCGCAGGCGTCCCCACCAGGACAACCGCGTACCCCCGGTCCAAGGTCTTTTGTGGTGATAATGCGCGGACCTGCGCCTGGAGGTGCTGCAGTTGGTCGCCGGCCCGGGCAACGAGTGCATTGACAGCCGCGGAGGACCGGCGCAGGAGACGTTCGATGTCCTCGGACCGCGCGGTCACCATGCCTTCCGGACTGGCAAGGACGGGGCGGGAATGCAGCGAATGCAGCCTGTCCCTTTCACGCTCAAGTGTTCGTGCCATGGTCCGGCGCAGCTGGTCCCGGCACTGCCGCACCTTGGCCAGTTCCTCGCTGACGTCGGGCACCACGCGCTTTGCGGCATCGGTAGGCGTACTGGCACGGAGGTCAGCGACGTCGTCGAGCAGGGGCCGGTCAGCCTCGTGCCCGATGGCACTCACCACGGGCGTGACCGCCGCCGCCACAGCCCTGATAAGTTCCTCGCTGCTGAACGGCAGCAGATCCTCCAGTGCACCGCCGCCGCGGGCAATCACGATAACGTCGACATCCTCGCGGGCATCAAGTTCCCGCAATGCACGGACGACCTGGGATACGGCAGTGTTTCCCTGGACGGCAACCTCCCGTACCTCGAACTCCACGGCGGGCCAACGCAAGGCGGCGTTACGCAGCACATCCTTCTTGGCATCGGAGTCGCGCCCGGTGATCAGGCCGATGCGGTGCGGGAGGAGGGGAAGCGACTTCTTGCGGGAGTCGGAGAACAACCCCTCCGCACCCAGTGCCTGGCGCAGCCGCTCGATGCGCGCCAGCAGATCGCCCAGCCCCACAGGGCGGATGTCGCGGACCTGCATATTCAGCCGTCCGGTCTTGACCCAGAACTCAGGCTTCAGCAAGGCAACTACGCGGGAACCTCGTTCCAACGGGAGATCCTGCCGGTCAAGGACAGTTGACCACACCGAGGCGGGCAGGGAAATCTCAGCATTGACGTCCCGCAACGTCAGGTAGGAGTTGCCGCCGCGCCGGTTGAACTCAATGACCTGGCCCTCCACCCAGGCTGCCGGAGTCCTGTCGATATGCATCTTCAGCTTTTGGGACAGCAACTGCAGAGGCCAGGGATTATCCGGGGTGGTGTCAGCAGCCATCGCCGGAACCGTAGTGGCTATTGGGCCTGAGGATGCTGACCCGGCATCAGCGACGGCGGAATCGTCGCTGGCTGGAGTCTGAGGCATAGATAGTCCTTTTCGGGCAGGTCTGTTCGGCGTGGTGCTGTTATCTACGTCTACCATGCCACGCCGACATCTCCGGCGGCCAAGCCCTGAATTGGCCCTCAGGCACAACCAGCCGGGGTTACTGACACGCGCACCGCTGGCGTACCCGATGGCAGTGGGCCGCAGCAGCCTTCCTGCCGAACCTCCTGGCCGCCCGCCGCAGTTGCGGGTGCTGCGGCCTTCAGGCCCGGGCGCCTGCGGCAGAGCCGGTAGAATGGAGGAATGACTTCCACAGCTGTTTCCCTGTCGATGCCTATGGTTCCCCGCAAGCGGCGCTCGCCGGAGGAAGTCCAGTCGGCGGCTCCCGTGGCCGGACCCAAAAAGGTCCTCCTGGCGGCACCCCGGGGTTACTGTGCCGGCGTGGACCGGGCCGTCATCGCCGTCGAAAAAGCCCTCGAGCACTACGGGGCACCCGTCTACGTCCGCAAGCAGATTGTGCACAACGTCCATGTAGTCACCTCGCTCGAGGCGCAGGGGGCAATTTTCGTCGAGGAGACGGACGAGGTCCCTGAGGGCGCCCTGGTCATTTTCTCTGCACATGGCGTATCCCCGGCAGTAGTCGAGTCTGCCGAGCAGCGCGGCCTGCGCACCATCGACGCCACGTGCCCGCTGGTCACCAAGGTCCATAAGGAGGCCGTGCGGTTCGCGAAGGACGACTTCGACATCCTGCTGATCGGCCACGATGGTCATGAAGAGGTGGAAGGGACCGCCGGTGAGGCACCCGAGCACATCCAGATCATCAATGGCCCGCACGAGGTGGACAAGGTCACCGTCCGAGATCCCGAAAAGGTCATCTGGCTTTCACAGACCACGCTGAGCGTTGACGAAACCATGGAAACCGTCCGCCTGCTCAAGGAGCGTTTCCCCACCCTGCAGGATCCGCCCAGCGACGACATCTGCTACGCCACCACCAACCGCCAGGTGGCGATCAAGAAGATTTCCCCGCAGGCTGATCTCGTTATTGTTGTTGGCTCGGCAAACTCGTCGAACTCGGTACGCCTGGTTGAGGTCGCCCTCGAATACGGCGCCAAGGCCTCTTACCGCGTGGACTTCGCGAACGAAGTGGACGAGGCCTGGTTTGAAGGCGTAGCCACCGTGGGCGTGACCTCGGGTGCTTCGGTCCCTGAGGTGCTGGTCAAGGATGTCCTGCGGCTGTTGGCTGACTATGGTTATGGTTCGGTTGAGGAAGTGGTCACGGCGGAGGAGGACCTCCTGTTCTCGCTGCCGAAGGAACTTCGCGCCACGCTCAAGCAGGCCGGCGACTCCACCCGCAATCTGGGCGGCCGCCGGTCGCTCAGCGAGGACGCCAAAAAGAACTAAGCTGCGTTCTCAACGTCTTCGGTATCTTCGGGGGCCGTTGCAGTGGCTGGTGTTTTAGCAGCAAGCTGCAGTTCCGGTGCGCTCAGCGATCGGGGAGTGGTCTCTACCTTTGCGGGAACAGCCAGCCCAATTTCTTCGAGGGCGCTGAGCTTGCGTGCCGTTGGCAGGACCCTGGCCTCCAGCGTCCCCACCAGCGAGTTGTAGCGTTCCACTGACGTTTTAAGCGAGGCTCCCAGCTTGCCCACATTCTCGCCGAGAGTGCCCATGCGTTCGTAGAGCTGCTTTGCCAAGGTGAACAGTTCTCGGGCATTGTCCGTCAGGACGTCCTGGCGCCAGGTAAATGCCACAGATTTCAAAACCGCGAGCAGCGTGGCAGGGGAGGCCAGCACCACGCTCCGCGAGAGGGCATGGTCCAGGAGTCCCGGATCAGCCATCAGCGCGGCGGACAGGATGGACTCCGCCGGAACAAAGCAGATCACGAGCTCGGGCGAGTTGCCGGGCACATCCCAGTATTTTTTGGTGCTCAGGGCATCTACGTGTGACTTGAGTGCCTTCGCGTGGGCAGCAAGCAGCGCGTTCTGCTCATTGGCCGGGGTCCAGCGCTGACCCTGGCCCCCTGTGGAGCCGGCTTCCTGGGCCTGCAGGTAGGAGGAGAGAGGAACCTTCGCATCCACTACCAGTTGCTTGTCGCCGGGCAACTTAACCACCAGGTCCGGCCGGACGGTTGATTCCGTGCCGGCACTGTGGAACTGCTCCACGAAATCCACGTGCCGCAGCATCCCGGCAGCTTCTACAACACGCCGAAGCTGAACCTCGCCCCACTGGCCGCGGGCACTGTTGGATCGGAGCGCTGATTCGAGGGAGTGTGTTGAGCGGAGGAGTAGTTCATCGGAGAGCCTGGCTTCCTGGAGTTGCTGGGCCAGTTGCCCGTACTGCTCCACCCGGTCCCGTTCCAGGAGTGAGACCTGCTTCTGGACTGCGGAGAGTTTTTCCGCCACCGGAGCCAGCGCCCGTAATACGTCGGTGTCACCGCGACGGGACTGTTCCAACTCGACGTTGCGCTGGCCCAGGAGCCGCCGTTCGGCGTCCGCGGCGGCCAGTTGGGCGGTCACCTCGGAGAGGCGCGCCGAAACGGCGTCGAAGTCTTCCTCCAACCCCTGGTGGCGGCGGCGGAAGGCGAAGTATGCGGCGGCGGCGCCCAAAAGAGCCCCGACGATCAGCATCAACACCGAAAGAATGATTCCTGTTGCGTCCATGCCTTTACTCTGGCATGACCCTCAGACAATTCCGGTGACCATGCCCCACCAGCCGCAGTCCGCGGCAGTGCGGCCCCTCTTACGGGTAGAATCAATGCTCGTGGCTCTTACTATTGGCATCGTCGGACTGCCCAACGTCGGCAAATCAACTCTCTTCAACGCACTGACCCGCAACTCGGTGCTCGCGGCGAACTATCCGTTCGCCACGATCGAGCCGAATGTCGGCGTCGTGAACCTGCCCGACCCGCGCCTGCAGAAGCTCGCGGAGATCTTCGGTTCCCAGCGCGTGATGCCGGCTGCCGTGGCGTTCGTGGACATCGCAGGCATCGTCAAGGGCGCCTCTGAGGGTGAAGGCCTGGGCAACCAGTTCCTCGCCAACATCCGCGAGGCCGAGGCGATCGCCCAGGTGGTCCGCGTGTTCGATGACCCGGATGTGATCCACGTTGACGGCAAGGTGGACCCGCGCTCAGACATGGAGACCATCAATACAGAGCTGATCCTCGCGGACCTGCAGACCATCGAGAAGGCCATCCCGCGCATCGAAAAAGAAGTCAAGATCAAGAAGCGTGAGGCCGCCGAGCTGAACGCGATCCTGGCTGCGCAGAAGGTCCTGGAGCGCGGCGACACCATTTTTGCCTCGGTTAAGAGCGACAAACTGGAGATGGAGCACCTCAAGGAATTGAGCCTCCTGACCGCCAAGCCGTTTATCTACGTCTTCAATGCGGATGAAGGAATTCTGGGCAGCCCGGAGAAGCAGGAAGAACTGCGTGCACTGGTGGCGCCGGCTGACTCGATTTTCCTGGATGCAAAGCTGGAATCGGACCTCGTGGAACTGGACGAGGAAGAAGCCCGCGAGATGCTGGAAATGAACGGCCAGGATGAATCGGGCCTTGACCAGCTGGCGCGCGTCGGGTTCCACACGCTGGGCCTGCAGACTTACCTCACCGCCGGGCCCAAGGAAACGCGTGCCTGGACCATCCACCGTGGCGATACCGCACCACAGGCCGCCGGTGTCATCCACACGGACTTCCAACGCGGCTTCATCAAGGCCGAGGTGGTCTCGTTCGACGACCTCATTGAGGCCGGCTCCATGGCTGAGGCCAAGGCCCGCGGCAAGGTCAGAATCGAAGGCAAAGAGTACGTGATGTCCGACGGTGACGTGGTGGAGTTCCGCTTCAACGTGTAGCCAACCGCGTCACCGTAAATAAACCCTGAGGGTCTTCGCTTGAGTGCACAACCCGGCAACCCAGGAGGCCCCTTGCCTCGATTTCTGCGTGCGTCGTCCTTCTTTGCGGTGCTGGTGGTTCTGTCGATCCTCCTTGGATATGCAGCGGCAGAGCCGCAAGCAGCGCCTCGCTTCACTGATCCGGTGGCGCTTTATGACTCCTCATCCGCCGTAGTTGCCGTAGCTGCTGCATCCGGCAGTCTGGACTACACCGTAGGTTCCCCAGAGGGTCAGACCGTGAGGACCGGTTCTGTTCCTGTCGTGGCAGGTGCAGCCGCCATCGACCTGGTTGGATTGGGTCCGGGCTATTTCCAACTCACGGTTTCCAACCGTGGCGGCCACAGCAGCACGGCACTGGGGATTGTGGATGACCTGTCGAGGACGCCTGCAGCGTCGCTATTCGGGACTACTACCCACCCGGCCATCCATGACCCCTCGCTGGACCACGCTGCTGCTGCAGGCGCGGTAGGAGCCAACCTTGTCCGTCTCGACTGGAGATGGGAAGACGCAGTAACCGACAACCGCTCGGTCTTTTCCTGGGATCCTGCCACCGAGGGGGAAATCGACCGTCTGTTGGCTCGAGGTATCCGCCCCACCCTGGTGCTGGCGTACCACGGCCGCTGTGATGACGGGCGTACACCATCCTCCAGCGGGTGCATCAATGAATACGTGGAATTCGTAGGCGCTACAGCACGCAAATACGGTGCAAGCGTCCAATACGCGGTCTATAACGAATTCAATGCCAGCACCAATACCGGTAGCTGCGGTACCTCGCCGCATTGCTACCTGTTGCTTCTTCAGCCCGCAGCCCAGGAAATCAGGCGGGTAGCTCCAGGAGCCAGGGTGAGCGGGCCGGCGCTGGGGGGTGTGGACGACTGGTGGACCGTCGGGGGCAGCGCGTATACATGGTTCCAGCAGTTTGTTGCCCTTGGCGGCCACACACTTGTCGATGACATCAGCATCCACAACTACTCGCTGTCCTCCGCTCCTGAGGGGCGCAGCGAACTTGCTGTTGCACACGCCAGGGCGATACTCGGCGCAGCCGGTTCAGCCCAGCCCTTGGTGTTTGAAGAAGGGGGTTACAACACCGTGGCCGGTGGCCACCCCGAATCAGTCCAGGCCGCTTTCCTGGTGCGCGACTCTGCAGCCGTGCTGGCAGCCGGCGCCAACAGGTACATGCATTACAACCTGATAGACAACTGGAATGTGTCCGGCAACCCGGAAGCCAGTTTTGGTCTTTTCCATCATCCGGACACCGGTGGCGGCAGGCTCGAACCAAAGCCTGCCGCGATCGCCCAGGCCGTCCTGTCCCGGTTTCTGGATGGTGCCATTTCGCAGGGAGCGTTTTCCGTGGGCGCGGATGCACGGTCCTCAAGTTTTCAGTTACCGGATGGCTCGTTTGGGCACGTTGTCTGGTCGACCGAGACTCTCCACACGCTCCTGATCCGCGGAGGCGGACCAAGTTCGGCAGTAGACATTTATGGAAAAGCGATTCCCCTCCACTCCGACGGTGATGCCGTCTCGGTAGGAATCGGAGGGGTACCCATCCTCCTCCGCACACAAACCGCCGGTGCCATGAGCATCCTTTAGTCGTCCCGTCGCTATAGGCCGCTCTCCCGTACTCTTGAACCAGGTTCATTGCGTGTTCCCGCTCCTGGAGTGCCGGGGGCGGATGTCGTGCGCCTCTCGATGGGGACGGGAAAGGAGTCAGCATGCGGCTGAGCAGGATCGGGTGGCTGCTGCCAGCGGCCTGCGCCGCGGTGCTTGTCATGGGCGGCTGTTCGCCGGCAGACCTGGGTGCGCCAAGCCAGGATGAAACCAAGTCAGGTGGCAGCGTCACCGTGCTGGAGATGAATGCCCTCTCCTCCTTCAACCCCGCCAGTGCCGCCGGTAACACCGACATCAACGTAAAAGTCGGGCACCTCACGCACGCCGGGTTCTTCACCATTGACGATGCCGCCCGGGTGGTACGAAACGAGCAATTTGGCCGGTTCGAGAGGGTGTCGGAGGACCCGCTGCGGGTCCGCTACACGGTGAACGACGGAGTTCAATGGTCCGACGGCGATCCCGTCGACGCAGGCGACCTCCTCCTGGCGTGGGCAGCCGGCTCAGGCTATTACGACGACGCGGATGCCGCTGCGGGGACCGGAAGCAGATACTTCACCACTGCAGCAGACACCACCGGCCTCCGGTCGACGTCGTTCCCCGAACTGGGGGAGGACGGCCGCTCCATCACGCTCACGTACGCCTCCGGTTTTGCCGACTGGGAAACGGCTTTCGACGTCGGTGTCCCGGCCCACGTCGTGGCACTCAAGGGCGGCCTGACGGACGAGCCTGCCCTGATTCAGCTCCTGGAGGGGCTGCCAAAGGGAGACCCCGTCCGGCCCGTGGTGAAGCCGGACCTGGCACGGGTGGCCAGCTTCTGGAATGCGGGCTTCGAATCCACCACGCTCCCGGAAGACACCTCACTGTATCTTTCCAGCGGGCCTTTTGTGGTCCAGGAAGTCGAACCCGGGGTGTCAGTCCGGTTGGTGCGCAACCGGGCGTTTGCCTGGGGGCCAAAGCCCCACCTTGACGAGGTGATAATCCGGTTCGCGGGTTCTGCCGGCGCCGCCGGAGACGCGCTTGCTGCCGGGCGGGCGGATGTGGCTACGGTCCCGTTCTCCGCAGCGGGACAGTTCAGCAGCCTTGCCTCGGATTCCATGACCGTAACGGAATTCGACCGCTTCGCCTACGAGCACCTTGATCTCGCGTTCCAGGGCGTTTTTGCCGAGGAGAGCGTGCGCCGGGCCTTCCTGAAGACGGTACCGCGGCAGGACATCGCAGATGCGGCGTTGGGCACCGGTGCCAAGCTCCAGGACTCGTATGTGTTCTACCCGTCTTCGGCCAGGTATCCGGATACTGTCGCAGCCAACGGCTCGGCTGGCTACTTAGAGGTTGATATCGACGGCGCCCGTACCCTCCTGGACGGGGCCACCCCCACCGTACGGATCCTGTACAACCGTGACAATCCAGAGCGCGCACGGGCGTTCGAGCTGATCCGGGATTCGGCGGCAGACGCCGGGTTTAACGTCGTCGACGGCGGACTGGCCGGCGCTGAGTGGGGCGCTGCCCTTGGCCGGGGAAGCCATGACGCCGCCCTCTCGGGATGGATCGGAACCGGTGTGGGCGTCAGCCACCTGCCGCAAGTGTTCCGCAGCGGTTCCGGAAGCAACTTCAACAGTTTCTCCAACCGTGATGTTGACCGGCTGCTGGAGCAAGCTGTCAGAAGCACCGACCGCGCAGAACAGGATTCCCTGCTGGCGGAGGCAGACGCTGAGATATGGAAGAGCGCCTACGGCCTGCCACTGTTTCAGGCACGGGGCGTAACTGCCCACATGAACCGGCTCGCCGGTGTCGGCCCCGGCCCCGGCCCGTTGGGGATCTGGTGGAACGTTGCGGACTGGCATCTGACCTGACCTGCTGGCGTGCCCGACACCGGCCGTTGGAGCCCGGCAAACCTGCAAGCATACCAGCGGGTAACATCCGTTTGGCAAGTCAATTCAGGCCCCGTATGGCTGCCGGAAACCTTCTGGTCACGGTTTGGCAACGGCGTACCAGTATTTGGACTTTGTGCGGCTAGGCTACTTGCATATGTAGGCCAAGTCACAGCTAAGCCTGTGGCCAGCCTGCGGGGAAGCAAAAGATTTCCCCTGAAAATCTCCCACAACTCATAGGAGGCGGAATGCGTTTCACGCGCACTTCCAAAGCTTTGGGCATTATGGCAATCGCGGCCGCCCTTGCCCTTTCAGGCTGCGGTGCCGGCGGTGGCACTGACACTGAAGCGTCGGTTGACCCGGCCAAGATCATTAAGGCGTACAGCAACGAGCCGCAGAACCCGCTGCTGCCGGCCAACACCAACGAGGTCTACGGCGGCCGCGTAGTGGAGCTGCTCTTCGAGGGCCTGCGCACGTATGACGCCGACGGCAAGCCGGTCAACTCGCTCGCCGAGTCCATCGAAACCGAGGATTCACAGACCTGGACCATCAAGGTGAAAGACGGCGCAAAGTTCACCAATGGAGAGGCCATCACGGCCAAGACCTTCGTGGACTCCTGGAATTTTGCTGCCCTGAGCACCAACCTCCAGAACAACGGCTTCTTCTTCGAATCGATCGAAGGCTACGCCGACGTCAGTGCTGTCACCACCTCTACGGATGCTGAAGGCAAGTCAGTTGACACTCCGGCTCCTACCGCGGAGACCATGTCCGGCCTGAAGGCAGTCGATGACTCCACCATTGAGGTCAAGCTGAGCCAGCCGGAGGCCGACTGGTCCCTGCGTCTCGGATACTCCGCCTTCTTCCCGCTGCCCTCAGCGGCACTGGCCGATCCCAAGGCGTTCGGCGAGAACCCGATCGGCAACGGCCCGTACAAGATGGCCAAGGAGGGCGCCTGGCAGCACGACAGCCAGATTGAACTCGTCAAGAACGAAGACTACAGCGGCCCCCGCGAAGCCAAGAACGGTGGCGTGACGTTCAAGTTCTACACCGATCCGGGCCCCGCTTACACGGATCTCCAGGGCGACAACCTTGACGTTACGGACGTTCTTCCGTCCAACGCCCTGGCCACCTACACCACCGATTTCGAGGGCCGCAACGCTACCAAGCCCGTTGCCACCAACTCCACCCTGAACATCCCGGGTTACAACCCGAACTTCCAGGGTGAAGCCGGCAAGCTGCGTCGCCAGGCTTTGTCCCACGCCATCAACCGTGAAGAAATCGCCAAGGTAGTCTTCAGCGGTACCCGTACCCCGGCAAAGGCCTTCGCTCCGCCGGTGATCGAGGGATTCACCGAAGACATCCCGGGTGCCGAGGTCCTTAAGTTCGACGCCGCCAAGGCTAAGGATCTGTGGGCCCAGGCTGACGCAATCCAGCCGTACGACGCTTCAAAGCCGCTCCAGATTGCTTCCAACACCGATGGTGGCAACAAGGAATGGATTGAAGCCGTAGCCAACGGTTTCAAGAACAACCTGGGTATCGAAGCCGAGATCCAGCCCTTCGCCAAGTTCGCTGAAGTGCTCAACCTCCGCAAGTCCCAGAGCCTGCCGGGCCTGAGCCGTGCCGGCTGGCAGGGCGACTACCCGTCGCTCTACAACTTCCTCGGTCCGGTCTGGGCAACGGGTGCTTCCTCGAACTACGAGAAGTACTCCAACCCTGAGTTCGATGCCCTCCTGAAGGAAGGCCTCGCTGCCAAGTCGCCGGAAGAGGCCAACGCCAAGTTCAACGAGGCCCAGGCCATCCTCTTCGAGGACCTGCCCGGACTTCCCTTGTGGGATCAGGCACGGCCCATCGTATGGAGCAACAACGTAGTGAGCGCCGAGACCGGCTGGAACGGTGGAGTTCTCTACTACAACATCGAAGCCAAGTAACCTCAGTTATCTGGTTTGCCGATCGGCAAGTGGGGGCCCGGCGTGTGCCGGGCCTCCATTCGTCTGCCCTCGGCAGGAAGGCACTCATGAGATTCCACCGTTTAGCCCCCGGAAGCGGGTGGCCCCGTGCTTAGCTACATTCTTCGCCGGCTCCTCCAGGTAATTCCGGTCTTCCTGGGGACCACCCTCCTTGTTTATTACATGGTTTTTGCCTTGCCGGGCGACCCCATCGCTGCCCTCTTTGGCGACCGGCAGCCTCCGCAGGCCGTTATTGACGCACTGCGGGAGCAATACCACCTCAATGAACCGTTCTGGGTTCAGTACGGGCTCTTCCTGAAGAGCCTCTTTACCTTTGATCTCGGCGTCGATTTCACGCAACAGCCGATTGCCGACACCCTCGCCAGGGTCTTCCCGGTGACGGCCATGCTGGCTGTCGAAGCACTCATTATTCAGGCCGTGTTCGGCGTCCTTTTTGGCGTTTTTGCCGGTCTCCGCAAGGGCAAGTGGTTTGACTCCACAGTGCTGGTTGCCTCGCTGGTGGTCATCGCCGTCCCCACTTTCGTCCTGGGCTTTGTTTTCCAGTTGGTTTTCGGCGTTCAGCTTGGCTGGGCCAAGCCAACGGTAGGGGCGAACGCGGGTTGGGGAGATCTGATCCTTCCAGCCGTCGTTTTGGGCCTTGTCTCCTTCGCGTACGTGCTGCGCCTAACGCGCGCGTCCGTCATTGAGAACATGAATGCAGACTATGTTCGAACTGCCACCGCCAAGGGATTGTCCCGTCCCCGCGTGGTGATCGCCCATATCCTCCGCAACTCCATGATCCCGGTGGTGACGTACCTGGGCGCCAACCTGGGCGGGCTGATGGGCGGCGCCATTGTCACTGAGGGCATCTTCAACGTCCCAGGGGTAGGTAATAAGTTGTTTCAGGCAGTGCTGAGAGGCGAAGGACCCACAGTCGTTGCGATTGTGAGTGTCCTGGTCCTCGTATTCGTCCTGGCCAACCTCCTGGTTGACCTCCTGTACGCCTGGCTTGATCCGAGGATTCGCTATGACCACTAATTCACACCACTTTGTGGCGCCGGTGGAGGAAACCCCTCTGCAAGCCACGGACTCGGCGATCAAAGACCAGGCTCCGCTGAGCCTCTGGGCAGAAGCCTGGAAGAACCTGCGGCGCCGGCCTTTGTTTATCATTTCGTCGATCATGATCCTGATCCTCGTGGTCATCGCCCTGTTCCCGGGCATGTTCACGAACGTGGCCCCGAACGAAAACTGCCAGTTGGCGAACTCTTTAGGGGCCCCTGCACCGGGGCATCCCTTCGGATTCACCTACCAGGGCTGCGATGTCTTTGCGCGTGTCATTTACGGGACGCAGGCCTCTTTGGCCGTGGGTATCCTTTCCGTACTCTGCGTCTTGGTCATCGGTGTGACCTTGGGCGCCTTGGCAGGCTTCTATGGTGGCTGGCTGGACGCCGTCCTTGCCCGCTTGGGCGACATATTCTTCGCACTGCCCCTGATCCTCGGTGCCCTGGTTCTGACCCAGCTGCCTATGTTCCGGGAAAACAAGAGCGTCTGGACCGTTGTGTTGGTGATTTCACTGCTGGCGTGGCCGCAGATGGCACGCATCACCCGTGGCGCCGTCATTGAGGTCCGTAATGCCGACTTCGTCACGGCAGCCCGCGCCCTCGGTGTTTCCAAGTTCGGTTCGCTGCTGCGGCATGTGCTGCCGAACGCCCTTGCTCCGGTCATCGTGCTCGCAACGCTGGAACTCGGCGTCTTCATCGTCGCCGAAGCAACCCTTTCGTTCCTCGGTATTGGCTTGCCGCCAAGCATCATGTCCTGGGGTAACGACATCGCGGGTGCGCAGGTGGCAATCCGCACCAACGTGGCGATCCTGCTGTATCCCGCCGCTGCATTGTCCATCACCGTGCTGAGCTTCATCATGCTTGGCGACGCGGTACGCGATGCCCTGGATCCGAAGGCCCGTCAGCGATGAGAGATAACACCATGACATCTGATATCCGCATCGAAGAGTCCGGTTCGCGGCAGGCAAAGCCGCTCCTTGAAATCCGCGATCTTGCCATCACCTTTAAAACAGGCAGTGGTGAGGTCAAGGCGGTCAAAAACGCCCATCTCACCATCATGCCGGGCGAAACTGTTGCCATTGTGGGTGAATCCGGTTCCGGAAAATCGACGACGGCGCTTGCCGCCATCGGTCTTCTGCCCACCAACGGCAGGGTCTCCGGCGGGCAGATCCTGCTCGACGGCGAGGACATCGCCAACGCCTCCGAGAAGCGCATGATCGAGCTCCGCGGCAACACGATCGGCATGGTCCCGCAGGACCCCATGTCGAACCTCAATCCCGTTTGGAAAATCGGGTACCAGGTCAAGGAAACGCTGCGGGCCAACGGTAAGCCAAGCGGACCGGACGACGTCGCCAGGGTGCTGGCCCAAGCCGGCCTGCCGGACGCGCACCGCCGTGCGAAGCAGTATCCGCATGAGTTTTCCGGCGGTATGCGCCAGCGTGCGCTGATTGCCATTGGCCTGTCCTGCCAGCCGCGCCTCCTGATCGCGGACGAGCCCACCTCGGCACTGGATGTGACAGTCCAGCGGCAGATCCTGGACCACCTGGACACCATGACTACGGAACTGGGCACCTCGGTGTTGCTGATTACCCACGATCTGGGTCTCGCGGCCGAGCGTGCGGACAAGGTCGTAGTGATGTACCAGGGCAACGTGGTTGAAGCCGGACCGTCCCTGGAGCTTCTCCGGAACCCGCAGCACCCCTACACCCAACGCCTGGTGGCTTCGGCGCCGTCGTTGGCCTCGCGCCGAATCCAGGTGGCCAAGGAACAGGGCATCGAAACCGATGAACTGCTGGCGCCGACCGACGGCCAGACCGTGGCCGCTGCGGACGAGGTGCTCAAGATCGAGGACCTCACCAAGGTGTTCAAACTGCGCTCGGGCTTTGGCCGCAGCACCGACTTCACGGCTGTGGACAAGGTGTCCTTCGGCGTCAAGCGGGGAACCACGACGGCGATTGTGGGTGAGTCGGGCTCCGGTAAGTCCACAGTGGCTCAAATGGTGCTGAACCTGCTGCAGCCGACCTCCGGCCGGATCGTCTTCGATGGGGTGGATACGTCCACCCTCGGCAGGAAGGAACTGTTCGCGTTCCGGCGCAGGGTGCAGCCCATCTTCCAGGATCCGTACGGTTCACTGGACCCGATGTACAACATCTTCCGTACCATCGAGGAGCCGCTTCGCACGCACAACGTGGGGAACGGGGCCAGCCGGGAAAAGAAGGTCCGTGAACTCCTGGACCAGGTGGCACTGCCGCAGTCCATGATGCAGCGGTTCCCGAACGAGCTCTCCGGAGGACAGCGGCAGCGTGTGGCCATCGCACGGGCGCTGGCTCTGGACCCGGAGGTCATCATCTGCGATGAGGCCGTGTCGGCGCTGGACGTGCTGGTGCAGGCGCAGGTGCTGAACCTGTTGGCTGAACTCCAGTCCAACCTGGGCCTGACCTACCTGTTCATCACCCACGACCTCGCCGTGGTCCGGCAGATCGCGGACCACGTGTGCGTGATGGAGAAGGGCAAGCTGGTGGAGACAGGTGCCACCGACGATGTTTTCGAGTCCCCGCAGATGGAGTACACGAAGGCCCTGCTCAATGCGATCCCCGGTGCCAGCCTGATGCTGCCGCCTGAGGTCGCCTGACAGTTATCAGCCAGACAACAGTGGAGCCGGTACCCGTCAGGGCGCCGGCTCCACTGCTGTGTTGCTTTGCGGGTCCTAGAGCCGGGATGAGGCCACGGATGCAAAAGAACCAGTGATCTTGATCACTAATTGACGCCATGGTGCAGGAATGGCGCGGGGCAGGAATCCGGCAATTTCTGATTTTTAGGCCAATAATTGCCGTAGCCGTTAGAATGAGGGAAGGTGCCCTGTGCTAAGGGGCCGATCCGTCGTGCGTTCCAGTTGGAAATGTCGCGATACTTTACAGCTGACCCACGAATCGAGTCATTACGCATGTCTGAAACCACCACCAACACCGCCGCAAACACTGCGTCACGCAGTGATTTGCGCAACGTCGCGATCGTGGCCCACGTTGACCACGGCAAGACCACTTTGGTCGACGCCATGCTCAAGCAGACCAACTCCTTCGCCGAGCACAATCACCTTGAGGACCGTGTCATGGACTCCGGTGACCTCGAGCGTGAAAAGGGCATCACCATCCTGGCGAAAAACACCACCGTTGCCTACAACGGACCTTCGTCCAAGGGCGAGACCATCACCATCAACGTGATCGATACCCCGGGCCACGCCGACTTCGGTGGCGAGGTGGAGCGCGGACTGTCAATGGTGGACGGCGTTGTCCTGCTCGTCGACGCTTCTGAGGGCCCGCTGCCGCAGACCCGCTTCGTGCTGCGTAAGGCCCTGGCCGCGCACCTGCCCGTGATCCTGCTGGTCAACAAGACCGACCGTCCCGATGCCCGCATCGAGGAAGTCGTCCACGAGTCCATGGACCTGCTGCTGGGCCTCGCTTCAGACCTCGCCGACGAAGTACCGGACCTCGACCTGGACAAAATCCTTGAAGTTCCTGTTGTCTACGCCGCCGCCAAGGTTGGCCGCGCCTCCCTTGAGCAGCCTGCCGACGGCAGCGCGCCGGAGAACGAGGACCTGGAGCCGCTTTTCAAGACCATCATCGAGCACATCCCGGCGCCCACCTACAACCCGGACGGTGTCCTGCAGGCCCACGTCACCAACCTGGACGCTTCACCGTTCCTGGGCCGCCTTGCGCTGCTCCGCATCTACAACGGAACGCTGCGTAAGGGCCAGACCGTGGCCTGGGCCCGCGCCAACGGTGAACTCAAGAACGTCAAGATCACCGAACTCCTCGCCACCAAGGCCCTGGACCGTGTTCCCACGGAGTCCGCAGGCCCCGGTGAAATTGTCGCCGTCGCCGGTATCGAGGAAATCACCATTGGTGAGACCCTCACCGACGCCGACAACCCGCAGCCGCTGCCGCTGATCACCGTTGATGATCCCGCGATCTCCATGACGATCGGTATCAACACCTCTCCGCTGGCCGGCAAGGTCAAGGGCGCCAAGGTCACCGCCCGTCAGGTCAAAGACCGCCTGGACAAGGAACTGATCGGTAACGTCTCCATCAAGGTTCTGCCCACCGAGCGTCCCGACGCCTGGGAAGTCCAGGGCCGTGGCGAACTGGCCCTCGCCATCCTGGTTGAGCAGATGCGCCGTGAAGGCTTCGAACTGACCGTCGGCAAGCCCCAGGTGGTCACCCGTACCATCGACGGCAAGATCCATGAGCCGATGGAGCACATGACCATCGACGTCCCCGAGGAATACCTCGGTGCCGTGACCCAGCTGATGGCTGCCCGCAAGGGACGTATGACCAACATGGCCAACCACGGAACCGGCTGGTGCCGGATGGAATTCATCGTTCCTGCCCGTGGCCTGATCGGCTTCCGCACCAAGTTCCTCACGGACACCCGCGGCGCCGGCATCGCCTCCTCCATCTCCGAAGGCTACGAGCCGTGGGCCGGCCCCATCGAGTACCGCACCAACGGTTCGATGATTGCCGACCGTGCCGGTGTGGTGACGCCTTTCGCCATGATCAACCTGCAGGAACGCGGCTCCTTCTTCGTCAAGCCCACCTCTGAGGTGTACGAGGGCATGATCGTCGGCGAGAACTCGCGCGCCGACGACATGGACGTCAACATCACCAAGGAAAAGAAGCTCACCAACATGCGAGCCGCTTCCTCGGACACCTTCGAAAACCTGACGCCGCCGCGCGACCTGACCCTCGAAGAGTCCCTCGAATTCGCCCGCGAGGACGAGTGCGTCGAGGTTACCCCGGAAGCTATCCGCATCCGCAAGGTCATCCTGGATACCAACGAGCGCTCCAAGGCCAACCGCCAGCGGGCCAAGGTCTAGCCAGCCACTCAGCAACCCTGAGTAGCTCCAGCTGAAGCTGCCGGAGCGGCAGGCGGATAAGACCCGCCGTCGTTCCGGCAGCTTTTGGCTTTTAATCCGGTTCTATACGCGGAGTCAGGGACGGGGAGCGCGCGGCGCCTGGCGTTCCGGGGGAGGGGGAACCGCTTTGGCGGCCACAACCTCAGAAAGCGCAATGTCGACGTCGGCTTTCCGGGTCTGCACCGTGCAGACGCTGGCATCGCATTTCAACAGGAGGCCCAAGGCGTCCGTGAATCCCTCTCCGAAGCGGTAGCGGACCACCACCCGGGTGCCTGGGGCGGCGGATGCCAGGAAAACGCGGGGGCTCGTGGGGGCAGGATTCACGTGTTTATCCTAAGCCGCGTTCATACTAAGACGCAGGGATGGGTTCGTTGGAACAGACTGGGAGATAATAGGCTCAGTAGGCAAGAATGCGGCGGAAACGCTGGACGAGACAACCGGTCGAAGCCGGAAACAACCTGGAGAGGCAAGGGACGTGACGTACGTAATCGCGCAGCCGTGTGTAGATGTCAAGGACAAGGCCTGTATTGAAGAGTGCCCGGTCGACTGCATCTACGAAGGTGAGCGTTCGCTGTACATCCACCCGGACGAATGCGTTGACTGTGGTGCCTGCGAGCCGGTTTGCCCCGTAGAGGCTATCTACTATGAAGACGACACCCCCGAAGAATGGGCGGACTACTACAAGGCCAACGTGGAGTTCTTCGATGACCTGGGATCGCCCGGTGGCGCGGCCAAGCTTGGCAACACCGGCAAGGACCACCCCATGATTGCCGCCCTCCCGCTGCAGAACCAGGACCACTGAGCCAACATGGCTGAGGCAACCGGGACTGCGTCATTCGGGCTGAACCTGCCGGACTACCCGTGGGAGGCCATGGCACCTTATCTGGCTAAGGCTTCAGACCACCCTGGTGGATTGGTGAACCTGTCCATCGGTACCCCGGTGGATCCGACGCCGGCACTCATCCAGGAAGCCCTCCGTGCCGCGACAGACGCACCCGGGTATCCCACC
Source organism: Pseudarthrobacter sp. MDT1-40-2 (assembly GCF_059383595.1). Classification (NCBI taxonomy): domain Bacteria; kingdom Bacillati; phylum Actinomycetota; class Actinomycetes; order Micrococcales; family Micrococcaceae; genus Pseudarthrobacter; species Pseudarthrobacter sp. MDT1-40-2. The sequence goes on along the minus strand of NZ_JBWZCL010000001.1, from coordinate 658,912 downwards.
GTGCACGGCACGCCCACGCTTCGCCAGGTCATCTGCGCCTGGTTTGAACGCCGCCGCGGCGTCCCGAATCTGGATCCGCGCGACGTTATGCCCACTGTCGGTTCGAAAGAACTCGTGGCCTGGCTGCCGCTGCTGCTCGGGCTGGGCAAGGGGGACGTCGTGGTTCGTCCTACCGTCGCTTACCCCACGTACGACATCGGCGCCACGCTTGCGGGGGCTACCTCGGTGGCAGCAGATGACCTCGACTCACTCGATGACGCCACCCGCGCCCGGGTACGGCTTGTATGGGTCAATTCACCTGGAAACCCCACGGGCAGCGTCCGCAACGTTGATTCGCTGAGGGACCTGGTGGCCGGAGCACGGCAGTTGGGTGCTGTGGTTGCCTCGGACGAATGCTATGCGGAACTCGGTTGGGGGGAGTGGGACGTCCAGCGCGGCGGCCAGCCTGTACCCAGCATCCTGGATCCTCGCGTAACCGGCGGTTCCAATGAAGGCCTGCTGGCCGTCTACTCGCTCAGCAAGCAGTCAAACCTGGCAGGTTACCGAGCGTCATTCGTCGCCGGCGCACCGGATCTGATGGCCAACCTGGTCAACAGCCGCAAGCATGCCGGCATGATTGTGCCTTATCCGGTGCAGGAAGCGCTCCGGGTGGCGCTTGGCGACGACATCCATGTGCAGGAGCAGAAGGACTTGTACCGCTCGCGCCGCGAACGCCTGGTTCCCGCACTGGAAACCTTCGGCCTGACCATCCATGAGTCCCACGCCGGTCTGTACCTGTGGTGCACCGCCGGCGAGGATACCTGGACCACAGTCGACCGCCTGGCCTCGCTCGGCATCGTCGTCGGGCCGGGGGTGTTTTATGGCCGCGCCGGCGAGGGGTTTATCCGGGTAGCTCTCACCGGAACTGACGAGCGGATTGATGAGGCCGTAGCGCGGCTGATATCAGCGCAGTAACGAACGTGTGACTCGGGCCACTTCAGCGCGTAGTTTAGATGAATCCGGTGGTTTTGAATTAGTGGACACCTGCACTCGCGCTGTAGTTTAACAGTGACTATCAAAGCCTCATGAAGGGGACTCCATGACTGAGAACAACAGCGCTACCCTGCATCACGCAGGCGGGGAGCTCAAGCTCCCGCGCATCCAGGTTGTAGAAGGAAACGAAGGTTATGACGTTTCCAAGCTGCTGAAGCAGACGGGCGCAGTCACTTTCGACCCCGGCTTTATGAACACCGCAGCAACCACCTCTGCCATCACCTACATCGACGGCGATGCCGGGATCCTGCGGTACCGCGGCTACCCCATCGAGCAGCTGGCCGCAAACTCGAGCTTCCTCGAAGTTTCCTACCTGCTGATTTACGGGAACCTGCCCACCCCCACGGAGCTGGAGGCGTTCGATCAGCGGATCCGCCACCACACCCTCCTGCACGAAGAGCTCAAGGGTTTCTTCAGCGGCTTCCCCCGGGATGCCCACCCGATGCCGGTGCTGTCCTCGGCAGTATCTGCGCTGTCCACGTTCTACCAGGATTCCCTTGATCCCAACAACGCTGAACAGGTAGAGGTTTCCACCATCCGCCTGATGGCCAAGCTGCCGGTCATTGCCGCCTACGCGCACAAGAAGTCCATCGGGCAGCCCATGCTCTACCCGGACAACTCCATGAACCTGGTGGAGAACTTCCTGCGCCTGAGCTTCGGTCTGCCGGCTGAGCAGTATGAGCTGGATCCGGTCGTCGTGAAGGCCCTGGACCTGCTGCTCATCCTGCATGCGGACCACGAGCAGAACTGTTCCACGTCTACGGTCCGCCTGGTTGGGTCCTCCGACGCCAACCTCTTCGCCTCCGTTTCCGCTGGAATCCACGCTCTTTCCGGTCCGGCCCACGGCGGCGCCAACGAAGCCGTCCTGAAGATGCTCCGCCAGATCCAGGCTGAAGGCACCAAGCCCGAATCCTATATGGAAAAGGTTAAGAACAAGGAGGACGGCGTCCGCCTGATGGGCTTCGGCCACCGCGTCTACAAGAACTACGATCCGCGGGCCAAGATCGTCAAGAACACCGCCCATGAAATCCTGAGCAAATTGGGCGGCAACGACGAGCTGCTGGACATTGCCCTGCGCCTGGAAGAGAAGGCGTTGAACGATGACTACTTCATCGAGCGCAAGCTGTACCCGAACGTGGACTTCTACACCGGCCTGATTTACAAGGCGATGGGCTTCCCGGAAAAGATGTTCACTGTTCTCTTCGCCATCGGTCGCCTTCCGGGTTGGATTGCGCAGTGGCGCGAGATGGCCAGCGACCCGCAGACCAAGATCGGCCGCCCCCGCCAGCTTTACGTGGGAGAGCCGGCCCGGGACTACCCGGCGCGCTGACGCCCCGGGTGATCGAGCTTGTCAAGATCCGGTTTCGACAAGCTCAACCACCGGTTGTTACAAAGCGGCCGCCCACCTCCTGGAGGTGGGCGGCCGTTGTTATTGCTGCAAACGTTGGTCAGGACGCATAACCCATCGGGTTGTTTTTCTGCCAGCGCCAGTGGTCCTCGCACATCTGTTCCACCGTTTTGGTGGTGGCCCAACTGAGGTCGGCAAGGGCGGATGAGGCGTCGGCCCAGAAAGCGGGGAGGTCGCCGTCGCGCCGGCCGGTGATCTCGTACGGGATAGATCGACCAACGGCCTTTTCGAACGCGTGCAGCATCTCGAGCACCGAGGTGCCCCTGCCCGAGCCCAGGTTCCAGCGAAAGACGCCACTACGTTCCGCAACGTGGTTGAGGGCTGCTACGTGTCCGTCCGCAAGGTCGACGACGTGAATGTAGTCGCGGAGGCACGTTCCGTCAGGGGTGTCGTAGTCGCCGCCGAAGACCATGAGCTTGTCCCGCCGGCCCACCGCAACCTGGGCGATGAACGGCACCAGGTTGTTGGGGATGCCTTGCGGGTCCTCGCCAATCAGGCCGGAAGGGTGGGCGCCTACCGGATTAAAGTAGCGCAGCAGGGCGATGTGCCAGCGGCTGTCGGCGGCTCCCAGATCGGACAGGACATCTTCGATCTGTTCTTTGGTCCGGCCGTAGGGATTGTCCGCGCCGATCTCCATCTTCTCCACGTAAGGGACGGGGTTGTGTCCGCCGTAGACGGTGGCGGAGGAGCTGAAGACGATGGACCGGACCTGGTGCCGGTCCATAACGCGGAGCAGGTTCAGCGTGCCCACCAGGTTGTTGTAGTAATACTTCAGAGGTTCGCGCACAGACTCACCGACGGCCTTCAGGCCGGCGAAGTGGATGACGGCGTCGATGCCGGCCCCGGCGAAGACCCGCTCCACAGCGGACTCGTCGACGAGATCAACATCGTGGAACTCCGCTGTCTTCCCGGAGAGCTTGGCCACCCGGCGAAGGGATTCCTCGCTTGAGTTCACCAGGTTGTCGAGGACGATGACGTCGTGTCCGGCTTGTTGCAGGGACAAAACGGTGTGCGAGCCGATGTAGCCTGTGCCTCCGGTAACCAGAATCTTCATATCTCAAAACTATCCCATCTGATGGCTGTGATGCCGCCAGGCAAGGGCAGCCGGTGTGGTGCGACGGCTGGAAGCACATTTGTGCTAAAAAAAGGGGGTGCCCAAAATAGTTGATGCCCAGGCCCGCAGGCAGGACGTAGTGGATGCAGTGTGGCGGATCACCGCCAGCGACGGGCTGGAACGGGCATCTTTGCGTGAAGTTGCAGACGAAGCCGGGCTGGCGGTTGGTTCGGTCCGGCATTATTTCACTGGCAGCGAGGAACTGCACCGCTACGCCTTTGCCGCCGTGGTGGACCGTGTCCTTCGTCGGCTCTCCATCGCCGAAGGGGAAGTCCTGGCGCAGAAGCCTGGCAGTGCGGCCCATCGTGAAGCTGTTTTAACACTTCTGGGTGAATTCCTTCCCCTGGATGAGGAACGGGCGATGGATGCCTGTGTATGGATGGCCTTCAAGAGCGCTGCCAGAATCAGGCCAGGCTTAACGGCTGAAGCAGACCGCAGCCACCGGTCGGTCGCGGCCGTGGTGGGCCGGGTCATCCAGAGGCTGCTGCCGGGGGCCGGGTTTGGTGATCGGCTGGTTGTGGAAGCCGAACATCTCCTGGCAGCCCTGGACGGTCTTTGTTTGCACGCACTGCTGCAGCCGGAGTGGATGTCCGCCGCGATGTGCCGTGATGTCCTGGAATCGCATTTGGCAGGAATTGGAGCTCGTTCCAGCGGCTAACCGCCGCCGGGTGGGAATACACTGGGAAGCGCGCGCGGACTGATGAACCCGTCAGGAATCCAGGCGGCCTAGGAGGGATGATGCATCAACGCGAGGGTGAGGGCTGGCGGATCACCATGGATACCTCTGGCCCTATGATGATCGCCCTCTACATACGTGATGTCGCCGGGCTGGAAGGAATTGGCCAGCCTGCCTTGTGCCCTGCTTCGCCAAAAATCCGGGCGGCGGACCACTCCCACCTGACAGCAGACGTCGGCGGGCAGAGCACCCTGCGGACGGAATGGGAGGCTTGGTGGCATCAACTGCTCAAGGCGTACCCGAAGTGCGATCCTGATCTCTCCCCGCCGGACTTCGCTTCATTTGGCAATTCGCCTGCATTGCAACGGGTCCTTAGGGCGCACTTCGGTGCGGCCCTCAGCTGGACGCGGGACCGCCGTAGCGAGTATGCCGAGCTGGAGGCGGAACGTGAGGCAGCGGGAGCCCAACTGCTCCTGGATGACCTGGTTGAGGACAGGCTGATGGAACTTGGCCGTGGCGCGCGCGACTTTCAGCTGGACATCATGGAGCTGCCGTTGAGCGAGCCGCGTGCGTGGTACCTCGAACCTAACCGGATCATCATGAGCCAGGATCTCTTGAACCAGCCTGAACTGTTCCGCAGTTACGTGCAGCCGGTGGTGGAACTGCTCGCCTAGGTGCCTTCGCCGGCAGCCAGGCGAAGGGTGACGGTGCCGGCTCCTACGCCCGCGCCGCTTTGCTGCCAGCCGGTTCTGCTGGCCCGGTCCCAGGTCTGCCCGTCAACGTCCACACCTGTGATGCCAAGGTCCTTGGCACTGGCCACGGCCCATTGCGCCACTGACCAGGCATAGGGCGTCTGAATCTGCAGGGCACCGTCGGCTTCAGTTGCTGTGACGGTGCCGTAACTTGCCTCAAGTGCCTGAATAACCGCGGCAGAATCGCCGGCGGCCTCGGGGGAGCGGAGCGTGCAGCCAACGGAGGCCGGGGCTTGGCCTGTCAGTCCTGATGCGAAGGCCCGGCCCATGCCCTCGTGCTCCGCGTACGCGCTCGGGTAGGCAGAGCGTTGCACGCGCTGCGCGGCCGCGGTGATCGGCAGATCTTCATAACCCGGAATGGTCACGAGGACGTCATAGAAAGCATTGGCCGCGTAGTACGGATCCATCACCTGGGCTTCGGTGCCCCAGCCCTGCGAAGGACGCTGCTGGAACAATCCCCGGGAGTCGGGGCCAACCTTGTCGCCGTAATCGATATTGCGGAGCTTCGATTCCTGCATGGCTGTGGCCAATGCGATCGCGGCCGCCCGGGGCGGCAGGCCTCTTCTCACTGCGACGGCGGAAATCAACGCGGCATTGTGGGCCTGATCGGTGGCGAGCTCCGCTTCGAGGGATCCGACGACGGCGGTGCAGCGCTCCGAGACCCACGTTTCGGAGCGCTGCAAAAAGCTGATGGCGATGTATACCCCGCCGACGGCCAGAACCAGGACGAGGACTAAGATCAGTGCCCGGCGGATGCTACGTCGTAGGGGCACGTGATCAGTTGGCGTGCAGAGCGTCGTTCAACTCGACGGTCTGGCCCTTGCGCGGCAGTGCCTCGACAGCGCCGTTCGTGGAGTTGCGGCGGAAGAGCAGGTTGGGAACGCCGGACAGTTCCACAGCCTTGACGATTTTGGTGGTGTCCTCGCCCACTTCGTCCTTGGGGCCTGGTACGCGGACCCGGGTACCGGCCGTGACGTAGAGGCCGGCTTCCACAACACTGTCGTCACCGATGCTGATTCCGACGCCGGAGTTGGCGCCCAGCAGGACGCGCTCACCGATGACGATCTTTTCCTTGCCACCACCGGACAGGGTGCCCATGATGGAAGCGCCGCCGCCCACATCAGTACCGTCACCGGCGACAACACCGGCGGAGATCCGGCCTTCAACCATGGAAGTGCCGAGGGTGCCGGCGTTGAAGTTCACGAATCCTTCGTGCATCACGGTGGTGCCTTCGGCCAGGTGGGCACCCAGGCGGACGCGGTCGGCATCAGCAATGCGGACGCCGGCAGGGACAACATAGTCCACCATGCGCGGGAACTTGTCTACGCCGTAGACGGTCAGGGCGCCGCGTTTGCGCAACCGGGCACGGGTCAGCTCGAAGCCCTCAACGGCGGCCGGGCCGAAATTGGTCCATACAACGTTGGGGAGCTTGCCGAAGATACCGTCCAGGTTAATGGTGTTCGGCTTGACCAGGCGGTGGGAAAGCAGGTGCAGGCGCAGGTAGGCGTCAGCTGTGTCTGCTGGAGCCTCATCCAGGTTGATCTGGACGAAAACCACTTTCTGCTCTGTGCCGCGGTCGGTGTCGGAACCGGCTGACGCAATCTCCTCCAGGACATTGTCCGCATTCTCTACGCCCCGCAGGCTCTCCGCTGCGACACCGAGGGCAGGCGCCGGGAACCAGACGTCCAGGACCGTCGATTGGGCGGCAGTACCGGTGCCGGTGGTGGCAATGGTGGCCACACCAAAACCGTAGGCGGAGCGGGAATCGGCGGCTGCGGTCTGGTTTTCGGGCACGGTGGAAGCGGCAGTCTCAGTCATGGCATCAGTCTATCGAGAGCCGGTGGCAAGACTCGAACTAGACTGGCAACGTGACTGCCCACGCTGCCCCACTGAATCCTGTTCCGAACCGCCCGGGCGTTCCGCCCCTTGACCTCAGGCAGGACGTGGCCCTGCTGACGGCGGCCGTGATTGACGTCGAAAGTGTCTCCGGCAACGAAGGTCCGCTGGCTGACGCCATTGAGGCTGCACTGCGCGAGCTGCCCGGCCTGAACGTCCTCCGGGACGGCGATGCAATCATTGCCCGTACTGAGCTTGGCCGTGCTGAGCGGGTCATCCTGGCCGGGCACCTGGACACTGTGCCGCTGCCCACCACTCCGGGGGCTTTAGGTACTGTTCCCTCCAACTGGGAGTCCGGTACCCCCGGTGAGGGCGTCCTTTACGGCCGCGGCACCACCGATATGAAAGGCGGCGTTGCTGTCCAACTGGCCCTTGCGGCACGACTGTTCGACGGCGGCACGGAGCCGGTCAAGGACGTCACCTTTGTGTTTTATGACCACGAGGAAGTGGAAGCGGTGAAAAGCGGCCTGGGCCGGCTGCTCCGCAATCATCCGGAACTCCTTGGCGCCGATTTTGCCATCCTCCTGGAACCTACGCATGGCACCGTGGAAGGCGGCTGTAACGGGACCAGCCGCTTCGAGGCGACCACCAGCGGTGAGGCTGCCCACTCTGCGCGCGCCTGGATGGGCAGCAACGCCATTCACGCCGCCGCGCCGATCCTGGCGCGGCTGGCTGCCTATGAGCCGTTGACCGTTAACGTGGACGGTCTGGACTACCGCGAGAGCCTGAATGCAGTCAAGATCCATGGCGGCACAGCCGGCAATGTCATCCCGGACAAATGCGTGGTGGAGATCAACTACCGCTTCGCGCCGGACAAAACCCCTGACCAGGCCGAAGCCCACGTCCGCGAACTGTTGGACGGTTTTGACGTGGTCCGCACAGACGCCGCGGCCGGTGCACGCCCGGGGCTGAACCACCCCGCTGCGGCGTCCTTCGTCGCCGCTGTTGGAGCCAAGCCCAAGCCAAAGTACGGCTGGACGGATGTAGCCCGCTTCAGTGAACTGGGGATTCCTGCCGTCAATTTCGGCCCCGGCGATCCATTGCTCGCCCACAAGGACAATGAACACGTCGACGCCGATGCCATCCGGAAATGTCTGGCGGCCCTGCAGACATGGCTGGCAGGCTGATATCAGACCAGTCCGACTGGAAAAACAAAGTGGTCCGGAACCCGAAGGTTCCGGACCACTTTTGCCTTTCCGGGTGCTTTGAATTTCCGCGGACGGGGCCGGTCCCTAGCGGGGCCCTGCCTGGGGCATCTGCAGGTCCACAGTCTTGATGGCTGGAGCCACACCACCTGCGGCCTTCGTGGAGCCGCGGCGCTCGATCCAAACGGCCAGTCGTGACACCGCGATGTTGATGGCAATGTAGATGCCCGCGGCCACAAAGAAGATGGGGAACAGGTACTGGCTGCCGAGGAAGTCGGCCATTACCTGGACAGCCCGCAGAAGTTCAGGGTAGGCAACGATGTAGCCAAGGGAGGTGTCCTTGAGCAGGACCACCAGTTGCGCCACCAGGGACGGCATCATCCGACGCACCGCCTGTGGCAACTCGATGAGCATCCTGGATTTGAAACTGGTCAGGCCGATTGCCAGGCCTGCTTCGCGCTGACCCTTGGGCAGGGACTGGATGCCGGCCCGGATGATTTCCGCGAAAACGGCCGAGTTGTAGAGCACCAAACCGGTCACGACTGCAATGAACGGGGACGTGGCAAACACCAGCAGCACAAAGAACATCATGAGGACAACAGGCATGCCGCGGAGGAACTCCAGGACCACGCGGGTGGGGATCCGGATCCACGGGACCAGCGAGATGCGAAGCAGGCTCAGCAGCAAGCCCAGTGGGAACGCAATAACGGCGGCCAGGGCGGCCGCACTGAGTGTTGCGCCGATTCCGTTGGCAATCAGGGTCCAGACGTCTCCGCGAGTAAAAATGGCCCAGCGTCGGCCTTCAAAAATGCCCTGCTGGGCAAGGGTGAAGACGACGAAGGCGAGGAGTCCGAGAATCAGGACAGCACCAAAGACGGAGGCGATGACGGAGAAGCGGCGGGCCTTGGGGCCTGGGGCATCGTAAAGAACAGAAGTCATCGGGCAATCGCCACCTTTCGTTCGACGGTGCTGGCAAGGATGCCCAGCGGAACAGTAAGGAGCAGGTAGAAGAAGGCAACGCCCAGCAGTACTGCCAGCACCTGGTCGCCGTTTGCATTGGCGAGTTGGCGGCCGTAGCCGAACAGCTCCAGCACATAGAAGGCACCTGCCACCGACGAGTTCTTGACCAAGGCGATGAGGATGTTGATCATGGGCGGAATCACCGTCCGGAGTGCCTGCGGCAGGATGATAAGGCTCAGGACCTGACCGAACTTCATGCCGATACTGCGGGCGGCCTCGGCCTGTCCCACGGGAACGCTGTTCACGCCGGAGCGGACAGCCTCGGCGATAAATGCTGAGGTGTAGGTGCTGAGCGCGATGATGGCCGCGATCTCAAACTGTTCGAACGTCACACCAAGGCGGGGCAGGACCACTGCGGCAAAGAAGAAGGCAATAGTCAGTGGCGTGTTGCGAAGGATCTCGACATAGACGGTACTGAAACCCCGGAATGCCGCGACGGGAGAGACGCGGGCTGCCGCCACAAGGGTGCCGAGCACCAGGGCGATGACGCCGGAGACAACGGAAAGATAAAGAGTGCGGAGAAAGCCATCCCAGTATGCGGGAAGGTTTTCGATGATGACGTCCATGTGATCCTTCAGCGGTGTCGTGGACTGGAACGGAAATGACAAGCAGGTGCCGGACAGGAAACCCGCCCGGCACCTGCTGTGGGGTCAATCAGTATCGGTTGAGCTCAGGAAGGTCCGGCGCCGTCTTGATGACCGAGCCAGCGGTAGCTTCCCATGCCTTCTTGTACGAGCCGTCTTCCTGGAAGGTTTCGAGCTGATCGTTGATCCAGTTACGGAACTCGGTGTCTTCCTTCTTCAGGCCAATACCGTAAGGCTCCTTGGTGAAGGTCTCATCCGAAGCAAGCTTGAAGGCGTCAGGCTCCTTGTCCACAAAGCCGGCCAGGATGACGTTGTCAGTGGTGACAGCTTCAACCTGCTTGTTACGCAACGGCTCCAGGCAGGCGGAGTACGTGGCGACAGGAACAAGTTCTGCTCCGTACTTCTCAACGATGGTGCCGGCGGGGGTCGAGCCCGTCACGGAGCAGACCTTCTTGCCTTTGACGTCTTCAGGCGTCTTGATCGAGTCATTATCCTTGTTGACCATCAGGGCCTGGCCGGCCTCGTAGTATGGCCCGGCAAAGCTGACAACTTCCTTGCGCTTGTCATTGATGGTGTAGGTGGCGATGACGATGTCCACCTGGCCCTGCTTGATGAACTCTTCACGGTTGGCCGAAACAGTCTCGGACCACTCGATTTTGTCCGCGGGAATGCCCAGCTTGCCGGCAATCAGCTTGCCGATTTCGACGTCGAAGCCCACCGGCTTGCCATCCAGGCCGACCTGGCCGAAGAGTGGCTGGTCAAACTTGGTACCAATCTTGATGCTGCCGGCCTTGGAGAGCTTTTCCATGGTGGTTCCGGGAGCGAACGTCGGAGCTTCTTCGACAGGAGCCGTTTCGGCCGGAGTGCCTCCGCCGCCACAGGCGCTGAGCGTCAGGGCCATGGCCGCACCGGCTGCGAGGAGGACGGATTTCCGCCTTGAGATAAATGCCTTCATGACATTCCTTTCATTGGGTGGCCGCTTGTGGCGGCCTGGATGCGATGTGGACGAGTTGGGGAATCAGTGGGTGAGGAGCTTGGACAGGAAGTCCTTGGCGCGGTCGGTCTTCGGGTTGGTGAAGAACTCCTCGGGCGTAGCGTCCTCGATGATTTCTCCGTCAGACATGAAGACGACGCGATCGGCGGCCTTGCGGGCAAAACCCATCTCATGGGTGACCACAATCATGGTCATGCCTTCCTTCGCCAGTTGGACCATGACGTCCAGGACCTCGTTGATCATCTCGGGGTCCAGTGCAGAGGTGGGCTCGTCGAACAGCATCACCTTCGGTTTCATGGCCAGGGCCCGGGCGATGGCCACTCGCTGCTGCTGGCCGCCGGAAAGCTGCGCCGGAAGCTTCGGGGCCTGGTGCCCCACGCCGACGCGTTCAAGCAGGGCCATGGCATCCTGATCGGCCTTCGCCTTGGCTGTGCCCTTGACTTTGATAGGGCCCAGGGTCACATTCTCCAGAATGCTCTTGTGCGCGAAGAGGTTGAAGGACTGGAAAACCATCCCGACGTCGGCGCGAAGCTGGGCGAGTTCCTTGCCTTCTTCCGGGAGCACCTTGCCATCGATCGAGATGGTGCCGCTCTCGATGGTCTCGAGGCGGTTGATGGCGCGGCAGAGCGTGGATTTTCCGGAGCCGGAGGGTCCGATGACCACTACAACCTCGCCCTTGCGGACCTGAAGATTGATGTCCTTGAGTACGTGCAACTGGCCGTAATGCTTGTTGACGGCGTTCAGGGAGACGAGGGCATCGCCGGGCACATAAGTAGTCATAGAAAGAATCTAGCGAACAATGTCGCCTTATGACGGCAATCACTCCTACTTCCTACCGAATCGTGACTGAAGAGATACCGGCGGTGCATGGGCGGGCAGCGCGCTAGCCTAGAGCAATGAGCAATATTCCAGACCCTTCCAGCCCTTCCCAGCCCCGACGGAAAGGGCCGCTGGAACTTCGGCGTAAACAGGCCGCGGTGGAGATGTCGGATCAGCACCTGCTGGACACCAAGGGGCCAGGCCAGTTTGTACACACCGATCCCTGGCGTGTGCTGCGGATCCAGAGCGAATTCGTCGAAGGCTTTGGCGCGCTGGCGGACCTCGGTCCAGCCGTCAGCGTGTTTGGTTCCGCACGGACCAAGCCTGGTACCACCTATTACGACATGGCCGTTGAAGTAGGCCGTCACCTCGCCGAGTCGGGAGTAGCTGTCATCACCGGAGGTGGCCCGGGATCCATGGAGGCAGCCAACCGGGGCGCCGTGGACGGCAACGGAGTGTCCGTCGGTTTGGGCATCGAACTGCCCTTTGAACAGGGTCTTAATCCCTGGGTAGACCTTGGCGTCAACTTCCGGTACTTCTTCGCCCGCAAGACCATGTTCGTCAAGTACGCCCAGGGATTCATAGTCCTCCCCGGCGGACTGGGCACGCTTGACGAATTATTTGAAGCAATGGTGCTGGTGCAGACCCGCAAGGTGACGTCCTTTCCGATCATCCTCCTGGGCGTCGAATTCTGGACCCCCATGATCGATTGGCTGCGCGGAACACTCGTCGCTGAAGGCATGGTGTCGGAACAGGACCTCGACCTGATCCAGGTGGTGGATGATCCGGCGGAGGCAGTCCGCTGCGTCCTGCAGGGCAGCGTGCGCCCCTCGTCTTTGAACGGAGAGAATCCCCCGGAGTGATCAGACGGCCCTAAGGAGTGATCAGACGGGCCGATTTCTGGCACGATGGAGCACGTGAGCTACTTTCTGGTTTTCCTCGCCGTTGTGCTGTTGGGTGCCATTGCGTGGCTGGGGGCCGGCATTCGCAGGCCGGGCGCTGTTCGCGACGTCCTTGATGACGCACTCGGCGAGCCCGTTGCGAACCTTCCCCCCGTCCTGTTGCCGGCAGAGGTAAGGCCTGCTGACATTGACCGGATCAGGTTCTCACTGGGCCTCCGGGGCTATCGGATGGACCAGGTAGACCAAGTGCTGGACCGGCTGCGCGATCAACTCGCTTCCCGCGATGCAGAAATCGCGCGGCTGCAGCAGTTGCAGGAGGACAAGCACACTGCCATGAAGGACGTCCTTGAGCATTGAAACAGATGACGGCCAGGCGGTGAGGCAGCCCGTCCGCGTAACCACCGCCGCACCGCTGCTTGCCGCCGTGAAGCGCTGGCCCTGGTGGGTCCAGGTCCTGGCCGTCTTCGTTGCCGCCCGCCTGGTCAGTGCCTGCATCTTTTCAGCCGCCACGCTTCAGCAAGGTGCTGGACCCTGGGGGCCGGCGCGCCCGGGCTACTGGGACTTCATCAACATCTGGGACGCCCGCTGGTACGGCAGGATCTTCAGTGACGGCTATCCGTCTGTCCTGCCAACAGACGAGGCAGGAAACGTCCGCGAGAACAGCTGGGCGTTCTATCCGCTGTTCCCGATCCTGGGCAGGGGACTTTCGGCCATCACCGGGCTTCCGGCAGCCGCGTCCCTGACAATTATTGCCATGCTCTGCGGCCTGGGTGCCGCCGTCGTGGTTTATCTGTTGTTCCGGCAGAAAGCCGATCACGGCGATGCGCTGTGGGGAGTCGTTTTCTTCTCCACCTTCCCGGTATCAGCCATTTTCCAAGTGCCCTACGCGGAGTCCTTGAATACCCTGCTCCTGGCCGCGGCGCTGCTTCTGGTTATGCGGCGCATGTATCTGGAAGCGGCGCCGGTGGTGGTTCTGATGTGCCTGTCCAGGCCGGTGGGGGTGGCGTTCGCCGCCATGATCGGGATTCTGCTGCTGATCCACCTCTACAGCTGGTGGAAGGCAGGGAAGCCACGGGACTCGGTCGGCGGGCTTTTCCGGCTGGCAGTCCTGGTGCTTGTCAGCGGCGTGTCGGCAGTGCTCTGGCCCATTATGGCCTGGATGACCACTGGAGACTTCCAGGCTTACACCAAGACCGAAAGTGTCTGGCGCGGTGGTGACCTGGTGCCGTTTATGCCCTGGTTCCACATGGGCGCGGGGCTCTTCGGTCCCGTGGCCGGAGCGCTGGCGCCCTTTGTGCTGGTGGCGGTATTCGCCTGGCTGATGTTCTGCCCTCCAGTGGTCCGGCTCGGCGTCGAACTGCGGCTGTTCTGTGCGGCCTACATGGCGTACCTTCTGGTCTTTCTGCACCCGCAGACCAGCACTTTCCGGTTGCTGATCCCACTGTTTCCGTTGGCGCTCGGTGCTGCCTTTCTTTCCCGTTCGCGTGCTTACCGCGGGCTGCTGACTGTGATGTTTGTGATGCTGCAAATCGTTTGGATCGTATGGTTGTGGGTGTGGGCCCAACTGCCCGGCGGCGGCGATTATCCGCCCTGACCGGGAGTGATACCTGTCCGGGCCGCCCCGGAATGCCGCACCGGGAATGTCCATCGATTAGCCCCTGCTGCGGAATTACGGGATAATAGGTGCAAGCAAGGACACGACATCCAGCAATGTTCGGTGATGGCTGCGGCATGGTCCGCAGCTGCGGCCGCGCGTCGCTTGAAGTGCGGACACAGCCCGACCGGGCTGGAATGTCCTGGGACTATTGGAGGGAATTCCTCATGGCGGCTATGAAACCTCGCACCGGCGACGGCCCTATGGAAGTCACTAAGGAGGGCCGCAGTCTCATCATGCGCGTCCCGCTCGAAGGCGGCGGGCGGCTCGTGGTGGAACTGAATGCTGCCGAGGCGGCCAACCTCAAGGAATGCCTGGTGGGCGTCACCGAATAACCAATCAGCAAAAAGCAGGGTCCGTGGCAATCGCCGCGGACCCTGCTTTTTGCTGATTTCTCTGCAGCGACACTACTTCTTTACGGCTACCAGGAGCCCGTCTCCGGTGGGCAGCATGGCCGACGCCAGACGCTCGTCATCGCGGATAGACCTGCCAACCTGGCGGAGCACTGTAGTGCTGGCATCCCGGGCGGCCGGATTGGCCACGCGGTCCTTGTCCAACGCGTCATTAATGATCAGGAGTCCGCTGGCCTTCAGGAGCCGGATGGCCTGGTCCACATAGCCGGGCAGGCCGGGCTTGTCCGCATCGATGAAAACGAGATCGTAGGCGGCATCGGTCAACCGGGGCAGGACATCGCCGGCCCGCCCGGAAATGGTCCGGGTCCGGTTGGCGGGGCTCCCTGATTCCAGGAAGGCTTCGCGGGCAGCCCGAAGATGTTCAACGTCAACGTCAATGGTGGTCAGTACGGCCTGCGGGCCGAGACCGCGCAGCAGACAGACTCCCGAAACGCCGGCGCCGGTGCCGATTTCGACGGCGGTCTGCGCCTTTGAGGCTGCGGCGAACACTGTGAGGGCAGCGCCTACACCACGTCCGATCGGCGTCACGCCAAGCTCAAAAGACCGTTCCCGGGCGCGCATCAGAATCTCATCCTCGGCAGGCAGATCTTCTGCGTAGGACCAGCTGGTGGACTTATCGGCGCTCATGGGTGTTCGCTTTCTGGGCGGGTGGGGACATGGTGGTTCCAGCGTACTGTGTCCCGGTGCAGCTGCCCTGCAGCCGCCCGCTGCGGCGCGCGCGATGATACTAACGTAGTGACAGAGGTTACTGGATTCAGGAAATTCCCAGCGAAACCTGCCATGATAAATATCCGGTCAGCCAAGTGGTGATCGGCGCCGAATAACAGATGTAACTATCCGGGCGTTAGCAATCCACGAGGGGAGTGGACGATGTCATCATCAGTTGTGGCACCTGTCCCTGCAGCACAAGAGATCACCAGTGAGTGGGTCCGCCCCACCTGGGAAGAAGTGGTCACCAACCACTCAGCGAAGGTATACCGCCTCGCCTACCGGCTGACCGGCAACAAATTCGACGCCGAGGACCTGACCCAGGAAGTTTTTGTCCGTGTTTTCCGGTCGTTGGAGAACTTCCGGCCCGGCACCATTGACGGCTGGCTGCACAGGATCACTACCAACCTCTTCCTTGACCAGGCGCGCCGAAAGAGCCGGATCCGGTTCGATGCGTTGGCAGAGGACGCCGAGTCGCGGATCCCCGGCCGCGAGCCCGGGCCGGAGCAAAGCTTTGAATTGAACAACCTGGACCTGGACGTCCAGGCCGCGCTGGAGGAACTGCCGCCGGACTTCCGTGCCGCCGTCGTGCTGTGCGATCTCGAAGGCCTGTCCTATGACGAAGTGGCGGAGGCACTTGGGGTGAAACTTGGCACCGTGCGCTCAAGGATCCACCGCGGACGCACCATGCTCCGAGAAAAGCTGGCACACCGCGACCCCCGTCCGCTCCATTCCCGCAAGCCCCGGCTTGCGATGCCCCGCATCGCGGGACTTCGCTGATCGGCGCCATGGGCCCATTCAGCAATTCGCTGCGGAAGCACCACCGTGGTGCTGAACACCTGCGCACCTGCACTGAGTGTCGGGCGGCGGTGGAGCGCGAGCGGCGGTATCTGGAGCGGCTGCGGTCGGCCGAAATTCCGTCCGCCAGCACCGATTTCACTGCCCGGCTCCTGGAGCGCACCCATGTCCTCGCCGCCGCGCGCGAGCCTGTCGGCGCACAGGGCAGCCTGGCACTACGGATTGTTGCCGCCTCTGCCTCGGGCGCCCTCGCTGCAGCAGGGGTTCTCACCGCTACGGCGTTGCTCCTGGGCGGGGAACAGTCGCCGCAGGCTGAACGTCCGACGTCGGCCACTGCCGTCAGTCCCAAGTCGTTCGTGTCCGGTGGTGTCGCGGCAGATGCTGGCTCAGGTACCGCTGCCGGCGGACGCGCCGGGGATTCTGTTTCTTCCCCTGCTGACCAGTCCAGGGAACTCACAACAGCGGACCTGGCTGCCCTCCGGGAGGCAGGCTGGGCATGCCCCGAGCTAACGTCGGCGGGATTCCGGCTCGTATCCGCCAAGGCGGTGTCGCGGCAGGGTGCGCCGGCTGTTGAGTTCCGTCTGTCCAAGGGCGGGCAGGGCGTCACGGTGGTGGAGCAGCACGCTGGTGCAGGCGGCCTTGGAACCGCTGAGCCGATCAATGTCCAGACCGGACGTCCGGCGTCAGAGGACGGTTTTGTAGCTGCGCCCGGGATTCCGGGGGGCTCCACAGCGGCGCCGGGGAGCGGGTCCGAGGCCTGGGTGCGCGCCAGTAATCCCGTGGCCGTGATCTATCGGTCACGTAACGCTACTTTCAGCTACTTTGCCGATGCCGGACCGGGCTCCCAGCTCGGCCCTGACCATGCCGAAGCTCTGCAGGAGTTGGTCCGGGCCGGCTTGGCCGCAGAGCGGGGCGTTTCTGCGGGAGTCCCGGCGGGGCCTGACACCGCACCAGCTACGGAAGAACCGCCGAACGATTCCCTCAGTGACCGCCTTGGCCGCGGTTTCAGGGTAATGCTGGGCCTTCCGGCCCAGTGAAAAGATTGCCTGCAGGCACTGATTCAGCCTGAATCGTCACTTGTGCCCAAGAGAGGGTAATCTTCCTAGGGTGTTTGGAATCAACGGCGCGGAGTTCTTTCTTCTGCTGATCATCGGCATCCTGGTGATCGGCCCCCAAAGGCTGCCCGAATACACCCAGAAGCTGACCAACCTTGTCAGGGAAGTGCGGCGGATGGCCTCCGGGGCGCGGGAGCAGATCAAGGACGAAGTCGGCATCGACATTGATGACGTCGACTGGAAAAAGTACGATCCCCGCCAGTACGATCCGCGCCGGATTATCAAGGAAGCCCTGCTGGACGACGCTCCGGCCGCAGTTGCCACCCCGGCAGCCGTGTCAGCCGCTGCTGTTATTGCCTCGCAGGATGCCGCCAGGCCGGCCGCGACTGCGGAGCGTGTGATTCCGCGCCTGGCCGAGGGCGAAAGCCCCCCGTTCGACGCCGAAGCTACCTGACACTCTTAGCGCCCTTGCGGAGCCATGGCCGCCGGTAACTAGCGCGGCTGCAACCCGAGCTTTATATCAGCAAGCCCGCGTGGTCTGGCAGCCAACTGTTCTGCGATGCCGGCCAATGCCTTTGCCGCTGCTGTTTCCGGCTCGGCCAGGACGATCGGTGTTCCGGCGTCCCCGCCTTCCCTCAGCTTGATGTCAAGGGGGATCAGCCCAAGCAGCGGGACATTTCCGCCGACGGTAGCCGACAGCCGCTCCGCAAGGAGTGTTCCGCCACCGCTGCCAAACAGGTCCATGCGGCTTCCGTCCGGCAGATCCAGGTAGGACATGTTTTCCACTACACCGGCAATCTTCTGCCCTGTCTGGGTGGCGATGGCGCCAGCCCGTTCAGCAACGTCCGCTGCAGCTGACTGCGGAGTGGTTACCACCAGGATTTCGGCCTGGGGCAGCAGTTGCGCGACCGAAATCGCGATGTCGCCGGTGCCGGGCGGCAGGTCCAGGAACAGGGCATCCAGATCGCCGAAGTACACGTCCGTGAGGAACTGTTCCAACGCCCTGTGAAGCATCGGTCCGCGCCAGGCTACGGGCTGGTTCCCGGTGACGAACATGCCGATTGAGATGACTTTGACGCCGTAGGCCACCGGAGGCAGGATCAGGTCATCCACCCTGGTAGGGGCTTGCGTGATGCCCATCAGCGCAGGGACCGAGAAGCCGTGCACATCGGCGTCCACAATCCCCACCCGGAGACCGCGTGCGGCCAGGGAACAGGCCAGGTTTACGGTCACGGACGATTTGCCGACTCCGCCTTTTCCGCTGGCCACTGCGAAGACCTTGGTAAGGGATCCCGGCTGGTTGAAGGGGATGCCGCGCTGGCCGCCCGCACCGCGGAGGAGTTCCTTTAGGGCGTCGCGCTGCGCCTGGCTCATCACCTTAAGTTCGACGTCCACACCCGTCACCCCCGGGACGGCCGCCAATGCATCACGGGAATCAGCCGTTATGGTGTCCCTGAGGGGACAACCGGAGATGGTGAGCAGAACAACCAGGCTCACGTGGCCGCCGTCGGAAATCTCCACAGACTCCACCATGCCCAGCTCGGTGATGGGACGCCTGAGTTCCGGATCGATGACGGTTGCCAGGGCGGCGCTAACGGCCTCTTGCAGGGGGGTGCTCACGGACGAGGCTCAGCTTTCGGTGGGGTCTGCGGGCGGTGCGGATTCTGCATCTGGTTTGCGGACCCTGGGGATCTGCTGCGTGCGGGGATTGCGCCGGTCCCGTTTGTCCTTGACACGGTCTCTGTGCTTTTCGCGCGGAGCATCCGGTGCGCCGCTGCTGTGGGATGGATCGTGGTGCTGCTGTTCCTCCTGGGCTTCCAGCAGGTCCTCCAGAAGGGACCTCAGCTCTGCACGGACGTAGTCCCGCGTGGCCACCTCGCGCAGGGCAATCCGCAGTGATGCGAGTTCTCTGGTGAGGTATTCAGTGTCGGCAAGATTGCGTTCAGCGCGCTGGCGGTCCTGTTGGAGGGAGACCCGGTCCCGGTCGTCCTGCCGGTTCTGCGCCAGTAGCAGCAGCGGCGCTGCATAGGAGGCCTGCAGGGAAAGCATCAGCGTCAGCAGCGTGAAACCCAGATCACGTGAGTCAAACTGCCAGTTGGAAGGAGCAATCGTGTTCCAGGCCAGCCAGAAGACGCAGAACAGCGTCATGTAGAGGAGGAACTGCGGCGTACCCATGAACCGGGCAAACCCCTCTGTGTGATGGCCAAAGACATCGGGGTTGGGAGAGAACTTGGGCAGCAGGCGCTGACGTGCGCTCAGTGGGGTGTCCAGGCCCTCGCCACGATTTTTCTGGTGGCGGTGGGAATCGCGTGAGCCCTTGGATGAATTCGGTTCAGCCAATGCGTCCTCCGAGTTTCCTTATAGGGGTTTCGCCCTCGTGGGCGCGCCAGTCATCGGGCAACAAGTGATCCAGGACGTCATCAACAGTCACCGCCCCCACAAGGTGACCGTCCTCATCGACGACGGGAAGTGAGTTCAGGTTGTAGGTGGCCAGGCTCCGGGCGACTTCGCTGATATGGGCGTGGTCTGACACCGGTTCCAGGTTCTTATCCAGCAGATTACCCAAGGGCTCGGGCGGCGGATAACGAAGCAGCTGCTGGATATGCACGACGCCAAGGAACCGGCCGGTGGGTGTTTCCAGCGGCGGTCTGGTGATAAAGATCGAAGATGCGAGGGCCGGGGAGAGCTCTTCGCGACGGACGTGGGCCAGAGCCTCGGCTACCGTGGCTTCGGGCGGCAGAATGACGGGTACCGGGGTCATCAGGCCGCCGGCGGTGTCTTCGTCATACTCCAACAGGCGCCTGACATCTTCGGCGCCTTCGGGTTCCATCAGCTGCAGAAGTTCCTCAGCCTGGGCGGTGGGAAGCTCGGCCAGAAGGTCGGCCGCGTCATCCGGGTCCATCTCCTCCAGCACATCCGCGGCTCGCTCCACGTCCAGGGCGGAAAGGATCTCCACCTGGTCATCTTCCGGGAGTTCCTGCAGGACGTCGGCCAGTCGCTGGTCCTGAAGTTCGCTGGCAACTTCAAAGCGGCGTTTATCGCTCATTTCGTGGAGGGCCTCGGCGAAGTCAGCCGGTTTAAGGTCCTCGTGGGTGGCGACGAACTGTGTGGCCCCCTGCGGTTCGGTGCGTGATCCGTGGACAGCATCTGCCCAGTCGATGATCAGGGTTTCGTTGCGGCGCAACCTGCTGAGCGGCGACAGGCTGTGACCGCGCCGGACAAATAGCTTGCTGACCATCCAGTCGCGTGAGCGCTGCTGGTCCATGGCGATGTCTTCGATGGTGGCGTCACCGCTGCCGTCAGTCAGCGTGACCCGGCGGTCAAAGAGTTCGGCCACAACCAGCATTTCCGCGCCGCGTTGTTCAAAGCGGCGAAGGTTGACCAGACCTGTGCAGATGATCTGGGTCTGGTCGATCGAGGTAATCCGGGTCATTGGCACGAAGACGCGCTTCTTTCCGGGAACTTCGACGACGATGCCCACTACGTGCGGGGCCCCGCGGGTGCCTCGGGAGAGCACAACAACGTCCCTCAACCGGCCCAGGCGGTCGCCAAGCGGGTCAAAGACGTCCAGGCCGAGGAGACGTGCAACAAACACACGCGAAACATTGGTGCTCACTTCTACAGGCTACCGAGTCTGCTCTCTTTTAGCTGAATCTGCAGCGGATACTCAGGTCCATGGGCAAGAATGGGTGGTATGTCAAACATTTTTGGTACTCCCAGGGCCGGCGGGCCCGCCGGCCCTGATGAGTCCCGGACCGTTCCCACCGGCGACACCGTAGGCACCTACTCGTCATACCTGGATGCACAGAAGGCTGTTGATTATCTCGCGGACCAGGCGTTTCCGGTGCAGATGGTCTCCATTGTGGGTAATGACCTCAAAATGGTGGAGCGCGTCACCGGCCGGCTCAGCTACCCCCGGGTGGCGTTGTCCGGGGCACTGAGCGGCATGTGGTTCGGCTTGTTCGTCGGCGTCCTGCTGTCCTTCTTCTCGACGTCACCGGGATACTTTTCCATCTTGACCTCGGTCCTGATGGGTGCGGCGTTCTTTATGCTGTTCGGTATCGTCACCTACGCCATGCAGCGTGGAAAGCGCGACTTCACCTCCACCAGCCAGGTGGTGGCCACCACCTATAACGTGGTGGTTTCCCCCGAGTCGGCACATGAAGCGCGCCGGTTGTTGCAGCAATTGCCTATGACCCCCACTGAGGCCGGAGCAGGCGGGCACGCTTCAGCGCAGCCCTGGCAGCAACCTGGCCAGCAGCCCTGGCAGCCCCCGGTCCAGCACCCAGGGCAGGCTCCGGAACGGCCGTCCGGATGGACTGACCCCTACGGCCAGCAGCAGGGTCGGGACCAGGGCCACCAGCCTCCCGTTCCTGGCGCACCACAATCCGGTGAGCAGCAGCAGCCGCAGCCCGCTCCCGAGCCCCGCCGCGCCGTACGTTACCCCGATCTCCCTGATGGACGCCCCCAGTACGGGGTCCGCATCACGGACGTCAAGAAGCCGGAAGATGACGACCGCGGCGAAGGTGAAGGCCCACGCGAGGGCGGGACTCCGCAACAGCACCAGTAGCGGGCACATAAAAAGGGACGGCGGCTGCCGTCCCTTTTTATGTGCCCGATTCAGCTGTCTGGTGGGGCATCGTTACTTCCCGGCGTCTGCTTCGCGTTGGATGCCCGCCATCCAGTCCTCGACGGCGTCGGGCTTCCGGGGCAGGGCGGCGCTGAGATTAACCGGTCCATCGGCGGTCATCAACACGTCGTCTTCGATCCGCACACCGATCCCGCGGTACTCCTCGGGGATGGCAAGGTCTTCGTCTTTGAAATACAGGCCTGGTTCGATGGTGAACACCATCCCCTCGGACAGCACGCCATCGAGGTAAAGTTCCCGCTTGGCCTGCGCGCAGTCGTGGACATCCAGACCCAGGTGGTGGCTGGTGCCATGCGGCATCCAGCGCCGGTGCTGCTGGCCCTCTGGACTGATTGCTTCCTCGACGGACACGGGCAGCAGGCCCCACTCGGCCAACCGCTCGGCAAGAACGGTGGTTGCAGCAGTGTGGATGTCCCGGAAGAGGGCACCCGGCTGCGCTGCGGCGAATCCGGCGTCGGCTGCGTCCAGGACGGCCTGGTACACCTTGCGCTGGACATCACTGAAGGTACCGGTGGCCGGCAGGGTGCGGGTTACATCTGCCGTGTACAGGGAATCCGCTTCAACGCCGGCGTCCAGCAAGAGCAGTTCACCAGCCTTGACCCGGCCCGTGTTGCGGGTCCAGTGCAGGATGGTGGCGTTGTTCCCGGAGGCCGCGATGGTGTCGTAGCCCAGCTCATTTCCTTCTTCGCGGGCGCGGGCAAAAAAGGCGCCCTCCACCACACGTTCACCGCGCGGATGCGTCAGGGCGCGCGGTAGGGCACGGACGACGTCGGCGAATCCTTCCACTGTGGCGGCAACGGCGATCTGCATCTGCTCGATCTCCCAGTCGTCCTTCCGGAGCCGGAGTTCGGACAGGGCCTCCGGAAGCTTGTCATCGAGGGCATCCAGTGCCTCAAGATCCAGGTTCTCCGGGTCACGGGCGGTGTTGTACCGGGCTGTGTCCACCAGGGCGTCGATGTTTTCGTCCACCTTGCGCACCAAGCGGATGGAGATGCCACCGATTTCCGGGGCGCCCACGTCTTTAGTGATGGCCAGTTCCAGGCCGTCAATGTGGGCGGTGGGCAAGCCCAGGCGAGCCTCGAAATCAGCCAAGGTGGGACGCGGGCCAATCCAGAACTCGCCGGAGCGTGAATCTGCGTAGAACTGCTCCGTGTCCCGGCCGGCCAGCGGACGGAAGTAAAGCGTGGCGTGGTGGTTGCCGCCGTCGTCGCCGGTACCTTCCGCAACCGGCTCCAGAATCAGCACGGCGTCGGGTTCGTGGTCCAGTCCCAGGCCCGTGAGGTGCGCGAAGCCTGAGTGCGGGCGGAAACGGTAATCGCAGTCGTTGGAACGGACTTTGAGGGGTCCGGCCGGGATCACCAGGCGCTCGCCCTTGAACAGTTTGGAGATGCTGAGCCGGCGCCGTGCAGCATGGTCTGCCACTGCGTCACGGGGCGGCAGGGAAGGATCCGTTGGCGCCCAGTTGCTGGCCATAAACGCCTTGAAAGCAGGGGAATTTGGCCGCTGGGAGCGGTTGTTGACACGCTCCTCCAAGGGCTGGGTAGCGGAGAGGGAGGTGGTTTCTGCGTCATTCACCGTCCCATCGTCTCACCACGGCTCCGGGTGTGGCCAACAGTGGACCGGCGTGGTCAATTAGGCTTGGCTGGTGAAGATAGACCTGCATGCACACTCGAATGTGTCCGATGGTACGGAAACACCCGCCGACGTCATCGCATCTGCGGCCCGCGCCGGCCTGGATGTTATTGCCTTGACCGATCATGATTCCACCGCTGGCTGGGCCGAGGCGTCACTGGCTGCCGTCCGCGAAGGTATCGTACTGGTGCCAGGGATGGAGATTTCGTGCCGGACCGAACAAGGTATCAGCGTCCATCTGTTGAGCTACCTGCACGATCCCACCCACACCGGGCTCCTGGAAGAGATCACCAAGTCCAAGGACGCCCGACTCTCCCGTGCTGAGCGTATGGTTTCGCTACTTGCCGAGGACTACCCGCTGACGTGGGACGATGTCATTCACCAGGTGGCACCCGGGGCCACGATGGGACGTCCGCACATCGCCGATGCCCTGGTCGCCGCCGGCGTGGTGAGCGACCGGACGGAAGCATTTGCCTCCATCCTGACCTCGAAATCCCGCTACTTCGTCACGCATTACGCGCCCGAGCCGGCGCTCGCCGTCGAACTTGTCCGCGCCGCCGGTGGCGTGCCCGTGTTCGCGCATCCGGTGGCCTCATCGCGCGGCAGGGTGGTGGGGGAGAAGACCTACCAGGAGATGATCGACGCCGGACTGGCCGGGTTGGAGATCGACCACCGGGACAATCCCGAGGAGGGGCGGGAATTCCTTCGCGGGCTGGCGGCGCGGCATAACCTGCTGATCACCGGCTCTTCTGATTATCACGGGACGGGAAAGACCAACATCCTTGGCGAAAACACCACGGATCCCGAGGTGTTTGCCCGTATTGAAGCCATGGGCACGGGCACCACGGTGGTTCGCTGATGGACTGGATTGACCTGCAGCTGCTGGCGTCCGTCGTCGTTACCCTCTTTGTCATCATGGATCCACCGGGAACGGTGCCCATCTTTATGTCCCTGACCGCTCAGATGAGCGCAAAAGACCGCAACCGTTCCGCCCTGCAGGCCCTGCTCGTGGCTACCGGCGTGATCGTAGCCTTCGCCATCTTCGGCCAGTCCATCCTGAACTACATGCACATCTCGCTGGCCGCGCTCCAGGGCGCCGGCGGACTGCTGTTGGTGCTGATTGCGCTGCAGCTCCTGACGGGTTCAACCAGCGGCGAGGAGAATGCGGCCAAATACAAGAACGTGGCGTTCGTCCCCTTGGGAACCCCGCTGATGGCCGGACCGGGCGCGATTGTGGCCGTGATGGTGTTTGTGCAGCAGTCTTCGACCCCTCCCCAATTCCTGGCCGTAGGCCTGGGCATAACGGCCACCCTGGCCTCGCTGTACCTGGCCATGCGGTTTGCCGGAGTGGTTCAGCGGGTCCTGGGCGAGAACGGCGTGGAGCTGGTGACCAGGATTGCCGGACTGCTGCTTTCCGCCATTGCCGTACAGATGATTGCCGACGCCGTCCACGCCTTTATCCAGAGCTGGTCCTGAACCCCGGAATCCGGTGACCGACTCAGTCAGCCGGGAAGGACAGGATCTCAGCGTAGGAACCCAACCGCTTGGACATCACGTCGATGGCCGGCAGGTTCTGGTCCACGCAGACAAAGCGCCGGCCCAGTTTGGCGGCCACCGAGCCCAACGTGCCCGATCCTGCAAAAAAGTCAAGGCACCAGTCGTCCGGGCGGCTTGAAGCGGAGACAATGCGCCGCACCAGGCCCTCGGGCTTCTGGGTGGGATAGCCGGTCTTTTCCTTGCCGGTAGGAGAAACTATGGTGTGCCACCAGACATCGGTGGGCAGCTTGCCCAACTCGCGCTTGGCAGCCGTCACCAGACCCGGCGCCATATACGGCTCGCGGTCCACCTCCGCGTTGTCAAAGTGGTACCGCCCCGGATTCTTGACGTACACCAAAATGTTGTCGTGCTTGGTGGGCCACCGGTTCTTGGCCCGGGCACCATAGTCGTACGCCCAGATGATTTCGTTGAGGAAGCATTCGCGGCCGAAGATCGCGTCCAGCATGACCTTGGCATAGTGGACTTCCCGGTAATCCAAATGGAGGTACAACGTGCCGTCATCGGCCAGCAGGCGCCACGCCTCGACCAGTCGCGGTTCCAGGAAAGCCCAGTAGTCGCTGAAGGCGTCGTCGTAGCGGTGCAGGGCGCCCTTGATGGTGCTGTAGGACCGGCCCTTGAAGCCGACCCGGTCGCCGTCGCCATCCACCGAGTACACCATCTTGGTTTCCTGGCGCCGCTGGACCCTGCCGGTGTTGAATGGCGGATCCACGTAAATGAGTGTGAAGGCGCCGTCCGGCAGCGTTGGGAGGAACGTAGCGTTGTCCGCATGAACCACCAGGTTGCTGCCGTCCGGCGCCCAGACGGATTCGGCCATCCTTACTAGGGAGCCTCGGTGCTGCTCTGTCCGGCACCGTCCGATTCGCCGTTGGAAACCACTTCGCCATTACGACGACGGGTGCGGGTCCGGCTGCGGCGGGCGCGGGAGGGCTGTTCGGCGTCTGCCCTGGCAACGGAGTCAGCGAAAGTCCCCGCAGCAGCAGTGGAGGTGCCCTGGTTGGACGCGCTCGCTGCGGAAGTGCCCTCAGAGGCAATTTCCACGGAGGTGCTTTCAGCTGACGGACGACGCCGGCGCCCAGCGCCTTCTCCGTCACGTTCCTGGTTCCTGCCACGTCCGCTGTCACCGCTGTTCCGGCCACCGCTGCGACCGGCATCCCGGCCACCCTTGGAGTCCCCACGGTCGCCACGGCTGTCCCCACGGCGGTCTCCGCTGCGTGTGGTGCCACCGGCACCGGATCCAGCACGGGTGTTCTTCTTACCGGTTTCACCGAGGTCCTCGAGAACCTCGGCGTTAACGCCGGCCAGAACCCGCTTATCGCGAGGCAGGCGTCCCTTGGTGCCTTCGGGGATGTCCAGTTCTTCGAACAGGTGCGGCGAGGATGAGTACGTCTCCACAGGCTCTGGAACACTGAGCCCCAAAGCCTTGTTGATGAGCCCCCAGCGAGGCATATCGTCCCAGTCCACGAACGTCACTGCCGTACCCTTGTTCCCCGCACGGCCGGTACGGCCCACGCGGTGCAGGTAGATCTTCTCGTCTTCGACACACTGGTAGTTGATGACGTGCGTTACGTCGTCAACATCGATGCCACGGGCGGCCACATCGGTGGCCACCAGGACGTCCACCTTGTTGTTGCGGAAGGCCCGCAGCGCCTGTTCGCGGGCACCCTGGCCGAGGTCGCCGTGAATGGCGGCGGCAGCGAAGCCGCGGTCTACCAGTTCCTCGGCAACCTTGGCAGCGGTGCGCTTGGTCTTCGTGAAGATGATGGTGCGGCCGCGGCCGCGGGCCTGCAGGATGCGCGCAACAACTTCGATCTTGTCCATGCTGTGCGCACGGTAGATGAGCTGGCGGATGTCCCGCTTGGTCAGGCCTTCATCGTCCGGATCGGCGGCACGGATGTGCGTGGGCTGCGTCATGTAGCGGCGGGCCATGGCGATGACCGGACCAGGCATGGTGGCGGAGAAGAGCAGCGTCTGGCGGACCGCGGGAGTACCTGCGATCAGGGTCTCGACGTCCGGCAGGAATCCCAGGTCCAGCATCTCGTCAGCCTCATCCAGGATGACCATCTTGACGTTCTTCAGATTGAGGTGCTTTTGCTTGTAGAGGTCGATCAGGCGGCCTGGCGTACCAACCACAACTTCGACGCCCTTCTGCAGCGCATCAACCTGGGGCTCGTAGGCACGGCCGCCGTAGATGGTGGCGATCCGCGCGTTCCGCTTACGGGACGCAGTCTGCAGATCGTTGGCCACCTGGACGGCGAGCTCACGGGTGGGAACAATAACCAGGGCCTGCGGGGCTCCGGGCACGGGAAGCTTGTCAAAGCCGGCATCGTCACGGCCTACGACGCGCTGCAGGGCCGGGATACCGAAGCCCAGGGTCTTGCCGGTACCGGTTTTGGCCTGACCGATGATGTCGTGCCCGGAGAGCGCCACGGGCAGGGTCATGGACTGGATGGGGAACGGATGGGTGATGCCGGCGTCGGCAAGTGACTCGACGATGTCGGCGCGGACTTTGAAGTCCGCAAAGGTCAGTGCTTCGATTTCGTGCGGCTTTTCGTCGGAAATGATGGTTTCTTCCGGCTCAAGGATTTCCAGGCCGGACTCATCAGTCAAAAGCTGGTGGGTATGCAATTCACTCACAGTGGAGTTTCCTTATTCATTTGGGCTGCGCGGCCTGCTCAACGGTGCGGCCGGGTGGGCCGTTCCGGAGCACGCTCTGACACGCAGGCAATTCCAGTGGAAGCCGATCGCGGGCTATCTGATGCTGGCACTGGTGACCAACGGGTGTTTCTCAAGATCGCGTAGGGGCGGGCTTGTTGAATTTGTATTTTCTGCAAAATCAACGACCGGGCATCCATTTCTACCCTTCCAGTCTAGCCGTACGGGTAGGGATTACCTGACGACCCGGCATTTCGCCGCTCCGCAAGCTCAGTCCGCCAGCTCGAAATGAACCTGCCGGGCGGCAATATCTGCGCTGACCAGGCGGACGCGGACCAGGGTGCCGGATTCCATTTCGCCGAAGCAACGCGTAGTGACCGCTGGGTCAGCAATCTGGATAGTCCCTGACGGCCTGCCGTTGCCGTTGGACTTGCCGTTGCTGTTTGCGCCGTTACCATTGCCGCCGTTTGCCTTGGCGGGTTTGGAACCGGAGATGACTGTAGCGTCGAATTCCTGGCCGATGTGGTTGACCAGGAGGGCCGCCTCAACGGTATCCAGAGCCATCCGCTCCATCCTCCCGGCCAGCTGGTCCGAGGAGGCCATGATTGCCGGGAGCTCCGGAAGGGCCTCGCGGGCCCAGTGCGGGACTTCGCGTCCGTTGCTCAGGGCCTCACAGATCACCAGCACAAACCGGTCCACCAGCCGGCGCAGCGGAGCAGTGGTGTGGGCGTAGGGTGCACCGATGGCTGATTGCACGGAATTGTCGGGGACGGCGCCGTCGAAGGTGGTGTAGCCCGCGCCGCGGAACAGCATCCCCGCCGAATGCAGGACGGCCAGCTGTCGCGGATCAGCGGGATCCAGGGTACGCAGGTATTCGCCGTAACTGAGGGAATCATCCCAGGGCTTGCCCAAGGCGGTGGTCTGCCGCTTAAAGTGCCGCAGTGAGCGTTCGTCCGGTGCCGGCATGGTACGCAGTATCCCCACCTTGCCAGCCACCATCAGGGACGCCGCCGCCATACCTGTCATCAGCGAAAGCTGGGCATTCCAGTCCTCCACGGGAAGCTGTGGCGCGGCGGCAATCCGGTAACCGCCGTCGGGCAGTTGCACGATTTCCTGCTCTGGAATGTTCAGGCTGGCTCCGCCGCGGGCCCTTTCAAGTTCAACCCGCTTGAGGCCCACCTCTTTCAGGAGTTCGAGCACGGGACGGGCCGTGCCGGCATCGAGCTCCGCCTGCACTCCCGCGTAGCTCAGCTTGGCCCGGCTGCGCACGGCCGCCCGGCGTACGTTCATCGATTCGACACCGGCGTCCGCAGCCAACCCGAATTCCCAGACATAGGCCGCACACAGTTGGTCCGCCAGTAGGCTGCCGGCCTGCTCGCTGATGACCTCCGGATGGAGCGGAATCCGGCCATCGGGCGCGTAGAAGGTCTGTCCGCGGCGGCGGGTTTCCGCATCGAGCGGTCCACCGGCCGCGACGAAGGAAGGGACGTCCGCGATGGCGTAGAGCACCCGGTAACCCTGGCCGGCACGCTCGATGTACAGGGCCTGGTCCAGGTCCGTCGAAGAAGCGGGATCGATCGTGATGAATTCAACGTGCGTCAGATCGAACTCCGGAAGCCTGTGGTTTTCCACGGACTCGAGGGCATCCTTGAGCGCATCGTCAGGGAACGGTCCCGGCAGCTCCAGCTCGGTCCGCAGCACGCTCAGAGCTTCGGCAAGGGCGTTGTTCCGGTCATGGACGCTGGGTCCCAGGCGAGGATGCGACACGAAATTTAGCGTAACCCGGTTTTGCCGTGGCGTCTCGCCGCCGCTCAGCCAGCTAACAGCTCCCGTCTTGGGTGCAGGCCCGCTTGGTGCGCTCCTAAGGCATGAGAAGGTCCGGCGTCATGGGGTTTGTTGTTTGCTTGCAAGAATCCGAAAAACGACATTGCCTGGTCCGCCGCGCCTAACTTCAGTGATGGTGAATCCCGCGCTCTGCAGGTACGGCACAGGATCACGGGTTATGTGATCTGCGCTGATGCGGATGCACAGTGGTTCGATCGCGCGCATAACGGCACGTGCCAAAACACTCGTTGACCGCCCGTGTTCAGCCAGGACGAACAACCCGCCCGGGCGGAGTACACGGTATGCCTCACGGCTGGCGGCAAGCGGATCAGGGATGGTGCAGAACGTGAAGGTGGAGATGACGGTGTCGGCAGTCTCTGACGGCAAGGCCAAGGCCTGCGCATCACCATGATGCAACTCGACGCGACTGAGCCTGCTTTCTTCCGCGCGCTTGCGGGCGATGGCGAGCATTTCTTCGGAAAGTTCAATTCCTGTCACGTGCTGTACATCGGGACCATACAGCGGCAGGTTCAGGCCGGAGCCCACGCCTATCTCAATTACCGCTCCGCGGGCCATCGAAACAGCCCAGGCCCGGGCCCCCGCAGCGACATGGCGCTCAAAGAAAAACATCCATCGGTCATAGTGACGGGCGTTCTTGTTGAACGCTCTCCTGATGTCTTCGTTGCTGGTCTGGAACACAACAACCTCCCGGAGATACTCCGCTTCTTCGCTGCCGGCACCCACTTTGGAGAAGCAGTTCCCACGACCAAAATCATGGCCGTGTGCCTCAAATTCTAGGGCAGCGCAGGCACGTGGTACCTATGGGCGGGTGGCACATCTTCCAGCACGCAGAAGCGAACTCCCTAGACTGACCACCATGCTCACCGGATATGTATCCCGAACCGCCGTGGTCTTGATGATTGCAGTCTCGTTGGCCGGATGCTCGGGTGCGTCCATGACTTCCCGCAGCACCTTCGCACGGGAGTTCCTTGGCAACTTTGTGAGGTCTTTCGCTGGTGACCGCCATAACGACATCAACGGTTTCGCACGGTCCGCCGTCGATCTGATGAGTAACGATGCCGAGACCGCCGCCACGCTGAGCCTGGTGGGCATCGAGGAGCGGGAGGCGGACCGCGTAGAGGATCCGTTCGGAGCCCTGACGTTTCGGGTCCAGATGCCGGGCACGTCCACCGCGAAACCGTTTGATGCCTGCTACGAAGTTGAGTTCGATCGATATGGCGCAAACGACAGGCGGGTCTGGGAGGGTGACGATTACTTCCGCGAACAACCATGTCCGGCAAATGTGGCTCCTGTCATTCCGCCAATCGACACCAGCATCCGCTTTGTAGTAGCTGCCAACGCGGAAGAGGCAGCGGTACGAGTGCTTTCCGAAATGACCCCAGCAGCAGTGCCCGATGGCGATGGTGACTACATCGCCTCACGGATACTGGCGTTGTTGGAAGCACCCACGGGTGAATACGAGGAGCTCGCCCCGCCTGCTGTGGTCGTGGTCAGTGACAGCATAGGCGTTGCCATGGGAGCCGCACCCGGCGATTGCGTTCTCGTTGCCCGCGTGGACGGTGTGGTCTCGCGGGTGCGGCCTGCGCCCATCCGGCTTGAGCCCGGCGAGCTGGGCTGCACGCCGGAGACCGCCCTGATGGATCCCACTGAACTGGGCCCGCCACACTGATATACCGGCAGGATCAAAAAACCCCGCATCAAAACCCCGGTATCAGGCGCTGACGCGCCGTCCGGTATCAGGCGACGACGCGCCGTCCGGCGTCAAGCGCTGACAGGAGGTCTGCTGCCGCTTGTGCGGGATCCGGTGCGTGGGTAATGGCCCGGACCACGACGATACGGCTGGCACCGGCTTCCACGACCTCCCGCACATTGCCGTGATCGATGCCGCCAATGGCGAACCACGGGACATCGGTGCCGCCCGTTCCAGCGGATGCGGCAGCATGCCGCACCAGATCGAGCCCGACGGCGGCGCGTCCCGGCTTGGTGGGGGTGGCCCAGACCGGTCCGACGCAGAAGTAGTCCAGGTTTCCGGCGCGGGCATCGGCGATGGCGGCGTCCACCTGCTCCGGGGTATGTGAGGACAGGCCAACGATGGGTGCTGCGCCAAGCAGGCTCCGCACCTTCGCCGTGGGGAGGTCTTTTTGGCCGACATGGAAAACAGGGGTTCCGGAGAGCAGCGCAATGTCGGCACGGTCATTTACCGCCCACAGCCGTTCATGACGTTCGGCAGCCCTCCTGAGCACCTCAAGGAGTTCGAGCTC
Source organism: Pseudarthrobacter sp. MDT1-40-2 (assembly GCF_059383595.1). NCBI lineage: Bacteria > Bacillati > Actinomycetota > Actinomycetes > Micrococcales > Micrococcaceae > Pseudarthrobacter > Pseudarthrobacter sp. MDT1-40-2. The sequence goes on along the minus strand of NZ_JBWZCL010000001.1, from coordinate 627,347 downwards.
CTGGGCGGCCTCAATGGTCTTGTCCCTCAACTGGATAATGTCCACGCCGCCCGCGAAAGCGGCGTTTACGAAGGTTTCGAAATCGCCCCGTTCGGTGCGGGCATCGGTGCAGAGGTAAAGGCGGGCAGAGCTGAGGTCCGGGCGGGCTGTCATGGATCCAGCCTAATTCCTCTAAGCTGGGGAGGTACTGCGGGAGCCAATATGACCGTCATGGAGACGGCAAGGCTGAGAGGGCATCAGAGCCGACCGCTTGACCTGATCCGGCTAGTACCGGCGTAGGGAAGGAATCCAAGGATGGACGCTGCAGCCGCCACGGCACAAAGCTTCCGTGCCGACGTCGCCGTGATCGGCGGAGGAGTGATCGGCCACGCCGTGGCCTGGGAGTTCCAGCGCACCGGCCGTTCCGTGGCCCTGATCGATGATGCTCCGGGCTCCGGTGCCAGCTGGGCGGCCGCCGGAATGCTGGCCGCGGTCAGCGAATACCACTACCAGGAAGAGGACCTCCTGGAGCTGATGGTGGAATCTTCCGCGATGTGGCCGTCCTTCGCGGAGGCCCTCGCCTTGAGCTCTGGAACCGCCACCGGATATTTGACGACGCCGACCCTCACGGTGGGTGCCGGCGCGGCGGACCGCACGGCGCTCCTTGACCTGCGCCGGGTCCAGCTGGAGCGCGGACTCGCCGTGGAGCCCTTGACCATCAGGGAAGCCCGCAACCGCGAGCCGCTGTTGAGCCCCGGTATTTCCTGCGCCCTCCATACCCCCGATGACCACCAGGTGGATCCGCGGCTGCTGATCAAGGCTCTCCGAGACGCGCTGGGCGGGAAACAGGACGGCAGTGCAGGCGTCGAAAACGCCGTCGGCGGCTTTGCCATCCAGGCGGCGGCCGAAGAACTGATGTACGACGGCGGGAAGGTCACCGGGGTGCGCCTGCGTGGCGGGGGAGAGGTGCTTGCCGCTGAGACGATCGTGGCGAACGGACTGCATGCCGGGCAGTTGGCCGGCCTCCCCGATGGACTGCACTTGCCCCTGCGGCCGGTCCATGGGGACATCCTGCGGCTGCGTGTTCCTGAGCGTCTGCTGCCCCTGCTGACCGCCACCATCCGCGGCCTGGTGCATGGCGTTCCCGTATACATCGTGCCGCGCACCGACGGGACGGTGGTGATCGGGGCCACCCAGCGCGAAGACGCGTTGTCCGGCCACGCGTTCAACAACGGTTCCAATGCGGTTTCGGCAGGGGGCGTATACCAGTTGCTCCGCGATGCCCAGCAGCTGGTCCCCGCCGTCGCCGAGCTCGAACTGCTGGAAAGCACTGCCCGCGCCAGGCCTGCCACCCCCGACAATGCGCCGTTCCTGGGCAGGGTGGCATCGGCCGCCGGGCACGTTGAGGGACTGGTGATTGCCACCGGATTCTTCCGCCACGGAGTTTTGCTCGCCCCGGTGGCGGCCCGCATCTGCCGCGAACTGGCTGACGGGGAGCCGGATCCGCGCTGGAGGCCCTTCCTTCCGGACCGCTTCCCAGCAGCCGCGGCGCCGCCAGGACCAGGCCGCCATCCACTGCAGGATCTTCCGTTCGAACAACAGGAAACCCGATGAACATCACCCTCAATGGCGAAAACCATCCGCTGGACCCCGGTACCTCACTCAGTGCGCTGGTCACCCAAGTGACGGGCCGTCCGCTGGCAGCCAACGGGCAGGCCACGGACGGACGCAAACTCGGCGTGGCGGTAGCCCGCAACGCAGCCGTTGTGCCACGCAGCCAGTGGGCAGCAACGGCGCTCGCGGACGGCGACGACGTGGAAATTGTTACAGCAGTACAAGGAGGCTAGGAATGTCTGAACAGATAACCCGACCAGCGACCGAACTGTCGACGGCGGCACGCACCCCCGCTGAGGTGGCCGCCGCACCGCTCCTGATTAACGGCGTCGAACTTGGCTCCCGGCTGATCATGGGGACCGGCGGCGCGCCGAGCCTGGATGGGCTGGGTGCGGCGCTCGTGGCCTCCGGGACTGGACTCACCACCGTTGCCATGCGCAGGTACTCACCGGCGGAGACGGGGTCCCTGTTCCAGCTGCTGGAGGACCAGGGCATCCGGGTCCTGCCCAATACCGCCGGCTGCTTCACTGCCAGGGATGCCGTCCTTACCGCGGAACTGGCCCGGGAAGCCCTGGAGACCGATTGGGTGAAGCTGGAGGTGATAGCGGACGAGCACACCTTGCTGCCGGACGCCGTCGAACTTGTAGAGGCCACGGAACAGCTGGTTAACCGCGGTTTCAAGGTCTTCGCCTACACCAATGATGATCCTGTACTGGCGCTGCGGCTGGAAAACCTGGGGGCGGTGGCAGTGATGCCGCTGGGCTCGCCGATCGGGACCGGGCTGGGCATCCTGAATCCCCACAACATCGAACTGATCGTCTCGCGGGCGTCGGTACCGGTGGTGCTCGACGCCGGCATCGGTACGGCGTCAGACGCGGCACTGGCGATGGAGCTGGGCTGTGACGCCGTACTGCTGGCAACAGCCGTAACCCGGGCTCAGGATCCGGTGCTGATGGCCGCAGCCTTCAGGCACGCAGTGCAGGCCGGCAGGCTGGCAAGGGTGGCAGGGCGGATTCCACGCCGGGAGCACGCACTGGCGTCTTCAGCTATGGAGGGCCGGGCGGAGTTCCTGTAGGTCGGGCTGCCCGCCGGGCGTGGCCGGCATTGCACTGCAGAGGGCTTTGTTCTGTAGCGAGTGCTTACTGGCGACGCAGGATCTCGGTGAGTCGATGGATGTCCCGGACGTGGCGGGTGCGTCCCAGGTAGACTGCTGCGCCTGCCGCTGCAGCGGAGCCCACCACCATGGGCATGACCCAGGGGAGCCAGGTCAGGCCGGGCCGGTAGGAGAATCCTGCCACCATGCAGATGATCCAGGTCAATGCGCCGACGGCTACGGCAACTCCGGCAGGTAGCGCCATCCCGTACTTCGTATGGCGCTTGTCGTTCGCCCACACAATGAAGCCGGCGGCCACCAGGACCAGGACCACAATCACCAGCGAAAGCATGAATTCTCCTTGGGTAATGCTGCGAGACCGGACCGCCCCGACTTAGTCGGAGCTTAGTCGGAGCGGTCCATCTACGGGACGGAAACCAGCCTGCAGAGGCTAGAACTGGCCGAAGCCCACGCGGCGCTGCTCTTCGGCACCAATTTCCACATAGCCCAGCACTGCTGCAGGAACAATGACCACCCGGCCCTTGTCGTCCGTGAGGCGCAACTCACTGCCTTGCCCGATGGCGTCCGCCACTAGCTTGGCTACGGCATCAGCGTCCTGCGTGGACTCCAGCACAATTTCCCGGCCGACGTTCTGAATGCCGATCTTTACTTCCACAGGAGGCCTCCCAGCCGATCAAAGTTACAGTGTTCCGTGTTTGGACAAATCCGTGATTTCGCGGATCTCATCACTTGCAGCGATTAGCTGCAGACTCCATTTGTAGTCTAGGTCTCCTTGGGGAATCGAGAGATTCCGCGCCAAGCTAAACGGTAAATCAAGTCGCTGGCCACTTCGAGGTCCAGGTCGCCGTCGGTTTCGAGCCAGTAGCGGGCGCTGACCTGGGCCATACCGGTCAGCCCGCGGCCCAGCAGTTGGGCTTCCAGCTCCGGCAGTTTGGTGTCCTCGGCAATAACCCCGGCCACAGCGTCGGCGAAGGTCTTGTTGAAGACTTCCAGCCGGAAACTTACGTCCGGATCGTTGATCAGGTCTGATTCGAAAACCAGCCGGTGCGCCTGATCGTCTGCCGCAATGAACTGGAAGTAGGCGCGCATCACTGCCTGGACGCGTTCCTTGTTGTCATGGGTGGAGGCAAGGGCGTTCAGCATCAGCTCCGTCAGCGACGCCAGATGGCTCTCCAGGAGGGCGAGGTACAACTCCCGTTTGGAAGGGAAGTGCTGGTAGAGGACCGGCTTGCTGACCTGGGCGGTCTCCGCAATTTCGTCCATGGCAGCAGCGTGGTAGCCGTTCGCAACGAAGACTTCGAGTGCTGCCGTCAGCAGCTGGGCACGGCGCTCATCGCGGGGAAGCCGTGCCGAGCGCTGGCCGGCTGGACGCCCCTGGCCGGTGACCGGCGTACCGGGAGCGGCGGCGGAGCCATTTTGGCTTCGTGCCCGTTCAACGGGTCCTGGAGTGCCCACTGTGCCCTGCTTTCACTTGCTGTTATGACCACTTTACTTCCCGGTAATATGACCTGCCGGTATCCGGGGGCATACATTGAAGTATGGCTTCAACAATCCCGTCAACTGCCACCACTGCACAGCTGAATCCGCTGGTTGAACCAGCCGCCGCGCTGACCACGGACGAGGTGGAGCGATACTCCCGCCACCTCATCATTCCGGAAATCGGAAGCATCGGTCAGCGGCGCTTGAAGAACGCCCGCGTGCTGGTCATCGGTGCCGGCGGGCTGGGCTCGCCGGCGCTGCTCTACCTGGCGGCGGCCGGAGTGGGAACGATCGGCATCGTTGACGACGACACCGTTGATCCCAGCAACCTCCAGCGTCAGGTGATCCACGGGGTAGAGGACGTGGGCCGGCCCAAGACGGAATCAGCCCGGGACGCCATAGCCTCACTGAACCCGCTGGTGACGGTGCGCCTGCACAACATGAGACTGGACGCCGGCAACGCGCTGGAGCTTTTCTCCGGATACGATCTCATCCTCGACGGTGCGGACAACTTCGCCACCCGCTACCTGGTCAATGATGCCGCAGCCATCCTCGGTAAGCCCTATATCTGGGGCTCAATCTTCCGCTTTGACGGCCAGGTCAGTGTGTTCTGGGAACAGCACGGCCCCACGTACCGGGACCTGTACCCGGAGGCTCCGCCCGCCGGATCGGTGCCGTCCTGCGGCGAAGGTGGCGTGTTTGGCATGCTCTGCGCTGCCGTGGGCTCCCTGATGGTGACTGAGGCGGTCAAGCTGATTACCGGCGTCGGCCGTTCCCTGCTTGGCCGGGTGGCCCTGTTCGATGCGCTGGGCGGCAGCTGGCGTGAAATCCGGGTGGAACGTGATCCTGAAGCGGAGCGCGTTACGGAACTGACTGACTACGAGGCGTTCTGCGGTATTGAACCAGCAACGCCAACGGACAGCAGCCACACGGTTACCGCTACGCAGCTGGCCACGATGCTGGCGGCGCGCAAGGCCGGGCTCAAGGATTTCGATCTGGTGGACGTCAGGGAGACGGGTGAACACGACATCGTGAGCATCGACGGATCGGTCCTGATCCCGCAGGGGCGGATACTGGCCGGGGAAGCCTGGGCCGAACTGCCGCAGGATCGCGACATCGTGTTCCACTGCAAGGCCGGGACGCGGTCAGCGAATGTCCTGGCGGCGGCCCGCAATGCCGGATATGAGCGGGTGAGCCACCTGGAGGGCGGCATCCTGGCGTGGGTCAGTGATGTGGAGCCGGACAAGCCGGTGTACTGAAAGAACGTGCGCATCCCGTCCCCGGACGGGAGGAAAGACCCCTATTGACCTCTATCGATTCCCATGAAAAGATAACGATCAGATTTTGATACCGGTATCAATCAGTATCAGAATCAACCCCCTGTCAACGAAAGGACTGCCCGTGCTTGGCTTCAAAGAAGAAGAATTCCTCACCCAGACCCGGAGTGCCCTCGCGCTGCAACCGCAGATCGAGCAGCTGGTCGATTCCCTTCAGGAGCGTGGGTTTGAGAACCTCTTCCTGATCGGTGCCGGAGGCACCTACGCGGCGATGTTGCCTTACGAGCACTTCATCCGCTCGCGCTCGACACTGCCCGTCCGAACCGTCATCGGCAAGGAACTGATGCTCACCGCCGATCCCGGGTTCGGCCCCGGCTCCGTTGCAGTTTTCGCCTCGGTGTCCGGGACCACGGAGGACATTATCGAGTCGATCGAATTCGCCAAGGCCCAGGGCGCCTACACCGTGGGCTTCACCGGGTTTGGCGACAGTCCGTTTGCCCGGGCACTGGACCTCGCAATGATTACCGAGCCCAAGACCTGGCCCTTCGATATTCCCCTTCTGCTCCTGTGCACGCGGCTGCTGGCAGCGCGCGGGGACTTTGAAGGCTACGGGGAACTGGTCACGGAACTGCAGGGCATTCCGGAACTCCTCGTGGAGGTGGCCCGTCAGGCCGAGCCCGCGGCGGAGGCCTTCGCCGAACGCAACAAGGATGCGGACTTCCACTTCCTGGTCGGAGCCGGAAACCTCTGGGGCCTGACTTACCTCTACTCCATGTGCATCCTCGAAGAGATGCAGTGGCTCAAAACGACGCGGGTGCACGGCGCGGAATTCTTCCACGGCTCGCTGGAGCTGATCGAAGAGAGCACAAGCCTCATGCTCCTCCTGGGCGAGGACGAGAGTCGACCCCTGATGGAGCGTGTGGTGAAGTTTGCCGATAACTACAACAAGAACACCACCCTCTTCGACACCAAGGATTATGAGCTGCCCGGCATCAGCGCCCGCTTCCGCTCCCTGCTGGGGCCGCTGGTCCTTGACACCGTGCTGGACAGGGTGAGCAAGCACCTGGAACGGGTGCGCAACCACTCACTGGACCTGCGCCGCTATTACCGGGTCGTTGAGTACTGAGCGGTACGGCGCGGCACGTCATCGCCGGCACCGGCGCCGGATATCCGGCGCCGCGGGGAAGACTGCCGGGGCCGACGTCAAGACAGGAACAGCATGAAAGTCATCGGGTTTGGTGACAATATTGTGGACCGCTTCCTCGACCGTCAGGTCATGTATCCGGGCGGAAACTGCGTCAATGTTGCAGTGCTGGCCCGCCGGAACGGCGCCCAGGCAGGCTATCTTGGGGTTTTCGGCTCCGATTCCCTGGGTGACTTTGTCCGCTCCGCCGTCGAAGCGGAGGGCGTGGAGGCCAGCCGTTGTGTTGTCCGGGACGGCCCCAACGGGGTCACCGAAATCAGAGTGGTCGACGGCGACCGGGAGTTCGTTGGGTGGAATGACGGTGGCGTCACCTTCAGCCAGCCGTTCGTCCTGGGGCCAGAAGACCTTGATTACCTGGGCACTGCGGACCTGGTGCATTCAAGCGTCTATTCCGCGTCTGAAACGCAGTTGCCGGCCCTGCGGACAGCGGGGACTCTGGTCAGCTTCGACTACTCCTCCGAGGCAGAAAGCCGATCGGAGCGATACCTGCGACAGACGGCCCCTTACGTAGACCTGGCTCTCTTTTCCTTTGGAAACCAGCCATCGTCACTGGCGGAGGGGCAACTCCGGCGCGCGGTAGCGGCGGGGGCTTCGCTGGCTGTAGGGACCAGAGGCGCGGCTGGTGCGCTCCTGTTCGACGGCAAGCGATTCTTTGCGCAAGCCGCGGTGCCGATCAACCCTCACCGGTTCACGGACACCATGGGCTGCGGGGACGCGTTCCTCACCGGTCTCGCTTTGGCACTGCTCGACGACGGCTGGACGCGCAGTTCACCGCCATCCCCGGCAGCCGTGGAAAAGGCACTGGCCGCCGCGGCGGGCCTTGCGGCGGAGCAGTGCTACGTCGAAGGGGCCTTCGGTTATGGGCTGCCCGTTGATGCACAAGCAGCCCCGTCCGCAGCAACTAGGATCTGATGCAGGGAGCCAGATGGGGTTCATCACGGGCGTGGGCCGGGACCACAGCGCCGGGTTTCATGAAAGAGGGGGACTGAATGCAGGAAGACCAGCATCACGCCGGTGCTCCGACTATCACCGAGGTCGCTGCTGCGGCCGGGGTGGGCAGGGCAACGGTCGCGCGCACTCTGGGGAACTACGGTTCGGTCAGTGACGCCACCCGCGCAAAGGTGATGCGTGCGGCCGAACGGTTGGGTTACACGCCCAATACCCTGGCACGGAGCATGACCACCGGAATCACCAAGACGCTGGGCATCGTGCTGGCAGACGTGGCCAACCCGTTCTTCTCCGGAGTGTTGAAAGGCATTTCGGAAACGGCCAAGCTGTCCGGCTACGACACCATCATCCTGAGCACGGACGAAAAGCTGGACCTCGAGCGGGACGCCATCAGGCTGCTGCTGTCCAAGCAGGTGGACGGGTTGGTGGTGGCATCTGCCGCTGGCAGGGGGGACGATGTCTCGCACCTGTCCGACGCAATGGAACGGGGCATACCGGTGGTCCTGATCGATCGGCTCGTCGATGGCCTGGACACCGATTCCGTGGTGATCGACAACCGTGAGGCGGCGCGCTCCGCCGTGACGTTGCTGATCAGGCAGGGCCATCGCAGGATTGCCTTCGCCTGGGGTCCTGTCACCCTCAGCCCCGCCACCGGACTCGAGGAGATGCACAGGATCCTCGATGGGGCGCTGTGGAGCGACGGCGAGCGCCTACGAGGTTACCTTGACGCGCTTGAAGAGGCGGACATCCCGTTCGACACATCGCTGGTGACCCATGTCCTGAAGAACGAGGCGCAGGCCGCCAGGGCCATCAGCGGCATGCTGGCCCTGGTGGATCCGCCCACTGCCATCTTTACTACCGAGGCCGAGGCCACGGTAGGTGCCCTGCATGCGATCCGCGGACACAACCTCAAGGTTCTGGAGGATGTATCCCTCATCGGCTTTGACGACAGCTCCTGGGCGGCCGTCATGGAGCCGCCGCTGAGCATGATCCAGCAGCCCATGCGGCAGTTGGGGGCTGTGGCCGCACAGCGACTGCTCGCCCGGATCAACGGCGCGGACCCGGCGCCGGTGAAGCAGGTGCTGCCGTCCGTGCTGGTGGCCCGGTCCTCGGTGGGTCCGGTGCCCGCCACCCGGCGCAGCTAATACAAATTCCGTGAGAACCCTTCCCCCGTACCAAAAATCATGGTTCACTGTGGTACCGGTATCACAAATTCCAATATTTCGGCTGCGAGTGCAGTGCCCACGCCAAAGACGGCGGGTCACGGAGCCACCCGCCAAGCCACGGCCATGCGGCCACCGACCGAAAGTAGAGCAATGCGCAAACGCACTCCCCTGATGGCGGCCCTGGCCGCCAGCACCCTGGCCCTGGCAGCCTGCGGGAACAGCGGAAGCCCTTCTGCTGCGCCGCTGGACCTTACCAAAGAGCCTGAGTATTCCGGCACGTTGAGCATCCTGACGAAGTTTGGCGGGGACCCCCTGGACAGGTACTTCCTGGACCTGGCAGAGGACTACAAAAAGCTTCATCCCGACCTCTCTGTCGAACTCATCCAGGAGACCGACCAGAGCATCAAGGACAAGACCAAGACTCTCATCGCCTCCCAGGCCCTGCCGGACATCTACTTCACGTGGGCCGGCAACTGGGCCAACAACTTCATTGACAATGGGTTGGCGGCAGATATCTCCTCCATCATTGCGCCGGGCACGCCATGGGGCGACACGTTCGGCGAGTCAGCCCTCAGAGCTTTTGAGCGGGACGGCAGGTACTTCGCGGTCCCGCTCTACAACAACGGAAAATTCATGGGATACAACCAGGCCGTTTTCCAAAAGCTGGGCCTCACGCCGCCGGCGACCTTCGAGCAGCTGCTCGACACCTGCTCCACGCTGAAGGGCGCCGGTTATGAAGCAATTTCGTTTGGCAACAAGGATGGCTGGCCCGGACTGCACTACCTCCAGCAACTGTTCGCCTATGAAGTACCCTCACATGTCCTGAAGGCAGACTTCGAGCCGGAGACCGCCAAGCTCGAGGACGCCGGCTACATCAAGGCCATGGGGCAGTTCTCCACCCTGGTCAACGAATGCACCGGCAGCAGCAAGGATTCCAACGGCGTGCTCTACACCACCGCGCAGCAGGCTTTCGCCGAGGGCAATGCGGGTATGTACTATCAGGAGGTTCTGGAGTTCGACAGCGTGGGGTCCCCGGACACCCGTGCCGGCCAGGACGGCGTGGGGATCTTCAAGCTCCCCGCCTCCTCGGATGCCAAGGGCGATACCCGCGCCATCGAAGGCTCCCCTGAGGGGTACATCATCAACGCCAAGTCCAAGAACGCGGCTCTGGCCGCGGATTTCATGAAGTTCGCCACCAGTGAGCAGAACGCGTCCAAGCTCTCGGGTACGCCCTTCGGACAGCCAAGCACCGTCAAGGGAGCTGTCTCGGAGGCAAACTCCACGCCCACCGTCATCGAAGGTATCAGGCAGGTCAACGAAGCCTCCGATGCCATCATCTGGCTGGACTCGGTGACCGTCCCGGACGTCGCTGATGCCTGGCTGGCAGGCGGCGAAGCCCTCGTCTCCGGGACGCAGACTCCCGAGCAGGTCCTTGCCGCCGTCCGTGCCGCGTCCCACGCGGCCAAATAGCGGTTGACGCCATGACAGTATCCAACACGGCCAGGAGACCGGTAGTGCCGGCGTCCCGGCCTGGAACAGTGGCGCCCCACCCGGAACGCCGGTTGGGCACGGCCAGCGCCAGGCGCTGGCACAACCTGGTGTGGGTGTTTCCTGCAGTTGCGCTGCTTTCCGTGTTTGCCTACCTGCCCCTCGCCCAGAATCTCGGGTTCAGCTTCCTCAAGTGGGACATCTACAGCGGGCAGCAGACCTTTGTGGGTGCCGACAACTTCGTCAGGATGTTCAACGACCCCATCTTCTGGAAGTCGTTGCTCAACAACTCCCTCTACGCGGGGATATCGATCTGTTTCCAGGTGTTCGGCGCGCTGGTCCTGGCGGCCATGATCGAGGGCCTGCGCAGCGAGCGCTGGCGCGGAATCCTCCGGGCAGTCTACTTTGTTCCGTCCGCCATCTCCCTCACTGTCGCCGGCCTTCTGTTCTATTTCATCTATGAGCCGCGCATGGGCATCCTGAACGCAGGGCTCGACGTCGTAGGCCTTGGGCAGTTCGCACAGGCGTGGCTTGGCCAGGAGAACACGGCCATTTTCGCGATCATTGCCATGAGCCAGTGGCAGGGGTTCGGCTATTGCACGCTGCTGTTCGCGGTGGCGTTGCAGCGGATCCCAGGCGAGCTGTACGAAGCCGCGGCGATCGACGGGGTAGGGCCCCTGCGGCGCTTCTTCTTCATCTCCTTGCCGCTGGTCCGGGAGATGAGCGGACTGATGATGATCGTCACGGTTTCCGGTGCCTTCCAGGTGTTCAACGAGGTGATGGTCATGACCAGCGGCGGCCCAAACAATTCCAGCCAGGTCCTGGGGACCTGGCTCTACCGGAGCGGCTTCGTCCGTAACGATTTCGGCTACGCCGCGGCCATTGCCACGGCGGTTTTCATCATCACACTGGTGCTTGCGGTGCTTCAGCTCCGTCTGTCCAACCGCAGGAGGGTCGAATGGTAACCCGCACGTCTGTGCTCATGGTCCTCGGCAAGGTGTTCGTCCAGGCCTTCCTGGTGGCGCTCGCCGTCGTCGTCATTTATCCCTTGATATGGATGTTCTTCAATGGCGTGAAGTCCAACCCGGAGCTGTTCGCCAATCCGTTCGCCATGCCGGAGGCCTGGCGCTGGGAGAACTACGCCACGGCCTGGAACCGCGGCGTGAGCGATTACCTCACCACGAGCGTGCTGGTCACGGTGGTGTCCACCGTTTCCACGGTCCTCATCAGCGCCTGGGCGGCCTACGGGTTGACGAGGGTGAACATTCCGTTCAGCCGCACCATCCTCATCATGATCCTGGCGGGCCTGATGCTGGCGCCGACAGTGGCCCTCATTCCGCTGGTGAAGATGTTCCAGGCGATAGGCCTGAACAACAGCTTCTGGGCCCTGGTAATCCTGTATACGGCCTTCCGCATCCCCTTCACCACCTTCCTGATCCGGGCGTACATGATGGACCTTCCCGCAGAGGTGGATGAAGCGGCTGCGGTGGACGGGGCCTCCAAGACGATGGCCTTCTGGCAGGTCATCCTGCCGATGTGCAAGCCGATCATCGTTTCCACTGTCTTGCTGAACATCCTCTTCACATGGAACGAGTACCTGTTTGCAATGGTGTTCACCAGCGGTGGCGCCCTGCAGACCCTGCCCGTGGGGCTGGCGAACCTGATGTCCAAACACGGAACGGACTATCCTGTTGTGTTCGCCGGGATGACGATCGCCGCCGTTCCGGTAATCGTGCTGTTCTTCGCAGGCCAGCGCTACTTCATCCGGGGCCTGGCCGACGGGATGGGGAAGTAGGGGCGGGTCAGGCGCTTTGTTCGCCCTGCCGGGTATGGTCCACGGGGCAGGCAGCAGCCGGTTCGGCGGCGGCCGGCTGCTCCACGGTGATCCCGTAGAGCGTCTCGAGGGCAGTGACGTATTCGTCCTGCTGGCCCTTGGCCGCGAGCTCCCGCGCACGGACGGTGGGCACATGGAGCAACTGCTTGACCATACGGCGCAGCGCAAACTCCACTTCCTCCGCCGCAGCAGTGCAACCGTGACGGGCCCGGACTTTTTCCATCTCAGTGTCCAGGACGTTCATGGTGTGCCGGCGGAGCGCCACGATCGCGGAATCGGCGGCCCGGGCGTCCCGTTCCTGCTCAAAGGTCTGTGCAGCCTCGGAAACGATGCTGCTGGCCCGGGACAGCGATTCGGCCTGTTCCTCGGGAGCCGCCAGCCGGACAGATTCAAGCGTGAGGAGTTCAACGCCGTCGAGCTCGCCAACAGCGGGATCAAAATCGTGCGTGAGCGCGAGGTCGATGGCGATCAGCGGCTGGGGGGAGTCGGCCCGCACCTGGGCCAGCTCGGCTGCCTCAACCCGGGTATCTGAACCGCTGCAGCCGATCATCACGTCGGCCTGGGCGACGGCGGGCCGCAGGGACGCGCTGTCAAGGGCGGTACCGCCGCGGCTGGCGACAAAGCCTGGGGCCCGGCCCGACGAGGAGAACACCGAGATATCCGTGCAGCCGCGTTCGCGCAGCAGTGCCATGGTTGCTCCTGCATAGGCACCGGTACCAAAAAGGACTACCTTCTTGTTAGTCCAGTCAGGGTTCTCGGAAAGGTCAGTGGCAAGGTCGAGCGCCACGGACACGATGGAGAGGCCGCGGGAGCCGAGGGCTGTCTGGGCGCCGACGTCCTTGGCGGTTTTGGATGCTGCCTGGAAAAGCCGGACGAGCCCCGGGCTTGCGGTGCCTTCATGCTGCGCGGTGATCAACGCGCGGCGGACCTGGCCCGCAATCTCGCGTTCGCCGACGACGGCGGAATCGAGGCCGGAGCTAACGGCAAAGAGGTGCTTGCTGACGTCACTGCCCACGCGGGTGTCAAAGGAACGCGAGACAAGGTGCTCGCCGAGACCGCTGACCTCGCTGACCTGGGCTACGAGTGCAGCCCGCGCGGCCTCGACGTCATCCGGGTGGGAAGCCTCGCCGTAAATTTCGTAGCGGTTGCAGGTAGCCAGCACAACGGCACCCGTCACTGCCGGCGATCCGGAGAGGGCGGATGTGGCGATACCAGAGGCACCGTTGCTCAGCTGAGCAACGGTCTCGAGATCGATGTCGGCGTGAGTCGCCACCAATGAAAAAAGAACCACAGCAGACCAATCATAGCTTTTTCGGTGGCGTGTAGAACAACTGGCGGGGCATGCCACAATCGAAGCATGACTTTCAGCCCAGCCGTGACCCCTGCCGGCACCCTCGCCGCCGCCCACCCGCTGATGGATGGCCGTACGGCAAACTCACCCTTGATCACTGCTTACCGTGGCGGACGTCCGTCCCGCCGGCCGGTGTGGTTCATGCGGCAGGCTGGCCGTTCACTGCCGGAGTACCTCAAGGTCCGGGAAGGCATTGGCATGCTTGATTCCTGCCTTCGTCCGGAGCTTGCGGCCGAGATCACGCTGCAGCCCGTGCGCCGCCACGACGTGGACGCCGGCATCTTCTTCTCCGACATCGTCATTCCGCTCAAGCTAGCGGGCGTCGGCGTGGACATCGTTCCCGGCGTCGGGCCAGTCCTGGACCACCCGGTCCGGACAGCGGCAGACGTAGCAGCCCTGCCGCAACTGACCTGGGAGGCGCTTGAGCCCATCCGCGAGGCCGTCCGGCTGACCGTTGCCGAGCTGGGCAGCACCCCGTTGATCGGTTTTGCCGGCGCACCGTTTACCCTCGCGGCCTACATGGTTGAGGGCAAGCCGTCCCGGGACCACCTGGGTCCCCGCACCATGATGCACGCCGATCCCGAAACCTGGCAGGCCCTGGCCACCTGGGCCGCTGACGCTTCAGGCCTGTTCCTCCGCGCTCAGCTGGAAGCCGGAGCCTCCGCCGCGCAGCTGTTTGATTCCTGGGCGGGCTCCCTTGGCCTTGCCGACTATTCGAAATACGTGGCGCCGTCCTCCGCCCGCGCGCTGGACCACGTCCGCGGCTTCGGCGCTCCACTGGTGCACTTCGGCACCGGTACGTCGGAGCTGCTGGTGGCCATGCACGACGTCGGCGTGGACGTTATGGGTGTGGATTACCGGTTGCCGCTTGACGAAGCCAACCGCCGCCTGGGCGGAAAGGTTCCGCTGCAGGGAAACATCGACCCCGCGCTGCTGCCCGCCCCATGGGAGGTGCTGGAGGCGCACGTCCGTGAGGTGATCGCGGCAGGTGCCGCTGCTCCGGGCCACGTCCTCAATCTTGGCCACGGCGTGCCGCCGGAAACGGATCCCACGGTACTGACCAGGGTCGTGGAGCTCATCCACTCCATTTCTCCGGATTCTCCGGAGTAAGCCATGCGGGCGCTGGTGATCGGTGGCGGAATCTCCGGACTGGTAGCGGCACGGGAGCTGGCACTGGCCGGCCATGAAACCACCGTCCTGGAAGCCACGCGTCGCTGGGGCGGCTGCGTTGGCAGCCACACGGTAGCCGGCCTGACGCTGGACAGTGGGGCGGAATCCTTCGCCACCCGGAGCAGTGCCGCAGCGGATCTTGCCGCCGAACTGGGCTTGGCCGGCAAGATCACTGCGCCGCTGCCCGGAGGTGCCTGGGTGTTGTTGCCAAGCGGGCCGCGGGAGTTGCCCCGGACCGGAGTATTGGGCATCCCTGCCAATCCCTGGGACCCTGAGGTCCGCCGGACCCTCGGGTTCATAGGTGCCTTGAGAGCCTCTGCGGACCGCTTTCTGCCCCGTTCTGTGGGAAACGGCGGCGACGTCACCAGTGTTGCAAACCTGGTCCGGCGTCGGATGGGGAAACGCGTGCTGCAACGCCTTGTGGATCCCGTGGTGGGCGGAGTGCACTCGGCCGATCCGGCGTTGCTGGACGTGGACATGGTGGCGCCCGGGCTACGCGCCGGGCTCCGTGAGCACGGATCGCTGGCAGCTTCCGTCGCCAACCTGCGCAGACCCAGCATTGGCAGCTTGAGCAACAGCGATATCGGCGGTGGTTCCAAGACCGCGAAAGCAGGTTCCGCCGTCGCCGGCCTGACAGGGGGAATGCATACCCTGGTGAGCGCGTTGGTCGCCGAACTGGAACACCTGGGCGTCGCCCTGCTGCCGGGCCGCAGGGTCACATCCGTCCGCCGCAACGGCGAAGGCCACTGGACTGCGGCGGCGTCGGACTCCCTCTATGAAGGGGATCAGCTGGTGATGGCACTGGACGGTCCCGCCGCCGTCGGACTTCTCGCGGAGGCCGTCCCGGCGCTCGCGGAATTGCGCCCTGCTGCCGGTCCGGATGTGCGGCTGGTGACACTCGTGGTGGAGAAGCCTGCGCTGGATTCGCGGCCGCGCGGCACCGGCATCCTGGTTGCCCCGGGGGCCGGTGGAGTGCAGGCCAAGGCGCTGACCCATGCCACCGGCAAGTGGCAGTGGCTCCAGGACCAGGCCGGGCCGGGGAAGCACGTGGTGCGGCTGTCCTATGGGCGCAGGGATGGTGTTCGGGAGAGCGGAAGCGCAGTTAACGGAAACGCAGTCAACGCAACTGCAGCGACCAGTCCGGTGGCCGAGGCCAGGCCCGGCACCCAGGCCGATCACGCACTCTATGAGACGGCACTGCTTGATGCTTCCACGCTTTTGGGCGTTCCGCTCGGCAAGGCAGATGTTCGGGGCTGGGACGTGGTGCGGTGGCAGGGGGCGCTGCCGTTCGCCGCAGTCGGGCACCGCCAGAGAGTAGCCCAGGTGCGGAGGATTTGTTCCGAAGTGGGTGGCTTGACGGTAGTGGGCGGTTGGGTCGCTGGCAATGGATTGGCGGCCGTGGTGGCTGATACCAGGCGCCAGGCCGGGCCCGTGAGCCCGGCGAGGTAGCTTCCCTGGCGCAGGATCCGGACGCCGAGTTGTGATATGTGCCACTTCTACGGCCTGTAGAACTATTTTGTTTCGACTTACCCCCGGCAAAAGGGGCAAACTTGTAACCATGAGCCACACTTCTGCCGAATCTGTCACTAAAACCGGGAATTCAGTCGAGCAGTTCTTCACCCTTTGGACCGTTTTCAAGCGCGACACTGACGTCCTGCGCAGCGGCGAAGCTGCAGAGGACTTCGAAGCCCTGCTGATGCGGTTGGCCGCGGCAGGAGTGGTGCACCGCGGCAGCTACGACGTTTCCGCCATGCGTGCCGACGCCGATGTCATGGTCTGGTTGCACGGTCCGCGCCCCGAAGCACTCCAGCAGGCCATCCGCGACATCCGCCGCAGCAAGCTGTTTTCCGGCACAAGTATCGTCTGGTCCGCTATGGGCGTGCACCGCGAAGCCGAATTCGCCAAGAACCACACGCCGGCCTTCTCCCGTGGCGTGGAGCCGGCGGAATGGCTCTGTGTCTACCCCTTCGTACGCTCCTATGAGTGGTACCTGCTGCCGGACGCCGAGCGCGGCAAGATGCTGCGCGACCACGGCCTGCTGGGCCGGGACTTCCCGCAGGTCATCTCCAACACGGTGTCTTCCTTCGCGCTGGGCGATTGGGAATGGATCCTTGGCCTGGAAGCACCTGAGCTGGTGGACCTGGTTGACCTGATGCGCCACCTGCGGTCAACTGAGGCACGGAACCATGTACGCGAGGAAATCCCGTTCTACACCGGGCGCCGGATCTCGGCTGCGGAAGTTGCGGAGGTGTTTGCATGAGTCCTTCACATCCGACGGAATCCGCCGACGGGGCCGCCCCTGCCGGACAGCTGTACCCCGTCAACACAGTCACTGAACGGGGCAGAATGGCTCCGAAGGCCTACGATGCCATTCTCCTTGCCTCCTTCGGAGGTCCCGAGGGCCAGGAAGACGTGATTCCCTTCCTGCGTAATGTGACCCGCGGACGCGGCATCCCGGACGAGCGGCTGGAAGAGGTCTCGCACCACTATCGGGCCAACGGCGGCATCAGCCCCATCAACCAACAGAACTGGAACCTGAAAGCAGCGCTCGAGGCCAGGCTCGCGGAGCGTGGCATCAGCCTGCCGGTGCTATGGGGAAACAGGAACTGGGCTCCGTACATCGGTGACACCCTGCAGGAAGCATACGACGCCGGCCATCGCCGGCTCCTGATGGTCACCACCAGCGCCTATTCGTCATACTCCAGCTGCCGACAGTACCGCGAGGACATTGGCATCGCACTGACGGAGACGGGCCTGGATGGCCGCCTGGAAGTGGACAAGGTCCGGCAGTATTTTGACCACCCCGGCTTCGTGGAGCCATTCATCGAGGGCACCAAGGCAGGGCTGGCCGAGGTTTTGGACAGGCTGGCTGCCCAGGGTGCCGGGGACGCCCCGGTGCAGGTCCTTTTTGCCACGCACTCCATTCCCACCCGTGACGCCGAGGCGTCCGGCCGGTCCGAGGACGAGCCGCGCCAGTTCGAGGAGAATTCCGCTTACGCTGCCCAGCACCTCGCTGCTGCCGCGGAAATCATGCGGCGGATTGAGGCTGAGTCCGGCCTTTCCGCCCCATGGTCCCTGGTGTACCAGTCGCGCTCCGGAGCCCCGCATGTGCCGTGGCTGGAGCCGGACATTAACGATGCCATCGAGGAACTGGCAGGCCAGGGGATCAAGGGCGTCGTCATTGTCCCGCTTGGCTTTGTCAGTGACCACATGGAAGTTGTCTGGGACCTCGACACCGAAGCCCTGGAAACCTGCAGCCGGCTGGGCCTGACGGCCACCCGCGTTCCTACCCCCGGTACGCACGAGAAGTTCGTCAATGGCCTGGTGGACCTCGTCTGCGAGCGGACCGCAGAACACACCATCACAAACCGCCCGGCAGTGACAGCCCTCGGCCCGTGGTACGACGTTTGCCGCCCGGGCTGCTGCGCCAACTTCCGCGGCGAAAAGCCAACCATTGCCGGTGCGGATACTACAGTCGGCACCGGTCACGACTCCTACCCCGTGGCGCCGGGGGCATCGGCCGGAACCGCCGGAACCACGGGCACCGCCGGAACTGCGGGAAAGCAGGATTCGCAATGACCGTCAGGATCGGCACCCGGGCCAGCAAGCTTGCCCTCACCCAGACGCAGCAGACGGCAGACCAACTGGCCGCCGTCGGAGGCTTTCCGGTGGAACTGGTCCATATCCGGACCGACGGCGACGTCCTGACCGGATCGCTCTCCCAAATGGGCGGGACCGGCGTGTTTGTGGCCGCACTCCGGGACGCGCTGCTTCGAGGCGACTGCGATGTAGCCGTGCACTCCCTGAAGGACCTGCCCACCGGTGCCGCTGCCGGCCTGAGCCTGGCCGCGACGCCGAAGCGCGTGGACGTCCGCGATGTCCTCTGCGCACGGAACGGCTTCAAGCTGGCTGACCTGCCGGAAGGCGCTTCTGTCGGTACGGGATCACCACGCCGGGCCGCGCAGCTGCGGGCTGCCAGGCCCGACCTTCAGGTCATCGATATCCGTGGCAACGTGGATACCCGGCTGGGCAGGGTGGCTGGCCTTGCCGGTAACGCGCCTGCCGACGTCGTGCCTGGCAAGACCGGCGACCTCGACGCTGTGGTCCTCGCAGCGGCCGGCCTGGAACGGATCGGCCGGCTCGATACCGTCAGCGAATACCTCGAGACCGACGTGATGCTCCCGGCCGCCGGCCAGGGAGCGCTGGCGATCGAATGCCGGGCCTCCGAATCCCCGCAGGCTTCAGGGGAGACGCCTGCCGTCCTGGCGCAGGCATTGGCCGCCCTGAACGACCCGGACACACGCCTGGCCGTGACGGCGGAACGGGCCCTGCTGGCCCGGCTTGAAGCAGGCTGCGCAGCTCCTGTGGGCGCCTACGCGTACCGCAAGGGCAGCATGCTGTACCTGGAGGCCGCAGTCTGTGCCGTCGACGGAACCGCCTCTGTACGGGACAAGCGGGCCACCGATGGCCTGACCGAGGTGGGCGCTACGTTACTGGGCATTGAACTGGCTGAGGTCCTCCTGGCGGCCGGTGCCGCCGACATCGCGGACCTGACGGCGTCTTCCTAAACCGCAGAACATGGAGCGCCAGGCGTCTGGAGGGGCTGGAATGGTGGCGGCAGCGCAGCCATCCCTGGCTGGCGTCCGCGTGCTGTTGACCAGGCGTCCGGATCGCTCAACGGCATTGTCGCGGGCTCTTCAAGGCGCCGGCGCGGACATCGCGTTCCTGCCGCTTATTGACTTTGAAGCGGCAGCAGATGCAGCGGCCTTGTCACAGGATGTCAGCGAGTTGGCCCGGGGCCGTTACGACTGGCTGGTCATCACCAGTGCTACCACTGTCGACGCCCTGGCCGGGGCTGCAGCCCGCTCCGGCACAACGCTGGCTGCGGCGGTCCCGGAACGGACCCGGGTTGCAGTTGTTGGAGCAAGCACAGCAGCCGCGCTGAAACGGGCCGGAATTATCGCCGCCCTGATGCCCGCGCAGCAATCGGCGGCAGGGCTGCTGGTGGAGTGGCCGGACGGGCCCGCCCCAGGTGGGAGTGGAGAAGTACTGCTGCCGCAGGCGGACATCGCGGCGGTAACCCTGCGCGACGGTTTGCAGGCCAAAGGCCTCGATGTCCACTGCGTAGTGGCCTACTGCACGGTTCCATACCCTGCCGATCCGGTGCGGGCCCTTTATCCGGCCGTTCTTCCCGCGGAGGGATTGCTGACGCCCGAGGCGGTACGCCACGAGCTGGCAGAGGGACGGATCGACGCCATGGTTGCTGCTTCCCCCAGCCAGGTACGCCGGCTGGCAGAGTTGCAAATGCCCTTGGACAGTTGCTCTTTAGTGGTGATTGGACCCGCCACTGATGCGGAAGCCCGGGAACGGGGATTGCGTGTTCGCACTGTGGCGGCAAACCCTCGCCCGCAAAGTGTGGCAGCCGCCGTCGAACGGGCAGTGCACGGTTCCCGCGGGGACAATGAGTTGAACTTTGACAGGTCAGGAACCCCGAATGAAGGATAAGGCATGAGTTTCTTGCAGCAGCGGCCCCGCCGGCTCCGTACCACCCCCGCCATGCGCAGGTTGACGGCGGAAACGCGGCTGGCGCCCGCGGAACTGATCCTGCCGGCCTTCATCCGGGAGGGGTTGACCGAGCCGCATCCCATCAGCTCTATGCCTGGCGTTGTCCAGCACACCACAGACACCCTGAAGCGGGCAGCCGCTGAGGCTGTTGAGCTCGGCCTGGGCGGACTGATGCTGTTCGGTATTCCCGAGGTCCGCGACGCAGAAGGTACCGCGTCGCTGGATCCGGAGGGGGTACTGAACAAGGCCATTCGTGAAGTCCGGGCCGAGGTTGGCGACGAAATGGTGATCATGAGCGACGTCTGCCTCGACGAATTCACGGACCACGGGCACTGCGGAGTGCTCGACGACGACGGTTATGTGGACAACGACCGCACCGTGGAAATTTACGCCCGCATGGCAGTGGCACAGGCCGACGCCGGTGCCCACATGCTTGGGCCCTCCGGAATGATGGACGGTCAAATCGCCGCCATCCGTGCCGCTCTGGATGCCGCCGGGCACGTCAACACGTCCGTCATCGCCTACGCCGCCAAATACGCCTCTGCGTTCTATGGACCGTTCCGTGAAGCCGTCGATTCCCAGCTGAAAGGCGACCGCCGCACCTACCAGATGGATGGCGGAAACCGGCGGGAAGCGATGCGCGAGGTGGAACTGGACCTGGCTGAAGGTGCTGACATCGTCATGGTTAAACCCGCCATGAGCTACCTGGATATCGTGGCCGACGTTGCGTCGATGAGCCCGGTACCCGTCGCTGCCTACCAGATCTCGGGTGAATACGCGATGATCGAGGCAGCCGCCGCCAACGGCTGGATCGACCGCCGCGCCGCCATTACCGAGTCCGTACTCGGGATCCGTCGGGCAGGGGCGGACATGGTCCTCACGTACTGGGCCGCCGAGCTCGCAACCTGGCTGGAGGAATCATGAACGCCGTCACCGTTCCACCCACTCCCACCTCCCCCGTAGGGCCTGACCAGATTCTGCTTGGCCTGAACACGTTCGGCGACGTCGGCCTCAGCGATGATGGCACCCCGCAACCGCATGCCCAGGTGCTGCGCCAGTTGCTGGAGCAGGCGCAACTGGCTGACGCCGTCGGGCTGCATGCCTTCGGGGTGGGGGAGCACCATCGCAAGGATTACGCTGTCTCGGCTCCGGAGGTGTTCCTCGCAGCGGCAGCGGCAAGCACCACACGCATCAAGCTGGGGTCTGCGGTCACTGTGCTCAGCTCCGACGACCCCATCCGGGTGTTCCAGCGCTTCTCCACCGTGGATGCGCTGTCCAACGGCCGTGCCGAGGTGATGCTGGGGCGCGGCTCCTTCGTGGAGTCTTTCCCGCTGTTCGGCCTGGACCTGGCGGACTACGAAACATTGTTTGAAGAGAAACTGGAACTTTTCGACAAGGTAAGAGCCCAAAGGCCCGTGCACTGGGAAGGTACCACCCGTTCAGCTATCAACGGCTTGATGGTCTACCCTCCGCTGGAGCACCACCTTCTGCCTACCTGGATCGGCGTGGGCGGAACCCCCGAATCGGTGCTGCGTTGCGCCCAATACGGTTATCCGATTATTTTCGCGATCATTGGTGGCCAGCCCCGCGGCTTTGCTCCGCTGGCAGAGCTGTACCGGGAAGCCATGACCAAGTACGGGCACCCCATGCAGCAGGTGGCCACGCATTCGCCTGGCCATGTTGCCGAAACGGATGAGCAGGCCCGCGAGGAGCTCTTCCCGCACTGGTTGGCGCTGCGGAACAGGATAGGGGCAGAGCGTGGCTGGGGTCCTGCAGGGCGTGGCGAGTTCGACGCGCTTTGCTCCATGGAAGGCGCACTGTACGTTGGCTCGCCGGACACCGTGGCCCGCAAGATCGCCCTTTTGAAGCGCAACCTCAACGTGGACCGCTTTGACCTCAAGTACAGCAACGGGCCGCTGCCGCATTCAGCCATGATGCGCTCCATCGAGCTGATGGGCACGACGGTGGCGCCCAAGGTGGCTGAGTTGCTGGCCGGGGAACTGGCCGCTAACTGAAAGAATAGGAACCATGACTTCCAGCAATCCTCACAACGAGGCACTCTTCGACCGCGCCCGCCAGCTGATGCCGGGAGGCGTAAACTCACCGGTCCGCGCCTTCGGCTCCGTAGGCGGCACACCGCGGTTTATGGTTTCTGCCAAAGGCCCATACCTGACAGATGCCGACGGTCACGAATACGTTGACCTGGTCTGCTCGTGGGGGCCGGCGCTGCTGGGGCACGCACACCCTGCCGTCCTTGATGCCGTGCATGCAGCGGTGGACCGAGGCCTGTCCTTCGGTGCGTCCACCCCGGATGAAGCTAACCTCGCGGCCATCGTGCAGGAACGGGTGAGCGTGGTCGAACGGCTCAGGATGGTGTCTACAGGCACCGAGGCGACCATGACCGCCGTCCGCCTGGCACGCGGCTTTACCGGCCGCAACCTCATCATCAAGTTCGCAGGCTGCTACCACGGCCACCTGGACGGGCTCCTGGCCGCCGCCGGCTCCGGGCTGGCCACGCTTGCGCTGCCTGGCTCCGCCGGTGTGACAGAAGCAACGGCCGCCGAAACCCTGGTGCTGCCTTATAACGACCTCGCCGCCGTGGAAGCCGCCTTCGCAGTCCACGGCCAAAACATTGCCGCCGTCATCACGGAGGCAGCACCGGCCAACATGGGTGTTGTGACCCCGGCACCCGGCTTCAACCAGGGCCTGTCCCGGATCACCCGCCAATACGGCGCCCTCCTGATCCTCGACGAGGTCCTGACCGGTTTCCGTACCGGTTACTCGGGCTACTGGGGGCTGACCGGCGGCGCCCTTGATACCTCTGATCCGTGGAGCCCGGACCTGCTGACCTTCGGCAAAGTTATTGGCGGCGGAATGCCGACGGCGGCACTTGGCGGCCGTGCCGACGTCATGGACTACCTGGCGCCGGTGGGTCCTGTTTACCAGGCGGGTACGCTCTCCGGTAACCCGGTGGCCATGGCTGCCGGAGTGGCAACCTTGACCAACGCGACGCGCGGGGTCTATGCCTACATCGACCAGCGCGCGCTGGAACTGTCTGCTGCGCTTTCGGCTGCCTTGGATGCCGCCGGAGTGGATTGCTCCATCCAGCATGCGGGCAACCTGTTCTCGGTGGCCTTTGGTACCTCCGCCAGCGGAGTACACAACTACGACGACGCGCAGAAGCAGGAGTCGTTCCGTTATGCACCGTTCTTCCACTCCATGCTCGAGTCCGGCGTGTACCTGCCGCCGTCGGTCTTCGAGGCCTGGTTCCTGTCCGCGGCGCACGACGACACCGCCATGAACCGGATCTTCGACGCGCTGCCCGCCGCCGCCCGGGCGGCCGCGGCAGCTAGCGCTTAGCCCGGCACCGTAATCGGCTGAACGGAAAAACCCCGGCCTCCGGAGTTGTCCACCTCGCGTACGGGGTGGACAACTCCGGAAGCCGGGGTTTCGCGTTGAGGCTAAAGGACGTCCGAGAGGAAGCTCTTCAACCGCTCTGTGCTGGGCGCAGTGAAGATCTGCTCCGGATGACCGGATTCCACCACCACGCCGCTGTCCATGAAGGTCACGGAATCCGAGACGTTCCGAGAGAAACCCATCTCGTGGGTGACAACAACCATGGTCATGCCACCCTTGGCGAGGTCCGCCATCAGGGCCAGGACGCCCTTGACCAACTCGGGGTCCAGGGCTGACGTGGCCTCGTCGAAGAACATCACCTCGGGCTTCATTGCGAGGGCCCGGGCGATGGCAACGCGCTGCTGCTGGCCACCGGAAAGGTTGGCCGGCCGCACGTCCGCCTTGTGCTTGAGGCCCACCAGCTCGAGCTGCTCCATGGCCTGGGCATGTGCTTCGTCCTTGCCCAGTTTCTTGAGCTTGCGGAGGGCCAGCGACACGTTCTCCACCACGGTCTTGTGGGGGAACAGGTTGAACTGCTGGAAGACCATGCCGATCCGCTGGCGCAGTTCGTCAGGGTTATCTTTCAGGACCGAACGGCCGTCGAGCAGGATGTCGCCTTCGTCCGGTTCAATCAGCCGGTTCATCACCCGCAGCAACGTGGACTTGCCGGAGCCGGAGGGGCCGATCACGGAGGCCGTGGTGCCCTTCTCGACGTGCAGGTCGATGCCCCGGAGCACGTGGTTGCTGCCGAAGGAAAGGTGGATGTTCCTGCCGGTCAGGGTGCCGGAAGTAAATTCCGTCATGTCAGGCCTTCTTTCCGATCGGTGCCGCCAGCTCATCGGGTTCCTTCTTCTCCGGCTTGCCGGTACGGAGCCGGTTGTCGATGAAGTTCACGAAGTGCGTCAGCGGGACGGTCATAATCAGATAGACCACGCCGGCGGCAACCAGCGGGGAGAGGTTTCCCGTGTTGGCCATGGCGTCATTGCCGATCCGGAAGATCTCCCGGTCCGAGGCCGCAAGCCCCAGCATGAACACCAGTGACGAGTCCTTGAGCAAGGAGATGAACTGGTTGACAAGCGCCGGCAGGACACGGCGAATGCCCTGCGGGACTACCACCAGGCGCATGGAACTGCCGTAGCTGAAACCCAGGGCCCGGCTGGCCTCCAACTGGCCCTTCTCCACGCTCTGGATGCCTGAGCGGAAGATCTCGCCGATGTAGGCGGCGGCAATCAGCGTCAGCGCCAGGATGCCCAGCGGATAGGGGTTGCGCGAGCCGGTGATCTCACGGGCAATGGGACTGAGCCCGATGCCGATGACCAGGATGACGAGGATGGCCGGTAACCCACGGAACAGGTCGGTGTAGATCCTCGCTGCCCAACGGGCCACGGCATTCCGGGAGAGCGCCATCAGCGCCAGCACCAGGCCCAGGATCGACCCAAGTACGCCCGAGGCCACCGCCAGGATCAGGGTGTTGGGCAGGCCGACCATAAGGAGGGCGGGAATGACTTTGGCCATTTCCTCCCAGTTGAAGAAGGTTTCAGCAAGCTGGTCCAGGAGTTCCATCAGTGGTTGGGTCCGGTTCAGCTCTGGGGAGCAGGAACAGCCTTGCTGCCCGGCTTCCAGTCAGCGGGAGTCTCGCGGTCCGGGTACCATTCCTTGGTCAACTTGGCCCAGGTGCCGTCTGCGATCACGGCATCAAGGCCGGAGTTGAGCGCGTCAATCAGCGGCTGGTTGCCCTTGGCCACGGCGTATGCGGTGAAGTTTTGCGTGTTGACCACGGACTCAGCGATGACGGTGCCGTCGCCGTCCTTGACCTGGCCGGAGGCCTGCTGTGACGGCGCCACCCAGGCGTCAACCTGGCCGTTGCGGACGTTGGCGTACACAGTGGCGTAGTCAGGGAACCGGACAGGCTCAAGCTTCAGAGTGTTGGTGACGTAGTCGTCCTGTACGGTTCCCTGGACGACGCCGATACGTACCGAATCATCCAGGTCTGCGAAGCCCTTGACATCGGCGTCGGTCTTGGCAACAACCGCCATAAAGCCAAAGTCGTAGCCGTTGGTGAATCCAACGTTTTCGCGGCGTGCGTCCGTGGTGGAGATCGAGGAGGATCCGACGTCGAACTGCTTGGTCTGTACCTGCGAAAGCAGTGCAGAGAAATCGGTGGCGATGAATTCGACCTCGAGGCCCAGTTTGCCCGCAATGGCACGCAGCAGCTCGTTGTCGTAGCCGGTGAACTTGCCGGACTCGTCGATGAAGATGTTCGGCGGGGCGTCGGACAGGGTGCCTACCTCAAGCTTGCCCTCGGTGTTCAAGCCCAGTTTTGAGACGTCGATCTGGTCCAGGGGAGTGACGTCAGCGGTGGTATAGCGGTCCAGCGTCTGCTGGTCGCTTCCGGCCAGCGCGTCAGTGGGCGAGCCGCCGTCGGTTGGGCTGGCGGTGCCGCAGGCTGCCAGAGAGACCGCAACTGCGATCGCCACAGGCACGCTGGTGAACCACTTCATAGCCGTTTTCTTCATCAAATCATCGCTTTCATGTCAGTCACAGGGTCACTGTTGGTTGGCGGAAGAGGTGCGCATTCTGCCGGCCGAAACCAGGGCGGCGGCCAGAGGGCAGGGCGGCATCGCCAAAACTTAATCATCTCACTTTGCAGTATCACACCGGTGAGTCGAAGAATTGATGCTCTAAAGCCGCTAGCACCGAATTTTCGACTAGGGCAGTGGTGTTTGTTCGGGCACGTGGTACTGCAGGGGGTAATGCGACCGAATTCACGCGTCCGACTGATGGGTGGGGGCCCTACGCTATTCGATGTGATGTCCATCGCATCCCCTGCCGCCCGCGTGCTGCACGCGAGGCAGTGCTTGATCAGCTGTACTAGAAAGCCCCGCGGCTGGCGTCTTCCGGCGGCAGCACGGGCCACGCTCCCTCGATCACGGCTGCCGGCTTGCTTTTGCGCAGGTAGTCCTGGAAATCAGCCGCCTGGGACTGGGCCCAGTCCACCTGCAGGCTGTGCAGCTTGGCAGCGGGCATCTGCAGAGTGGGGAACTTGCCGGCCATGGCGTCCAGCACCCGGAGCGTAGCCAGGGCGTCCGCCGCTGACGTATGGGCATTGTTCAGGCCTACGCCATATTCTTCGCAGAGTGCTGTCAAGGTGCGTTTGCCCTTGCGGAAGCGGTCCACTTGCTTGTTCATGATGAAAGGGTCCAGAACCGGAAAGCGGGTGAGCTGCGGAACGCCGTGCCGTGCCGATTCTGCCGCCAGTACAGTGAAGTCGTAACTGGCGTTGAAGGCAATAACGGGAGTTCCGGCGTCGAAAAGCGCCTGCAGGGTTCCCGCAACCTCCCGGGTGACCTCCGCCGCCGGGCGTCCGTCCCGCCGGGCCATTTCAGTGGTGACGCCATGGATATCGCTGGCTTCGGTGGGGATTTCCACGCCCGGATCCGCCAGCCATTCGTGTTCGTTCACCACGTCGCCGTCACCGTCAACCACCGTGATGGACGCTGTGACGATCCGCGCCGAGCGCGAGTTGCGGCCGGTGGTCTCGAGATCGAAGGCTGCTCGGGGGAGGTTGTTCCAGGTGTTCATGCGCCCACGCTACTGGCGGACACTGACAGTTTTTTGGATTTCGACGGCGGGTTGCCCGACTGTGAATAACCCGCGTTCGAAACACCTGAAGTGTCAGTCGTGGCGGGGCCCCGCGATTACTCTGGAGGGATGCGGATGGAGTTTGTGGAGGCGGTCCTGGAGTTGGTGGGAATGGTTCCTCCGGGTTCTGCCGTCAGCTACGGTGATATCGCAGAACTCCTCGGTTCCGGTGGTCCGCGGCAGGTAGGCGCGGTGATGAGCCATCATGGCAGCAGTGTGGGCTGGTGGCGGGTCCTCCGCGCCAGCGGGGCAGCGCCGCAAGGTCATGAGGCCGCGGCCCTGCAGTACTACATGAGCGAGGGCACACCGCTCCGGGGGAATCCCGAGCAGTTCCTGCGGACAGGCGACGCCGCCTGGCGAGTGGACCTGCGTGCTGCCCGCTGGCAGCCTTCTGAAGCGCAATTCGACAGGATCGAGGCGCTCGCCGGGCAACTCGGGCAGAGCATCCGGAAAATGTCAGAGGCCGATGATGGAATGACTGAGTGACCACAACAGCCACCACCAACCCGCTCGCAAGCGTTCGCACTGACTCCGCCCCTTCGGGCCTGCAGCTGCTGCCGCCTCGTGCAGTCGGCCTGCAGGTTCCGGTTCTCACCCCGGACCAGGCAGCGGCCGTCACGGTTCCGCACGGTTCCGGACCCGTGCTCGTGCCGGGTGGTCCGGGAACCGGAAAATCAACGGTGCTGGTTGAAGCAGCCGTGCGCCGGGTGGAACAGGACGGCATCGACCCGGACCGGGTGCTGATCCTCGCGCCGGACCGGAGATCCGCTGACAGCTTGCGGGACAGCTTTACCGGTCGGCTGAACCGGAGTCTAAGCACCACGCCGGCACGCACCTGGGCGTCCTATGCTTTTGATGTTATCCGGAGGGCCAAGGCGGAAGGGGTCATCCAGCTGCCGCGGGCGCCCCGCCTGTTATCCGGGCCGGAACAGGACCTGATTATCAAGGAACTGCTCGAAGGCCACGCCCGGCCCGGCCTGGAGTTGTTATGGCCGGAGGATCTTGGAGCGGCACTAGGCACCCGCGGCTTCCGGCAGGAGGTGAGGCAACTCTTCGACCGGGTGATTGAGTCAGGGCTCACAGCGGGGGACCTTGCCGCCCTGGGACGGCGCTGTGGGCGGCCCGACTGGGCAGCGGCTGCTGCCCTCTACGCCGAGTACAGGGACGTCCTGGACCTCCGCATGCCAGAGGCCTTTGACCCCGCCGGAATCATCACGGAGGCCAGGCGGATCTTTCAGGATGCCCCGGAGTTCCTTGCGGCTGAGCGCGAGCAGCTGCAGCTGATCATGGTTGACGACGTCCAGGAGGCCAATCCTGCGGTATTTGAACTACTCGCGGATATCGCTGCCGGTAAGGACTGCTTCGTCACCAGCTCCCCTGACACGGTGGTGCAGGGCTTCCGTGGCGCCCGGCCGGATCTCGTGGCTGAGCTTCCGTCGTTGCTGGCCGGCGCCACGTCCGTAGTGCAGCGGCCGCTGGTTTTTACGCACCGTCATCGGCCCGCGATCGCCAGGGCCTGGCTTGGAGTGGCCGCCCGGATCTCCCAGCGTGCCGGTAGCCGGCAGGCGCGCCGCCTGGAGTCTCCGGAGGGAGAGCCAGGAGGGAACATGGTCCAGGATCAGGACGGGAGAGTGGAAGGCCACCTCGTGGCCTCCCCGGTCCACGAACTGCGGTATGTTGCACAGCGGATCCTGGAAGAGCACATCCACCACCGGCGTGGACTGGGCGAGATCGCCGTTGTGGTCCGCACAGGCGGCCAGCTCGGCCAGCTCCAACGCTACCTTTCCGGCCAAGGCATCCCCGTCCGCGTTCCGGTAGCTGAATCGGCGGTACGCGACGAAGTTGCGGTGCGGCCCTTGCTGGAGGCCTATGGAATTGCCCTCAACCCTGAATCCCTGACGCCGGAAACCGCGGTGGCGCTCCTGACCTCGAGGATCGGCGGTGCAACCCCACTGGAGCTGCGCAGGCTGCGGCAGGCATTGAGGCGCGAGGAGTTACTTGGCGGCGGCGGCCGGTCCAGCGACACCCTCCTGGTGGAGGCATTGCTGGAACCGGGTGCCCTGCTCACGCTGGGACTTGATGCCAGGGCCGCACGGAGAACCGCCCGGATGATCCAGGCCGGACGGAAGGCCGTAGAACAGCCCGGCGCCAATGCGGAAACAGTCCTGTGGGCACTCTGGCATGCCACCGGCCTGGCCGCTTCGTGGACCGAGGCAGCCATGGCCGGGGGGACCAACGGCGCCCGGGCGGACCGCGATCTTGATGCCATGATGGCGCTGTTCCACACCGCCGAGCGCTACGTGGACCAGCTCCCGGGTTCGGGTCCCCAGCAGTTCCTGGACTACCTGCTGAACCAGGAACTGCCCATGGATACCCTTGCCGCCCGGGCACAGCTCGATGATGCCGTGGAGCTCCTGACACCGGCCAGCGCCGCGGGCAGGCAGTGGCCGGTCGTCATAGTGGCGGGCCTCCAGGAAGGTGTCTGGCCAAATACCCGCCTCCGTGGCGAACTGCTGGGCAGCACTCTCTATGCAGACGCCGTCGAACATGGTGTTGACTACGCCCTGCAGCGTGACCCGCTCAGCCGTGCACGCGACATCCGGTATGACGAACTGCGGAGTTTTTCCACGGCTATCTCCCGGGCACAGGAACTGCTGATCTGCACGGCGGTTTCCTCCGAAGATGAACAGCCGTCGTCCTTTCTTGACTACGTAGTGCCCCTGGAACCCGGGCAACACAGCCGCCCGCTGACCCACGTCCAACGCCCGCTTACCCTTCGCTCACTGGTAGCTGAGCTGCGCCAGTACGCCCAGGTGGGTGCAGCGGCTCCGGCCGAATCCGCTGAAGCCGTACGGGTCCTTGCACATCTGGCGTCGCAGCAGCCGCCGGTCCCCGGAGCGCACCCGGACAGCTGGTGGGGATTGCTGCCGCTGAGCTCTACGGAATCGGTGGTTGCTCGGGGCGGCACGGTCCATGTATCGCCATCCAAGGTCGAATCGGTGCAGAAATCGCCCTTGGGCTGGTTTGTCCAGGCAGCCGGCGGAGAGGCGGCAACGGACTTTGCGCGAAGCCTGGGCACGTTGGTACACGCCATTGCCCAGGACCTGCCGGACGCCACGGGAACCCGCTATGTGGAGGAACTGGTGCGGCGCTGGCCGTCACTGGGAATGAAGGATAACTGGGAAGGCAGGCTCGACTTCAAGCGCGCGGAAACCATGGTGCGCAAACTGGCCGAGTACGTCATAACCGCACGGAGCGAGGGACGCACCCTGCTCGGTGTGGAACAGGACTTTTCAGTGGAACTGCCTGATGTGCCGGTGAAGACAAGCTCTGCCACGA
The DNA here is from genome assembly GCF_059383595.1 of Pseudarthrobacter sp. MDT1-40-2. Lineage (NCBI taxonomy): Bacteria > Bacillati > Actinomycetota > Actinomycetes > Micrococcales > Micrococcaceae > Pseudarthrobacter > Pseudarthrobacter sp. MDT1-40-2. The sequence goes on along the minus strand of NZ_JBWZCL010000001.1, from coordinate 596,781 downwards.
ACCCGCCTGCAGACACTGCAGAAACGGATGGCGGATTCCGCCATGCGGTCCTCCGCGGTCAGGTGGACCGTCTGGAGATTGATGCCGAAGGACGCCTGGTGGTGGTGGACCTGAAGACCGGGAAGAGCCAGCCCGGCAAAGCGGAGCTGGCCCGGCATCCGCAGCTGGGCGCCTACCAGGCGGCCGTACTTGCCGGCGGATTCGAGTCTCCAACGACGGACCCCCGCTCCGGGGGCGCGGTACTGGCCCAACTCGGCACCACGGCCAAAGGGCTTTCAACCCAGCACCAGGAGCCCGTCCCGGCCGACGACAACTGGGCGCTGGACATGGTAAACGAGGCCGCCGTGGTGATGGCAGGCAATGAGTTCGAAGCCCGGCACGATCCTGCCAAGGGCAGTTATGGAGGCCATGGCTGCCGGCTTCCCGAAGTGTGTCCGCTGTGCGCCCGTGGACGGCAGGTGACGGAATGACGACGCCGGAAATTACGTCAGTGCCGGAAATGCCTAAAGCCCCGGAACATGGGGAAGCCCCGGAAGCTGGGGGCAATGAGTCTGTGGCCGAAGGTATCCAGGCCCTGCCGGCTCCCCGCTTCACGCCGGAGCAGCTGTCCGTCCTGCTGGGCGAAAAGAACATCCCTACTGCCGAGCAGTCGGAAATCATCTCGTCGCCCTTGGAGCCGCGCCTGGTGATTGCGGGGGCGGGTTCGGGCAAGACAGCCACCATGGCAGACCGCGTCGTCTGGCTTGTGGCCAACGGCTGGGTCCGGCCGGAAGAAGTTCTGGGCGTGACCTTCACCCGGAAGGCCGCCGGGGAATTGGCCAGCCGTATCCGCGCCAAGCTGGCCGCTCTGCAGCGGCTCGCGGCCGAGGACACCGGGAATGTGCTCTTTCCTGCGGGCCTTCTGGATCCCGATTGCTTGGAGCCGAAGGTTTCCACGTACCACTCCTATGCGAGCAGCATCGTTTCGGACCATGGTCTTCGCCTTGGCGTGGAACGTGACGTGGTGCTGCTTGGGGCCGCGCAGGCCTGGCAGCTGGCCAGCGAGGTGGTGGAAGCCTATGACGGTGAGTACGAGCACTTTACGTCGGCCAAATCCACCCTGATCAGTGCCGTGATTCAGCTGGCGGGCGAGTGTTCCGAGCACCTGCAGGAGCCGCAGCAGGTGGAGGACTGGATCCAGCAGCGGGTGGCTGAATTCGAGGGGCTTCCCTTCAGCCACAAAGCCAGCAAGAATCCCACCCAGGCAGCCCTGAACATCAGCCGGCGGCTGCGTACCCGTGCCAGCGTCGCAGACATGGTTGGCAGGTTCAATCAGGCTAAGTGCAACAGGGGCGCCCTGGACTTCGGCGACCTCGTGGCCTTGGCGGCCCGCGTGGCGCGCGAAGTGCCGCAGGCAGGTGACTTTGAAAGGAAGCGTTACAAGGTGGTGCTCCTGGACGAATTCCAGGACACGTCGCATGCCCAGCTGGTCCTTTTTTCGCGGTTGTTCGGGGGCGGCCACGCCGTGACCGCAGTCGGAGATCCCAACCAGTCCATTTATGGTTTCCGGGGCGCCTCCGCAGGCCAGCTCTTTCACTTTGTGCAGGAATTTCCCCTGCGGCAACCCGAAGGGGGTTTTGCGCCGGCGCCCACGTCCTACCTGACCACCGCCTGGCGGAACGGCCGCAACATCCTGGCAGCAGCAAACATCATCGCGGCTCCGCTCAGTGGCGGTTCCAACGCCGGGGGAACGGCCGGTCTACGCGGGGCAGCATCCGGCCCCACCGTGCCCCCGCTGCAGCCCAGCCCTGCCGCTGTCCAGGGCCAAGTGGTCCTGGGGCGGTTCGGTTCGGATGAAGATGAAGCCGCAGCGCTGGCGGAGGACGTCCTCAGGTACAAGGCCACCGACTTCGTTGCGTCCGCTGAGCCTGTCCCGCCCGCGATCGCCGTGCTCTGCAGACGCCGGGCACAAATGGAATGCGTCCGGAAGGCCTTTGAAGCGCGCGGAATCGCCTACGAGATCGTTGGATTAGGCGGTCTGCTGGATACACCGGAGATCGTGGACCTTGTCTCCACACTGCGGGTCCTGGCAGATCCCGGCCGTTCTGATTCCCTGATGCGGTTGCTGGCCGGGGCACGATGGCGCATCGGGCCCGCGGACCTCATGGCGTTCCGCGACTGGTCATCCTTCCTGGCGCATCGCCGCGAGCAGCAGAGGCGTGGCCCGGAGGGCAGCCATCTGGAGGATGACAATTTCGGCGGAGTTGCCCCCGTGGAAAGCGACATCTCGGACGGCTCCAGCCTTGTGGAGGCCCTGGACTGGCTTCCCCAGGAGGGCTGGGTGTCCAGCCAGGGGCGGTCGCTGACGGTCGCGGCCCGGGAACGCCTGGGAAGACTATCCGCGGAGCTTCGGCAGCTTCGTCGCCACCTCGGCGATGACCTGACCACCTTGCTCGGAGAAGTAGAACGCTCCATGTTGCTTGACATCGAGGTGGCTGCGAAGCCTGGCATCACGATTCACCAGGCACGACGCAACCTCGATGCCTTCCAGGACGCGGCGGCCGGATTCCTCCAGACCGCACAGCGTGTGGACATCCTGGCGTTCCTGTCCTGGCTGGAGGCGGCGGCTGCTGAGGAAAACGGCCTTGACGGAGCGCCGTCGGAAGTCAACCACGAGGCCGTGCAGCTGTTGACTGTCCACGCATCCAAGGGCCTGGAATGGGATGTGGTGTTTGTTCCCGGTCTCAACGCCGGGGCCTTCCCGAGTGATCGCGATTCACGCTGGAGCAGCGGCTCGGCGGCACTGCCGTGGCCCCTGCGGGGCGACCGCGCGGATCTTCCCCAGTGGGACATAGACCAGCCTGACCAAAAGGGCTGGCTCGACTCTGAAACCCGGTTCAGGGCCGACGTCCAGGCCCATGGCGAGGCCGAGGAACGCCGGCTTGCCTACGTTGCCTACACCAGGGCCAAGCATGTCCTGTGGGTTTCCAGTGCAGCGTGGGTAGGTTCCCGCTCCGGAAGGGCTGAGATGTCCAAGTTCCTGGCAGAGCTGGGGCCCCTCGCTGCCGGCAACGCGGCCACAGTGCACAGGTCTTCGGTTGATGAGGCTTCGTTGCCGGAGGAAAGCCCCCTGACCCGGGAGATCGAATCCGCCCAGTGGCCCTACGACCCGCTGGAAGGACCCGTCAACCCCCGGACGGGAGCCAGGCTCCGGCTGTTCCGGGGACGCCGTGAAGCCATGGAAGCGGCGGCGGACGCGGTCCGTCGCGGCGCGGCTGCTGGAGAATTCATTACCGAAGCCCCTTTCACCGGAGACCCTGCTGCCGGCGGGAACCCGTACAGAGGGCACCCGGACGGGCTCCGTGGCAATGCTGGCCGCTGGGCCGAGGAAGCTGCCCTGCTGTTGGAAAGGCGTTCGGCCGACGACCGCAGCCGTGCCGTCCACCTTCCGGCGCACATCTCGGCGTCCACACTGGTGGAACTGGGGGAGGACGCCGACGCCGTGCTGGCGCGGCTGAGGCGGCCGGTGCCCCGGGAGCCAGGAATGTCGGCGCGAAAGGGCACTTCATTCCATTCCTGGGTTGAGGAGCACTTCGGGTCAGCGGGAATGCTGGATCTCGGGGAGCTGCCCTGGGCCGACGGTGACGTCGATGCCGGGCTGGGTCTCGAAGAATTGCAGGCCGCGTTCCTGAGGTCCGAGTGGGCTGGCCGGATTCCCACACATGTAGAGGTCCCGCTGGAAACCCGGGTGGGTCCTGTCGTCGTCCGGGGCCGTGTGGACGCCGTGTTCCAGGATGCCTCGGGCCGCTGGGAGCTGGTGGACTGGAAGACCGGCCGCAGGCCGTCTCCCGCCCGGTTGAAACACAAGGCCGTCCAGCTGGCCGTTTACAGGCTTGCCTGGTCCAGGCTCCGCTCAGTGCCTCTGGAAGAGGTAAGCGCAGCATTCTTCTACGTTGCCGACGACGCCGTGGTCAGGCCTCATGACCTTGGGACGGCGGAAGAACTGGAGGCAATCCTGGCGGCTGCATTCAGCTGACCGCCGGGCCCCGGATAGGAAACTAGGGCGTTTTTCCCTGCCCGCCGGGGACGATGCTGATGGCGGCGGTTGATGTGTCTTCGTCGGCACGTTTCGCTGGTTCTGCGGCCTCGTCGTCCGGGATGGGCATGATCTGGACAGCCGGAACCCCGGTGAGTGGAATAGGTGTGACGAGCACCGGCGGAACCGGTGCTGCGGCCTGCCCCATGGAGAGGGCCCTCGCTGCAGACTCAGTGGCTGCGTCCCCAGTGGCTGCGTCGACCGTTCCATTGTCAGGTGAGGCACCGGAGGCCGCGGACCCAGCGGAGCTTTCCGGGGCCTCGGTGGAGGCGGAAGCCGCCGGCACGGCAGGGGCGCGCAGCCGTTCGACGCCGATCGGCTGGCCGCCGTGCCGGGTGATGTCTTCCGCGAGGGTCTTTAGCATGTCTTCGGCTTCAGCGATCATCGCGGTATCGGCCGCAGCGACGGCCTTGACCAGGTATTGGGCCAACGCGAATTCCGCGGACAGTGCCGCGCGGCGAAGTAGATGGGGATCAGGCACATCACGCCGGGTTTCCGTGTAGCTCCTCAACACCGTGTCAATGAAGTCCTGCTCGTTGGACGCTACCAGCCAGGCAAAGTCGTCGGCGGGGTCGCCGATGCGCAGATCCGTCCAGCCGGTGACAGCCGTGACGCGGTTGTTGTCGACGAGCAGGTTGTCCTCGTGAAGGTCGCCATGGACCACGGAGGGGTTGAAGCGCCACAGGGAAACATCCTCAAGTGCGTGCTCCCAGCGCAGCAGGAGCAGGCCGGGAATCTTGCCCGTGGTCGCGGCCTGGTCCAGTTCGTTGAGCCGGCGCTGGCGGAATTCGTTTGGGGTGTAGCTGGGAAGGTCTGCGCTGTTCACCAGCGGCTGAGGCAGGTCATGGATGGCTGCCAGGGTGGCTCCGATTTCCCGTGCCAGCGAGCCGTTTCCGGACGTGAGGTCTTCTACCGTCCGGGTAGTGCCGTTGAGGTGGGAGTAGACGAAAGTGCTCAGGGAACCGAGCCGGACCTTTCCGGCTACCGTCGGCATGAGGAACGGGAGCTCGGCGCGGATGGCGGGGGAGAAGGCCCGGAGCACCAGGAACTCGGTTTCCAGCCGTGCGCTGGCTTCGGGGTGCCGGGGCGAGCGGACCTTCCAGCGTTTTCCTTCGGAGTCCAGCAGCAGTGCCGAATCAAAGTCGGCGGCGTCGTCCGGCGCGGAACTTACCGCCGTCGGGGTCAGTCCGGGGACTGCCGCGGTGGCTACAGCCGCAAGTTCCATAGGTTTTCTTCTCACCATTCCACGGTAGGTTGACTGGCGGCCAAGTCACTGAGGTGCGACGGCGAGTCTCAAGATCCGCGCCAAATCTCTCCCTTCGAAAGCCGGTGGGCCGGCCGATGAGGAATGTGAATTGTCCATGGGAGTCAGTACGGTGGAAGCATGAGTCGATCAGAGCCTGCAGCACCCGGAACCGTGCCAGGGCAGCCGGTTTCGCAACTGTCAGCGCCGCAGCCGGTAAGCGCCAATCATCTGGTGAACACCGTGTTGCCTGTTCGCCCGGCCTTGATCGACCGTGCTTCGGCAGCCCGGATGAAGCCGGGCATGGTGGCCGGGACCGCTGCGAGGCCGGGAACCCTTGCCATGGTGCTGGCTGGGCGCGAGGCCCTGGTAGCGGAATCCGGCCTCGTGCTGATGGACGCGCCCGGCCTCCTGTCCCGCCTTGAGGAAGCCGGAACCCCGGTCCAAGAGCTGATTTACCTTGGCTCGGCGTTGGCTGGCAGCGATCTGCCGGTGGCCACGGAAATCGTCCTTGTGGTGTTATCCGAGCCTGTGTCGGCAGAGGTCAGCGGTGCACCGGAACGCGCTCAGTGGCTTGGTTTCCGTGCTGTTGCCGGCAGATTGAACGCCACGCACACAGCACTTTTTGTCGAGGCCAGCGCCATTGCCAACTGGCATGCCGGCCACACCCACTGCCCCCGCTGCGGTAAGCGCACCACCGTTGAAGCAGGGGGCTGGGTACGCCGTTGCCCCGGAGACGGCTCCGAGCATTACCCGCGAACCGATCCTGCGATCATCGTGACAGTGGTAGGGCCGGACGGACGGCTGTTGCTTGGCGGCGGCGGTCCCATGGACACTAAAATGCACTCTACGCTGGCGGGATTTGTAGAACCGGGCGAGTCCCTGGAGCAGGCGGTCATTCGGGAAATCCAAGAGGAAGTGGGCGTCCGGGTCACCGCCTGCCAATACCTTGGCTCGCAGCCTTGGCCATTTCCGGCATCATTGATGTTGGGCTTTACCGCAACCACGGCAGACACCGAAGCAAGGCCCGACGGCGTCGAGGTCACCCGGGCACGCTGGTTCACCCGCCCGGAACTCCAGGCTGCCGTCCTTGCGGGAGAGATTGTGATCCCTTCCAGGATTTCCATTGCCAGGGCCCTGATAGAGCACTGGTACGGCGGCCCGATCGCCGAACCGGAGCCGGTAGCCTGACCAGGTCCCCGTCGCAGCAGCGCACCATCCGACCGTCCACGCCCAACCGACAGAGCAGCAGAGTGACCACAGAGAGCATTGACAGCACCACCTCGCTTGAGGACCGCATCCTTGGGGGACTCGACGCTGAACAGCGGGAGGTGGCAACAACGCTGAGGGGCCCGCTCTGTGTCCTGGCCGGGGCGGGAACCGGCAAGACCCGGGCCATCACCCACCGCATCGCCTATGGTGTCCACTCCGGTGTCCTGGCTCCCCAGCGGTTGCTGGCCGTGACGTTCACAGCACGGGCGGCGGCTGAGATGAGGAGCCGGCTGCGGGACCTTGGCGTCGGCAACGTCCAGGCCCGCACCTTCCATGCGGCGGCCCTTCGGCAGCTCCAGTTCTTCTGGCCCCAGGCGGTGGGTGGCCAGCTGCCCAATCTGCTGGACCACAAGGCTCCTGTCATCGCCGAAGCCGCCCGCCGGCTCAGGCTTACCACTGACCGCGCTTCGATCCGCGACCTTGCGTCAGAGATCGAGTGGGCAAAAGTTTCCATGCTCACTCCCGCCAACTACCTCGAAAAAGCGCAGGACCGCGGGACGCCCGGCGGCTTTGACCTTACCGCAGTGGCCCGGGTGTTCCAGGCCTACGAGGACCTGAAAACTGACCGCAACATCATTGACTTCGAGGACGTTCTGCTGATCACCGTCGGCATCCTGCAGGAAGATGCCAAGGTGGCGGCCACAGTGCGGGAACAGTACCGCCACTTCGTAGTGGACGAGTACCAGGACGTCTCGCCACTCCAGCAGCGGCTGCTGGATCTCTGGCTTGGGGGTCGCGATGAGCTCTGCGTAGTGGGCGACGCCAGCCAGACCATCTACTCCTTCACGGGTGCTTCACCTCAGCACTTGCTGGGCTTCAAGGTCAAGTACCCTGATGCAGCCGTCGTCAAGCTCATCCGTGACTACCGTTCCACCCCGCAGGTGGTGAAACTGGCCAACAACCTGCTGGCCGGCCGTCGCAGCGGGGGTTCCGTTGCTGACGCAGCCTGGGCCACTCCGCTGCAGCTGGTGGCACAGCGTCCTGCCGGTCCGGAACCCAAGTTCATGGAATGCACGGACGATGAAGCGGAAGCCGCCGCTGTCGCCCAGCAAATCCAGGCACTGCTCGACGCCGGTACGCTCGCCAGCGAGACCGCCGTCCTGTTCCGCACCAACGGCCAGTCCGCCGCGTATGAACAGGCCCTGGCTTCCGCCGGAATCGGCTATCAGTTGCGCGGCGGTGAGCGGTTTTTTGCCCGCAAGGAAGTCCGGGACGCTATCCTGCAGCTTCGGGCCGCCACGCGTGCGGTGGCCGAGTCAGGTGCTCCTGAACCCTTGGGCCAGATCGTCCGGGACATTGTGGCCTCGCTCGGCTACACCGACGCCGCACCGCACAGCGGCGGCGCATCCCGGGAGCGGTGGGAGTCACTGGCTGCACTGGTAGCGCTGGCAGATGAACTCTCGCAGTCCCGCGGGCCGGGGTTTGGCCTTGCAGACTTCGTCAATGAATTGCAGGAACGCTCGCTGGCCCAGCATGCTCCCACGGTCCAGGGGGTCACCCTGGCGTCGCTGCACGCGGCCAAGGGCCTCGAATGGGACGCAGTCTTCCTGGTGGGGCTGAGCGAGGGTCTGATGCCGATTTCCTTTGCCGACACGCCGGAAAGCGTGGACGAGGAACGCAGGCTTCTTTATGTGGGAATCACCAGGGCACGCGAGTTCCTGTCCCTGTCCTGGTCTACGGCACGAACGCCAGGTGGCCGTGCCAACCGCAAACCCTCACGGTTCCTGGACGGGCTCCGGCCGGATTCCGTTGCGGGAAGCTCGGCCAGGTCGCTGCCACGGGTTCCGAGGCGGAACGCCGCCGCACCTGCCATGTGCCGGGTGTGCGGAAGCATGCTCGGCAGCGGGGCCGAACGTAAGGTTGGCCGCTGCAACCAATGCCCGCCCAGCTACGAGGAACAGACCTTTGAAGACCTCCGGCAGTGGCGCAAAGCCACGGCTCTGGCTTCAGACGTGCCAGCGTTCGTGGTCTTTACTGACGCCACGCTGACAGCCATTGCAGAGGCCAAGCCCACCACCGTTGAGCAGCTGGCCCAACTGCCGGGTGTCGGCCCGTCCAAGCTGGAGAAGTACGGCGAGGCTGTGCTGGAGATCCTGGCTGAAAGCACCAGCGAGTGAGCCCGCGCAAGGTAGCCGGGCCGGCAGGGGATACGCTGCGCAGGCTGCAGGACGGTGCTTCGGTAGTGGTGCGGCGCTCCGCGCGCCGGACCCGTACGGTTGCCGCTTTTTGGGAAGACGGGCAGGCAGTCGTGGCCATTCCCGCGCACTTCAACCTGGCCCAGGAAACCGAGTGGGTCTCCCGGATGGTGGACAAGCTCCACCGGCAGGGCCGGAGGGCACCAGCAGGCAAGGGATCACGCCGCGCTTCCAGTGACGCCGCCCTCGCCGAACATGCTGCCGAATTGTCGCGGAACTACCTGGGCGGCCGGGCGGTGCCATCGTCCGTGCGTTGGGTGCGGAACCAGAACTCGCGCTGGGGATCAGCCACACCCTCCGAGGGAACCATCCGGCTTTCCCACAAGCTCCAGCCTATGCCGCAGTGGGTGATCGACTACGTGTTGCTCCACGAGTTGGCACACCTGTTGGTGGCAGGCCACAACGCCGCGTTCTGGAGGCTCCTGGAGGCCTACCCCCACACGGAAAGGGCTAAGGCCTTCCTGGAAGGCGTGTCCTTCGCAACCGGCCGCGGTCTGGACCGCGATGCCGATGCTGGAGGGCCCCACGAGGGCGCCCCAGAGGACGGTCCGGAAGGCGACGCGGACTGCGCAGCCGGCTAGGGCTTGTTGCCGGCCTGGCCTTCATCGGTTGAGCCATCGTCGGAGTTGCCGTTCGAATCGCCGTCTTCGTTCCCGGACGTGGTGTCCCCGGCGGCATCAGACTGCGAATCGAAGCCCCCGCTGAGCAGCTTCTGCAACGCATCGTCAACTTCGGTCGCGCTGGCTTCCGCCAAGGCGCGCCGCGAGCTGAAGCCCTTCGGATCGTCCAGGTCCTGGGCGGTGGGAAGCAGGTCCGGGTGCTGCCAGATAGCGTCCCGGCCTTCTATCCCGCGTTCTTCCTTGAGTGTTGCCCATAGTGTTGCGGCCTCGCGCAGCCGGCGGGGCCGCAATTCCAGGCCAACCAGGGAGGCAAAGGCATGTTCTGCAGGGCCGCCGGTTGCCCGGCGGCGCCGCACGGTTTCGCGAAGGGCAGCGGAGGAGGGGAGCACGTTCTCAGTGGCCGCTGCCGTGAGTTCGTCCACCCAGCCTTCCACCAGGGCCAGCGCTGTTTCCAGCTTTTCGAGGGCCTGCTCCTGGGCAGGGGTGCGCTGCGGCATGAAAACACCCTGGGACAAGGCCTCCTGGATCCCCTCGGGGTTGCCGGGATCGAGGTCGCGCGCCAACTCTTCAATGCGGGACATATCGATGTGGATTCCCCGGGCGTACGCCTCGATGGCACCCAGCAGATGGCCGCGCAGCCACGGAACCTGGACGAACAACCGGGCGTGTGCCGCCTCGCGGACGGCGAGGAACAGCCGGATATCGTTTTCAGGCACGCTCAATCCCGATCCGAACTTGGCCACATTGGACGGAAGCAGTGCCATCTCCAGGTCAGCCAGCGGAACACCGATGTCCGTGGAGCTGACAACCTCGGCAGACAGCGCGCCGATGGCCTGGCCAAGCTGCATGCCGAAGATGGCTCCGCCCATGTTCTGGAGCATGGACGAGGCGCCGCCCATCATGGACTTCATCTCCTCGGGCATCTGCTGCGTCATGGCGGAGGACAGGGCGTTGGCGATGCTGTTGGCGACTGGTTCCGTCAGGCGCTTCCAGGTACCAAGGGTGGCCTCGACCCACTCGGCGCGCGACCATGCACGCCCGATGAGTCCGGTGGCCGGCAGTCCGGTCACCTGGTCCAGCCACAACTCGGCCAGTCTCAGGGCCTCGTCCACGTCGCGGGACTGCTGCGTGGTGACGGAAGGGTCGGAGCCCGTGGCGGCAACGCGGCGCGCGTTGTCGTGGGCAAGCTGCCAGTTCACGGGTCCCTCGGAGGGCGCGCTCATCATGGCCTGGACCTGGGAGAACATCTGGGCCAGGAGATTGGGATCGTCCGGCAGGCCTGCTGCACGGGCGATTTCCGCGGCGTCAATGTTTTCCATGCCTTTACCGCCCATCAGGTTCTGCAACATTTCTGCCAGCGGATCCTTCGGGTTGTCATCACCGTCAGATGGATTGAGGGGGTTGGAGGTCATGGTCCTGCCGATCCTAGAGGTGCCTGTTGATCACCTTCACGGTACCCCGGTGCCGGTGTCGCTGTCTGTGGAAAACGGGCACGTTCGCTTATGGCAAAGAATGCACCGCAAAGAATGCACACGATCGGCACGTAGGCTTGATCCGGAAGCAAACCGCTGCCGGGCAGCCCGCCCGGAGCGCTGCCGCCGTCGGCCGGTCCGGCGGCGAGGAGAGGCACTGGAATGACTATCACACGCGGACATCATGCCGCCGGGGACCCATCGGACGGGCCCCACGATGGCGGCGCCCTCAGGGGACGGCGGCGGGCCCTTCCTCCTGGTGCCAGCGGTTCCGGCAGAAGCACTGCAGGACAGGACGCGCGTTTCAGCGCCATGGTGCTGTCCGGTGTAGCAGCCTTGGTTCTCGCCATAGCCGTCGGGACGCTGCCGGTGCCCTACGTCGTTGAATCACCCGGGCCAACCTTCAATACCCTGGCCACCGACGGCGGCCGCCCCGTCATCAGCGTGAGCGGCAAGGAAGTCTATCCGGCCGAAGGCAGGCTGGATCTGACCACTGTCTATGTCGACGGCGGTCCGAACGGGCCGGTAACCATCCTCGGTGCATTCTCCGCGTGGCTGGATCCGCGCAAGGGCGTCTATCCCGAGGAGCTCATTTATCCCACTGAGGTAACCAGGGAAGAATCAGCAGAACAAAGTGCCGCGGCCATGGCGTCCTCGCAGGAAAATGCGGTAGCCGCCGCCCTCGACGAACTCCGTATCCCTTTTGAACAGGAACTCCAGGCCGCCGGGTTCTCCGACGGTTCACCGTCGGAAGGCAAACTCCAGGCCGATGACGTCTTCCTGAGCATCAACGGCAAACCCGTCACCGCGCTCTCTGACATCCAGGACGAACTCGCTGCGGGCGGAGGGCAGGACGTGGCTCTCGTCGTCGAACGGTCCGGCAGCCCGGTCCCGGTCACGGTAACGCCCATGAAGAACGACGCCGGCAATCACGTTCTGGGTGTAATGCTCAAGTACCGCTTCACTTTCCCCGTTGATGTCACCATTTCGCTGGAGCAGGTGGGCGGGCCGAGCGCTGGACTGATGTTCGCACTGGGCATCGTGGACACCCTGACTCCGGGCAGTCTCACCGGGGGCGAGCATATTGCGGGAACAGGCACCATCTCCCCGGACGGGCAGGTGGGCGCGATCGGCGGGATTGCGCAGAAGATGATTGGTGCCCGCTCAAACGGGGCGACGATGTTCCTTGCACCGGCAGGCAACTGCGATGAAGTCGTGGGGCAGGTACCGGACGGACTCCAGGTGGTCAGGGTGGAGACTCTGGAGGATGCGCGGCGGGCACTGGAATCGGCAGCGTCCGGTACTGGAACGGCAAACCTCCCCGCCTGCGCCAGCAACTAGACTGAATCCGGAACTATGCTGCGCCGCCGCTCGTACCAATGATGACGGCTATTGCCTTCCCTTTTGGACCGGCACCAGTAGTTGTTCCACCGCACTCTCAACTGTAAATAGACAACCAGCTATGAGGTATCGAGTTTGTCCCGTCCTGCTGCAACACCCCCGCCCGGAAGATCCTCTGCCAGACGCGGCGCGCTGACGCCCACGCTGATCGTTGTAGCCGCCATCGTGATCGGCTTCATTTTCTTCGCCAACGTCTGGACAGACGTTTTGTGGTACCGCCAGTTGGGGTTCGTGGAAGTCTTCCTGACCCAGAACCTGGCCCGGATTGGCATTTTCGTTGCCGGCTTCGCCCTGATGTTCACGGCAGTCTTCTTTGCCGTCCGGATCGCCTACCGTGCCCGTCCCATTTATGCCCCCGATTCAGAGGTGCGGGACAGCCTCAACCGCTACCAGGCGCAGCTGGAGCCGGTCCGTCGGGTGGTGATGATCGGTGTGCCCATCGTCTTCGGGCTGTTCGCCGGCAGTGCTGCGGCCAGTCAGTGGCAGCGGGTGCTGTTGTTCTTCAACCAGGAACCCTTCGGTAAGGCCGATCCTGAATTCAACATGGACATCAGCTTCTACCTCATGACGCTCCCGTTCCTTGGTTTCATCACGGGATTCCTGATCAGCGTGGTAGTCGTAGCGGGCATCGCCGGATTGCTCACGCATTACCTCTACGGAAGTATCCGCCTGATGGAGCGTGGCATTTTCACCAGCCGTGCTGCGCAGATCCACATCGCCGTCGCAGGCGCTGCCTTCCTCCTGCTGCTGGGCGCCAACTTCTGGCTGGACCGCTTCGCCACCGTGCAGGGCGATAACGGCAAGTGGGCCGGTGCGCTGTATACCGACGTCCACGCCGTGATCCCCACCAAATCGATCCTGGCCGTGGCGGCCATCCTGGTGGCGGTGCTGTTCATTGCCGCAGCTGTCATCGGCAAGTGGCGCCTCCCCATCATCGGCACAGCCATGCTGATCATCACGTCCATCCTGGCCGGCGGGGTCTACCCGTGGGTCATCCAGCAGTTCCAGGTGACACCGTCGGAGCAGACCCTGGAAGAGGAATACATCGGGCGGAACATTGAACTGACCCGCGCCGCGTACGGCCTGGACCAAATAGAAATGCAGCGTTATGACGCCACCACCCAGGCGGAATCGGGCGCCCTGGCTCAAGATGCACAGACTACCGCCAACATCCGGCTTCTGGACCCGAATCTGATTTCCGATGCGTTCAGCCAGTTGGAGCAGTACCGGCCGTACTACCAGTTCCCGGAGGCATTGAACGTTGACCGCTATGAGGTTGACGGTAAGGTGCAGGACACTGTTATCGCCGTGCGGGAACTCAATACAGACGGTCTGGGCACTACTTCATGGCTGAACGAGCATGCCGTATACACGCACGGTTACGGCGTAGTTGCCGCGAAGGGGAATAAGTTCACCGCGGACGGAAAGCCTGACTTCCTGCAGTCCGGGATCCCCACCAGTGGCGTCCTGGGCGATGAAGGCAGTTACCAACCGCGCGTCTACTTTGGCGAAAACACCGTGGACTACTCCGTGGTTGGTGCTCCGGAGGGAGCGCCCAAACGTGAGCAGGACCGGCCGTCAGGTGAAGAGGGCCAGCAGGACACCCAGTACACCTTCGAAGGTGACGGCGGGCCCGAGGTGGGCAGCTTCTTCAACAAGGTGCTCTACGCCATCAAGTTCCAGTCCACGGACCTCCTGTTATCGGATGCGGTTAACTCTGAATCCCAGATTCTTTACGACCGCACGCCGCGCGAACGCGTCCAAAAGGTTGCCCCCTACCTGACGGTGGACGGCAACGCCTACCCGGCAATCGTCGACGACCGCATCAAGTGGATTGTTGACGGTTACACCACCAGCCAGTACTTCCCGTACTCAGAGCAGGCCCAGCTGTCCGCTGCCACCGCCGACTCCCAGACAACTTCCGGCCGCAGTGCGGCGCTGCCGAACAGCACGGTGAACTACATCCGGAACTCTGTGAAGGCTACCGTTGATGCGTACGACGGCAGTGTGGAGCTCTTCGCCTGGGATGATCAGGATCCTATTCTCAAGGCCTGGCAGAAGGTTTTCCCCGCCAGCATCAAGCCTTACTCGGAGATGACTGCCGACGTCATGAGCCATGTCCGGTACCCGGAAGATCTGTTCAAGGTTCAGCGCGAGTTGCTCGGCAGGTACCACGTGACAGATCCGGTCAGCCTGTTCAAGGGCGACGACGTCTGGAGCGTTCCTGCCGACCCCACCGTGGAGAGCACTCCACAAAACCCGATCAAGCAGCCGCCGTTTTATATGTCGCTGCAGATGCCGGATCAGGAAGCTCCCGCCTTCCAGCTCACGTCCGGGTTCATCCCGCAGAACGCAGGGGAGGGGAATGCACGTAACATCCTGTACGGCTTCCTCGCTGCTGACTCCGACGCCGGTAACCAGGCTGGCGTCAAGGCCGAGGGTTATGGCAAGCTGCGGTTGCTGCAGATCCCGCCGGAAACGCAGGTGCCCGGCCCGGGCCAGGCGCAGAACAAGTTCAACTCGGACCCCACGGTTTCCCAGGCGTTGAACCTGTTGCGCCAAGGCGCTTCGGAGGTGCTGAACGGCAACCTGCTGACCCTGCCGGCTGGCGGCGGCTTCCTCTACGTGCAGCCCGTGTATCTCCAGTCCACTGGTGAAACGTCCTACCCCACGTTGCAGCGGGTGCTTGTTGCTTTCGGCGACAAGATCGGCTTCGCGCCCACCCTGGATGAGGCCCTGGACCAGCTGTTCGGAGGCGATTCAGGTGCAGCCGCCGGCGATTCGGACAACACTGGCCATACCCCCTCGGATCCGGCAGCACCCGGCGCGGCTACGGATGACGCCCGCGCTGATCTGAAGGCGGCGTTGGAAGAAGCGAATGCCGCCATCCAGGCCGGGCAGACGGCTCTGGGAGGCGGTGACTTCGCGGGCTACGGCGAGCAGCAGAAGCGGCTGTCAGAGGCTCTGCAGAGGGCACTGGAAGCCGAGGCCAGGCTGGAAGCGGCTGCAGCTGATCCTGCGGTTGCAGCCCCACCCACTGCTACGCCGACGCCCACGGAGAGCGCCGCTGCCGGCAGCTGACCCAAGGTAACCAGTCAAAGGCGCTACTGCGGCCCCGCGGTCCTTCAGGACCAGCGGGGCCGCAGTTGTTCTGCCCGAGGGTGCGGGCCTGGAGACACAGATCACGGCGCCTCGATTTGGCTCAATGTTTACCTGTTGGTAGAGTTATAAGTGCGACGCGGGGTGGAGCAGTTCGGTAGCTCGCTGGGCTCATAACCCAGAGGTCACAGGTTCAAATCCTGTCCCCGCAACTGAAAACGGAGGCCCGGAAGTTGGAAACAACTTCCGGGCCTCCCGCTTTTAAGCGTGTGTTCATGGTGATCCGCTGAGCTTCCGGTGCCGCCCGGTGACGGCATCAGCAAGTGGTCGGGTGTGTCCCGAAATTAGGGTAGTGTTGTTCGAGCGACGCGGGGTGGAGCAGTTCGGTAGCTCGCTGGGCTCATAACCCAGAGGTCGCAGGTTCAAATCCTGCCCCCGCAACAAGAATGAATGGTCCTGTCAGGCATTACGCCGGCGGGGCCATTCTTTTAGAGCTTCCCCTGGTTCCTAGTATTCTCGTTGGCAGAGACCCGCCGGATTGGTAGCTTCGGCGGGCCGTTCTCGAGAGGAATGCTTTAATGTCCACACCCGCGAAGAAGCCGGGCGCCCTGAGCAGCAGATCCACCCAGAGCCGCAGGTCCAGGTTGTATTGGGGCGTGCCGGGGGTGCTGGTGGCGCTGGTCCTGCTGGTGCTGCTGGCCAGGTGGCTGGTAACCCTGGACCCGGTAGCGGCGTTCCTGCAGGAGTATTCCGGCCACAGCAGCCTCCCTGAGGGCGCACCCGTAGGATTTCCGGCTTGGCTGGGGTGGCAGCACTTCCTGAACGGGTTCTTCCTGCTGCTGATTATCCGCTCGGGCTGGCAGGTCCGGACCACCACGCGGCCGAGTGGCCGCTGGACCCGGAACAATAAGGGTCTCCTGCGCACCAAAAGGCCGCCAACCACCATTACGCTCGAATTGTGGTTCCACCTGCTCTTGGATGTGTTGTGGATCATCAATGGCGTCGTATTTGCCATTTTGCTCTTTGCCACAGGTCAGTGGATGCGAATCGTTCCCACCAGTTGGGATGTGTTCCCCAATGCCCTTTCAGCGGCGCTGCAATACGCTTCGCTGAACTGGCCCACCGAGAATGGCTGGATCAACTACAACGCCCTGCAACTCCTGGCCTACTTCGCTACTGTGTTTATCGCGGCCCCGCTGGCGTTCATCACCGGCCTTCGGATGTCAGCAGCCTGGCCGGCCAAGGCCAAGGGCCTCAACCGCGCCTACCCGATTGAAGTGGCCAGGGCGGTGCATTTCCCGGTCATGATCTACTTCGTGGCGTTTATCGTTGTCCACGTCTTCCTGGTCCTTGCCACAGGTGCTTTGCGCAACCTCAACCACATGTACGCGGGTACCGACGGCGAGGGCTGGCTGGGTTTCTGGTTGTTCCTCGCCTCGGTAGCAGTCATGGCTGCCGCGTGGTTCCTGGCGAAGCCCATTTTCCTGCGGCCCATTGCTTCGCTGATGGGCAAGGTCAGCCGCTAGGCCCCGTTAGCCATTAATAGAAGAGGACCGGAATTCTCTACGAATTCCGGTCCTCTTGCTGTGAGGCGTCGTGCGGGTGTCTACAGCTTGTCGAAATCTGCTTCGTCAACGGTGCTGTCGCTGGTCTGGGCTGCCCCGGACGCGCCTGCTGCGCCAATGGCAGGTTTGGCGCCGCCGTTCTTCAGAGCGGCCAGGCGGGCCTCAATTTCGACCTGCTCGCCGAGGTCCTCCAGCTGGTTGAACTGGGCGTCAAGACTGGACGAGGCAAGCTCCTGCTGCCCCCGCACCTTGGCTTCTTCGCGGCGGATCTTCTCTTCGAAGCGGCCGACCTCGCTGGTGGGGTCCAGAATGTCGATGCTCTTGATGGCATCGTGGACCTGGGACTGCGCGGCGGCTGTCTTGGAACGCGCCACCAGCTCGTTGCGCTTGCTGGTGAGCTGGTTCAGCTTGCCCTTCATCTGGTCCAGGCCGGTCTTGAGCTTCTCCACCACCTCTTCCTGCGAAGCGATGCTGGGTTCTGCGCCTTTCGCTTCGTTCTCTGCGGCCATCTGACGCTGCAGGGCTACCTTTGCGAGATTGTCGAACTTCTGCGCGTCCGCTGCGTTACCGCTGGAACGGAGCTCATCTGCCTTACGTGAAGCGGCCAGCGCTTTGTTGCCCCAATCCTGTGCGTTCTTGACGTCCTCGCGGTAGTCGTCCTGCAGCATTCGAAGGTTGCCAATGGTCTGAGCGACGGCGGATTCAGCCTCGGCAATGTTGTTGGTGTAGTCGCGGACCATCTGGTCCAGCATTTTCTGGGGATCCTCGGCGTTGTCCAGCAGCGAATTAATGTTCGCTTTTGCCAGCTGTGAAATTCGGCCGAAGATGGACTGCTTAACCATAATGTTGCCTTTCGTCCCGCTCAGTGGTGGCCACTGAAATCAGTGATCAGTTGTTGTACCGCTTCTACACGTTGCGCAGCCCGGGCCACCCAACGCTGGTTCTGTTACGCCCGGGGCTAGAAATCACCGCCGCCGCCGGAGTCTCCGCCCCAGCCGCCGCCCGCATCGCCGCCCCAGTCGCCGCCGCCGCCGTCGCTGTGGCCGCCGCCCCAGCCGCCGCCACCGCCAAGTATGGAGTTAATGAGGATGCCACCAAGAATGGCTCCACCGAGCCCGCCGCCGCCACCGCCACCGAACATGCCGCCGCCGTAGCCCTGGTTGGCATAGCCCTGGTTGCCGTAGCCGAAATTGTCGACGTCCGCTTGGGCCAAATGGGCAGCCTGCACAGCAAGGGCATGCGCCTGCTGGGCGTAGGTGAGTGCCGTGACCGGATCGGTGCGGGAGATGGACAGCGCATAGTCGAGATTTCGCTGCGATTCTGCCAAGCGGGTCCTTGCCTCTGTACCTACGCCGCCGCGGCGTGCGGTGATGTAGTCCGAGGTGGCGCTGATCTGGGCCTGCGCTGCCATGATGGCCTGCTGCAGGGATGCCTGAGCGCGCCGTGCCTGCTCCTGGTTGTCACGGATGCCTGTCAGCGCCTGGTCCAGTGACTGATGGGCGGTTTCGACGCGCTGCAGGGTGGCGATCGGATCGATCTTGCCGCCGTCGATTTCGGATTTCACCTGGCCTAGAACGGCTTCTATTCCAGCCACGGGTCCTGCAAGCTCCGGATGAGCACCCGACTGGACCATGGCTCGTGCCTGTGCGAGGTCCCGGGACGTGTCCACTACGGCTGCTTCGAGTCCCCGGTGCGCCTCGTCCAGGCTGCCGGACACCTTGGTGATCGCGTCAAGCAGCACGTTGGTCTGGTGGAGTCCTTCCTCAGCTGCGCGGACGGCCACCGCAGCCAGCCCGGCCTCGCCGGCATCGAGCTTTTCCCGGCCTGAGCCAACTGCGGTCCGCACGAAATCGATGCGTTCCTTGGCCTGGCTGATGTTGTCCGATACCTGGACCAGGGCACTTTCGGCGTATTTGGTACGCAGGATTTCGAGCGATTGCTCAGCGCCGGAGATCTTGGACGCTGCCTTCTGCAGCCCATCCTCAACGCTGGCGAGTGCCCGGGGAGCATTCTTTTCGAGTTCGCGGAGGGAATCGAAGTCGGCCTTCTGCTCGTCGAGGGATGCCAGTGCGGCCTCTGAACGGCGGATAATTTCGCCCAGCCAGCTGCGCTGCTGTTCTTCGGTATCCGGAATGTGATCGTCCAGCTGTTGCTGCAGCTTGAAGGACTCGCTCATGTGCGCCTTGGCATCTTTCAACGCCTTGGTGAAGTTTCCGACGGCGGCATCGCCGTATTGCGCCTGCGCGAAGCCGAGCTCCTGCTCACTGGAGGTGATGGCGTTGTCTGCCTCGATCAGCAGGGAACCACTCTTCTTGCGAAGGTCCTCGATGCTGAGCCCGGCCAGCGGGTCAGCCTTCTGCCCCTGCGCGGCATGTCCGGTGCCGGCGTGCTGGCTCGCCTGGCCGGCCTTCTTCCGCCGGTTGCGCAGGTAAAGGTAGGTTCCTGCGCCGCCCGCGGCAACAACAGCGCCCACGCCTACAAGGACGCCGGCACTGGTGCCAGATTCATCCAAGGTGCCCTTGCCGCCTTCAGCGGCGTTGCCAACAGCGGTGGCGGCATCAATGGCGGCCTGCGGGTAGTTTCCCTGGCCGAGCTGCGGATTGATGACTTCCTGTTCGATGGTGCGGCGCTGCTCGGCAGTAATTTTGCTGTCGCCTGGAGCATTAAGGATGTACTGGCGGGCATCCGGGGCTGTGGCTACCGCCAGGAGCAGGGCATTTGATCCCAAGTCAGCAGCTTGGGCTACTTCGTCCGTCCATGCCTCGCGGTCCGCTGGATTTTCGAAGCGGTCGACAAAGACCACGTGCAACACCGTGGCATGCTCGGTGCCAAGCTTCTTGATAGCTTCTTCGACCTCATCAGCGCGGCCACCTAAAACGCCCGCGGAGTCCACGATCTTGGTTTCCTTATTGAGGGTGACTGGCTCCTCAGCCCAGGCCGCAGCGGCCGGAGCCATCAACAAACCGGCAAGGCCGAGGCCGGCGAGAATACCTTTGAACTTTGACCGCATGTGCAACCCTTCAGCACGCCAGACACCGATCCGGGACGAATCGGTCGTCGCAGAATCCAGCAGCGCCCCCACGCAGGTGTGTAGCCGCAGGTCGCTGTGGCATTCCATTTGATTCTATGGTGCACCGGATATCCCGTCCACAGCGCCGAATATGCCACTAGCGAAACCCATCTTTAGAAGCTTTAAAAGGGCCCCAAGGGCTTGAGAAGCTCTCAGGAAGCTTCCAGCAAATGCTCGCCCGGATCCCAGCAGGAGGGTCCATAGTTAAGGGCAGACGAGCACGAGAGGAATTCCAATGACTGAGAACCCGAGGCAAGACGAACGACCGGAAAATGACGGTCCGGTAAACGACGTCCCTGAACAGGCAGCACCGGCCCGCGACGGTCACAACCAGGCGGCAGCAGAACACCAGACAGCGCCGATTGACAGTTCCGCAGTACCCCACCCCACTTTCCCCATCGAGCGGCGCGATGAAACGACGGGCTCATGGTCCCAGCCCCAGCCCCAGTACCCGGCGCGGGAGCCTTGGGCAGCTCCGGAACACGCAGATCCCCGGGGCGCGACGCCTGGGCACTCAAGCCAGCAGTACTCAAACCAGCAGTACTCCCACCAGCAATATCCCGGGCAGCAGCATTCAGCTCCGGGAAGCAGCTTTGGCCCCGCGTACACCCAGCCCAAGCGCAAGGCAGGCTTCGGGGTCGGGACCCTGGTGGCCAGCATCCTGGCGGCTGGCCTGGTGGGTGGCGGCGTCGCGGCCGTGGGCCTCGGGAACGGCTTCGACAACAGCAGTGCACCCCTCAGCGGGGGCTCGCAGCAGGAAACCGTGATCGTCAACAACACGGACAGCGTCAACGAGATCACTGCGGCCGCCTTGAAGGCAACGCCGAGCGTGGTGACCATCAGCGCCAGCAGCGGAAACCAAGGAGGCACGGGCTCCGGCATCATCCTTGACGATCAAGGCCATATCCTGACCAACACCCACGTGGTCACGCTGGATGGCGCAACGGCGAACGCGAATCTTGAAATCCGCACCTCGGACGGCCGCGTTATCGCGGCCAGCCTGGTGGGAACAGACCCGTTGTCCGATCTGGCGGTGATTAAGGCCGAGGATCCTTCCGGCCTGACCCCTGCCACCCTGGGAGATTCAAGCGCCCTCAACGTCGGCGATACTGCCATTGCCATTGGTTCCCCGTTGGGCCTCACTGGCACCGTGACCGACGGCATCGTATCCACGCTGAACCGGACCATCAGTGTTGCTTCTGCCGCTGCCCCGGAAAACGGCGACGAGACCGAAGGTGAGGATGGCGAAGGCTTCCAGTTCGCCCCGCCCGGGGGAGGTACACCGAACGCGGCCAGCAGTTCGATCGCCATCAACGTCATCCAGACGGACGCGGCGATCAACCCCGGCAACTCAGGCGGCGCGCTCGTGAACAGCAAGGGTGAGGTCATCGGCGTCAATGTGGCGATCGCTTCGGCGGGCTCCGAGGCTTCCTCGAGCACGGGCAACATCGGGGTCGGCTTCAGCATCCCGATCAACCATGCCAAGCGCATTGCGCAGGAAATTGTGGACAATGGCGAGGCCAGTCACGGCCAGCTTGGCGTCAGCGTGAAGGGAAAGACCGCTTCCTCGACCCCCTCGGAGTTCTCGGTAGGCGCCGAAGTGGCCACTGTGGAGCGGGGATCAGCTGCGGACAAGGCCGGCATCAAAGTCGGCGACGTCATCACCCGGCTGAACGACCGGGCGGTCAGTGAGCCGAACCAGCTCACCGCGGCAGTCCGGGAACAGGCGGGCGGTGCGGAGGTCAAGGTGACGGTGTTGCGCAACGGCCAGGAACAGACCCTGGACGTCACTCTCGGAACTGCCGAAAACTGACCAATCAGGGGGGGCACAGGGCCGAACTGAAAGCACGGCCCGACGGCGGCGACTTCCTTCCAGAAGGGGGTCGCCGCCGTCGGGCGTTGCTTGGAGACCTGCCGGTGAGACATGGGCGTTAACGCGGGCGGGAACATGTCCGGGCTTTGTGGTTAGCTAGGAGCTACCCGTGACCCGGGCAGTCCATGGCTACGCCCCAACGGGGCTGGCTACCGCAAACATGGAAGGCTGCTGTAGAAACAGTGGGAGATACATTGAAGATCATCGTCCTGGTCAAGCATGTACCGGACGCCCAGTTCGACCGACACCTCACTGGCGAGGGCCACACGATGGACCGCGCGGAGAGCATTCTTTCCGAACTGGACGAGTACGCCCTGGAAACGGCCCTGCAGTTGATTGAGGCGCGGGGCGGCAGCAAGGCAGGCAACCAGGTCATCGCCCTCAGTATGGGGCCTTCCGGTGCAGTGAATGCCGTCAAGAAATCCTTGCAGATGGGTGCCACCGAGGGCGTCCACGTCATCGATGATGCGTTGGCGGGCTCCGATGCCGCAGCCACCTCGCTGGCACTGGCGGCAGCCATCCGGCACCTCGCAGCCAGCGGGCAGGTGGACCTGGTCATTACCGGGATGGCCTCCACCGATGGCGAGACTTCGCTGGTTCCGGCGCAGCTGGCAGAGCGGCTGGCGTTGCCCCAGGTCACTTTTGCCTCATCGGTTGATGTGCAGGGAAATACCCTGGTGGCGCGTCGTGACGGCGACTTCTCCACGGATTCCATCGAGGCCTCACTGCCTGCCGTGGTTTCCGTCACGGACCAGATCAATGAACCCAGGTACCCCAACTTCAAGGGGATCATTGCCGCCAAGCGCAAGACCATCACCACGCTGACGCTTGCGGACATCGGGTTGGATCCTGCCCAGGTGGGCCACTCCGGGTCCTGGACCACCGTGGAATCCGCCGCCTCACGGCCGCCCCGCACCGCGGGAACCATCATCACTGACGAGGGCGACGCCGGCATCAAGCTGGTGGACTACCTGGCCGCCCAGAAGCTGCTCTAAGGGGAACCCACAGACATGGCAAAGGTACTTGTATTCATTGACAACCCCGGCGACGCCCTGAAAAAGGGGAGCCTGGAGCTGCTGACCATCGCGCGCGGGCTGGGGGAAGCTGCTGTAGCTGTAAGTGGCGACCTGTCGCCCGGTGCCGCTTCAGAGCTGGGAAACTACGGCGCCTCGGCAATTTACCGGTCGGCAAATGCCACCTTGGATGACTATCTCATCGGCCCTAAGGCGGCTTTCGTGGCCACGGCTGCGGCTGCCGCCCAGGCTGACACGGTCATCCTGGAAAACTCCGCGGGAAGCAAAGAAATTGCCGCCCGCGTGGGCATCCGGCTCAGCGCGGGTGTTATTACCGATGTCGTTGCCGTCGACCCGGACCGGACGGCCCACAAAGCGGTGCTGGCAGGCTCCTACACCACAGCCTGCCGGGCCACTACATCTGTAGCCGTCCTGGCCATCAAGGCAAACAGTGTGACGCCGGAGCCGGCAGCCACGTCTGTGGAGCCCGTACAACTAACAGTCGAGACGCCAGCGGATGCGTTCGCTTCCTCGGCCCGGGTGACCTCCCGGACGCCGAAAACGGCCAGCGGCCGCCCCGACCTCGTTGATGCGCGGATCGTGGTTGCCGGCGGGCGCGGAGTCGACGGCGACTTCGGTCCCGTTGAGGAGCTTGCTGACGCGCTGGGTGCCGCCGTTGGGGCTTCCCGTGCTGCCACAGACGCAGGCTGGATCAGCCACGATGCCCAGGTTGGCCAAACCGGCAAGACCGTCTCGCCTGAGCTCTACATTTCGGCAGGTATTTCGGGTGCCATCCAGCAAAAGGCCGGCATGCAGACCGCAAGGGTGATCGTTGCTGTGAACAAGGATGCTGAATCCCCGGTGTTTGAGATTGCTGATTTCGGCATCATCGGCGACCTTCACAAGGTGCTTCCGCAGGCCGCCGAGGAAATCCGGAAACGACAGGGTTCCTAGTTGTCCCGAGGACTGAACGCTGCCCTTCCGGCAGAGAGTCCGTTCAACCCCGCAACAGAGCGGGTTGAGCGGGTGCTCTGTTTTGCCGCCCATCCTGATGACATCGACTTCGGTGCTGCCGGCACGGTCGCGGCCTGGACCGCTGCCGGGGTCAAGGTCAGCTACTGCATCATGACCGACGGCGACGCCGGCGGCTTCGACCCGGAAAACCGGGACGGTATCGCGGCCCTTCGGGCTGCGGAACAGCAGGAAGCGGCAGGCCTGGCCGGAGTTTCTGATATCTATTACCTGCACCAGCGCGACGGTTACCTTGAGCCTTCACATGAGGTGATCCGTGCAGTGGTCAAGCTGATCCGGGAACTGCGGCCCGACGTCGTGCTTTCCCTGCACCCGGAGCGGAACTGGAACCGCCTGCAGAAGAGCCACCCGGACCACCTGGCGGCGGGGGAGGCCGTAACCCGGGCCATCTACCCCGCGGTGGAGAATCCTTTTGCTTATCCTGAGCTTGCGGCTGCCGGCCTGGAAGCGTACAAAGTTCCGTGGCTCTGGCTGTTCGCCGGTCCTGAGGAACGCGAGAACCACTTTGTGGATGTGTCGGCTTTCATGGATACCAAGGTCAAGGCCGTCCATGTCCACGTCTCCCAGCATCCCGATGCGGAAGCAATGGAAGAAGTGGTCCGGGCCACGCTGCTGCGCAATGGCCGGCGGGCAGGGCTGCCAGAAGGGGCAGGCGCGGAGGCCTTCCACGTGGTGCAGGTCAACGGACCGGACACGATCGCCGGGTTCTGATACTTTGCCGGGAAGTTACATCCTCGCCCCGGCAAATCCGTGCTGGCGCCAGGCTTCATACACCGCAATCGACGCTGCGTTGGCGAGGTTCAGCGAGCGCAGCGCCGGAAGCATGGGCAGCCGGAGCGTTTTGGTGACGTGTGGATCCCGCTTGATGTCTTCCGGAAGGCCGGTCGATTCCTGTCCGAACATCAGGACGTCTCCGGGAAGGTAACTGATGTCGGTGTAGGGGGCTTCGCCGTCGGCCGTGAAAGCGTAGACGCGTTCGGGTTGCAGGTGCGCCCAGGCGTCCTCGATGTTCTTGTGGACGGTCACCACGGCGAGGTCGTGATAGTCCAGGCCGGCGCGACGCAGCTTGGCATCGGAGAAATCGAAACCGAGCGGCTCCACCAGGTGCAGCTCGGCACCCGTGATGGCAGCGAGGCGGATGGCATTTCCGGTGTTGCCGGGAATTTCGGGGGTGTGGAAGAGGATGCGGAACACCGTCCAATCCTAAACTGCCTAGTGCATGCCCCTCAGCAGCCGTGCCAGAACCGGCACGTTGACCGTGTTGGGCATCGGGCCGGAAGAAAGGAACTCCTTCAGCCCGCGGCCCAGCCCGGCCGCGTTGACAACCCTGATGGGGGACGCGGCTAAGGTGCTCCGCCGGTGTTGGTCGATGATGGGCTCGTGCGGGTTCCCGCCAGGGCTCAGCACCACAGTCCAGCCGGTCACGTTCAATTCCGGGAAGACTTCCTGCATTGCGCGGACCGTTTGGGTCAGCTGCGGCGGGGCCACCGAGCGTCCACCATGCCTGAGGGTCTGGCCGTCCCACGCGTAGGCGCCTTTGGGAAGCAGCATGGAGCCCACCAGTGCCAGGCGGTAGCCGGACAGCACGGCATGGTCGATGTGGCTGTTGTCGGCCGGGGATTGGAGGCCGTTAACCAGCCGGGCTGCGGGAATCGCGGACAGCACCTGCCGGTCAATGAGCTGGACGGTCTGCAACTCCCGCTGGATGCGTGCTTCGGCTCCGAAGATTCCGCGCTTACGCGGCATGCCGTGGACCTGCCGGCTGGCCTCGGCCAACGGAATCAGCGGCACCTCGGCCACGGCCGAACCCGGCTCAGGGTAGGGCGGCCAGTAGACGGGCGGATCGCCGGCCGTGTTGCGTGACGCTGTGGGCCGGTGAATGGTTGCCGAGGCGTGGCTGCCTGCGGCCGGAGCATCAAAATGGGCTTCCTGGGATTCCTGCTCGGCGGCAGGGCCGGTGCCGCGGGCATAGGAGCGGTCGTACGCACGCCTGCGCGCGGGGTCGATCAGGGTTTCGTAAGCCTGCGTTATCCGCCGGAATGCCGCGGCATCGCCGCCTTGGTCCGGGTGGGCCAGCCTGGCGGCCTTACGGTATGCCACCTTGACCTCCTTGTCCGTTGCGGTAACGGCAATACGGAGGACCTGGTAGTGCGAGATGGTGCTCTCAGTCAAGCAAGTATCCTTCGGTTCCGGTAGCCCTGCCCCGTCGCCCGGGAGGGCACGCCCATAGTAACGGGCCTGCTGGTTCAACGATTGCACGGATGCCCGGGGTTCCCGGTATGCACTGATCCGCTACGCCCGCGGCATAATCCGCAGCTGTGGTCTGAGGTTGGCTTTGCCGAATGCAGCCGCGGCCCCGTCTAGAATCTTTCAGGGACGGCAGACCGGACCCGCCATGACTTAGTGGGGTAGATGTGGACGAGACGAACAAGAGGCCAGGGCAGCGGAACCGGCTGCGGCGCCGCCGGGTGCTCAGGCCCTTCCTGTTTGGTGTTGTTGTCCTGGCCGCCTCCGGCTGCTCCGTTGACATTCCGGACCCCACCGCGCCTGCGCCCGTGGCTGCCACCCCCGGGCTTGCCACGCCGACCATCACTCCAGGACACGACGCCGCGGCAGTTGCGGCCGCAGACATGCCCTTTGCTGCCGGAGGGACGCTGGCCAGGGGAGTACCGGTAGGTATCTCTGATGGGCTGAAGGAGGCGCCGGGCTGGACACTGGTCAAGGAGAACGTGGCAGGGGAATCCCAGTATCAACGGGTCGATGGCTGCCTGGTGGCAGCTAAAGTACGCACCAACCAGTGGCCGCTCGTGTCCACGGATGACCACGCCTCAACCGTTGCGCTCTTCAAATACCTGGACGCCACCATCCTGCCGGAGTACCTCACCACCCGGACCTTGCGCTGGGGCGGCGACCTGGACAAGCCGGGACCCGCCGTCGAAGTTCTCCAGCTTGAGCGGCCTGCTGCCGGTGGGGCCAAACCCACGGCAGTACTGGCGCGGCTCTTCGGCACCGCTGGCTCCAGTATCTACATCTCGATTACCTGTAACGACGCCGCAGCTGTCGCCAGCGCCCGCACAGACGTCCAGGAACGCCTCCTGGTGGTTCCACCCTCGAACTGATGGGGCAGGTGCAGCTTCCCCACGGCCGATCCAGCGCCCGGGGTGCCAGCCCCCGACGCCAGGAACGCGGCTAGAATTGGGGGGTGCCTGTTTACCTTGACCACGCCGCCACCACGCCTCTGTCTGCTGAGGCGCTGGCCGCTCTGACGAGGGAGCTCACCCGCACCGGCAACCCCTCTTCCCTGCACGGGGCAGGCCGACGCGCCCGCCGTTCGGTGGAAGACGCCCGCGAAACCATTGCCGCGGCAGCCGGAGCCCATCCCTCGGAGGTGATCTTCACCTCCGGAGGCACCGAATCTGACAACCTCGCAGTGAAGGGGCTGTTCTGGTCGCGGTCTGCTGAAAACCCGTCCCGCCGGCGCATCCTCTGCTCCGCCGTCGAACATCATGCGGTGCTGGACACCGTGGAGTGGCTGGAACGTCATGAGCACGCGCAGGTCACCTGGCTGCCGGTGGACAGCGAAGGGGTGGTGGACCTGGACGTCCTTGAGTCTGAACTCGCTAACGACCCCCAAAGCATCGCCCTCGTTTCGGTGATGTGGGCCAACAACGAGGTGGGAACCATCCAGCCCATCAGCCACATCGTGGAACTGGCGCACGCGGCAGGAGTTCCGGTCCATTCCGACGCCGTGCAGGCCTTCGGCTCCGTGCCGGTTGACTTCAGGGCCTCCGGGCTGGACGCCATGTCCATATCCGGCCACAAGATCGGCGGCCCGGTGGGCGTTGGCGCGCTGCTGCTGGGGCGTGCCGTGAAGCTCACACCCGTCCAGCACGGCGGCGGGCAGGAACGGGACGTGCGGTCAGGGACCTTGGACACCGCGTCCATTGCCGCCTTTGCGGCCGCGGCCCAGGGCGCCACAGCTGCCCTTTCCGCGGAGTCTGCCCGGATCGCGGCCCTGCGGGATGAACTGATCGACGGCGTCCTGGCGGCAGTACCGGACGCTGTGTTGCGCGGAGCCCCGGGAGCCGGCCGGCTGCCCGGAAACGCCCATTTCACGTTTCCCGGCTGCGAAGGCGATTCGCTCCTGTTCCTGCTGGACCTGGTTGGTGTGGAGTCCTCCACCGGATCCGCCTGCACGGCGGGAGTGCCGCGGCCCTCCCATGTGTTGCTGGCCATGGGACTTGACGAGGAAACCGCCCGCGGAGCCCAGCGGTTCACGCTGGGCCACAGCTCGACAAAGGCTGACGTCCAGGCCCTGCTCGCCGCGCTGCCCAACGCCTACGCCCGGGCCCGGCAGGCCGGAATGGCGGGGCACGAATCGTCCATCCAGACGGCCGGCACCGTGGGGCGCAGCGGGCTCTGACGGTTTCTTTCCGGCTGCCCGGATGCCGGCTACGCCGTCCGGTAATCGCGGCTTGTGCGTTGAGGCCCTAGAATGTTAAGGCAGGTTGAGGCCTGCGATGACCTCCCAGCCTTCCCCACCAGAAAGCCAGCATGCGAGTTTTAGCAGCCATGAGCGGCGGAGTTGACTCCGCTGTAGCCGCAGCACGAGCCGTGGAGGCGGGTCACGACGTCGTCGGGGTCCATCTGGCGCTGTCCCGCATGCCCGGGACGTTGCGCACCGGCAGCCGCGGCTGCTGCACCATCGAAGATTCCCGCGATGCCTGGCGGGCCTGCGATGTGCTGGGTATCCCGTACTACGTATGGGACTTCTCGGAGCGCTTCAAGGAAGACGTGGTCCAGGACTTCATTGATGAGTACGCCGCCGGCCGGACCCCCAATCCCTGCATGCGCTGCAACGAGCGCATCAAATTCGCTGCCCTGCTGGAAAAGGCCATCGCCCTCGGTTTTGACGCCGTCTGCACCGGGCACTATGCCAAGGTCATCAAGGATGCTGACGGAAACCCGGAACTCCACCGCGCCGCAGACTGGGCCAAGGACCAAAGTTACGTGCTGGGTGTGCTGACCCACGAGCAGTTACAGCACTCCATGTTCCCGCTCGCGGACACCCCGTCCAAGGCAGAGGTACGTGCAGAAGCCGAGCGCCGGGGCCTTTCTGTCGCCAACAAGCCCGACAGCCACGACATCTGCTTCATTCCCGACGGCGACACCGCCGGCTGGCTCGCGGAAAAGATCGACATGACCACCGGTGACATCGTGGATGAGACCGGGGCCAAGGTGGGTGAGCACCCGGGAGCCAACGCCTTCACCGTGGGTCAGCGGCGTGGCCTGAAGCTGGGTACTCCAGCTGCCGATGGCAAGCCACGCTTTGTCCTGGAGATCCGCCCCAAAGAGAACAAGGTAGTGGTTGGCCCCGAGGCACTCCTCGCCATTGATGAGATCCGGGGCATCAAGGTGTCCTGGGCAGGGCTTCCCATTGCCGAGATCGGTACCGGTGCGGAATTCGACTGCTTCGCCCAGGTGCGTGCGCACGGCGATCCTGTTCCAGCCACCGCCTGGATGGAACGCCCTGGCGGTCATGACTCCGAAGCGTCGGCCAAACTGGTCGTCCGGTTGACCAATCCACTGCGCGGCGTGGCACCCGGGCAGACGGTTGTCCTTTACCAGGGCAGCCGGGTGCTGGGCCAGGCGACCATCGACACCGCACGGTCCTTGCAGCGCGCCGAGCTCGGCTGATGTGCCCCACCATCGGATACGGGAAATAACCCAAGGATCCGGTACTGAGAGCCGACTCGTGTAAATTTTGTGTCTCGAGTCACAGGAATCGCGCAAATTTACCGTTTCATCTGAAAACTTTCTGGTTGAATCAGGGAATCAGATCCGCTTGCCGCCCCCGGGTCCACAGATTCCCGGGCGGACGGCTGGCGTCTATTCATCGAACAGAAAGTTCAAGGATGACTAAGCTCAACAAATCCCTGCACAGTGCCATCGCGCTGGCAGGCGTTTCCGCGCTCGCGCTGACGGCCTGCACGGGCCCCACCGGCGGTGGCGGAGACGCCACCGACGCTGCCGGGGGTGCCATCACCTTCGGTACCACCGACAAGGTGGTCACCCTCGATCCCGCCGGTTCCTACGACGGCGGCTCCTTCATGGTGATGAACCAGATT
Organism: Pseudarthrobacter sp. MDT1-40-2; assembly: GCF_059383595.1. Classification (NCBI taxonomy): domain Bacteria; kingdom Bacillati; phylum Actinomycetota; class Actinomycetes; order Micrococcales; family Micrococcaceae; genus Pseudarthrobacter; species Pseudarthrobacter sp. MDT1-40-2. Next base: position 566,723 of record NZ_JBWZCL010000001.1, on the reverse strand, counting down.
TATCCTTTCCTGCTGAACTATGCCCCCGGAACGGCCGACGCCACCCCGGACATCGCCGAGTCAGCGTCCTTCACCAGCCCCACCGAGTACACGGTCAAGCTCAAACCGGACCTCAAGTTCGCCAATGGCAACACCCTTGATTCCTCCGATGTCGTGTTCTCCTTCGAGCGCGTTGTGGCTATCAACGATCCCAACGGCCCGGCATCGCTGTTGGCCAACATGGAAAAGGTGGAAGCCCAGGATCCCACCACGGTGGTATTCACCCTCAAAGCCGCAGATGACCAGGTTTTCCCCGGCGTCCTTGCCTCCAACCCGGGACCAATCGTCGATGAAGATGTCTTCCCGGCTGACAAGATCATGGACGATGACGCGATCATCGAAGCGAAGCCATTCGCCGGCCAGTACACAATCGACAGCTACCAGAAGAACGAACTGGTCAGCTTCAAGCCCAACGCCGAGTACAAGGGCCTGCTCGGTGCTGCAGTCAACAGCGGCGCCACGCTGAAGCACTACGCGGATCCGAACAACCTCAAGCTGGATGTCCAGCAGGGGAACATCGACGTCGCCGGCCGGATCCTTACTGCCACGGACGTCGCCGATCTCGAGAAGGATTCCAAGGTCAAGGTGCACAAGGGACCGGGTGGCGAGCTTCGCTACATGGTCTTCAACTTCGACACCATGCCGTTCGGTGCAAAGACGCCCGAGGCTGACCCCGCCAAGGCCTTGGCCGTGCGCCAGGCCGTGGCACACCTCGTGGACCGCGACGTCATAGCATCGCAGGTGTTCAAAGACACTTACACTCCCGTCTACTCCTACGTGCCGCAGGGCTTTGAAGGAGCAACCGAGCCGCTCAAGAGCCTGTACGGGGACGGCAACGGCAAGCCCAGCCTCGACAAGGCAAAGCAGGTGCTGGCAGATGCCGGCGTGACGTCGGCGGTGGACCTCAAGCTGCAGTACACGGACCGTTATGGAACTTCTGCGGCTGACGAGTACGCCCTGGTCAAGGAGCAGCTGGAAAAGTCGGGCCTCTTCACCGTCGACTTGAAGTCCACTGAATGGACCACCTACACCAAGGAACGCCGCGCAGACGCCTATCCCGTGTACCAGCTCGGCTGGTTCCCGGACTACTCGGATGCGGACAACTACCTCACCCCGTTCTTCATCCCGGGCAATTTCCTTGGCAATCACTATGAGAATCCGGAAGTCACCGAGGTCATCAACAAGCAACTGGTCACTACCGACAAGGCAGAGCGCGCCACGCTGATCGGCGAAGCCCAGGAGGCCATCGCAGAGGACCTTTCCACGCTGCCGCTGCTGCAGGGTGCCCAGGTCATGGTGGCAGGTACAGATGTGAAGGGTGTCGAAAAGACGCTTGACGCATCGTTCAAGACCCGTCTTGGCGTGATGTCCAAGTAAGGGTTCCAACCATCCTGTTCTGACCGCACGCGGGGCGGGACGCCCGTAGGCGTCCCGCCCTTCGTGTGGCCGAGTCGCCCGCCCCCTACAGGGAGAAGCGGGCGCCTGCCGTGACAATCCGAGGTAAGAATGACAACACTGATAGAGGCGCCGCCAAACGACGCGGACGGACTACTTCCAGCCTCCAAGAAATCATCAGGCGGGGGACTGGGGCAGTACATCCTGGTCCGGTTCCTGCTGATCTTCCCCACCATCTTCATCCTGGTCACCATGGTGTTTTTCCTGATGCGCATCACCGGAGACCCCATCACCGCAGCCATGGGCGGGCGGCTGCCCCAGGAGCAGCTCGAGCAGCGCATCCACGACGCCGGCTATGACAGGCCCGTGCTCATCCAGTACTTCGAGTACCTGGGCCAGCTCGCTACCGGTAATTTCGGCCGCACCATCACTGACAACCGTGCCGTCTCGGAAATGCTGACCACGTACGGCGCGGCAACCCTGGAACTGACCATCAACGCCCTGCTGGTAGCCCTGCTTGTGGGTATTCCGCTGGGCATGGTTGCGGCCCATCGGCGCGACAAGGCCCCTGACGCTGTGCTCCGGGTATTCGCCATCCTCTGCTACGCCACTCCGGTGTTCTTCGCCGGCATGCTGCTGAAACTGACGTTCTCAGTCTGGCTGGGCTGGCTGCCCGTGGCCGGCCGGGCCAGAACCTCCAGTGAACTGGCCCTGACCTCACTCGCATCCCCCACGGGAATTTACTGGCTGGATGCCCTGCGCAGCGGCAACATGGCGGCCTTCGGTGACGTTGTCTCGCACGCCATACTGCCGGCCGTTGCTCTGGGACTGCTGACTGCGGGAATCTTCCTGCGGCTGGTGCGCACCAACGTGATCGGCACGCTGGGCAAGGACTACATCGAAGCCGGCCGTTCACGCGGCGTGAGCGAGTTCCGGCTGGTGACGAAGCATGCGTACAAGCCGGCCCTGATCCCCATCATCACCGTGATGGGCCTTCAGATAGCAGTGATGCTGGGCGGTGCCGTCCTGACCGAAAAGACCTTTGAATGGAAGGGCCTGGGCTTCCAGCTGGCCAACTATTTGACGGCCCGGGATTTCGTGGCCGTCCAGGGAATCGTGGTGCTGCTCGCCATCATTGTGGCCCTGACCAACTTCATCGTGGACATCATCGCCGCGCTGATCGACCCCCGGGTGAGGTACTGATGACAACGACACCAAGCCTCGAACCGGTAGTGAATCCGCGGTCTCCCCTCTACCGCCGGTTACCCGTGGTCTCGCACTTCAATAAGAGCGTTGGCCTGCAGCGCGGCATGCTCGTGGCCGGCCTGATCATTACGGCAGGATTTCTCCTGACGGCCATCTTCGCACCACTGCTGGCACCCTTCGGCTTTGCCCAGCTCTCCGACGCCGACGGCAATTTCCCCACGCAGCAGTCACCGGGCGGCAAACACCTCCTCGGCACCACGGTAGGCGGCTACGACGTCCTGTCCCGGGTTGTGTGGGGTTCACAGACGGCCGTGTTCGTGATTGTTGTTGCCGTCACGATGTCGATCATCATCGGAGTGGTGCTGGGCCTCGTCAGCGGCTACCTTGGCGGTTGGCTGGACCGGATCCTGGTGGTTATTGCTGACGCCGTTTATGCTTTCCCCTCCTTGCTGGTGGCTATCGTGATGGCCATCGTGATAAGCGGCGGGCAGTCCAGCCTGATTGGCGGCATCTTCGCCGCCGGAACAGCTATCACCCTCGTGTTTATCCCGCAGTACTTCCGCGTGATCCGTGCGGAAACCATCAGGCTCAAAGCTGAACCCTTCGTGGAATCGGCCAAGGTGGTGGGGGCATCAAACATCCGCATCATGGCCAGGCACATTTACCGCAATGCCACCCGGACGCTGCCCCTGATTTTCACGCTTAACGCATCTGAGGCAATCCTCACCCTCGCGGGCCTGGGATTCCTGGGCTTCGGCATCGAACCCAGTTCCGCCGCCGAGTGGGGCTTCGACCTGAACAAGGCGCTCGCAGACACCACGTCCGGTATCTGGTGGACGGGCTTGTTTCCTGGTCTTGCCATCGTACTGACGGTGGTGGGGCTGACCCTGGTGGGCGAAAGCATCAATGACCTCAACGATCCACGGCTCCGTGGGCGCAAGCGGGCGGCAGCGGGTGGCGCACAGCCAACAACACAAGCCGCTCAGCCGACAACACAACCTGAAGGCGGACAGTCATGAGCGTCAATATCGACCAGCCTGTCCAGGACCCTGCGGGCAAGGTACTGAGCCTGAGCCACCTCAAGGTCACGTTCGCTACCGACGGCGGTGACGTCCACGCAGTCAAGGACGTCAGCCTGGACGTAGGGGCCGGTGAAGTCGTGGCCATTGTGGGGGAGTCCGGTTCCGGTAAGACCGTGACGGCCAAGACCATTCTGGGCCTGCTGCCCGAGACCGCAATCAGCAGCGGCGCCGTCCTCATCAACGGAAACAACGTGATCAGCGTCAGCGCAGCAAAGTTGCGGCAGATCCGCGGCCGCGACGTTGCCATGGTATTCCAGGAGCCCTCCACCGCACTGAATCCGGTATTCACAGTCGGCTGGCAGATCGCCGAGGGCATCCGTGCCCACGCAAGCGGCACGGGAAAGCGCGTCTCGGCCAAGGACGCCAAGGCCAGGGCGGTCGAGGCCTTGCGGAAGGTAGGCATTCCGGATCCGGAGCAACGGGTCAACTACTACCCGCACCAGTTCTCCGGCGGTCAGAAGCAGCGCGTCGTCATCGCCGCCGCCCTGGCCCTGAATCCGGGACTGATCGTGGCGGATGAGCCAACCACCGCATTGGATGTCACCGTCCAGGCGGAAATTCTGGAACTGCTGCGTGATCTCCGGGACCAATACGGCACCTCCATTGTGCTGATCACGCACAACATGGGAGTCGTGGCCGACCTCGCGGACCGGGTAGTGGTGATGTACCAGGGCGACGTCGTGGAGGAGGCTCCTTCGCGGGCGCTCTTCGCGGAGCCGCAGCAGGAGTACACCAAACGGTTGCTGGCGGCTGTGCCTCACCTGGGACGCAACTCCGCCTCCGAAGGGCTGACCGAACGTGCGCACCAGGGTTCAAAAGTGCTGGTGGAGGCCAGGGACCTCACCATCGAGTATCCGGGCCGCCTGGGAACTCCCGCGTTCAAGGCAGTGGACAGGGTCAGCTTCACATTGTCCGAGGGAGAAGTATTCGGGTTGGTGGGCGAATCCGGATCAGGAAAAACCACCATCGGCCGTGCCATTGCCGGGCTGAACAGGACCACCGGCGGAAGCCTCAAGGTGCTGGGCTACGAGATGCTGAACCTCAGGGAGCGTACATTCAAACCGCTCCGGAAGGATATCGGCTTCGTCTTCCAGGATCCGGCGGCGTCCTTCAACCCGCAGCTGACCATCGGCGATTGTGTAGCGGAACCAATGATCATCCATACCAACCCGAGCCCGGCGCAGGCGCGCAAACGCGTGGGTGAGCTGCTTGAGTCAGTCCAGTTGCCGGCGTCGTACGCTGACCGGTACCCGCATGAGTTGTCCGGCGGGCAGCGCCAGCGTGCGTCACTGGCGCGGGCACTGATCCTGAACCCGAAGCTGCTGATCGCGGATGAGCCGACATCTGCCCTGGACGTATCGGTGCAGGCCAAGGTGCTCGAGCTCTTCAGAGAGATACAGCAGGAGTTCGGCTTCGCCGCGTTGTTCATCAGCCACGATCTCGCGGTGGTGGACATCCTTTCGCAATGGGTGGGTGTGCTCTACAAGGGCCGGCTGGTGGAGCAGGGAATCGGCAACCAGGTCATGGGTGATCCGCAGCACGAGTACACGAAGCGGCTGATCGCATCGCTGCCGGTTCCGGACCCGGATGAGCAGGCCAGGCGGCGCGAACAGCACCGCGCGCTGCTGGGCATATAGGCCGTGGGGGGGGGGGGGGGGGGGGGTGTTTCCCCTCCCCCCCCCCCCTAGACTTGGAGCATGACGCAGCAGAATCCCAATGTTCCGGACACCGAACCCTACGACGCCACAGCCAGTTCCCTGGCCGGTAAAGTAGACGATTCGATAATGGCAGAGCTGCTCTCCATCCGCTCCAGCATCGACAACATTGATGCCACGCTGGTCTACCTCTTGGCAGAGCGCTTCAAAGCCACCCAAAAAGTGGGATTCCTCAAGGCCAAGCATCGGCTTCCTGCCGGCGATCCGGGGCGCGAAGCAGCACAGATCGCACGACTGCGGCGACTCGCCGAAGATGCCCACCTGGATCCGGCCTTCGCCGAGAAGTTCTTGAATTTCATCATCGGTGAGGTCATCCGCCACCATGACGCCATTGCGGAAAACCACGAGTCCAGCCTGCGATGACCTCGGCCCTTAACGGTAAAGCAGCAGACAGTCCGGTCGTAGAGCCCCGCCAGGTCACTGCCACAGCCCTGGGTCCATGGCCGGGGGAGGATCCGGTGGAGGCCATCAGGATTGTCCGCGGCGAACTGGGTAATCCCCACCTGCCGTTCCTGCCGGAACTGCCTGACCGTGGAGTCGGTTCGGATGCGCTGGGCCGCACGGCCTCGCTCCTGGTGGAGCTGGCCGTGGACGTGCAGCCGCACGGCTGGCGGATTGTTGACCGGCCCGGCCAGGACATGCGCCGCGCCCTCTCCGCACTATCCACCGACATCAACGTGCTGGCCGACGTCGCAGGCGCGGAAGATCTCCAGGCGCCGGAGTTCAAAATTCAGCTGATGGGGCCATTAAGCCTCGCGACGGGCCTGCACCTGCACAACGGGGAGCGCGCCCTCCTGGACTACGGCGCACGGCGGGACATCGCCTCGTCGCTGGCCGCCGGCGTCGAAAGTTACCTGCGCAAGGTAGCCGCGGCGGTACCTTCGGCCCGACTGGTGGTGCAGGTGGATGAACCGGACATCGCCGCCGTCCTCGCCGGCACCATTCCCACCGCGAGCGGCTACCAGACGCTGCGTTCTTTGGGCAGGCAGGAAGTCACCGAGTCGCTCCGGCTGGTGGTTAAGGCACTGCACGACGCCGGAGCCTCCGAAGTGGTCGTGGCAGTGCCCGAGGTGGAGGCACCGATCGACATCGTTTTGGCCGCGGGCGCGGACGGTGTGGCCGTCTCCCTCAGGGCGCTTACCATCCGGCAGTGGGAGCAGTTGGCCGGTGCCGTGGAATCGGGAAAGCGGCTGTGGGCCGGTGCCGCTGACGTCAGCGGCACCGGACTCCCCGCCCCGGCAGACATCCTGGACAACGTCTGGCGTCCCTGGCGGCAGGTTGGCCTGACGCCGGAGTCCGTTACCGCTGTCCGGCTTACCCCCTCTGCAGGTTTGGCAGAACTGTCGCCCCGGGCGGCAACGGCGGTACTGACCAGCCTGACCCAGGCTGCCGACGAACTCAACCAACTGGCCCTGGGCTGATCAGCTCCGGCCTTCCCAACGGTCAGGCCGGGCATAGCCCGGAAGGTATCGCGGGTCTGTGGCTGCGGCCGAGCGGCCGCGGTAAGGCCGTAGCGAGTAGTCAAAACTGCCGGCATAAACCAGCACCAGCCCCACCTGTGGCTGGATGACTTTCACCTGGATCCGGTGCCTGCCCGAGTCGCCCAGCGAAGGATCCCACCACTGCTCCGCGAAGGCCTTCGCATCCAGGGCAGCCGGCAACGGGATACGCAGCGGACCAAGGAAGAGCCGGGATGCCGCCGACACGCCGCGCAAGCGGCCTGCCGCCGATACACCCAGCGCAAGGTCGGTGACCAGCCTGCGGTTCCTGCCCAGGTAGTCCACCAGCCGCGGCGGGACCCCCGGGTTGCCGGGGTTTCCTTCCACAAGGCTGGTGGTGTCCTGGAAGAGCCGGGTGCGTTGTGGAAACCTGATCTCCCGCCGTGCCGTCAGACTGGAACGCCCGAAAGGATCAAGGTGGGCGTGGTTCTCGATCCGGAAGGCGATGTTCTCACCGTATTCGGGAAACAGCGCTTCCTCCCGGCCAGCCAGCCTGAGCATGGGCCGCAGCCATGCCTGCCGGCAGCCCACCACCTCGAACGTTCCTTCACCCACTCCGTACTGTCCCTGGCCGGGCGCCAGCCTGAAGTATTCCTGTACTTCAGGCTGGAGCCGCTGGAATTCGCTGCCCAGCACAGCAGGGTAAATGGCCGGGCGGCCCCCTGGTTCCACGCTCGCGCTCATTGCTGCACCCGTCATTGTCCTGACCTCACAATCGTCCCGCGGCCTTCAACCGGATGTACATATCAGAGAGCTGCGGCGGCAGTCCGTCCGGACCGGCGTCCACTACTTCAACTCCGGCATGCCGCAACTGGACGGCCACGGCGTCCCGCTCCAACAGGGCCCGTTCTGCAGCGGCAGCGCGGAAGACGTCAGCAGCGGTTGCCCGCTGGCTGCGAAGCTCCTCGAACAGCGGATCACGCACCGAGGCAACCACGACGGTGTGGTCGCGGGCGAGCCGTACCACCGTCGGAATCAGTCCTTCTTCCGGAACTCCGCCGTCAAGCGCGGTCAGCAACACCACCAGCGCCCGGTGAGCGGACAGTGCCCGGACCTGTCCGGGTACGGACGGCCAGTCGAGCTCGATCAGTTCCGGCTGCAGCGGCGCCATGGACTGCACCAGCGCGGCCAGGAGGTTACCCCTGCCGGCTGATCCTGCCTGGGCGCGTGTCCGGCGGTCAAAGGCGAAGAACTCCACCCGGTCTCCGCCGCGTTCCGCCAGCACCGCCAGCAGCAGCGCCGCTTCCAACCCGGTGTCCAACCGTGGCTCGTCGCCGATCCGCACGGCGGAGGTGCGTGAAGTGTCCAGCATGATGATCACCCGGCGGTCCCGCTCCGGCCGCCAGGTACGGACGACGACGGCGGACCGGCGGGCGGTGGCGCGCCAGTCTATGGAACGCACGTCATCACCGCGCACGTAGTCCCGCAGCGAATCGAATTCTGTCCCGGCGCCACGGATTTGCACGGCCGCCTTGCCATCCAGTTCGCGAAGCCGGCGCAGCTTGGACGGTAGGTGCCGGCGTGAGCGGAACGGCGGCAGTACCCGCAAGGTCCCGGGGCACGGGTAACTGCGCTGCCGGGCTGCCAGCTTCAGGGGACCGTAGGCGCGGATGGTGACATGGGGTGCGTGGAGGTCGCCGCGCCGGGTGGGCCTCAACCCGACGGTTATCCTGCGGGTGGCCTGCTTCGGTACGTCAAGGTCCTGCACCGGATTCAGGGCGCCGGCGGAGGGCTGCCAGGCATCCTTGATGGTGCCGTGTAAACGTCGCTTGCCATTGTTTTGGATGCGCAGCACGCTTTCCGCAGTACCGTCCAGCACAACGTTCCCGGGGTCCAGCCGTTCCAGGTGCACGGCTTTAAGCTGCGCAGCGAGCAGGAGATCTGCGGCCAGCAGGGCAACGAGGAGCAATACCAGCCACATCGCCGTCAGCCACGACGGAAACATCACCAGCACCACAGTTGCCAGCGCCGCCAACAGGACGGCACGCCCCGAGATCGCCACGGCTCAGCGCGGAACGGGTACGGCGGCCAGGATGCTGCCCAGGACATCGTCGATCTGGACACCGTCCATTTCGGCTTCCGCGCGCAGGGCTACCCGGTGCCTCAGGCAGGGCAGCGCCAGGGCCTTGACGTCGTCCGGTGTCACGAAAACCCGCCCGGACAGCCACGCCCACGCCCGGGAGGTGTTCAACAGCGCCGTAGCTCCGCGTGGCGAGACACCCAGCTGGAACGACGGCGCCGCCCGGGTGGCACGCGCGAGGTCCACGATGTAGCCCAGCACTTCCGGGGCAACCTCGACGGCGGCAACCGCCTCCCGTGCCCGCGTCAGCTCCGCGGGACCGGCCACTGGCCGGACACCTGCGGCGGCCAGATCGCGTGGATCGAAGCCCGACGCGTGCCGCCGGATAACCTCAATTTCATCATTGCGGCCAGGCAGCGGCATGGTCAGCTTGAGCAGGAAACGGTCCAGCTGGGCCTCCGGGAGCGGATAGGTGCCCTCGTACTCCACCGGGTTCTGGGTTGCAGCCACCATGAACGGGGCAGGCAGCGTCCGTGATTCACCGTCTACGGAAACCTGCAGCTCTTCCATCGCTTCCAGCAGGGAAGCCTGGGTTTTGGGCGGCGTGCGGTTGATTTCGTCAGCCAGCAGGATATTGGTGAACACCGGGCCTTCGCGGAAGCTGAACTCAGCGGTGTGGGAGTCATAGACCAGCGATCCCGTCACATCGCCCGGCATCAGGTCCGGAGTGAACTGAATTCGCTTGGTGTCCAGGTCCAGCGCCGCGGACAGGGTGCGGACCAGCAGGGTCTTGGCGACGCCCGGCACGCCCTCGAGCAGGACGTGGCCGCGACACAGGAGGGCGATCAGCATCCCCGTGACAGTGGCATCCTGGCCCACCACAGCCTTGGCAACCTCCTTGCGGACATCGTGGAACGCCTGCATGACGGGGTCATGTCCCTGGTTCGGCGCAGGGGTAGGGACGCCGTGCGCCCGGATCAGCTCTTCGGTCAATGTTCTGCCACCTCTTGCTCGAGTTTGTTCAATTCCTGTGCCCATTGAACCAGCCGCGCTTCGTCGGCCGGCATTTCGTCCAGTAACTCCAGAACAGCGGTTTCGGGCCGGTCCAGGAAGGCGGCCGTCCGTCGCGCCACATCATGTGCCGAAGCGTCGGGGCCCAACCTGAAGTGCCTGCCCAGGCGCACCAGTGCTCCAGCCCTCAGGTTGTCCCGGGCCAGGTCCACGGCACGGGCATCGTGATAAAGGCGGGCACGGCCGTAGGCGGTTTCGCCAGCTTTGACGGTCACCGGAAGCGGCTCGAAGACCAGCGGCCCCAACCGCCGACCGCGCCACACCATGGCCAGGGCGGCGACCAGGATCAACCAAGGGCCGAGGAAGCCGGTCCAGGCAGGGGCCAGCTCATTGAGGGACTGCGGTGAATCGGGGGAGTCGAAATCGCTGATTCCCGGCAGGTACCAGACCACGGTGTCTGTTGTGCCCAGGATCCGGATGGCCAGCGCGGCATTGCCTCCCTGGGCCAGTTCCCTGTTGCTCATCAGCTGTTCGCTGCCGAGGACGGTGACGCTTCCGGTACTGCTGTGGGCCACCACGCCTGGCGCGCCGCCTGTGTTGGTGCCGGTACCGCCGTTGCCGGCGGCATAGCAGGCGGCCCCGCCACTGTAGAAATAGGCGGAGGGCGCCAGGATCGGGCCGGCGGCCATCGCATCACGATCGTTGCAGCCGGGCTCCAGGACGCTGGTTCCGTCCGGAACCACTCCTGCCTGGTGCAGTCCGGAGTCCAGGCCCTGGAGGGTTGTAAACGCCGGCGTCACGGCAACTGTCCGGCCGGCCAGGTCGCTGAGCTGTTGCAACTGGTCCCGGTCCAGGTAGGAGCCATGGTCGTACAACAGCAAGGTGGCATCCGGATTGGCGCCAAGGGCGCCGACGGCGGAAGGAAAGTCGTCCACGGGACGCACGGTGACGCCGTGGTTCCCAAGGATCCGGGCCACCGCCTGGGCTCCGGCGGGCCCTGGATTGTCGGCGGACAGCGCCCGGCCATCCTTCGGGGCCGCCAGGGTGTTGGCCACCGTAATTCCCGCGGCCAGCAGCAGGACGACGATCGCCACTGCCAATGCACGGTGCTTTCGTGCCCAGGCCGTGAGGCGGGTGATACGTCGTGGTTGCCCATCCTGGCCGGGAACGGGTCCATCGGCAGTGTCAGCAGTAGTGTCTGCATGGCCGGTTGCAGGATCAGCGCCGGCCACAGCGGAGTGACTCATCGCGGCACCTGTATCTCCTGCAGCACGGAAAACTCTGTGTTGCCAGGGTTCCGGGGTTCCGTCTGCAGGGCTTCGTCCAATGCGGTCATTGCAGCGTAATCATCCCGGTCTGCGGCGGAATGCCCATAAAGTACGGCGTCGAAAATCCCCGCCGCCATGCCCAGCCGGAGTGCATGGGCCGGATAAACCTGGCCTAACCGGGTTGCCGCTTCATCGGCGGTGCGCCCTGCGTGGGCGGCAATTATTTCATCCTCTTCGGCAGCCCTCACCAGTGCCCGGTAGCGGTCAACGACGGCGGCACGCAGGTCTCCCGCCGCGGCTGCGGCGTGCGCACGCGCCCGGTACGCCTCGGCGGTGACTGACGTGCCGGCGTCGTACATTTCCTTCTGTACCTTCCGCCGGGCATTCAGCCTGGGCCTCACCAGGACGATCGCAACAACAATACTCACGACGACGGCACCTGCAATCAGCGGACCGGCCACTGAAGTGGGGGGTCCTGACGGTCCGTCGAGCTGGCCCAGCCAGTCCAGGACCCACTGCCAGCTGTCCTCCAGCCAGGCAGGAGCGGGCCTCTGGTAGCCGGGCCTGGCGAGCTCCTCAGCCGCCCAGCGGCGGCCTTCCTCGCCGTCCGGCAGTACCGGAGGTTCAGAAGCCATACCTGGCCGTCCCGGGTCCACCGTGTTCCGGGCCCGATCCGGGGCCCTCGCCCGAAGACGCCGGGCGGCCGGGAACGCCGTCCGGGTCCGCTCCGGTTTCCAGTTGGCGGTGAAGGACAATGTCAAGTCCTTCCCGGCGCATCCGCAAATCCAGGTAGAGCAGGGCCATCACCGCGGTCTGGTAGGCATAGGCCACGGCGCCCACCGCTGCCGTGACGAGTGCCAGCAGCACAGCGGTGACGATCGCGCCGATTGTCAGCTGTGAGGGGTCACTGTGCGGCATGGCCACACCGGCAACGAGTCCGGACAGCATCCCCACGGGGAGGGTGACAATCTGGGTAATCACGGAAACCATAATGGCCACCACCAAAGTGATGCCCAAGAGCCGCCACCAGTGAGCGGTGGTCAGCGCCCACGAACGCCGGATGCCTGCGAACGCGCCAATCTGTTCCACCACGATCGCCGCCGGCGCAACCATGACTTTGACGCCAACCCACGCAGCCAGGATAAAAGCCCCCAGCCACAGCGGCAGGAGCAGGAGGAAGCCCGGGCGGTCCATGGCCTCGATCACGAGGTAGCTCAGGAGCAGCATCAGGCCTATCCCGATCACCACCGCGGCCAGGTACACGGCGGCGAGCCGCACCAAAGCCCAGGCGTGCGAGCGGGACAGGTTCCACATCTGCCCGAAAGTGGTGCGTCTATTGAGGACGGACCGGGCCACCGGAACCACCATGGCACCCTGAAGGACCGCGCCGATGAAGATGCTCAGCAGCACCATCACTACGCTGCCGCCGGCAAGCCCCAGCACCAGGCCGGCCACGGCCGATTCGTCAACCCGGCCCAACTGGTCTTCGATCGAGAACGCGGACGTGGCGAACAGCGCGGTAAACACCGCGACCACAATCGCCATCAGGGCCTGCGCCAGGAATGCCGCGCCGAGCATTGCTTTCGGATTGCGCCTGATGGTCTGGAAAGAGCCGTCGATTACCTCGCCGAAGAGCAGAGGCCGCAGTGGCACGGTGCCGGGCTTGGGCGGAGCGACATAGAGATGCTGCCGGTAGCCGGGCGTCGGGCTGTAGCCGTAGGGCGAAGGACCCCAGTGTGGTTGACCGTTCGGCGGTTGGCCGTATTGTTGTTGGCCGTACTGTTGTTGGCCACCGGGAGGGCCCCATTGGGGTTGTCCATAAGGTGGCTGCTGCGGTCCCCACTGTGGTTGGCCTTGTGGACCCGGAGGGCCCTGTTGTCCTTGCGGGCCCTGCGGCCGCTGTTGGCCTGATTGGCCCTGGCCACTTCCGTCCTGCTCTGACACATTTCCTCCCCACAAGATATGCCTGCCGGCGGGCAGATGATGCCGCCGGGTCATGGGGCATCTGCCATGGCATTCCCGAGCTTGTCAAGGCAGTTGGTGCAGGCAGGGGGCCCGGCAGAGCCGCTCCCAGCCTATAGTCCCGGGAGCGGCGTTCCTAGCCCGGCGCCATGCCGCGCAAGGCGCTGATGGGACAAAGGCACCCCAATAAGGGAATATATAACTATGAAGGCACGCATCCTGGTAGTGGACGATGACGAGGCGCTGGCGGAAATGATCGGCATTGTCCTGCGCAATGACGGCTTTGAGCCGGTGTTTTGCGCTGACGGCGCCCAGGCGTTGGAAGTTTTCCGTGCCTCCAAGCCCGATCTCGTGCTCCTGGACCTGATGCTGCCGGGAGCCGACGGCATCGAAGTATGCCGCCAGATCCGGTCGGAGTCCGACGTTCCCATCGTCATGCTGACGGCCAAGTCAGATACCTCCGACGTCGTACGGGGCCTTGAATCCGGCGCTGATGACTATGTGCCGAAGCCGTTCAAACCCGCCGAATTGGTGGCGCGCGTTCGTGCCCGCCTGCGCCCGGGGGACCAGAAGGCGCCGGAGACGCTGCGGATCGCTGACGTCACCATCGATGTCGCGGGCCACCTTGTCACGCGGGGCAATGAACGTATCTCGCTGACGCCCCTTGAATTCGACCTGCTCGTGGCGCTCGCCCGCAAGCCGTGGCAGGTATTCACCAGGGAACTGTTGCTGGAGCAGGTATGGGGCTACCGCCATGCGGCTGATACCCGGCTGGTCAATGTCCATGTCCAGCGGTTGCGCTCCAAGATCGAGCGCGATCCCGAAGCTCCCGAAGTCGTTTTGACGGTCCGTGGTGTCGGCTATAAAGCAGGTTCCTGAGCCCTCCCGCTCCGAGGAAAGCGTTCCGGAAACGCCCCCGGCACTTTCCCGCATTGATCGCGCCCGGCTTTGGCGCCGGCGTGCACTGATCGTGGTTGCCCGCGTACTGCGGTTGCTGCGGATCGCCGTCGCCCGTATTTTCCCGGGACTGCGGTTCCTGGCCCGTACTTTGCGGCGCAGGTGGCGCAGGTCCCTGCAGTTCCGCACGGTGCTCACCACGTTGCTTCTTTCGGTTGCGTCGTTCGCAGTTGTCGGGGCGTACCTTTCCAACCAGATAGCCCACAACCTCTTCCAGGAACGGCTAACGCAGGCCGAATCGGAGACGCGCTACAACGTCAAGCAGGTGCAGGACACCTTCAGCGGTGCCCAGGTCAGCGACCAATCCAGTGTTATCACCCTGGTCTACGACACCCTGAGCGCCGTCGAGGGCAGGGGCTCGGTAATCCAGCGCCGTTACGTCTTCGAGGCGATGCCGAATCAAACCAGACCACGCAACCGCTGGGTTGAATCCCGGGCCTCCGATCAGCTCACCATCAGCGTTATTCCGCCGGAGCTCCGCGAGGCAGTACAGCAGTCCGGCCCGGACCAGTACTGGGCGCCCACGGAAATACCGGTGGGCACCGAGGACAGGCCAGCCATTGCTGTAGGCAACAAGGTCACCTTCAACGGCACTGTCTACGAGCTTTACCTGATCTACGACGTCAATACCGCCCAGGAGACCCTGGACGAGATCCAGAGAGTTTTGTGGACTGGCTTTGCGGTGCTGGTGTTGATCATCGGCGGAATCGCCTGGTACGTAACCCGGAACGTTGTGAGTCCGGTCAGCCACGCCGCCCTCGTTTCCGAGAAACTGGCTGCCGGCCAGCTGCAGGAACGCATGGTTGTCAGGGGGGAAGACGAGGTCGCCAGGCTTGGCGCGTCCTTCAACCACATGGCCGCCAGCCTGCAGGAGCAGATCACCCAGCTGGCAACGCTCTCCCAGATGCAGCAGCGGTTCGTCTCCGATGTGTCGCACGAGTTGCGGACGCCGCTGACCACCGTGCGGATGGCCGCCGAAGTCCTCTATGACGCCCGCGATGATTTTGACCCCATCAACAAGCGCTCTGCGGAACTTCTGTACTACCAGGTGGAGCGGTTCCAGTCGCTGCTCGCCGATCTTCTGGAAATCTCCCGGTTCGATGCCGGCGTCGCCACGCTCGACGCTGAGCCGGTGGACATCCTGCAAGTGATAGGCAACGTGGTTGACGACGCAGCCCCCGTTGCACAGGAATATGGTTCCCCCATCGTCGTGCACTCGACAGCCGATGAGATTATCGCTGAGGCAGACGACAGGCGGATCGAACGGATCCTGCGCAACCTGGTGCTCAACGCGGTGGAGCACGGCGAAGGGCGGCCCGTCACGATCTCGGTGGCGGCCAATGAAACTGCCGTTGCCATAACTGTTCGGGACAAGGGGATCGGGATGGAGCCTGCCGAGGCGGCGCGCGTTTTTGACCGGTTCTGGCGGGCTGATCCCGCCCGGGCGCGGACTACCGGAGGCAGCGGTCTGGGCCTTTCCATCGCCATGGAGGACACCAAGCTGCACAACGGCTGGCTTCAGGCCTGGGGAAAGAAGGGCGCGGGCGCCAATTTCAGGCTCACCATCCCGCTGAAACGCGGCGGTGCCATCGAGCGTTCGCCGCTGCAGTTGGACGCCGACGACGCCGCCCTGCCGCCCGGAGATAGCCTTGGATCTATGGTGGATGTCTACGTGAGCCGTGATGGCGAAGGGGCCACCAGCCTGCAACGACGTCTGCAACCACGCCCGGAGCATGACGTACAAGCCGCCGGGGAGCCCGCGGCGGCACGGGAATCGGAGCCGGCGACGGCACCCGGCAGTGTGAAGGACCAGTCATGAGCAAGGCTTATCCGCGGAGTAACCCTGCAGTGGCAGCGCCGTTGAGGGCGGCGCTCCTGGTGTTCCTGATGGTGCTGATGGTGGCTGGCTGCGCTCGAATCCCAACGTCCGGCCCTGTCGGCAAGAGCACGGACGAAAGCGTTGGTAACGCCAACGCACCGGCATTCTTTCCTGATGCGCCACAGCCTGGCGCCGCCCCGGAATCCATTATTGAGGGCTTCTATACAGCAGGCAGCGGCTTCGTGGACGACTACGCCGTGGCCCGCGAATACCTGACCCAGGCGAAATCAGTGAATTGGAAGCCCGATTCCCGGGCGCTCGTGTATCGAGGTGCCCAGGTGGTGCGCACCGATGTCGAGAACGTATTCAACTATGTGTTGGACGTCGCCTACTCTGTGGACTCCTACGGAATCACCACTTTTGCGCCCGAAGGCACCAAGGAGAACATTCCGGTAACCGTCACGGAGGTGGATGGCCAATGGCGGATAGCCGACGTGCCGGATGGGACGGCCATATCCGAGTCAACGTTCAAGAGCATCTACGGCGCTTTCCCCATCTATTTCTATGACCCCACGTACACGTACGCCGTACCGGATGTCCGCTGGTTCATCAGAAATAAGACAGTCAAGGCAATGACCAGCGCGTTGTTGGCGGGGCCGGCACCGTATCTGCAAGGCGCCGCCGTCAGCGCGTTTCCGGCAGGAATGAAATTGGCCAGGGAATCCGTGCCCGTTGTTTCCGGGGCTGCGCAAGTGGATCTCAGTGCCAGGGAACTCACGGAATCCTCTACGCAGGACCGGCTCCGGATGCAGACTCAACTGGCGCTGACCTTCCGTGACCAGCCTGATGTGGTCAGCGTGGAGTTGCGCGCAGACCAGGATCTGGTGCGGGTGGAAGACGACGGTTCGGTGCTGCCGCCCGTCGTGGACAAGCAGGTCCCTATGCGGCAGATCGCTGTGGCCGGTAATGAACTGGTGCGCCTGGAAAGCAACCAGGTAACCCCGGTACCGGAGATGAGGTCCGTCGCCGAGTTCAAGCCCGCTTTCCCGGCAGAGTCTCCGGTTTCCCAATCCGTGGCGTTTTTGAATGAAAGCCGGAGCACTCTCTACACGGTGGTGCCCGGCCAGCCCGCCCGTGCCGTTACCACCCGCAGCACGTTGAGCCGGCCTTCCTTTGACACCAGTGACTGGGTCTGGGCAGCCGGACCCAATGCAACTGGCGCTGCGGAGATTGTGGCCTACAAACCTACCGGGACAGCCGAAGGGACCGAGCTCCCTTCTGTCTCCCTGACTCCTGACTGGTTGTCCGGCCGAACGGTCAAGGAAGTCCGGATCTCCCGCGAAGGCGTTAGGGCACTGGTGATTTCGGAACAGAATGGACAGACAAAAGTGGAGGTTGCGGGCATCATCAGGGCAGCCGACGGAACTCCCCGGGAGCTGACCATACCCGTCACTTTGGATGCCGCATCAGCCGCAGACCAGGGGGTCTGGGTTGATGACACCACCGTTGCCGTCATGAAGCCGGCGCCGTCGGCCAACGTCACCCCGGAACTGCTTTCACTCACTCTCGCCGAACAACAGCCGCTGGCGCCGTGGCCGGGGCTGCTCTCGCTCAGCGCAGGCAATGGTACTGACCAGATTTACGTCCAGTCTGCGGAAGGCATCTTCCAGCGGCTTGGAAACGGCTGGTCGCTCCAGCTGAGCGGGCCCATGCACCCGTCCTTCCCGGGCTAGGCATTCCCGGCAGGCCCCCACCGTGGCAGCGGGTTTGTCCACATGGGAACCACCGGTGTTGTGGGGCTGCCGTTTGCGGCGGAGGATGCATAGGTGGACATTCACTCCTATCCGGGCTCCAAGGCTGATCCCGACCTTTCACCCCGGCCCGCAAGTCGCGCTCAACACCGGGGCGAGGTTCGGGAACTGTCGTTCAGGATCCTTGACGCTGCAGCATCAGCATGGATTGAGCTGGCCGCGCTGGCACTGCCGGTGGAATGCGTAGTGTGCGGGGCGGAGGATGAAGCCTTGTGCAGCCGGTGCAGGCAGCGGATCAGAAAGTTGACCTGGCTGCCCTTCCGGGCGGAGGGAAATGCTGCGGCGCTCGTGGGGTTCGACGGCGCCGTCCTCCTTCCGGTCTCGGCGGCCGGGGTGTACCGCGATGAACTGGCCCGGTCAATCCTGGCGTTTAAGAGGCTGGGGCAACGCCAGCTTTGCGGAGAGCTCGGCAGCGCGTTGGGCCGTGCGATAGTGGCAGCCATCCCGCCAGGGATACCGGTCTGCCTGGTCCCGGTGCCCAGTAGCCCGGCGGCCTATCGCAGGCGCGGATTCAGTCCTGTCCATCTCTTGCTGTCCGGACTCCGAGGCCGTCTGGGGCCCCTCATCACCGTCCAGGACTTGCTGCGCGTGCGGAGAAAAGGCAGGGCCTTCATATCAAGCGGACAGAAAGGGCTGGGCAGGGGAGATCGGGCCAGCCGGGTGAGGGACTCAATGAGCGCCAGGCCGCTCCGTCGTTCTGCCATAGCCGGGCGGCATATCGTGCTGGTGGATGACGTGCTCACCACAGGGGCAACCCTTGGCGAAGCCGCACGGGCTTTAAACGCGGCCGGCGGACTTGTCCATGGTGCCGTGGTGTTGGCTTCTGCCCGGCCGCCGAAGAGTGGAGCCGAGGACCTTCAACGCTTGAACAGCGCCTAAATATCCGGAAGAACGGAAGGGGATGACTTAGAAAAAAATAAACCACGAAAGCGTGAATAACCGGTGCACATGAACTAACGTCGAATGTGGGTACAGGAGAAGATGTACCTGTCGATGGCGGCTCGAAAGGGGCTTGACTGTCACCAGACCGGCCCCTGGAAGTGCCGTTGTCGTGTCACCGAAGGCATTTGGAGGGCACCATGGAGTTTCTGATCAGCGGACGCAATCTCGCGGTCTCGGATCGCTTCCGCGAGTATGCTGGCGAGAAGATTTCGAAGATTGAATCGCTTGGGGACAAGGTCCAGCGCGTGGACGCAAAGGTTTCCAAGGAAACCAACGGGCGCCAGGCGGGGGACCAGCTCACGGTGGAAGTCACCGTACTGGGCAGGGGACCCGTGATTCGCGCCGAAGCAAGTGCACCGGACAAGTTTGCTGCGTTCGACCTTGCATACAACAAGCTCCTGGAGCGCCTGCGCAGGGCGAAAGACAGGAAGAAAGTTCATCACGGCCGGCACACGCCAAAGGCGGTGCGTGAGGCCACCGCCACACTCGAACCGGCCAGCTCCAGTGAGCCCATCTACGTCGAGGCCAGCCACCGCAACGGCCAACTGCCTGAGGCCCCTGCAGAAAAGACCCCCTACGATGTCGACAACGATATCCCGGCTGGCGACTCACCCGTCCTGATCCGCAGGAAGGTCTTCCCGGCGGCGCTAATGACTCTCGATGACGCCGTAGACAATATGGAACTTGTTGGGCACGACTTCTACCTGTTCGTGGACAAGGACACCAACACGCCCTCGGTGGTTTACCGTCGGAGGGGCTGGACGTATGGCGTGATCGCCCTTGACCATGAGTGCGAACCGGGGGAAACTGCCGTGGAGGAAAAGGTCCTTGCCTACCGTTCTGATGACGAAGCGGCAAACGCCTAGCACTTGACCTGCTGAACACCAGGAAGGAGCCACGTGGGAGCATCGCTGAGCCTGTTGCAGGCGCGGCGGATCGCACTGGCAGCACAAGGACTGGATAAGGAACGGCCCACCGGCCCGGTTAGTCCCCGGGCGGTGGGCCGCACCTTTGCCCGGCTCCAACTTGTCCAGATCGATTCTGTCAACGTTCTCGCCCGCAGTCATTACCTGCCCTTCTTCTCCAGGCTTGGCAATTACGACCGTGGGATCCTGGAGAGGATGGCAGGAAGACACCCTCGACGGATGATGGAGTATTGGGCTCACGAGGCATGTTTCATTCGCCCCGAGCACTTTCATGACCTCTTGCTTTGGCAGCGTCGGAAATGGGTAGGTGCTGCCGGGATGGACCCGGAGGTCCGCTCCGGCATCGAAGCCCGGATCGTGGCCCTGCTGGCGTCCGGGCCACCATTGACTGCTGCGCAGTTGACGTCAGCAATCGGGCACCTGGAGGAACGCAAACGGGACAATTGGGGCTGGAACTGGAACGCGGTGAAGCGGGTTCTTGAGCATCTGTTCGAAGAGGGCACCGTTTCCGCAGCATCCCGGACCGCGCAGTTCGAACGCCGGTACACCCTGACCTCCCGCGTCCTTCCCGGCACGGCCGGGAGCGCGGCCGAAAGGATGGATGGGAAGGATACTGCTGCGGCAATGGCCAGGCTCATCGACGCGGCAGCCCAGGCCCATGGAATAGGGACCATCCGATGCTTTGCCGACTACTTCCGGACACCTGCCAAGGCAGCGGACACCGCTGTCCGGCACCTGGTCGAGCAAGGCAGGCTTGAACCGGTCACAGTGGCTGGCTGGAACCGGAAACTTTTCCGGCACGTTGGGTCCCGGTTACCGCGGAAGGCTACCGGACGGGCTCTGCTGAGCCCTTTTGACTCATTGGTTTTCGAGCGCCGGCGCCTGGAGGAACTCTTCGGATTCCATTACCGGATCGAGATCTACACTCCCCAGGAAAAAAGGCAGTTCGGGTACTATGTCCTGCCGTTCCTGCTCCGGGACGCCATTGTTGCCAGGGTGGACCTGAAGGCAGATCGCACAGGGAGCCGGTTGTTGGTCCGCGCAGCCTATGCCGAGCCTGACGCGCCGGCGGATACCGCCGTCGAGCTTGCTGCCGAACTCCAACTGCTCGCCGGGTGGCTGGCACTCGACGCCGTGGTAGTCGAACCGGCCGGCGACTTGTCGCCGGCCCTTGCTGTCGCACTTGATGCCGGTTCTGTCCGTATGCTCTCAGGGAACAGCGTCGGCGCCTCGCAGTCTCTCCCGTAGACTAAAAACGCCAGAATTCGGCAGCAGCAGACTGGGAGCACTTCACGTGGCATCACTTATCGAAAAACTTCTCCGCACAGGCGATAAGAAGACCTTGCGCCAACTGCGGAATTATGCTGATTCCATCAATGCCCTTGAAGATTCGTTCAAGACCTTCACTGATGCCGAACTCAAGGAAGAAACAGGCCGCCTGAGGGCCCGCCACCAGGATGGCGAGACACTTGACGACCTTCTGCCCGAAGCATTTGCCGCCGTTCGGGAGGCATCATCGCGGACCCTCGGCTTGCGTCACTTCGACGTGCAGCTGATGGGTGGTGCAGCGCTGCACCTGGGCAACATCGCCGAAATGAAGACCGGTGAAGGTAAAACCCTTGTTGCCACGGCACCCGCTTACCTGAATGCTCTGTCCGGCAAAGGCGTCCACGTCATTACCGTCAACGACTACCTGGCGGAATACCAGTCGGACCTCATGGGCCGGGTGTACCGGTTCCTCGGCCTGACCAGCGGTTGCATTCTGTCCAACCAGGATCCCGCCCACCGCCGTGAGCAGTACAACGCAGACATCACATACGGCACGAATAACGAGTTCGGTTTCGATTATCTGCGCGACAACATGGCATGGGATAAGACAGAACTCGTCCAGCGCGGCCACAACTTCGCGATCGTGGATGAGGTTGACTCCATCCTCATCGACGAGGCCCGCACGCCGCTGATCATTTCCGGCCCCGCCCAGGGTGACACAAACCGCTGGTACAGCGAGTTTGCCAAGGTAGTCACCCGTCTCAAGGCCGATGAAGACTACGAGGTGGATGAGAAAAAGCGCACTGTCGGCGTCCTCGAGGCAGGCATTGAAAAGGTTGAGGACTACCTCGGCATTCAGAACCTTTACGAATCCGCCAACACACCGTTGATCGGCTTCCTCAACAACGCCATCAAGGCCAAGGAACTCTTTAAGCGGGACAAGGACTACGTCATCCTCGACGGCGAGGTGCTGATCGTGGATGAGCATACCGGCCGCATTCTGGCCGGTCGCCGTTACAACGAAGGCATGCACCAGGCCATCGAGGCCAAAGAAGGTGTCCAGATCAAGGCCGAGAACCAGACACTGGCCACGGTGACGCTGCAGAACTACTTCCGCATGTACGGCAAGCTCTCCGGCATGACCGGCACGGCGGAGACCGAAGCCGCGGAATTCATGAGCACGTACAAGCTGGGTGTCGTTGCCATCCCCACCAACCGGGATATGCAGCGGATTGACCAGGCTGACCTCGTATTCAAGAACGAGGCCGTCAAGTTTGAGGCAGTAGTCAAGGACATCGCTGAGCGCCATGAGAAGGGCCAGCCGGTGCTGGTGGGTACCACCAGCGTCGAGAAGAGCGAGTACCTTTCCAGGCTGCTGGCCAAGGAAGGCATCCGGCATGAGGTCCTGAATGCCAAAAACCACGCGCGTGAGGCCGCCATCGTGGCCCAGGCAGGGCGCAAGGGCGCCGTCACCGTCGCCACCAATATGGCCGGCCGTGGTACTGACATCATGCTCGGCGGCAACGCGGAGTTCACAGCCATTGCGGAATTGGCCCGGCAGGGGCTGGACCCCGAAGAGAACTCGGAAGAGTACGAGGCCGCCTGGCCCGCTGCTCTTACGGCAGCCCAGCAAGCGGTCAAGGACGAGCACGAGGAAGTGCTGGATGTGGGCGGCCTGTACGTGTTGGGTACCGAGCGTCACGAGTCACGCCGCATCGACAACCAGCTCCGCGGCCGGTCCGGGCGCCAGGGCGACCCCGGGGAATCACGTTTCTACCTGTCCCTGACTGATGACTTGATGCGCCTGTTCAACTCCGGTGCAGCCGAACGCCTGATGAACAGCTCTGTGCCGGACGATGTTCCGCTGGAATCCAAGCTTGTATCCAAGGCCATCGCCTCGGCCCAGGGCCAGGTGGAAGGACGGAACGCTGAGCAGCGCAAAAATGTTCTGAAGTACGACGACGTCCTTAACCGCCAGCGTGAAGCCATCTACGGCGACCGCCGCCGCATCCTTGAGGGTGACGACCTTCACGAGAAGGTCCAGTTCTTCCTTGAGGACACCGTCAACGCACTGATCGACGCCGCAACGGCTGAAGGCAATGGCGACGACTGGGATTTCGAGCAGCTCTGGACCAACCTGAAGACTCTCTACCCGGTCAGCGTCACCCCTGAAGAAATTATCGACGAAGCCGGCGGCAAGTCGAAGCTGACGGTGCAGTTCCTCCGGGAAGAGCTACTCTCCGATGCCAAGCTCGTGTACCAGGCCCGCGAGGAAGCTATTGGTGCGGCCGCAATGCGGGAGCTGGAGCGGCGCGTAGTGCTGTCCGTTATTGGCCGCAAGTGGCAGGAACATCTCTATGAAATGGATTACCTGAAGGAAGGCATCGGCCTCCGGGCCATGGCCCAGCGCGATCCCCTGGTGGAGTACCAGCGCGAAGGCTACGTGATGTTCCAGAGCATGATGGAAGCCATCCGTGAGGAGAGCGTTGGATTCCTGTTCAACCTCGAGGTGGAAGTCACGCCGGCACAGGA
Organism: Pseudarthrobacter sp. MDT1-40-2; assembly: GCF_059383595.1. Classification (NCBI taxonomy): domain Bacteria; kingdom Bacillati; phylum Actinomycetota; class Actinomycetes; order Micrococcales; family Micrococcaceae; genus Pseudarthrobacter; species Pseudarthrobacter sp. MDT1-40-2. The sequence continues at coordinate 543,270 of NZ_JBWZCL010000001.1, read as the reverse complement.
TGTTGTTGTAGCAGATGCAGCAGGAAGCCACACGGAGCACGTGGAGCCCCAGATCAAGGCCGCCGGCCTGGCTGCACCGGAACGTCCCGCACAGCTTCAGTACACGGCTCCTGCCGAGGGCGGCGGTACGGAGGTCCGGGTCGAAAGCAAGGGGACAGGCCGGTCGGGGAACCCGGCCAAAGCTGCTGCGCAGGATGCCGCCAAGCGTCCGGCCAAAAAGAAGCGCAGGTAGCGCCTAGCCGATCACAAGTTCGGTAACCCGCCACACCTGGCGGCTGCGCTCCAGCCTTACAGCGACTGCCCTGACCCGCAGTTCGTCTACTACGACCGCGCTGCCTTCGTAGATGCCGTCAGCCACACCGCAGATCCGTACCGATCTGACGGCAGAATTGCGGTGCAGGCGGGTGATTCCCGGCGAAGCAGTCCGTGCGGCTTCACGCTTGATCAGCGCCACGCGGTGCTGGAGGGCTGCCAAGCACTTATGGTCCAGCCGCCGGGCAAGTTGGTGGAGGGGGCGGGTACCTGCCAGGACCTCAATCGCTGCCTGGACTGTGCCATGCACAATGGCCCGGACCACGGAGGGGTCGTCGACGGCCCGAAGCTGTGAAGCACTGTGGCCTTGGGTTGGTACGGCTGATGCTGGCCGGAATGGTGTGACGGTGTTCATCGGATTCCCCTGGTGTGATGGAGTTGGGTGAGTAGTGCCGGGTATTGGCATGTAGTGACGGGTAGATACCGCGATCAGGCGGCGGATGGAACCTGCAGGATTTGTCCTGGAAGCAGGACATCGGGGTTATCCCCAATGGCTGCCCTGTTGGCCTCATACCAGCGCGGCCAGTCCAGTGCGATGTCGAGATCTGATGCCTGGGGTCCGAGGGCCCGGGCTGCGATGGTCCAGAGGGTATCCCCGGCCAGAACCGTCACGTGGGTCGACGGCGCCGGCGGAACTCCCGCCGGTTCAGCCCGAAGCGGCGGCACAGAGAAAAGCCGCGGATCGACGGGCGGGGCGGTGGGCTTCCACTGCGGCTGAACGGGAATTTCCGTCTCAGCCGAGTCCTGCGACGCTGCCCACTGCGGAGAGTTGAACGCGTCGACGTCTGCGCTTTGCCGGGTGGAGGGTGCCCATTCAGCCGAGACGCCGGCCGTTTCAGAGACCAGCGGTGCAGCGTTAGCCATGACAGGTCCAGCCACGAGCTGGAGCCCTAACGTGGCCAGAGCCAGTCGACGCATGAATGCCGGGCTTGCCTTCCCCATAGCGGCGGCTGCCCTGCTATGTCCTGCCTTGTGAAGTCCGGCGCAGGTCACCGCAAGCAGCATGGCTGCCAACCACCACGCGACGATAAGGCCTCCGATTCCCGCTGACACTCCGCCCAGCACGTCCTCCAGCTGTAGTGATTGCATTCGTGCAGAAGACTGGCGCCAGCGTTCCAGCATGGCCAAGCCGATGAATACCAAAAAGGCCCCCAGGGCGAGGATGACTACGGCCATCGCCGCATCGGCTGCCCGGCCCGGCGATGCTTCGGTGTGGTGCTTCATCTTGCTGTCCCCTCGGGCGTAGTTATTGGTGTTCCATCGGTACACATCTTTTGATGCTGTTTGATGCTGTTTGATGTATTTAAACACCATTCGGTACAGCTTGCGCTACTTTATAGCGGTTTGTCTAGAGGTGTGCTGAGTTTGACCCCCCTCGGGCCACCCCCTACGCTGGCGCAATGCGATGGGAAGCCCTTTTCGGCGATCTGGAAGCACAACTGTGGGCGGACGACAGGCTGAGCCTGGAGGCTGAGATCTCGGAGCGTGCGCGGGTGGACGGCGCCGCCGTCGAACTTTCTGACCGTTTGAGGGGCTCCAAGGGTCAGCACATCACGGTGGGCCTGGTAACCGGCGCAGTGATCGAGGGCACCCTGGTGCATACCGGGGCGGAGGCGCTGGTGATTACCGAGGGGCGTCATCAGGTTCTGGTGCCGTACGCGGCTGCCTGCCGGTATGGAGGTCTGGGCAGGCTGGCGCAGGCCGAGCGTTCCGCTGTCCAGAGGACCCTGGGCATGGCGGGCTCATTACGGGCACTGGCCCGCGACCGGGCCGAATTGACTGTCAGCCTTCTGAGGCATGACGGCCAAGCGGTGGTCCACGGGGTCATGGACCGGGTTGGGAAGGACTATTTTGACCTGGCGATTGTGCCCAGGGGCGAGGTTCGCCGCCGTGACAGCGTGTCCGGGTTGTGGACAATCCCGTTCGCCTCATTGGCCTCGATCAGTTCACTGCGCGACCTCGGCTAGCTACACGGACTTCGACTTTGATTCTTCAATCATCCGGCTTGCTTCCGCGTACCGTTCTTCGATGTACTGCTCGAGCATTTTTTCCTCGACACGCCACTGTCCACGGCCGCCGACCTGGATGGCCTTGAGCTCACCGCTGCGGACCAGGGCATAAGCAGCGGGCGAATTGATCTGCAGCTGTTCTGCAACGTCAGCAAGTGTGAGGAATCGGGGCATGTCACCATTTTGCCACCTAAGTCGCCCCCATGAAGCGGTTATCCACAGTTTGCGCCTCCCGCGGCATATGACTTTTCAGTTCAGGGGCGCATGCCGTAACAATGGGGGAGTCCGGAACGCGGTCCAACCGCTGAGGTAAACCAGGGGGAATCACGATGAGTCTTGCCACATCACCAGGCGCTGCACGGCTGAAGAAGCCGTCTTGGAAGGACCCCCGGTTGCTGGTGGGCTTCCTGCTGGTGTTGGCGTCAGTTGGCGGAGTGGTGGCTTTGGTAGGCAGTGCCGACCGCACCACGGAGGTATACGCAGCAAAGGATCCGATCGACGTCGGCGAGGCGCTGACGGAGGACAGCCTCAACAGAGTCAAGGTCCGGTTGGGTGATGTCGAGGGGTTCTACATCACGGTGGAGTCCGGGCTGCCGGAGAACCTCGTGGCGCTGCAGCGGGTGGGCAGGGACCAGTTGGTGCCCCGGGAAAGCCTTGGCCACGCCGATGCACTGGACCGGAAACCTGTCTCCCTCACCATTGAGGAAGCGCTCCCGGAGCAGGCTGTTGCCGGCACCCGGGTGGATGTGTGGGTGTCGCTTCCGGATGCGGGGAACGGCTTCAGTGAACCAGACCTCCTCCTGTCCGGCGCTGAAATTGCCCAGGTGACTCCCGGATCCACCGCCCTTGGTGCGGCCAGATCCACCGAGTTGATGGTGCTGGTTGCCGACGCGCAGATGCCAGCCTTGCTGGGTGCGCAGGCCAACGATGCCAAGATCGCCGTTGTCTGGAATCCGGGTGGTGGATCGTGAATATCCCTGTGGTCACCGTTGGCCAGTCCCGCGATGATTTGGTGGGCGGGCTGGAAAGGCTTCACGGTCCGGTGACGGTGGTCCGGCGCTGTGCTGAGTTGGCTGAACTCATGGCAGCCTGCCAGAGCGGCCTGGCCCGGGCGGCAGTGGTGGCCGAAGGCAGCGAGGAGCTGACTGCCTCCCTGGTGGATCGGCTTTGCGCTGTAGGCGTCGCCATCATTGCCCTGACGGACAATCCCGAGGAAGCGTCGAGGCTCCGTGGGCTGGGGGTGGCGTCAGCGCTGTCAGGGGTGGAGGCGTCAGTCTTGGCGGGAAAAATTTCCGACGCCGTGGCACGCCACACGCAGCCTGTCAGCAGCGGCTTCTACGGTTCCAGCGGATTTGCGGACCCGGGCGCAGCGGTTGTGGTAGCGCCGGGCCTGGTGGACCAGGACCCCGCTCCGGCCGGTGCCGGACGCATCATCGCTGTTTGGGGGCCCGCCGGTGCGCCCGGCCGGACCTTCGTGGCCGCCAACATGGCAGGTGAGCTGGCAGCAGATGGCCATAAGGTGCTGCTTGTTGACGCCGACAGCTATGGCGCCAGCATCGCAGCTGTCCTGGGACTGCTTGATGAATCAGCGGGATTTGCCCAGGCCTGCCGCCTGGCCGATCAAGGAATCCTGGATGCAGAGGCCATGGACAGGCTCGCCGTCGCCGTGGCCACCAAGTCGGGAACTTTCCGTGTCCTCACCGGCATCACCCGGGCGGACCGCTGGACCGAATTGCGGGCCGCAGCACTCAGTATCGTCCTTCAGCGGGCCCGCGAATTTGCCGACGTCGTTGTAGTGGACGCCGGGTTCTGCCTGGAAAGCGACGAAGAGCTGAGCTTTGACACGATGGCGCCGCGCAGGAATGGTGCCACGCTGCGGTGCCTTGAACTGGCCGACACGATTTATGCGGTGGGTTCCGCCGATCCGGTGGGAGTGCCCCGGCTTGTCCGGGGGCTGGCCGAGCTGGCACGGGCAGTTCCGGGCGCGGCTCCGCGGGTGGTCTTCAACAAGGTAAGGTCCAGCGCTGTGGGGCGCGACCCGGAGCGGCAATTGCGTGAAGCGTGGGAACGGTACGGGCCGTCGTCGGGGATTGAGGGATATCTCCCGTGGGATCAATCGGCTGCAGACGCCGCGCTGCTTGGAGGCTCGCTTCTCCTTGAGGTCAGCCCGGAAGCTCCACTCCGGCACGCGATTGCAAAACTTGTTTGTGCACCCAAACAGCAAACCAGGCGATCCTCTGTTCCCTTATCTACAGCAGGCAGGCGAGTAAAGGAATAGGCTCGGCTCAAGAGCTGCAAAGAGGCAGCACCAAAAGAGCTTTTGGAGGCGTTTGTCGATGTCGTCTGGATCCAATGTTGCGGATCACCCGGTCCTGGACAGTTCCGAGGGAGGCTTCCTGACGGACTACTACCAGCACCTGCCCGCCGAGGATGCCAGCGCCTATCCGCCCGGCCTCCTCGAGGAACGCGCTTACGTCCACCGTCGCCTCGCTGAGGTACGGAATGCAGGCCAGGCCATTGTTTCGATCGTCGACGAAGCCGAGCACAGCGTCGTCTATGTTGCCACCGACGACATGCCGTTCCTCGTTGACTCCGTGAACGCGGAGCTGGTCCGCCAGGGGCTGGCAATTCATCTGGTGATCCACCCGTTGTTTGTGGTCCGGCGCAACCGTGAGACCGGAAAGCTCGTGGGCACGGACCGGGTCCCCAAGCATATGGGGATCTCCAGCGGAGATACTGCCACGATGCCTAATCTCTCCCGCCTCATAGCAGTGGGGGACAACGTCTCGCACATGGAGTCCTGGATCGCTGTTGAGATCGGCCGGCCGCCTGTAGAGGGCCGGGACGAGCTCGTTGAAGGCCTGGAGAAGGTCCTCGCGGACGTTCGTGCCGCCGTTGAGGACTGGCCCTTGATGCGCGCCAAGGCCCGTGAAATCGCCGAGAGCCTTGGGAACGTCGCCCACCCTGAGCGCATCACGGAAATCCGCCAGGCAGAAGACCTGCTGCGCTGGCTTGACGACGGGAATTTCACGTTCCTCGGCTACCGTGAGTACGATCTCGTGACAGTCGACGGCGAGGATGTCCTTGAACTCCGCGAAGACAGCGGGTTGGGATTGTTGCGGTCCCGCCTGGACACCCCGCATGTACAGCACCTGACCGAAACGGGACGACGCAAAGCCCGAGAAAAACGGGCCCTGGTGATTACCAAGGCAAATTCCCGGTCCACCGTCCACCGCTCGGCGTATCTGGACTACATCGGCGTCAAGAGCTTCGATGCCGCGGGCAATGTCATCGGTGAACGTCGTTTTATTGGGCTCTTTGCCACCAGTGCCTACGCAGGGTCGGTCCGCGATATCCCCATTGTCCGGGAGAAGGTCAAAGCGATCCTGGATAGTTCCGGCTTCCCGCCGGATTCGCATTCCGGTAAGGATCTCCTGGGGATCATGGAGACATACCCTCGGGACGAACTGTTCCAGATGGACGTTCCGGAGCTGGCCGAAACAGCGGCAGGCATCCAGCGGTTGCAGGAGCGGCGCCGTACCCGCCTGTTCCTGCGGCCCGACATTTACGGCCGGTTCATCTCAGCCCTGGTTTACCTTCCGCGTGATCGTTACACCACCAATGTGCGCCTGCGCATCGAGGAGGAGCTCCGGGATACCTTCAACGCCGAGTCGATCGATTACGAGGCCCGTATGACGGAGTCGGCGCTTGCCCGTCTGTTCTTCCGGATCCGCCTGCCAAAAAACGCCGACGTAAAAGACGTCAATACCGAGGAACTGGAGAAGCGGCTTGTCCGGGCCGCGCGTTCGTGGAGTGAGGGTATAGCGGAAGTCCTCCGGGACCGGCGCGGCGATGACCACGGCAAGGAACTGGCGGCGCTGTGGGCAGAAGCCTTCCCTGCCGGCTACCGCGTCGACTACGAGGTTGAAGATGCCCTCGAGGACATCGAACGCTTCGAGCAGTACGGTGCCCGTGCTGAAGCCGAAGGCGGGCTGGTACCGGAGAAGCCCGGCGTGCACGTCTACCTGCCGGCCGGGGCGGGTGAGTCGCTGGAGGAGGATGCCCGGGTCAAGCTCTACATGCTTGAGCCGCGCAGCCTCAGCCGGATCCTGCCGTTTTTCCACCATCTGGGCCTGGAAGTTCTCGATGAACGCCCCTTCGAAATCGAAACAGCTGATCACCGTGACTTCTTCCTCTACGACCTCGGGCTGAAGTACCCGGCGGGTGTGGATCCAATGGAAACCGACCGGCTCCTGGCTGACTTCTTTGGTGCGGCAGTGACAGGGGAGCTGGAATCCGACAGTTTCGACAGGCTGGTGTTGCGGGAGGGGATGTCCTGGCGCGGAATTACCGTTCTGCGGGCCTATGCGAAGTACATGCGCCAGATGGGAAACACCAACTCCTTTGAGTTCATGGCGGACACTCTCCTGGCAAACCCGTTGGTCACTCAGGGGCTGAGTGACCTGTTTGCGGCCCGCTTCGCACCCGGGCTGGATGATTCGGAGCGGGCGCAGAGGCAGGAAGCAGTGCGGAGTGAGCTCATTGCAGCAATTGATGAGGTGGCCACCCTCGACGCTGACAGGGTGCTGCGCACCTTCCTCAATCTCATCGAATCGACGTTGCGCACCAACTTCTACCAGGACAAGGGCTACCTGAGCTTCAAGCTTGATCCGGCAAATATCGAGGGCCTGCCCTTCCCCCGTCCGATGTTCGAGATCTGGGTGTACTCGCCACGGGTGGAAGGCGTTCACCTTCGGTTCGGCAAAGTCGCGCGTGGCGGATTGCGCTGGTCCGACCGTCGTGAAGACTTCCGTACTGAGGTCCTCGGCCTGGTTAAGGCGCAGACTGTCAAGAATGCAGTGATCGTGCCTACAGGCGCCAAGGGCGGTTTCTTTGCCAAACGGCTGCCGGATCCCGGAGTGGACCGGGCCGCATGGATGGCCGAAGGCGTGGAGAGTTACAAGACATTCATCAGAGGCCTCCTGGACGTGACCGACAACCTCGTTACCGGGGCCGACGGCGAGAAGTTGGTGCCGCCGTCGTCGGTTGTCCGCCACGACGGTGACGACTCCTACCTGGTGGTCGCGGCGGATAAGGGAACCGCCACCTTCTCGGACATTGCCAACGGGCTAGCAGCGGAGTACGGCTTCTGGCTGGGCGATGCGTTCGCCTCCGGCGGCTCTGTCGGCTACGACCACAAGGCGATGGGTATCACGGCCCGGGGAGCCTGGGAATCAGTCAAGCGGCACTTCAGCGAGCTGGACGTGGATACCCAGTCGGAGCCGTTCACGGTAGTTGGCGTGGGCGACATGTCCGGCGACGTCTTCGGCAACGGCATGCTGCTCTCGGAACACATCAGGCTTATTGCCGCTTTCGATCACCGGCACATTTTCCTGGACCCGAATCCTGACGAGTCGGTTTCTTTCGCCGAACGGCGCAGGCTGTTCGAACTGCCGAGGTCTTCCTGGGAAGACTACGACAAGTCCCTGATCAGTGAGGGCGGCGGTGTTTACCCGCGGCAGGCCAAATCGATCCCCATCAGCCAGCCGGTCCGGGCCGCCCTGGGCCTCCCCGAAGGAACCGTGCGGCTGAGCCCGCCAGAGTTGCTGAGGGCTATCCTGCTGGCCCCGGCCGACCTGCTGTATAACGGCGGCATCGGCACTTACGTCAAGGCCAGCACGGAATCCAATGCTTCCGTGGGTGACAAAACCAACGACGGCATCCGCGTTGATGGCCGGGACCTGCGTGTCAAGGTTGTCGGTGAGGGCGGAAACCTCGGCATGACCCAGCACGGGCGTATCGAGGCCGCCCTGCAGGGAGTCATCCTGAACACCGACGCCATCGATAACTCGGCGGGTGTGGACTGCTCCGACCATGAGGTGAACATCAAGATTTTTGTGGACCGCATGGTTGCCGCCGGGAAGTTGTCCAGCGAGGAACGAGCCGGGTTCCTTGCATCCATGACGGATGACGTGGGACGCCTGGTGCTGCAGGACAACGTTGACCAGAACATCCTGCTGCTCAACGACCGCATGCGCGTGGCCGAATGGAGTCCCAGCTATGAGCGCCTGATGGATTGGCTGGAGACCAAAGCCGACCTGAAACGTGATCTGGAGGCATTGCCCACCACCGCCACCTTGCGTGCCCGCCTGGAACAGGGCCAAGGCCTGACCTCGCCGGAGCTGTCCGTGCTGGCTTCCTATGCCAAAATCGAACTGACGACCGCCCTGCGCGAAAGCAATCTGGCCGATGACCCGTGGTTCCGGAGCACCCTCCGGTCCTATTTCCCGCGCCAACTGCAGGAACGGTTCGACGCCGAACTGGACTCCCACCCTTTGCGGAGGGAAATCATCGCCACAGTCGTAGCCAATGACATGATCAACATGGGTGGAATCACGTTTGTTTTCCGGGCCATGGAGGAAACGTCAGCCAGCGAGGTGGCTGTTGCCAAGGCGTTTATCGCCTTGCGGGAAATTTTCGAACTCGATGCGATGACTGAGCAGCTGAACAGCCTGCCGGCGTCGTTCCCCACTGAGCACTGGAGCACCGTCCACCTGGACATCCGGCGCCTTCTGGACAGGGCAGTGCGCTGGCTCATTTCCGAGGGCGGCACGTCGGGGCCTGTCAGCGGCATCGTCGAAGAATTCAAGGCCGTCACCGATCCGCTGCGCTCCAGACTGCTGGACTACCTGCAAGGCGATGACCGCGACAGGGTGCTGTCCTGGTTGGAAACCGGAAGGAACTGGAACCTCCCGGAGGAACTCAACCAGCGCTGGGCTGAACTCTTCGAGAGCTTTGTCCTGCTGGACATCGCCAAGATCGCGCACAGTCGCAGCGAGCCGCTGGGTGAAATCACCTCGGTGTACTTCACTGTGTTCAACCGTTTCCATGCCGATGCCCTGCTCGAACGCATCAGTTCCCTGCCGCGCCGTGACCGGTGGGAGGCGCTTGCACGTGCGGCCCTCCGGGACGACCTCTACTCAACAGTCACGGATATGACGACGGCGGTGCTGGACTCAACGGAATCCGGAACCGAGGCAGCCTCCCGGCTGCAGGCCTGGGAACTCTTGAACGCCGAGCAGTTGGGGCGGGCGAAGATCATGTTTGACGAGGTCAATGCGCTCGAATCAGATGATATGGCGTCCCTGTCGGTAGCATTGAGGCTCTTGAGGTCAATCGTCCGGCGGTAGCAGCAGCAACCGCCGTTTATGGAGGTGCAGTGGCAATCTTTACGGACCCCATCAGGGAGCACGCCGATTTCGGTCCCGGGGACGCAGAATGGCTGCACCTCCTCGTGGGTGACTGGCAGATGGTGGCGGACCTTGCGTTCGCAGACCTGGCGCTGTGGTTTCCGCATCCGGAGCTGGGTTACATTGCCTTGGCCCATGTCCGCCCCTCCACCACGCACACCGCTTTCCACGGCGACTTTGTGGGGGAGGGGATCCGTTCGGACCTGAAGCCCCTGGTGGACAAGGCATGGGTAAGCCAGTCCATTGAGCGTTCCAGCGAGACCAACTGGAGCAGCGAAATGGCGCTCCGAGTTGAGGCGGTACCCATGGTTCGCAACGGCAGGACGCTTGCGGTGGTTACCACGCACATGGATCTGTCCAGCTCGCGGATGCCCTCGCGGCTTGAACTCACATACCGCCAGTGCGCGCATGACCTTTTGCGGATGGGCACGCTGGGTCTGTGGCCCGACTTCGCTTCGCCTACCGGTTCACGGCGCGGCGCGCCCCGCGTGGGTGACGGGTTGATCCGCCTCGATGCTGACGGGATTGTGCAGTATGCCAGCCCCAACGGGGTGTCCGCCTTCCGGCGGCTGGGTGACGGGGAGTCCCTGGAAGGACGTTCGCTGGCCGAGGTCACCGCCGGCCTGCTGAAAGACCGGCGAATGGTCGATGAGACCCTGCCCCTCGTGGTAACCGGAAGGATGCCGTGGCGCAGCGAGATTGAGTCAAAGGGCGTGAGCCTGTCCCTGCGCGCCATTCCCCTTCGCGACGAACAGCAGCGGTTCGGCGCGCTGGTGCTGTGCCGCGACGTTTCGGAACTGCGTCGCCGCGAACTGGAGCTGGTTACCAAGGACGCCACCATCCGCGAGATTCACCACCGGGTCAAGAACAACCTGCAGACGGTGGCTGCCCTGCTGCGTATGCAGTCCCGCCGGATGGTCAGTGACGAAGCAAAGCAGGGGCTGGAGCAGGCAATGCGTCGCGTGGCCACCATTGCCCTGGTGCACGAGACCCTGTCCCAGGGCCTGACCCAAAGTGTTGATTTCGATGAGTTGATCGGCCGCCAGTTCCGGCTCTCTGCCGAAGTCGCATCGCCATCCCAGCAAATCAAAACCGAACGTTCCGGGATGTTCGGCGAGCTTCCAAGTGACTTTGCCACGCCGCTGGCTTTGGTGATCAATGAACTGGTGACCAACGCCGTCGAACATGGATTGGAAGGGCGGGCCGGAACCGTATGGCTCCTCGCAGACCGGTTTGAGGACGAGGACGGTGACGAAATGCTTTCCGTCACGGTTGCCGATGATGGTGTCGGGCTGCCGGCAACTCCGCATACCGAAGGACTCGGACTGCAGATCGTCCGGACGCTGGTGACCAGTGAGTTGGGCGGTTCCATAGAATGGCGTCCTCGTGAAGGTGGCGGCACGGCTGTGGAAATCACGCTGAGCCTGGCACCCAGGTAGTACTGGCGGCTTTTAAAGTCGCAGCCAGACAACGGAAGGGCCCGCCGCGATCTGCATCGCGACGGGCCCTTTGCCGTTGGAAACTAAACTTTGTCTCTGTTAAGACGCGCGGCGGGCACGGGCGGCGCGGCGCTTAAGGGCCCGGCGCTCGTCTTCACTCATGCCGCCCCACACGCCCGCATCCTGACCGGACTCGAGAGCCCACTGCAGGCACGTGTCTACAACGGGGCAGCGGCGGCAGACGCTCTTGGCTTCTTCGATTTGCAGGAGTGCAGGCCCGGTGTTTCCTACAGGGAAGAAAAGTTCGGGATCCTTGTCGAGGCACGCTGCGCGGTTACGCCAATCCATCTGATCAGTTGCTCCATTTCTGGGAAGTGCTGTTTGTGAAATTATTCACTAACAGCAACAAAGGATAAGGGGCCCGGCGGGGCCCCTTGGGTCATCTGAATTAAGCGTTTCATGTTAACGCTGTGTAAACAAGGGGTAATCCTGCCAGAAAGCCAAATCCGTTATGAGCGATGCGTCACATGTGACGCGCGCTGCATCGCCGCAATCTGACTATGTCCGGTATGGTGCCAATGTGTCAAGACCCCCCAATAGGCCCGATTTACCCTCCGATTTCCCGCCGGAAACGCCCGGCCGCGACGACCGTGGAGTGCCCGGCTCTGTCGCAGGCGGCGCCACGGTAGCCCGCCCACCGGCCGCCATCGTCATTGCCTTGATCGTTGCGGCGGAAGCAGTTACCCTCCTTCTTGCCGCGGGCTGGTACGGCCTGCAACTGGTCAGCGGGGCGCCGGTGCTTTCCTTCTGGGGAGCTGTATTTACCCTGGGGTTGCTGCTGGCCTTCTCGGCATGGCTCTTCGCGGTGGGGCACTTCCTCTTCCACGGCTATCGATGGACGCGGGCCGCTGCACTGGTGGCCCAGCTGTTCGTCCTGACGATCGGGGTTCCAACTATCATGGCCGGGCTGGTCGTTGCCGGGCTGGCGATGGTGTTGCCTGCCGGGCTGGGAATCGTGCTCCTGTTTACCCCGCAGGTGATCGCCTTTGCGTCCCGTGTTGGTGGTACGCAACCCACCCTCTAGGGGCAACCCGCTCTTGCCGCAGTAGTGCCGCCCAATTCGCTGCCGGTGGTCCGGCTGCACTCCTGCTACGCGGCTGACCACGTAGACGAGCTGTTCCCGCCGGCCTCCGGCAGAAAAGGCAACTGGAGAGCCGAAGCCTGGCCATCAGCGATCAGGACCGCGCGGCCCGCCGGCGGAGCTGCTTCGACGTCGAACCTGGTGCCGAAAACGTCCCCGTCCGATAGTGCCCGTGGGGCGAGCAGCAGCCCGGCACCGCCGCTCCGGGCTGCCATTCCAACGGGGACGCGTTGCAAAAACGCCGGGCTGTATGCGGCGGTCACCACCACCGAAAGGCCCTTGGCATTCAGGTCCAGGAGGAGCTGGTTTGTCGAAGCGGGCAGCCGGTCGGCGTCGTCAGCGAGGCAGACTCCTGCCGGACTGATGCTGCCGCCGGTGACTGATGCGTGAACGGAGGCCCAGAACGTTGTGGGATCGTCATGCGGGTCAGGGGCGATCCAATCGAGCTCCGGATTGGTGAGAGGGAGGGCGCGCGCCACGCTGCTGCGGCCCGAACCCGGCCTGCCGAGCACCGCGAGTACGCTGCCTGGCGGGAAGCGCATACTGGCTGGCTCCAATTCGTCACCGCCAACACCGAGGATCAGCTTGCGTTGGTGCCTACCCGGGCCCGGCCGCACGCGCACGGCAGTGAGTGCGCTTGTCGGCAGGCTTGGGGCATTCCGTCCTGGAGTTTTCTCAGCCTTGGCTCCTTCGGCAGTGACGTTCAGCGTCACCAGCCGGGACAGGAATTCCGCGCCCAGGGATACCGGTAGCGGCTCAACCCGGAACGGCTGCGTACATGGCTGCGGGTCATCGGATGTGCCTGAGCCGGCTCCGGGCCCCGACGTGTAGAGCTGGCATACGCTGGGACCGCCCAGCGACACTGGTCCAAAGGCAACGGCGCGGCCAGGGATCCGGGCAGTGCGCGGCATCGCCGGCCACGCCAGACGGCTTTCCTCAGTGGAGCCGACAGGACAATAGATCCTGTTCTGTATGGCAGGGAAGAACCTCGAGGTGACCAGCTCGCGTTCGCCGGAGACGACAACTGTGATGTTGGCATTTGAGCCATCCCGCACGATGTCCTGCACCAGGTCCTCTGCCCACATGAGCGGACCGGAGCGAAGCGCAGAGACCCAGGCGCCCCAGCCAGCGATCACCAGGACCAGTTGCGTCCCACGTTCGCTGGCAGGGCGAGAGAGCCTGCTGGTCATCTCCTCGTGGATTCTCTCCATCACACGGACTCCCCGACGAAGTTCGTGGACACTGGCCTTGGCTCCAATACGTCCGCCGGCCGTGATGCGGTCAAAGGAGCCCTGGCCGTCCAGGAGGTAGAGATGGGACTCGGTCTGCTGCTGTAGCAACTGTTCAATGGCAAGGATCAACAGGGTGCTTTGTCCGCCCAGGGCCGGATTACCTACCAATGCGAGATGTCCCTGCGTTTGTGGCGACCATTGCAGGGGTGCCAGCCGCTGCTCATCGGGTTTGTCGAGGATCCCCAGGGCGATGGATAGGGTATCCGCATCGGAAACCGCATCTGCTTCCGACAGGTGTGGCGGGTTTGCATCCAGGCTTTCCTCCCGCCGCTGTCCTGAGAAGGCTAACTCCGCCGGCAGGCCCGTCGCGACCGGTCGACGGGGCAGTCTGCCGTTATGTTCGGACCAAAGGAGTGAAACGGCTTTGACCAGCGGAGCCGCAGCCATGGACGGCGTGATCCCGCTGCCAAAGGCCAGGGAATCCGCCAGCCCGCCCCGCTGCGCAATGGCCTCCTGCGCCAGCCGGACTGAAGCACCGGATTTCTCGTTGGTGTGTGCTTGTGCGATGGACGCAGCCTGGAATTGCTCGGGTGCTTCTGCCCCACGGGACAGAAAGGCCCGGCCAGGTGTTGAAAGATCAATGCCCGCCGCCAGCTTGCTGTTGATGACATCGAAGGATTCCATCTCTGACTGGACCCGGAGGGCAATGCTCGTGGTCACATTGGCGCGGATGTCTGCGGTGATGGCGCCCTGGGGCCGCTGCGTGGCCATGATGAGATGAAAGCCCAGGGAACGGCCGATGGTTGCAATCCTCATGAGCTCGCCCAGGGCCGCAGGGGCGTCCTCAACCAGCATTCGGAACTCGTCAATGACCACTATGAGCTGCGGAACAGGGTTGTCGACCGCCTGCGGTGACTGCCGGTAGCTCTCCAGGTCCGGTGCCGCTGCGGCCGCCAACAGTCGTTCCCGCCTGCGGATTTCTGACCTGAGCGATGCCAGGAACCTGTCGAGCTCGTCGGGAGACAGATCGGTGAGGAGCCCTACGCAGTGTGGCAGTCCGGTTAATGGAGCCAGGCCGGAACCGCCCTTGAAGTCCACGAAGAGGAAATTGACCCGGTCCGGGGGATAGCAAAGAGCCAAGGCTGCGGTCAGGCTGCGGAGGAGTTCGGACTTTCCGGATCCTGTGGTGCCGGCGACCAGCACGTGGGGCCCATCAGCCTCCAGGTCCAGGAAGCGGATGCCGTCCATCGCGATTCCCACGGGTACCCGCAGGCCAGGAGCGGACCTTCCGTTGGCCCAGCGCTCGCTGATGGCTGCTGGGGCAGTTGAAAGAACCTGGCCCAGAGAGCAGGATGCAGGGATGCCTGCGGCTTCACGGGAGGGTGTTAAAGCCGTCATTCGTGCGCGGGCTGCGCGGTCAAATACCGGCGCAGCAACGAGATCGGGAATTATGTGGCAACTCTGAACCGCGTCCGTGACCAACGAACCATGTTCACTGAGCTCGATATCGCTCGCTGCCCCTTCGGCACCGGCTGGCAAGAAGTGCAGCACCTGCCATCCGAGCGCCATAGCGTAGCCAACCAGCCCTGTCTGTGCTTGGGCGTCTTCAGTCATGAGCAGGACGCCGTGGCACATGCCGGCGGCCGTCCCGGCGTCGAGAAGGGTACGGGTCCGCTCCGCGTCAGAGGATAGCTGGACATTCCCCAGGAACCGGGCCGCCAGCGGGAGTTGCGCGGCATTTCCGTGGACGACAACGCTGGTACAGGAAGCCCTGGGCACATAAGCGAGTTGAAGAAGCAAGGAGCGGATGAGGCCGCCGCGGAGCGGGGCCGGGCCCCGTACTGTGGTTAAGGGCACGCCGGGGTCGAGGGTCATGGGAAGCAGCCCGGCAGACGGTGGGGCCTGGCTTCCGCCTGATGGCTCAAACCTTATGTTTGCAGCCTGTTCACCCTGCCCAATCCGCAACCATGTGCCGTTGCAGCCTGCGGGATGCCATGGCCGCTCCGGTTGCTCGGCGGCGTCCGCGAAAAGAAGTTCGACCACGGAAGGCGCCGCCAGGCGACGCCTGGTCTGGTCCTGCTGCACCACCTTGTTGAGCGACTCCCGGAAGTCCCTTCGTTGCCGGCGGCCGGAGAATGCCGGTACCAAAACCGCGATCCCGGACATTGCGGAAAATGCCAGGAACATCCACATGCCTGTCAGCACGGCCAGTCCAACGCCGATGGCAAGTGGCACAACAGCCGTGATGAGGAGAGTCGTCCGGTTGCTTTGCTGCTGGCTGGCCGCTAGCGGGAGTTCTTCAGCCACTGATGCCCCCGCTTCCCCCAGGTGCTGACGCGACATGGCAGGTATTCCAGAGGAAATTGTCATGAAGGAATCGCCGCAGCGGATTGTGGAGTGGGTTGAGATCACGGCCTCCTTCCTGCGGCGGCCGTCAACCACTGTTCCGTTCGCGCTGCCCAGGTCGAAGATGGCGACTGACGTGTCAGAGACCTCAAGCCGGGCGTGTTCGCGGGACATCTCCGGATCGGCGATGACAATGTCGGCCCCACTCCGGCCGATCCGATAGGTTCCGCGCTTGAGCGGAAAAACATTGCCGGCGGCGGCTCCGGTATGCACCACGAGGGAGAGGATCGGGTGGTCGGGTTCCTGACGTCGTCGTACTGCACTGTGCCGGCGGGTTGCCGCGGAGGAATCAACCAGGACAATGCCTTGGGCCAGGGCGTCCGCGACCGCGCCGATAGTCGCCAGAGGAACGCCGGCCACCGACAGGCCGGTTGTACCGAAGCGGCGGGAGACCGCTGCCTCGACATCTGACCCGGTGGCGTCCTCGGGAATGTCGAGGGAGAGCTCAACGGGGAGGCCGTCTCCGCCGGGGCGCGGGCCTCTGACAAGTGTGCAGTGAAACAGCATATTGATCCACTCTTAGGGGATTCTGGGTGAGGCCTACGCTAGCTCCGTTTGCCGCACAAGCTCTGGGCCGCCGTCGACTATGTGGATAACTTCCCGTATGTGTGCGCCGCCACTCGATCACGGAGCCCGAGGCTACTCGGGTACGCTAGAGCAGCAGACCTTGCGCAACATTGCGCTGCCCGCATTCGAATCAGGAGATTTTGTGACCGCTGACCTCGTCATCGTTGGGTCCGGCTTTTTTGGCCTGACAATTGCAGAACAGGCCGCCACGGAGCTGGGCTTGAAAGTGGTCGTCCTCGACCGTCGCCATCACATTGGTGGCAATGCCTACAGCGAAAAAGAAGAACAGACGGGAATTGAGGTCCATCGGTATGGTGCGCACCTCTTCCATACCTCCAATGAGCGCGTATGGGAGTACGTCAACCGCTTCACGACCTTCACGAATTATGTTCACAAGGTGTATGGCGTCCACAAAGGCGAGGTTTACTCCCTGCCCATCAACTTGGCCACCATCAACCAGTTCTTCCGGGCAAACATGACGCCGGGCCAGGCAAAAGACCTCATCCAGGAGCAGGCCGGCGAGCTTGCGGGGACCGACCCTCAGAACCTGAACGACAAAGGCATCCAGTTGATTGGCCGCCCCCTGTACGAGGCGTTCATCAAGCACTACACCGGCAAGCAGTGGCAGACAGACCCGAAGGACCTGCCCGCAGGAATCATTTCCCGCCTGCCCGTGCGTTACAACTATGACAACCGGTACTTCAACGACAAATACGAGGGCCTGCCGACCAACGGTTACACAGCGTGGATCGAGAAGATGGCGGAGCACCCGAACATCGAGGTCCGGCTCAACACGGACTTCTTCGACGAGTCCCATGAGTACAGCAAGAACAAGGTCGTCGGTAACATCCCTGTCATTTACACCGGACCCGTGGACCGCTACTTCGACTTTGCCGAGGGTGACCTTTCCTGGCGCACCATCGACTTCGAAGAAGAGGTCCTCGATGTAGGCGACTTCCAGGGAACGTCGGTGGTCAACTACAACGATGCCGACGTGGCCTACACCCGTATCATCGAACCGCGCCACTTCCACCCGGAACGTGAATATCAGACAGAGAAGACCGTCATCATGCGCGAGTTCTCACGCGCCGCAGAAAAGGGTGACGAGCCCTACTACCCGATCAACACCTCGGCGGACCGCGAGCGGCTCCTGAAGTACCGCGACCTGGCGGCTGCAGAGAAGGACGTTCTCTTCGGCGGGCGCCTGGGCACCTACAAGTACCTCGACATGCACATGGCCATTGGTTCGGCTCTGACCATGTTCGACAACAAAATCAAGCCGCACTTTAACGGCGGAGCGAAGCTTGAAAGCGGAGGCGTGGACGCGTGAGCGGAAGCGAAGCATCTGAACTTCAGAGGGTAATATTCCCTCCGCCCACAGAGCTGGATGCTATTGAGCTGTACGTTGACGCCGCCAGCGCGGTCGGGCTCCATCTGGTTGAGGACGACTCCCTCTACCGGTCCACCAAGCTCCCGGAAGACAAACTCCGGGTAATCGGGTCCAACCCCGTCGAAGCCCACCACGAGGATTTCCTCTCACGCACCTCCATGAAGATCCGCGCGGGACAGCACGTGTCCTTCGGCACGTACTTCAACGCTTTTCCTGCCAGCTACTGGCGCCGGTGGACCACTGTCCGGTCCGTTCGTCTGAGCGTCGCCACCGAGGGCCGCGGAAGTGTCCTGGTTTTTCGGTCCAACGCAAGGGGTGTTCCGCAGCGTCTGCAGTCCATCGCCGTCTCGGGTTCGGACCAGGTAGCACTGGAATTGCCCCTGGATACTTTCGGCGACGGCGGTTGGTACTGGTTTGAAATGGTGGCCGGTTCTTCTGAGCTGAAGTTGCTCGAAGCGTCGTGGAGCACCATGGACGCGCCGACTATGCCGGCCGGCGAAGTGGCAACCGTTCAGATCACCACCATGAACAAGCCCGGCTTTTGCATCGACAACGCCAGGATTCTCGGATCGAGCTCCCACGCGTTGAAGAGCGTCAAGGAAGTCCTGATCGTGGATCAGGGCACGGACAAGGTGGCAGCAGCCGAAGGATTCGACGACGTCGCCGGGCTTTTGGCGGGGAAGCTGCGGCTGGTGGAGCAGGCCAATCTCGGTGGGTCCGGCGGGTTCTCCAGGGGCATGGCAGAGTCCGTGAACAACGGCAGCGACTATGTCCTCCTTTTGGATGACGACGTCGTCGTCGAGCCTGACAGCATCGAGCGACTCATCACTTTCGGCCGGTTCTGCAGGAAGCCCACCATTGTTGGCGGGCACATGTTCGACCTTTACAGCCGGACGACGCTGCATACTTTCGGGGAAGTCGTCGATCCGTACCGGCTCAGCTGGGTCAGCCCCGACAACGACATCGAATACCGGCACGATTTCCGGCAACGGAACCTGCGGCAGACGCCGTGGATGCACCGTCGTGTGGACGTGGACTTCAACGGCTGGTGGATGTGCCTCATCCCCACCGCCGTCATCCGCGAGGTCGGGTTGTCCCTTCCGGTCTTCATCAAATGGGACGACGCCGAATATTGCCTCCGCGCCAAGGAAGCGGGATTCGCGACTGTTTCCCTTCCCGGCGCCGCTCTCTGGCACGTTTCCTGGATCGACAAGGACGACTCCCTGGGCTGGCAGTCGTACTTCCACGAACGCAACAGGCTGATCGCGGCTCTCATTCACAGCCCGTTCCCGCATGGCGGACGGATCCTGCGCGAATCGTTCCAGAACAACGTCAAGCACCTGGTGTCGATGCAGTACTTCGCCCAGGAAGCGCGCATCATGGCATTACGGGATGTCCTTGATGGGCCGGAGAAGCTGCACGCTGACCTAGGTACCAAGCTGGCTGAAGTCAACGAGTTGCGGTCCCGGCACCCTGAGGCCCAAATCCGGTCAGACATCGATGAGTTTCCGACACCGGGGCTCAGCCGGGGCGGCAGGGGAGCGGCGGCCGAAGGAATGCCCGCAAAGAAGGACCTGATTAAGTGGGCGGCCAAGACAGTGATCCGCCAGGTGGTAAACAAACCTGACCCGCGGGTTTTGGAGCGGCCACAGACGCATCTGGCCCACCGGGAAAACAAGTGGTGGACCCTCGCCAGCTATGACAGCGTGCTGGTATCCAACGCCGAAGGTACCGGTATCTCCTGGTACCGGCGGAATCCGGAGCTGTTGAAAAGCAAAATGCTGGAGGCATCCCGCCTGCAGGCCCAGCTGTACCGGCAATGGCCGGAACTTTCCGCGCAGTATCGCAAGGCGCTGCCGGAAATTACCTCCATGGAATCGTGGGAAGCCACGTTCTTGGCTGCCTCATCCGTAAAGGAACGCCAATAAATGGTTCCGTCACAGGACCTCATTAAACCGGGCCATGGCCGTGGGTTGCTGGATGTCTATGCCAACCGGTTCCTCCTGAAGCTGCTGGTTCGTAAAGAAATCAAGATCCGTTACCGCGGATCGGCGCTGGGCCTGCTGTGGTCCTATGTGAAGCCGCTGATGCAGTTCCTCATCTACTTTGTGGCCCTGGGAATCTTTCTTGACTTGCAGCGCGGAACCCCCAACTACGCCATCTACCTGTTTTCCGGGATTGTATTCATCAACTTTTTCACTGAAGCCCTGGGGAACGCCACCCGTTCCATCGTGGACAACCGGGACCTGATCCGGAAGATCTACCTGCCACGGGAGCTTTTCCCGGTGGCAACAGTATGGGTATCGGCAGCGCACTTCCTGCCGCAAGCAGCAGTGTTGATCGGTGCATGTCTGCTAACCGGCTGGGCGCCTTCGGTGCTGCAACTGGCAATGGTCCTGCTCGCATTCATCATGGTGTCCATCCTGGCCACAGGTCTGGGACTGCTGTTCGGCGCGGCCAATGTGTACTTCCGGGACTCTGAAAACCTGGTGGACATGATCTTGATGATCGTCACCTGGGCCTCTCCGGTGTTATATCTGTGGACCATGGTGGAAAGTGTCATGGGTCCTTGGTATTGGATTTACCAGCTCAACCCGATAACGGTAGGAGTCGAGATCTTCCACTGGGCCTTTTGGTACCCAACATTGGAACCGGAGCAAATCCAGCTGGCGTCGCTGCCCCCGGACCTGATCACTGTATGGCTGCCCATTGCCTTCGCCATCTCCATACTGGTTCTCTTCATAGGCCAGGCAGTGTTTCGCAAGCTCGCCATTCACTTCGCCCAGGAGCTGTAGATGACTGCTGTCGATAATCTGGCCATCAACTGCACTGGTCTGCGCAAGCAGTTTGTACTGCGCCACACCCGGTCGATGAAGGAGGCCCTGGTATGGCTCATGCGAGGCCGCAAAGGAGACCTTTCCAAAAAGTTCGATGCCCTTAAAGACATCTCGTTGGAGGTTCAACACGGTGAAACGGTTGCCCTCCTGGGGTTGAACGGCTCAGGAAAGTCAACGCTCCTCAAACTCATATCAGGGGTACTGCAGCCGGACAGCGGTACGGTTCTCACCAGAGGCCGGGTGGCCGGACTGATTGAAGTGGGAGCTGGCTTCCATCATGATCTAAGCGGGCGGGACAACGTCTACCTCAACGGCGCCATCCTCGGCATGACCGAGGCTGAGATCGATGAAAAGTTCGCCTCGATAGTGGAATTCTCCGAGATCGGAGAGTTTATCGACACAGAGGTCAAGTTCTACTCATCAGGGATGTACCTGAGGCTGGCTTTTTCCATTGCGGTGCATACGGATCCGGAGGTTTTCCTCATCGACGAGATTCTGGCCGTAGGGGATGAGCCCTTCCAGCGCAAATGTATTGCCAAGATCAAAGAACTGGCAGCAAGGGGGAAGACCCTCTTTGTAGTGAGCCACGACCTTGACCTGGTCGCTACCATTTGTGAGCGCGGAGTGCTCCTTGAACATGGTGAAGTGGTGATGGACGGTGCAGTACACGATGTCGTGGCCGAGTTGCGGCAGCGTTCTGCTGATTTCACATGATTTCGCCGTAGCAAGCGCCGGGGCTTTTCGCACTCGTCTCTTGAATCCGAAGCCCGTCCCCGGACCGGCGGTGTCAAAAAGGGATCCGCGTGCTGGGTAAACTGGGTAAGCCCACTTTCAACGGTTGATACGTCAAACCGCGCTGTCGAGCCCGGGTGCTCGACAGCTGCGGCCAGCACAGCAGATTGGACTTTTACGATGGCCGATACCGAACACGAACGCCGTTCGCTGATACCACGGCGTATGTTCCTGTATGGCCTGTCCACCCTTCCACTGGGCCTCGCCGGCTGCCAGTTCGCGAACTCGGCGTCCACGCCCGCCACAACGGCCGAGGCTGCTGCGTATCCAGTGACGGTTCGACACATGTATGGCGAGACCGTTATAGAGTCGGAGCCCCTGCGCATCGCGACCGTGGGTCCGGCCAGCAACGACGTCTGCCTCGCTCTTGGTGTTGTCCCCCTGGCAATGCCACTGTCGGATGCCCAGCCTAACGGTGCAACACCCTGGTTTGATGCACTTTGGCGTAAATTCGGCGTCGACATGCCACTGCTTTTGGACGAGTCGAACGGTCGCATCCTTGACGATCTTAGAGGCATGGGACCGGACCTGATCCTGGCGGCTGGTGGTGAATTGACGCGTGCCCAATACGATGAGCTCTCCGAGATCGCGCCGGTGATTGCCCCGGCCGAGAACCTGACTACCCTGGGCTGGCGGTCTTCTCTGACTCTTATCGGCCAAGCCCTCGGGCGTCAGGAGGAAGCTGCGCAGGTTCTGTCAAGAACCGAGGCCAGTATCAAAGGAGAACTGAGTAATTACCCGGATCTGAAGGGGACATCGTTTGTGGTGGCTGGTGCGTTCTCGCCGGCTGGTGCCCACTACAACGTGATGGACTCTGGCTCCAATCCGGTGCGCATGCTTGAGGACTGGGGTTTGAGCCTGGCCCCCTCCGTCAGCGTCCTAAGCGGGGAAATTTCCGCTGAAGAATCCTCAGCCTTCGGGCTTGGGAGTTTCCCCCTTCCCCCGGACCGCGCGAACGAACTCGACAGTGACATCGCCCTGGTTATGGTTCTGCATCGTGAGGTCGGTGATCTGCAGCCCGCCGTTCTCAACGGTATTCCAGCCTACGGGCGCGGTGCAGGGTTGTTGGCAGATTCCAGGGACGCCGCTGCTGCACTCGGAACAGGTTCGTGTTTGTCCGCCCAGTGGCTGTCTCGCACACTGCTGCCGCAGGTCGCAAAGCTCGCCTATCGGGCAAATCGGAATACCTGAAAGCGCTCAGCAGACCCTGACACCAGTAGGGGCTACAGTACGTTCTCCTTCGGCAACCAGAGCCGCCCTGAAACTGGCGGCCGCCGCCAAAGGAACGCGTAAGGATATCCAGGCCCTGCGCGCGATCGCGGTAATGTTGGTGGTTGTCAACCACCTATGGCCATCTGCTCTTCAGGGTGGATATGTTGGCGTGGATGTTTGTTTGTCATCTCTGGCTACCTGATCTCGAAACACCTGCTCGGTGAGCTGGAGCGCTCGTGGCGCCTCGGGCTTGCGCAGTTTTACGCGCGGCGGATAAAGCGTCTTCTGCCGGCAGCAACGGTCGTGACCGTTGTCTCCTTGGTGGCATCGTATTTTTTGCTTACCTTTTCACGAGGGATGAGCATAGCCCAGGAAACCATGGCCTCCGTCCTGTACGTGGAGAATTGGGTGATCGCGGCGAAATCAGTTGATTACTCTGCCCACAATGACGCCGCCTCTACGGTCCTGCACTATTGGTCGCGCTCGGTTGAGGAGCAGTTTTATCTGGTATGGCCGCTTTTGCTTCTTGGTCTGTTCGGTCTCGCCGCAAAACGCCAGATCAGCAGCCGCGCGGCTGTGGGCTGGGGCGTAGCAGTCCTGAGCCTCTCGTCATTTCTCTTCAGCATCTGGCTCTCGCAGACCAGCCGCAGCGAGGCCTACTTCGTCACGCCTGTCCGGGTCTGGGAGTTCATAGTCGACGCCATGATAGCTGTCCTCGCTGTAGGAGGACTCGGGATGCTGCCGCGGTCTGTTGCTGCTGCGAAGCGACTGTACTTGAACGGTGTCAGTCAGTGGACCGGGTACGCCTGATAGTTGCCTTCTACGATGAGCAAACACTCCTTCCGGGATACGCCGCCGCACTGCCGGTGATCGGTACGCTGCTGGTGATCGGGGCAGGACCGGAAAGCCCTTCATGGTCGCCCAACATGCTGCTGGAAGTGCGGCCGGCCCAGTTGACGGGGTACGTTTCCTAGCCCCTGTACCTTTGGCATTGGCCCTTGATAATCCTTGCGCCCGCTGCCTAAGGCGGAAGCATCAATGACGCAGACAATTGTGGCATCCTGGTCCTTGCTCTCGGGTGGCATACCTGTCCAAGAAGCTCAGCGAAGACCCTGGCAGGGCCCGGCTGCTCAAGGGTGCGAAACCGCACCGGGTGTTTGCTGCAATGGCGGTCTCTGTTGTGGTCTGTGTATTGTCTGCCGGTCTTTTGGTCGGCCTGCAGCAGGCTCAGCACGCCGAGATAGAAAAACTGAATGCGCTGACGGGTCAGCCGTGTTACGGAGCAAGAAGCCTCGATCCGAGAAGCGATTGTGCGGATCCATATGGCGCGGCGAAGGTGACCAATGTCGGAGTTGATGAAGCCCCGTGGTTCGATGCGCCCGAGTGCACACCGGCAAATGACCCGATCATCGTACAGAACCGTAAACTTCTGCATAATTGTGACTTCTCTGGCGGTGCACCGAATTCGCCTGAGGTATGGCTGGTGGGGGACTCGCACGCGGAGCAATGGAAGGCAGGCGTCTATGAGCTTGCAAAACTAAACAGGTGGAAGCTCAAGGAGCCCCTACTCGGGGGCTGCCCCTTCGTGGATGTTAAACGCAGCGCCTTCATGGGGGAGCCCACTACCGATCGCGGCCTCCAGGAGCGCTGTCTTGACTGGTCTGGTCAGCTGAACCAACGGATAGTCGACAGAGAACCGGACATTGTCTTCGTGTCATCTTTCGAGGCAGGCGAAGATATTGACGACGGCTCGAAGCGAACCCAGTCCGAGCAGTATCGTGACGCCGTCACAGCCCGGTTCTCAGCGTGGACGGCCTCCGGCACCACGGTGTACGTACTGCGCGACACCCCGTTGACTCTGGATCGAAGCGGACCGGAATGTGTTGCACTACATGCTTCTGATCCGCTCAGTTGTGCCAACAAGCGCGGGGAAGCTTTGGTGGCAGACCCCGTGGCGGAGGCAGCCCGGTCGATGAACTCAGCAAGGGTACGGTGGCGTCAAACGGTCATCACGGTTGGACGTGATCCTCGTAGTAGTTGGCTGTGGGTGGTGTCCACCACGCTAACAGGTATCCACCTACTTCACGACGTAGCCGGCGTCTTAGCCAAGTGCTCTTAGCCGCAGGCGTCAACCCGGTACAACTTGACCTTGCCGATTGATTTTTCAAGGGTCATCATGGGTGCGCTGTCGTCAGAAAGATCGCGAAGGCCAATAAAGGGCTCGTCACCGGGGACGACCTCAAAGTCGCCGAAGTCCAGTGCCCAATAGGCATTGAGATCCTTGATAATAGGGCAAACTTTGGTGTTGTAGGCCGCCTCGGCCCAATGGTCCAGAAGATATTGTTCATCCGGAGTCCTGTCCCCGAATATGTGGGGAGCTAGGGTTTGGCGATCCGATACCGCATAGGCCAAGGAGCCTCCGGTCCGGGGATTGGCGACTACCAAGCCGTCTTCCGGGACAATGTCCGCTAGAACATTGAGCATTTCAGTCTCATCCGTGGTCAACAGAAACGAATCCGGCCGCGTCTCAAAAATGGTGTTCAGGCGCTGCTGCACGTTCGATAACGTTCCACCCTGAGCCGCCGCGCCCAGTACCAGAACGGCGGCGACCGCAGCCGCGACGCCGGTGAACGACGGAAGCCGGCTGGCCACCGGCTTGAATACCTGCGGCAGCTTCCCGGAATCGGACTGCCCCTCCTGTACGAAGAAATCGCACGCTGCCCGGATTCTCCAGATCAACCACTGCGCTCCGATGACGGCCACGGGCAACGTGACGGCAGGCAGCAGGGCCGCCAGGCGAAAACTATCGTTGTACCAGACGCCAGTCCAGAAGGTCCGGAAGTTGCCCAACGTCCACGATGAAACGATCAGGTAGAGAACTCCGCCGATCGCATACATGCCCAGCACCCACCAGAACTGATCAAGCCGGCGGGCAACGACATAGATTCCAATGATGGTCAGAACCATCATTGCCCAGGCAGCAGTGGTGCCCATGGGTGCGCTTGCGATGATTTCACCGATGGCACGCGCGTTGGACTGAAAAGGCGTCCACGGTGCGGCCGCAAGGCTGGGCCGAATCTTTACCCAGAGGAAGACTGCCATCGCCAGGTATGCAACGACGAAGCCCGTCCACAGGAGGGCCGGCCGGGCAGATGTACCGTTGCGCCAGAATGTGGTCCAGGAGCGGATGCCCGCAGCAATAACAGGGGCGGCCCCGAATCCGACAAGGGCAACGACGGCGCTTGGATGGGCAAAGGCAAGGCCTGGCCCAACTGCAGCCAGAGCAAGGAGCGGGGGCCAGGCCGACGACGGCTTACTGCGGGATAAACCCAATGCTTCGATGCCAAGGCCCAAAGCTACCGGAAGTATGGCAATGGCTGCATGGTTGGGGTAGAGGACACCGAATGCAACCATGAGGTACGGAAAAGCGCTGAAACCCGCAGAAAGCACTCCGGCGCAAAGAATGGGCACCGCCCGGTTGCCGACAATACGGGTGACCAAAAAAATGCATGAAAGGGGCCAGATAACGGCGCCGATGATGATCGTGCCAACATTGACGACTTCCATCACGGATGCACCACCCAGCATCAAAACGAGTGCCATCAGATCATGCATGGCGGCAGGATAAAATCCGGCTGAGGCGTCTGTGAGGTTGCCCAGTGTCAGGGACGAGCCATTCTGCGTCTCAGCGATGTAGCGAACTGCGTTCAGGTGGTACACATTGTCAAAAGTCTGGGACAGGTTATCTGGATGGCCGAAGCCGCGCGCATAACGGTAGGTAATGATCAGAGCCGGAATACTCACAGCGAAGAGAACCAGGAGGGACCAATAGGGTTGCAGTCCCGCCCTGAGTGGAACGCGTTCGTTGCCTGCCAGGACACCGTGTGTTCCCTTTGCCGACGAAGGTGAGGGCCGACGGCGTTCCCAGAGGATCCGCACTGCGAAGACGCCGGCAGTAGCCAATCCTGAGGCTGCGAGGTAGCTGAACGGGTTATAGGGGACCTTTAGAAAAGCTAGGAGGGCAGCCAACACTGAGGCCACGGAGAAAGACACTGGCGCTGCCAGGGCCAAAAGGTTGATGCGGCGGACTCCGGCCGCACTCAGGATGGCCAACCCTGGGGCAAAAAAGATGAGAATCGTTCCCAGAAAAGTAGGGACGGTTTGCCACCAAATCATTGCCAAGTCTCCTCATAAGCCATTCGAACGGTTCAAGTATGCCTTGTTTTCTTGGGCCGGAGAGACGCGGGTGCAGCCGGACCGTGCAGTTAAGCAGCCCTTCGCTGTTGATATAGTTTGGCATCATGGTCACTTCGAATACTTCCGGCGTCCTCATCATCATGCCAGCTTGGAACGAGGCAGAGGTCATCGGAGATACCGTCCGGGAAGTCCTGAGGACGGTCAAGCACGATGTTCTGGTTGTTGACGATGGTTCCAAGGACGAGACAGCGCGCGTGGCGCACGAAGCAGGGGCCACGGTGCTCAAGCTTCCCTTCAACCTGGGCGTTGGCGGTGCCATGCGCACCGGCTTCAAGTACGCCATACGGCATGGATACAAGGCAGCAATTCAGGTCGACTCCGATGGTCAGCATGATCCGCTCGATATCGACCGCGTGATAGCTGGCCTGCAAAGAGCCGACATATCGATTGGCGCACGGTTTGCGGGGCGGGGAAGTTATGACGTTAAGGGTCCGCGGCGATGGGCCATGTCGGTCCTCGCCAAGGTCATTTCCAGGGTTGCGGGGACTGAGCTGACTGATGTGACGTCAGGCTTCCGGGCGGCCAACGAACGGGCGCTACATCAGTATATTGACCATTTTCCCGCGGAGTACCTTGGTGATACGATCGATTCTCTTGTGGTGGCCATCAAATCAGGGTGCACAGTGACTCAGGTGCCGGTCGAGATGAAAGTTCGCCAGGCGGGAACGCCTAGCACGGGTCCCGTGAAGTCCGCCATCTACCTGGCCCGTTCCGGGCTTGTTCTTTGCTTCGCGTTGGCGCGGCGGAAGACGCCCCATCCCCATACCATTGTCAGCCCCGAGCAGGGCTCCATAGCAGGCGAAGGCAGTATTCAATCATGAGCGTTGCGTCGGCATTGGTAATAGCCGTTGTCATGGTCGTCGCAGTCTTGCAGATGCTGCGACAGGGGAGACTTCGGGAGAAGTACACGGTCCTCTGGCTCGTGGTTGGTGGACTGACCATCGTGCTGGGACTCTTTCCCGGTCTCCTCGACTGGGCAGCGTCTGTAGTTGGCATCCGGGTGCCTGCCAACCTGCTTTTCGCCCTCGCTATTGTACTGCTGGTCGGCGTTGGACTTCACGTATCACGTGAGCTGACCATCCTCGAAGATGAGACCCGAATCCTTGCCGAAGAAGTTTCCATACTCCGCGGAGCGGTGGAGGCCCTTGAGCGTGCCGCTGCTGGAGCCAACACCACACATGTAGACGATCAGGCCGTAGAGAGCCGGTCCACACCGAAAGAAGACAATGACCATTGATGTGATGCTGCCCTATTACGGCGATGTGGCAATGATGAAAATCGCTGTCGATTCTGTTCTGCGGCAGTCCGACCGGGACTTCCGTTTGACCATCGTTGATGACGGCTACCCCGACGAGAATCTGCCGGCTTATTTCGCTGAACTGGTGGCCGGTGACGATCGTGTTCGATACCTCCGGAACGAAGTCAACCTCGGGGCAAACGGCAACTACCGAAAGTGCCTCGGCCTGGTCGAGCACGAGTTCACGGTCATCATGGGCGCCGATGATGTGATGTTGCCCAATTACATTGAGACTATTCGCCGGGGTTTCCGCGTCGAGGACGTGGACATCGTGCAGCCGGGCGTCGAGGTCATCGACGAAACCGGCGTTGTCTATTCTCCTCTCGGGGACAAGGTCAAGGACTTCCTGCGGCGGCGCATTGTAGGACAGAGTTCTGACGCAGTTCTTTCCGGGGAACCTGTGGCGCGCAGCCTTATTACTGGCGACTGGCTGTACTTCCCGTCCGTGGCCTGGCGTTCTGACGCCATCAAGAAGCACAGTTTTCGCGAGCAGTACAACGTGGTGCAAGATCTCGCACTGGCGATGGACATCATCATGGACGGGGGGAAGATGATGGTCATGGACACAGTCTGCTTCCAGTACCGCCGTCACCGCGAATCCGACTCGTCCGTCCAGGCGCTGGACGGACGCCGGTTTGCGGAGGAACGGGCGTTTTTCGATGTATCAGCACGCGATTTCAGCCGTCTGGGTTGGGACAAGGCAACCTCAGCGGCCAAGCTGCATGTCTCATCCAGATTGCATGCGATGAGCCTCGCTCCGAAGGTGGTTCAGAAGCGCATGTGGCCCGGCCTCCGGAAGCTCGCTGCACACGTAGTCCGGCCGTAGCGCCACCACATGACCGCTGAGCCAACTGAGGGCGTTTCCGGCACCACGAGGTTTCGGGCTACGATGCTCTACCTGGTCGGGTCCCTCGTTCAGGGCCTTGGCTTATTGCTGATCCAGCCGTTTGCCATCCGCGTACTAAACGCTGAGGAATGGGGACTCGTTTCCACGTCTGTGGTTACAGTCCAAGTGGTGGTTGTCCTGATCTCTGCAGGACTCCCGCTGGCCATTACCCGGCTGTGGTTCGATCCCATGAACGGGCGTTCACGCTCAAGGGGCATGTACGGCTTCCTGGCGTTGGCTGCCCTGTTCCTGGGCGTCCTGATGAGCGGCGGGGTGATTGTGGGAACTACCGTCTCGGGGTCGCGGGTGTCGTGGCCAATGGTGTTGGCGATGCTGGCGATCGGTCTCTTGGGGTCAGTCCTCGGTGCACAGGCTGTTCTTCGCGCCCAGAACAGGCCCCTGGCTTTCGTTGCCCTCAGTCTTATTTCATCGGTCGCGGCGAACCTTGCCGGTCTATGTGTCGTCCTGCTGACCACGCCGACAGCCACGGCATACCTCGCGGCGTACGTGGTCGTCGTAGCGGTGGCCGCTGCAGGTGCCGTTGTCCTCGTCCGACCAGTCCTGCCTTGGCGTGACGCCGGCACGCTTCGTGAGTCGGTCAGCATCGCTCTTCCCTTGCTCCCGCACACCGGCGCACTGATGCTGTTGACCCAAGGATCTGTGCTTCTCCTTGCAGCAATTTCGGGAGCAATCCCTGCTGGACAATTCGGGGCTGTCCTGATCTTCGTACTCGGACCCATGACGGTTCTTAATGCACTGAATAATGCATGGTCGACCCAGCTGATGGAAGCCGGCGCAGACAGGCTGCAAACTGTTCTCCGTTCGGTTGCAACAGAAGTTTTCCTAGCCTCTGCCGCGATCGGACTGCTGGCGTCCGCTGCTGCACCTGCGGGCAGCATTGTCCTCACCGTGGACCCGGACAGTCTGGCGCCCGTCGCCAGGGTTTTGCCTCTGGTTTCCATCGGCTATGGCCTTTTCCTGGTCGCCACCAACGTGGTTTATGTGCTGCAAAAGACCAGGTCTATGGCACTGGCAACGCCGGTAGTTTTGCTGATGTCCATGGCTGCTGCCGTACCCTTCGCGATTGCAAGGGATCTGGTCGGAATAGCCCTGGTCCAGGGTGCGGGCTTCCTCCTTCTCGGCGTCGTATATTGGCTGTTGGTACGGCGCGAAACGGCAGGCCTATGGCCTCTGAGGCTGTTCGGACTCCTCTTCGCCCTTCACACTGCTGCCGTTCTCCTGTTTGGCTTGCTCCCGGTCAACTTGATGTCAGGATTTTTGCAGATTGCCGCCGCAAGTGTCGTCTTTGCGTGTGTAGTTCTTATGTTCCGCGCGAAGGCAAGACGCCGCGTCCCGACTGCCTGACCATCCTGCCTGGACGGGCAGGATGGTCAGCCAGCAGCTGCCTGCGCGGCTGGTAGGTGTGAGCCTCATGACTTTGGATACACCACGGCTGTGGCGTCGTCTCGCCATTGCCCAATAACTGCGATGATCAGGCTACCTAAGCGATGCTGGCTCCGCGGCTGGCGGTCCAAGTGATTTTGCCCCTCTGGAACATCTGGAAGCACTCGCCGTTGGCGAGTCCACAGGTTTCGGCGCTAGTGGGGTAGCCCAGGACGCCGTTTTCGGCTCCTGTTTTGCGGTAGAGGTCCCGGATGCCGCCGGTGCGGCTGATGTGCGCTCCAGTTGCTGTGGACCAGAGGATTTCGCCGCGCTGGAAGGCCTGGTAGCAGCCGCCGTCGCGGATTCCGCAGATTTTTCCGTTGGTGGGGTAGCCCAGGACGCCGTTCTCGGCGCCTGACTGGCGGTACGCGGTTCGGATGGGTCCGTCGTCAGTCAGTTGGGCGCCCGAGGCAACGGACCACATGATCTCGCCCCGCTGGTAGGCCTGGTAGCAGCCGCCGTTGATGAGGCCACAGGTTTCGGCGCTGGTGGGGTAGCCCAGGACGCCGTTTTCGGCTCCTGTTTTGCGGTAGAGGTCCCGGATGCCGCCGGTGCGGCTGATGTGCGCTCCAGTTGCTGTGGACCAGAGGATTTCGCCGCGCTGGAAGGCCTGGTAGCAGCCGCCGTCGCGGATTCCGCAGATTTTTCCGTTGGTGGGGTAGCCCAGGACGCCGTTCTCGGCGCCTGACTGGCGGTACGCGGTTCGGATGGGTCCGTCGTCAGTCAGTTGGGCGCCCGAGGCAACGGACCACATGATCTCGCCCCGCTGGTAGGCCTGGTAGCAGCCGCCGTTGATGAGGCCACAGGTTTCGGCGCTGGTGGGGTAGCCCAGGACGCCGTTTTCGGCTCCTGTTTTGCGGTAGAGGTCCCGGATGCCGCCGGTGCTGCTGATGTGCGCTCCAGTTGCTGTGGACCAGAGAATTTCGCCGCGCTGGAAGGCCTGGTAGCAGCCGCCGTCGCGGATTCCGCAGATGACTCCGCTGGTGGGGTATCCGAGCTTTCCACCCTCAAACCCGGTGGAGCCCCAGGCGTCCCGAATTGGGCCGTTCAGGCTTGCATGGGCGCCGGTGTCAGGGTGCCAGCTCACCGCACCGCCAACGTAGCCCTGATAGCATCCACCGGCGGGCAATCCGCAGATTATCCCCGATGTCGGCTGCCCGAGGGCAGGCGTAGCAACCCGGACGTCCGCAATGGCCCTGGTCGCTGCTGGAGGCGTGCCATTCGCAGCGAAAGCAGTTAATGCGGCATGGTCTCCGTTCCAGATATTGGAATCACCGGCAAACGGACCAGTGCTGCTGTATTGCCACATGCTGAACTGGCGCCAGCTTGCAGGAAGAGTCCCTGGGGAGTTGCTCGGTGAGAACGGGTATGCGGCAATCCAAAGGGGGTAGTCGCTGTAGCCGGAGGCGTTACCCGTGCAACGTGTCCACCAGTCGGTGGTGCTGTAAATGACAGGCAGCCTGCCGGTGAGTGACCGGACAGTGTTGCCAAACTCCGAAATCCACGACCGCATCTGGTCGTGGGAGAGGTTGTAGCAGGTGTTGCCCGTTTCATAGCCGAGGTCAGTCCTGCCCTCATAGGGGTTGTACTCGATATCGAGTACCGGTGGCAGGGTCCAGCCATCGGCGCGCCAGCCGCCGCCGTTGGCCACAAAGTACCGGGCCTGGTCGGCGCCGGATGACCAGTTGGGGATAGCGAAGTGATAAGCGCCGCGGATCATGCCGACATTGCGGGAGCCGTTGTATTGCTGCGCGAAATTCGGGTTGACGTGGTAGTTCCCCTCCGTGGCCTTTACGTAGGCCCACCGTGACCCGTGGTTCCATTGACCCTGCCAGTCAACGTTCCCCTGGTGGCCGCTGACGTCCTGCCCAGCGACACCAATACTGGGACGCCAATGGTTAGGATCGGTGGCTACGGCAACCTGCCGGGGTACGGCCCTGCTTGCCGAACCGGGACCCATGGAGCCGGAGCCGGAAGAGCGCTTGGCGTCCAGGACGCGGGGCGAGCGCTGGCCCATTTCCGCACCTCCGGCCGGGATGGCCCGGCGCATGACTTCTTTCATATGCTCGGCAGCGCGGGAGTTCTCCCCGGGCATCGTCACTGTCCGTGGCTCAGGTCCGGAAGTACCTGAGGGTCGAGGCTCTGTGGCCTCTCGGGCGGGCGGCATGATCACCGGTGCCTGTTCGATGCCTTGTGTTGGCATGGATGTTGTGCTGGTGGCCGGCGAGGGAGCATGCACGTCAGGACCGAAACCTGGCGGCACGGTTGCCGCCGTGGTCAGCAGCGCTGTCAACGTCAGTGCCACCAGGGCTCTGATTCGAGGAATGCGAGATGGATATTCGGCTTTTGACTTGTTCATTATCCCATTCCGGTCCATACCGCCTTGTTGCGGCGATTGGAGGTTGGAGAGGAAACCGTCTCCCAACCTGCGCTGTCTATGACGCCCCCAAGAGCCACCTTCGTCCGGCCCACCATAACACTGCTGTGACTGGGGTTACCTATGGTACGGAAGATACTTTTGATGTATATGCAGCATTGTTACCAGGGAGCCTGGAGAGGAGCCGACGTAGCTTCTTCCCCGGACGTCGCAAGGGGAGCCATTAGCCGCGGACGTCATCATCGTGGGAGGAGACTCATCTGGTCAGCCGCTCGAGACGATCCCGCCTATCATAGGCTGGTGCGTCGATTCTCGAGATGGTCTTGGTTAGTGGGTTTGCTGGCACTTATCTATTCGGGGCTAGGGATATGGCGGCCAAGCTTATGGACGGACGAGGCTGCCACCTTCAGTGCGGTAAACCGTGATCTTTCTGAACTAAGTTCCATGCTCGGAACAGTCGATGCAGTCCATGGCGCCTACTACTACTTCATGTTCGCCTGGACGGGTCTGTTTGGACACTCGGAACTGTCCCTGCGCTTGCCCAGCCTTTTAGCCATAGCGGTGTCTGCCGTATTGCTGGCCGAATTGGGGCGGAAGGTCGGATCGACTCGTTTCGGTGTACTGGCCGCAGCTTTCCTTGTCCTGCTGCCCAGAACGCAGTACGTCGCGACCGATGCCCGGTCATACGCCCTGACCGTCTTGGGCGCCGTGGCAGCGACGTACGTTTTGGTCTCCCTTCGTCAGGGAGGACGTGCACGGCTATGGGCAGCGTACGCGGCCATCGGCTGCATTCTGGTGAGTTTGTCCTTCTACTGCATCCTGCTCCTTGCCGTGCACGCTGTTGCAGCTGTCTGGGACCCGACGCTGCGCACGCGGCTGAAGGCGATGGCCTTGGCCTCGATTGCCTGGCTGGTGCCGGCGGGATACATCGTCTCGGTTGCCAGCCAACAGCAGTTTCAAATTGCCTGGATCAGGGACGTCGGGCCTGCGTTCCCCTTCGAACTGGCGTTTCTGCAGTTCTTTGCAGACGGCTACTTCACCGTGGAAACGCACGTTGTGCCGGTGCCGACGCCGGGGGAAGACTTTTCGATGGTCGTGCTGAGCGTCCTGTTATGGATTGCCGCCGGGCTAGGTGCGCTACTGGGCAGACGGCACTTCATAACAAAGGTGGCGCTTCTGTGGTTAGTGATTCCCATATCTGCAGTCATCGGAGGGTCGCTTCTGACCGGGGGAAATTACTACCTTCCCCGCTACTTGTCATTCGTGCTTCCGGCGCTGGCTCTTTTGGCAGCAGCCCCGGCCATAGCGCCGCCTCAATCAACGGGCAAAGCCGGGGCATTGCGACTGGCTCCTCCTGTGTTGGCGGCCGTGTGTCTCCTGGTCAGCCTTCCCTCGTATATAGGACAACGCACCGAATACGGACGCGATCCCGAGGATGATTTTCGGGCCATTGCCAATTCTGTTGAGAGGCTCGGTGAGCCTGGTGATGGATTGGTAATGGACGTGGAAACCGATCTGGCCTATCAGGCTTATCCTGAACGCTTCGAAGGGCTTGAGGACATCACCCGAATTCAAACAGCAGCCCAATGGAATCGGATTTTCAACCAACGTGGTGACGTGGCGGACTTCAAGGAGCGGATTCTGGTTCATGCCACGGTCATCCTGGTCGAGAAATCTGACACAACCGAGATGGCTGATTCTCTCCACGCGCTTGGGTATACGCCCGTGGACAGCGCGCAAGGCCCTTCAACCCGCGTTACTAAATTCGCCAAGGAATAAAAGAGCGGTGGGACGAGCAGTGTTTCAGTATCTCAAGAACAGCATTGCCATTGGGTTGCTTCTTCTGACTGCTGCTGGATGTTCGGCCCCGGAACCCGGCGTACCTATGAATACTTCTCCGGCGGTCCTAAGGTCCGAATCGCCACCGTCCGCGGAAATCGTGAAGCCCCGGACTCTCACCGAGTCGGTGGCATTGCTGGTCGACGGAAGCAGGCCATGGAACGCCCTTGTGCTGGGAGATTCCACCGGCGACGAGGTCGGCGAATTTCCGTACGTTGCGGCTGAAGACCTCGGCCCCATGTTCAGCCGCCCGGTAGCTGTACACCAGTGGATGGACGGTCGGGGGTATGCGGAAACCGTCGACGTCGCAGGACCTGAAAACGCTCCCGTCAATATCTGGAACGGCTCGGTCGCGGGCAGTGTGGGAAGTTACGCGGCCGCGAACCTGGAGGCGATGGCGCCGGCCAGCCCGGACCTCGTAATTGTCAATTTCGGCCACAACTACTCTGGACCCGAGCAAGCAGAAGCGGATATTTCCAGTCTGCTGACGCTCATCGACGACAAGCTGGGGACCCCGCCGGTACTCATTGTGCTTCAAAATCCGCACCACCCGGAGACGGAGTCCACTCGCGCTATCAGCGACAGGATCAGAAGCATGGCCGAGGCGGGCGGCTACGAAGTTGTAGATGTGTACCGCGCGTTCAAGGACGCCGGCGGATATGCCGCGTTGTTGAGCGATACGCTTCATCCGAACAAGGAAGGCAGCGATGTGTGGGCCAAGGCGCTGGTGGAGAAGTTGTCCTCGTCTTAGGTGCTCCGATCCGTGATGGGTCTTGACGGCTGCAGAGATTTGCGGCAGCAGGCAATGACTTATCCACATCGTGCTACTTGTGACTTTGTCGTTCGCCTGCCGATCCCTAAGCTGTTGCCCAGTTGCGTTGTAAGAAGGCACCACGTATTGGGGAAAACATGGATGCGGTACGCATTGTTGAGGACGAAGTTCGTGAGCTGATCCGGCGTCGCGGGCTGGATCCTACAAGGCAGCACGGCGAGGTGCGGCGCTTGGTTGAGGACGCCATCCACGACTACGACGAACGCGCGTTGCTGGGACCGCTGCCTCCGCTCGGTCCATTGGACGCGGCCCGTCGGTTCGTGTTCGATTCTGTGGCCGGGTACGGGCCCCTCCAACCACTGCTCGACGATCCGAGCATCGAGGAAATCTGGATCAACGCCCCCAACGAGATTTTTGTGGCCAGGAATGGTGAATCCGAGCTCACCTCACTGAACCTGACGGATCAGCAGGTCCGGGACCTCATCGAGCGCATGCTGAAGAGTTCGGGTCGCCGCCTGGACATGTCGTCACCTTTTGTAGACGCCGCGCTCCCGGACGGCTCCAGGCTTCACGTCGTCATCCCGGATGTGACCCGCAAGCACTGGGCCGTGAACATCCGGAAATTCGTGGTGAAGGCCAGTCGCCTCGAGCACCTGGTGGAGCTCGGCACTCTGACACCGCAATCCGCGCGTTTTCTCGGCGCCGCCGTCGCCAGCGGTCTCAATATCCTCGTCTCCGGAGCCACCCAGGCTGGTAAGACCACTATGCTCAATTGCCTGGCCGCGAGCATAGGCAGCCGCGAGCGGGTGGTCACCGTTGAAGAGATCTTTGAGCTCCAGTTCCCGCTCAGGGACGTGGTGGGACTCCAGTGCCGTCAACCGAACCTTGAAGGTGAAGGTGAGATTCCGCTGCGCCGCCTGGTCAAGGAAGCCCTTCGCATGCGGCCGGACCGCCTCGTAGTGGGAGAGGTCCGCGAAGCCGAAAGCCTGGACATGCTGATCGCCCTTAACAGTGGCCTGCCGGGAATGTGTACCGTCCACGCAAACTCCGCCCACGACGCGGTAACCAAGATTTGTACCCTCCCGCTGCTGGCCGGCGAGAACATTTCGAGTGCTTTCGTAGTTCCCACCGTCGCTTCTTGCATCGACCTCGTCGTTCACTGCAGCCGTTCAGCCAACGGGCGACGCCAGGTAACCGAGATCCTGTCACTGGGAAGGCGGGTGGAGAACGGCATTATTGAGTCTTCCATGGTGTTCGCTGTCGAAGACGGTCAGTTGGCCGCGAAGCCCAATTCCATGCCGTCATCGGAGAAGTTCGCCCGTGCCGGTTACGACGTAGCCGCCCTCTTGGAACGCCACTGATGGCGCCGCTCCTGGGCATCCTCGCCGGTGCCGGGTTGTTCCTGATCTGGTGGTCGTTCTGGGAAAGCCCGGCCAAGCCCAAGCGCGCTCCACGGAGCAGCCGAATTCAGGACCTGCTCCTGTCGGCTGGAATCGACCGTGTCAGTCCAGCCGGACTGGTGGTGTCCTGCCTCGGCTTGGGCATGTTCGTTGCCTTGATTTTTTTCGCCTTCAGCCGGTCCTGGCCAATGTCCGGATGTTTCGGATTGTTTGGCGGTTACCTCCCCATCGCGGTCATTCGGTGGCGTGCCCGCAAACGTGCCGCCGTGCTAAGGGAGCTATGGCCCGACGTCGTCGATCACCTTCGATCTGCGATCCGCGCCGGCCTTGCCCTTCCGGAAGCGCTGATCCAGTTAGGAGACAACGGTCCGGAGGAACTGCGTCCGGTGTTCCGGGACTTCGGGGCGGACTACCGGTCCGGCGGGCGCTTTGACGCAGCATTGGATGCCCTCAAGCAGCGACTGGCCGATCCGGTCGCTGACCGTATTGTCGAAGCCCTGCGCCTTACCCGGGAAGTCGGCGGCTCGGACCTTGGCAAGCTTCTGGGTGTGCTCGCGGAGTTCCTGCGTGAGAACTCTCGCACCAGAAGCGAACTGGAAGCAAGGCAGTCCTGGACGATCAACGCTGCGCGCCTGGCAGTGGCCGCACCGTGGATTGTGATGCTGCTGCTCGCCACCAGGCCCGAGGCAGTGGCCGCCTACAACTCAGCGCTCGGGGCAGTGGTGCTGCTTGGTGGCCTTGCTGTTTCCCTTGTCTGCTATGCGATCATGCTCCGCATCGGCGCCCTGCCCCAGGAAGAAAGGGTCCTGCGTTGACGGCAATGATGGCCGCGGCTCTTGCCTGCGGCCTTGTCCTCGGTATCGGACTGTGGCTGATCCTTGCCCGGCTGCCTTTCATGCGGCCTGTCAGCCTGACGGAGCGGATCGAACCGCAGCTCAAGTCCCAGAATCTCGAGTCCCGGCTCCTCCGTCCCGGCGTGCAGAACGTAACGCCCTTCGGGCCCCTGGAAAGAATCATGCGTCCGCTCATCAGGGACGGCGTCGCCGCACTGGGCAAATTCAATCTTGGCTCGCGGGCGCTGTCCCGGCGCCTCGCGCAGGCAGGCATCAACAAGTCCTCCTACGATTTCCGTGCCGAACAACTTCTCTGGGGTGTTGCAGGTTTTGTCATCAGCATGGCACTGGTCATTCTCGGCGCCGTTGCCGGCAGATTCAGCCTGCTCCTGGCCGTGACGGTGGTCTTGGGTGGCGCGTTGGGCGGATTCCTGGGCCGCGACTACTGGCTTGGAATGCAAGTCCGACGGCGCGAGGCGCGGATGATGGCTGAATTTCCCAGCCTGGCCGAACTGATGGCCTTGGCTGTTGGCGCGGGGGAGAGCGCTGCCGGTGCCATGGAGCGGGTATGCCGCAGCGCCCACGGCGAACTCTCGAAGGAGTTCGGCAAGGTGCTCGCCGAAACCCGGGCCGGCAAACCCTTGGTTGAAGCACTGCAGGGGTTTTCTGCACGGACGGATCTGGGCCCGTTGATCCGCTTCGTCGACGGGATGGTGGTGGCAGTGGAGCGAGGCACACCGTTGGCTGATGTCCTTCGCGCGCAGGCCCAGGACGTACGTGACATCGCGAAACGGGACCTCATGGAATCCGCAGGCAAGAAAGAGATTGCCATGATGGTTCCGCTGGTCTTCGGCGTACTGCCCCTCACCGTCATTTTTGCTGTTTTCCCCGGTCTCGCTGCCATCAGCGTAGGGCTGTGATTTGGACACCACCGCCGGCTGCTCCCCAACCACGAATATCAAGAATCAACGGAAGGTACTGACATGAAAATTGGAATACAGCTGATGGCATTCGTTCTCGCCTCACAGGACGCGGCTTTTTCTGCTGCGGCCGGCGTTGCCAACCGCCTGCGTGCGCGAAAAGGGGAACACCCCGAACGCGGAGATGTACCGGGCTGGGTCATGATCACCCTGATGTCTGCGGTCCTGGTTGCCGGCCTGCTCGCCATTGCAGGCCCTGCCCTTGAAACCATGTTCACCGACGCCATGGGCAGGGTCGGCAAGTAGGACATGATGCGCGACGCCGGTGGGGCGCCTGGCGGTCCTGTCTGCAACGGACAGGAACGCGGATCTGCCGTGGTGGACTTTGTGATGGTCGGTGCCCTGTTGACTGCGTTCTTTCTCGCCATCATCCAGCTGACGCTGGTACTCCATGTCCGCAACACCCTCATCGACGCCGCATCGTCCGGTGCACGATACGGAACCTTGGCCGACCGTACCGCCGGTGATGCGGAAGAACGCGCGGCTATGCTGATCAGTACAGCGCTGAACCCCAATTTTGCCCAGGACATCTCCACCTCCGAAGTGACCTATAAAGGCTTCAGGACTCTGGAGGTTACGGTCCGGGCACCTCTTCCGGTCATTGGTTTCATCGGCCCCCAGGACATGCTGGAGGTGACTGGCCATGCTGCAATCCAGCCCTAAGGCACTCGCGCTCGTGCATCGCCTTCAGGATGCAGCCAGCCCGGACAGCGTCGGGTCGAACGAAAACCCGAACTGCAACGGAGAACAGGGGAGTGCCGTCGTCGAATTTACTTTCCTGGCCTTGCTCCTGATGGTCCCATTGGTCTATTTCATCGTCACCATGGGCCAGATCCAAGGAGGCGCCTTCGCGGTGGTCGGGGCAGCAGACCAGGCGGCGAAGGTCTTTGTGGCACATGAGGATCCGGCGGCAGGGGCACTCGCGGCGGAGCAGGCGGCCGTTCTCGCCCTCGCGGACTTCGGCCATGACGCCGGGCGCGCCCAGGTGGTGGCGAGCTGTGACTCCGGTGATTGCACCACGGCCGGCTCCGCTGTGACCGTTACTGTCCGGCTCGACATCGACCTGCCGTTTCTCCCGTTTGGCGAATTGGGCATCCACGCCACCGAGGTGGACGCTTCTGCCACCCAGCTGATTGGCCGCTACCGATGAGCGAGGACAAAGCAAACAAGGGCGAAGCAATCCCCAGCGAGGACGGCCAGATTATGGTGATGATCATTGGCTACGTGACGCTTGCCTTGTTGGTGGCCACCGTGGTGATCGGAATCTCCAGCGTCTACATCGAACACAAGCGGTTGCTGTCAGTGGCCGACGGCGCCTCGCTGGCTGCGGCTGACAGTTACACTCTGGGGCAACTGGACTCGGCCGGGGGAACGCCCACGGCAGTCCTGCACAGTGAGCGGGTCAGGAACGTCGCTGCCGACTACCTCGCCAGGAACCCGGCGTCGCAGCGTTTTGACAGGTTTTCCATCGTCGACTCCACCGGCAGCCCGGACGGTTCAACAGCCGTGGTTGTGCTGGCCGCAGCTGTCCACCCGCCCATAGTTAACTTCCTGGTGCCCGACGGAATCATGATCGAGGCAACCTCCACCGCCCGGTCCCGGCTTCTGCAATAAACGCGGGCTGTCAACGTCCAGCAGCGGGCTGGGTGATTGGAGCCAGGCATCGCTGCAGCTTTAGCTAGTAGGTATTCCGCTAAACCCATGTCGAAGGTCGCTATGTCGGGCACATTCAGCCAAAAATCGCACGACCTGCCGATGGGAGCCGCCGGAAGGGGCTAATGTTGCCTCTGAATACCAGGCGCCGGACGGTCTCCCGGAACGCCCAACTACAGCTGGGGAAACGTGAAAAAACTTGCTGCACCCTCATTCGTCGGCATTCTCTGCGCCTTGGCGCTGGTCTCCTCCTCTGCAGCTGCGGGCGGTCATTCGCTGCAATCGCCGGCCGGAAAGCCGGTGCAAACCGTCAGCCCGTTGGGTGCGGCGTCTGCTTCGCCAGCATTGAACGATGGCGGAGCAACGGCTGGCGCGGAGACCGGCAACGAAGCAGTTCCTGCTCCGTCCGTGGACCCGGACAACTTACCGGCGGAGAAAGCCCCCCAACCTTCCAGCGCACCTGTGACTGAACCCGGAGACGGCACACCGCCGGAAGCGGAAACATTGCCATCCACTGATTCGGCCGGTACAGCGGCAGCTGAGGTTCTTTCGATTCCCCCGCTTCAGGCTCCCGACGCGGAACTGGAACCGGCGCCCGGCAGCCTCGCCGAACCGGATCCGGAGCCGACGGCGTTGCGCACCGAGGCGCTGATCCAGGACAGCAACGCGGCAGCCATCCTCACCGTTTTCAATGCGATCAACGAGTACCGTGTTTCCCGCGGCCTGGCCAAGGTGAAGTACAACGCGACGGTGGCCGGCATGGCGCAGGAGTGGTCCGACAGCATCGCCAGCCGCGAGGTGATCGAGCACCGTGCAAATTTCTGGCAGGACCCCCGCGCGCTCAGCCCAAACAACGGCGCCGGTGAAGTCATCGCGATCCGCACGGACCGTGATGCCGCAATGCTCGTGGAGTGGTGGAAGGGATCACCGGGTCACAACGCCATGCTGCTGGATCCGCGGTTCAACGTCATGGGTGCAGGCATCACCTACACCGACCGTCTTTACCAGTTCTGGGGGGTGGTTAACTTTTTCGGTTACACCACGCTCCCTTCCGGAACTACCGATTCACCCGGCGGCAGTTCCACCGGCGGCGGCGCCCTGCCGGCTTCGCCGCCGACCATGTGCGACGCCTCCGCCAAGCACATGCCTCCTACGCTGGACCTGTCCTCAGCAGCCATCACAGGCCCAGGCGACCTGGTCACGGTGGACTCCGCCGGACAGGTCATGAACCGTCCCTCAGCGGGTGGGCGCACCTACGGCGCCCCAAGAATTATCGGCGCCGGTTTTTCCGGAGCCAAGGAAGTCTTCACGCTCGACTGGGACCGCGACGGTGCCTATGATCTCCTGACCCAGTGGACCAACGGCAACCTGACCCTCCACCGCGGCATCGCCGCAGGCGGATTCCACACACCCGTTACGTTGGGCAGCGGCGGTTGGAACACGCTGACTTTGGCGGCGGGCACCTGGTGTGCCAACAACCGGATGCCGCAGATCCTCGCCCTTGACGCCAACGGAAACCTCTTCCTGTACGCCAACAAGGGCCTGGGTGACCTCGCGGCCAGGGTGACAGTTGCCACCGGGCTCACGGCGGCCAGGCTGTCCATGGTTGATTATGACGCGGACGGCTTCCAGGATCTTCTGGGCCTGCGCACCGACGGGTCGGTACAGTTTTACCGCGGCCGGGGAACCACGGCGTTGCACGTCGCATCGCCTCCCACTGTCGGCACTGGCTGGGGTGACGTCACCGGCATTAAGTCGTTGCGGGACGTCACGGGATTGAACTCCACCGGACTTGCGCTCCGCCGGGCACAGGACACCGTTCAGTACTGGGACCTGACCAGCGGCTGGCTGGCCGCGCCGTCCAACATTGCGGGGTCCTGGGCCGGGTCAAGGCTGGCCCAGTAAACGGGATATTCCGCCGCTCCCGGTTCCTGCATCAAGCATTGGTAATGTCCGCCGTCAGGGTGTCCTGACATGATGACGTAGGCTTAAACGACCATGGCCACTATTGATTTTTCTGCACAAATACGCGCCCTCCGCGCTACCTACACGTCGATCGAAAACGTCACCAACGTTGAAGCACTGAAGGAAGACATCGCTGAGCTCAGCGAACGGGCGGGCGAGCCGGACCTCTGGGATGACCCCGCAGCGGCGCAGATCATCACCTCGCGGCTGTCCCACCGCCAGTCCGAACTGGAGCGGCTCACCACGCTGGCCTCGCGGATTGACGATCTTGAAGTGCTCGTGGAACTGGGCCAGGACGAAGATGACGCCGACTCCATGGGGGAGGCCGCCGTCGAGCTTGAATCCATCCGCAAGTCCCTCAAGGAACTTGAAGTGGTCACCCTGCTGTCTGGTGAATTCGATGAGCGCGAGGCAGTGGTTTCCATCCGTGCCGGCGCCGGGGGCGTTGACGCGGCGGACTTTGCCGAGATGCTGATGCGGATGTACTTGCGCTGGGCCGAACGCCATGGGTATCCCACAACGGTCATGGACACGTCCTATGCCGAAGAAGCCGGGCTGAAGTCCGCCACCTTCGAAGTCAAGGCCCCTTACGCCTATGGAACGCTGAGTGTTGAAGCCGGCACCCACCGGTTGGTCCGCATCAGCCCCTTCGACAACCAGGGCCGCCGCCAGACCTCCTTCGCCGCCGTCGAAGTCATCCCGCTGATCGCGCAGACGGACCACATCGACATCCCGGACAACGAAATCCGCGTTGACGTGTTCCGGTCCTCCGGCCCAGGCGGGCAGTCAGTCAACACCACCGACTCCGCCGTGCGCCTCACGCACATTCCCACCGGAACGGTGGTGTCCATGCAGAACGAGAAATCCCAACTGCAGAACCGTGCCGCCGCCCTGCGCGTCCTTCAGTCCCGCCTCCTGATCCTGAAAAAGGAGGAAGAAGACGCGCAGAAGAAGGCTCTGGCCGGTGACGTGAAGGCGTCCTGGGGCGACCAGATGCGCTCCTACGTCCTTAACCCGTACCAGATGGTCAAGGACCTGCGCACCGAACACGAGGTGGGCAACACTTCCGCAGTGTTCGACGGCGAAATCGACGACTTTATTGACGCCGGCATCCGCTGGCGTACTGACAACCGCAACGCAGCGGAGTAGAACGGAACAGCTGCCTACCCGGTAGGTACAATCCGCGACACGCGGGCGCTGGCCCAAGGTTTCGGCAGTGCCGCTGCGTATAGTCGAGGTGCCGGAGCCCTACTTCCCCCCAAACGAAAGCCCGCGCACCGGTTGCAGGTCTGGGCTGAATCAGCTTTCCTGCAGGGTCTATAGGGCCATGATCCGATTCGAAAATGTCACCAAGGTGTACGACCAGAAGGCGCGCCCCGCGCTGGACGCCGTCACCCTTGAAATCGACCGCGGAGAATTCGCGTTCCTCGTGGGCGCGTCCGGCTCCGGCAAGTCCACCTTCCTGCGCCTCGTCCTGAAAGAGGACCGCGCCTCTTCAGGTGCCGTCTACGTCGCCGGCCAGAATGTTGCCAGGATTTCCAGCTGGCGGGTGCCGCGCCTTCGCCGCGGGATCGGCGTCGTTTTCCAGGATTTCAGGCTCCTTCCGCAGAAAAACGTCTTCGCAAATGTCGCTTTCGCCATGCAGGTGATCGGCAAAAGCCGCAGCGTCATTCGGGACACTGTTCCTGAAGTGCTCAAGACTGTAGGCCTCGAGGGCAAGGAACACCGGATGCCGCACGAGCTCTCCGGCGGTGAGCAACAGCGCGTGGCCATTGCCCGCGCCATCGTTAACCGGCCTGGCATCCTGCTTGCTGATGAGCCCACCGGAAACCTGGACCCCACCACGTCTTTGGGAATCATGAAGGTACTGGACAAGATCAACCAGAACGGCACCACCGTGGTGATGGCCACCCACGATGACGACATCGTCAACACCATGCGCAAGCGTGTGGTGGAACTGCAGAACGGCCGGATTATCCGCGACGAGGCCCGGGCGCTCTACACCTCAATGATTCCGGTTGTGCAGACGTCTGCCGCAGGGGAGGCAAGGCCATGAGGCTCGCGTTCATCCTCGGTGAGATCGGCAGCGGGCTTCGCCGCAACCTCTCCATGGTGGTTTCCGTCATCCTGGTCACCTTTGTGTCCCTGACGTTCGTCGGGGCCGCGGGGATGCTGCAGCTGCAGATCAATCAGATGAAGGGCTACTGGTACGACAAAGTCCAGGTAGCTATTTTCCTCTGCAGCGACGGTTCGACGGCGGCAGGTTGCGCCACCGGGCCGGTCACCGATGAACAGCGGGACAATCTGCAGACTCTGCTGGAGTCGCCGGCGGTCAGCCAGTACGTCAACAACTTCGCGTTCGAGTCCCAGGAAGACGCCTACAA
Organism: Pseudarthrobacter sp. MDT1-40-2; assembly: GCF_059383595.1. NCBI lineage: Bacteria > Bacillati > Actinomycetota > Actinomycetes > Micrococcales > Micrococcaceae > Pseudarthrobacter > Pseudarthrobacter sp. MDT1-40-2. The sequence goes on along the minus strand of NZ_JBWZCL010000001.1, from coordinate 498,597 downwards.
GCACTTCAAGGAACAGTTCTCCAATTCGCCGATTGTGGATTCGGTGACTCCTGACCAGTTGCCGTCATCTTTCCGGATCAACATGCAGGATCCTGAGAAGTACCAAATCATCAGCGAAACCTTCTCGTCGCAGCCGGGCGTTGAGACTGTCATCGATCAGCGCCAGCTCCTGGAACGGCTGTTCTCAGCCATGAATGCTGCTTCGCTCGTCGCAGTGATCATTGCCGGTGTCATGATCGTCTGTGCCATCCTCCTGATCGCCACCACCATCCGGCTTTCTGCCTTCAGCCGCCGCCGTGAAACCGGGATCATGCGGCTGGTGGGTGCCTCAAAGACCGTGATCCAGTTGCCGTTCATCCTCGAAGGTGTCATTGCAGCTGTCATTGGCGCCGCTTTGGCCTCCGTTACCCTGTGGGCTGTGGCGCATTTCTTCCTGGGAGAGTTCCTGTCCAGGCAGTACCCGGATACCGCCTTCATTTCCCCGGCCCAGACACTGATTCTGACCCCGGCTCTGCTGATCCTTGGCGCAGGGCTGGCCGGCATCTCGTCCCTGCTGACGCTGCGCAAGTACCTGAGGGTGTAGCGCGTGCCTACCAGCGAAGGATTTTTCATGACCCCCAAAACCCCGAAGAAATCACTTCTGCGCACTTCGCGCCGTGCGACGGCATTCACCAGTGGCCTGCTTGCGCTGGTTCTGACAGCCAGCCTGGCAGCGTCGGCGCCCATGGCCTTCGCGGATGAACTGGAGGACCGTAAGGCTGCGCTGGAGGCAGAGGCCACGCGTGTCCAGCAATCCCTTGAGTTTGTTGACGCGAGCATTGCCAAGGCCGCCGGCGAGCTGGTGCTGTACCAGGGACAGTTGCCGGGCGCGCAGCAGGCGCTGCTGGACGCCCAGGGCCGGGTTGCCTCGGCAGTAAAGGAATCCGAAGCGCTGGCCGCCCGGGTGAACCTTGCCCAACAGAACCGTGCCAAGATCGCCGGGCAGCTGGAATCCGACAACCAGAAGATTGCAGAAACCAAAAAGCTGATCGGCCAGATCGCCACCCAGGCCTATAAGTCCGGCGGCGTTCCATCGAATCTGGCCCTCTTCTTCGGCTCCGAAAACGGTGGCAGCCTCACGGACACGATCGACCTCGCAGACCAGGCGATGCGCAGCCAGAATGCGGCAATGGACAAGCTGGCCCAGCAGAGTGCCACCAACGTTAACTCCCAGGCGAGGCTTGAGGCCGTTGAGACTGAGATCAAGGACCTGAAGGCGAAGGCAGATGAGGCTCTGGTCCGGGAAAAGGCAGCGCGTGACGAAGCTGCGGCACAAAAGGCCCATGTAGACCAGCTCATTGCAGACACCACCCGGCTGAACAGCGAGCTCCAGGCGGCGAAGCCCGTCATCCAGGGCCAGTTGGCTGCGGTTGAGGCGAGCCAGAATGCACTGGCGGCGGAAATCGCTGAACGGGACCGCAAGCTGCGCGAAGCGTGGGAAGCTGAGCAGCGCCGGCAGGCCGAGGCGGCTGCGGCCGCAGCCCGCGCACAAGCTGAACAACAGGGCCGGCCGGCACCACCGGTCCAGCCCTTTGTTCCCGTCCAGGGTTCACCCTCCGCCTTCGGCCTGCAACATCCCTTTGCCAGCAATGTCCCGATTACTTCAGGTTTCGGTTGGCGCGCAACGCCACCGGGCAGCATCGATTTCTACGGTACTGGCGGCTATGTCCACACCGGCATCGACTTCGGGGCACCCTGTGGTACCCCCGTTTATGCGGCTGCCGCCGGTGAGGTGTTCTCCTCCGGCTGGAGCTCCGCGGACGGTGGTGGCTGGCGGGTAAAGCTCTCCCACGGAGTGGTGCAAGGGAACTCGCTCACCACCATCACCTATCACAACTCCAGCATTGTGGTCTCCAACGGCCAGCAGGTGGCCCAGGGCCAGCTGATCGCCTACTCGGGGAACACCGGCAACTCCACCGGCTGCCACGCCCACTTCGAAACCTGGCTGAACGGCGCAGCGGTGGACCCGATGCAGCTGCTTTAGGCCAGCGCGCCGGCTGCCGTACACTGGTATGATCCTTCGCCAATCGGCGAAGCCGACGTAATTTCCGGATTGAGGAGTTTCACCGTGCCCAAAGAAAGTGGCCGGAAAGTTGTGGCCACCAACCGCAAGGCCCGGCACGACTACCATGTGATGGACACCTACGAGGCCGGCATTGCCTTGATGGGGACCGAAGTGAAGTCGCTCCGCGAGGGACACGCCTCGATGGTCGATGGCTTCTGCACCTTCTACAACGATGAGTTGTGGATGGAAGGCGTCCATATTCCTGAATACAACCAGGGGAGCTGGACCAATCATGCCGCGCGCCGCCGTCGCAAGCTCCTGCTCCACCGTGAGGAACTGACCAAGATCTCGCACAAAACCCGGGAATCAGGCTTCACCATCGTTCCGTTGCAGCTGTACTTCGTCGATGGCCGAGCCAAGGTGGAAATTGGCGTGGCCCGCGGTAAGCGTGAATACGACAAGCGCCAGACGCTGCGCGAGCAGCAGGACAAGCGCGAAGCTCTCCGCGTGATGCGCGAGCGGAACCGCGGCTAAGCACAGAGGCCAGGGCAGGCTTTTCGGGAATGAATCCTGAAAAGCATGCGCTACACTAAGTAGTCCGGAAGGGAACCGGAGGAGCTTGCTCCCCCGACCCGCCCGGGAGATGCCTGGCAACAGGCTTATTGGTAACAAAATACGGGGATGATCGGTTTCGACGATGTTAGTCGCGACAGGTGAAGCGGGCCGAGGATGCAGAATTATCTCGTAAACGCTGTCTGCAAAAAAATAATCGCCAATTCAAAACGCGATGACTTTGCTCTTGCTGCCTAAGCAGTAAGACAGTCCGTCAGCCCGAGGTTGCTATTGCCCCGGATGCTGGCGTCATTTAGATAGCCACTGCTGTTTACCCCCGTCATCGGGGTGAACGGGACTCTTAGATGACTGGGCCTGGATCAGCCAATTGTTCGCAAGATGGCTGGGGCCGAGAAAATCCAACGCGAACTGCGCCCGGAGAAGCCCTGACAACACGACATCGGACGGGGGTTCAATTCCCCCCATCTCCACAAAGCTACCCCTGGATCCCAGTGATCCAGGGGTTTCTTTTTGCCCGGCCAGTTTACGGGCTTCATCGAGTCCCGGGGTGCCGAAACAGCTGCCCGGCGGGAGCAGTGGGGCTAGGGGAGCTACGGGCCAGGCGCTCCAGCAGCCCGTCCAAAGTTCCCAGCGCTACCTTGGAACTTCGACGTCTACGATTCCCACAAAACGGCTGCCCACGCCGTCAAACTCGCTGCGAACAGAGCCTGGCTGCAAGGCCGGAAGGTCCTGCGGCGAGTGGTGCTCACAGATGATATAAGTGAACTCCGGCCACCACTTCTTGGGCCGGGCCGCCTCTGAATAGCCGCAGACAGTACAGGTCAGGTGAACCCAGACGGGGCGTTTGCCGGTACGGTTTGCCCGCGACTGGACCAGCCACGCCGGGGGGTTGTTGAACAATTCGTCCAGTTCCTCACGGCTCACCCGCGGGGGGACTCCATGGCGGTGGGCCATTTCCAGGGGAATATCGAGGGCAATAGCCACGTCACGTCTGCTGATCATCACCATCAACCATACGGGAGTCCAGGCTGTGCGCGGGCCGTGGGCTGCATTGCGCTGAACGGTAAGGCTCAACCCACCAGTGCCATGCCTGCTGCCGCTGCACAGAAACCCAACACCAGGTTGGCGGCAACGTTCATTACAGCCGCACCGTATCTGCACTCGCCGAACAGCCTGACCGTGGCGGTTGTCCAGGAACTGAAAGTGGTCAAACCGCCGGCCAGCCCCGCTGCCAGCCCGGACTGCCACTCGCTCGGGGGTAACGCAGCAGTACCTCCCAGAGCCATCCCGATCACCACACAGCCCGTTACATTCACAACGAGAGTTGCCCATGGCCAGTGCCGCGGAGCGGTTTTTCCGTCCGGACGCGAAACCGGCGCGGGTCCTGCCGTACGGTTCGCAAACCAACTGTCGACGGCGAAACGCAATAATGCGCCCAGCATGCCCAGGGCACCCACCAGGACAGCTGCCGTCATCTTGTGCTTCCGTCCGTCCGGAGCATGCCGCCGGGCACTGCGTGGCCGATCCGCCAACCGGCTGCAGCCGCGCCGAGGCCCAGAACCAGCGACAGTCCCAGGTACCCGAACATGGGCAGGTAGGCGCCGCTCAATGCGAGCGAGTTAAAGGTGTAGGCGACTGCGGAAAAGGTGGTGAAGGATCCCAAAAGCCCAGGGCCGAGCCCGGCCCGGAGCCAGAACGAGGTGTGGGGCCGGGCCATCCACAAGGTGGTGAAGAACGCCAGGACAAAGCTGCCCGACACATTTATCACCAGCGTTGTCCAGGGGATGGTGCCCGCCTGCTCTGGAAACAACAGGCCCAGTCCATAGCGGAGTTCGGTGCCTGCGATGCCGCCCGCCGCTACCGCCAGCCATGCCTTAGGTGGTGGCCAGCGGCCGGGAATCACCCTGCCGTCCCCACCAGGCAGCCCTGATGGGGCGCATCGCTGTGTACCCAAAGCGCAGAGGCAACTTCCTCAGGGAGGTCGAAATCGCGGTATTCCCCGCGGCTGCCGATTCGGACTATCAAGGCACCGCCGAACGGTTTCCGGCCCACCACCTCGACGTCGGAATCGAGGTTGATGTTTTCGGCTGCCAGGTAACGGAGCAACTCCGGGTTGTCGTCGCTGATCCGGGTGATCCGGCCGCTATGACCGGCATCAAGTTCATTCATCAAGAGAGCCTTGGGCATCCTGACAACCCCGTCGGCGCCGGGAATGGGATCCCCATGGGGATCCCGGTCCGGGTTGCCCAGTTTGGCCGCCATGCGCTCAATGAAAGTGTCAGAGACAGCGTGTTCCAGATGCTCAGCTTCGTCGTGGACCTCGTCCCAGCTGTAGCCCAGCTCGCGGACCAGGTAGGTTTCGATCAGCCGGTGCCGTCGGACCATGGACAAAGCAAGCCGCAGGCCTTCCCCGGTGAGGGTGATAGCGCTGTACGGTTGGTGGTCCACCAGGCCCTGGTCCTTGAGTTTGCGGACCATCTCCGAAACCGAGGAGTTGGCTACGCCCAGCCGCTGTGCCAGCTGGGAGGATGTGATGGGCTTGTCCTGCCATTCGGTAAAGGAGTAGATAACCTTGACGTAGTCCTCGATGGACGATGACGGCGCGGTGGGCTTCACGGGATCAAGCCTACTCTTCCGGGGCTGCCATCAGGCCTTGATGGCACGCCAGGCCTGCGTTACATAGGGAAGTGCCAGCACGTCGTCGCGGGAATGTCCCAGGTGTTCGTGCAGGTACCAGTCCAGGTTGGCAAGGACTTTGGCGCGGGTGGCGTCGGCAGCGGCGAGGTAGTAGCTCCGGGACTTGGTCAGCTCTACGATGTCCTGCGTGGTCAGGGCATCCTCCCAGCGGATCTGCCGGCCCTCAAGGCCGCGGAACTCGCGGCCCACGGCCGGCCGGAAATCCGGCTTGAGGACGTCGCCGGCGTGCATGATGCGGGAAAGCCTATGGACCCAGGGGACAGTGGTATCCAGCTGGTTCCAGATCAGGACAAGTGTCCCCCCGGGCCGCAGGATGCGTGCTGCCTCGGTGCTTGCGGCCAGGGCATCCACCCAGTGCCAGGCCTGGGCCGCACTCACGACGTCGAAAGCCAGGTCCGGCAGTCCGGTAGCCTCTGCCGGTCCAAGGCACGCCAGGGCTTCCGGGCAGGACCGGTGCAGTTGGGCCAGCATGTCGGCGGAAGGATCAACGGCGGTGACCTGCAGTCCCCGTTCCAGCAGTAGGGCCGTGAATTTTCCGGTTCCTGCGCCAATGTCAACGACGTCCCGCGCCGCCGCCGGAATCAACCAGTCAACGGCCGCCGGCGGGTAACCGGGCCGGACGCGGTGGTAGTGCTCGCCGCCGTCCTGGAAGCTTTGGCCAAGTTCCCGGCGTCGGCCTTGCTCCAGCTTGGGTCCGCCCCGTGCCAACGGATGTCTCCTTCGTGCTTGACTAAACTGCCAGTCCTACGAATTTACCGCAGGCCGGTGCTGCAGTTCAGCCGACGGAGCAGGGCGCTGCTCCCGCCGTGCCGGGGGTGTTGGGTGCCCAGTGCGGATAGGTGCGCGAGTCGTTAGCGGGAACCCATCGGCCCGAATCCACCACGTAGTCCCAGCCCAGTCCCGTGCTGCGGAGCGCAGCAACACCGGCAACCAGGCGTTCGGCGTCCTCCAGCCGGGAGCCGAGGCCGAAGCTGGCCCTCAGCGAGCCCGAGGGAAGGCCAAGGCGCTTGAGCAGGGGATGGGCGCAGAACCGGCCGTCGCGCAGCCCAACGCCGTGCTCTGCGGACAGGTATGCAGCCACCAGTCCGGCGTCGTAGCCTTCCACTGAGAAATTCACGACGCCAATTGTGTCAGTGGAATCTTCGAAGATGTGGTGAACGGTGACGCCGTCGATCGCCTGCAGGCCCTGCACCAGGTGCTCCCGGATGGCAGCCTCATGCGAGCTCACCAGGGCGGGATCTATGGCGGCCAACACCTGGGTGGCGCGGGCAAGGGTGGCAGCGCCCAGGACGTTGGGGGAGCCGCCCTCATGCCGGGCAGGTCCCGTGGTCCAGCTGACACCATCGAGCCGGGCCTCGCTGACTGCTCCGCCGCCGGCAAGGTGGGGGGTACCGGCGTCGAGCCAGTCCGGCCGGCCGATCAGGACGCCCGAACCGAACGGTGCGTAAAGTTTGTGGCCGGAGAAGGCAAGGTAGTCGACGTCGGACGTTTCAATGTTGATCCGGCGGTGCGGCGCCAGCTGAGCAGCGTCCACCACGATCCTGGCACCATATTCGTGGGCCAGCGCAGCGAGTTCGGCGATAGGCAGGATCTCGCCGGTGACGTTGGAGGCACCGGTGACGGCAAGAAGGCTGACGTCGCCTTGGGCCAGTTCATGCCGAAGCGCTGCTATGGTTCCGGCGATGGTGTGCCCGGCCACCACGCTGCGGTGCGGAACGCCCTGCCAGGGAAGGAGATTGGCATGGTGCTCGATGTCCAGGTACAGGACTTCGCCTACGGTGCGACCATCCACGACGGGCAGGCAGCCTGCCAGCAGGTTCAGGGAGTCAGTAGTGTTCCGGGTAAAAATGACGGTGTCGTCCGCCCGCCCGCCCAGGAAGTCCCGGACGATGTTGCGGGCATTCTCGTAGACCGAGGTGCTGATCTGCGAGGCATAGCCGGCACCCCGGTGGACACTCGCGTAGTACGGCAGGATCTCGTTCAGATAGGCCGAAACCACCGACAAGGCGGGGGCAGAGGCGCCATAGTCGAGGTTGGCGTAGCGTACGTGACCGCCCTGAATCAGCGGAGCCTGGATCTCGGCGCCGGTGACGGCGGCCAGCGGGCGCGCAGCCAGGGAGTTGCTAACGGGGGAAAAGGTGACAGCAGTCATGGGTCCTCACAAACTCAGGATGCCCGCTACAGGGAATCCGCGCTTGCCGTGTCCGCTCCGGACCGGCCCGGTCGTCACCCGGGGCACCCCACCGCGAATGGAGGGTTGCCGGCCAGCAAACCGGGGTTTAGCGCTGGCACTCGTGACCTGTAAGAAGACTAGAACAACGGCCAGCCGGGTAAAAACCCCGGCTGGCCGTTGACCGCTTTATTACTGTGTTTATTACGGGATTTTACGAGGGCCAAGTGCCCTCAGAGGAGGTCGTCGACGTCGGGATTCAGGCGCTTGAGGACTTCAGAGTGGAGGATGGAGTTGGTGGCCAGCGCGTTTCCGCCGAACGGACCGTCCTCCCCCTCCAGAGAGGTGAACCGGCCACCCGCCTCGACGACCAGCGGGACGAGGGCGGCCATGTCGTAGAGATTGAGCTCGGGCTCGCACGCGATGTCCACAGCGCCCTCGGCAACCATGCAGTAGGACCAGAAGTCACCGAAGGCCCGCGTCCTCCAGACATCTTCGGTCAGTGCCAGGAACTCGTTCAGGTTGCCCCGCTCCTTCCAGCCGCCCAGGCTCGAGTACGACAGCGAGGCGTCCGCGAGCGTGGAAACGTTGGAGACGCGCAACCGCGTTGCGGAAGCGAGGGAGCGGCCCATGTATGCCCCGGCGCCCTTGGCGGCCCACCAGCGCTTGCCCAGGGCCGGAGCACTAACAAGGCCCACAACCGGCTCGCCATCATCAATCAAGGCAATAAGCGTGGCCCAGACCGGGACTCCACGGACAAAGTTCTTCGTCCCGTCAATGGGATCAATGATCCAGCGCCGGGAGCCGTGCCCGCTGCTGCCGAATTCCTCACCCAGTACGGCGTCACGGGGCCGGGAGCGCGAAAGCTGTCCCCGGATGGCTTCTTCAGCCGCTTTGTCCGCATCCGTAACGGGTGTCAGGTCCGGCTTGGTCTCGACCTTAAGGTCCAGGGCCTTGAACCGGCTCATCGTCTGGTCATCGACCGAATCGGCCAGTACGTGGGCAAGGCGCAGGTCATCGTTGTAGCTCGAAGAGGGTTGGATCATGGTTACAAGCTACCGGCAAAATGCGGGCGAACCGGGGAGATTGCGATCGGCGGCATCAGCCGACGCTGCCCAGCTCCTTGGATTCCTGGCCCTCCAGACGTGGATCGACGCCCAGCAGGCGGCGTAGGGATGCCAGCCGCGCGGGACCTGACGGGCCAGCACTTCCGGCCGCTACATATGGGTCCAGGCCACAATCCGCCGCATCGGTGTGCTTGCAGCCGCGGCCACAGCGTTCCGTGCCGGGTTCAAGATCGGGGAATGCCCTCAGGATGCGATCCGGATCAACGTGGGCGAGCCCAAAGGATCGGATACCAGGCGTGTCGATGATCCAGCTCCCGGGCGGGGCGTCGGCGAGCTTTAGCGCCAACGCCGAGGACGATGTATGGCGTCCGCGGCCCGTGACCGCATTCACGCCGCCGGTGGCGCGCTCAGCGCCCGTGAGGGCGTTGACCATGGTGGATTTGCCGACTCCGGAGTGCCCCAGCATCACCGTGACCTTGCCGTCCAGATGGGCGCGGAGTTCGGCAACTGCCCTTTTGTCCAGTTTGGCTGAGAGCCCGTCATCGGACCGGGCATCGATTCCGGAGGCATCGGTGTCGGCTGTGCGGCTGATGATCACCGGAAAGTCCAGGTGCTCGTAGTTGGAGAGCAGCCCGGCAGGATCCTTGACGTCGGCTTTGGTGACCAGCAGAAGGGGGTCGATTCCGGCGTCGTAGGCAGCCACGAGGGCGCGGTCGATAAACCCGGTCCGTGGTTCTGGATTGGCGGAAGCAACCACCACCACCAACTGGTCCGCGTTGGCCACCACGGCGCGTTCGATGGGGTCGGTGTCGTCGGCACTGCGACGCAGCAAGGTGTGGCGGTCCTGGATCCTGACCAGCCGGGCCAGGGTATCCGGGAGGCCTGTCACGTCGCCTACCAGCGACACGAAGTCTCCGGCCACCACGGGTGAGCGTCGCAGTTCGCGGGCCCGTGCGGCAATCACCACGCGTTCCCCGGGTGAGCCTTCCTCAACGACTGCTGTGTACCGGCCGCGGTCCACGGTAATGATCCTGCCCGTAACTGCGTCGTCGTAGCTGGGGCGGTCCTTGGTGCGCGGCCTGGACCCCTTCTTGCTGGGACGGATCCGTACGTCGGACTCGTCCCAGGAGTCAGTCCTTCGGGGCACCGGTGCGCCCTCCCGGGTGGCTGCTGCCGCCTTGCTGCCTGGCGGACTGCCCCAGCATATCGGCCCAAAGTTCCGGGAAGTCCGGCATGGTCTTGGCGGTGGTGCCGATGTCCTGGACCTGTACACCTTCGACAGCCAGGCCCAGGATGGCGCCTGCAGTGGCCATCCGATGGTCCGCGTAGCTTTGGACCAGTCCGCCGTGCAACGCGGCCGGGCGGATGACGAGTCCGTCGCTGGTTTCCTCGGCGTCGCCGCCCAGCCGGTTGATCTCCGTGACCAGGGCCTTCAGCCGGTCAGTTTCGTGACCTCGCAGGTGGGCGATGCCCGTCAGCCGCGAAGGGCCGGTTGCCAGCGCGCAGAGAGCTGCCACAGTGGGTGCAAGTTCGCTGGTTTCGTCGAAGGTTCCGCCCTTGATTTCTGCACCGCCGGTCACCGTCAGCACCCCCGACTCGTACGTGACGTCCGCGCCCATGGTTGTGAGGATGCTCCGCCACATATCGCCGACCTGCGTGGTGTGTGCAGGCCAGTCCGGGATGCGGACCGTGCCGCTGGTGGCCAGTGCTGCCGCCAGGAAGGGGCCTGCATTGGAAAGGTCCTGCTCAATGCGTTGGTCGAAGGCACGGATGGATCCCGGCGCGACGACCCAGTGGTTAGGTACCGAATCATCGACGGAGACACCTACGCTGCGCAGGGCCTTTACTGTCATGGTGATGTGGTCAAGGCTGGGCACCGTCTTGCCCACATGCTCCAGGTGAAGCCCCTCGCTGAACCTGGCGCCAACCAGGAGCAGGGCAGAAACGAACTGAGAGGACGCACTGGCGTCAATGACAAGGTGTCCGCCGCGCACCTCTCCGTCGCCCTCTACAACAAATGGCAACGACGACGGCGTTTTCCCGTCAGGTGCCCCGATGGCAACTCCGAGCGCGGACAGCGCTTTGATGATCGTTCCCATGGGCCGTTCACGGGCGTGGGGATCGCCGTCGAACAGGGTCGTTCCACGACGGAGGGCAGCAAGCGGCGGAACAAACCGCATGACCGTACCCGCCAAGCCGCAATCGATGCTCGAGGCTACGGCGGGGGCGGAAGGACTGAACGGTGTGATTTCCAGGTCAGGCCCGAATGCGCCCTCGCCGGGGATTTCGGTAACTCTGGCGCCGAGCTGCCGTAAGGCTTCCACCATTAACGCGGAATCCCGGGAGTGCAGCGGAGCGCGGAGACGGGATGGCCCGTCAGCCAGAGCGGCCAGTACCAGGAACCGGTTGGTCAGGGACTTGGAGCCGGGAACCTGCACCGTGGCGTCCACGGGGGCTTTTGCGAACGGCGCGGGCCAGTGGTCCTGAAGGGCAGTAGTGCTGGAAACTGTGGCAGAGCCGGACATGCGGTGTTATGCCCCCGCGACCTGGGTTGCAGCCCGGCGAACGACCTTGTCAGCCTTGTTCCACTGCTTTCCGGTGGTCTTCTTGACATCGGCGCTCAAGTGGCCTGCCGCCTTCTTTGCGTCTGCGGCCAGGTGCTCTGCGCGCCACGCGAGGCTGGGCTTTCCGTTGGTGTCTACGGCTGCCAGCAGCACGCCACCGCTCAGCGAGAGATTCTTGAGCAGCTGCCGGCGTCGGGCGTTACGGCCCTCCTTATTGCTGATGTCGGCGCTGCGCCACTCGACGAAGGTGTTGAGTGCGGAGACCACAACAAGGATTCCGGCCGAAAGGCGCGAAAACTTGCCCAACCCAAAGAGGACGCCCGCGCCCACCTGCGTGCCGCCGATAACGCGGGCAAGCGTTTTGTCGCTGGTGGCGAAAGGCAGCGAATCGGAAGCGCGGCGCAGGAGCGGAGACAACTGCTGCGCGGTGTCGTCGGCATTCTTGAGCTTATCCATGCCGGCAGCGACAAAGCTGGAGGCGAGCATGGGCCGGGCGAGAAAGCGGATTACGGACATGTTGTTCCTCCTGGCTGAACGAACCGCATCGATCGCGGCGGAATCCTTCCTAGTCTTACACTTTTGGGGAATATTTGCCCACGGGACAGGGTTGTCGAGTTCGGAGCCGGGAAGAGAAGCCGGCGGCCAAGAGACTGTGGAGTGGAGTTGGACTTTTTGACGCTGTTGAAGCCGACGGGGACAGAAGTATCAGGACCCTTGCACCTCACCACTGCGGATTTCGATCCTGACGCAGCCGCACTCGAGTACGGCCTGCGGCCCTCAGGCCGTCCCGCAGTAGACTTGGATGCGATGAGTACCTTGGATCCGGCCTCAACGGCCATGTACGAAGCTGCGGGCAGCGATGCCGGCAGTAAAGCAAGCCCGGCGCCTGCCGCTGCGGACCTTCAGGAGCCCACACCGGACGCCGTAGGGCAGGGCGAAGAAGCCGCCGTTTACGGCGATTCGGGCCCCGACGTTGACGTAGCCTCCGAAACCGCCGAGGACCGTCGTGCCCGGTTCGAACGGGACGCCATGCAGTACGTGGATCAGCTCTATTCGGCTGCTATGCGGATGGCGCGGAATCCCGCCGATGCCGAAGACCTGGTGCAGGAGGCCTACACCAAGGCTTTTTCTGCGTTCCACCAGTACAAGCCCGGCACAAACCTCAAGGCCTGGCTGTACCGGATCCTCACCAATACGTACATCAACCTCTACCGCAAGCGGCAACGAGAGCCCTTGCAGTCCAACTCGGACACCATTGAGGACTGGCAGCTGGCGCGTGCCGGCTCGCACACATCCGCCGGGCTGCGGTCGGCTGAAGCGGAGGCGTTGGACCACCTTCCGGACTCTGACGTCAAGCGGGCGCTGCAGGCCATCCCCGAGGAATTCCGCCTGGCGGTCTACTTCGCGGATGTTGAGGGCTTTGCCTATAAGGAAATATCGGACATCATGAACACCCCCATCGGCACCGTCATGTCCCGGCTGCACCGCGGCCGGAAAATGCTTCGCGACATGCTCGCCGACTACGCCGCGGAACGCGGATTCAAATTAGCAGGCGGGCCCAGCAATGAGGCCGCAGGGACACAACAGGAGAATAAGAAATGAGCGACTGCCAGGGATTGGGCGATTGCGACGACACCCGGATGCAACGCATCTATGAGTACCTTGACGGGGCGTTGACCCATGAGGACCTGGGTGAGATCAAGCAGCATCTGGACGATTGCCCGGAATGCGCGGAGCAATACGACCTCGAATGCGTCATCCGCAACCTGGTCAAGAGGTCCTGCACTGAAGCTGCGCCGGAAAACCTTAAGAACGCCATTCTGGACCGTATCCACTCGATCCGCCCCGTGGAAGCCTAACCAGGCTGCCGGCTTAAAACCAAGCGCCCCGGAACCCAAATGGTTCCAGGGCGCTTTGCTTTAAGCCGTTATCCCAAGCGTTACCTTAGGTGTTGGGGCGCTTCCCGTGGTTCGCGCCGCCACGCTTACGGTCACGACGCTTGCGTGCTCGCTTGCTCATAGCTGGCCTCCTTAATGTTGTACTCAAAAGAGCTGCCCTCAAGTCTCCCACATCAAGCGGCGGGCTGCGAACCGCGACACCAGTGTCAGTCCCGCAATGACCAGCCGCTCTATGACGCTGGTCCCGGCGCGTGCAGGAATGAAACGGTGCCAGATACCGAATTGGTCCGGGCCAGCAGCAGTTGGGCGTCCGGGCCGGCAATGGTCTGGAGTTTGCCACCAGCGGGGTTGTACGTCGCGTCGTCGATGACGACGTTGCCGCCGGGGGAGTTCGCCACAAGGTCGACGCCGAGGTCAGCCGGGAGCCGGACCGTCAGGTCGCCGGAGACTGAATTAGCGCCAAAGTCCTCAGCGAAACCGAGAAGCTCAAACGTCATGTTTCCGCTGACTGTGTTTGCCCGGATATGGCTGAAATGTCCGGAGGCGGCCACTTCACCGGAAACGCTTTTGGCGGTCAGGACACCGTCGTGATTCCTTATGGTGACACCACCGCTGACTGTATTGACGTGTAAATCGCCGCCGGTATCTTCAATAGTGAGGCTCCCGGTGACTGTGTTGAGCTTTGTATGGGCCCGGGTACCACTTATATGGCCCTCGCCGCTGACAGTCCCGGCTTCAATGTCGGCAGATTCCGGGATAACAACGTTGATGATGGCCGAATTCGAGCTACTGGTATTGACGCTCTGCATCAGGCTGCGAAGCCAGCCGTGCGGACCATGCGGCTGTTGCCGGATCTCCAACTTGCCGCCGCTGAGCGTGACAGTGAGCGGATCCCCGTGGATGTCGCTGACCTCTATCCGGGCCCGTTCGTCTGATCCGGAGGTGACCTCGAACCGGCCGCCGAACACACCCAGCTTGAGGCTGGTGACGTCGTCAATGTCGATTGTCTGCGGATCTGTAACAGTCCAGGTCTGCTCGGTCATGCTTCCTCCGGTTATCGCGATGAATCGTGACAGTTACTTCACGCTACTCCGTGGCTTCAAGGCCCAGCCATTGGAACCAGCCCCTGTGCAGGACAAGCCACGCCATGAGGCCATATCCGGCCTGTCCCGGGCTGCCGCTGTTGGCTGCGAGGTCCTGACGCCACTGTTCATGATTCACCAGCGGCGAGAAAGTATCCACGTAAAGATGTTTCCGGCGGGTGGTGACATCAGCGAAAGCGGTGTTCAGATCGTCCAGCCTGCGGTTCTGCGCGGGATCGAGTGTGGGCGGCGGACCCACGACGAATACCTCAATACGGTTCTGGGAAGCGGAGTCCAGGATGTTGGCTAGGTTGAGACGGCTCCGTGCCGTCGACAGGCCGAACTCGATGTCACGGCCGGACAGCCCGATCACCAGACGGTTCTCATGGTTGTCGCCGAACCGCCTCCCGGCCTCTTTCAGCCAACGCCCGGCCAGACCCTCAGTGCCCTCCTCAGGGCAGGGGAGGGAGTAGGTTTCCATCGTCATGTTCTCTTGTGGAGTGCGGGCCAGGACACGGCCCAGCCAGCCGAGCGCCCTGGGATCACCCAGTCCGGCCAGCAGTTCATCTCCTACAGCTGCAATACGCAGCTTCCTGTCTTCCACAAGTGCCTCTTAACTTCGGTGTTCTGCTTCTCTGCCTGCCGGTAAGTACCTGAGGTGCTGTCCGCATGCGGTACCGGCCTTTTTGGACCTTCCACCCATTAAACAGAACTGCCCGGCCGGAGTCGGGGATTTCGACGTCCGGCCGGGCAGTTACTGGATTACTTTCGTGCGAATGCCTGCTTCAGCAGGGCATCCTGCTCGGCGGCATGGCGCTTCATGGAACCGGCCGCGGTTGATGCGGACGCGGGCCGGGAGATGAGGCGGATCCTGCGGTCCAGCTCCTGCGGAAGGTTGAGGCCCATAAACGGCCACGGACCCTGGTTGGCCGGCTCGTCCTGTGCCCAGACAACCTCGGCGTTCGGGTACTTGGCAAGCTCCGCTTCAATTTCTTCCTTGGGCAGCGGGTACAGCTGCTCCACCCGGATGATCGCCGTCGTCTTGTCTTCCGTCTTCTGCCGCGTGGACAGGAGGTCGTAGTACAGGCGGCCCGAGACCAGCAGTACTCGTTCGATGGCGTCACCCGCTACTGCCTCGTGGTCGGGGATGACCGGGAGGAAGCTGCCGGTGGTGAAATTCTCCACAGAGGACGCGGCCGCCTTGAGGCGCAGCAGCTGCTTCGGAGTGAAGATGATCAGCGGCTTGCGCGGACGGCTGTAGGCCTGTCGGCGGAGGAGGTGGAAATGCGATGCCGCGGTGGTGGGGTTTGCCACGATCATGTTTTGCTCGGCACACATCTGCAGGAACCGTTCGATGCGGGCTGAGGAGTGGTCCGGACCCTGCCCCTCGTAACCGTGCGGAAGCATCAGCACCAGCGAGGATCGTTGGCCCCACTTCTGCTCGGCGGAGGAGATGAACTCATCGATGATGGTCTGCGCGCCGTTGACGAAGTCACCGAACTGGGCTTCCCACAGCACCAGGGCATCCGGGCGCTCTACGGAGTAGCCGTACTCGAAGCCCATGGCAGCGTATTCCGACAACAACGAATCGTAAATCCACAGCTTTGCCTGGTCATCGCTGAGGTGGGCAAGCGGCATCCATTCGTTGCCGTTGGCGCGGTCGTGGAAGACTGCGTGGCGCTGCACGAAGGTGCCGCGGCGCGAATCCTGGCCGGCGAGCCTGACCGGCACGCCTTCCATGATCAGCGAACCGAACGCCGCGATCTCGCCGAAGCCCCAGTCGATTGCGCCTTCGCGGGACATCTGTTCGCGCTTCTCCAGCAGCTGCTTGAGTTTCGTGTGGACAGTGAACCCTTCAGGGATCTCCAGGTGGACCTGGCCGATGCGGGCCAGGGTCTCCGGGGAGATGGCTGTGGACTTCGGAGCGTTGCTCGCGGAATCCGCGCGCTGGGAGATAGGCCGCTCAATATCCGCTATCGCTGCGGAGTCCGCGGTGACGATCGGAATTGGCGACGTCTGCGCAGCGTGGGTTTCCGCGAAGACCCGCTCGAGGCGTTCCTGGTAGTCGCGGAGCAGCTGCTCGGCTTCTTCCTCGGTGATATCACCGCGGCCTATCAGGGATTCGGTGTACAGCTTGCGGACGGAGCGCTTGGCTTCAATCAGGTTGTACATCATGGGCTGGGTCATCGAGGGGTCATCGCCCTCATTGTGACCACGACGGCGGTAGCAGACCATGTCGATGACTACGTCCTTGTGGAACCGCTGGCGGAACTCGTAGGCGAGCTGCCCGACGCGGACGACAGCCTCAGGATCGTCGCCGTTCACGTGGAACACGGGCGCCTGGATCATCTTGGCGACGTCGGTGGAGTAGGTGGAAGAACGCGACGACGAAGGTGCGGTGGTGAAGCCGACCTGGTTGTTGACCACAACGTGGATGGTTCCGCCGGTGCGGTATCCGCGGAGCTGGGAGAGGTTAAGCGTTTCCGCCACTACACCCTGGCCTGCGAAGGCGGCGTCGCCGTGGACCATGATGGGCAGGACCGGGAATCCTTCGCCCTGGTCGAGGCGGTCCTGCTTGGCGCGTACGATGCCTTCGAGCACGGAATCCACGGCTTCGAGGTGGGACGGGTTCGCGGCCAGGTACACCTTGGTCTGATTGCCGAGGTCGGAGGTGAAAGTACCTTCGGTGCCCAGGTGATATTTGACGTCGCCCGAGCCCTGCACGGAGCGGGGATCCTGGGTACCTTCGAATTCGCGGAACACCTGTGCGTAAGTCTTGCCGGCGATGTTTGTGAGCACATTCAGGCGGCCACGGTGGGCCATGCCGATAGCGACTTCGTCGAGGCCGTCGTCGGCGGCGTCCGAGATGATCGAGTCCAGCAGCGGAATCAAGGACTCTCCGCCCTCGAGGGAGAAGCGCTTCTGGCCGACGAACTTGGTCTGCAGGAAGGTCTCAAAGGCCTCGGCAGCGTTCAGCTTGGAAACGACGCGCAGCTGCTCTTCGCGGCTGGGCTTGGAGTACGGATGCTCCAGCTGGTCCTGGAACCACTTGCGTTCATCGGGTTCCTGGATGTGCATGTACTCGATGCCGGTGGTACGGCAGTAGGCATCGCGGAGCACGCCGAGGATGTCGCGGAACTTCAGCATCGGCTTGCCGCCGAAACCACCCGTCGGCCACTCACGGTCCAGGTCCCACAGCGTGAGGCCGTAGGTGAGGACGTCAAGGTCGGGGTGCTTGCGCTGGACGTACTCGAGCGGGTTGGTGTCCGCCATGAGGTGGCCGCGCACGCGGTAGGAGTGGATCAGCTGCTGGATACGGGCAACCTTGTTGATCTCGTCCGCGGGATCAATCTGCAGGTCCGGACTCCAGCGAACGGGCTCATAAGGGATGCGCAGGGACTCGAAGATGTCGTCGTAGAAGTTCTGCGCACCCAACAGGAGCTGGTGGACCAGCTTGAGGAATTCGCCGCTGCCGGCACCCTGGATGACCCGGTGGTCATAAGTGGAGGTGAGCGTGAGGACCTTGCTGATGGCGTTGTGGGCGAGGATCTTCTCGCTGGCACCCTGGAATTCTGCAGGGTAGTCCAGTGCGCCTACGCCGATGATGGCTGCCTGGCCCTTGGAAAGCCGTGGGACCGAGTGGACCGTACCGATACCGCCGGGGTTAGTGAGCGATACCGTGGTTCCGGAGTGGTCATCAGCTGTCAGCTTGCCGTTGCGGGCACGCTTGATGAGGTCCTCGTAGGTGTGCCAGAACTCCGAGAAGTTGAGGGTCTCGGCCTTTTTGATGTTCGGCACCATCAGCAGACGGCTGCCGTCCGGCTTGGGCATGTCGATGGCGATGCCGAAGTTGACGTGCGCCGGCTGGACCGCCACGGGTTTGCCGTCCACGACGTCGTAGTACACGTTCATGGAGGGGAACTGGGCCAGCGCCCGGATGACGGCGTAGCCGATCAAGTGTGTGAAGGAGACCTTGCCGCCGCGTGCGCGGGCCAGGTTGGAGTTGATGACGACGCGGTTGTCGATCAACAGCTTGGCCGGGATGGCCCTGACGCTCGTAGCGGTGGGAACTTCCAGGCTGGTTACCATGTTGGCCGCAATGGCCTTGGCTGGCCCCTTCAGGACAGAGACGGCGTCCTGCTCCGGTGCCGAGGGGGCGTTGACGTTCTTGGGAAGCTGCGCGGGGATGGGCTGCGTGGTGGTGCCTGCCTTGGGCTTGCTCGCTCCATCGCGGGCCACAATGGCCGGATCTTTCTTGGCGGCTGCCGGAGCGGCCGGCGAATCTGCCGGGGCGGCAGGAGTTTCCGTAGCAGGCTTGGCCGGCGTCGCTGCCGGGGCGGCCTGGGGCTTCTGCACTACCGGAAGTTCACGCGTAGCTGGATGCCGGGCCGGCGCACCATTCCCGTTGGCCGATGTTTCAGTGCCCGAGTCGAAGGATTCGAACAAGGGCCACCATTTGGCGTCCACCGCGTTCTTGTCCTTTTGGTACTGCTCGTAAAGTTCGTCAACGAGCCACTCGTTTCCGCCAAATTCCTCTGGTAGACGGTGGCTAGGCTGCTCTGGCACTTGAAATACGCCTCTTCCATGAGATTGATTTCCCTCTGGTTTCCACGGTGCAACGGCACTACGAAGAACCAGCATCTGCATTCTCTGAACCCAGACCATTGTCAGTCTAGTGAGCGCGGAGGGTAATCCCCAATAAGGGTGACCCAAATCATGACACGACCCGGGAATTGCCGTAACGGGACGGCGGGCTCAGCCTGGAGAGGCCTTTTTCGCTGGTGACCGCCGCAAAAAATGCTGCAGGCCCGGGACGCGTGGTGCGTTCCGGGCCTGCAGTATTTTGCTGTGAAGAATGGGGACTAGCGGGAAGCCTGTTCCTGCTCGCTGGCGTTCCTGGTGGCCTTCTGGCCGGCCTCTTCGAGGGCCTGGGCAACCTTGGCGAGGGAGGCAACGTGCTGGCCATTCCACTCGCTACGGAACTTATCAGCGTCCGGGCCCTTCCAGTCGGTACCCTCGAGGACCTTGGTCAGCGTGGACTTCTGCTTCTCGATCTCAGACGAACCAGCCTTGAGCTTGCTGCCCAGAGCCTTCAGCTGAGCAATATCTGCACCCCAAATAGCCATGACGTATCTCCTTTTCGTAGATCCAGTGTGGATAAAGCGGTAGGTGAGCAACTGATTGGATCGAACGTTCGCTGCCTGCTTGGCCGGAGCGGATCCATTGCCCCTAAGCTATCCTGCCCGGGACGGTCGGTCGATGGGCACAGGTCCCCATCCAGGGAGGCATCACCCGGGGGAAGGGCAGGTAGCGCTCCTGTAGACTGGGATTCTTATGGACAGTAAATCTAGGTGCCGGCCTGGGGACTGTCAGCGGGGAATGGTTTTCACCTCCGCCGCGGTCACCCATAGAGCCGGCAAACCCCGAACGCGCGCCCATCATTCTCCGACCAGCCGCTGGTCCGCAGACCTACAGGAAAAAGGGTCGGCTTCCGCTGACCATCCTCCACTAGGCAGTTACCCCTGCACTCTGCAGCCTTCTCATCTCCAGCGTTTCCCGCGCTGCGTCCGCTCCCATGACAGGAACGGATTCTAATGGAATGGCTCCTCCTCCTGGCCGGCCTGCTGCTGATCGCAGGCACCGGCTTTTTCGTCGCCGTCGAATTCTCCCTGATCGCCCTTGACCAGCCCACGGTGCAACGGGCAATCGACGACGGCGATACTGCAGCAATTCCGCTGCTGAAATGCCTGAAATCACTCTCCACGCAGTTGTCCAGCTGCCAGCTGGGCATCACCATGACGACGTTGCTCACCGGCTACGTGATGGAGCCATCGGTGGGTAAGCTCCTGGAACCAATGCTGCATGCGGCGGGGTTGCCGGCGGTTGCCGTAGCTTCGGTTTCGCTGATCATCGCCATGGCATTGGCCACCCTGCTGTCCATGCTGCTGGGCGAACTGGTCCCCAAGAACATGGCTATTGCCCTGGCTTTTCGGGTCGGCCGGTTTGTGGCCCGTCCCCAGTTGGTTTTCACGGCCATTTTCAGGCCGGCCATCGTGGTGCTGAACGGGTTTTCCAATCGGGTGCTTCATCTATTTGGTCTTGAGGCCAAGGAAGAGATCTCCGGTGCCAGGACACCTGCAGAGCTGTCCTCGCTGGTCCGCCGCTCGGCCGAGATGGGAACCCTCGACGCCGGTACTGCCAACTTCCTGGCGCGCACCCTCAGTTTCTCCGCACGTACAGCAGCGGACGTCATGACTCCCCGCATCCGGGTAGAGACCATCGACGCCGACCAGCCCGTCTCAGACATCGTTGATGCGGCGCGGCGGACAGGCTACTCGCGGTTCCCGGTGATCGGCGACTCCTCTGACGACATCCGCGGCGTGGTCCACGTCAAGAAGGCCATCGCC
Source organism: Pseudarthrobacter sp. MDT1-40-2 (assembly GCF_059383595.1). Classification (NCBI taxonomy): domain Bacteria; kingdom Bacillati; phylum Actinomycetota; class Actinomycetes; order Micrococcales; family Micrococcaceae; genus Pseudarthrobacter; species Pseudarthrobacter sp. MDT1-40-2. The sequence goes on along the minus strand of NZ_JBWZCL010000001.1, from coordinate 478,095 downwards.
GTTCCCTCCGAACGACGGCGAAACCTCGAGGTCGGAGCCATCATGACGGACGTCCTCCGGGTACCTGAAACCATCCACCTTGATTCCCTCCTGGCGGAACTGCGCGAAGGAAATCTGCAGCTCGCCGTCGTTCTTGATGAATATGGCGGAACCGCCGGCATCGCTACCTTGGAGGACCTGGTGGAGGAGATTGTGGGTGAGGTGGCAGATGAGCACGACAAGGTCCGCCCCGGCCTGCTGCAGAGCGCCTCTGGCGACTGGTACTTTCCCGGCCTGCTGCGGCCCGACGAGTTGTCCGAACAGATTCCCGGGCTGATAGTGCCGGATGAGGCCGCATATGAAACCGTTGGCGGCTTCGTGATGAGCCAACTCGGCAGGATTGCAGCGGTGGGGGACACCGTGCAGGTAACTGGCGGGACCCTGAGCGTCACCAGGATGGATGGACGCCGCATCGACCGGATCTGTTTCAGTCCGGCGAGGAGCCTGGAACCAGAAGGACCGGCAGCAGGGGCTGAGGGTCTCGAAGGCGTCCGCGGCATTCAACAGGAGGCCGGACGATGAACGACTGGGCCGGAATTGCTTGGCTTGTTGTCCTGCTGTTGGGCAATGCCTTCTTCGTAGGGGCGGAGTTCGCCATCATGTCGGCACGGCGAAGCCAGATTGAACCCCTGGCGGACGCCGGGTCCAAGCGTGCCAAAACCACGCTCCAGGCCATGGAAAACGTCTCGCTCATGCTGGCGTGTGCCCAGCTGGGCATTACTGTGTGTTCGCTTCTGATCCTTCAGGTCGCTGAACCTGCCATCCATCACCTGCTCGCGGAGCCGCTTCATGCAGTGGGTATCCCGCTGGAGGCTGCCGACGTTGCCGCCTTCGCCATCGCACTGCTCCTGGTGACCTTCCTGCATGTGACGTTCGGCGAGATGGTGCCGAAGAACATCTCGGTATCCGTAGCTGACAAGGCTGCGCTGCTGCTGGCACCGCCGCTGGTTTTCATTGCCAGGCTGGTAAACCCGGTCATCTCAGCCCTGAACTGGGCGGCAAACCACATTCTCCGGATGATGCGGATCGAACCGAAGGATGAAGTCACGTCAACCTTCACCCTCGAGGAAGTCCAGTCGATCGTGCAGGAGTCGACCCGGCACGGCCTGGTGGATGATGAAGCCGGGCTCATAACCGGTGCGCTTGAATTCTCCGAGCACACGGCGCAGAGCATCATGGTGCCCGTCGAGGATCTGGTGATGATGAAATCCACCACCACCCCTGTGCAGTTTGAAAAAGCAGTGAGCCGTACTGGCTTTTCGCGGTTTCCCATGTTGGACGACGACGGGATGCTGGCCGGTTACTTGCACGTGAAGGACGTACTCTCCATTCCCCAGGAGAACTACGACAAGCCGATCGCTGAGAGCCGGATCCGGTCGCTGGCCAACCTGGCACTGGACGACGAAATCGAAAAGGCCATGTCAGTGATGCAGCGGACCGGCTCACACCTTGCCCGCGTGATTGGTCCGGGTGGGCAGACCAGGGGAGTGCTTTTCCTGGAGGATGTCATAGAACAACTGGTGGGCGAGATCCGGGATGCAACGCAGGCAACCGGCATTCGTCGTCTGGGCCAGGAGGACCAACCGGTACGCGATCGCTGACGGGACCCAGGGCGCGAGGGGGTCTTCTCCGTCGGACTTCTAAATAGGAATCATTCCTAATTGGGATTACACTGGTGGTTATCCAAGCATCCCCTTCCTGATCTGAGGTATCTTCCGTGCGCCAGTTCCACCCTGTTGCCCGCCCCGTGTTGGCCGCCGCCGCCGGCCTGAGCCTGCTCCTGACAGGCTGCGGCACCACACCGGAACCGGCCGCAACCGGAAGCGAAGCCACAATCGAGGTGGTTGCTTCAACGAACGTTTACGGCGATATCGTGCAGGAGATCGGGGGTGATGCCGTCAGCGTTACGTCCATCATTTCCAGGACCAGCCAGGACCCCCATTCCTATGAGGTCACGGCGCAGGACAAGCTGGCAGTATCCAAGGCTGCGCTCGTGGTGGGTAACGGCGGCGGTTATGACGAATTCCTGCATGCCTTGGCGGATGAGGCCGGCCTCGCAGGAGACCGCTTTATCGAGGCCGTCGAGGTCTCCGGGCTGGCCCCGGAGGAGGAAGCAGGTGCAGAAACGGAAGAAGCCGCTGGAGGGCACCACCACGATCACGGGGAGTTCAACGAACATGTGTGGTACAGCTTCACGGCGATGTCCGCCGTCGCTGATGCTGTTGCCACGCAGCTTGGCGCGATCAGGCAGGAAGACGCTGCTACCTTCAGCGCCAATGCAGCGTCTTTTAAGGAAAGCCTCACCGGGCTGAGCAGTGACCTTGAAGGCCTCGCCGCCGGGGCCGCGGGCAAGGGTGTCCTGATGACCGAACCCGTACCCTTCTACCTACTGGAAGCCGCGGGACTGGAGAACGTTACGCCGGCCGACTACAGTGCAGCGATAGAGGAAGGCAACGACGTGCCCCCCGCTGTACTTCAGGAAGCAACCCGGTTGGCGGGTTCAGCGGACATTGCCTTCCTGGCGTACAACCAGCAGACCGAGGGTCCGCAGACCCAGGCCGTGAAGAATGCTGCAGAAGCTGCGGGAGTGCCGGTAGTCAATTTCAGCGAAACCCTGCCGGAAGGCGCCGGCTACCTGTCCTGGATGACGGACAATGTTGAGAACGTCAAGGAAGTCTTGGAGAGCAAATAGTTGAAACCAGTGGTCAGCCTTCGCGGCGCGTCCCTGAAGTTCGGAAATCGGGCGCTCTGGGAAGACCTGGACCTGGATATCAGGCCCGGCGAGTTCTTCGCCGTGCTCGGCCCCAACGGCAGCGGCAAGACCAGCTTCCTCAAGGTCCTTCTGGGCCTGCAGGAACTCCACGCCGGTGAAGTAAGCCTTGGCGGGGCCCCCGTGGAACGCGGCAGCAGTCTGATCGGCTATATCCCGCAGCAGAAATCCTTTGCCCCTGACACCCCGCTGCGGGCCCGTGATCTTGTGGGCCTGGGAGTGGACGGCCATCGCTGGGGCATCAGATTAAAGCCTGGTCCCGCCGGTCGCAGGATTGATGCCCTGCTGGCGGAAGTCGGCGCCACGGAATACGGCAACGTGCCCGTAGGCCAGCTTTCCGGTGGCGAACAGCAGCGGCTCAGGGTTGCCCAGGCCCTGGCCACGCGGCCCAAGGTGCTTCTGTGCGATGAACCCCTGCTTTCACTGGATCTCCGGCATCAGCAGGCCGTCAGCTCACTGATCAACAGGCAATGCCGCGAGCAGGACAGCGCCGTAGTCTTCGTGACCCATGAAATCAACCCCGTGATCGACTACGTGGACAGGGTGCTCTATCTCGCCGGTGGAAAGTTCCGCGTGGGCAAGCCCGAGGAAGTCATGACCACTGAGGTTCTGTCCGAGCTGTACGGCAGCCACGTTGACGTGATCCATGCCAATGGCAGGATCGTCGTCGTCGGCCTTCCGGACGCAACCACCCACCACCACGCGGACGAGCACTCCGTGGCCGGGGAGGTGCTCTAAATGGAGCTCCAGGAAATCCTTCGGTCGATTTTCAACTTTGATAACTACGGGGAACTGCTGGTCCTGGTCCAGAACTCGATCTGGGCGGGCGCTGTCCTTGGCCTGTTGGGCGGCCTTGTCGGTACGTTCGTCATGAAGCGTGACCTGGCATTCGCCGTTCATGGCATTTCTGAACTTTCCTTTGCCGGCGCGGCCTTCGCGTTGCTGATCGGCGCAGACATCATTCTAGGTTCGCTCCTGGGCTCTGTGGCCGCTGCCCTGACGCTTGGTTTCATGGGCGTGCGTGCTCGGGACAAAAACTCCATCATCGGTGTCATCATGCCGTTTGGCCTGGGCCTGGGAATCCTGTTCCTCGCGCTGTATGAGGGACGCGCGGCAAACAAGTTCGGCCTCCTGACGGGCCAGATCGTCTCCGTGGACACCGTACAGCTGCAGGCACTGGCGGGTACCGCCGTCGTAGTAATGCTGGTGCTGGTGGCCATCTGGCGGCCGCTAAGCTTCGCCAGCGTGGATCCCGAGGTTGCAGAAGCCCGCGGGGTTCCGGTTCGGGCCCTTTCCATCGGCTTTATGCTTCTGCTCGGTGTGAGCGTGGCGCTGTCCATCCAGGTGGTGGGGGCACTGCTGGTGCTGGCGCTGCTGATCACACCCGCAGCTGCTGCCCTGCGGGTCTCGTCGGCACCGTGGGCCGTGGTGCTGCTCAGCGTCGCCTTTGCCGTCACGGCCACAGTGGGCGGGATTCTGCTGGCCCTTGGCGGACGGCTCCCCATCAGCCCCTATGTCACCACGTTGTCATTCCTGATCTATGTGGTGTGCAGGGTGATCGGCAATGTCCGCGTTAAGCGGGGTGTGAACGGCAGGAGCGCCACCCAGTCCGTACGTCCGGAAACCACGACGCCGGAACCGCAGCGGTCGGGGCAGCCAGCCTAGAGCTGTCCGCTGGCTTTGAGGGCGGTGCAGTCAGGGCACAGGCCGAATATTTCAACGGTGTGCGCTACTTCCGTGTAGCCGTTTTCCCTGGCTACCCGGGCAGCCCAGGTTTCCACGGCGGGCGCTTCGATTTCCACTGCCTTGCCACAGTTCCGGCACAAGAGGTGGTGGTGGTGGCTGGCTACCGCACAGCGGCGGTAGACCGCTTCGCCGTCGCCGGTGCGAAGCACGTCCACGAGGCCTTCGTCAGCCAATGACTGGAGGATGCGGTAAGCGGTGGCCAGGGATACGGAAACACCCTGGTTCTGCAGCAGCCGGTACAGCTCCTGGGTGCTGACGAAGTCGTCCAGCTCATCAAGGGCGGCGCTGACGGCAAGACGCTGCTTGGTGACGCGCTGCTCTTTGCCCGCGGGTGCAGGAGTTGCTGCGCTGGCGTCGGCGTGGCTGCCGTGAGGCATGGCTGGGCTCGCTTCCTGATGGGGTTGGCAATGTCCAAGATTACCAGCCGGGGCAGAACTGGACCGTGGACACTGTCCGGAGGCCCCTCCTAGTCTGGGGTACATGAAGCTCACCAAATTCACGCACTCCTGTGTCCGCCTGCAGAAGGACAGCCAGGTGCTGGTGGTCGACCCGGGCAGTTGGTCCGAAGCAGCTGAGGCGCTGGAAGGCGCCCACGCGGTGCTCGTGACCCACGAGCACCCGGACCACATCGATGTTCCGGCTGTACTGGACGCTATGCGAAGCAATCCGGCGCTGGAAGTCCACGCTCCTGCGCGGGTTGCCGCCGACCTCTCCGAAAAAGCCGGCGGTGACCGTGGAAGGGTGCACGCCGTCGAGGCCGGGAGTTCCTTCGATGCGGGAGGATTTTCGGTGCGGTCCTTCGGCGGCCAGCATGCGCTCATCCACCCATTGATCCCCGTAGTGGCAAACATGGGCTACCTCGTGGAGGACAACGTCTTCCACCCGGGTGACTCCTTTGTGGTTCCCGACGGCATCGAGGTCAAGACCCTGCTGGTTCCTTTACACGCGCCGTGGTCCAAAGTGTCCGAGGTGCTGGACTTCGTGGTGGCAATCCGTGCTCCACAGGCATACCCGGTGCATGATGCGCTGCTCAACCGTCGTGGACGCGGGCTGGTTGAAGGGCACGTCAGCCGGATTGGCGGGAAGTACGGAACCACGTACACCAGCCTCGAAGCTCAGCAATCCGTGGAGGTCTAGGGAAATGGTGTGGACAGTCCCTGCAAAGCAGGAAGCAGGTTCGATGGGACCCCTGATGGATACCGGCACCCTCAAAGGACGCCTGGACGCCGACGAAAGGACTGTGCTGCTGGACGTGCGTTGGGTGCTCGGTGACCCTCACGGGCACGCACATTATCTGGCCGGCCACATACCGGGCGCCGTCTATGTGGACCTGCACCATGAGCTCGCGGATCCTGCTGTTTCGGGCGCAGGCCGGCACCCGCTGCCTTCGGTGGAAGCGCTGCAGCAGCGCGCCCGTGGCTGGGGTATCAACGACGGCGACACCGTGGTGGCGTACGACGACAGCGGGAATACCGCGGCCGCGCGGGCATGGTGGCTGCTGCGGGACGCGGGACTGACGGCCGTTTCCCTGCTCGACGGCGGACTGGCTGCATGGAGGGCAGCCGGACATCCAGTAGAGCAAGGGGAGCAGCGGCCTGCGCCGGGAAATGTTGTGCTTCGGCGGGGACAACTGCCCGTCACGGACATGACCGGGGCGGCCGGCTGGCACGGCCACGGCGTCCTTCTCGACGCACGGGCCGGGGAGCGTTACCGGGGCGAGGTAGAGCCCGTTGATCCCCGGGCCGGCCACATTCCAGGCGCCGTAAGTGCTCCCACAGGACAAAACCTCACTTCGAACGGCCGCTTCCTGCCTGCTCATGAGCTTCGCGCACGGTTTGAAAGCCTCGGCATCAACGACAGTACGGAGGTGGCGGTGTATTGCGGTTCAGGCGTTACTGCTGCACACCAGATCGCGGCCTTGGAGATTGCCGGTTTCCGTGCGGCGCTGTATCCGGGTTCGTTCTCGCAGTGGTCCTCGGACGAGGCAAATCCTGTTGCCATTGGCATTGAACCCAGTGGTAGCGTCGGAGTATGACTCCAGGACGACCCGTACCGCCGCCCCTTGCGAAGCCCGTTCCGGATGTGACCGTTCACAGTTCCACTGCCGCTGCACGCGCTGAACCATCCCTCGCTGCCGCGTATGGAGCGCTCAACCCGGACAGCGGCCTGGTCCCGCTGACTGTGGCGCGCCGTGCGCCCGGACCGGATGACGTCGAAATCGATGTTGCTTATTGCGGGCTGTGCCATTCGGATGTTCACGCTACCCGGGGTGAGTGGTCAGCACCGACGTATCCGCTGGTTCCGGGCCACGAGATTGTGGGCACGGTCAGCCGGATCGGTTCGGGCGTTGATGATTTTGCTGTTGGCCAGCTGGTGGGGGTCGGTTGCATGGTCGATTCCTGCCGGGAGTGCGCCAGCTGTCTGGATGGCCTGGAACAACACTGCGAACGCGGCATGACCGGAACGTACGGTGCCTCTGACGCCCGGCACGGCGGCGTCATCACCCAGGGCGGCTATTCGGCGTCGATCGTGGTGGACCGCCGCTACGTCCTGCGGGTGCCTGAAGCCCTGGATCCGGCGGCCGCTGCTCCGCTGCTGTGCGCGGGCATCACCACGTACTCGCCCCTGCGGCGCTTCGGCGTGAAGCCCGGGCACCTCGTCGGGGTCGTGGGACTTGGCGGACTGGGCCATATGGCGGTCAAACTGGCCAAGGCCATGGGGGCCGGCGTGAAGGTGTTCACCACCTCCGAAGCGAAGGTATCCGCAGCAATGGAGTTGGGGGCCGACGCCGTCATCCTGTCCTCGGATCCGTCCGCCATGGCGGATGCGGTGCGCACGCTTGACGTCATCATCGACACCGTTGCCGCTCCCCATGACCTCAACCCCTACCTGAACACGCTCCGTCGCGACGGCGCCTTGTTCCAGCTGGGCCTGCCGTCAGGAGAGATGCCTCCGGTTGAACCCCGGTTCCTGATCCGCCGCCGCCTCAGCTACACCGGCTCGCTGATCGGGGGGATCGCAGAAACGCAGGAGATGCTGGACTTCTGCGCCGCCCACGGTGTCACCTCCGACATTGAGATGGTAAGCGCAGGTGCGCTCAATGAGACTTACGACCGAATGGTGGCCGGCGATGTGAAATACCGCTTCGTTCTTGACACCAGCACCCTGCAGGCCGCGACCGAAAAGGCAGACGTATGAGCACTCTGTTTACCAAAATCATCAACGGAGAGATCCCGGGTCGGTTCGTCTGGAAAGATGACGACGTCGTGGCCTTCCTGACTGTAGCGCCGCTCGCGGACGGACACACCCTGGTGGTGCCGGTCGAAGAGGTTGACCGCTGGACCGACGCCGGCGACGAAACCGTCGCCAGGGTCATGACGGTGGCACGCCGCATCGGCGCCGTACAGGTGGCCGCTTTTGGGGCACCAAGGGCAGGACTGATCGTGGCCGGTTACGAAATCAACCACATGCATGTCCACGTGTGGCCCTCCCGGTCAATGGCTGACTTCGACTTCAGCAACGCGGACAGCAACCCGGATCCGGCGGTGCTGGATGCCAACGCGGAGAAGATCCGCGAAGGGCTCCGCCAGGCCGGCTATGGGAGCTCGGTGCCCAAGGCATAGCCGCAGGACGGAGACCTCAGGCCGGGGCGAGGGCCTTATTCAGTGCTACCCGGATCCGCTTCTCTGACACCGGGTAGGCCGTACCGAGTTCGACGGCGAAGAGGCTAACCCGCAGCTCTTCAATCATCCACCGTACGTGCTCCAGCCCGGTGGCGGCCCGGCGTGCCGGGGGGAGCGCGGACACGGCGTCGTCGTAATCGTCTTCGAGTCGCTGGATCACCGCCATGTTGTTGGCATCGCGCTGGACGTTGCCCGGAAGCTTTTCAAGCCGCTTCTCGATTGCAGCAAGGTACCGCGGCAGCTGGCTGAGCTGGGCGTAGCCCGTTTTGGCCACGAAGCCGGGATACACCAGCTGCTGCAGCTGGCTGCGGACGTCATTGAGCGCGCTGATCAGTGCCAGACTGGTGGTTCCTTTGAGCTGTTGCTGGATCCGCCGCGTGCTGGCAAGGATGCGCTCCACGACCGCCGTGACGCTGAAAACGGTGTCAATCAGTTCGGCACGCACCTGCTCGTACAGGGCATCAAAAGCAGTGCGGTCCCAAGGCAGCTCTGCCGGCGTCAGCTTATCGATCGCCGCGAGCGCGCAGTCGGCAATCAGTGCTGTCACTGAGCCATGCGGATTCTGGCTGAAGGTGAGCTTCTCCGTGTTGTTCAGGTGTTCCAGGACGTACCGGTCCGGCGCAGGGACCCGCAGGGCCAGCAAACGGATCACGCCGCCCCGCATGGACGCCTGCTGTTCGGCAGCGGTCTGGAAAACACGCAGGCTCACGGAAGCGCCATCGTCCACCAGACCTGGATATCCCGTGATGGTGTGGCCGGCGACCAGGTTGCTCACCTGGCGTGGCACGGTGCCGAAAGACCATTCCACCAGGCCGGACTGCTCAGCAAAACCTGGCCCGGCGGCTCCCCGGAAACCGCCGGACCCGGAGTTATGGCCGGTTCCGGCGGAGCCCGGCACGACTCCTGCTGCTACAGCAGAGCGCGACGCCGGTCCTGCCGTTCCCTTAGTCCGGGCGGCTGGGGCCGTGGTAGCCGGGGTGGCGCCCAGGGACTCGGCGATAGCCCGCCGGGTGGCCGGGGCCAGACGTTCCTGGAGCTCTGCGAGGTCCTTGCTTTCGTCCAGCACCTTGCCCTTGCTGTCCACCACCTTGAAACTGACCCGCAGGTGTGCAGGGACGGCGTCCCAGTTCCAGGACCCCGGCGGTATGACGGCGCCCTTGATCCGTCGCAGGGCCAGTTCCAGTGAAGGCTCGAGCTCGTCGGTGGCGGGGTCGAAGTCGGATTCGAGGACCGCAACTGCCTGTCGGGCCACGTCCGGGGCCGGCACGAAGTTTTTGCGGACTTGTTTGGGCAGCGACTTGATCAGCGCGGTGACGAGTTCCACCCGCTGACCGGGGATCAGCCAGCGGAAGGCAGCATCCTCGAGCTGGTTGAGGAAGAGCACCGGCACTTCTGCAGTGACGCCGTCGGACGGATTGGGAGGCGAGCCCGGCGCCACCGGGTGGAACTCGTAGCTGAGCGGCAGGTCAAAGCCTTTGTGGTGCCACACTTTTGGAAACGCCGATTCGTCCAGCTCTTCGGCACCCTCGCTCAGGATGAGCGATTGGTCAAAGTCCAGCAGGTCCGGCTGGTGGTGGCGGGCATCCTTCCACCACTTGTCAAAGTGCCGGGCCGAAACTACTTCCTTGCCGATCCGGGCGTCGTAGAACTCAAACAGTGTCTCGTCGTCGACCAAAAGGTCACGGCGGCGCATGCGGGCTTCCAGTTCTTCCACCTCATGCAGGAGCGCCTGGTTGCGGTGGAAGAACTTGTGGTGCGTTTTCCAATCCCCCTCCACCAGGGCGTGACGGATGAACAGCTCGCGGGAAAGCTCCGGATCCACCCGGCTGTAGTTGATCCGCCGCTGCGGAATAATGGGCACGCCGTAGAGCGTGACCTTCTCGTAGGCCATCACAGCGCCTTGCCTGCTGGACCAGTGCGGCTCGCTGTAGCTGCGCTTTACCAGCCCCGGTGCCACCTGCTCTGCCCAGACCGGATCAAAAGATGCAGCCACCCTCGCCCAGAGGCGGCTGGTCTCCACAAGTTCCGCGGCCATGACGAACGTGGGGGACTTCTTGAACAGCGCGGAACCAGGGAAAATGGCGAAGCGGGTGCCGCGGGCGCCGGCATATTCCCGCTTCCGCTCATCCAGGATGCCGATGTGGCTCAACAGCCCGGAGAGCAGGCTGATGTGGATGGCGTCGTGGTTGCCCACCGGATCCACGGTCCGGGTGTTGTCCAGGCTGATGCCCAAGGGCCTCGCAAGCTGGCGCAGCTGGGCGAAAAGGTCCTGCCATTCCCGGACGCGCAGGTAGTTGATGAACTCGTTGCGGCAGAGCCGGCGGAATGCCGACGAGGACAGTTCGGCCTGCTTCTCCTGCAGATAGTTCCAGAGGTTCAGGAATCCAGTGAAGTCCGATTTCTCGTCGCGGAACCGGTTGTGCTTCTCCGCCGCCAGCTGTTGCTTGTCCTGCGGGCGTTCCCGCGGATCCTGGATGGTGAGGGCAGCCGCCAGGACCATGACTTCCCGGACGCAGCCGCGCTGCCCCGCCTCCACGATCATCCGGCCCAGACGCGGGTCAACGGGGAGCTGGGCAAGCTTCTGGCCGACGGCGGTCAGGCCGCTTCCGCGGCCGCCGCCATGATCGTTTACTGGAGCGGCGGCCGCCAGGGCGCCGAGCTCGCGCAGCAGCGTGACGCCGTCGTTAATGGCCCTGGTTTCCGGCGGCTCCACGAAGGGGAAGTTCTCGACATCTTTGGGCCCGCGGGCTACCCCCATGGCGGTCATCTGGAGGATGACGGCAGCAAGGTTGGTGCGCAGGATTTCCGGATCAGTGTACTGGGGCCGGGACTCGAAGTCCTCTTCCGAATACAGGCGGATGGCAATGCCGTCCGACACGCGGCCGCAACGGCCGGAGCGCTGGTTTGCCGATGCCTGGGAAACGCGTTCAATGGGGAGCCGCTGCACCTTGGTGCGGTGCGAGTACCTGGAAATGCGGGCGGTTCCGGTATCAATCACGTATTTAATGCCGGGCACCGTCAGCGAGGTTTCCGCGACGTTGGTGGCCAGGACAATCCGCCGCTTATTGCCCGGGTGGAACACCTGGTGCTGTTCCTGGAGGCTCAACCGGGCGAATAAGGGGAGTACCTCGGTGCCTGCCAGCCTGCGGTTGGACTGGATTCTGGCCTTCAGGGCGTCTGCGGCGTCGCGGATTTCCCGCTCGCCGGAGAAGAACACGAGGATGTCCCCTGGTGCTTCCAGCGCGAGTTCGTCGACGGCGTCACACACGGCATCGAGCGGGTCGCGGTCCTCCTCAAGGGCGTCGTCGGACGCGTTCTCAGCATCTTCGGCGGCCGCGGGCTGGGATAGCGGCCGGTAACGGATCTCTACAGGGAACGTGCGGCCCGATACTTCGATGATGGGAGAAGGCTCGTCGTCGGAGCCGAAATGTTTGGCGAACCGTTCGGGATCGATCGTGGCCGAGGTGATGATGATTTTCAGGTCCGGCCGCTGTGGCAGGATCCTTTTGAGGTAGCCCAGGATGAAGTCGATATTGAGGCTGCGCTCGTGGGCTTCGTCAATAATGATGGCGTTGTACCTGCGCAGCAGCTTGTCGCGCTGGATTTCTGCCAGCAGGATGCCGTCCGTCATCAGCTTGACCTTGGTTCTGGGGCCGGTTTCTCCGGTGAAGCGGACCTGGTAGCCCACCTCCTGACCAAGCTCGACGCCCAGTTCCTCCGCGATCCGTTCAGCCACGGTGCGTGCGGCGAGGCGGCGCGGCTGTGTGTGGCCGATCAACCCGTTGTCCCCGAGGCCCAGTTCAAGGCACATCTTGGGGATCTGGGTGGTCTTACCCGAGCCTGTTTCGCCCGCGATGATGGTTACCTGATTGGCCGCGATGGCTGCCATCAGATCCGCGCGGCGCTCGGAGACCGGCAGCTCGGCGGGATAGGAGATATGAAATGTCATGGCTGCAGACAGTCTACTGGGGTGTGACTGCCCGGTGGTGCGGCCGCTGATGCTGGTTAACGATGCCGGACCCGGGCGGTTCCCACCGCACGGGTCCGGCTTTGGTCCGCAGCGCGCCTGACGCGCGGGGCTTTTAGAAGATACGCATCGTGTGGCTGGTGCTGGGGAGGTCCAAAGCGGACCATTCATGGTCCGAGGTGACCGGCGGGGTGTGTCCGCGGCCGTCCCGGAGGAGCGCTGCCACGGTGGCTGCGGCAACGATGAGCAGCAATACAACAACGATGATTCCGATGACTCCGAAGATTTCCATGACTCAATGCTGCTCCCGTCCAGGTTGAAGAAACAGTGGCAGAAATGACCAAAAGAGTAAAATTTCTGCCACACTGGAATCATGCTGAAAACCGTAGCCCTGATTGTGGTTCCCAACTTTTCCATCTTTGAATTCGGGACCGCCTGCGAGGTATTCGGAATCGATAGGTCCGGCCGCAGCGGTGCAGTGCCGGCGTTCGATTTCCGCGTGTGTACGCCGGAGCCGGGCAACGTCAGGCTCAAATCGGGTTTGTCCATGGACGTCAGCCTCGGGCTGGAAGCAACCACGGACGCGGACCTGGTGATCATGGCCCCTTATGACCGGGACGCTGAACTGCCGGAGTCCGTCCTTGAGGCGCTTCGGGCCGCCGACGCACGCGGTGCATGGGTGATGTCCATTTGCTCCGCTGCCTTCGCATTGGCCAGGGCCGGCCTGTTGGAGGGCCGGCGCTGCACCACTCACTGGCATTATTCCGGCGAGCTGGCAGCGGGCTATCCAGGCGTTCAGGTCGATGAGAACGTTCTATACGTCCAGGACGGCAACATCATTACTTCTGCCGGCACTGCGGCGGGAATTGATGCCTGCCTGCACCTTGTGCGGGTGGAGCTGGGTGCAAATGTTGCGGCCTCCATCGCCCGGGACATGGTGGTCCCTCCGCACCGTGACGGCGGCCAGGCCCAGTACATCGACAGGCCCATGCCCACCTGCGGTTCTGCGCCCATGGAGGCGCTGCTGCGGCTGATGGTGTCGGAACTGGACAAAGAGCATTCGGTTAACGACCTCGCAGCAAGGCTTCATATGTCTCCCCGCACGTTTGCCCGGAAGTTCCGGGCAGAGACCGGGACCACTCCTGCGGCATGGTTGAATTCCCAGCGGGTGCTGCGCGCCCAGGAGCTCCTGGAGACTACCGACCTGACGATCGACGAGGTGGCACGGCAGGCAGGTTTTGGCCATCCCGTGCTGCTGCGGCACCACTTTGCGAAGGTGCTGGACACCAGCCCGCAGTCCTACCGGCGGGCGTTTCGTGGTCAGTTGGCGGAAGCGGTCTGATCGCCTTCAGCCGCTTCGCGGGCACAATCGACCAGCGTCCGCCAAGGACCGGTGACGGCCCTTTCAGGCAGCGCTGCGCGGCGCTGGCCTGCACGGATGGCATACATAAAACGGTCCGGCGGTCCGTCCTCGAAAGCCTTTGATGCATCCCGAAGGGTGTTGGGAACTGCATCCCACGGGCATGCCTCGACTAACGGCTCCCAGCGGCTCACGGCACTGGAAGACCGGACCTGCACCGTCCAGACGCGGGGAATGGCGGCAATGCCGCCGTGACGCTCAACAGTTATTTTCATGGGTCGTCCCTGGGTTTCCGGCGCGGGACGTAGCGGCCCGGCAGCCGGTTAGAGCTTTACCTTGACAGTGTCCCACGCCTTGCGCACGGCGTCATGCTCTGCCGAACCAGTCCCGAACAATTCAACGGCAGAGGCTGCCGTTGCCTTGGCAAACACCGTGAACGTGGCATTGGTGGGCAGTGATCCTCCAGTCAGGGCGTCGTACCAGATCTGCCCCGGCGCTTCCCAGGAGTGGCCTCCGATGTCTGTCGCGACCAGATAGAAGGCTTTGTTGGGAATCCCGGAGTTGATGTGCACGCCGCCGTTGTCCGCGCTGGTCCGGACATAGGAGTCCATTGAATCCGGCTGCGGATCCTTGCCCAGGACATCGTCGTCGTAAGCGGTGCCGGGTGCCTTCATGGAGCGCAGGGCCGTCCCCTGGACCTTGTCCGTGAAGAGTCCCTCACCGATCAGCCAGCTGGCCTCCGCAGCGGTCTGCTGTTTGGTGTATTGCTCGACCAGCGCCCCGAAAATGTCCGACAAGGATTCGTTGATGGCGCCGGCCTGGTTACGGTATGCGAGATTGGCCGTGTACTGCGTGACCCCGTGGGCCAGTTCGTGACCAATGACCGTAAGCGATTTGGTGAAGCGCCGGAACACCTCGCCATCTCCATCGCCGAATACCATCTGGGTGCCGTCCCAGAACGCGTTGTCGTACTTGTTCCCAAAATGAACGGTAGCCAGGAGCGGGTTTCCGACGCCATCAATGGAACTCCGGCCAAACACCTCGGCGTAAAACTTGTGGGTGTGGCCCAGGCCGTCGTAGGCCTCGTTCACAGAAACGTCCTTAACCGCCGGCTCGCCTTCCTTGCGCACAATTTTTCCGGGCAGTGACTCGGTGTGTTCTGCATCAAAGATGGAGCGCTCGGGTTCTGCCGGCGTGCCTTCGCGTGCACCGGAACGCGGGGCCGGGCCGGGGGTAAGCCGGCCCGCCTGGACACTGCGGACGTGCGCCAGTGCTTCCTTTGCCCCCCGGGCGACTTCCGAGAGTTGGGGTCCATGCTGGCTGGCCAGCCGGCGCAGCAGGTACGGCGGGACTATGGAGCAGCGGACGTACCCCTGCTGTGATGGACGACGGGCTGGAATGATTACTGGTTTCACGGCTTACCCCTTTGCTGCTGACGGTGGAATCAGCCTATGCGGAGGGCATGACAATCAGCGTTAGGCGGCGTGACAAAACGTCTTCACCGGCCGGGGAGGAGGCAAACAAAAACCGCGGATCCGTGTGGATCCGCGGTTCTGGCTGTGGTGCCCTCGATAGGATTCGAACCTACGACCTTCTGCTCCGGAGGCAGACGCTCTATCCCCTGAGCTACGAGGGCAATCCAGGAATCCTGCCGTTGCGGGCGGGACGTCCTAGAGCTTAGCAGGAGAGTGGCCCGCAATGAAAAACGCATGCGGTCAGTAGCCGGAAAACACGTCCTTATGGATACGCCGGGCGCCCGCGGCACGGGCCGCGGCCCGCAAGGAGGAGACGCTTCGGGGGGATCCGGAAATGTAGACGTGGCGATCGCCGATGTCCGGAAACAGCTTTTTGAGCGCAGCGCTGTCCAGCCGGCCATTCGACGGTTCCGCAAGGACCCGGGCGTCTTCCATGAATGACGGCGGCGTCGAACCGTCAGCGGTCAGCGCCACCACGCGGATCCCCAGTGCGCCCAGCTCGCTCGCGTAGGCCAGGTCCGACGCGCTCCTTACCAGGTAGAGCAGTGCGGTGTTGCCGTCTGATTCCTGCCGCGCGGCCAGGTGCGACATGAAAGGGGTCACGCCGATGCCGGCAGCGATCAGCAGCACCGGTGCCGAGGGGTCCCGCGGCGGCACGAAGTCGCCGCCCACGGCAGTGGCTGTCACCATTTGGCCCGGTTCCAATGCCAGCAGGGCCTGCTTGGCCGCCGACACCGGCGTTGCCGTCTCCACCCCGAAGGTGACGTTGTCACTGCCGGGAGGACTGCTCAGGCTGAACATCCGGCGTCGGCCTTTACGGTCGCGTCCCTTGTGCGGCAGGTCCAGCTCAGCATATTGCCCCGGCTTGAATCGGAGGTCCCGGAGAGGGCGGAAGGAGAACTCGGTGGCGCTGGGAGTCAGCTGCCGTGAGCCGGTGAAGCGCAATTGCACCCTGCCCCGCTGGCCCACCAGGAAAGCCAACAAGTTTCCCAGCAGGAGGGCGGCTTCGGGAGAGTTGGCGATGAAGCCGAAGTTGTAGGGGACAACAAACACCACGGCCACGACGGCGGCCAGCGTCACCTGCTGCCAGCGGCGCGGCGGGAGTGTGAGCGGCTCCGTCAGCATAAAACCGACAAAAAACAGCACGGGACGTTGCGCCAAGGCCTGCCAGACACCTTCACCTGCGGTGAGTCCGGCGGCCACTAGCTGCAGGGTAATCAACGCGACGGCCAGCACTGTGAAGGTGCCCGCCAGAAGCCATCTCCCGGTGCGGTAAACCACCAGGAGAACGCCGGGGACCAGCAGCCACAACATGGCGGGCGTTGCGGTCCACCACGTGGCGATGTTGAGCCCTGTCAGGCCCACCAGGAAGGCTCCGGCAGCGGCGGGATTGAAGATATGCCGGCCCCGCCAGGCCAGCACATACTTGGAGACAGTGGCAGCTACGCACGCCAGCGCCACACCCGCCACTTCGAGCGGCACCAGGGTAGGCCAGAACAGGAAATACACCAGCAGGCCGGTAATCAGCGAAGATTCGGCATGCGGATTAACGCGGAATACCGGTGCAATGATGCGGTTGCTGAGGTAACAAAGGCCAACGCACAGGAGGAGGTGGGCCAGCATTGCCGGCAAAGCGAAAGTCAGCCAGCCGAGGACGCTGAGGACAAGGCTGTAACCGGCCAGGACGGCCAGGACCAGCAGGACCAGGCGATATTGGGTGATCTTTCCCAACGCAGTGTCCAACCGCGCCTTCAGGGAAGAACGGCGGACGGTGGTGCGCGCTTCCGTTTCGCTCATGAGAACAGTGTCCCTTCAAAACCATGGGAAAAGGCGGCGGTCCCGTCGGCGAAAACCACCAGCCAGGAGAAGTCGTATTCATTTTCGAGGCGGGCCCCGGGAACAAAAAACAGGGCAGTAGCCAAAGCATCCGCCAGCATGGCTGACCCGGCGGCGGCCCAGGTGGCAATCACCGTTCGGACCGGGGCTCCTGTGGTCCCGTCAAGGACATGGTGGAATCCGTCACCCCATGCCCGGCGGTTTGAGGCGGAAGCACAGAGGGCCCCTGACTCCAGGGGAAAAGTGCCGATTGCCTGGGAAGCATCGTAGGGATGCTCGAGGCCAACTCTGACACCGCCTGTTCCATGCGCCAGGAGGTCGCCGCTGGCATCGATCAGGAACTCGGTGACGCCAGCTCCCCTCAGTTGGCCGGACAGGACATCAACCAGCAGGCCCTTGCCGGCAGCGCCAATGTCCAGCACCACTGGGGCGGTGGTGCTGATGGTGCTGCCTTCCCATTGCAGTACGCCATCCCAGGGAACAGCCGGCAGCGGTGCGCCGGAGGGCTTCAGCGAGTAGCCGGCGTCGTACCCCAGCCGCTCAAGGCTGGCACCGATCAGCGGGGTCACGGCACCCTTACTGATCCGGTGGAGGTCCCGGTACAGCCGGCCCAGCGGTTCGGCCTCCGGCGGAAAGCTGTAGGAGCCGGGCCGAAGGGACATGTCCGACACCAGTGAATCGTCCCGGAACCGCGACCAGGTGGCGTCAAATTCCTCCACCCGCCCCAGCAGCCTGGAGCGCATGGATTGTGGCAAGGGTTCTGGCGTGCTGATGTTCCACTTCGTTCCGATCCCATCGAAACGAAAGTCCTGCCTGGCCGGGGCGGCCGGGGTGTCCTGCGCCGTGCTTTCCATGAGAAGTGCGATTCTGCTCTGGTTGCTTACTTGGCTTCGGTCTTGATTTCCTCGAGTGCCTTATTGAAGCCGCCGCTGGTCAATGATGAGCCGGCAACCTTGGTCACGTTGAGTTCGTCAATGCTTTTTCCGACGATCTGGTCGGCGATTCCTGCGGCAAACTCACCCTGGTACTTCTTGGTGTTCGGGTTGCTGGGGTGGGTGATGATATTCACGCCCTTGACGGTGTCTGACTCGATGGTCAGTTCCACCCCTACCTTCTCGTTTCCGTTGGGAGATACGTACGCGCCCTCGGCGTCGTAGGTCCCGTCCTTGTAGACGGAAGCTCCTGCTCCCGAAGCTGCCGGCGCGGATGAGGCCGCAGACGCGGCAGAAGCAGGGGTGGAAGCGTCCTGCGCCGCGGGTTCGGACTGCTGGGTGGTGGAAGGCGCGCAACCGGCTACCGCTCCCATCAGGGACAAACCGGCCATCCCGGCGAAAACGCTTTTGCGGACTGAAGGGTTCATAGCGGGCTCATTTCAATAAGTGTCGGCAGGCTCATGGTGAGATCAACGCTGTACTAAGCGTATTGGTTCTGGATGGTATTCGTTGCGCCCGGCGCTTTGGATTCCTCCTACATCAAAGCGGCCCAATTCTCTGCTGTCAGCTGCCCCCGGTAGGCTAGGAACGTGACTCCCGAAGAACTCTCCCTCGCCATATCCGCCTGCCTGAAAGAAGCCGTTGCCGCCGGCGAGATTGCCCTTGACGCTACGGCGCTGCCGGATGAGGTCCGAGTGGAGCGTCCCAAGAACCGCGAGCATGGAGACTGGGCCACCAATATCGCCTTACAGCTGGCCAAGCAGGCGGGCACCAACCCCCGGCAGCTCGCCACTGTGCTCAGTGAGCGGCTGGGGGAGATTGACGGCGTTGAGCAGGTGGAGATTGCCGGTCCCGGCTTCCTGAACATCACCGTGGATGCTGCCGCGGCCGGTGCACTCGCCAAGGCGATTGTCGAGGCAGGCGCCGCCTACGGCAGCAACTCAGCGCTCGCCGGCCATGTCATTAACATGGAATTTGTCTCCGCCAATCCCACTGGTCCGCTGCACATCGGCCACACGCGGTGGGCCGCCCTGGGCGATGCAATCGCGCGCGTGCTGCGCGCTTCCGGCGCGGATGTCACCGCCGAGTACTACATTAACGACGCCGGCTCACAGATGAACGTGTTCGCCAACTCTGTGCTGTCCCGCCTTCACGGACGGCCTGTGCCCGACGGCGGGTACCCGGGCGAGTACATCGCGGAACTGGGGCATGAGGTGCTTTCCCGGCATCCCGGTATCCGCGAGTTGACGGAAGCTGCTGCACTGCCTGTCATCCGCGCCGCGGCCTACGAAGCCCAGATGGATGAAATCAAGCGCACCCTGGCGGAGTTCGGCGTCGTGTTCGATGTCTACTTCTCCGAAAAGGAGCTGCACGAGGCCGGTGCCATCGAGTCTGCCGTGGAGCGCCTCCGCGAGCAGGGCCACGTGTACGACGACGGTGGCGCTGTATGGCTGCGCACCACGGATTTTGGCGATGACAAGGACCGCGTGATGATCCGGGCCAACGGCGAGCCCACGTATTTTGCTGCCGATGCCGCGTACTACCTCTCCAAGAAGGACCGTGGCTTCATCGAGAAGATCTACCTCCTCGGTGCCGACCACCATGGATACATCAACCGGCTCAAGGCGATTGCGGCGTGCGCCGGCGATGATCCGGAGGTCAACATCGAGGTGCTGATCGGCCAGTTGGTGTCCATCAACGGTGCCAAGTTGTCCAAGCGCGCAGGAAACATCATCGAGCTCAAGGACTTGATTTCCTGGCTTGGCAAGGACGCCGTCCGGTATTCGCTGGCCCGCTTCCCGGCCGATTCGCCGTTGACGCTGGATCCTGAACTGCTGAAGAAGCACAGTAACGAGAACCCGGTGTTCTACGTGCAGTACGCGCACGCCCGGTCCCGCGGCACGGCCAGGAATGCAGTGGCCGCAGGTGTGGAGCGCGTAGTTAACGGAAAAGATGCGTTCGACGCCGCACTACTGGACCATGCGACCGAGAACGAACTGCTCTCCTACCTGGGCAGTTACCCCTCCATCGTTGCCAAGGCTGCGGAGCTGCGCGAGCCGCACCGGATTGCCCGGCACCTGGAAATCATCGCAGGCGCCTACCACCGCTGGTATGACGCCTGCCGGGTAGCGCCGATGGGCGAGGAACCTGTGACCGACCTCAACCGCACCCGCCTGTGGCTCAACGACGCCACCAGCCAGGTGTTGGCCAACGGACTGGACCTGCTGGGCGTTTCGGCGCCGGAACGGATGTGATTCCCGTGAACCCTGAGGGCGCCGCAAACACAGGACACCATGCCGCCGGGGCATCGCCGCTGGCTCCGGAATGGCTGGACCTTCCCGCAGACCTGAACGCGTTGCATTCACCCATGTGGGCTGCGGGGGTTGAAAGGAACAGCGCCGGTGTCCTGACGGTGGACGGCGTGTCCGTGGACGCCTTGAAGCAGCAGTTTGGTACGCCGCTGTTCGTGATGAGCGAATCCGATTTCCGTGCCCGGGCCCGGTCCTTCAAGGATGCTTTTGATGAGGCATTCGCGGACATCTGTGGGGGAGTGGACGTCTACTATGCGGGCAAATCGTTCCTCTGCACCGCCGTCGCGGCTTGGGTTGCCGAGGAAGGCCTCCGCCTGGACACGTGCTCCGGCGGCGAGCTTGCAGTGGCCGAACGCGCCGGCATTCCGGGCGAAAACCTGGGCCTGCACGGCAACAACAAATCAGACGCCGAGATCAACCGCGCCCTGGACCTGAAACTGGGCCGGATTGTGGTGGATAGCCTGGAGGAACTGGAGCGGGTGGCAAAGATCGCCTCCAGCCGCGGCGACAAAGCCAACGTGATGCTGCGGCTGACTCCCGGAGTCCACGCCCACACGCACGAATTCATCGCCACTGCCCATGAGGACCAGAAGTTCGGTCTCTCCATGGCAGAAGACTCCACCGAGGAAGCAGGCCTGTCTGCGGCCGAGGAAGCGGTAGCGGCCGCCACATCCTATGACAGCGTGGAATTGCTGGGGCTGCACTGCCACATCGGGTCCCAGATATTCGAGCCCGACGGGTTCGCCGTAGCCGCGGACAAACTGCTGCGCTTCCTTGCCCGCATGCAGGAGCAGTACGGCATCGTCCTGCCTGAACTCGACCTGGGCGGCGGCTATGGCATCGCCTACACCCCCGTAGATACCCCGCGCCCGCCAGCGGAGATCGCACAGGCTATGGCCGCCGTCGTGCGTTCCACGTGCGCCGAGCTGGGGCTGGTGCCGCCGCGGATCTCGATCGAACCCGGCCGGGCGATCGTGGGCAGCACCACCTTCACCCTGTACGAGGCGGGAACCCGTAAGAGTGTCCGCGTGGACGTGGGCGCCCCTGAGGGCGCAGACGCCGGAAACAACGTTACGTATCCGCGCCGGTATGTGTCGGTGGACGGCGGCATGAGCGATAACGCCCGACCGGTGCTCTACGACGCCGATTATTCGGCCGTTCTGGCCTCCCGGACATCGGATGCCGATGCCGTGCTGTCCCGAGTAGTGGGCAAACATTGCGAGAGCGGCGACATAGTTGTTAGAGATGTATATCTGCCCGAGGACGTGGCAGCCGGTGATCTGCTTGCTGTACCGGGTACCGGCGCCTACTGCTGGGCCCTGTCAAGCAACTACAACTATCTGGCCCGGCCGGGCGTCGTTGCTGTGCGCGACGGTGCCGCCCGGCTGATTGTCCGCGGCGAAACCGAACAAGACCTGCTCAACCGCGACATGGGAGTCTGAATGACTGGAATGCGAACCCTTAAGGTGGCCCTGTTGGGCTGTGGCAATGTAGGGGCCCAGGTTGCGCGGATTCTGATTGATGACGCTGAAGCCCTCGCTTCGAGGACCGGTGCACGCCTGGAACTGAGCGGCATTGCCGTGCGCAACGTTGACGCCCCCCGCGACGTCGAACTTCCGAGGGAACTCTTTACTACCGACGCCGACACCCTGGTCAAGGATGCCGACCTGGTGATTGAACTGATGGGTGGCATCGAGCCGGCCCGCTCGCTGATCCTCGCCGCCTTCGAAAACGGCGCCTGCGTGATCACGGGCAACAAGGCGCTGCTGGCCCAGGATGGTCCCTCGCTGTACGAAGCTGCCGACAAAGCCGGCGTCCAACTGTCCTACGAGGCTGCTGTCGCAGGCGCCATTCCCATCCTGCGGCCTATCCGTGACAGCCTCGCCGGTGACCACATCACGCGTGTGCTGGGCATCGTCAACGGAACCACTAACTTCATCCTCGACCAGATGGACTCAACGGGGGCCCAGTTCGCGGACGCCCTCGCCGAAGCCCAGCGCCTCGGGTATGCGGAGGCGGATCCCACGGCCGACGTCGAAGGCCACGACGCCGCTGCCAAGGCCGCGATCCTGGCATCCCTGTCCTTCCACACGCGGTTCGCGCTCGAGAACGTCCACTGCGAAGGCATCAGCTCCGTCAGCGCGGCGGACATTGCCGCCGCCAAGGACGCCGGCTTTGTCATCAAGCTGCTGGCCATCGCGGAAAAGCTCAAAGACGCTGACGGCACCGAGGGCGTCTCCGTCCGCGTGCACCCCACGCTTCTGCCACGTGAACATCCCCTGGCAGCTGTCCGTGGCGCCTTCAACGCAGTATTCGTCGAAGCGGAAAACGCCGGCGAGCTGATGTTCTACGGCCAGGGTGCCGGTGGCACGCCCACGGCGTCGGCAGTCCTGGGCGACCTTGTCTCCGCCGCGCGCCGTCTGGTCCTGGGCGGCCCTGGCCGGACCGAGACCACCACTGGCCAGGTCCCGGCACTCAGCATCGACCTCGTCAACACCAGTTACTACATTGGTCTGGACGTGGCCGACCAGCCCGGCGTCCTGGCCCGGATTGCCCAGCTCTTCGCCGAGCACGGGGTGTCCATCGAGATCATGCGGCAGACCATCCACCGGGAAGCCGATTCCACTGTGGAATCTGCCGAACTGCGGATTGTTACGCACCGCGCCACCGAGGCTGCACTCGCAGCCACCGTCCAGGCCGTGAAGCGCCTGGATGTCATTAATTCAGTTACATCCGTTCTGCGGGTAGAAGGAGTCTAAGTGGCTCACCAATGGCGCGGCGTCGTCCGCGAATACGCCGACCGCCTGCCTGTCACCGAATCCACCGAGATCATCACGCTGGGCGAGGGCGGGACACCGCTGGTGCATGCGCAGAAGCTGTCTGAACTGACCGGGTCCACCGTGTATCTCAAGGTGGAAGGCATGAACCCCACAGGTTCCTTCAAGGACCGCGGCATGACCATGGCAATGACGGCGGCAGTAGCCGCCGGGGCCAAGGCCGTGGTCTGCGCGTCCACCGGCAACACGTCCGCGTCGGCGGCTGCCTACGCGACCGCTGCCGGCCTTAAGTGTGCGGTGCTGGTTCCGGAAGGCAAGATCTCCATGGGCAAGCTCAGCCAGGCAATCGCCCACGGCGCCACGCTGCTGCAGGTGGACGGCAACTTTGACAACTGCCTGGACATCGCCCGCAAGCTGGGAGAGTCCTACCCGGTATTCCTGGTGAACTCCGTGAACCCCGCCCGCATCGAAGGCCAGAAGACCGGCGCCTTCGAAGTAGTCGACTCCCTGGGCGATGCCCCGGACATCCACGTACTTCCGGTGGGTAACGCCGGTAACATCACCGCTTACTGGAAGGGCTACAAAGAGTATGCCGCGCCATTTGAGTCCCTTACCGCAGGCACGCTCCCTGCCGTTTCCACCAAGACTCCGGTCTTGTGGGGCTTCCAGGCCGCGGGTGCCGCCCCGTTCGTTGCCGGCCATCCCATCACGGACCCGGACACCATCGCCACTGCCATCCGCATCGGCAACCCGGCGTCCTGGGACGGTGCCGTTGGCGCGCGGGATGAATCCGGGGGGTTGATTGAAGCCGTGACGGATGACGAGATCCTTGCGGCTCACCGCTGGCTGTCCGCCCGTGAAGGTGTGTTTGTGGAGCCTGGTTCGGCTGCCGGCGTTGCCGGCCTGATCAAGAAGCACGCTGCCGGCGAAGTCCCCACAGGCAAGACCATCGTCATCACGGTGACCGGTCACGGCCTCAAGGACCCGCAATGGGCGCTGCGCACCGAGGACGGCTCGGATGTCCAGCCGGTCAAGGTCTCCAATGACGTCGTCACTGTCGCTGCCGAATTGGGACTGGAAGACAAATAACAGTGGAAACCACCATGTCCACGTCGGTCGAGCTTCCGCTTGTTGCCTCCGGTCAGAGGGTCACCGTCCGGGTGCCGGCCACCAGCGCCAACCTCGGCCCGGGCTATGACAGCCTGGGCCTTGCTTTGGCAATGCATGACGTCTTGACCATCGAAACCCTCGCCGGCGGGGAGCTTGAGTTCGAGCTTTCCGGCGAGGGCGCTGATACGTTGCCCCGCGACGCCGGACATTTGGTGGTCCGCGCGATGGAGGTTGCCTTCGAACGGTTGGGTTACCGGCGGTCCGGGCTGAAGATTATTGCGGAAAACGTCAACCCGCATGGCCGCGGCCTGGGGTCGTCGGCATCGGCTGTTGTTGCTGCCGTATCCGCCGCCAACGCACTGGTTCCGGAAGAGTCACGGCGCGGCAGGGACTGGATCCTGCAGGTCACCAGTGAAATGGAAGGCCACCCGGACAACGTGGCACCGGCTATTTTCGGCGGGCTGGCCCTGTCCTGGCAGGACGGTGAGCACTACAGCAGCACGGCAGTGCCTGTTGCTCCGGAGGTTATTCCGGTTGTTGCCGTTCCCGACTACGAACTCGCCACCGAGGCCGCCCGGGCGCTGCTTCCGGCGTCGGTGGGCCATCACGCTGCGGCAATGAACTCCGGCAGGGCAGCCCTGCTGATCCACGCCTTGACGGCGCAGCCGCAGTTCCTGCTGCCAGGCACCGAGGATTACCTGCACCAGAGCTACCGGGCCGCCGCCATGAGACCCAGTGCCAACCTCATTGCGGCGCTGCGGAATGCGGGCCATGCCGCTGTGGTTTCCGGCGCCGGTCCCACCGTGCTGGTCCTCGCCAATGGGGCAGAAGCAGCAGACCGCGCGGGGCAATTCATCACCACTTTTGCGGCCGCCAACACGCCGGGAGCCGGGTGGCGGGTGATGAAGCTGGCAGTCGACGTCGAAGGTGCTAAAGTGGAAGTGCACCGGCGGTAATTCCGTACTGGATGTTGGCCATTGTTGCCTCTCAATTCTCCTACTGCGCAATAGTTACCGGTGCCGCCTGCTTGGTCTGACGCAGGAACCCGCAGAAAATTCCCTGCCCGTGAACCGTCAGCCTTCGCTCCGCTCATTTACGGGGTGAGGTGTATCAGTATCAGGCTGTCCTGGCCCTGGCCGTCAGTTCCGCCGAAATGTGGCCGCAGATCTGAACTGCGGCCCAGATCAAATCATCGCGTCCAGCTCCCAGTCTGGACGCCGTCGAGGGGGAAGGATCCTTCGTGACCGAAACCACTGAGCTGTCGCCAGCTGTGGAAACACTATCTTCTGCAGCCGCTGCAACGGCTGCACCCGCAAAGAGCAGCGGCCTTGCAGGCCTGAAGCTCGCCCAGTTGCAGGCTCTTGCCAGCCAGCTGGGAATTTCGGGCGGATCCCGCATGCGGAAGGGCGATCTGGTCTCGGCCATCTCCGCCCACCGTGCCGGTACGCCTGCCACCAAGGCCAGTGCACCTGCCAAGGTCCAGTCGGCCGTGGCACCTGCCAAGGCCGAGGCTGCTGTTCTTGTAGCGGCACCGGAAAAGGCCGCCCCGGAAAAGGATGAAGCGCCTGCCGCCGACACCTCCCGGGCTCGTACCCGCGGACGCAGCCGCCGCGCTGGAAGCGACGGAGTCGTCTCCACGGGCGCCGCAGCGCCTACCGGCACCGGGACTGCTGAGGCAACTGCCCCGGCTCCCGCCGTCGAAACCGTTCCTGCAGCCGCTGAAGCTCCGGCCGAAGCTGCTACGGACCGCCGCCAGCCCCGCACCCGCAACCGCCGCCGGGGCGAAGCTGCGGCCGCATCGCCGGAAGAAACTTCTGCTCCTGAAGCGGCAGCAGAACAGCGTGTTGCCGAATCGCGTACCGCTGAGACGCGCACTGACGACGCCGATCAGGGCCAGCGCAACGAGCGCCGCGACAACAGCCGCACCCGTAACGCTGACCGCGCTGCCGGTAACGCAGGTGCTGTGGATACAGACCGCCGCGACGATTCCCGTAACGCCGGCAATACCCAGGACGACGCCGACGGCGGCAACCGTCGCAACCGTCGCAACCGCCGTGACCGGAACGATCGCAATGACCGTTCGGGCGGCCAGGACAACCGCGACAGCAGGGACGGCCGGGACAACAACTCCCGCAACGACCGCTTCCGTGACCGCAACGACCGTCGCCGCGGACGCAACCAGGGCCCTGACGTCGACGATGTCGAGGTCACAGACGACGACGTACTGCTGCCCGTGGCTGGAATCCTGGACGTCTTGGAGAACTACGCGTTCATCCGTACGTCCGGCTACCTGCCCGGACCCAACGACGTCTACGTCTCGCTCGCCCAGGTCAAGAAGTACAACCTGCGCAAGGGTGACGCCGTTGTCGGAGCCATCCGCGCACCCCGCGAGGGTGAGGACCGCAGCCAGCAGTCGGCCCGCCAGAAGTTCAACGCCCTGGTTCGTGTCACCTCGGTAAACGGCAAGACGCCCGAAGAGCTCAAGGACCGCGTCGAATTCGCCAAGCTGGTCCCGCTGTACCCCTCGGAACGCCTGCGCCTCGAAACTGATCCGAAGAAGATCGGCCCGCGTGTCATTGACCTCGTGGCCCCGATCGGCAAGGGCCAGCGTGGCCTGATTGTCTCGCCACCCAAGGCCGGCAAGACGCTCATCCTGCAGTCCATCGCCAACGCGATCACCACCAACAATCCTGAGGTCCACCTCATGATGGTTCTTGTTGACGAGCGTCCTGAAGAAGTTACGGACATGCAGCGCACCGTCAAGGGCGAGGTCATTGCCTCCACCTTCGACCGTCCCGCTGACGACCACACCACCGTGGCCGAGCTTTCCATCGAGCGTGCCAAGCGCCTCGTGGAAATGGGCATGGACGTGGTGGTCCTTTTGGACTCCATGACCCGCCTGGGCCGTGCCTACAACCTGGCAGCACCGGCCTCCGGCCGCATCCTGTCCGGTGGTGTTGACTCCGCAGCGCTGTACCCGCCGAAGCGCTTCTTCGGTGCAGCCCGCAACATCGAAAACGGTGGGTCCCTCACCATCCTGGCAACCGCCCTCGTGGAGACCGGTTCCAAGATGGACGAGGTCATCTTTGAGGAATTCAAGGGCACCGGCAACATGGAACTGCGTCTGTCCCGCCAGCTGGCGGACAAGCGCATCTTCCCCGCCGTTGACGTCAACGCCTCGGGTACCCGACGTGAAGAGAACCTGCTTTCCCCTGAAGAAGTCAAGATCATGTGGAAGCTGCGCCGCGTCCTCTCCGGACTCGAGACCCAGCAGAGCCTGGAACTGCTCACCAACAAGATCCGGGAAACCCAAAGCAACGTCGAGTTCCTCATGCAGGTCCAGAAGACGACGCTGGGTGCAAAGTCGGATAACGACAAGTAGCTGCGCTTACCGCTCAAAATATGCCGGCCCCGCCTACGGGTGGTGCCGGCATATTTTGAGCGGTTTGTCGTTAAGTCCCTTTCGCGTTAAGTCCCTTTCGCGATAACTAGACTTGGAAAAGTCGAAAGAGGTTTTAAATGTTTGATTCCGTACAGGGCCTGCTTGATGAGCACGATGCGATTCAGGCGCAGCTGGGGGATCCTGCTGTTTACGCCGACCAGCGCCTTGCCCGGAAACTGGGGCGGCGCTCTGCCCAGTTGAATGGCATTGTTGAGGCCTATCACCGGTGGGAAGCCATTCGCGACGATCTCGCTGCTGCCAGGGAAATGGCAGCCGAGGATCCTGAGTTTGCGGCGGAAGTTCCCGAGCTCGAAGCGTCCCTGGAAGCGGCAGCTGCGAAGCTGCGCCGCCTGCTCATCCCGCGCGATCCTGACGATGCCCGCAACGTGATCCTGGAGGTCAAGGGTGGCGAAGGTGGCGATGAAGCTGCCCTTTTTGCCGCTGACCTGCTGCGGATGTACACCCGCTACGCGGAATCCCGCGGCTGGAAAACAGAGATCATTTCCGCCACCGAGTCCGACCTCGGCGGCTACAAGGATGTGCAGATGGCCGTCAAGGGCAACTCGAATGATCCTGCAGAAGGAGTGTACGCCCGCCTCAAGTTCGAGGGCGGCGTCCACCGCGTGCAGCGTGTTCCCGTGACTGAGTCCCAGGGCCGTATCCATACCTCTGCTGCGGGCGTGCTGGTACTTCCGGAGGTGGACGAGCCCGAGGAACTGGAAATCAACCAGAACGATCTTAAGATTGACGTCTACCGGTCCTCGGGACCCGGCGGTCAGTCCGTTAACACCACTGACTCGGCAGTCCGCATTACCCACCTGCCCACCGGCATTGTCGTAGCCATGCAGAACGAAAAGTCGCAGCTGCAAAACCGGGAGGCCGGCATGCGCGTTCTGCGGGCCCGTATCCTGGCACACCAGCAGGAGCAGATTGACGCCGAAAACTCCGCCCAGCGTAAGTCGCAGATCCGGACCATGGACCGTTCCGAGCGCATCCGCACCTACAACTACCCGGAGAACCGGATCGCAGATCACCGCACCGGTTACAAGGCGTACAACCTGGATCAGGTGATGAACGGCGATTTGGAACCTGTCATCCAGTCAGCCATCGAACTGGACGAACAGTCCCGACTCGACGCTATCGGCGAGTAGTCCGATGGCTGGCCGGACACTGGGGGAAGCTGTGCAGGCGGCTGCCGCTTTACTGTTGGAAGCCGGGGTGCCCAGCCCCAAGGTCGACGCCGAAATCCTCGCCGCCCATCTGCTCGGCATCGGTCTGGGGGAGCTCCGTGCCCGGATGCTTGGAACGGCCGAGGCACCTGACGGTTACGATGAGCTCGTTGCCGAGCGCGCACAACGTATCCCTCTCCAGCACATCACCGGCGTGGCCCATTTCCGTTACTTGGAACTCGCCGTCGGACCCGGTGTTTTCATACCGCGGCCTGAGACTGAATCAGTGGCCCAACTCGTGATCGACCACGTTACTGGGATGACCCGTCCGCGGATCGTGGATCTCGGCACCGGATCGGGGGCTATTGCAGGTTCGATAGCCCACGAAGTCCCCGGAGCTGAAGTGCACGCCGTCGAATACAGTCCCTTCGCCCATGCCTGGGCGGAGAGGAATCTGGCGCCGCTGGGCGTCAATCTGGTACTGGGGGACCTGCGCAACGCGTTGCCCGAACACAACGGAACCTTCGACGTTGTGGTGTCCAATCCGCCCTACATACCTGCAGAAGCCGTCCCGCAGGAACCTGAAGTGGCGCTCCACGATCCGCCGGAGGCTCTATACGGCGGGGGAGCGGACGGCATGGAACTTCCGACGGCGGCCGCTGCCTCTGCAGCCCGGCTGTTGGTGGACGGGGGCTACTTCGTGATGGAGCATGCCGAAGTCCAGGCAGGCTGGATTGCTGCCATGCTCAAACGGTCAGACTGCTGGACCAGAGTCACCACCCACCAGGACCTCAACGGCCGGGACCGCGCCACGAGCGCCGTGTTTACGCCCGGCCTTGCCAAAGCATCCTCCCAAGTGATGAAAGAATAGGCCAGTGACCACGAGCTACGACTGTACTTCCGAAGATCAACGGGCCAAAGCGCTTGAGCATGCACAGCGCGCCATAGCCGAAAAGAAATGCATAGTTTTCCCGACCGACACGGTCTACGGGATAGCGGCTGACGCTTTTTCCCCGCAGGCGGTCACTATGCTCCTCGTCTCCAAGGGCCGCGGCCGGCAGATGCCACCGCCGGTCCTTATTCCACGGCTGAATGCCCTGGACGGACTGGCTACCGACATTCCCGCGGAAGCCCGCGCGCTGGCCGAAGCTTTCTGGCCGGGCGGGCTGACCTTGATCCTGCACACCCAGCCATCGTTGGACTGGGACCTCGGGGATACAAAGGGCACTGTTGCGTTGCGGATGCCGGACGACGAGATCGCCCAGGAAATCCTGACCCTCACCGGGCCGTTGGCCGTTTCCTCCGCCAACCGCAGCGGACAGCCTGCAGCGCGCACAGCCGCGGAGGCTTACGGGCAACTCGCCGAATCTGTAGAGGTCTACCTTGAAGGCGGGGAGCGGCCACTTGGCGGCGGAGAGGCGTTGGCTTCCACCATCGTGGATGCTACCACCACACCGCTGCGCGTTGTCCGCGACGGTGCCATCAGCCTGGAGAAGCTCCGCGGCGTCGTCCCGGGCATTTTGGGTATAGGCGAGGTCCCGGAAGCCGGAGAAGAAGCCGGATCAGACGAACCTGTTGCTGAGCCGGCCAAGGCCGGCGCCAATCCTGCGGCCGAACCTGAAGCGGCGGAAGCGGCTCCCGGACAGGTCCCGGGCCCCGCGCATCCGGGCGACGGGACCGGTTCCGGCGCCGTGGAAGGCGGCGAGCCGCCCGCGGACACCGAAACCGCCGCTGATTTGGAACCACGCAACACATGAGCCTGCAGCGGCAGGCAATCCCGGTGCTTGACGTTGATGCCACGCCGTTGGACGTTGACGGCCTGATGGAGGTTCTGCAGGGCTTCGTTGACGGCGGCGCTGCACCTGGTGGGGTCCATGGCAGCGGGGCGCGGCATCTGGTGCTGGGCCACAATCTGCACAGCGTGACCCTCTGCCACTCAGACGAACGGTTCCGTGCGCTCTACGACGATGCCGACGTCGTACTCATCGACGGCGCTCCGGTGCTGTGGCTCTGGAGCCGCGGACGGGAGCTGGAACGGCCGGCGATGGATTACCGCCTGGGCTCAACTGACTGGATTCCGGCACTGGGCAGGCTCGTTGGGCTGGACCGCATTGCAGTGATCGGAGCGGGCCCGGAAGCCAACACAGGTGCAGTCCGCCGGCTGCGGGAAATCGTTCCAGGGGCCGAAATAGTTGGGATCGCCGGCGAAGGTTGGGACAGCGCCGTTGAATCAGCCGCCCTCAAACGCCTGCACAGCCTACGGCCCCAGATAGTGTTCCTGGGCCTGGGAATGCCGTTACAGGAAGAAGTGCTTCAGCGCTGGCTGCCCACCCTGCCCCCGGCAACGTACTGCACTGTGGGCGGAGCCATTGAGCAATTGGCCGGGGTGCAGAAGCTGGCGCCGCGCTGGTTGGGCCGGCTGGGCCTTGAATGGGCCTGGCGTCTGCTGCTTCACCCGCGGCGTGTGGCCTACCGGGTTTTCGGCGAGCCCTGGGTCCTGCTGGGGCTTCTGGCAAAGCGTCGCCTGCGCAGAGGCTGATACGTCCGGTCCCTAAATTCCTAGAACTTCTGGTCCTCCAACGGGGCGAAGCCCTTGCCGCGCAGGCCTTTACTGAAGGCACGGGCCCATTCGGACAGTCCTTTGATGTCACCCCGGCGCAGAAAATACCCAAGGTAGCCTCCGACGTCGGCCACGAAGGACTTCAAGCGGAAGTAGCGGCGGATCATGTAGCCGCGGTTCCGGTAGTAGTAGAAGCGCTTGAAGGCCGACTCCGGAACGATCACGTGCCAGCGGGCGCCGAACACGTGTTGGGTCTCGGTGAAGGCATGCGGGTGCGTAATTGCAGTGCTGGTGACCGTGCCGAAGCGGATTCCCGCCTGCCGCAGCCGGAGGGTGAAATCAACCTCGTCACCGCGGATGAACAACCGCATGTCCGGCAGGCCCACCTTGAAGAACACGTCAGAGCGGATCAGGGCACCGTTAAAGAAGTGCCCGTCGTCGGGCAGGAAGCCGAGGCGCTCGACGGCGGCACGATCGTGGGTCACTTTTCCGTCCAGCCGGAAGAAAAAGGACAACTTCTCAGGATGTCCGGGAGCTACTACCAGCGGCAGCACGGCTTCAAGGTCCCGGGCCTCCGCCTCCCGCAGCAGGGTGGCCAGGCATTCCGGATCCGCTGGTTCAGCATCATCGTCCATCATCCAGATCCAGCGGGCGCCGCTGGCCAGTGCCTTGAGGGTGGCCAGAGCAAAGCCGCCGGCACCACCCAGATTCGCTTCCGACCGGACATAGTCCACATTGCCGTGCCCGGCCGCCACGTCCTGTGCAGGCCTGGTGCCGCTGTCTACCAGGCAGATGGTGTCCACCACGGCCGTCTGCGCATTAATGGCGTCCAGCAGGGTTGCCAACTCAACGGGCCGGTCAAAAGTGACGGCGGCGACTGCAACCGGGTTCTGCATGGATTTCCCTTCAGAGACCGCCGGCAGATTCCCGGACGGCAGTGTGGCGCGGAGGGTGAAGGCCCATGGGCGCTAGTATCTTGACTAGAGTCCACTGTAATACAGCCCTGTTTGGCACCTCGCACTGCCTGCTGTGAGCCCGGCGACGGAGATCTTTCATCCAACCTTCCACACGAACACCCAGGTCAAGCACATGATCATGTACTTGCTGATGGCGCTCACTGCTGCCATCGTTTCCTACGCTGCAACATGGGGGGCGAGGCTGGTAGGTAACCGCCTTGAGTTGTTCCTGCCGATCCGCAGCCGGGACATGCATGCCGTCCCGGTCTCCCGGCTTGGCGGAGTAGGCATCTTCCTCGGCGTGGTGGTGGCTTTGATTGTGGCCAGCAAGTCATTTTTTGTGCAGGACATCTACCGCAACAACGACGCGCCGTGGGGCGTGCTGGCAGGAGCAGCGGTCATCGTCCTGGTGGGCGTAGTGGACGATCTGGTGGACCTGCGGTGGTGGATCAAGCTCATCGGGCAGGTTGCGGCTGCCATGGTGGTGGCTGTCTGGGGCGTGCGGATGACCATAGTTCCATCATTCTTTTCGGAGCCAATCGTCCTCGAAAACGAGACGATGAGCATCTTGTTGACGGCTTTTCTCATCGTCACCACCATGAACGCCTTCAACTTCATTGATGGTCTCGACGGGCTGGCCGCCGGCGTGGCAATCATCGGCGGCACCGCCTTCTTCCTGACGGCGTACTGGGTGCACCGAACGGCCACCATTCTTGACAAGTCGGACCTGGCCACGCTCTTGACGGCTGTCCTGGTAGGCAGTTGCGTCGGCTTCCTGCCGCACAACTGGTTCCCGTCCAAGATTTTCATGGGCGACTCCGGAGCCATGCTGATCGGCCTGGTGATGGCCGCCGCCGGCATCGTTTCCACTGGCCAGATCACGTCGGGGTTGTATGACCGCGCCAACGGTATCCCCACGATCATCCCCATCCTCCTGCCCTTCGCGGTGGTGTTCCTGCCGCTCCTTGACTTCGGCCTCGCGGTGATCCGCCGGACAGCGAAGGGCCGATCACCCTGGTCCGCAGACCGGGGACACCTGCACCACAAACTGATGGACATTGGCTACTCGCACCGGGCTGCGGTGATCCTCTTATACCTGTGGACTGCTGTGCTGTCCTTTGGAGGCCTGGCGCTGGCAATATTCCCGTGGCAGATCGTGCTTCCGGTGGACATCCTGGCCGCGGTGGCAATGACGGTTGTTACCGCATGGCCCTATCTCCGGCGTGGCAGTGACGACGTCGTGACGTAGCTTTCTGAATTATTTCTATCTCGTGTAGAATTCAGGTGCGGCCCTTCGCCGCGTGACCTTCCCGCCTGCACACCCCGACGATTGGGATCTCCATGACCTCCAACGCCGATTCCGGACGCACGTCCGGCAACGGATCCGTTGGAGTTGCCGGACCCACGCCATCGCTGTGGCTGAGGCTCCTGAAGATGAGCACGCTGGCCGCTGCGGCGGGGCTATTGGTGGCCGCGGTGCCTGCAGTGCTCCTGAATGGGGCCACGGGCGCAGTATCCAGCACTTTCGCGGGTCTGCTCGTCATGCTGTTTTTTGGCATCAGCCTGCTGGTGGGCCACTTTGTGGGACGACGGAATCCATCGGGAGCCATCGGGCTGTTCGTCGCCACGTACTTCGTCAAGGTTGTCGGATTTGCCGTGGTGCTGTTTGTCCTCGGCAGGCCGGACTGGCTCCACGCCAGGTGGTTCCTGATCGGAGCTGTCACAACCGTTGTTCTATGGCAGGCTGCTGAGCTGTACGGCTTCAGCAAGGCCCGCCTGCAGATCTTTAACGACCCCACTCAGGACCAGGGGAGCCAGAATGCCTGAACGTAACCCCGACCCCAAAAACCCCAGCCCTGACAACGGAAACGGTGGCGCCGGATACAACGACGGCATGGCCGTCTTCAGCTACATCATTGGCGGAATCATCGTCTGGAGTTTGATAGGGTGGGGTCTGGATAATCTGTGGGATACCCGCTGGATTGTGCTCGCAGGCGCTCTGCTTGGAGCTCTCGGAGGATTTTACCTGTCCTACATGCACGGCCTCACCAGTAGCAAAAAACGAACTGGTGGCCGCAGTGCTGCCAGCGGACCGTCGAAGGACGGACCCAACAATGCCAAATAATTTCACAAGGGGACCAGCAGGCCAGACTGCTGCAGGAACCCGACCAACGCCCAACGATGGACACTGCAGAGAGGAAACGCGTTGATCGCGCTTGCGCTCCCGGCCCAAGATTCAGGAGAGTTCACTCCTCCTGGTATTAACGAAATGCATCTGCCGGCGGTCCTGCCGTGGGGTGCCGCAGATGGCTTCTCCAAGCAGATGCTTCTGGTGATCCTTTCGGTCGTCATTATTGCCACGTTCTTCGTGCTTGCTGCCCGTAAGCAGCAGCTCGTTCCCGGCAAGCTGCAGTTTGCAGGCGAGATGGCCTACGGTTTTGTCCGTAACGGCATCGCCAAGGACATCATCGGCGGCAGGGACTTCATGAAGTACGTCCCGCTGTTGTTCAGCCTGTTCTTCTTCATCCTGGTGAACAACATCTACGGCGCAATCCCGTTGATCCAGCTTCCCAGCTTCTCGCACGTCGGCGGCGCCTACGTCCTCGCGGGCATCGTCTACATCACCTGGATCGTCATCGGCATCAAGAAGAACGGGCTTCGCTACTTCAAGCTGGCCACCGTTCCTTCCGGAGTGCCGGTCTACATCCTGCCGCTGATCATTCCGATCGAAATCATCTCCAACTTCCTGGTCCGCCCGGTTACGCACAGCCTCCGTTTGTTTGCGACCATGCTGGCCGGCCACCTGATCGTGATGATCGCCGGGTCGGGCATTGAGTTCCTCGTCATGCAGGAGAACATCCTGCTCCAGGGCACGTCCCTCCTCGTCCTGGTCGGTTCGATTGCCATGTACATGCTGGAAGCCCTGATCATGGCACTGCAGGCATACGTCTTCACCCTCCTGACGGCTATCTACATTGAAGGCGCGCTCCACGCCGACAGCCACTAGGCTCCCCTAAAACTTCCCCCATAGCGGGGATGAAGCAACCCAAACAACCTGCCACAGAGTTGGCATCTTGAAAGGAAGAAAAATGGAAGGCTCCATCAACGGCTCTCTGAACCTCATCGGCTACGGTCTCTCCGCAATCGGCGGTGGTATCGGTGTTGGTCTCGTGTTCGCGGCTTACATCAACGGCGTAGCACGCCAGCCGGAAGCCCAGCGCGTCCTGCAGCCGATCGCATTCCTGGGCCTCGCCCTGACTGAAGCCCTCGCCATCCTCGGCCTGGTCTTCGCCTTCGTTCTTGGCTGATCTCAGAACAAGCGAATATCCAGAACCGAGTAGAAAAGGACGGGTGAAATATGAATCAGCTGATCATCTCAGCCGCCACTGAGGGCGAAGTTAATCCTCTCGTTCCCAACGTCTGGGAAATGGGCGTTGTCCTCATCAGCTTTGCCGTGCTCATGTACATCGTGGTCAAGTACGTTGTCCCGATGTTCGAGAAGACGTTTGCAGAGCGTGCCGAAGCCATCGAAGGCGGCATTGCCAAAGCTGAGAAGGCCCAGGCTGAGGCATCTGCTGCACTCGAAGAGTACAAGCAGCAGCTGACTGACGCCCGCGCCGAAGCCAACCGCATCCGTGAGGAAGCGCGCGCCGAAGGTGCACAGATCCTGGCGGACCTGAAGGAGAAGGCGGGCGCAGAATCGGCCCGTATCACCGCTCAGGCCTACACCCAGATCGAAGCCGAGCGTCAGGCGGCAGTTGTGTCCCTGCGCTCGGAGGTGGGCACCCTCGCCACCACCCTGGCAGGACGCATTGTTGGTGAAGCACTTACCGATGATGAGCGTGCAGCACGTGTTGTTGACCGCTTCCTGGCAGATCTGGAGAGCCAGAACGCAGGTGCAGCTAAGTAATGGCAGGTGTATCGAGCGAATCGCTGACCACAGCGCTGACAGAACTGGAAGCCAAGCTTTCAGATGCGTCGCT
Source organism: Pseudarthrobacter sp. MDT1-40-2 (assembly GCF_059383595.1). NCBI lineage: Bacteria > Bacillati > Actinomycetota > Actinomycetes > Micrococcales > Micrococcaceae > Pseudarthrobacter > Pseudarthrobacter sp. MDT1-40-2. The sequence continues at coordinate 441,978 of NZ_JBWZCL010000001.1, read as the reverse complement.
GCAGTTGGCTACGGAACTCTTCGGAATCCTGGGAACGCTGGACAGTTCGGCCGGCTTGCGCCGTGCCCTGACTGACCCGTCCCGCAGCGGTGAGGAAAAGTCTGCGCTTGTCAGGCAGCTCGTTGGCGGAAAGGTTTCCGCCGATGCTGCGGATATCGCAGCCGGATTGGCCAGCCTGCGCTGGGCCTCGGCACGCGATATTGGCGATGCACTCGAGACGCTTGGGGCAACGGTTGCAATAGCCGTTGCTGAAAACAAGTCGGCCGTTTCTGCCTCCGGAATCACCGGCCTGGAAGAGCTGGAGAATGATTTGTTCTCCTTCAACCAGGTTGTGGCTTCCAGCCACGAGGCACAGCGTGCTCTGTCTGAGCCGCAGGCCAGTGCAGCTGCAAAGATCACTTTGGCGCACAAGCTTGTGCCGGGTGCCTCCGAGGAAGCAAGGGTCCTCATCGCGCAGGCCGTATCGAACCCGCGTGGGCTCAAGCCCGGCCGCCTCGTGAACCGTTTTGCAGAGCTTGCCGCCAAACGGCAGCAGCGCTGGATTGCGACCGTCACTGTGACGCGTTCCCTGACAGACACCCAGTTGGGCCGGCTTCAGTCGGCACTCAACGCCCTGTACCGCCGTGAGCTGAAGATCAACGTTACCGTTGATCCCGCGCTTATCGGAGGTATCCGGGTGCAGGTGGGCGACGAAGTACTGGACGCCTCCGTGGTGGCCCGGCTGGGTGAACTTAACCGCCAGCTGGCCGGCTAGCCGGACAAGCACAACTTAACGAAACGAAACCCCGGTCATCGTGAGCAACGATGATCACGAAAACAGGAGAGCAGGGACTGCAGATGGCCGAATTGACCATCAACGCCGACGACGTCCGTAATGCGCTGAACGAGTTCGCGGCGTCCTACGAACCCGGAAACGCAGAACGCGTAGAGGTCGGCCGCGTAACCACCGCAAGTGACGGCATCGCCCGTGTTGAGGGCCTTCCCTCGGTCATGGCGAACGAGCTGCTTCGCTTCGAGGACGGCACCCTGGGCCTGGCCCAGAACCTCGACGTCCGCGAGATCGGCGTCATCGTACTCGGTGACTTCACCGGCATCGAAGAAGGCCAGGAAGTCCACCGCACCGGGCAGGTTCTGTCCGTACCCGTGGGCGACGCCTTCCTCGGCCGTGTTGTCGACCCGCTGGGCGTGCCCATCGACGACCTCGGCGAGATCAAGGCTGAGACCACCCGTGCACTGGAACTCCAGGCCCCGGGCGTAACCCAGCGTAAGTCGGTCCACGAGCCGATGCAGACGGGTTTGAAGGCCATCGACGCGATGATTCCGATTGGCCGTGGCCAGCGCCAGCTGATCATCGGTGACCGCCAGACCGGCAAATCCGCCATCGCGATCGATACCATCATCAACCAGAAGGCCAACTGGGCTTCGGGAGACGTGACCAAGCAGGTTCGCTGCATCTACGTGGCTATCGGCCAGAAGGCGTCCACCATCGCCGCTGTCCGCCAGACCCTCGAGGACAACGGCGCACTGGAATACACCACCATCGTGGCTTCCCCCGCCTCGGACCCCGCCGGCTTCAAGTACCTTGCACCGTACGCCGGTTCGGCTATCGGCCAGCACTGGATGTACGGCGGCAAGCACGTCCTCATCGTGTTTGATGACCTGTCCAAGCAGGCTGAGGCTTACCGTGCAGTATCACTGCTACTGCGTCGTCCGCCGGGACGCGAAGCCTACCCCGGCGACGTCTTCTACCTGCACTCCCGCCTCCTGGAGCGTTGTGCCAAGCTCTCAGACGAGCTGGGTGCCGGCTCAATGACCGGACTGCCGTTGATCGAGACCAAGGCGAACGACGTTTCCGCCTACATCCCGACCAACGTGATCTCCATTACCGATGGCCAGATCTTCCTGCAGTCTGACCTCTTCAACGCCAACCAGCGCCCCGCTGTTGACGTGGGTGTTTCCGTCTCCCGCGTTGGCGGTTCGGCGCAGGTGAAGTCCATGAAGAAGGTCTCCGGTACGTTGAAGCTGGAGCTTGCCCAGTACCGGGACATGCAGGCATTCGCCATGTTCGCCTCGGACCTGGATGCGGCTTCCCGCCAGCAGCTGACCCGTGGTGCGCGCCTGATGGAACTGCTCAAGCAGGGCCAGTACTCACCGTTCCCGGTCGAGAACCAGGTCGTGTCCATCTGGGCCGGTACCAACGGCTACCTGGATGACGTTCCGGTTGAAGACGTCAACCGCTTCGAGACTGAGTTCCTGGAGCACCTGACCCACAAGTCCTCGATCCTCACCACGCTGGCACAGACCAACGTCATGGACGACGACACCGCAGAGGCACTGAAGACCGCGATCGTGGACTTCAAAAAGGGCTTTTTCGGCGAGGGTGACAACCACCTGGTAGGAGCCGGCCACGAGGAGCACAACGCTATCTCTGACGCCGAGGTCGACCAGGAAAAAATCGTCAAGCAGAAGCGCTAGTTCCGCTTTCCTGATGTGCCGGGCCGCCCAGGTCCGGCACATCGGGTTTACGGAATCTTAGGAAAGGATAAGTATGGGAGCCCAGATTCGGGTCTACCGCCAGAAGATCAGCTCGACCACGTCGATGCGCAAGATCTTCAAGGCGATGGAACTGATCGCTACCTCGCGCATCGGCAAGGCCCGTGCGCGCGTAGCAGCTTCACTGCCTTACGCGAACGCGATCACGCGTGCCGTTTCTGCTGTCGCAAGCCAAAGCGAAATCGACCACCCGCTGACCACTGAGCCGGAGCAGATCCGCCGCGCCGCCGTCCTGGTAATCACCTCGGACCGTGGCCTTGCAGGTTCTTACTCGGCAAGTGTGCTCAAGCAGGTGGAAGGTCTCAATGAGCTGCTCCACGCCGAAGGCAAGGAAGTTAAGACCTACCTCGTCGGCCGTAAGGCGCAGGCGTATTTCGACTTCCGCAACCGTCCGTCCGAGCAGGTCTGGACCGGCGGAACGGATGCTCCGGAGTTCAAGACCGCCCGCGAAATCGGCGAAGTGCTGCTGGCCGAGTTTGCCAAGGACTACGAGGACGGGGGAGTGGACGAGATCCACGTCGTCTACACCCGCTTCAAGTCAATGGTGACGCAGGAACCGACAGTCATCCGCCTGCTGCCGCTTGAGGTCGTGGAGGAGGAGGCTGCTTCGGAAACGGAGCTGCTGCCCCTCTACGAGTTCGAGCCGGAATCCGAGCGGGTTCTTGATGCCCTGCTTCCGCGGTACATCGAGTCCCGACTCTTCGCAGCCATGTTGCAGGCAGCAGCTTCGGAGCTTGCCGCACGCCAGCGGGCCATGAAGTCCGCGGGCGACAACGCTACGGACCTCATCAAAAAGTACACGCGTCTGCGCAACACGGCCCGCCAGGCTGAAATTACGCAGGAGCTTTCCGAGATTGTGGCCGGTGCCGACGCCCTCGCGTCGTAGCCCCCGCTTCGGGCACAGCTAGTCCTGCACCAAAGATAGAACTTAACCCCACGCCATCTACTGAGTGAAGTGAGAGAGATGACTGCCACTGCTACCGAACACGTAGCCGCCACGTCCGGTGCTACCGGCCGTATCGCCCGTGTTATCGGCCCGGTTGTCGACGTCGAATTCCCGGCTGACGCAATCCCGTCGATTTACAACGCCCTCACCACCGAGATTACTCTCAACGGTGAGACCAAAACCATCACGTTCGAGACCTCCCAGCACCTGGGTGACAACCTCATCCGCGCCATCTCGCTTCAGGCAACCGACGGACTCGTCCGCGGCACGTCGGTCGTCGACTCCGGCGCTCCAATCTCCGTGCCTGTTGGCGACGGCGTCAAGGGCCACATCTTCAACGTCCTGGGCCAGCCCCTGGACGTTGCAGAGTCGGAACTGGACATCAGCGAACGCTGGCCCATCCACCGCAAGGCTCCGGCCTTCGCGACGCTCGAGGGTTCCACCGAGATGCTGGAAACCGGCATCAAGGTCATCGACCTTCTCACCCCGTACATCAAGGGTGGAAAGATCGGCCTCTTCGGCGGCGCCGGCGTGGGCAAGACCGTTCTGATCCAGGAAATGATCACCCGCGTTGCGCGTAACTTCGGTGGTACTTCCGTCTTCGCCGGTGTTGGCGAGCGTACCCGTGAGGGCAACGACCTCTGGGTTGAAATGGAAGAGGCAGGCGTTCTCAAGGACACTGCCCTTGTATTCGGCCAGATGGATGAGCCGCCGGGAACGCGTCTGCGCGTTGCACTGTCCGCACTGACCATGGCGGAGTACTTCCGCGATGTGCAGAACCAGGACGTGCTGCTCTTCATCGACAACATCTTCCGCTTCACGCAGGCAGGTTCTGAGGTTTCCACCCTCCTCGGCCGTATGCCGTCAGCTGTGGGCTACCAGCCGAACCTGGCAGACGAGATGGGCCTCCTCCAGGAGCGCATTACGTCCACCAAGGGCCACTCCATCACCTCGATGCAGGCCATCTACGTTCCCGCAGATGACTACACGGACCCGGCTCCGGCAACGACCTTCGCACACCTCGACGCGACCACGGAACTTTCCCGTGAAATCGCCTCCCGTGGTCTGTACCCGGCCGTTGATCCGCTGACATCCACCTCCCGCATCCTGGATCCCCAGTACATCGGCAAGGATCACTACAACACCGCTGTGCGCGTGAAGCAGATCCTGCAGAAGAACAAGGAACTCCAGGACATCATTGCGATCCTCGGCGTGGATGAACTGTCTGAGGAGGACAAGATCGTCGTGTCGCGTGCACGCCGTATCCAGCAGTTCCTCTCGCAGAACACCTACACCGCCAAGCAGTTCACCGGCGTCGAAGGCTCCACCGTGTCCATCAAGGACACTGTTGAAGGCTTCACGGCGATCTGCGACGGCGATCTCGACCACGTGGCAGAGCAGGCGTTCTTCAACGTTGGTGGACTTGATGACGTCGAGCGCCAGTGGGCCAAGATCCAGGAACAGACTAAGTAATATGGCTGAGCTTGAGGTTGAGATTGTCGCGGCGGACCACTTTGTGTGGTCCGGAGCGGCCAAGATGGTGAAGGCCCGTACCAGCGATGGTGAAATTGGGATCCTCCCCGGCCACTCGCCACTGCTGGCGATCCTGGCCGAAGGTGAACTGGCCATTGAGCCGGTTTCCGGTGACCGCCTGTCGGTAGCTGTAGACGGAGGATTCTTTTCCGTAGACAACGACCGGGTGGTTATTGTTGCCGACAACGCCCAGTTGGGTGAAGCGGCTACTGCAGGGATCCGCTAGTACCACCTTGATGGACGCACCGGGTTTTCCGTTCATCGCCATAGCAGTAGCTCTGGGACTGCTGATTATTGCACTGTGCCTCTCCGGGGTGCGCCGCATAACATTGCGGCGCGCCTTGGGCACCGTGGACGCCTCCATTTGCCTGTCGGGAGACCGCTGGCAGATGGGGGTTTGTCGTTACCAGGACAACGAGCTGGAATGGTTCAAGCTGCTGTCACTGAACGTGCGGCCGCGGTATACCTTCAAACGCAGCTCCCTGGAGCTGCTGGGCCGCCGGGCACCCACTGAGGGTGAACTGGTGAAGGTTCAGCCCGGGGTCGTGATTGTAGATCTTCGCTATGAAGGCCGCGAGGTCCGGCTCGCCATGAAGTTCGACGCCTACACCGGACTGTCGTCCTGGTTGGAGGCAGGGCCGGTCATTGGAGTAGGCACCTGGCGTTAGGCGCCGGCAACGGACCCCGGCGCCGCCACCGCAACGCCCAAAAAATGATCCCCGGTATATATACCGAGGATCATTTGGTAGTGGCTGCCAGCGAACTGCTGGAAACCGCCGAGGCTAGACCAGCGTTACACCGGTGGCCTGCGGACCCTTGGCGCCCTGACCGATTTCGAACTGAACCCGCTGGTTCTCATCGAGGGTCTTGAAGCCGCCCGTCTGGATTTCGGAGTAGTGAACGAAGACGTCTCCATCGGAGTCGTCCGGCGTGATGAAGCCGAAACCCTTTTCAGCGTTGAACCACTTGACGGTTCCCAGTGCCATTTATTTCTCCTCATTGTGGAACTAATTTCAGTCCAGCACACTGCGTGCTGCCCTGGTTACTCCGCGAGAAGAATCCTGACCTGCTGTCCCCCAAAGGTTCCGGCGTTGCAGGAGCTTCGCGCTCGCAACATGTCTTGCGAGCATGAAAAACACCTACACAAAGACTGCTCTAAGAATTCCACGGCAGATGCTTCCGGGTCAACGGTTTCGGTGGCCGTAAGGACAAATTTTCCGTAAAAAACAGGTAAACCCGGTGGTCAGGGCCTGATGGGCTAACTGTGTGCCCCGGCGGACGGCTCAGGCTGCGGGCGCATAAGCCACTTGCCATGCCGGAGAACGCTGCAAAGCTCCAGCCCCTCGCGAACCACAACTGCGTCGGCGCGAAGGCCGCGGCGCAGCCCGCCTGCTTCATCTGAGAGCCCCAGGACAGCGGCCGGCACCGCGGTGGCGGAAAAGACCGCATCGGGCAAGGGGATCCCGGCTGACACCGAGCGACGGACTACATCGAGCAGGGTTGCCGTACCCCCCGCGATCGAGCCCGTGGCATCGAGGATGGCGACACCGGAAGTCACAGTCACGGGAGACGGTCCCAGCATGTACCTTCCGTCAGAAAGCCCGGCGGCCGCCATCGAATCCGTCACCAGGGCGATGTTGGCACGCCCCACCAGCCCAAAAACTGTGGCGACCGTCTCCGGAGCAAGATGGGTGCCATCGGCAATAAGTTCCACAATGGCGTGGCCGGCGGCAGCGCTGCGAAGGCACGCAGCGACGGGACCGGGTGAGCGGTGATGGAGCGGAGGCATGCCGTTGAAGAGATGGGTGACGGTGGGCAGAGGACTGCTGCCGTCAAAACCGGCGGCGGCGAGTCCGTCCCGAGCAGCGGCCAGGGATGCGGCGGTTGTAGCGTCGTCCGCATCGGTATGTCCCAGTGAGGGGATAACACCGTGGGACGTCAGTAGATCCACGAGGTCGCCTGCCCCGGGCAATTCGGGGGCATAGGTCATAGTGGCCAGCTTGCCGCGGGCGGCTGCCAGCAGGTCCGCGGTGAGCTCAAGGTCCGGATTCAGGAGGTAGTGAGGATTCTGGGCGCCGCAGCGCGCATGCGAGAGGAAGGGGCCCTCGAGGTGGATCCCGGCGAGGAGGCCCTCTTCCGTGAGCCTGCTGAAAAGCTCGACTCCCTGCAGCAGCATCTCTCGCGGCGCAGTGACCAGGCTGGCGAGCAGGGTCGTCGTTCCGGAGCGGTGCAGGAAGTCGATCGCGTGCCGCGCGGATGATTCGTCACCGGCCGGGAAATCGCCGCCATTGCCGCCGTGGCAGTGGATATCAATAAGCCCGGGGAGTAACTGGCTGCCCTCGGGCAGGAACGTCGTTTCCACTCCGGCAAATCCAGTGGCTTCCGCCGGGAATCCCTCCCTGGGGCCGGCATAGGCAATCCGGTCACCGTCCACAGCCAACAGGGCGTCCGGGATGGACTGACCGTCCGTGACGATACTCCCTGCCAGGATAAAGCGTGAAGACGCGGGTGGGACAAAGGACGCCGGGCTGGAAGTCATGGACTGATTCTAGAGGTGCCTTACCTTAGAACAGCCGGGACCCGCTGTCGTCAACACCCCGCATGGCGTCGTAGTCCAGGGTGATGCAGTCGATGCCGCGGTCGGCTGCCAGGACCTTCGCCTGCGGTTTGATCTGCTGGGCTGCAAAAATGCCGCGGACCGGTGCCAGCAGAGGGTCGCGGTTGAGCAGTTCCAGATACCGGGTGAGTTGTTCGACGCCGTCAATGTCGCCCCTGCGCTTAAGCTCGATGGCTACAGTGGAACCGTCGGCGTCCCGGGCCAGGATGTCCACTGGCCCGATCGCCGTGAAGTACTCACGGCGGATGAGTGAGAACCCGGTACCCAGGGTTTCAATCTGTTCGGCCAGCAGGCGCTGCAGATCCGCCTCCACACCGTCCTTGATCAGGCCGGGATCAACACCAAGATCGTGCGAGGAATCGTGCAGCTGTTCATGGATGTTGATGATCAGCCGGTCGTCGGTTTTGGTGGACTGGACCGTCCACTGCTCCATTACGCCCGTTTCCAGCTCCACGTCCTCGGGGGAGGCCACGCGGAGCGTGGCAGGCGGGCTCATCCAGTTCAGCGGCTTGTAGGAGCCGCCGTCGGAATGGACCAGGACGGAGCCGTCGGCCTTGACCACCAGCAGCCGGGTGGCAAGCGGGAGGTGGGCCTTCAGACGGCCGACGTAATCAACTGAGCAACGGGCAATGACTAGACGCACGCGGACAAGACTACCGGGTTGTACCGTAGAGGAATGCCACGTTCGAACCGACCACGCCGGCCCGGTGTATGGAAGAATAACCCCCTGAACACCGTGCCCGAGCTGGATCTGGAGCGCGCACGTTCCGGCATTGCGCGGCGTGAGAGCGCTCCGGACGGCGACTGGATAGTCCGTACCATGACCGCACGCAACGCCGAGAAAACCTACATCTGCCCCGGTTGCTCCCGTCAGGTCCCGCCCGGAATCGCCCACCTGGTGGTGTGGAAGGACGACCACATTTTTGGCAGTTCGGTCGGCTTGGCCGAGCGGCGGCACTGGCATGCAAACTGCTGGCAGGGCCGCACCTACCGCTACCGCTAGGCCCTGCCAACAGCGCGGCAGCCGCGGACTGTCGCTAAGCCCTGCCGCTGAGCCATGCGGCACCCGGCTAAGCTGTAAGGCATGACTTTTGACCCGTCGTCGTACGTTTTCCAACAGCCTTCCGCCGCTGCCCCCATCCGGGCGGCCACGGTCCTTCCGGCCAAACGGGAGAACGTAGAGCTGCATACGGAAGACGGCCTCACCCTGGTGGGGGAGCTGGCGATGCCTGAGTCGGGAACCGTGACGGCCACCCTGATCACTCTTCATCCGTTGCCCACCCATGGCGGCTTCATGGATTCGCACGTGTACCGAAAGGCCTCCTACCGGCTGCCTGCGCTGGCCGGAGTGGCAGTGCTCCGGTTCAACACGCGTGGCACCTCCTCGCCGCGTGGAACCAGCCAGGGCGAGTTCCAGGACGGCAAGGGCGAAAGATACGACGTCGAGGCTGCCGTTCAGTTTGCCGTCGACCGCGGGCTGCCGAACCGCTGGCTGGTGGGCTGGAGCTTCGGCACGGAGCTGGCGCTGATGTACGGGGCTGTGGAGCCGGTGGCCTCGCAGACGGAAGGCGCCGTGCTGCTTTCCCCGCCGCTGCACCGGGCCGGCGACGGGGACCTGGATGCCTGGGGCGTTTCAGGGAAGCCGTTGACTGTGCTGGTGCCGGAGCACGACGACTACCTCAAACCGGACGAAGCGCAGGCGCGCTTCGGCAAGGTGCCGCAGGCCCGGATCCTGGGCGTCAATGGTGCGAAGCACCTGTGGGTAGGGGAGAAGTATGCGGCGCGGGTCCTCAACGAGATCGTCGACGACGTCACGCCCGCCGGTGCCGGCCCCACAGGCCTTCCCCAGGAGTGGTCCGGACCGATGGCCACCGCACCCGCCTGAGCCGCCCAACGTTCGAGCTGGCGCCGCCCACCGGATGGAAAGGCTGTCCGCTAGTGGCTGTCCTGGCGGACGATGAAGACTTCCTTGACCAGCAGCAGGACGGCCGCTGCGGTGGGGATGGCGATCAGGGCACCGAGGATTCCCAGGAGGGACCCGCCGGCAATGACTGAGATCACGGCAACGGCGCCCGGGACGGCCACTGCCTTCTGCATGATGCGCGGCGAGATGAAGTAGGCCTCAAACTGCAGGTAGGCGAAGTAGCAGACGGCGTAGATGACAGTGGTTTGCCAGCCGACGGTCAGCGAAATCAGGAGGACGACTACGGCTGCTATCAATCCGCCCACCAGCGGAATGAAGGCCAGCAGGGCAACCACAAACGCCAGCAGAACGGCGAACGGTATGCCCAGGATGGACATCACGATGAAGGCGAAGGTGGCGTTAAGTACGGCAACGCACGCCTGGCCGATGACGTAATTGCCCACCGAGCGGGTGATCTGCTCCGACAGTACTTCCACCCGGGCACGGCGGGACCGCGGCGCGAGCCGGTAGCCCCACCGTTTCATGGAGGGCATAGCCGCCAGGAAGTACAGGCTCAGGACCAGCACGATCAAGGTGCCGAAAAGGCCGTTTGCCACCGTTGACCCAAAACCCACCACGCCGCCGAAGATCCCGCTCATTGCCTGGGGATCATTGGCGAACTTTTCGAGTTCTTCGTTGATCCGGTCACGGATGCCGAACTGGTCGTCAGCACTGCGGAAGAGATCGGAGTTGATAAAGTCCCGGATCCAGGTGGGCGCCTGCTCCACGACTTCCGTGACTTGTTCCACGATGGTGGGAATGAGGATGGCGATAAATCCGGCCACCGATGCAGCCAGCACACCAACGGACACCAGGATGCCGGCCGGCCTGGGAATCCTGCGCCCTTCCAGCCAGCGGACCACCGGATCCAAACCAAGCGCGATAAACAGGGCGGTGACGATCCAGAGCAGCAGCTGTGTGATGTTGCTCCCGATCCAGAAGAACAGGAGCGCACAGCCCACACCCACTGTTCCCATAAAGCCGAAATACAGCGGGTGCTGGAACGGCGTCCGTACACCGGCCGGGACGAGGGCGGTGTCCGGTCCTTCAGCAGCGGGATCGCTCCCGGAGGACGGGCCAGCCGGACGCTGTTCCGGCGGCATTTCGAAGCGCCGCCGCGGCTGGGCGCCGGGGAGGGGCTGCCGCAGCTTTTGCACCAGGGCCCCGAACGCCGCCTGCGGGAAAGGACGCCTCCCGGCGGCCTGGGCAGCGGCCGGAACGGCAGGCTCGGGTTGTTCGGGCTCGGTGGCTGTTGGGCCTGCCACGAAGTCGACTGAAGAGTCTGCCGAGGAGTCGGATTGCGGGTTCACCGCGGGCGATTCCTGATGTTCAGTCACTGGAGTTTAGTGCCCTTACCGTGCATGGCACCGCTGCCGCGGGCCTGATGTGATGATCATCGCAAACACTATCAGCAGCCTTGCCATCGGCGGGATGGAACGTTTTCACGGACCCTGCCGCGAGCCATGTTTGGCTCGCCGACTGAGGTATTAGTAATAAAACCGTTACCATTGAAGATAAACCCCCGCTGATGATAGGTGATTCCTTGCGTTTCAAGACTGCAGCCGCACTCGTGCTGCTCGGCCTCCTTACTCTCCTGGCCGGAATCGGACAGAAGACCATCTGGGCTCCTTCGGAGACTTTCACCGCCTCGGTAGCGGGTGAACCGGCCGCCGCTCCGCTGACAGTGATCGACGAGAAACTCCGCACCATCCATGGTGGAACCGTCAAGATCAACGTCAAGGGCGACGGCGGCTTCCTCCTCGCTGTAGGCCGTCCGGGCGACGTTGATGCCTGGGTTGGCGGGACAAGCCATAACACCATAAGCGGTGTCTCCGAAGACCAGAAGTCACTGCAGGTGGAACACACTGACGGCGAGGCCACAGCGCCGACGCCCGCCGGATCCGATTTGTGGGTATCCAGCGAAAACGCCAACGGGCAGCTTGACTACACCTGGACGGCTCCGGCCGACGGCGAGTGGTCCCTGCTCCTGGCCGGCGACGGTACTGCCGCCGCACCCACGGAGATTTCCATGACGTTCCCCAATGACACCTCCACCCCGTGGGCAGTTCCACTGATTGTTGCAGGCTCGCTGATCCTCTTCGCCGGGCTCGTTCTTCCGGCCCTCGGCTTGTTCCGTGGCAAGGGCGGCGGCCGGGGCACGAAGGACTCCGGGAAAAACGGCGACGGCGGCAACAAGACCCGCAGCACTGCCAAGTCGCCTTTCGTTCCCCATGATCCATCCGCTGCGGGTACCCATGTCCCCGCCGCTGGAGGCACCGAAAACCCGGACGCCGGGAAGCCCGGCGCCCGCCTTCGCTTGGTGGTCGCTGCCGTGACGGCCGCCGTTGTGGTAGGAACCGGCGCTCCGGCTCTTGCTGCTACTCCGGCGCCCACGGACTCCACCGGAGCGCCATCAACGGAAGCCGCAGGGGCGGCTGCTGCCCCGGTGCTGCTCGAAGCGCAGCTGCGCCGCGTCCTGGAACAGGTGGCCAGCACCGTTGACGCCGCCGATGCCGCGAAGGACGCCAGCAAGCTCGGACCGCGGGTGGCGGAAACGGAACTTGAAGTACGTACCCAGAACTACAAGATCAGTGCAGCCGTCGGCTCCTATGCCGCCCGGACGCCCGTCCGCTCCACCAAACTGCTGACCAGCGTCGTGACGGAGCAGCCGCAGTGGCCACGCTCCGTGCTGGCAGTGACCCAGGGCGAAGGAAATGCTGTTCCCCAGATTCTGACGTTGGTCCAGAACTCGCCGCGTGAGAACTACAAGCTGACCAAGACCACGCTGCTCCAGCCAGGCGTCACCCTGCCGTCCCTTGACCGCGACGGCGCTGCGCAGACGTTGGCTCCCGCCGACAAGTCCGGGCTGCTCTACAGCGGCGATGAAGCCCTCGCCGGCCTGGCCGACCGCCTGACCACTGCCGAATCGGCGTTCAAGGACAAGCTGGTGGACGGAGCCGCCTCGCCGTACATCGCGGACACGCTGTCATACCAGAATGAGGTTGTCACCGCCGGAACCAACGGTACGTTTGCCTTCACCCACAAGGTTGACCCGGAGAGCACCACTGTGTTCCGGACCGGCGACGGCGGTGCGCTGGTGCTCGGCAGGCTCACTTTTGCCTTCGATGGCACGCCCAAGGCCGAAGGTGACAAGCTGACCATCGGTGAAGATGCTGCTGTCCTGGCCGGCGGCACAGAAACTACAACAGGTATGGTGCTGAACTTCGCGGAGTCCGTAGCCGTCTACGTTCCGCCGGCTGGTTCCGCGGATCCCATGCAGCTCATTGCCGCAAACCGTGGACTGGTAGGGGCCAGCTTCAAGTAGCGGCAGTTGTGCGCGTCATGCGGCGCAGTGCCCCAGTGGCGCCGGCCGGGCATGGAGTGGCTAAAGTGGGAGGCATGAGTTCGCCTGCTTCCCGTCCAGTCCAGCCCGCCGGCGCCAGCCAGCTTAACCTCCGTGGCGCCGTCGACCTTTCCTCCCTGAAACAGCGGCCTGCACCTCCGGCTGCACCGCCCGGTGCATCGTCTGTCCAGAGCAGTGCTGGAGCACCGGGAGGTGAAACTTCAGCAGGTGCCGGCGCCGCCGGCCGCGCGCCCGGTGCGCAGCCCTCGCTGAGGGTTGAGGTTACCGAACAGAACTTCCAGGGCCTGGTGGAACTCTCTGCCCAGGTTCCCGTCGTCTTTGTCCTGTGGTCGACGCTTGCGCTTGAGTCAGCAGGCCTGCGTGACACCCTGGGAATGATCGTGGACAGCTACGACGGCAGGCTCGTGCTGGGCGCAGCCGACATCGACTCCTTCCCGCAGCTGGCTCAGGCCTTCCAGGTCCAATCCGTGCCAACCGCCGTTGCAGTACTCAAGGGCCAGCCCGTCCCGCTGTTCCAGGGTTCCGCGGATGAGGGCCAGATCCGGAGCCTGCTGGACGAACTCCTCAAGGTCGCCGCGGCCAACGGCGTCGCCGGCAACGTGGGCGGGGGAGCTGCCGAAGCCGACCAGCCTGCACCACTGCCGCCGCTGCATCAGGAAGCCTACGACGCCATCGAGGCCGGGGATTTTGCCGCCGCAGCAGCTGCCTACCGCCAGGCCCTCCGGGAGGCCCCGGCGGACACCCAGGCGAAGGAAGGCCTGGCCCAGGTGGAACTGATGGCCAGGCTGCAGGTCCTGACTGCCGAGGACAGCGAGGCTCTGCGCACCCTTGCAGCCAACGAACCGGACAACCTTGATGCCCAGCTTGGCGTGGCTGACCTGGACATCGCCGGCGGGCACGTCGAGGACGGGCTCAACCGGGTGGTTGCATTCATCGGCCGGAACTTCGGCCCGGACCGCGAGGCCGCCCGCGTCCGCCTGCTTGAGCTCTTCGACGTCGTGGGTGTGTCCGATCCGCGGGTGGTCGCGGCCCGCCAGGCCCTGGCACGCGTGCTGTTCTAGTGGCAGATCCGCTGCTCTTCGCACCGCTGTCCTTGCGCTCGCTGGAACTGCCCCACCGGGGCTGGGTGTCGCCAATGTGCCAGTACAGCTGTGAGCCCGAAGCGGAGGGAGTTCCCACAGACTGGCACCTGGTGCACCTCGGTTCCTTCGCGATCGGCGGCGCTGCCCTGATCCTTACGGAGGCTGCCGCGGTTAACCCAGCGGGCAGGATCAGCCCCAGGGACGCCGGGATCTACAACGATGCCCAAGTGCAGTCCTGGCGCCGGATCACCGATTTCGTCCACAGCAACAGCAATGCCAAAATCGGTGTCCAACTGGCGCACGCGGGGCGGAAGGCCTCTACCTATTGGCCGTTCTCGGGCAGTACGGGCAGCGTCGGAGCTGCCGACGGCGGCTGGGAGACAGTAGGCCCGTCGCCGGTGGCATATGACGGCTACGCAACACCCAGGGAAATGACCGAAGAGGACATCCTGGCCGTTATCGACGACTTCAGGTCGGCCGCCCTGCGCGCGGTGGAAGCCGGGTTCGACACCGTGGAGATCCACGGCGCCCACGGCTACCTGCTGCATCAGTTCCAGAGTCCCCTCATCAACCAGCGCAGCGACTCCTGGGGCGGCAACGAGGCCAGTCGCAACCGATTGATGCTGGCCGTGGTGGACACCGTCCGCGAGGCCATTCCGGACGGCATGCCGTTGCTGCTCCGGATATCCGCAACGGACTGGGCCGACGGTGGCGTGGACATTGACGCGTCCGTGCGGCTTGCGGCTCAGGCAGCTGAGCGCGGCGTTGATTTAGTTGACGTTTCCAGTGGCGGCGCCGTTGCCCACCAGAACATCCGCCCGGGGCCTGGCTACCAGACCGCGTTTGCGGCGAAAATCCGGGAACAGGCCGGCGTCGCTACCGGGACTGTCGGCATGATTACCACGGCCGAACAGGCAGAACACATCCTCGTCAGCGGCCAGGCCGACGCCGTGTTCCTGGCCCGCGCGGCCCTGCGCGATCCGCACTGGTGGCAGCGCGCCGGCGTCGAGCTCGGCTTCCGGCAGGACTGGCTTCCGCAATACCAGCGGGCGTATCCCCGGCGTTCGTTTTAGGCGTTTGTTATTGCCCTGAATTTACTGCCCAGGTACTGCCGATGTTCCTCCGGAACCGCCGGCTCACCATCCTCCGTACGCCTGAAGCGCTACTCCTCCGGGAGGACTCTCCCAAGGGATGGAGCGGACTAGGCTGGCACCATGACAGCTCAATACCCGCTACCGGACCTGCCCACGCCACCGCCGGACGGTGGCTCCGTACCCGCCCTCGCTATCCGTGGACTGGCCAAGCGCTTCGGTGACAAGGTCGCCGTCAACGGCATCAGCCTGGATGTTCCCGCCGGTTCATTTTTCGGCGTCGTCGGCCCTAACGGGGCCGGCAAGACCACCACACTGTCGATGGCTACCGGCCTGCTGCGTCCGGACCTCGGATCGGCGGCTGTCCACGGAGTCGACGTCTGGCAGCGGCCGATCGAGGCCAAAAAGCTGCTGGGTATCCTCCCCGACGGTGTCCGGCTGTTTGACAGGCTCACCGGCGAACAGCTGGTCACCTACGCCGGCCTGCTGCACGGTATGGACAAGGACACCGTAGCCGCCCGCGTTGCTGACCTGATGGCTGCCATGGACCTGGTCAAGGACGCCGGAACCCTTGTGGTTGATTATTCCGCCGGCATGACAAAGAAGATTGCCCTTGCCTCGGCGCTGATCCATGCGCCGCGTGTGCTGGTCCTCGATGAACCCTTCGAATCGGTGGATCCTGTGTCCGCAGCGAATATCCGCTCAATCCTGGATGGCTACGTGACGTCCGGCGGCACCGTTATTGTTTCCAGCCACGTGATGGACCTGGTCCAGCGGATGTGCGACCGCGTTGCCGTCGTGGCCGGGGGCCGGCTTCTGGCGTCAGGGACCATTGATGAGGTCCGGGACGGTGCTTCCCTGGAAGACCGGTTCGTGCAGCTGGTAGGCGGCCGCCACACCACGGAAGGGCTGGAATGGTTGCGCACCTCCTAAGGCTCAAGCTCACCCTGCTGCGCAACGGACTGCGGCGCAGCCCCTGGCAGCTGGTGGGCATCGTCATCGGCGCCCTGTACGCAGTGGGGATCGTCGTCACTCTGGTGGTTGGCCTGGTGATGCTGCGTCAGGCAGATATCGCCCTTGCCCAGACAATCATCGTGCTCAGCGGTTCCGCTGCAGTGCTGGGCTGGGCCGTGATTCCGGTAGTTCTTTCCTCCGTGGACCTTACCCTCGACCCATCACGCTTCACCACCTACGCCATCCCCATGCCCCAGATGCTGGTTGGACTTGCGCTGGGTGGGCTGATCGGGATTCCCGGGGCCGTCACCGCTCTGACCTCACTCGGCACCGTGGCCACATGGTCGCATGGTGTGTTGCCGGCCGCAGGAGCCCTTGTTGGGGCGGTGCTCGGAACCATGACGTGCATCGTCATCGCCCGGGTGACCACCACTGCCACGGCAGGCCTGGCGTCTTCACGGAAGTTCAAGGACGTCAGCGGCGTCATTGCCTTCATCCCATTGATGCTGCTTGGCCCCATCGGCGTCGGCGTGACACAGGGGATCAGCAGCTCGGCAGGGTTCCTGCCGGTCCTGGCACAGGCACTTTCCTGGAGCCCACTAGGGGCGGCATGGTCCGTCGGGGGCGATCTCGCCGCCGGGGATGCCGGGGCGGCCGCGCTCAAATTTCTACTGGCCTGTGTGTACCTTGCCGTGCTTGCCTGGGCCTGGAATGGCCTGCTGGCCCGGGCCCTGGTGACACCCGCTTACTCGGGAGGATCTACTAAACGTGGCCGGAAACTTGGTTTCTTCAGCTTGATGCCGGCCACACCGGCCGGAGCTGTGACGGCCCGGGCACTGACATATTGGTTCCGCGACCCGCGGTACGGCGGCTCCCTGGTGGTTATCCCCCTGCTGGCCGTTGTGCTGTTCTTCCAGTCCGCGCAGAACGGTGGCGCCGGAAGCCTGGTGATCATGGGTCCGCTCACGGCATTCCTGATGGCCTGGTCCATTTCGGCCGATATCTCCTACGACAACACCGCCTTTGCGCTGCACCTGACCACAAGCGTCGGCGGCCGGGCAGACCGGCTGGGCCGCGCACTTGCCTGCCTCATTCTGTCGATTCCCCTGGTGGCTTTCTTTGTCGTCTTCCCGTTCGTCATGAGCGGCGACTGGAGCTGGCTGCCGGGCATCCTGGGCTTGTCCTGCGGCCTGCTGTTGACCGGCCTGGGGCTGTCTTCAGTGGTGTCGGCCCGCTACAACATCGCCGTCCCGCTGCCGGGTGACAGCCCGTTCAAGAAACCCCCGGGCAATGCTGCCCAGACCATGTTGGTGCAATTTGGCGGCATGTTGGTCCTGGTGGTGCTGGCGCTGCCTGAGATCGGGTTGATCATTGCGCAAAGCGTCACGGGCGATGCCGTGTTCGGATGGATCAATCTGGCCGTGGGACCGATACTTGGACTGGCGCTCTTTGTGGCGGGCATCAGGCTTGGTGGCCGCTGGCTGGATGCCCGCGGCCCCGAACTGCTGGCCGAGCTCAGCGTGAACCGTTAGCCCCAACGCACCAGGACAGAAGGAAAGTGAATCGTGGAGGTTGTCATCCTGCCAGGCAGCAAACAGATCGGCAGGCTTGCTGCCGATGCCATCGAAGCGTTGGTCCGCCGCAAGCCCGATGCTGTCCTGGGGCTGGCCACGGGATCCTCCCCGCTGCCTGTTTACGATGAGCTGGCCTTGCGCCATGAGCGGGACGGCCTGGATTTCAGCCGTGCCCACGGCTTCGCGTTGGATGAGTATGTCGGACTTCCCGGCGGGCACCCGCAGTCCTACCGCGAGGTGATCCGCCGGGAGTTCACCAACCGGGTGAACATTGCGCCGGAGAACGTCCATGGTCCAGACGGTGCCGCAACCGATATCCCCGCGGCATGCCGGGCCTACGAGGACGCCATCAAGGAGTTGGGCGGGGTCGACCTGCAGATTCTGGGCGTTGGAACGGACGGCCACATCGGGTTCAACGAACCAGGGTCGTCTCTGGCGTCGCGCACCCGGATCAAGACCCTCATCGAGCAGACCCGGCGCGACAACGCACGCTTCTTCGACAGCATTGCGGAGGTCCCGCACCACGTCATAACACAAGGGCTGGGGACCATTATGGATGCAAAGCACGTAGTCCTGGTGGCTACCGGCGCGCAGAAGGCGCAGGCCGTGCGGGACTTCGTGGAAGGGCCGGTAGCTGCCATTTGCGCAGCCTCCATCCTGCAGTTCCACCCGCACGCCACCATCCTGATCGACGAGGCCGCTGCGTCCTCCCTGCGGCTGGCCGACTACTACCGGCATGCTTACGAGGACAAGCCCGACTGGCAGGGGCTCTGAGTCAAGCGGCTAAGATGGAAGGCATGACCAGCATGACGGACCCCCTTGAAAACGACCCCATGCGCGAGCTGTCCGGAGCCGGCACGTCCACGGCAACCATAGAGCGCGAGGAACTGCGCCAGGAAGTCGAACCGGGCGACCGCGAGCGCTTCGCGCACTATGTCCGCAAGGAAAAGATCATGGAATCGGCCATGACCGGAGATCCTGTGATCGCACTTTGCGGCAAGGTCTGGACACCGGGAAGGGACCCGAAGAAGTTTCCGGTTTGCCCGGAGTGCAAAGAGGTCTATGAAGGCCTCCGCCCCGGCAAGGACGGCGGCAGTGGTTCAGGAGATTCGGGCAACAAGAACTAGTGGCTGACACTCTCTTTGGCGGTCCCGCTCTTCCCCCTGCTTATCCGGAGCGGGCAGCGTGGGGCACCGCCCCGAAGCTGCGTGCCTGGCAGCAGGAAGCACTCGATCTCTATTTCAGCCGCAATGCGCGTGACTTTCTTGCGGTGGCTACTCCCGGAGCAGGCAAGACCACCTTTGCGCTCCGGGTGGCCTCCATGCTCATCGAGTCCGGCGTCGTTAACCGCATTACCATCGTGGCACCCACAGACCACCTCAAGCGGCAGTGGGCTGACGCTGCAGCCAGGGTTGGCATTGCCATCGATCCCAACTTCAAGAATGCCGACGGCCAGCATGGCCGCGGTTTCATTGGCGTCGCGGTAACTTATGCCCAGGTTGCCAGCAAGCCGTTGTTGCACCGGGCCAAAACCGAGGCGGCGCGGACCCTGGTGATTCTGGATGAGATCCACCACGGCGGCGAAGCCATGTCCTGGGGTGACGGCCTGCGTGAAGCATTCGATCCTGCCATCCGTCGGCTTGCCCTCACCGGGACGCCGTTCCGGTCTGATACGTCACCCATTCCGTTTGTTGACTACGTGGAGGACCGGGACGGCATCAGGCGCTCCAAGTCCGATTACACCTACGGTTACGGCAATGCGCTGCGGGACCATGTGGTCCGCCCGGTAATGTTCATGGCCTACTCAGGGCAGATGCGCTGGCGCACAAGCGCGGGTGAGGAAATGGCCGCCTCGCTGGGCGAAGCGGCAGTCACCAAAGACATCACCTCGCAGGCCTGGCGCACAGCACTGAATCCTGCTGGCGAGTGGATCCCGGCGGTACTGGCGGGAGCAGACAGGCGGCTGAGCGAAGTACGCCGGACGGTTCCTGATGCCGGGGGACTGGTCATTGCCACGGACCACGAGGATGCGCGGGCCTATGCGGGGCAGCTGAAACGCATCACGGGCGAATCACCCACCGTGATCCTGTCCGACGACGCCAAGGCCTCAAGCAAGATCGAAGAGTTTACGGTCAGCGACAAACGCTGGATGGTAGCCGTTCGCATGGTGTCAGAAGGCGTTGACGTGCCTCGCCTGTCTGTGGGTGTCTACGCCACATCCACATCGACGCCGCTGTTCTTCGCCCAGGCCGTGGGTCGCTTTGTGCGTGCCCGCAAGCGCGGTGAGACCGCGTCGGTGTTCCTTCCGTCCGTGCCCCAGCTGATGGCACTGGCGAACTCCATGGAAGCCGAACGCGACCATGCCCTGGATCGGCCGGAGAAAGACGACGACGGCCTGTTTACTCCAGAGGATTCGTTGATGGCCGAGGCCAACAGTGAGGACAAGGCCTCGGATTCGCTGACTAAGGGCAAATTCGAGGCCCTCGATTCGCAGGCGTCCTTTGACCGGGTACTGTTCGACGGCGGCGAGTTCGGCACCGGGGGAGAAGTGGGCTCGGAAGAGGAACTGGATTTCCTCGGCATTCCCGGCCTGCTGGACGCCGAACAGGTGGGCACCCTGCTGCGGCAGCGCCAGCATGAGCAACTGAACCGGAGGAAAGGCCGCGCCCCGGCACAGGAGGCCGCCCCGGCTGTGCCCGATCACCGCATGCTCATGGACTTGCGCAGTGAACTGGCCAAGAACGTTGCCGCGTGGTCTGCCCGCACAGGCACCCCCCACGGAGTAATCCACACCAAGCTGCGAACCATCTGCGGGGGTCCGCCCGTGGCCCAGGCAAACGAGGAACAGCTGCAGAAGCGGTTGCGGAAGCTGCAGGACTGGTTCATCGGCCGGACCTAGGTGTCCGGCGGCGCAGGCCGCATAGCTGCGGCGTTAGATCAGTTCGACTCCGCCCAGCTCCATCTCGGCATAGGCGTCAGAGGGGTCCTCAGCAATGCTGGCCGTGAGTTTCCGGACCACGGCCACACCATAGCCGGCCTGCACGGCATCCAACGCAGTGGACATCACACAGTAATCAGTGGCCAGGCCCACCACTACAACATCCTCGACGTCATGGCTCTGGAGCCAGTCATCCAGCCCGATAGCGTCTTCCAGGTCCTCGGCGGACACGGCGGCCGGCGAAGAGCCGGATAGCGAACCGGCAGGCCGCTCGCCAACCGGAACCTCGTCCTCGGGTGCCATGAGTCCTTCGAAGCCGGAGTATGCGGCGGCGTACTGGCCCTTGCGGAAGAACGCCTGGATGTATTCGGTGTCCAGGTCCGGATGGAAATCGGCGCCCTTAGTGCCGGCTACGCAGTGCGGCGGCCAGCTGTCCACAAAGTCCGGCGTGTCCGAGAAATGTGCACCCGGATCGATGTGCCAGTCCTGGGTGGCCACGACGTGGTCGAATTCGATGCGATGACGGTCAAGGTATTCGCTGATGGCTCCCGCGACTGCGGCGCCACCGGAAACCGGCAGGCTGCCGCCTTCGCAGAAATCATTCTGGATATCAACGATGATCAGTGCCTTGGACATCAGTCCTCCTCGTAGCTGGTGGGAATAGCGGCTTCGCCACGCTGCAGCCGGTTGACGACGGCGGGAAGTTCCCGCATCGAATCCGCATGGCGCCGGCGGGCACGCTCAACGCCCTCCGGACCGGTCCAGCCCGGGACCACCTCACCGTTTTTGACAAAGTGCTGCAAGAGCTCACGGTCGTTGCCGTCGTTGTCCGGCCGCTGGCCGATGCCCACGATCTCATGTGTGGCCACGCCGCGCTCATTCAGCCGGCGCAGGGCATACTTTCGTCCGCCGACGCTTGCCTTGTTCTTGGCTGACTTTGCCACTGAGACGAAAGTGCCGGCGTCATCCTGGCGGCTGACCAGCTTGTAAACCATGCTGGCCGTGGGGGCGCCCGAGCCGGTCACCAGCGACGTGCCCACGCCGTACGCATCAACCGGTGCCGATGCGAGCGAGGCGATGGCAAATTCGTCGAGGTCGGAGGTCACCACGATTTTCGTGTTCTCGTTGCCCAGACTGTCCAGCAGTTGCCGCACCCATTGGGCCTGTGCCACGAGGTCGCCGGAGTCCAGCCGGACCGCACCCAGCTTGTCGCCGGCCAGTTCGACGGCGGTACGCACCGCTGTTTCGACGTCGTACGTATCCACCAGCAACGAGGTTCCCGCGCCCATCGAGGCGATCTGCGCCTCGAATGCGTCACGTTCGGTGTCGTGCAGCAGCGTGAACGAGTGCGCCGCGGTGCCGACAGTCTTGATGCCGTAGCGGAGGCCTGCCTCCAGGTTGGAGGTGCTTGCGAAACCTGCGATGACGGCGGCGCGGGCGGCGGCGACGGCAGCTTCCTCATGGGTACGGCGGGAGCCCATCTCGATGCACGGCCGGTTGCCGGCGGCGCTGATCATCCGGGATGCCGCGGATGCGATGGCGCTGTCGTGGTTCAGGACGGAGAGGATGAACGTCTCCAGGATGCAAGCCTCGGCGAAGGTGGACTCAACAATCAGGATGGGGGAGTTGGGGAAATAAGCCTCGCCCTCCGCGTAGCCCCAGATATCACCGGAGAACCGGAAGTCGGCCAGGAACTCAAGGGTTTCCTTGTTGACCACGCTCGTGGCCTCCAGGAATTCAAGTTCCGGCTTGGTGAACCGGAAATGCGCGAGGCCTTCGAGCAGTCGTCCCGTTCCACCAACAATCCCGTAGCGCCGGCCGTCGGGAAGGCGACGCGCGAAAGCTTCGAAGACCGACTTGCGGTGCGCGGCTCCGGAGTGGAGGGCTGCCTGCAGCATGGTCAGCTCGTAATGGTCGGTATACAAGGACGCGCGTGGGTGGTTCCAGCCGGCTGATGTACTCACAAATTCACTCTAGTCCCCGCCGGCTCCCACGTCTCGCTGCGCTCAACGCGGGACCCTCGCCGGCATGGGCACAGCGCCACCATAGAATGAACAGATGAGCTTAAGCGTTGCGATCGACCCCCAAACCCGGGAGGGGACCCGGGCCGGAACAGAAGAGTCCACCTCCTCCCTGACGGCTCCGGACATCCCTTGGAACCTGGTGGTCTGGAATGATCCCGTGAACCTGATGAGCTATGTCAGCTTCGTCTTCCAGAGCTACTTCGGCTACCCGGAAAGCAAAGCGAACAAGCTCATGATGGAAGTCCATAAGAAGGGCCGGTCCATCGTTGCCCACGGCAGCAAGGAACAAGTGGAACGGCATGCCGTGGCAATGCATGGCTTTGGCCTCTGGGCAACGGTGGAGAAGGCCGGCGGCGGATCCGGCAAAGGCAAGAGCGGTTCCGGAGATGATGCCGGAAGCAATTCCGGGAAGGGTAAGGGAAACCGTGGCTAAGGCGTTCAAATATGGAGTCAAAGGCATTTCCGGATATTTGGAGCCAGCCGAACGTGAACTGCTCCGCGGCCTGATCGGTGATGTCATTTCCATGCTGGAGCCGCACGACGCAGCGCACGAAGACCCGCTGGCCGCCATGATCGGGCTGGATATGCAGGTGCGTGAACCCACTGATTCCGCTGTGCGGAGGTTGCTCCCCAATGTCAGCAGGGATGACAGTGCTGCCTCCCTGGAGTTCCGTCAGCTCACTGAGCGGTCGCTGCGGGAAACAAAGATCGGAGCACTCAAGGCTGCAGCCCTTGACCTGGACAAGGATGAGATCCTGTTGAGTGATACCGGTGCCCGGCACTGGTCAATGGCGCTCAACGATATCCGGCTGGTCCTGGCCGAGCGGCTCGATATCCGGGATGAGGAAGATGCCGAGCACGTCCACCTGATGCAGGACTGGTCCCAGGCTGAAGATGTGGGAAGCTACCTGGCCCTCGTCTATAACTTCACTACATGGCTGCAGGAATCATTGGTCCAGGCGATGCTCCAATCGCTGGGCACCTCACGCTGACCGGGCCTGCTCCGGCGTTGGCTATCCTCCCGCAATGTGACAAACGAGACAGAAGTAGCGACGCAATGTGATGGCCGCACCCGCAGCGAAGACCTATCCTCGAATAACAATGACTACAGCCTCGAATACGGATCTGTCAGCCGCACCCGCAGCGAAGACCGAGTCCACAGCCAGCAGCACCGCCGGCGGCCGGATGGCGTCCCGTCCCATTGGCGTGTTCGATTCAGGCGTGGGAGGGCTGACTGTAGCGAGGTCGATCATTGACCAGCTGCCCCACGAATCCATCCTGTATGTAGGAGACACCGCCCACGGGCCTTATGGTCCTCTGCCCATAGCGGAAGTCCGTGCGAACGCGTTGGGCGTGATGGACGAACTGGTGGATTCCGGGGTGAAGCTGCTCACCATTGCCTGCAATTCGGCGTCGGCGGCTGTTTTGCGGGACGCCCGGGAGCGCTACACCGCGAGGTACGGCATCCCCGTGATCGAGGTCATCCAGCCGGCAGTGCGCCGTGCCGTGGCAGCAACGCGTCGCGGCCGCGTAGGCGTCATCGGCACTTCGGCCACGGTGGGGTCCCGGGCCTACGAGGATACCTTTGCCGCAGCGCCTGACCTTCGCATCACCTCGGTGGCTTGCCCTGAATTCGTGAACTACGTCGAGGCGGGCATAACCACCGGACCCGAACTCCTCGCGGTGGCACAGGAATACCTGGCCCCGCTCAAGGACGCCGGCGTGGACACCGTCGTGCTGGGCTGTACACACTACCCGTTGCTGACCGGCGTCATTTCCTACGTCATGGGCGAGGACGTCACGCTCGTGTCCAGTGCGGAGGAGACCGCCAAGGATGTGTACCGCGCCCTGGTTAACAATGGACTCCAGCGCACGAATCCTGCCGCGCCCGAGCACCACTTCATAGCAACCGGTGACGCCAGCCACTTTGAAGCCCTGGCGCGCCGGTTCCTCGGCCCGGAAGTCTTGTCCGTCCAGCACGTGGACCACGTCTCAGCCCAGTACCCCACCGGCAGCCTGGCCCGGATCACCCCGGAGATGATCGCTGCCGCGCAGGACGCCTCACCACGCAGGCGCACGTCTAACTTTGTGCGGAGCTCCGGGTTCGCCGCGGACACGGGCGGGGGGATCCGGCGGTGAAACTCACTATTGTTGGCTGCACAGGATCGTTCCCGGGACCCGGATCGCCGGCGTCCTGCTACCTCCTGACCGCTACGGATGGCGAACGTACATGGAAGATCGTCCTTGACCTGGGCAGCGGGTCCCTGGGGGCGATCCAGCGTTACACGGACCTCGAGGACATCGATGCCATCCTGTTGACCCACTTGCATCCGGACCACTGCATGGACCTGTGCGGGCTGCACGTGGCCGTCCGCTGGAAGCCCGGAGGTTGGGATGCCGGGCGGATTCCTGTGTGGGGGCCGGCGGCGACGGCAGACCGGATGGCCACTGCCTACGGCTTGGAGCTGGACCCCGGGATGCACGACGAATTCGACTTCACGAACTGGGCCGAGCGTAAACCTGTAGTGGTGGGCCCGTTTACCGTCACGCCTTATGCCGTAAACCATCCCATCGAAGAGGCCTACGCCCTGCGCGTGGAGGTCACCGAACCGGGGAAGGACGGCGTTCCCGTCTCGAGGATCCTCACATACTCCGGCGACACGGATTCCTGCCAGGGGTTGGAGGATGCCGCGCGCGGTGCCGACCTTTTCCTCTGCGAAGCAGCCTTCGAAGAGGGACGCGACGACGCCGTAAAGGACGTGCACCTGACCGGGAAGCGCGCCGCGGAGGCGGCAACCGCAGCGGGCGCCAAGCGATTGCTCCTGACCCACCTTCCGGTATGGACTTCCGCAACCACGGTGATGGCCGAGGCCCGGCCGGCATTTGCCGGAGATGTGGCCATCGCTGTCGCCGGTGTCCACTACACCGTCTGAGCCGGCTGGACACCCAGGGCGGGCCGTGGCGACCGGGCCGGTCCGCCGGATGGATATGCTGGAGCCATGACTTTTGAAGCAACAACCGCTCCGGTGACGCGCGCCGACGGCCGTACCCCTGACCAGCTCCGTCCCATCAGCATCACCCGCGGCTGGTCAAAACAAGCCGAAGGTTCGGCCCTGATCGAGTTCGGCAACACCAGGGTGCTGTGCACAGCTTCATTGACGGCGGGCGTCCCGCGCTGGCTCAAGGGTGAAGGCCGCGGCTGGGTCACCGCAGAGTACGCGATGCTTCCCCGGGCCACGAATACCCGTTCCGACCGCGAATCAGTGAGGGGCAAGATCGGCGGCCGCACGCATGAAATCTCCCGGCTGATCGGTCGTTCCCTCCGGTCCATCATCGATACGAAAGCGTTGGGGGAGAACACCATCGTCCTGGACTGCGACGTTTTGCAGGCCGACGGCGGCACCCGCACCGCCGCGATCACCGGCGCCTACGTGGCACTTGCCGACGCTATCCGCTTCGCGCGCGACAACAAGCTGATCGCCAGGAACGCCCAACCGTTGATCGACACCATCGCCGCCGTCTCCGTGGGCATCATTGACGGTATTCCCATGCTTGATCTGCCCTATGTGGAGGATGTACGGGCAGAGACCGACATGAACGTTGTTGTCACCGGATCAGGCAAGTTTGTCGAGGTACAGGGAACTGCCGAAGGCGCACCCTTCGACCGCGATGAACTCAACAAGCTGTTGGACCTCGCGCTGCTGGGCACCAGCCAGCTTGCTGCCATCCAGCGCGAGACGCTCGCGGATTCGCTGTGACCGGCTCGGGTCCACGCCTGGTCCTTGCCACCCACAACCAGGGCAAGTTGCGCGAACTGCGTGAAATCCTCCGCGGCCAGGTGCCAGGGCTCGACGTCGACACCCAGGTGGTGGACGCTGCTGTTGCAGGTGCCCCGGACGTCGTCGAAACAGGTACCACCTTCGCCGAGAATTCACTGCTGAAGGCACGGGCCGTCGCCGAGGCCACCGGATTGCCCGCCATCGCTGATGACTCCGGCCTGGCCGTCGATGTGTTGGGCGGAGCTCCGGGAATCTTCTCGGCCCGTTGGTCCGGCCGCCACGGTGACAACCACGCAAACCTGCAACTGCTGCTGGCTCAGCTGGCCGACATTCCCGACCCCCACCGGCATGCGGCCTTCGTATGCGCTGCCGCGCTCGCAGTGCCGGGCCCTGGGAATGGCCGCGAAGTGGTGGAGTATGGCCAGCTGGAAGGCCTGCTGTTACGGGAACCCCGCGGGGAGGGCGGCTTCGGCTACGATCCCATCCTGCAGCCCGCCGGCGAGTCGCGCAGTTGCGCGGAGCTCAGTGCTGAGGAGAAGAACGCCATCAGCCACCGCGGCAAGGCCTTCCGGGCGCTCCTGCCGGCCATAGCCGAGGTGCTTACTCCCGCGGTTACGGCCTGACAGCGGAGCACCCACACATAACAGGAGAGGCTCCCTGCGCACCGTTACCGGTGGGCAGGGAGCCTCTACTGTTCGTGCGTCAAGCCTGTGCGGGCCGCTACACGTCCCGCGGCGTCTTGTGCTCGTCCTCTGGCCTGTGCTCTTCAATGAATTCGTGGACCGGGTCCGTGCCGTAAGCCTTGGCCTGGCGCTTGGCGGACATACCGCGAAGTACCTCGACGCCGATGGGCATTACCGAGACGAGCACGATCGCGATGAAGATGATGTCAATGTTGTCCCCGACCCAGGCAAACTGGCCAAGCCAGGCACCCAGCAGCGTGACGCCGCCACCCCAGAGGAGCGCACCGATGACGTTGTAGAGAAAGAATTTCCGCTTATCCATCTGGGCTACACCCACAATGACCGGCACGAAGGTGCGGATGATGGGCACGAACCGGGCCAGGATCAGGGCCTTGCCACCGTGCTTTTCGAAGAAGGCGTGTGCGCTCTCCACGTTCTCGCGCTTAAACAGCCGGGAGTCGGGTTTGTTGAAGATGGCGGGACCGGCCTTGGAACCTATGAGGTAGCCGGTCTGGTTTCCCAGGATGGCAGCGACAATGATGAGCCCGCACATGGCCCAGAGATTGAACTGGATGGCTCCGGTGGCAACCAGCAGCCCCGCCGTGAACAGCATGGAATCGCCCGGGAGGAAAAACCCCACTAACAGGCCCGTTTCAGCGAAGACGATGGCGCAGACCAACAGCACGACCCACGGCCCCAGCGGCGAATCACGGAGGAAAACATCCGGGTTGAGCCAGTCAGGCAAAAACGAGGCCATTTGCGGCTGGATCGGTCCGGCACCGCCGATCATGGCTACGGCAAGGTCAGTCATCACAGGAAAGTTCACCTTCCTAGGGTACTTGACCTGCTCTGGCCCGTTAGTCGTTCGGCCGTCCCGCGACCTGGTTCAGGTATGTCGTGAGTGCTTCCACCACCAGCTCGTGGTCGGCCTTCTGGGGCAACCCGGAAACGGTGACGGTCGCGACAGGACCGGTTCCCTTCACGCACAGCGGGAACGCTCCACCGTGTGCTGCGTACAGAGACTGGTCGAACCAGGCATTGTCTTCCATGCGCCCGCCTCCCACGCGGCCCCGCAAGCCAACCAGCAGCGATGGCTCGCAGTAGCGTGCAGCGGTGCGGCTCTTTTTCCCGATCCAGATCCCGTTGTCAGGAGTAGCTCCCGGCAAGGACGCGTGAAAGAGGACATGCCCGCTCCGGCGGATGTCAATGGCGATGGGCAGGCCGCGCTCTGTGCCGAGGTTCACAAGCAGCAGCCCCAGGGCAAGGGCGTCGGCCTGGTTGAAACTACTGAATTGAAGAGCCTGGATCTCGCCCTCAATACGTTCTATCAGCGACTGCAGGATGGCCTCGGGCTGTTCCAGGTGCGAGTCCGGGTCGAATTCCGCCCCGGGGGTGATGTCGGGGCCGGTGTGCTGGTCTGCCATGATTACCTGCCTTCGTTCGTGCCGTGGGTCGGCCATCCTGGAGGGGCGCCACTCCATGATGGCTGACTCTACCAATATGCATCTCGCGGCAACGGCGGCTGGTCGGGTTCCTTGGGTCCGGCGATTCGCGCCATACATGGGCCGGGGGCTTTTGTGCCGGCGGTAGGGTGGAGCCGTGGCTTTGGACTTTACGGCGATTGACTTTGAGACTGCGAACGGATTCCGGGGCTCACCGTGCGCTGTTGGGTTGACCAAGGTCCGCAGTGGCAAGGTAGTGGAGGAAGCCTCCTGGCTGATGCGCCCGCCCGCAGGCCACGACCACTTCGATCGGCAGAACATTGCCATCCACGGCATCGAGCCCGAAGTCGTAGCGGGGATGCCGCGGTTCGGTGAACTTTTCGGTGAGATTGCACAATTTATCGGCACTGACATCCTGGCGGCCCATAACGCAGCGTTTGACCTCGGCGTTATCAGGTCCGGGCTGGAGGTCTCCGGAATGCCGGGTCCGGGTTATGAATACGTCTGCACCGTGATGCTTTCCAGGCGCTGCTATTCGCTGGTCTCGAATTCGCTTCCGTTTGCCGCTGAGGAAGCCGGCGTTCCGCTGGTCAATCACCATGATCCAGCAGAGGATGCGCGCGCCTGCGCGGGGATCCTCGTGGACATCGCCGTCCGCAACGGGGCGAACAGCATCGCTGAGCTGTACTTGTCGCTGGGGCTGGACATCCCTCGCCAGCCGGCCTTCCACCCGGCAATGGACAAGCTGTCCAAGGCAACCCTCGCAACACTGCGCGCAGGCACCCGGGCGGGTTCCGGCGTCGTACGCGCCGGCGGCGGGTGGCCTGAGGAAGGCCCCAACCCGGCACCCAACCCGGCAGCAGATCCTGGCCACCCGCTGTTCGGGCAGACAGTAGTGTTCACCGGCCAGCTGAAAGAGCTTGGCCGCCCGGAAGCAAAACTGCTGTCCGCGGAGGCAGGGGCAACCACCGAAAGCCGGGTGACCGGCCGCACTACGGTGCTGGTGGTCGGGGACGGCTTTGTGGCCTCTGATCTGCGGTCCGGACGGATCACCGGCAAGGCACGCAGGGTCCTGGAGCTACATGAGCGGGGCCAGCACGTCGAGGTCCTGTCCGAGGGAGAGTTCCTGCAGATGGCGTCAAGGGCCCCCGGAACACTGGAACCAGCGTCCTAGAGTTCACGCGGCGCAATATAACTGTTCCTGCAGCGTCTGCGCTCCTACCCTGACTGGATGGGAACACAGCAAGCACCGGAACCGCTGCAAACACTGGAACGAACGGATACTGCGTCCGGACTGCGCAGCCTTTTCGCATTTCCCAACCCGGTCAACGAGTATGCGGCGCGCATTACGGCGGGGCTGGTGGTCCTCGTGGCCCTGTTGGCCCTGGCTACCGGATCCGGCTGGTTCGTGGGCCTGATTGCTGCCGGGTTCTGGTTGCGTGTTCTGTTCGGCCCCAGGGTCTCGCCGCTGGCGCTGTTGTCCGTCAAAGTCCTGGCGCCGTTGCTGGGCAGGACGAAGCTGGTTCCCGGTCCGCCCAAGCGATTTGCCCAGGGGATCGGTGCGGCGCTGTCCACGGTTGCGGCAGTCCTGCTGGCGTTGGGGGCCGCTCCGGCGGCCTGGATCCTGATCGCCGTGCTGGTGGTTGCGGCGTCGTTGGAGGCGTTCGCCGGCTTCTGCCTGGGTTGCAGGATCTTCGCCTTGCTGCAGGACCGGGGCTTGATTCCGGACGATGTCTGCGAGGCCTGCAACAACATCAATCAGCCGCGACGGTGACCTTAAGCAGCTGATCCACCATGGTGCGGAGGACATCGCGTCCTTCCAGCGCCTCAAGCCACTCCGCCGGAAGGCACTGCTCGCCGTAGCGGGCCCCCAGCATGGAACCTGCGATGCTGCCGATGGCCGGGCCGGCTTTTCCGTAACCGGCAGCAATGGACAGGGAAGCACGGAAATGCTCCTGGGGAGTATGCGGCCCGTCAGCACCTTCTGCGCTGGTCAGCACGGCATAGAGCCCGACGGCGAGGGCTTCTTCGGCGCTATCTCCCTCACCCAGTTCCTTCAGCACCCCTTCCCGCGGCAGCTGCGGCGATTCCGCCAACCGCCGGGCGGACTCCAGGCGCTCGACCAGTTCCGGAATCGGCTTGTCCGTTTTCCTGGCAGCGTCAAGGACCATGGCCGCTGCCTCAATCAGCCCCGTGCCTGCGCACAGGTGATGGATAAGGCTGCTGAACAGCCCGGCGGCCTGGCGCGCTGAAGGATGCCCGTGGGTCAGTGATGCGGCGTCGGTGCTGATTTTGAACACCATGGGCGACTCGATGTGCGGAATTAGCCCGAACGGGGCGGAACGGCTGACCGTCGCGGAGCCCTTCGCTTCCGGGTTGACCGGGCGGAAGGACGTGCCCATGTCGCCGGTGGCCAATCCACTAAGGGACGTCCCGTCCGGATCGCGGCGCTGCTGCAGGAGCTCCTGGCCGTCGATCCATCGGGGCTGCGGGGACGGAGCCGACGGCGGCAGCGAACCTTCCTGCGCGAGGTACCAGCGGAGATAGGCAAGCCAGATGCAGGCGTTGACGTCCGCCCCTGTTCCCGCGTTGGCCCATTCGAGGGCGTCCAGCAGCCCGTCCAGCGAATACAGCGCCAGCTGGGTTGTTCCGGAAAAATGGAGCAGGCCATCTCCGGCAGGGGCAGAACCCAGCGCATCACCCAGCGCCCCGCCCAAAAGAGCGCCGTAGGCGCGGGAGGATTGGTCAGGGGCGGAGTGTTGGGGCTCAAAGCTCATGCGCTTTAACTTACCGCGCCCCGAATGACGCCCGTGGCATCCGGCGGGAAGCAAGAATGTCAGCGGCAGCCGATACCGTAAGAGCATGCGGTTGCTCCATACATCTGACTGGCACCTTGGCCGGTCCTTCCACGGCGTCGGGATGCTTGCTGCCCAGAAGTCCTTCGTGGACCAGCTCATTGCCACCGTTCGCGACAAGGCAGTAGACGTTGTCCTGATTGCCGGTGATGTGTACGATCGCGCCCTGCCAGGCGTCGACGTCGTCAATCTTCTGGACGACGCCCTGGTGCGGCTCACCCAGGCGGGAGCCAGGGTGGTCCTGACCAGCGGGAACCATGATTCGGCCATCCGGCTGGGGTTCGCTTCCCGGCTCCTGGAGCATGGCGGCGTGCACGTCCGCACCCGGGTAGCGGAACTGGACCAGCCGTTGGTCCTGCCGCTTGCCGGTTCCGGGACCTCCGCCGCAGATGACGCGCCGGTGCTCGCCATCTACGGAACACCCTGGCTGGAGCCGCGTCTTGTTGCCCCTGCGCTGGGAGTTGAAACCGCAAGCCACTTTGAGGTGACCCGGGCGGCCATGGAGCTGATCCGCGCCGATCTGGCCCGTCGAAGTGCCGGCCGGAGCGTGCATTCAGTGGTGCTTGCGCATACCTTTGCCAGCGGCGGCATCACCTCGGACAGCGAACGGGACCTCAGCATCGGCGGCGTTGGTGCTGTTCCCCTGGACCTCTTCGATGGTTTCACTTACACAGCGCTGGGCCACCTTCACGGTCGCCAGGCATTGTCGCCTTCCGTCCGGTACTCAGGATCACCACTGGCTTATTCCTTTTCGGAGGCTTCCCATCGCAAGGGCGCGTGGCTGGTGGATATCGGCGTGGACGGCCTCGAAACCATCGAAGAAGTCTCCTGGGAAGCGCCACGCAAGCTGGCAGTGCTTCGCGGACGCCTGCATGAGTTGCTGGAGTCCGAATCCCATGCCTGGGCAGAGGATGCCTATTGTCAGATCACCCTGACAGATGCACAGCGCCCGGCCCAAGCCATGGAAAGGCTGCGGGCCCGTTTCCCGGACACGCTGGTGCTCGGCTTCGATCCGGTGGGCGTGGCCGCCGTCGAATCAAAAAGCTACAGCAGCCGTCTTGCCGAGGCCGTTGATGATTTATCGCTTTGCTGCGGCTTCCTGGAACACGTCCGTGGCCGTTCAGCGGATGAGGCTGAGCGCAAGGCACTGGCCCTGGCCCTGGACAACGTCCGTCTCCAGGAGGCATCGCTGTGAGGATCCATCGGCTCCGGATGTCCGCTTTCGGCCCCTTTGCCGGTACTGAAGAAGTGGACTTTGAAAGGCTCGGTGCGCACGGGCTTTTCCTGCTGAACGGTGCAACCGGCGCCGGGAAAACCAGCGTGCTGGATGCCATCTGCTTCGCACTCTACGGTTCCGTCCCGGGCGCACGCCAGGAGAGCAGGCGGCTGCGCAGCGACCATGCCGAGGCTGCCACTGAACCGGCCGTGAGCTGTGAGTTCACGGCTCAGGGGCGGCATTTCGAGGTCACGCGGTCTCCGGCCTGGGAGAAGCCCAGCGCCCGCGGCAAGAATGGCTTCACCACCCAACAGGCCAAGACGTTGCTGCGCGAGCGGGTAGACGGTGCGTGGGTGGAAAAGACCTCGCGCAATGATGAGGCCGGAGCCGAGATCACCGCGTTGCTTGGTATGGACCGCGAACAGTTCACCAGGGTGGTCATGCTGCCGCAAGGTGATTTTGCCGCTTTCCTGCGATCCAAGGCAACGGAGCGGTCGGAGCTGCTGCAGAAGCTGTTCGGCACCCATCGGTTTGAAGCAGTGGAAAAGGAGTTGGCTGTCCAGGCACAGGCAGCCAGGGCCGCCGTCGAACGCTATGCCGACCGCACGGCGATGCTCGTGGCACAGGCCCGTTCGGAAGCCGCATCCCTCGCCGTGGACGGTGGGCCTGCCCACCACGGCACAGACAGCGATGTCGAGCCGGACGCCGGCAGTGCGGCCCTGCAAGGAACAGCCGCGTCCCTGGTCGGGGGTTTGCACGTTGTTGCCCTCGAGGCTTACGCCGCCGCTAAAGAACGGGCTGTTGAAGCGGAAGCGGGACGGGCCGGCAAAGCCGCCCTGCTGGCTGACATCACCGCCCGGGCCGAGCGCCAGAGCAGGCTGTTGTCCGTCCTCGAACGGCAGGCGCTCGCCGCCGCAGCGGCTCCTGAATTGGAAGCGGCCGCACAACGCCTGGCTCAACATCGGATGGCTGAGGTCCTGGCCGGGCAGCTGGCAACGCTTGAGGCAGCAAGGACGGGAGATCACCATGCCGCCATGTCGCTCGCGGAAGCCATGGGAATGCTCAGGATGGATATTAGCGATGATCCTGAGCTTGCCGGGATGGACGCTGAGGTGCCCGACGTCGAAGCTGAACTGGAGCGGTTGAAGTCACAGCAGGTGGTGATTGAGGCCCGTCTTCCGGATGAGCAGCGGCTGGACGATCTCAGGGCGCGGGAGCAGGAACTGGACCGCACGAAGGTCAGGCTCCGGGAATCAGTTGCAGGACTGAAAGAACAGGCTTCGGTGCTGACGGCAGAACTGGCTGTGCTGGTCACACGCGTGGCCTCGCTCGAGGAGCCGGCAGCGGAGGTTCCCTTGCGGCTCAAGGAAGCGGCGGCTGCCCGGGACCTGGTGGCGGTGGTGCGCAGCCATGAGGCCGCCACGGTTCAGCTGGCGAAGGTTCAAGAGCGGCACCGGACTGCTTTGGACCATCATTTGTCCTGCCGTAAGGACTGGCTGGACCTGCGGGAGCAGCGGCTGGCCAATGCCGCTGCCGAACTTGCCGGGCAGTTGCAGGCGGGGGAGCCGTGCCCGGTGTGCGGCAGTGAAGATCACCCGGCGCCGCCGCCTGCAGCGCGGGCGGCTTTGGAACTTGCCCGTGAGGAAGAGCAGGCACAGCAGCTTGCGGACACCGCTGAACGCGCCCTGGAAACCGTAGCCGCTGAGCTCATGCATGCCCGGCAGCAGCTCGCTGTACTTGCCGGGCAGGGCGGCGACACTCCGTTGGAAGCTGCCACTGAGGCGGAGGCCGGCGCTGCAGTGGCCGCCCGGCGGGCCGAAGAGGCAGCGGAGCAGCTCGCCGTCCTTCGCCGGCGCAAGCAGGACTGTGAGGAATCTCTTGCCGGTATTTCTGCCGCCTCAAACGAGGCGGCGGCAAAGTTCGCCGAGACGGACGCTGCTCTGGCGGAAGTCACCCGGCAGATAGCCGAGATCGACCCCGCTCTGGCGGAGCTGAGGGGAGTCCACTCCGGGCTGGGGCAGCGCCTCCGGGCGCTGCGTAAGTCCCTGTCCACCCTCGACGCAGCCCATCGCGCCCGGGTGCAGGCTG
Organism: Pseudarthrobacter sp. MDT1-40-2; assembly: GCF_059383595.1. NCBI lineage: Bacteria > Bacillati > Actinomycetota > Actinomycetes > Micrococcales > Micrococcaceae > Pseudarthrobacter > Pseudarthrobacter sp. MDT1-40-2. The sequence goes on along the minus strand of NZ_JBWZCL010000001.1, from coordinate 407,276 downwards.
AGGCCGCTGCTGCACGGCTGGCCGAAGCCGAACAACAACTCGAAGCGGCCTTGCCCGGTTCCGGCTTCAGCAGCGAAGGGGAAGCTGCAGAAGCCCTGCTGCCGGCTCCTGAAGCCGCAGCTCTTCAAGCCAGGATCCGCGCGGGCCAGGACGAGGAGGCCCGGCTGGCTGAACTGCTGGACAGCGCAGACCTTGTCCTCGCCCGTACTGAAGTGGACAGCGGCCACGTGGTTGATGCATCAGACCTTGAACAGGCTAGAACACTGGCCGGAGAGGCCGAGGAAGGAGCCCGGGAGGCCGGACTCGCGGCAGCTGTAGCAGCCCGCAGTGTGTCCTCCCTGGAACGGATCCGGACCGAGCTTGAATCCCTGCTGGAAGAATCCCTGGAGCCCCAGGAGAAGGCCCGTACCCTCACGGCGCTGGCGGATGCAGCGGCAGGGCGGGGAGAGAACTCCTACCGGATGAGCCTCAACAGCTACGTTCTGGCAGCGCGGCTCGAACAGGTGGCCGCTGCCGCTTCGGAGCGGCTCGTCGCCATGAGTGATGGACGTTACCTCCTGAAATACACGGACGCGAAAGCTGCGCGGGGAGCCAAATCAGGCCTTGGCCTGGAGGTTGTGGATCAGTGGACGGGCCATCGCCGCGACACTTCAACATTGTCCGGCGGCGAATCCTTTATGGCTGCCCTGGCGCTGGCCCTGGGCCTCGCGGACGTCGTCCAGCAGGAGGCAGGCGGGGTGGACATCGAAACCCTCTTTGTGGACGAAGGCTTCGGCAGCCTTGATGAGCAGTCACTGGAACAAGTCATGGATGCACTCGAAGGGCTGCGGGACGGCGGTCGCGTTGTGGGGCTGGTGAGCCATGTGGCGGAGATGAAGCAGCGGATTGGCGTTCAGCTGCAGGTGGTGAAGGGAAGGACCGGCTCCACGCTCCACATTTCCGACACCGTTGCCGCCTAGCGCCCTTGCCCGGCTATCGGCATAGAATGGGGTAGTTACCGGGTCGCGCGCATCGGGAGGAGGGACGATGCGCAGAATGAAGCGAGCCCGGAACCTTGATTTTCTCTCCAGATACACCCACTCCGCAGAATCCGGAGACTGTAGCCGAACGCAGGCAAGTCACCGAAGCCGAACCCCCGCGTAGCCAAAACCTGAGCAGTGCAGTTGCTGACAGTGAACCTGTAGCCGGCTGCAAGCCCTTAGTTGGCAAGGGTCCGGGTAACCGTTTCGGCCGCCTGCAACAACTGGCCGGCCGCAGCTTCATTCCCATCGGGCTGGTAGCCCGGCTGCCACTGGCCATGCTGACAATCGGCGCCCTTACCCTTGTAACCTCGGCTACGTCCTCGTACGCCCTGGGCGGCGCGGCAGCCGGCGCCGTCGGCATCGGCTCCGCCATTGGTGGTCCCGTGGTGGGTTCCATGGCCGATCGGTGGGGACAGCGCCCCGTCCTGCTGCTGGCAGCGGGCTTGAATGCGCTTGCCGTAACGGTCCTCCTGCTGAGCGTCCAGTTGGTTGCCGGTTCAGCCCTGGTTATCCTGGCAGCATCCTTTGCAGCCGGCGCCTCCTGCCCCCAGGTAGGTCCGCTGGCCAGGGTGCGGTGGATGGTCCTGACGGCGGAAAAGCAGTCGAATGCGCCCGGCGGGCAGGTGCAGAACCGCGACCTGGATACGGCGCTGTCCTACGAAAGCACCGCCGACGAACTGACCTTCGTCCTCGGGCCGGCCTTAGTGGGCATCCTCGCCAGCCTGGTAGCGCCCTGGCTGCCTCTGGCTCTGGCTGCAGTGCTCACACTGGGCTTTGTGCCCGCCTTTGCCCTCCACCCCACTGTCCGCAAGATTCCCCGCCGTCAATCGGCCCGTCGTCCAAAAGGCAGCTCCCGTCAAGGTCCTGGCAAAACGGCAGATGGCAGCCGCCTGATAGCCGCGCTGATTCTGCCGGTAACCGGGATGGTGTGTATGGGAGCCTTCTTCGGAGGTACCCAGGCTTCCCTGGCCTCCTTCGCCGACCGCTTTGGCGGCTCCGAGCTGGCCGGGCTCCTGTACTCGGTGATGGGTGTCAGTTCGGCTGTCACTGCCCTTTCGGTAGCCTACTGGCCACCGTCGTTCCTCCTCCGGTTCCGTTGGCCGGTCTGTGCTGCGGCGATGGCGGGCCTGTCATTGCTGCTTCCGGTCGCCCACGACGTAGGGTCGATGCTGCTGATTCTGCTGGTGCTTGGACTCCCGGTGGGCCCCGTGATGGTTACTGTTTTTGCTATTGGCGGCCGCCTTGCACCCCCGGGCCGCCTGGGAACGGTCATGACTTCCCTGGCCAGCGGAGTGGTTGCCGGGTCTGCTGCCGGAGCAGCCAGCGCCGGCGTCCTGGCGCAGGGTGCAGGCAGTGCGCAGGCATTCCTGGTCCCGGTTGTGGCGGCAGCGGCTTTGGCGGCGGCCGGTGTACTCTGTGCGCTGCTTCTGGCGAAGTACCGGCCAGAAAAGTCCTGATCCACCCAGGCACGCGTGCTGTCAGCCCAGCTGGCTCTCAATCCGTGCGGCACTGGCCGCGACCGTCGCCCCTACTGTCCCTGAATCCTGCGTTGAGCCGATGTATACCACTGCGAGGGCGGCAGGGCGTCCGGACGGCACGCGGATGGGTGCAGCCAGCGACGAAAGGCCGGGGATCACTTCATCGTGGCTGGCAGCGTAGCCGCGGGAGCGGGCTTCCGTTGCTTCACGGCGGTACGGGACGGTGGGTGCCAGCCGGTGCCATTCCTCCTCGGTGAGGGCCGACTGGATGGCGATGCCCGGCGCTCCGGTATGGATCGGATGACGGGTACCGGGGTGCTGGGCAACGGCCCCACCGGTGTGCCGGGGTTCAACGGTTACAAGGGTGATGCAGTCCTGGTGGTCCCATACTGCAATGAAGGCCGTCATGTTCAAGACGTTTGCCAGTTGCGTCAGCTCCGGAAGTGCCGCCTGCTGGAGGTTGCGGGAAACGCCGCGGGCAAGCACTGCCAGGCCAGGGCCAGGCTGCACGCGGCCGGCATCGTCGCGGACCAGCAGCGAATGGTCTTCCAGGGTGCGCAGGATCCGGTAGGCCACGGAGCGGTGGACGCCTAAAGCTGCAGACAGTTCGGCAATGGTCAGCGGATGCCCTGCCGCTGCGAGGATTTCGAGGGCCCGGATTCCCCTGGAAAGGGTCTGTGAGGGGGAGGCGGTACTTCCGGCTGCCGGCGTCGTTCCCATGGCGGATGGCTTCATGGCTCCATCGTAGGCCGGACCAACGCAGGGGCAGATATCGAAAGTAAAGCGCAGGGCGACGTATTGAGTGCGCTGCATCACATACCGTAGTACAGTTTTATCCGACTGACCGTTCTGTCGGTAATGTCCCAGCCGGTCGCACTTCGGTCGGGGCACTGTGGATGGACGGGAAGGTTCCCGGCCGCACAAAAACAATGGAGTTCAAATGACCGCGTCAACAGTTGACTCAGAAGCAGGGCCAAGCACCAAGCGGGAAGAACGCCGGGTCCTGGCGGGCACGCTGGTTGGCACCACCATTGAGTGGTACGACTTCTTTATCTTCGCCCAGCTGACGGCGACGCTTCTGTCGCCGCTGTTCCTGACCCCGCTGCAGGAGTCCTCCCCGGGCCTGGCCCAGATCCTTTCCTTCGCGCTGATCGGCATCAGTTTCCTGTTCCGGCCGCTCGGCGCCATTGTTGCCGGACACCTGGGCGACCGGCTGGGACGCAAGTCCATGCTGGTCTTCACGTTGGTCATGATGGGGGCGGCCACGTCACTGATCGGCATGCTGCCCACCTACGCCACGATTGGTGTCTGGGCGCCGATCCTGCTGATCACCCTGCGGGTTATCCAGGGATTCTCCGCCGGCGGCGAGTGGGGCGGAGCTGCCCTGATGGCCGTTGAGCACGCACCCCGGAGCAAGCGCGGTTTCTTTGGTGCATATCCGCAGATCGGCGTTCCCATTGGCATGATCCTGGCTACCGGCCTCCTGTACTTCCTCAACAGCAGCATGTCCAGGGAAGACTTCGCCGCCTGGGGCTGGCGCGTACCGTTCCTGCTCTCCGTTGTGCTGATCGTGGTTGGGTACCTGATCCGCCGCGCAGTGGATGAAAGCCCTGTCTTCAAAGAGCTTGCCCAGCGCAAGGCTGAAAGCAAGGCGCCTCTTGGTGAACTGTTCCGCCACAACACCAAGGAAGTCGTCTTCTCGGCCATGATCTTCATCGCGAACAATGCCGCGGGCTACCTGCTGATCGCCTTCTTCATCTCCTACGCCACCAGGACCCTGAAGATGGAGACCCCCCAGGTGTTGCTGGCCACCACCCTGGCATCATTCGGCTGGCTCATCTTTACCCTGTTCGGCGGCTGGCTGTCGGACCGGATCGGTCGTGTCAAAACCTTCCTGACGGGCTACGGCATCATTTTTGTCTGGATGATTCCCCTGTTCGCCCTGATCGACACCGCTAACATCTGGCTCTACGGGCTGGCCCTCTTTGTCCTGACCATCGGTCTCGGCCTGTCCTACGGCCCGATGTCCGCCATGTATGCCGAGATGTTCCCGGCCAACGTCAGGTACTCCGGAATTTCGATCGGTTACGCCTTGGGCGCCATCCTGGGTGGAGCATTTGCCGCCACCATCGCGGAATGGCTGCTGCAGAGCACCAAATGGTCAGGTTCAGTCGGTATCTACATCATGGTGCTGTGCGTCATTTCCTCCGTCGGCGTCCTGCTGGCGAAGGAGACCAAGGGGCGGCCGTTGGGTGTGAAGGCACCGGCATCAACGGCTAAGTAGGCTGATGGCCTCGTCGTCGCCAACCTGGTCGAAGTGGTGGTAAAAGCTGCCCACCGCGCGGAACTTTCCGGGCAGGTGCAGGCAGAGGACGGCGTCACTAACCCTCGCCAGGGAAGCTTCGGCTTCGACTGACCCCACCGGAGCGGCGACGACGACGGCGGCAGCGCCTGCGGAGCGCACGGCCTCAATGGCCGCCCGCATGGTCGCTCCGGTGGCCAGTCCGTCGTCCACCAGCAGGACGGTTTTGCCCCGGACATCGCTGCTGATTCCTGGGTAGCTGCCTGCGCGCCGGGCAAGTTCCGCCCGCTCGCGTTCCTCCACCTGATCCAGCCATTCCGGGCGGACGCCGTGTTCCAGGACCCGGTCCACGAGTGGCTTGTTGAGCAGTTTGACCACGTGACCGTCCCACCAGGCAAGGGCGCCGTAGGCTGTTTCGTCGTGTCCGGGGATGCCGAGCTTGCGGACCAGGACCGGGCCTAAGGGCAGGTACAGGTCGCGGGCAACGGCAGCTGCAACGGGAATTCCGCCACGTGCCAGCCCCAGGACAACGGCGTCCGGGCGTTCGCGGAACTGGGTCAGGACGGCGGCCAGCCTGCGGCCGGCATCGTCACGGTCCTCGAAGCGCGTGCTCATGGCTGCCTCGTTACGTGGTTGTACACGTCATCCAGCCTACCCGCAGGCTGCCGCCATGACGGGCGGCACCCCGCTACCGCCAATGACGGCGGACAGCCGGAAGCCCGCCGGAATCTATGAGGCTGCCAGGAACTCGATTGCCGCCTGCTTGAATGCCCGGCTGGTGATCGTGTTGTTGTGGTTGCGGCCCGGAATCATTAACTGCTCCACCATGGAGCCGGCGCCCCTGGCGAGTTCGGCCAGTTGCGGCATGCTGACCGCCCGTTCGTCCTGATCTCCGGCCACCAGCAGCATAGGCATGTGCGGCACCGCTTCGGCGGGGTCGTAGGGTTCTGCCTTGATGGCTTCAATAAGGGAGAGCATGGCAAAGGTGTTGTTCCCGGGAACCATTTGGACCATCCGGAAAAGGCCGGCCGTGGACTCATCGGCAATAGGCGTTCCGTCTGCCAGGTAGCGCTGCGCTGCGGAGAGGTCGAAGGCAGCCAGCGGATCGGCGACGTTCGGTCCGCCCAGGACCAGGCGATGCACCAACTCCGGCTGGGTGGCACCAAATTCCCAGGCGAGCCGGGACCCCAAGGAATAGCCGATCACGTCCAGGCCGCTTTCGGGATGGCCACCGAGCAGGGGCCGCGCTCCGGCGTCGAAAGCTATCTGCAGAAGATCCGCGCGGATGCGGCTGGGGGAGTAGGAGTCAAGGTCTTCGGGCACGCCGCTGCGGCCATGGCCCGGCAGGTCCACGGTGATGACAGTGCGTCCTGCCTCCCGGAGTGCGCCAAGCCAGCCCGTGTTCTCCCAGTTGAGTTTGCTGGAGGAGGAGAAGCCGTGAATCAGCAGGACCGGCCGTGTTCCGGCGTTGATTTCGGGCGTGTGGACTTCGAAGTAGAGCTGGGGGTCAGTGCCCTCCACTGTGTGGGGATGCTGCCCGACGCTGTGCCTGCCGCTCATGATGCTGTACCTCCGGTTGCCGCTTGGAGCGCTGTGGTTCCGTCCCCAACGCTGGGGTACCGCTCACTTTACCTGCCGCCGTCATACTGGCGTCGGGATTTTGCGCCGTGCCGCGCCACGCGTAACCTTAGTTCAGGTCAATATGACTATAACTAATGGTAAGCTGGGCCGACAGGCGGGAACACGGATGGACCTCCCCGCGATGTTGCCCAAACACCGGATGGACGGAAGGCAGGTGATCGTGTGTATACGAGTTCTGCGAACGTTTCCGAACGCCTTGCAGCCCCGCCGTCATTGGCCATTTCCACAGTGATTTTTGCCTTGCGTCCCAGCGCGGCATCCGGCCGCCCCACCCTCTGGATGCCGTTGGTCCGGCGCATCCGGGAGCCCTTCAAAGGGCAATGGGCTCTCCCTGGCGGCCCGTTGAGCCACACCGAGTCCCTGCAGGACGCCGCCTCCCGGAACCTGCGCGACACCACCGGCCTGGCACCCAGCTACCTCGAACAGCTCTACGCCTTCGGCGGCCTGCACCGTTCTCCCACCCAGCGGGTCGTCTCCATCGTCTACTGGGCATTGGTCCAGCCCACTGAGGCCGCGCTCGCTGCGGAATCAGAAAACGTGAAGTGGTTCCGCGCCGACCGCCTGGGGGAGCTGGCCTTCGACCACAACGACATTGTGGACTACGCACTGGGCAGGCTGCGCAGCAAGGTGGCCTACGGATCGGTGGCCTACCATCTGCTCGGCGAGTACTTCACCCTGGCTCAACTCCGTGAAGTCTACGAAGCGGTCCTTGACCGTGAACTGGACCCCGCCAACTTCCGCCGCCAGGTCAAAGCCACCCCGGAAATCCAGGAAACCGACAGATACCTGCAGGGCGGCAAACACCGCCCTCCACGCTTGTACCGCTTCACCGGCCGTCCCGGCCTTGACCAAGACAACAGGAGCACACCATGAGCAGCGTCAACACAGCGATCCAGCTGATCACGCGCGAGCAGGCTGAAAAAGCCGTGCCTGCAGGGAAGAGCGCCGGGGGCACCTGCAGCCCGGACCTTTCCCGTGGTCCCTGGGACTACGACCTCGCCGAGGCGCTCGCCGGGACACCCGCTTACGGGCCCGGCGCCTCAAGCTCCGATGTTGCTCCCGCCACAACACCGAGGCAGGGCCAGCTTCCGGAAAAATACAAGGCAGCCAGCGACGCCGAACTGGATACCTTGATCCGCTCGGCCAAGGAACGCCTGGGAAACCGGGCCGTCATTCTGGGCCACTTCTACCAGCGGGACGAGGTGATCCAGTACGCGGACTTCGTGGGCGACTCCTTCCAACTGGCCAACGCAGCGCTGACCAGGCCTGACGCCGAGGCCATCATCTTCTGTGGTGTGCACTTCATGGCCGAAACCGCTGACATCCTCTCCACCCCTGAGCAGGCCGTGATCCTGCCCAACCTGGCTGCCGGTTGCTCCATGGCGGACATGGCGGATGAAGATTCAGTGGAGGACTGCTGGGAACAGCTCACCGAAATTTTCGGGACAGAGCCCGACGCCGCGGGCCGGGTTCCGGTCATCCCCGTCACCTACATGAACTCCTCCGCAGCACTGAAGGCGTTTTGCGGCCGTCACGGCGGTGTGGTGTGCACGTCCTCCAATGCGCGAACGGTGCTGGAAGAGGCCTTCGAACGCGGACAGCGGGTCCTGTTTTTCCCGGACCAGCACCTGGGGCGCAACACTGCCAAGGCCCTGGGGGTCCCGCTGGAGCAGATGCCCATGTGGAATCCCCGCAAAGAGTTGGGCGGCAACGATGAGCGGGCAATACTGGACTCGCGGGTGATCCTTTGGCACGGCTTCTGCTCGGTGCACAAGCGCTTCAACGTGGCCCAGATAGACAAGGCGCGGGCGGACTTCCCCGGCGTCAACGTCATCGTCCATCCGGAATGCCCCATGGAGGTGGTGGACGCCGCGGACTCCGCCGGTTCCACCGACTTCATCAAGAAGGCCATCGCGGCGGCAACTGAACCCACCACGTTCGCCATCGGTACCGAGATCAACATGGTCAACCGGTTGGCCGCTGAATATCCGCAGCACACCATCTTCTGCCTCGACCCGGTCATCTGCCCCTGCTCCACCATGTACCGCATCCATCCCGGTTACCTTGCCTGGGTGCTGGAGGAACTCGTGGCAGGGCGCATCGTCAACCGCATCACTGTGGATGCAGCGGTACAGGCCGATGCAAAGGTGGCCCTGGAACGCATGCTGGCGGCGAAGCCGAAATGACTGGCCGGCAGAGCTGGAAGGCGCCTCCCGGGAAGGCGGCAAGAGCCATGGCACCGCGGCTCATCGTCGTAGGCAGCGGCGTGGCGGGACTCTACGCCGCCCTGCTCGCAGCTGATGCCGGCGTGGAGACCGTGCTGCTGAGCAAGGGCGCCCTGGCCGACAGCAACACCTCCCATGCCCAGGGTGGGATTTCCGCCGTGCTGGAGCAGCCGGCCCCGGGCGATACCGTGGCGGCCCATATTGCTGACACGCTGAGGGCCGGAGCCGGGCACTGCAACGAGGAAGCCGTCCGGATCATGTGTACAGAAGCGCGCCATGACATTGCCGGCCTACGGCGTTTTGGCGTCTCCTTCGACCTGGAGCCCGACGGAGATCCCTCCCTTGGCCTTGAAGGAGCCCACTCTGCCCCCCGAATCCTGCACTCCGGCGGTGATGCCACCGGCGCAGGCGTGTCCTCGGCCCTCATCGCCAGCCTGCTGGACGCCCAGTCCCGGGGCAGCCTCCGCGTGATCGCCCACGCCCAGGTCACTTCGCTCCTGCTCGACGGCGGCAGGGTCACCGGGGTGAACTACCTCTTCGGCGGCCGGACGGCATCACTGGAAGCCGATGCCGTCCTGCTCGCCACAGGTGGCGCTGGCCGGTTGTTTGCCCAGACCACCAATCCTGCGGTGGCCACAGCTGACGGGCTGGCGCTCGCCTGGCGGGCCGGTGCAGCCGTTACGGACCTCGAGTTCTTCCAGTTCCATCCGACCTGCCTGGTCCGCCCAGAGGAAGCATCCGCCGGTCTCTACCGCCGCGGCAACGAGCCCCTCCTCATCTCCGAGGCCGTCCGCGGTGAGGGCGCCATCCTTGTCGATGCCCACGGAACGCGGTTTCTTCCCGGGTACCATCCGGATGCCGAACTGGCGCCCCGCGACGTGGTGTCCCGCAGCATTGCCCTGCACCTGGCCGCTCTGGGCGACCCCACCGGCCATGTGTTCCTCGACGCCCGAATCATCGAGGAAACTCGTGGCACCGGCTTCCTGGAACACCGTTTCCCCACCCTCAGCCGGCGCACCCGCGAAGCCGGCGTCGACTGGACCCGCGAACCCGTTCCCGTTGCCCCTGCCGCCCACTACTGGATGGGCGGTGTCGCTACCGATCTCAACGCCCGCACCAGCCTTCCCGGGCTGTACGCTGCCGGCGAAGCGGCCTGCACCGGCGTCCAGGGCGCAAACCGGCTTGCCAGCAACTCGCTTCTTGAAGGGCTTGTCTTCGGGCGCCGGGCAGTTGCCGATTTTCTTCGTTCCTCTTCCGGCGCTAACTCCGTGGTTGCCTCCGGGTTGGCGGTACCCTGGGCGCCTGCGCTCGGCTCTCGCGCCGGCAACCCCCTCGCAAGCTCGGCGGCCGGCGCGGATCCTCACGCAACAACGGCGCTTTCGGGAGCCGCCAAGCCTCTCCGGGAAACCGATCAAGCGCCTCCCGGGAGCACCGAAACGTTCTCCCGCGATGCCCTGCGCTCGCTGATGACGGCCAAGGCCGGGGTGATCCGCGATAGCCGGTTGCTGCGGGAGGCGGCCGACGAACTCACGGTGTGGGCCGGCGTCGTTGTTCCTGAAGCCGTTCCTGACTCAGACGATCCCCAGGTGCACGAGGACGCCAACCTGCTCCTGGCTGCGCAGCTGCTGGTGGATGCTGCCCGGCAGCGGCGCACCTCACTGGGTGCGCACTACCGGAGCGACTTCCACCCCGGACCCGCTGCCGCCGCCGTCGAAGAATATGACCAGCGCTATACCCTAAGCCGGAAGTGAGCCTGCGCATGACCAACCCGATGACCAGACTGACCCTCCCCGCGGCACCCGTCCGCGAAATCCTGGAACGCGCCTTCGCAGAGGATGCGCCCAGCGGAGACATCACCTCGCAGCTGCTGATCCCTGCCGACGCGAAGGCCAGTGCGGTGCTCAACGCCCGGGTGCCCGGCGTCTTCAGCGGCGGGACCGTCTTCCGGGACGCCATGGAACTGATCGATCCGCACACCGTCGTGGACCTCCTGGTGCCCGACGGAGCCACGTTCGACGCCGGGACGCACCTCGCCAGGGTCAGCGGCAACGCCCGCTCGGTGCTCCTGGCCGAGCGCGTGGCGTTGAACCTGGTCCAGCGGATGAGTGCCATTGCCACCAGGACCGCTGAATTCGTCAGGCTCGTGGAAGGCACTGCCTCCCGTATCACCGATACCCGCAAGACCACGCCCGGGCTGCGCGTGCTGGAACGGTATGCGGTGCGATGCGGCGGGGGAGCGAACCACCGCTACAGCCTGTCCGACGCCGTCCTGGCCAAAGACAACCACCTGGCAGTGATGACCGGCGGGGATTCCGCCAGACTTACCGCGCTCCTGGCTGCCGCAAAGGCGCAGTTGGGCCACACCACGCACTTCGAAGTGGAGGTCGATAGCGCGGAACAGATCGAACCCGTGCTTGCCGCCGGCGTGGACACCATCATGCTGGACAACTTCTCCCTGACTGCGCTCCGGGCGGGTGTGCAGCAGGTGGCCGGCCGTGCAGTAGTGGAAGCCAGCGGGAACGTAAGCCTGGAGACTGTGGCGGCTATCGCCGCAACCGGCGTCGACGTCATCTCGATCGGCGCCCTGACCCATAGTGTGGCCGCGCTGGACCTGGGGCTGGACGTGGAGCTTGTTGTCGACGCCGCCGAACCGATGGTGGCAGTCGCAGGGGCAATTGCCGGCACGGGGGACTGAGCGCCGTGATTTTCCTGGACGCCGCTGCCACCACCCCCGTCCGCCGCGAGGTGATTGAGGCCATGTGGCCGTACCTGACCGGCGAGTTCGGCAATCCATCCAGCCATCACACACTGGGCGAGGCTGCGGCCGCCGCGCTCGGAGAGGCCCGGAAAACCACGGCAGACTTCCTGGGCTGCCGGAGCAGCGAGATTACGTTCACCTCCGGCGGGACGGAGGCGGACAACCTGGCCGTCAAGGGCATCGCGCTGGCCAGGCAGGCTGCCGATCCCACCCTGGACAGGGTGGTCATCAGCGCGGTGGAACATCCCGCCGTGGAGGAATCCGCCCGCTTCCTGGAGAGGTTCCACGGTTTCCACGTGGACGTGGTAGGTGTGGACCGGCACGGCCTGGTGACTGTCGAAGCCCTGGAACGGGTTCTCCGGCCGGAGACGGCGCTGGTGAGCATTATGTACGCCAACAACGAGGTGGGCAGTGTCCAGCCCATCCGGGAGCTCGCCGGCATCGCACGCGGGCACGGGGTTCCGTTCCACAGCGATGCTGTGCAGGCAGCGGGCTCGGTCCCCCTCGACGTCAAGGGCCTGGGTGTTGATGCCTTGAGCCTGTCCGGTCACAAGCTGGGTGCGCCCAAAGGCTGCGGCGTACTGTTTGTCCGCGGCCGGCTGGGCCTGGAGCCGCTGATCCACGGCGGCGGCCAGGAACGCGGCCGGCGCTCGGGCACAGAGAATGTTGCCGGGGCGGTGGGCGTTGCCGCGGCGCTGAGCCTGGCCGGTACCGGCGTGGACATCGCAGCCAAAGCGGCCGGACTCGCGGAACGGCGGGATGGTTTTATTGCCCAGGTGCAGGCCGGCCTGCCGGAAGCCCTGCCCACCGGCCACCCCGTCAGCCGCCTGCCCGGACTTGCCTCATTCTGTTTCCCGGGCACCAGCGGCGAGTCCCTGCTGCTGGAACTGGAACGCGCCGGGGTGGTGTGTTCCAGCGGTTCCGCCTGCGCCGCGGGTTCCGATGCACCGTCGCCGGTCCTGCTTGCCATGGGTATCAGCCGTGAGGTGGCGCAGACAGCCGTGCGTTTCAGCTTCGATGCCACCACAACAACTGCGGAACTTTCGACGGCGGCACATGCGGTAGTTGCCGCCGTCGGACGTGTCCGGGGACTGGGTGTCCCTACCTGACGTCAGGCTGTAGCCACCAGCTCGCCGGCGGGGATTTCGACTGCCAGCCGGTTCGCAGGGCCCGGCAACGGGCACGCCCACGCTTCGTTGTACGCACAGGACGGGTTGTAGGCGAAATTGAAGTCCAGCACGAAGCTGGCGTCCGGCCCTGAACCGCGGACGCCGTGGAAGGCGCCCTTGATGGTGTCGATGAGGTACCTGCCCCCGCCGTAGCTGCCGCCCGCCTGGCCCGCAGTGGCGTCACGGAACGGGACAAAGATCCCGCCGCCGTAGCCCCGGACCTTCCAGACGGCCAGCTGGCCCATCTCCGGGAGATCGAAGGTGCCCAACCGGACGAAAGGAACAGCACCGTCTGTTCCTGTCTCCACGGTCATCTCCCGCCCGGCGCCTTCCAGCGTCAGCGGCACATGGAACCGGTAGATGGGATCGTAGTGGGCGGTCCTGAGGCCGGAAAACTCGGTCTTGTCCTTGGCCGACAGTGCCGAGGCCGGGTGGGTGGCGAACATGCGGTCGCGTTCGTGCCGCCAGTAGCTGTGCGCTTCTGCGGGATCCGCGGCAGCCAGCGTGCGCACTCTGTCGTACAGGGCAAAGGTCCGCAGCCGCCAGTCGGCAATATCCAGGGCAGACATACCCGGAACTGTCTCGTCGACTGCGACGCCGTGCTCTTCCGTCATGCTCCCACCCTAGCGCCGGAATGACCAAAGAATGTCCCCGGCGGGCGGGCCGGCGCGATTAGGCTGAATCCATGAACTGGACAATATCCACCAGCTCGGCCACCTGCCGGAGGGCACCTGCCACGCGATCGGCTGCCGCACTTGCCGCCGTCGCCGTCCTCGTACTTCTTTCAGGATGCAGTAACGACGGCGGCGGGCAGCCTTCGTGGACCGCGCAGCCCGATGCCACCGGCACCGCCTCAAGCCAGCCGCCGTCGTCGGCTTCTGAAGGGCCAACGGGCACGACGGAGACACCCGGCCCTTCGGCAAGTACCGGAACCTCTGACACTCCTACGGCAGCGGCATGGAAGACATATACCGATCCCGGGCGGAAGGTGAGCTTCGATCTGCCGGCTGACTGGATCGCGCAGTCGGTGCCGCCGGATGCCGGTGCGCTTCCTGGTGCTTTGAAGGTGGAGGTCAAGACAGCGGACGGTACGGTACTGGCCACCTTGAAAACCGGCCTGCCGGAAACTCCTGCTCCGGAATGCCCGGACCCGGAACGGAAACCCTACATTGTGCTCAGCAGCGACCCGGTGGAACTCCCGTCCAGCGATGCGGCAGCCATCGACCCGCGGGTGGTGTTCCGGGTCATCCAGGGGTACCGGTACTTCGGCTCGTACGGGATAACCAACATGGCCGGCGGAGCGGACGGAAGCGCCTGCACCCTGGTAAACGTGGTCAGTGGCCCGGCGGGCACGGGCAATTACTCCTTCGGCGACATGGACACCTTCAAGGCCTTTGCCCCGGATGAAAAGGTAGCTCCCGCCAAGGCGTTCGACACCTTGGACCAGGCCGAAAAGTACGTCAGCCAGGGGAGCGAATTTGCCAACGTGCAGCGGATGCTAATGTCGCTGGTGATCAACACCTAGCCCCCTTCGGAGATTCATGGAACGCTCTGTTTCAACAAGCCTTGTTTTCAGCACCATCGCAGACACGAAAATTGCGCTGGCAGTCGCTGCTGCGCGCAACCCGGGCTATACCTCGTTCTCGGAAGTGCTTACAGTCAGGGCGAATGAAACAGAGGTGCCGGTCCAGGAGATTACGGATGACCATGGTGGCAGAATCCATTATCTCGAGATAGCGGAACCAGCTGAGGTGACCGTTGACTACTCAGCAACTCTTGCCGGTCAGGCAATGCCAGCGGAGGTTATGGCGGTGGACCTCATCCGCTACGTCCGGCCCAGCCGGTATGCGGAGTCGGACCGGATTCTGCCTACCGCCTACGCCGAACTCGGCGCCCTCACGGGCAAGGACCTCATCCTGGGCGTCCGTGACTGGGTGGCGAACGAACTGGCGTATGTCAGCGGTTCATCACGCGTGACGGACGGCGCAGTGGAAACCCTGCTGCACCGCCGGGGCGTGTGCCGTGACTTCGCGCACCTGGCTATCGCCCTGCTGCGGGCACGGGACGTTCCGGCCAGGCTGACCGCTGTATACGCCCCGGGGCTGACGCCCATGGACTTCCACGCCGTCGCCGAGGCCCATGTGGACGGGCAATGGCACGTCATCGACCCAACCGGCCTTGCTCCCCGTGCGTCCATGGTCCGGATCTCAGTTGGCCGTGACGCCGCTGACACCGCCTTCCTCTCCACGGTGGGCGGGCGGCTCACCCTGAAGAAGATGCAGGTGACAGCGGTGGTCAACGGCGACCTGCCCGTGGAGGACTACTCCCGCCTGGAGGTACTGGGCTGATACCTAGCGGGTCTTGATGGAGTCCCGCAGCTTGTCCGTCAGGCGTTTGAGCTCGCGCTGCTCCGCCGTAGTCAGGGCAGGTTTCACGATTCCCGCAATGTCCCGCACGTGGCTGAGGCCGACTTCCCTCTGCAACGCCCTGCCGGCCTCGGTCAGCGACAGGAGGACACCGCGGCCGTCTTCGGGGGCGGTGGTCCGCTCTACCAGCCCGCGCTTCTCCAGCCGCTCCACCATCCTGCTGAGACTGGACTGGCTCAGCAGGACGTGGTGGTTGAGCTCATTGAGCCGAAGCCAGCCGGACGGACACTGCGAGAGCGTGAACAGCACGTCGTATTCGTTCACCGGGATGGTCTTGAAAGCCGCCCCGGCCTGCAGTTGGCGCATGACCGCCACCTGGGCCCGGAACAGCGATTCCCATGTCTCGGCAGCCAGCCGGGTAGCCGATTCCTGAGGTCCGGTACCCACTAGGAATCCGTTCCGGCTGCCTGGGTTGCGGGTGCAGTTTCCTGTGCCTGGTCCTGGCGCGCCAGCAGCGCAGCTACGCGTCCGGCATGGGTCGGCGGGTCCGGCACATGTGCCGGCTTCTTTGCGGCGTATTCCTTGCGGAGGACGGGCAGCACTTCCTCGCCAAACAGGTCCAGTTGCTCCAGCACCGTCTTCAGCGGAAGTCCGGCATGGTCAATCAGGAACAGCTGGCGCTGGTAGTCACCGAAGAACTCGCGGAAGGTAAGGGTCTTTTCAATGACTTCCTGCGGGCTTCCGACGGTCAGCGGCGTCTGCGAGGTGAAATCCTCCAACGACGGTCCGTGGCCATACACCGGCGCGTTGTCGAAGTAGGGCCGGAACTCCTTGACGGCGTCCTGGGAGTTCCTGCGCATGAAGAACTGGCCGCCCAGGCCTACAATCGCCTGGTCTGCCTTGCCGTGGCCGTAGTGCTCATAGCGCTCGCGGTAAAGGCCGATCAGCTGCTGGTAGTGCTCCTTGGGCCAGAAGATGTTGTTAGCGAAGAAGCCGTCCCCGTAGTAGGCAGCCACTTCGGCGATCTGTGGCGTCCGGATGGAGCCGTGCCACACAAAGGGGGCGACGCCGTCCAACGGCCGGGGCGTGGAGGTGAAGTTCTGCAGCGGGGTGCGGAACTTGCCGGACCAGCTGACGGTGTCTTCGTCCCAGAGGCGGCGGAGCAGGCTGTAGTTTTCGATAGCCAGTTCGATACCGTCCTGGATGTTCTTGCCGAACCAGGGGTAGACGGGGGCGGTGTTGCCGCGTCCCAGGACCAGGTCAACCCGGCCGTCAGCCAGGTGCTGCAGCATGGCGAAGTCCTCGGCAATCTTCACAGGATCATTGGTGGTGATCAGCGTGGTGGCCGTGGAGAGGGTGATGCGCTCGGTCTGGGCGGCAATGTAGGCAAGGGTTGTGGTGGGTGAGGAGGAGAAGAACGGCCGATTGTGGTGCTCACCGATGGCGTAGACATCCATGCCGATCTCTTCGACTTTTTTGGCGATTGCCACGGAGGCCTTGATGCGTTCGTTCTCTGTGGGGATGCGGCCCGTGGTGGGGTCCGTGGTGATGTCGCTGACACTGAATACGCCGATTTGCATGATTTGCCTCCCGTTATGTGGCTGTGGCTTGCTTCCACTCTACACCAATATAGATGCATTTGCATCTATTGCCCGGTGTAAGCTCCGGGACGGAAGATATTCCCCCTGTCAGTGCTGGGCGCGGCGGCCGGTGGTCTTGGGAATCATGCCGGTGGTCCAGTCCGCGGATTCAGGGCTATCCCGTGAACCGTTGGTGGACGGTACCTGCTGCAGGTCGGCCAGGAGCTCACGGCGTTCCCTTCGGCCCTCCACCAGCCGGTACAGCACGGGCACCAGCACCAGGGTCAGGGCAGTGGAGGAAACCAACCCACCGATGACGACGACGGCCAGTGGTTGGGAGATGAAGCCGCCGCCGCCTGTCAGCCCCAAGGCCATTGGCGTCAGTGCAAACACCGTTGCCAGGGCTGTCATGAGGATAGGCCGAAGCCGCTGGCGCGCACCGTGGCGGATCGCCTCGGCGACGTTCATGGCGGCGCGGCCTTCATGGGGCAAGCGATACTGGTTGATCAGGTCGATCAGGACGATCGCATTAGTCACCACGATCCCCACCAGCATCAACATGCCGATCAGGGACGGCAAGCCCAGCGGGACTCCGCTGATCAGAAGCATCGCCACGGCGCCGGTGGCTGCAAACGGAACGGAAACAAGCAGGATGAGCGGCTGGATCAGCGATTTGAACGTCGCCACCATAATCACGTAGACAATGGCGATAGCTGCCAGCAACGCGAGCCCCAGTTGCTGGAAAGACTCCGCCTGCGCGGTGGTGGCGCCGCCGATTTCCGCGGTCATTCCCGCGGGGAGCCTGACGCCGTCAAGGCGTTCCTGGACGGCGGCACTCACGGCGCCAAGATTGGAGCCCGACGGCGTCAACGACACTTTGGCGGTGCGCTGGCCATTGGTGGAGGTAACGGAGACGGGCACCGCCACCTGCTCCACTGCGGCGATGGAAGCGAGAGTCCCTGCCCCGCCGGGCAGCGGCAGGTTGCGGACCCCGTCGATGCTGGTGAAGTCAGTGCCCCGGCCAATGCGCACCGGGAAATCGGTGGTATTAAAACGGACGGTTCCTGCCGGAAGCGGGCTGATGGTGGAAGCCAGTATCCCGGCTACCTGTTCCTCGTTCAGCCCTGCCGCAGTGGCTTTGGCCCGGTCGATCCGGACCTGCACCACGTCCTGGCTTGCCGCCAGGTTGCTGGCCACCTCGGTGGTTCCGGGCACCCCGGTCATGGCGCTGACCATTGCGTCACTGGCCTGCTGCAGGTCCGCGGACGTGGCAGCCTTGAGCGTGATGTCGACTGTGTTGGAGGCGCCGAAGCCACCCTGCTGGGTGCCCACGGTGATCTTGCCGGCCCCGGACAGCGCGGTCAGCTGATTCCACACCGTGTCCTGAAGCTCCGCCTGATCAGCTTGCTCGTCAGTGACTATCGTGAACGTGGAGTTGGACGCTCCAGTCGACGTGAGAGCGGCAAAGCCCGTCTGCGCATTGCCGGAGGTCACTTGTACGGTTTCTACACCGTCGATCCCGCGCAGTACCTCCTCCACCCGGATCGCCTGGGCATTGGTGTCGGCCAAACTGGTACCGCCAGGAAGCACCTGGCGGACGGTGAGGCTGTTCTGGCCGGACTGGCCCAAGAGATCGGTAGGCAGCAGCGGCGTCATGGCAGCGGTGGCACCCAGTACCAGGCCGGCCGCCACCAGCGTCCAGACAGGATGCTTCTGCGTCTTGGCGAGGATGGGAAGGTAGCCGCGTTGAAGGAAGCTCTTCTCCTCTGCGGCCTCCGCCCGCCGGCGCGCCTCAGCGGCCGCCTCACGGACTTCAGCCGCCGAAAGCCCTGTCTGCGCAGGTGTCTTCAGAAACCAGTAGGCCAGCACCGGCACGATCGTGAGTGAGACCAGGAGCGAGGCCAGCAGTGCCATGGTTACGGTCAGGGCGAAAGGCCGGAACAGCTCACCAGACAGCTCGCCCACGAAGGCAATAGGAAGGAAAACGGCCACGGTTGTCAGGGTGGACGCAGTGATGGCGCCCGCCACCTCGCGGATTGCCGTCAGGATCGCCGGGACTTTGTCCTCGCCGTAGTTCAGGTGCCGCTTGATGTTCTCAATCACCACGATTGAGTCGTCCACCACCCGTCCGATGGCAATGGTCAGGGCTCCGAGGGTGAGGATGTTCAGTGAGTAGCCGGTAGCGGCCAGGCCGATGAAAGTGATGAGCAGGGACAGCGGGATGGAAACCGCCGTAACCAGCGTGGAGCGCGCGGACATCAGGAAAACCAGGATGACGGCCACGGCGAAGCCCAGCCCCAGCAGCCCTTCGGTGGTGAGGTCCTTGATGGACTTCTCAATGAACGGCGCCTGGTCGAACACGGCGGTGAACCTGGCATTGGAACCGAGCTCGGCCTCCAGCTCCGGCAGGATGCCGTTGACAGCATGCGAGATTCCTACGGTGTCGCCGTCTGGCTTTTTGGTCACTGACACAGCGAGCGTTTCTTCGCCGTTCGTGCGGGTAATCGAGGTGCGTTCATCGTCCTTGACGGCGGTGTCGGCAACGGAACCGATGGTGGTGGGCTGGTTGGTGCCGGCCAGCGGCAGGGCCTGGATTGCCTCGAGCGAATCGACCGGGCTGCCGATCTGCAAGGAGAGCGTCCTGCCCTGGTCCTCAATGGTGCCGGCAGGAATCAGATCGCCGTTGTTCGCCAGGGCATCGTTGATGGCGCTCAGGGTGGCACCGCGGGCCGCCATGGCGTCGGCGCGGGGAAGGATCTCCACGTGTTGGGTGGCCCCGCCCGTTACATCGGCGCTGCGGACGCCGTCGAGCTTCTGGAGGCGGGGAACGCTCAACCGCTGCAGGTCAGCGTTTAGCTCGCTGAGCGGCTTGTCCGAGGAGACGGCCAGGAACACAATGGGGAAGTCGCTGATGCTGCCGGCTACTGCCTGCGGTTCCACGTCCCCGGGCAGGATCCGTTTGGCATTGGAGATGGCGCGGTCGATCTGGTTGCGGGCGCGGTCCAGGTTGGTCCCGTACCGGAAGACGAGGCTGACCTGGGAGACACCGCTCCTCGAAGTTGACGACGTCGATTCGAGCCCCTCAACGCTGTTAAGCGCCGTCTCCAGCGGGGTGCTGACCTGTTTATCCACCACTTCGGGCGATGCGCCGGGCATAGAGGACAACACGGTCACCTGCGGGAACTCGATGGAAGGGATGAGTTCCTGTTTCAACGATGACATGGTGATCACGCCGAAAACCGACGCGAAAACAGTAACCAGCGCGATCAGTGCCCGGTTGGCCAGTGAAAGTTGTGCCAGGCGGAACATCCCGCGACTCCTGTGGTTTTGCGATGCGTGGAAATGGACCCCGCCGGGCGGCCGGCGGATCAGCGGGCCGTTGAAATGCTTTCCAGCTCGAGGGTGTCAGCAGTGTACTTCTCAATCTTCGCGGCGAGCTCAGGGTTTTCATCGAGCTTCACCCCGTAGCCGGGCATCATGTCCTTCAGCTTGCCCTGCCAGCCCTTGAAGTTCTTGGGGAAGGACTTTTGCAGCAGCTCTATCATGATGGGAACAGCCGTGGATGCTCCGGGGGAGGCGCCCAGCAGTGCGCCGATGCTGCCGTCCCGGCCAGCGATGACCTCGGTGCCGAACTGCAGCACACCGCCCTTTTTGGGATCCTTCTTGATGATCTGGACCCGCTGGCCGGCGGTGATGAGCTCCCAGTCCGTTTCCTTGGCCTCCGGGTAGTACTCGCGGAGGGACTCCACTTTGTCCGAATGGCTCTTCGCCACCTCCTTGATGAGGTAAGTGGTGAGGTCCATGTTGTCTTTGCCCACCGCCAGCATGGGGATGATGTTGTGCGGACGGATGGACAACGGGAGGTCAAGGTAGGAGCCGCGCTTGAGGAAGTTGGTGGAGAATCCCGCGTAGGGGCCGAACAGGAGTGACCGCTTACCCTTCACATAGCGGGTGTCCAGGTGCGGAACGGACATGGGCGGCGCACCAACAGAGGCCTGGCCGTAAACCTTGGCGCTGTGCTGGGCGGCAAGCGACTCATCCGTGCAGCGGAAGAACTGGCCGGAAACCGGGAACCCGCCGAAGCCCTTGCCCTCCGGAATCCCGGAAGCCTGCAGGAGGTGGAGGGCTCCGCCGCCGGCGCCGACAAAAACAAACTTGGCATGAATGGAGCCGCGTTCGCCGGAAGCGGGGTGCTTCAATGACAGGTCCCAGCCGCCGTCGGAGGCCTTGCGGATCCCGGTGACCGTGTGTCCGTAGTTGACCTCAACACCGTTGGCGCCGAGGTATCCGGTGAGTTCGCGGGTCAACGCCCCGAAGTCGACGTCGGTGCCTTCCGGAGCATACGTGGCGGCCACGCTCTGCTTGGGGTCGCGGCCCTTGACGATCAGCGGAGCCCATTTCCCGATCTGGCCCTGTTCCTCGGAGTACTCCATGCTGCGGAACAGCGTGTGCGGCTTCAAGGCTTCATAGCGCCGCTTCAGGAACGCGCTGTGCTCGTTGCCGATGACGAAGCTCATGTGCGGAACGGTGTTGATAAAGCCTTTGGGGGAGCCGATCAGGGAGTTCTTCACCAGGTGTGACCAGAACTGGCGGGAGAGCTGGAACTGTTCGTTGATGAGCAGCGCCTTGGTGGGGTCCACCGAGCCGTCTTTGGCTGCGGGGGAGTAATTCAGTTCACAGAGAGCCGCGTGGCCGGTACCTGCGTTGTTCCAGGGATCCGAGCTCTCCAGTCCGGCCTGGTCCAGCTTTTCGAAGAGGGAAATGTTCCAGTCCGGCTCAAGCTGCTTAATAAACGCACCGAGGGTGGCACTCATGATTCCGCCGCCGATCAGGACGACGTCGGTGCGTTTGGTTTTGGATATGAAAGTCACAATCAGTCTCCGATAGCGGCGGCGGCTCTGGCTGTCACAGAATATCCCCGCCACGCCTACATACTGAAATTGGTCAGCTCCGTCAAGGCTTCAGGCGAACCATTGTGAAAACTTCATTCAGCACCGGCGAAGCGGGGTATTGGAGCACCCGGTCGGACAATGCCAGAGCGGAGATGGGGAAGGCAATGGGGACGGCCGGGATGGCGGCAGCGACTTCCTTATTGATGGTGTGATAAAGCTCATCCCGCTCGTCGCTCTCCGGAAGCCCGCGGGCCCGGTTGATCTTGGCAATCACCTGCGGGTCCTGGAAGCCGAATTCACCGGTCTTTGAACCAAACAGCGGGCCAACAAAATTGTCAGCGTCCGAATAGGATCCGTTCCAGCCCAACAGGTGCAACGCGTGATCGCCCGGTGTGGTGATTTTCTGGAGATAACCGTCCGCCCAGTCGACCGGCACCGGTTTGATATTGAACCCGACGGCGGTCAGTTGGCGGCTCAGCTCCGCGTACACCTTTTCCGGGGTGGGAAGGTAGGTGCGGGTGGCGTTGAGGGGGTAGTAGAACTTAAGCTCTTCGCCCTTGTAACCGGCCTCAGCCAGCAGTTTGCGCGCGTCCTCCGGGTTATAGCCCAGCGAAGGCGCGTTGTTGTTGAAGCCGCTGATCTTGGGCGGCACGAACTGCGTGGCCGGGGCGGTGTTGTCGATGAAGAACTCCCGGATGAGGGTTTCCTTGTCGATTGCCATTTCCACGGCCTGGCGGATCTTAATGTCCTTCAGCAGCGGCACTTCCTGGTTCAACCCCAAGTACATGACGGAGAAGGGATCGCGCTGGACTATCTGCATGCCGCGCCTGATCAATTGGTCGAAGTTCCCTACGGTGACGCCGTCAAAACCGTCAATCCTTCCGTCCAGCAGGGCTTGCAGCCGGGTCTCGGGATGGTCGTATGTGACAAAGCGGATGGTCCCGATTTCGCCCCTGTCCGCCCAGTACCCGGGGTTGCTGAGAAGGGTTATCCCGGTGTCATCCCATGTGGACAGCGTAAAGGGGCCGGTCCCGATCGGCTTCGATGCGTATACGGAAAGGGGCTGGCCTGCGCGCATTTGATCAAGGACATCGGCCCGGCCTGCTTCGAGCGCGGCGGGGGAGGAGATGGCGAAGGCGGGCAGGGTCAGGGCCTGCAGGAAGCCCGTGAAGCGTTGGGTGAGCTCGATCCGGACGATGTTCGCCGCCACCGCTGTGCAGGACTTGAAGATTGAGAGCTCCGGCTGGTCGGCATGGGCCTTGAAGACGCTCTTGAAGGAACTACCAGGTGTCTGGGAGCGAAGTTCCTCAGGGAAATTGAACCAGCGGTTGAAATTGACGCACACAGCGTCGGCGTTAAAGGGGGTTCCGTCATGGAAGGTGACACCGTCCCGCAGCGTGAAGGTGTAGGCACGGCCGCCATCCGATTCTTCCCACTCCGTGGCGAGCAGCGGGGTGGGATTGCCGGTGGTCTGGTCTACGCCCACCAGTCCCTCGAGGATTTGCCGGGACACGCGGTAGGACTCGAGGTCGCTGTTCAGGGCCGGGTCCAGGCCCAGGGGCCCTGAGGCGGTACCGAAGGTAAAAAGTGCCTGGGGCTCTACGGGGGTGCTGGGACTGCCTGTGGACGTGGACGTGGATGGTGATGGTGCGGGATTTCCGGTGCAGGATGTGACTGCCAAGGCCAGCAACGCGGTGCCGGAAGCAATGACTGCTCGTCGGGAAGGACTGCTGGGCACTCGTTTTCACCTCTGGCTGCTGGCCGGCGCCACTGACTGCGGACTCGGAACAGTCTAATTGACAGCCCGGCTGATTTTCCTGCGAAAAGGAACACCCCCGGCCCGCCGGACCGGGGGTGTGGAAGTGCGCAAGGGGGGACTTGAACCCCCACGCCCGAAGGCACAGGAACCTAAATCCTGCGTGTCTGCCAATTTCACCACTCGCGCCTGCACCGCTCCGAGGCCATGAAGGCCCGGGCGCTGATGCCAGCATTCATTGTACCTGTCGCTGTGTCCACTGATCGCTGTGTCCACTGGGCGGTATCCGTGAAAGGAGTCAGTCCAGCTTCAAGTCCCGCCGGAGCTTGGCAACGTGGCCTGTGGCGCGCACGTTGTACTGCGCCAGGACGATTTGGCCGTCCGGGTCAATGACGAACGTGGAACGGATGAGTCCCTGGTAGGTCTTTCCATAGTTCTTCTTCTCACCCCATGCTCCGTAGGCTTCCGCCACCGCATGGTCGGCGTCGGAGAGGAGTGGAAAGGTCAGGCCCTCTTTATCGGCGAAATTGGCCAGTTTAGGCACCGGATCCGGCGATATTCCCAGGACGTTATAGCCGGCGGCCTGCAGGGATGCCAGGGAGTCGCGGAAGTCGCATGCCTGCTTGGTGCATCCCGGCGTAGACGCCGCGGGGTAGAAGTACAGCACGGTGCTGCGGCCTGTTTCGCCGGGCTGGGACTGCAGTGAGACGTTGGCGCCAGTGGAATCAGGGAGGGTGAAGTCCGGTGCCGCAGTTCCTGGCGAGAGTCTGTTAACCAAGTTTGTACTCCTTGTTGGCTTGTTGAACAGCTCAGCTTAGTAAGATCGCCCGCACCGAAACGAATCTCGGCTTGGTTATACTGGATGCTATGCCTGATATGGAACGCTGGCCCACGGGACGTCTCTTGTCCACGGCGGCCCGCCTCGTCGAACACTCCTGGAATGAAAAGCTGGGAGCTATCGGCCTGACCCATGCCGGGGTGATCGCCATTGAGGTCCTGGCTGCCAACGGGCCCATGACCCAGGCCCAGCTGGCCCAATTGGTGCGCGTCCAGGCCCAGACCATGGGGAAGACCCTCAGCCGTCTTGAGAGCCATGGCCACATTGCCCGAGTCCGCAGCAGCACAGATCGCCGCAGCCATGTGGTCTCCCTCACCGAACAGGGGAGGGAAGCCGTGGCTGCCGCCGTCGATATGGAACGTGCCGTATTGGCTGCCGCGTCGATCGATCCGGATATCCTCCGGCAGGAGCTGCAGTCAGTGGTCCGCGAGCTGGCAAACCGGTATTCCTCGCCCATGACTAAAGCAATGGTTGAAAACAACAACTAGCAACTACTGAAGAGGCCGCTGGTTAGCGGCCTCTTTTTTGCGTGGTTTCCAGGCACAAAGTACGTCCGGACAAAACCAAAAGCCGGCCCAGGCTCAGCATTTCTGCTTTGCCTGGACCGGCTTTCTGATGGGTGCACCCCCCGGGACTTGAACCCGGAACCCATTGATTAAGAGTCAATTGCTCTGCCAATTGAGCTAGAGGTGCAGGTGTTGATTAGCCGCCATGGGCTTTTTCTTTCCCTCGGCGATCTCCGCAACGACATGTAACTCTACACGAAGTTTCGGTCCAAGTGAAATCCACATTCCCCAGCAGTTGACGCCTAACCAGCAGGGCGGACAATCAGCGCAAAATCGGGGTTCTGACCATTACTGAGCACCCAGATTTCACCGCCAGGGGCCCTTGCAACGTCACGCAGCCTGCCGTACTCGCGGGTGAAGTGGCTCACAGGCTCACCTGCCGATTCGCCGTCCAGCGGGACCGTCCATAGCCGTTGGCCGCGAAGGGCACCCAGGTAGGCGGTGGTTCCGATGATCTCCAGCCCGCTCGGCGAGGATTCGGCGGTCTCAGGCCAGACAACCTTGGCATCCATGTAGGGGCTGCGGCCGGGCGCGCCCGTGACAACCGGCCAGCCGTAGTTTCCACCGGGCACAATGAGGTTCAGCTCGTCATCCACAGTGGGGCCAAACTCGCTGGCCCACAGGCGTCCGGTGTTGTCCCACGCCAGGCCCTGGACGTTCCGGTGACCCAAGCTGTAGACGGGGTTGTTGCCGAACGGATTGCCCGGTGCCGGTGTTCCATCCGGGGTGAGGCGCAGGATCTTGCCGCCCAGTGCTTCGCGATCCTGGGGCTGGTCCCGGCGCTGTGAATCCCCTGTAGCCACGTAAAGCATTCCGTCTGGGCCGAAGCGGATCCTGCCGCCATTATGGGTGGTCGCTTTGGGAATGCCGCTGAAGATCACCTCCGGGGCTCCGGCAGTCAGTCGTCCGTTGTCATCAGCCTGCAAGGCCAGCCGGGCAATCCGGTTATCGCTACGGGAGGTGAAATAGGCGTACAGGTAGCTGTCCGTGGCAAAGTCGGGGGAGACCGCCAGGCCCAGCAGCCCGCCTTCACCGCCGGGAACGACGCCGGGCACCTCGCCGACGGTGCTTGCCCGGCCGTCCTTCACGGATTTGAGAAGGGCCGTGTCCCGCTCCGAGATAACGGCGGTACCGTCCGGCAGGAAAACCACTGCCCAGGGAGTGTCCAGCCCAAGGTCCAGGCGCCGCAGCAGCTGCGGTTCCCCTGCCGCCGTCGGAACCGATTGTTGCTGGCCTGCAGTGGGATTTGCGGCGGGAGTGGAAAGTGGTGCAAGGGGAGAGGACGGATCCGGGAGCGGTGAGCTGCCGGTGCACGCCGCCAGGGCGGTTGCCGAGGCTATGCCAAGTCCCACGGTAGCGATCCACTTGCGGAAATTCATGGTGAGGCGGTGGACGGGGCGGCACTGTCCTGGCGGAAGAACCGGCGGGCCGGTGCCCATCCCGCCCGGCGCGCTCATCGCCGCATGCGCCTCGGCTCGCGGAAGCCCGCTGCCTCAGCATGCGCGGCCGAAAGGAACCACACGTTGCAGGCTGCTTCCTCGTAGCCGGGATCGGTTTCGTCGTAGTAGACCATTGCGGATGCGTCACCCTTAACCGAGTAGCCGGAAGGCGGTCCGCCATCGGGTCCCGGAGACGCCGATCCTTCACCATACGGCTGCTCGGCGGCCAGGTGCCCGATGGATTGCGCTGGCCCCGCCGGGTCCTGGCCCGGCGAGCCCTGGGTAGGCTCAGCAGCGCCCGTTTCCACGTCGGAAAGTGTTGGGGCGTGCGGCGTGGTGTGTTCACTATGGTGATCGGACGGTGGCAGGGTGGGCTTTCCCTCGGCATCAGACCATTGCGCTTCCCATTCGGCCTGGTCCTCAGCCGCGCGCTCCTCGGTCGCCCGCCGTTCTGACTCGCGGTCCTCCTCCCTGTGCTCCCCGGCGGTGCTTGTGGTTATGGTGCTGGAATCTACGGCGGTCTGCGCTTCCGGGGGTGCCATTTCCAGCGGGCTGGCACCTGCGGGGTCGGGCTCTGGACGGAGTTGCCGGTCGGGTACGGCCGTTGACCCCGCTGCCGTCGCGGTGGACGCAGGAGTTCCGGCCGTCCAGTCGTCCACGTCGCCCTCTCCGGCGGAACGTTCCGCCTCGGCACCCGAGGAGGATGACATCATGTCCGGGCGGCCCGCGTTCTCCGCAGGAGCGCTGCCCGCTCCTGCGCTGTAGGCGACGGCGGCGTCATGTTCGTCCTCTGGCGTGACGGGCGGGGTGGAGGACGAGGCTGAACCGTATCCAGCCGTTCCGGGAATACCGGCCCTGGCCGCCGCTTCCGCAGAGGGACTTGCAAGGCTGCCGGGAGACATTGCTCCTCCAGGGGACTCGCGCTCACCGGCAGGCCGGTCCTCGGACGCCGGGGGCTGGTTGTTCGGGCCTTCCTGGCCCGAGCGCCTGCGGTTGACCAGCCACCAAATAATGGCGACTGCCAAGACAATGGCAATAAGCCCGATAACAATCTCCATGGCAGAGCCCTCTCTTCGCCAGGCATGGTTGCCGTGCAATGACCGTACGTCCGTGCGATCTGGCCTGTCCAGCATCCGGGCGGTCCGGACGTACCGCTGTGTCCCACATTGTGAGACGCCCGTCCATGATTCGATCGAAATATTCTCTTATTTGGGCTTCCATAGCCGGTTAAGGTCGTTCGCTGCCGCCGGGGAGCCATAGACTTTGAACCATGAGTCAGGACACCCAGATCGCTACCACCACCTCGCCGGACATCAAGCCACGCAGCCGTGTTGTCACGGACGGAATCCACGCAGCGCCCGCGCGCGGCATGTTCCGGGCCGTCGGCATGGGCGATGACGACTTCGCCAAGCCGCAGATCGGCGTCGCCAGTTCTTGGAACGAAATCACCCCCTGCAACCTTTCCCTCAACCGCCTTGCCCAGGGAGCCAAAGAAGGCGTCCACGCGGGCGGAGGGTTCCCCATGCAGTTCGGCACCATTTCCGTTTCCGACGGCATCTCCATGGGCCACGAGGGCATGCACTTCTCACTCGTCTCCCGCGAAGTCATTGCTGACTCCGTGGAAACCGTGATGCAGGCTGAGCGCATCGACGGCTCGGTGCTGCTGGCCGGCTGTGACAAGTCGCTTCCCGGCATGCTGATGGCCGCTGCCCGCCTGGACCTGGCCAGTGTGTTCCTCTACGCCGGCTCGATCATGCCCGGCTGGGTCAAGCTGGAGGATGGTTCCGAAAAGGAAGTCACCCTGATTGACGCCTTCGAAGCCGTCGGCGCCTGCGCCGCGGGCAAGATGAGCCTGGAAGACCTCACCCGCATCGAAAAGGCCATCTGTCCCGGTGAAGGCGCCTGCGGCGGCATGTACACGGCCAACACCATGGCATGCATTGGCGAGGCGCTGGGCATGTCACTGCCGGGTTCGGCAGCTCCGCCTTCAGCAGACCGCCGTCGTGATGAGTTTGCCCGTAAGTCCGGTGAAGCGGTGGTTAACCTGCTCCGCCTCGGCATCACCGCCCGTGACATCATGACCAAGAAGGCGTTCGAGAATGCCATCGCAGTCACCATGGCTTTCGGCGGTTCCACCAACGCCGTGCTGCACCTGCTCGCCATTGCCCGCGAAGCTGAAGTTGAACTGACGCTGGACGACTTCAACCGCATCGGCGACCGCATCCCGCATCTGGGCGACCTCAAGCCGTTCGGCCGTTACGTCATGACCGACGTCGATAAAATCGGCGGTGTGCCTGTCATCATGCGTGCACTGCTCGACGCAGGCCTTCTGCATGGCGACTGCCTCACCGTCACCGGTAAGACCGTTGCGGAGAACCTCGCCGCCATCAACCCGCCGGACCTCGACGGCAAGATCCTCCGGGCGATGGACAACCCCATCCACAAGACCGGCGGCATCACCATCCTGCACGGCAGCATGGCACCTGAAGGCGCCGTGGTGAAGAGCGCAGGGTTCGACGCAGACGTTTTCGAGGGCACAGCCAGGGTCTTCGAACGCGAGCAGGGCGCCCTCGAGGCCCTCGATAACGGTGAGATCCACAAGGGCGATGTAGTGGTCATCCGCTACGAAGGACCCAAGGGTGGTCCCGGCATGCGCGAGATGCTGGCCATCACCGGCGCCATCAAGGGTGCGGGGCTGGGCAAGGATGTCCTGCTGCTGACCGACGGACGGTTCTCCGGAGGCACTACGGGCCTCTGCATCGGCCACGTTGCCCCGGAAGCGGTCGACGGCGGTCCCATTGCCTTTGTGAAGGACGGCGACCGGATCCGGGTAGACATCGCAGCTCGCAGCTTCGATCTCCTGGTGGATGAGGCCGAGCTCGAATCCCGCAAAGTCGGCTGGGAGCCGCTCCCGGCCAGGTACACCAAGGGCGTGCTCGCCAAGTACGCCAAGCTGGTGCACAGCGCCTCCACGGGTGCATACTGCGGGTGATTCTTTCCCTTGTGGCGCTGCGCGGGGCGCCGCGCCACAAGGGGCCCTCGGAATCGCCTTTATTTAGCCCTTCCGCCAGAGGCGGTAGGGGAGCCTTCCGCTTCAGCCGGGCAGTGGGTTCTCAAACGGGCGATGGACCAGTGGGTGGACAATGGTGTCCACATGGTGAGACGTTGAAGGGGTCGCGTTGACACGTTTCCCACCAGAGGGAAAACTGATCGCATGATCAGTTTCGTTACCGTTGGCGTCGTCCTTACCAGGCGCGTGGCTCAATAGCCCGACTGGTAACGAACCGTCACGCGCAACCCCTCGCAGAGCCTTTCGGCTGAGGGGTTTTTTTATTTTCCGCAGTTTCCAGGCAACACCCATGATCCACAAGGAAGAGTCCGATGAGCAAAGGATCGCCGATCAGCCCCTCGCTGATGGCTACAAAGTCCACAGGAGCCCCCAAGGCTCCGGAACGTGCCGATCGAGCGGCTGGCACCGCCGTCGTCGTCACCGATCTTGCTGCTGTCTCTCCTGTACTTGGGCCGAACAACGTCGTACCCCCGACGGTGATGACCGGCTCACAAGCAATCGTCCGCTCGCTCGAAGAACTCGGCGTCGACGACATCTTCGGTTTGCCCGGTGGCGCGATCCTGCCCACCTATGACCCCTTGATGGCATCCAGCATGAATCACGTGCTGGTGCGTCACGAACAGGGAGCCGGCCACGCCGCGCAAGGCTACGCCATGGTTACCGGCCGGGTAGGCGTCTGCATCGCCACCTCCGGCCCCGGAGCCACCAACCTCGTCACCGCCATCATGGATGCCCACATGGACTCCGTACCGATGGTGGCCATCACCGGCCAGGTCTCCAGCGGGGTGATCGGCACCGACGCCTTCCAGGAAGCGGACATCGTGGGCATTACCATGCCCATCACCAAGCATTCCTTCCTGGTGACCGATCCCAATGACATTCCGCACGTGATGGCAGAGGCCTTCCACCTTGCGTCGACGGGCCGCCCAGGCCCGGTCCTGGTTGACGTTGCCAAGGACGCACAGCAAGGCCAGATGACCTTCTCCTGGCCGCCGCGGATTGACTTGCCCGGCTACCGCCCGGTCACGCGCGGCCACAACAAGCAGGTCCGCGAAGCCGCCAAACTGATTGCTGCGGCCAAGAAGCCGGTCCTCTACGTGGGCGGCGGTGTTGTTAAGGCCCATGCCTCCGCGGAGTTGCTTGAACTGGCCGAAGCAACCGGAGCCCCCGTGGTCACTACCCTGATGGCCAAGGGAGTGTTCCCGGACTCGCACCCTCAGCACATGGGGATGCCAGGTATGCACGGCACCGTCTCCGCCGTAACGGCGCTGCAGCAGTCCGACCTCCTGATCACGCTGGGCGCCCGCTTTGATGACCGGGTCACCGGCGTGCTGAAGACCTTTGCGCCGCTGGCCAAGGTCATCCACGCTGACATCGACCCTGCGGAAATCTCCAAGAACCGGACGGCCGACGTTCCTATTGTCGGCTCGGTCAAGGAGATCATTCCGGAACTGACCGAGGCCGTGAAAGCCCAGTTCGGAGCCACGGGTACTCCGGATCTGGGTCACTGGTGGACCTTCCTGAACAACCTGAAGGAAACCTACCCGCTGGGCTGGACCGAACCGGATGACGGCCTGACCGCTCCGCAGAAGGTCATCGAGCGCATTGGTGCGCTGACCGGACCGAAAGGCATTTACGTTGCCGGCGTGGGCCAGCATCAGATGTGGGCAGCCCAGTTCATCAAGTACGAGCGCCCGCACGCCTGGCTCAATTCCGGCGGCGCCGGGACCATGGGCTATGCCGTGCCGGCAGCAATGGGCGCGAAGGTGGGCGAGCCGGACCGTGTGGTCTGGGCCATCGACGGCGACGGATGCTTCCAGATGACCAACCAGGAACTTGCTACCTGCGCCATCAACAAGATCCCCATCAAGGTCGCCGTCATCAACAACTCATCGCTGGGCATGGTCCGGCAGTGGCAAACCCTCTTCTACGAGGGCCGCTACTCCAACACCGACCTCAATACCGGTCATGACACCATCCGGATCCCGGACTTCGTCAAGCTGGCCGATGCCTACGGCTGCGCATCCTTCCGGTGTGAGCGCGACGAAGACATCGACGCAACCATCCAGAAGGCGCTGGAAATCAATGACCGTCCCGTGGTTATCGATTTCGTGGTCAGCCCCAACTCCATGGTGTGGCCAATGGTGCCCGCCGGCGTCAGCAACGACCAGATCCAGGTTGCCCGCAACCTGACCCCGGATTGGGAAGAGGAAGACTGAACATGCCCCGCCACACACTCTCCGTCCTGGTTGAAGACAAACCCGGCGTACTGACCCGGGTAGCCAGCCTCTTCGCCCGCCGCGCCTTTAACATCAACTCGCTGGCAGTAGGCCCCACCGAAGTCCCGGGCATGTCCCGGATGACAGTAGTGGTCGACGCCGACGGAGACCTGATCGAACAGGTCACCAAACAGTTGAACAAGCTGGTCAACGTCATCAAGATCGTTGAGCTGACCTCCGAATCTTCCGTGCAGCGGGACCACATCCTGGTCAAGGTGCGTGCGGATGCCGGAACACGCCTGCAGGTGACCCAGGCTGCAGACCTGTTCCGCGCTTCAGTTGTCGACGTCTCCACCGAGTCCGTCGTCATTGAAGCCACCGGCCACCCGGATAAAATCAATGCACTCCTTTCGGTGCTTGAACCGTTCGGTATCCGCGAAATTGTGCAGTCCGGCACCTTGGCTGTTGGACGGGGATCCCGCTCCATGAGTGACAGGGCCTTGCGCAGCGCTTAGTACCGCTTCATGCACAGGGAAGGGCCATAGCCCTCCGGTGACGCAAATCCCGCGCAGTACCAAGAAACCGCAACACCACAGAACTAATTACCTAAGAATCCACTCAAGAGGAGAAACCCCAAGTGACTGAAATGTTCTATGACGATGACGCCGACCTGTCGATCATCCAGGGTCGCAAGGTCGCAATCGTCGGCTATGGCTCACAGGGTCATGCCCACGCCTTGAACCTCCGCGACTCCGGTGTCGAGGTTGCCATCGCCCTGAAGGAGGGATCCTCGTCGATCGCCAAGGCCGAAGAGGCGGGCTTTACGGTTAAGAACGTTGCCGACGCTGCTGAATGGGCCGACGTCATCATGATCCTGGCGCCGGACCAGCACCAGCGCTCGATCTACAACGACTCCATCAAGGACAAGCTGACGCCGGGCAAGGCACTGGCCTTCGCACACGGCTTCAACATCCGCTTCGGCTACATCGAGGCGCCGGAGGGCGTTGACGTCATCCTCATCGCACCGAAGGCCCCCGGCCACACCGTGCGCCGCGAATTCGAAGCCGGCCGTGGCATCCCGGACATCATCGCCGTCGAGCAGGACGCCTCAGGTTCCGCCTGGGAACTGGCCAAGTCCTACGCCAAAGCAATCGGCGGCACCCGCGCCGGCGTCATCAAGACCACCTTCACCGAAGAGACCGAAACGGACCTCTTCGGCGAGCAGGCTGTCCTGTGCGGCGGCGTCTCCCAGCTGGTCCAGTACGGTTTCGAGACCCTGACCGAGGCCGGTTACCAGCCGCAGATCGCCTACTTCGAGGTACTCCACGAGCTCAAGCTCATTGTTGACCTCATGTGGGAAGGCGGCATCGCCAAGCAGCGCTGGAGCGTTTCTGACACCGCGGAGTACGGCGACTACGTCTCCGGCCCGCGCGTCATCACCCCCGAGGTGAAAGAAAACATGGAGGCTGTCCTCGCCGACATTCAGTCCGGTGCATTCGCCAAGCGCTTCATCGAGGACCAGGACAACGGCGGCGTTGAGTTCAAGGAGCTGCGCGCCAAGGCAGAGCAGCACCCGATCGAGGCCGTTGGCCGCGAACTGCGCTCCTTGTTCTCCTGGCAGCAGCAGGACGTGGACTACGTGGAAGGTTCAGCAGCCCGCTAAGCTGCGTCCCACCACCTTCGCAACCCTTACGCAAGACTGAGGCCGGGTTCACACTTAACAATGTGGGCCCGGCCTTCGTGTAAGCCTAGACTTTAATTTATCCCCCGGACTGCAACGCAGAGGATCACCGTGTCAAAACCTGTAGTACTTCTCGCTGAAGAACTTTCGCCCGCCACCATTGAGGCCCTTGGCCCGGATTTCGAGATCCGCCAGACCGACGGCGCGGATCGTTCCCAGCTGCTGGCGGCCATCGTCGACGTCGACGCCATCCTGGTCCGCTCCGCAACACAGGTTGATGCCGAGGCCATTGCAGCAGCCAGGAACCTCAAAGTCATCGCCCGCGCCGGCGTAGGCCTGGACAATGTGGACATTAAGGCAGCCACCCAGGCAGGGGTCATGGTGGTCAACGCCCCGACGTCGAACATCGTCTCGGCGGCGGAACTGACCGTGGGCCACATCCTGAGCCTGGCCCGCCACATCCCGCAGGCCAGCGCAGCGCTCAAGGGCGGCGAATGGAAACGCTCCAAGTACACAGGCATTGAGCTCTTCGAGAAGAAGATCGGCATCATCGGCCTGGGGCGGATCGGCGCGCTCGTTGCCGCACGCCTTCAGGGCTTCGACACCGAGATCCTTGCCTACGACCCCTACATCACCTCGGCCCGCGCCGCTCAGCTGGGCGTCAAGCTGGTCACGCTCGATGAGCTCCTGAGCCAGGCTGACTTCGTCACTATCCACATGCCGAAGACCCCGGAGACCGTCGGGATGCTGGGTGCTGATGCCTTCACCAAGATGAAGCCCAGCGCCTACGTCGTCAACGTCGCGCGCGGCGGCCTGGTGGACGAAGCCGCATTGTTCGAGGCCCTGCAGGACCGCCAGATCGCCGGTGCCGCCGTAGACGTCTTCGTCAAGGAACCCAGCACAGACCTGCCGTTCATGAAGCTGGACAACGTGATAGTCACCCCGCACCTGGGTGCATCCACTGACGAGGCGCAGGAGAAGGCCGGCGTTTCGGTGGCCAAGTCCGTCCGCCTGGCCCTGGCCGGTGAGCTGGTCCCGGACGCCGTCAACGTCGCCGGTGGCGTCATTGCTCCGGACGTCCGACCCGGCATACCGCTGATCGAAAAACTGGGCCGCATCTTCACCGCCATGACCCACGCCTCCCTCACCCAGGTGGACGTAGAGGTGGCCGGAGAGATCTCCACCCTTGACGTCAAGGTTCTTGAACTGGCAGCGCTCAAGGGCATCTTTGCCGATGTTGTGACCGAGCAGGTCTCCTACGTTAACGCGCCGGTGATCGCGGAGCAGCGCGGAATCAACGTCCGGCTCATCACCACACCGGACACCGAGTCGTACCGCAACGTTTTGACCCTGCGCGGCGCCCTCAGCGACGGCAGCCAGATCTCCGTTGCCGGTACCTTGACCGGTCCTAAGCAGATCCAGAAGCTGGTGGGAATCAACGGTTTCGAGATGGAAATCCCCATCAGCGAGCACCTGGTGGTGGTGGCGTACTCGGACCGCCCCGGCGTCATCGGCACGATCGGCCACATCCTGGGCATGAACAACATCAACATCGCAAGCATGCAGGTTGCCCGCCAGGCAGAAGGTGGCCAGGTTCTTGCGCTGCTGACCATCGACAGTTCTGTGCCGCAGCAGGTTCTTGACGCGATCAAGGCCGGCATCGGCGCTGACATGGTCCGTGAAGTGGACCTCGAAGACTAGATTCACGACGCGTGTTCCTCCGCTTTGCGACGCGCCCATGCGACGCGCCAGGGCGAGGCACGTATGATTGGCCGGTCTGCTTACAATGGCATCGTCCCTTTGCGGGACCATGCCGGGCAGGCCGGCCGATACCTTTTGCACCCCCGCCAGGGACACGACCCTTCACTTCCCCCGGAGGGTTGTGGCGTGCGTACGCAATCCAGCTTTCAGGAGCCCAATGAACGCCGTCCAGAGGTTCATCAGAAGCCGTGTGCTGCTGTTGACCGCGGCCATTTTGATCATCGCCATGGGACTCTCCGTCCTGGTCCAGGGACAGTCGCAGGCCGCGCTGGACCGGACAGTGGATGAGAATTCCCGCGGACTCTACGACATCCTCGTACAGCCGAAAGCGGATTCCGGAGTACTGCTGCAGCCGGACATCGCCAACGGTTCCGGGGGCATCAGTTTTGAACAGCTGGAAAGCATCCGTGAGCTCGGCGGCACCTCGGTGGCGGCCCCCATCAGCCTTGTCTCCCGGGTCACACAAAACGTGCAGGCACCGCGGCTGGACGCCATGGACTACCTGGGTTACAACCCCGGCCTGGTGGGCACCGCGACAGTTGAGCAGCCCGGCGGGACGAGTCCGTCATCGTGGCCCGCTGCCGAGTCCGTACTGACGGACGAAGCCAAGAAGTACCGGTTGACGGCCTCTGCCGTCAGCTCCGACGGATCCAGCCAGCAGACCCTGTTTGAGACATCCGCTGAGGGCTCGCTGGGCAAGGCCCGCATCGTGGAGACCACCACCCCCGGCGGCACCAGCATCCAGATTGCTCCCGCCGAAAGCGAGACCGGCATCAAGTTCCCGTCTCCGGCCGGCGGCTCCGTCCACAACCTGTTCAATCTTTCAGTGTCGCTGCCCACGGCGCCGGAAATCACCGAATCAGTTGTGGCCGTTGACCCCATTGCCGAGCGTGCACTGCTCGGTACGGCCGGCGATTTCCTGGCTCCGCTGGAAAAAGCGCCTCCCGCCGATGCCCGTAACGCCGGTGCAATCGGCCGCCACTTCGAAAGCCTCTTCACCAGTGGCATCACGCCCAAGGAACTGGAAGAAGGCCCTGATTTCCTGGGCGTCAAGCTCAAGTACTGGGCCCCCCTGATGTCCCAGTACCAGCAGGCCAAAGCCAAGGGCCACATCACTGCAGACTCTCAGGCCATCCCGTTGATTGTCCGCTCCGGGACCACCCTTGACCTGACATACAACGTCAAGATCGAGGAACTCGACGCGGCCGGAAACGTGGTCAAGGACATCGGCACTGCGACCAGATCGCTCGGAGAAGGCTACCTGCCGTTCGTATCCGATGATCCCTTCGCCTTGTCCTGGCCTGGATCCAAGGACCACTCCGGCCTCTTGGGCGCCGGCGGAAACTTCAACCAGGGCCTTTACGAGCCGGCCAAGTGGAGCACCGACTTTGCCGCCGCCCCCGACTACACCGATTCCGGGACTGCGCCCAACGGGGCAGTAGCGAAAACCGCAGTTCCCCGCGATTGGGTCACCGTCAACCGGCTCCCGAGCACGGGAGTGGATGGTTCGCCCGTGGATCAAACCCAGCGCGATCCGGTGGACGAGCGCGCCTACCGTGAAGACCTCGAGACAGGCGGGAAGCTGGCGGCACCGCTGCCCATGGTCTATGGCACTTTTGATCCCGCTGCCGTCCAGGAAGCCGCCGGCGACGTCAACCGCCTGCCGTTGGGCGGCTACGATCCCACGCCGCTGACGCTGACGCGTGATGCGGACGGCAACACTGTAGAGGCCACCACCCTGAAGCCGTCGCTGAGTGCGACGGGGCTGGCCAGCCAGTCGGCGGGCGCCATCACTGACTACTACGGCCTCGCGGCTGCCCGCGGCTACGCTGAGAACGCGGACGTCATCGACGCCATCCGGGTACGTTCCTCCGCAGGCGGCAGCTGGAAGCAGGCCCAGCCTGAGGTCGAGGAGCTGGCGGACCAGATCCGCGGCCTCGGCCTGGAGGCCACCGTCGTGGCCGGTTCAGCCCGCGAGGACGTGAGCATCTTCGTTCCGGGGTACTCCAAGGATGACGCCGGCAAGGAGTCCGCGCTGGGCACCGTCGAGCAGTCGTGGGTCAGGCAGAACGCCGCAGACGCAGTGTCCGGTTCCTTGACCAGCACAAACATCACCTTGCTGTTCCTCACTCTCTGCGGCGCAGCGTTGCTGACCGGTGCCTCCACCGTCAGCTATGTCCGGAAGCGCCGGACAGAAGCGGGCATCCTGCGTGCCATGGGCTGGACACAGGCAAGGATCCGCTCCTGGGTCCTCGCTGAGTTCGGTGTGGGGGCAGGCATGCTCGCCCTGTCCGGCCTGATCCTGAGCCTGGTCAGCTGGAGCCTGGTGACCGCCGTCGTCTCTGCTTCCGTCCTGGTCCTGTACGCCGCCGCGGCCTTCTTCGCCGCCCAGCAGCTGCGCCACCGCGACGTCATCGACCAGGAGCCGCAGCATGATGAGCGGCTTATTCCCGTCGACTCCGCGCTGACGTTTGCCAACCGGCAGCTGAGTACCAACAAGTTCAACACCGTGGCGCTTGCCGTGGCCGTTGGCGTCTTTGGAGCGGCAGTCGGTGGTCTGATTGCGCTGCTTATCGATATTCCCAGGGCGGCCGGTGCCAGCGCCCTGAGCGGCCTGGCGGCGGCGAGCATCGCCGCTCCAAGCGTTATCCTGGCCCTCGCCGGGGTCCTGGTGGGACTGGTCCTGACGCTCGTCACGGGTCGGTTTGAACTCCAGGCCAAACGCCAGTACCTTTCCATTTTGGAAGCGATGGGCTGGAACCCTGACATGCTCCGCCAGGTGCGCCTTTTCGAAAATGCCCTGGTGGGAACCGTGGCCGTTCCGCTGGGCGTTCTGGGAGCGCTGGGGATCGGCCTGCTGGTGGCCCCGTACGCTGTCCTGTGGGCGGGCCTGGCCGGCCTGGTCGCCGTACTTTGCTGGATTCCAATTGCAACGAAAGTGGTCCAATGACACACGAGCCCAATCTTCAACGGACCCGTCGGGGCGCCAACGGCGATGTCGCCCTGCAGACCAGGGCCAACACCATAGTCAAGTCCGCCGACCACGCGACCCCGATGGAATTGGACGGCATCACCATCCGCTACGGCGGCGGCAAGGGCGGCTCCGAAGCCGTCTCGGTGGTCGAGAACTTCAACCTGACACTCCACGCCGGTGAGATGCACTGCGTCGCCGGCCGCAGTGGCTCCGGCAAGACCAGTATCCTGACGGTCGGCGCCGGACTGTCCCTGCCGACGTCGGGCAGGGTTTTCTGGGAAGGCGATTCCCTCGAAACAATGGGCGACGACGAAATTGCCGACCGCCGTCGTGCCCTGATCGGGTATGTGGACCAGGGCGGCGCGCTGATCGACGGAATGAGTGCGCTGGAGAACGTGCTGTTGCCTGCGGTTCCCGACGGAGAGGTCAAACAGCGCCACGACATGGCAAAGGACCTGCTGGACCTGGTGGGGCTGGGCCGCCGCATGCGGCACCGCCCCGCGCAGCTGTCCGGTGGCGAACGCCAGCGGGTGGCCATTGCCCGCGCGCTGATCCTCGGCACGCGTGTCCTGGTGGTGGATGAGCCCACGGCCAGCCTCGACCGGGCCTCGGCCAACCGCATCATCAGCATCCTGAAGGACACCACCAACGACGGCATCGCCGTCCTGGTGGCCTCCCACGATCACGAGCTGGTCCGCCAAAGCGACACCCTCACCGAACTGATTTAGTTCCCCCTCTGCACACCGAAGGTAATCTCCGCCCGTGACTTCCCCCGCAAAAACGCCGTTCTACATCACCACCGCCATTACCTACCCCAATGGCGTGCCGCACATCGGCCATGCCTACGAGTACATCGCCACGGACGCCATGGCCAGGTTCAAGCGCCTGGACGGCTACGACGTGATGTTCCTGACGGGTACCGATGAGCACGGGATGAAGATCGCCCAGGCCGCGGAGAAGGAGGGCATTACGCCCAAGGAGCTGGTGGACCGTAACGCTGAGGTGTACAAGGCTGCGCATGCCGCCCTGGGAATCACGTACGACCGCTTCATCCGCACCACGGACGCCGACCACTACGCGGCGTCCCAGGCCATCTGGAAGAAGATGGAGGAGAACGGCGATATCTACCTCGATAAATACGAGGGCTGGTACTCGGTCCGCGATGAGGCGTACTACGTCGAGGACGAGACCGTGGTCAAGGACGACGGTGTGCGCTACTCGAAGGAGACGGACACCGAGGTGACGTGGACGGCTGAGGAGAGTTACTTTTTCCGGTTGTCCTCCTACCAGGACCGGCTCCTGGACCTCTACGAGGCGCACCCGGAGTTCGGCGCCCCGCAGTCCCGTTTCAACGAGGTCATCAGCTTCGTCAAGCGCGGCCTGGATGACCTCTCGATCAGCCGCACCACCTTTGACTGGGGTGTCCCGGTGCCCGGCAACGACAAACACGTGATGTACGTCTGGGTCGATGCTTTGACCAACTACCTGACCGGCGTTGGCTATCCGGATGTTGAGTCGGCATCATTCCGGAAGTACTGGCCCGCAGATGTCCACGTGATCGGCAAGGACATCTCCCGCTTCCATGCCATTTACTGGCCTGCGTTCCTGATGAGCGCAGGGCTGGAGTTGCCCAAGCGCGTGATGATCCACGGCTTCCTGCACAACGCCGGTGTCAAGATGTCCAAGTCGCTGGGCAACGTGGTGGCACCGGCCGACTTTGTGGAGCAGTACGGCCTGGACCAGGTCCGCTACTTCTTCCTGCGTGAAGTACCGTTCGGAGCGGACGGCAGCTACCACCATGACGCCATCGTGGGCCGTATGAACGCAGACCTGGCCAACAACTTCGGCAACCTTGCGCAGCGGTCGCTGTCCATGGTCGCCAAGAACTGCGGCGGTCAGGTGCCTGCCCCGGGGGCTTTCAGCGCCGCGGATGAGGCGCTGCTGGCACAGGCCAACGGGCTGCTTGAGGCATCCCGGGCCGCCTTCGAAAAGCAGGAATTCAGCCGCGCCCTCGAAGCCATCTGGAGTGTCCTCGGCGACACCAACGCCTACTTTGCTGAGCAGGCGCCCTGGGTGCTGCGGAAGACCGACGTCGAACGCATGAACACGGTCCTGTACGTCACGCTGGAAGTTCTTCGGATCGTTGCCATCCTGGTCCAGCCCGTGATGCCCGGTGCGACCGGAGCCGTATTGGATGCGCTGGGCCAGCCGAAGGGCGATGCCCGTCAGTTCGCAGCGCTGGGGACGCCGATTGTTCCGGGTACTGCCCTGCCGGCTCCCACGCCGGTGTTCCCGAAATACGAAGAGCCTGCCGAGGCCTGATCAAGCCGGGCAGCCCAATCGGGCGGCAGCAGGCGTCTCTCATGAGTGCGCCTGCTGCCGCCCGATGGCGTCCTACGCCGTCGCCAGTCCCGCCACCGGGGAGAGCCGCGCGGCACGCCGGGCCGGAACTACCGATGCCAGCAGTCCCGCCACCACTGCCACGGCCAGCACGGCCAGGAGCTGCAGCCAGGGGATCGACGGCGCCACGGTGGCCACGCTGCCCAGAGCGGACATGGCGCCCAGCCAGCCATAGATGCTGCCAAGTGTTGCGCCGATCAACGCCGCAACTCCGGCAACCAGGACCGCTTCCAGTGCCAGCATGGCGCGCAGCTGGCCGCGGGTCAGCCCCAGGGCCCGGAGCAGCGAGTTCTCCCTGGTCCGCTCCAGGACCGACAGGGACAAGGTGTTGGCCACCCCGATCAGGGCGATGACTACCGCCACGGCAAGCAGCCCGGTGACTACCAGCAACAGGACGTCGATGATTTCGTTGAAGGTGACCCGCTCCAGGGCGGCACCATTCACAGCACTCTCCGGCATGCCCAGAGCCTGGGCTACGGACGCCTGGATGTTCCGGACGTCGTCGCCGGACAGCTTGTTGTCCGATTCCCCGAGGCTGATCCACATTGCTTCTCCGGAGGTGGGCGAGGCGCCTTCCAGCAGCGGCTGGGCCGTCTCCGTGCTGATGAACGGCGGCAGGCCGCGGGCTTCGAGGACGACGGCGTCGAGGTCCAGTGTGGCCGTGCTTCCCTTCACGGTCGCTGGCCCGGCGGCGGAATCTTCCGGAAGGTAGATCTTGCCGGGCTCAACTGCCATCGACTGGTCGAGCAACAAGGCGGCTGCGCTGTCCGCGGGAATCGCGTAGACCGGCGTGCTGGCGCCATCCACGTCCAGCTGACCCACAATGGGCAGCAGTTCCGCTTTGGAGACACCGGAGATGGCACGGACCGCGTCGCGCTGCGCCACCGTCATGGCCGGGGCGGCGGGCTCTGTGCCTTCCGATGTGGCCGGGGAGGAGAGCGATACGGCGAGGTCCACCGGGTAGTTTTTGGCCAGCATCTGGTCAAAAGCGGTCCGTGACGAAGCCGCTCCGGTCATCATCAGCGTCACCAGGGTGACGCCGATCAGCAGTGCGGCAGCGGTCACGGAAGTCCGCCCGGGGTTCCGGACGGAGTTCAGCGCTGCCAGCCTGCCGGGAACTCCGGCCGGGGCAGCCAGTTTGCCCACCAGGGAAACCAGGCGCGGAATGAACAGGGTGGAGCACATCAGGACACCGAGGAATGACAGCAGGCCCCCGCCAAAGCCGATCACCAGCTGGCCCAGCAGGGCGCCGATCACCAGCAACGGAACGCCCAGAACAATGGCCAACAGCCCCAAGACCAGCCGCAGCTTGCCCTTCGTATTGCCCAGGCTGGCATCGTCGGCTGGCCGGAGCGCGGCCAGGGGCGCCACGGCAGTCGCCGCCCGTGCAGGGACATAGGCTGCTGCCACCGTCAGCAGGACGCCTGCCAGGAGGCCAACAATAATGGCCGACGGCGGGACGGCCAGCGTGGCAAACTGCCGGTCCGGCTG
Source organism: Pseudarthrobacter sp. MDT1-40-2 (assembly GCF_059383595.1). Lineage (NCBI taxonomy): Bacteria > Bacillati > Actinomycetota > Actinomycetes > Micrococcales > Micrococcaceae > Pseudarthrobacter > Pseudarthrobacter sp. MDT1-40-2. The sequence goes on along the minus strand of NZ_JBWZCL010000001.1, from coordinate 365,648 downwards.
GGCTGCGGCCCATGACACCAGGCCGGCCATGAGCCCTGTTCCGGCGAGCACACCCAGCACGGAGGCCACGAAGCCAACCACCAGGGCTTCGGCCAGGACGGAGTTGCGCACCTGGTTCCGGCCGGCGCCGAGGCAGCGGAGCAGGGCAAGCTCCCGGGTCCGCTGTGCTACCAGGACGGCGAAGGTGTTGCTGACAACCAGTCCGGAGACCACCAGGGCGACAGCTGCGAAAGCCAGCAGGATGCCGGTCAACTGGTCCTGGCCCCCGGTCATTGAGGCCACTTGGTAGGTGACCTGTTCCGCGGCGGTCCTGACGGTGACGCCGGACTGTCCGGTGGCGCCGATGGAAGAAGTAAGTGCGTCTTTGAGTTGGCCGGTGTTGGTTCCCGGCAGTGCCGTGAGCTGGATGCTGTCCAGGGAAGTTTCACCGGCCGCGAGCGTCCCCACCGTGGGGGACAGTGCCAGAAGCTGGGGCAGCGCGGCACTGAACGGATCGGCGCTGGGCCGCAGCAATCCCGTGACCTGTAACGAAACGGTGGTTGGACCGTCCAGGGCCTGGAGCGCCAGGGTGTCACCGGTCTTGATCTCCAGCCGTTGCGCGGTGGTTGCGTCGACGGTGATGTCCGACGGCGTAGCCGGATAGGTGCCTTCGATCAGGACGGCGGTCTCAAGGCCTTCCGGGGCAAGGTTCCGGACCATCCCGACCGCTTCCTCACCCTTGGCGGTGAAGGCGGCGGGAGTGCGCTGGCTGCCATAGGTGGAGTCCACGCCTGCGGTGCCGGTTACGGCATCTAGAGCATCCTGGTCCAGGCTGTCGCCGTTGGGAACAATAACGAGGTCCGCTTTTTTGTAGGCCTCGCCGAGACTGGCGCCCAGCGAGGCGCTGGTGCTGGCGTTGACCATCAGTGTGGTGGAGAGGAATGCCACGGCAAGCATGACCGCGAGCCCGACGGCTACGAACCGCCGGCTGTGGGCGGTGAACTGGGAAAGTGCAACGCGAAGCATTGGCTATGCCCCCAGCTTGCCGAGGGCGGTCAGGACCGAGGCAGCGGTCGGCTCCAGTACCTCGCCCACCAGTTTTCCGTCACTCATCAGGACCACGCGGTCGGCGTAGCTGGCTGCCACCGGATCATGGGTCACCATGATGATGGTCTGGCCCAGCTCCCTGCTGCTGCGGCGCAAGAGGGCCAGTACTTCGCCGCCGACCGTCGAGTCCAGGTTTCCCGTGGGTTCGTCACCGAAAATGACGTCCGGGCGGGTCAGCAGGGCACGGGCCACAGCTACCCTTTGCTGCTGGCCGCCGGACAGTTCGTGCGGGCGGTGCTTGAGGCGGTCCTGCAGGCCCAGGGTGGTGACCACGTAGTCCAGCCACTCAGTGTCGCTGCGGCTGCCCGCCAGTGCCAGCGGCAGGGTGATGTTTTGTTCGGCAGTGAGGGTGGGAACCAGGTTGAACGCCTGGAAGACAAAGCCGATGCGTTCACGCCGCAGTGCCGTGAGTTCTTTGTCCTTGAGCCCGGTAATGTCTGTTCCGCCAACCAGGATGCTGCCGGTATCTGCGGTATCCAGGCCGGCAAGGCAATGCATGAGTGTTGATTTTCCCGAGCCCGATGGGCCCATAATCGCAGTAAAGCGGCCTGTATCGAAGTTGACGGAGACATCGCGGAGGGCGGTGACCCGCGTTTCGTTCCGGCCGTAGGTCTTTGAAACGGAAATGGCTTGGACGGCGGGTCCGGCGGCTGGTGCCTGGACGGGCCCGCCGTGGCTTGTGGGGGACTGTTGAACATTCGCGGAAGTGGTCATGATTCCACGCTATGTACCGCCGCCCGCACGGGAATCCTTCCGGGGGCCTGCTTTCGCGGACGCCGCCTCATACCGGGGTCTGAGACTGTACGCGGCCCGGGGTGTAAACGCTCCAGGCGGCACTGTCGGGTCCAGTGCCGGCGTCGCAGAACTCCGCCGTCCCTGGCCCGGTTTACGTCTTAGACGATGCTCCTTTGGCTGCTGTCCTTATGTTGTTGAGCGGGATCGTTCCGCGGCCGTTGTAGGGTCGTGGCTACCCAGGGGAGGCGGGTATGGCTTTGGTTGCCGTGCCGGACGGCTCGTGCGTGATGGCTTTGAAAGATGAATTCCGCGATTTCGTCCGCGGCGACTTCTTTGCAGCGCTGGCCGATGATGGCGCACAGTTCGGCTTCAAAAGTCACCTCTGAGGAGAATTTCAGGAGCATGGCCGGTTCATTCGGTCCGACTATGGCGGTGTTCGGTTTTGTAGCGGGAAGTTGTGGGGTTTATCCCTTCAAGGAAGGGGTCACCGTCGATGGCGGTGATCTCTTCGTGCCCCGCGGGGCCTTCGGCGACGCCGAAGAAGGGCTCAGCGCCGCCGGTTGAGAATCTGGCAATACGCGCATGCAGGTCCTGTTTACGTGTCGGCCGTGGCCGGGAAGCGGCTGGGTGCTCCGCTTGATTGGCGGGGGATCAGCGTTGGCAGTGACTTCCTGACCCGGGGTTCTTTCCCCGGATCGATGATGAGGTCGATGGCTGCTGTGGCGATTTGGTCGAGATGGACGTGGACGGAAGTCAGGGGAGTGGGGAGTCTGGAGGCGAGTGGGGTGTCGTTGTAGCCCACGAGAGCAAGGTCGTCCCCTACCCGGACGTTCTGATGGTGGGCGGCAGCCATGATTCCCATGGCGGTGTTGTCGTTGGCTGCAAAAATCGCTGTGGGGCGGCGGTTGGGGCTGAGGAGAGTTTCACCGGCGGTGTACCCGTTTTCGATGCCGTACCCTGCGGCGATGAGCCAATTGTCGGGCGGGTTGATGCCGGCTTCTTTCATCGCGCGGCGGGCGCCGGCGAGTCGGGCGGTGCCGGTGGAGGTAAAGGAAGGTCCTGTCACGACGGCGATGTCGCGGTGGCCGAGGTCGATCAGGTGGCGTGCGGCAAGGTATCCACCCATCTCGTCATCACCTAAGGCAGAAGGGCTGAAGCCGTCCGTGCGCAGCACCAGGGCGTGGGCCACGCCGCGTTCGCGTAAAAGGCGGGGGAGCTCATCGTCGAGCCTGGCAGTGGCCAGGATGAGGCCGTCCACGTTGCGGTCAAGCAGGGTTTCAGCGGCGCGGCGTTCGTCGTTGGGATCATCTCCGCTGGTCGCCACCATTGCAAAGTAGCCGCGGGAGGAGGCGGCCCGTTCGAGCTGTTCGAACATCAGGGCCATAACGGTGTCGCTGAGGCGGGGGACAAGAACGCCGAGGGTCCGGGTTTCACCCCGGCGGAGGCTGGAAGCGAAAGAGTTCCGGCGGTAGCCGAGTTCTTCGGCGATTTTTCGGACGTGCGCCGCCGCCGCGGAACGTGAAGTAGTGCGCTCATCCAGGGCACGGCTGGCGGTGGAGATGCTCACGCCGCTGGCTGCTGCGACGTCCTTCAGTGTGACGGCAGTGCCGTGGGCTACCGGTTCCATGGGCGTTCTCCTCTTTAGCAGGGGTCTAACAGACACTCTATTCCTCCTTCTTGCAAACGTTCTCTTGACAGTGAGCTGCGACACGTGCAAAATTGAAAGCGTTCCCGCAAACGTTTTCATTCGAGCGGGACTGCCGACCATCAATGAAGACAAGAAGGTAGCTGAAATGACACTCGATCTCCGCGGACTCAGCCCCGCACCTGTCACCCCGTTCACCGAAGATGGCGCTGTCGACTTCGCTGCAATCCAGCGTCTGGGTTCGTGGCTCGGATCGATTGAGGGCGTGAAGAGCCTCGTCGTCCTGGGGCACGCTGGTGAGGGTACGTTCCTTACCGAAGAAGAGCAGCTGGACGTCATCCGGGCGTTCGTGGCGTCGACCGACGGCCGTGTGCCGGTCGTGGCGGGCATCACGAAGGAGGGCAATAAGACCGCGGCTCTCGAGGCCAAGAAGGCCGCCGAGGCCGGCGCAGCGGCTGGTCTCGTCTACCCCTCGCACGGGTGGCTGCGCTTCGGCTTCCAGAAGGGCGCGCCGCAGGCGCGCTACCAGGAAATTTATGACGAGTCCGGTCTGCCGCTGATCATGTTTCAGTACCCCGACAACACCAAGGCGAACTACGACCTGGACACCCAGCTGGAGATCGCCGGCCAGGAGGGCGTCTTTGCCACGAAGAACGGTGTCCGGAACATGCGCCGGTGGTATACCGAGATCCCCGCATTGCGGGCCGCGTACCCTGAGCTGCAGGTGCTGTCCTGCCATGACGAGTACCTTCTGCCGACAATGTTCGATGTCGACGGTCTGCTCGTCGGCTACGGCAACATCGCCCCCGAACTGCTCGTCGAACTGATCGAGGCCGGCAAGGCACAGGACTACCCGCGTGCCCACGCAATCCATGAGCGGTTGCTCCCGGTGACCAAGAACGTTTACCACCGCGGCTCCCACATGGAAGGCACCGTGGCCTTGAAGTGGGGCCTCGTGAACCGAGGCATTCTGGACCACGCCACAGTGCGCACCCCGCTCCTGCCCCTGCCCGAGGGTGCCGATACCGAAATCGCGGAGGCCTTCGCCGCCGCAGACATCGGCAAGGTCACCGCCGCCGTCTAACTCGGCCCCTCCAGGGTCCTTTACGGGTGGCGGGCTCCTCGGCCCGCCGCCCGTTTCCCAGCTTTTTGCTCTCCACCCCGGGCCAATGACGCCCCCCAGCAACGTCGCTGTATAAGGAGGACTCGCCGATGCGCGAGCAGAATAAGACCATCACCAGCCCTGGACCTTGGGAAGAAGAGATGGCCACCCAGCAAGGAAACCAGCCCACCGGGACCACCAGGAAACGCACTTTCCTGGGCTACCTTGCCCTGATGGGCCCGGCTTTCGTCGTCGGAGCCTGGCAGTTCGGACCCGGCAATCTCACCACCGCGGTACAGGCCGGAAGCAGGTTCGACTACAGCCTTGTCTGGGTCATCGCAATCTCAACCATCCTGATGATCTTCTTCACCGATATGAGCGTCCGGCTCGGCATCGCAACGCCCACCTCCCTGATCACCTCCATCAAGGAACACCTGGGTAAGTGGGTTGGCGTCCTCGCAGGGTTCGGCGTCTTCGGCATCACGCTGATGTTCTCTGTCGGCAACGCGGTCGGGTCCGGTCTCGGACTCTCCCTGGTCTTCGGCGGATCTCCGATCGTGTGGACGGTCGTGTGCACTGCTGCAGTCGCCTTCGTCCTGGCCTTCAGGAACGTCTACGGGATCGTGGAAAAGGCCCTGCTGGTCATCGTTGTCCTCATGGGCCTGGCCTTCGTCGCCAGCACCGTCGTCGCCCAACCGGACTGGTACCGGTCCATGGCTGGTATGGTCCCGACGCTTCCCCCTGGCAGCGAAATCCTCATTGTCGCCCTCGTCGGCACCAACTTCTCCATCAACGCCGCCTTCTACACCTCCTACGGCATCAAGGAACACCGCCGCACCCGCGCCGACTACCGCGATATCACCCTCGTGGACACCATCCCCGGTATTGTCGCACCCGGCATCATGACAGCACTGGTCATCATGGTCGCCGCCGCAGTCCTGGGCAAAACCGGGGCGGAAGCAGGAACCATCAACGCCCTCGCCTCCGTCTTCGCACCTCTGGCAGGGCCTATCGGAGCCAAGGTCTTCGCCCTCGGCCTCTCCGGAGCAGCCTTCTCCTCCATGATCGCCAACGCCACCGCCGGCGGCACCATGCTCTCCGACGGCCTGGGCCGCGGGTCCAAAGCAGGATCACCCACCGCCCGCATCATCACCGGCATAATCCTCGCCTTCGGACTGATCATTACCCTGTCCTTCCAGTCATCACCCATAGGCCTGATCGTCATCGCCCAGGCCCTCACCGTACTCATCGCACCCCTGCTCGGAGTCCTCATCGTCATCATGGCCAACAAGACCGCCGTCATGGGGGAGCTCCGCAACAAATGGTGGCACAACCTCTTCGCCGCCATCGGCCTCATCGCGATCATCGCTCTGTCTATACGGCTCATCACACTCCTGATCAGTTAGCCGCCACCCACACCAGAAATGAACAGGAGTGATGCCCCCACCCATGATGGTGGGGGCATTACCCATGACCCCCAATGGTTAACCGCCGTGCGCGGTTAACCACCCATAACAGGGAAACCCTGACTTGAGATGAGCGTCCGGAACTCGTCAAGCATGACCGTGATTTGGCGATCAACGTCAAACTCATCTTCAACTGTCGCTGTGTTTAGTTCAGCGTCGAGCAGCACATTGAAGGCGTTGTAGGTGAAGTATAGCCGCCCGGTCTGCAACTGTTCGATTGCTGTGAGGAGTTGAGCTCTGACGAAGTCGTTCAGCTCCCCGGTCAAAAACTCGTCTAGGGGTGGCCGCAACATCAACCATCACCAAGCATGGTTTTCAGTGTCAGGATCACGCGTTGATTCAACCACATACGGTCGTCGAGACTGCCCAGTGCCTTCAGTGCCTTATCCCGAACGGTCAAAACTCTCTCAACTTAAGAAGGTAAACGGCGACCGGTGATGGATCGTTGACCAAGACCGTCGAGAGGGGTTTGGGCGCCGTTTACCCGCCCGGCAACAGGTTCAACTATCTTCGACCAACGCATGCGTCCTCAAAAGCGTGGGTGCCGGGCTGCTAGCGACCCGTCTGTGTGCGACCCGGCGGCGTCTGGTGGGGCCGCACAACTTTAGGCTCCGGAGGTGCGCTCCTCGATCATTCGGTCCACTTCCTCATCAGGCGGGCACGGCTGGTCGTCAATCGGGCACTGACGTTCACCGACGACCACGCCCATGCTTTCGACCGTCTCCACGCACATCGTGCAGATGTTGTGGGAGTGATGCATGATCGTCGGATTTTCCTCGACGTAGCCACAAATGGCCTTTCGCCAGTCCAGATCACGGCAGCAGACCATATGGGCGAAGTCCTCGGGGTTCTCGCCCAGCTCGTACTTGGTCTCCCACGCCGGGGCGCGGACCTGCTCCAGCCCTCCGGCTTCTTCCAGAACCCGCGGGTCCTCGGTTGCTGTCTCAGTCATTGCTCCCCCGTGTGTCGCCGTTTCTAGGAGAGCCTATGTTGCCTGCGGGGTTTCCAACAGCAGGAGGCGGGATAAGGAATCGACGTACGTGCGAAGCAGCTTAGATGAAGCATCAGAAACCTAGAAGACGCTCGCTATTTAGCAGGCCGTCACGGGTCCAGCTGGCTTTACTCCGCCGTTCTCTCCTCGCCACGAGAGATGTACTCGTCCAAGGCGCGCGCCTCAACACGCCACTGCCCCGACCCCAACCTGAATGGCAGGCAACTCACCAGAGCACACCAGGTCATAAGCCTGCGCGAAGGCAATATTCAGAACCTCGCAGACGTCAGCCAAGGTCAAAAATGCCCAACAGTCACAGTAAGCGGCCCTTGGTGAGTTCTTCAGTCACCCGGCCATCTTATGAGCTGATCACGGGCAGGGGAGGTCGACGCCAGTCAACAACGTCCGGATCGTGCTGCACCAGGAGACTCTCAAACGCCTCCCAGCCGTGCGTGCGAGCGAAGCTGGCCTCCTCTGGGAACAGAGGTACGAGCCCGGCCATGATGATCGGGCCGTCCGCGTCCTCGCAGGCGGCAAACCCATCGGGTTGGTAGTAGGGGCTGTATACGAGGAAGGCTTCGAGTCGGGTATCAGGATCGAGCGGCCCTCTGGGACCGATGACTTCTCCTCGAAGCGGAGCGCGCCCTTCGTGGATCACTTCCTCCACGAGCCGCTGCATGATCGAAGGAACGTACCGCTCAAAGTGGCCGCGGCGGACCATCATCAGGAATTCCATCCGAATCGACGCCTTGCCCGGCAAGGCCAGTGCATGTCGACTCAGTCCCAGGGTCGAGTAGGCAGCAACGCCGTCCAAGGGTCCGTTATCGAATTTGAGGACTTGGGCGCGCTGCGGGTTTCCGTCCGCATCTTTGGACCAGCCCCCGGAGATTGTGCCCAGATAGCGTTCAAGGTGCTCGACAAGGTGTGGCATTACTGTTCCTTCCTAACCTCGTTGCCCGCGGCACCCAACCCAGGGAATTTTGGCGATGACTCCGAGAGCAAGCGGGACGACCTGCCTGCCCCATGGCCAGCAAACGGGGGAAGATGTTTCATCGGCCAGCCTACCGGCGCCCCGACATCCTCACGAGCCTCGCACAAACATACGCAGCTAATGGCGCTCCTCCCCTTTCATTCCGGGAACAAATCGCACCAGTCCCGAAAACGGGCGAGATAGCTGCGTCCTCCGACCGGAATGGCGGCGTACCCAGTGCTGTTCTGACGCTTCGAAACTCTAGCGATATGGCACACCTAGATTATGAGGCACGTCTGAGGGCTTGTGGTGCGACTTGGCATCGCGTAAGCGAAACCCTCTACGGGACAGTTCGCCGAGGTTGGGGACGATCTGGTTGAAGGTTAGGACTGGGTTAGGTAGACGATGGTCATCCCTGAGAAACCCAGGACCCCTGAGGTGATCATGAGTGGAACAAGAATGCCTCATGTTCAACGAAGATCTTCTCGCATCCGGCCGCTTCGAGAACGTCTGTTTGTCCTTCTGGAACAGACCCAGTTCAGGTATTCGGTAAACGACTTCGCGAAGATGCGCCATAGGGACGGTGTCGGACGAAAGAAGGGCCAAGGTCCATCGGCAGAATACGCTGACGGTTCACGATGCATCTACAGCAAGGCACACAACCGCCACGTCTACACGCAGGCCTACATTGCCGCGCTGATCCAGGAACTCCGCGACCCCGCCCGGCACGAAGCCGCTTTGGGAAGGGCGCCCGAAGTACCCGTCTCCCCCGCCTAGTCCGATGCTTTACAACCGGAATCTTCCATGCTCATCAGAGGCTCTGTTGTCACTTGTTGAGAATAATCGGAATGATACACATTGGTGAGACGAACCGCAGGAATTTCACCGCAGATGCTGGGCTCTGAACCGCAGCGGTAAGTGGCCTGGTTCTCGCAGCGTTATTTGTCGCGCTCCACGGGAGGACGCGATGAGTCTCGGTCAGCGAGCTCCCCGGGCGAGAACGCCCGAGATGAGTAGCTGAACGAGAACGGCGGCCTCATACCGGGCGTCACCCGCTGCGCCAATGCAGAGGTTCCCGATGCCTTTGAGCACGTTGTAAGCATCAATCGGCGGCGTCTCCCCAACGGACTCGAGCGCTGCATCGAGGAGCGAGCCGCAGACAGGGACGAGGCGGTCGACGAAGTAGGTGTGCAGGGCGTCGGAACCCGCGCTGTCACCCTGCATCGCGCCGGCGAGCCCATGCTTGGTGACCAGGAAATCAACGAATAAGGCCACCCAGGCCCGCAAGGCTGCCTCGGGCGTTGCGCTCTCCGTCAGCAGGCGCGGGCCGGCGTCTGCGCACGTCTCGACCTGGTGCCGGTACACCGCAACCACAAGCTCCGAACGCGTCGGGAAGTGACGGTAGATGGTCCCCACACCGACGTCAGCTTTCGCGGCTATCTCCCGCACCGGGGCATCGACACCGGATGTCACGAACACGGCTGCTGCTGCGTCGAGTAACGCCTGCTCACTCCGACGCGGACGACCCACTTGCTTGGGCCGTGCAGCGCGCGACTGCTCACTCTGGGCCTCAGCCATGCGCCCTCCTACCTCACTCGACGACCGATACTTGAATTACGGAGCATAGTTCCGTAATGTTGCGGAACGACGCTCCGATACCCAGTATCGCAGAGCGCAGCAACCCTTAGGAAGGAACTTGCCATGACCTCATCCATCGTCGACACACTGAACGGCATTATTGGCGCCGGCACTCCGGTCGTCTCTGTCGCCCCGGTGGAGTTGTCCGCGCCCGGCCGGGCGGTCCCGCTGGAAGTGCGAGTGTCAGCCCCAGCGACGGGTTCGAACCTCCCCGTCGTGGTGTTCTCCCATGGCAACGGCTGGAACCTCGACGGTTACGCGCCGCTCACGGCGTTCTGGGCCTCTCGTGGGTTCGTCGTGATCCAGCCCACGCACCTGGACTCTCGCCGGAACGGGTTCGGGTTCGATCACACGGTGTTCCCCACGATCTGGACCGAACGGATCGCGGATCTCACGCGCATCCTTGACCAGCTCGACACCATCGAGGCCGCCGTCCCCGGACTTGCCGGCCGCATCGACCGCAGTCGCGTTGCCGCGACCGGTCACTCCTGGGGCGGACAAACCGCGCAGTCGCTGCTCGGCGCACGAATCTTCGATGAAGCGGGTCAGGTCGGCGAGGACATGTCAGACAGCCGCGTCACCGCAGGCATCCTCTTCGCAGCAACCGGTGTCGGCGGCGACGATCTGCACCCGTTTGCGCAGGCGAACTTCCCCTTCATGCGCCCGTCGTTCCAGGAGCTCACCGCGCCGACCCTCGTCGTCGCTGGTGACCACGACCAGTCCAAGATGTCCAGCCGCGGACCGGACTGGTTTACCGATGCCTACACTCACAGCCCCGGCGCTACGGACCTCCTCACTTTCTACGGTGCCGAGCACGCGCTAGGGGGGATCGTCGGATACGAAGTCGCCGAGACCACCGACGAGAACCCCGAGCGGGTCGCCGTCATCCAGCGGATGAGCACCGCCTACCTGCGCGCCGCTCTCCACGTCGACGAGAGCAGCTGGCCCACTGCCCGTGCCGCATTCAGTGACAGCACCGATCCGATCGGCCGCGTCGACAGTAAGTGATAGCTGCGGTTCCGTCGCTCGCCATGTGCCCCGGCTCCTGGGGAGGGGCCGGGCGTCGGGACTCAATGAAACGAACACGTTGCGCTGGCGTCCGTGAACGACCGTTCAAGAGACATCGACAAACCTTGCTCCCGGTTCCGGCGTGTCCTGTCTCATGACCCGTGTCCACTTTCTATGTATCGGCGGCGGCGTTTGCGTTACATTTGAGCGTGGCTTTAATCGGAAAGCGCGTGTATCAACCAGGGACCAGAATCCCGAAGGACAAACGGACGTTCTCAAAGCTGCCGGATGCGAGAAAATCTTCGTTGAACATGCCTCCGGTGTCCTCGCCCGACGGCTGGCTCTTGACCAGGTGCTTGATTACGTCCGGGACGGCGACACCTTGGTCGTCACAAAGCTGGACCGGCTGGGCCGCTCGGTGCGTAACCTCAAACGGGTCGCAGAGGAACTGCAGCAGCGCGGGATCGGCCTTCGTGCACTGTCGCAGGGAATTGACACGACGACACCCGGCGGCCGTCTGTTTTTCCACAGGTATCGGGAGGGTGGCACAGTCGCCAGCCTGGAGCGTCTGCCTCGGTCTGATCGGGGCAAGCGCGAGCTCCCACAAGAGTTCATCGACGCGGTCGAAGGACTTGCTTTGCGCCGTCCCGCACCAACAGCTGCATTCATTTACCGCAGGATCGCCGACATTGCTTCAGCCCGCGGTATCCCTGCCCCGAGCTATTCGACAATCCGGACGCTGGTAGCTGGTATCGATCCGGGCCTCCGAACGCTCGCGCAGGACGGTGACGCCGCCTATCGGGACACCTTTGAGCTGGTCTATCGCCGTACCGCCGGCCGCCCGAACGAGCAGTGGCAGGCCGACCATACACTCCTCGACATCGAGATCATCGACGCCAAGGGAGGCACTGCGCGGCCTTGGCTCACGGTCGTTCTCGATGACTACTCCCGCGCAGTTGCCGGCTACACAGTATTCATCGGGGCGCCAAGCGCTGAGCAGACTGCCCTGGCGCTTCACCAGGCCGTACGTGGAAAAGGGAACCAGTGCTGGCCCGTCATGGGGTTACCGGACTTGCTGTACAGCGATCACGGCACGGATTTCACCTCCGCCCGACTGGAGCGAGTCTGCCTCGATACCCACATTCAACTGATCCACTCCAGACCCGGGGTACCGCAAGGCCGAGGAAAAATCGAACGGTTCTACCGCACCGTCACCACAGAACTCCTGCCGCACCTTCCCGGCTACATCCCGCACCACACGCGAGGTCGGCCAACCAGCCCACCTGAACTGACCTTGCAGCAACTCGATCGGATCCTCGAGGCATTCATCGTCTCGGAGTACAACCACCGTCGGCATTCATCAACGAATCAGGCGCCCGTGCAGCGGTGGTCCGCTTCAGGGTTCATTCCCAAAATGCCGACGCACCCGGAAGACCTCGACTTGCTCCTGCTGACCGTAGCCACGGCCAGGAAAGTGCAGCGCGATGGCATCCAATTCGCCTCCACCCGCTACGTTTCTCCCGTGTTGGCCGCCTACGTAGGTGAACAGGTCACCGTCCGTTATGACCCTCGGCACATCGGAGAAATCCGTGTCTACTTCGACGACACGTTCCTTTGCCGGGCAATCGCCCCCGAGCTGGCAACAGAATCGATCACCCTTGAGCAGCTACGCGACGCCAGGGCCAACCGGAAACGCGAGCTCAAACACCAGCTGCACGAGCGGCGTAGCCTGGCCGACGCTCTGCCCGCTGACACCCGCTACGCACCCACGACGCCCGAAGTGCTTCCAGCCCCCTCTGAAGCCCCACCCGTTCCCGAACCTGCTCAACGACACAAGCTGCGTGTTTATGAAACCGATTAATCCTGGCAAGCGCACGCTTCTGGACGGAAAGGATGATGGCAGTAGATTCCTAATGTACAAACTAGGCGAGATAAACAGCGCGGCCCCACCACCGCCTTCTGACCAGCCAGCCTTCCTGGCTACCAGAGAACACCGCCGCTTCACCGAGTTTGCCAACACCGTTCGCACCCACCGTTACATCGGCCTCTGCTGGGGCCCGGCAGAAGTCGGCAAAACACTATCGGCCCGCCACTACGCAGCATGAATGAATGGGACGCCTGGCAATCCGCCCTTACTGAAAAGGTTGCACCGGTTCCGGAGAGAATCCTTGAAGCACGGACAGCGTTTTACACCCCCACCGTCGCCGCAACCGTCCGGCAAATCGACCAAGGGCTACCGAACGCGTGCCAGCAGATCTCTTACGCGGTGGACTACGCCGAACATGGACCCTGAAGACAACCTCGGGTACTCAACCGCTGTCGCGACCATCGCCAGAATTACAGGCGGAAACTTCCGTCTCGTGGATAGGCTGCTCACCCAAATACGGAGGATACTAACGCTCAACCACCTCGACGCACTCACACCGGAAGTCGTCGACGCAGCCAGGGAAACACTCCTTATAGGCCACTAAGCCGTGCATTTTTCGGGCCAAATAGCTCTGCGATTCACACTCACTGCCCAGGCGGCGTCACTCCGGCCACCGTGGAGCAGACTGTAGCTGCGGAGACGAGCTCCCTCAGCTACAATGCGGACTCCGCTACCTACACCTTCGTGTGGAAGACACAGAAAACTTGGGCGGGAACCTGCCGGCAGTTCGAACTGCGGCTGGATGACGGCACCCTGCACACGGCGCTGTTCGACTTCCGAAGGTGAGAGGTTCAGCCCAACTTCAAAGAACGGCGATTCCGCAGGCAGAGCCGCACCCGCGCTGCGGCTCTGACTTCACTTCGTCCCACACCAATGACCGCTGTAGAGGCTCGAAAGCGACAATTTACCGGCCGGTGGAGGGGGCGCGGCGTCTCAAAAAGCTGTAATTGTCTAAGACAGGCCGGTCTGTCCGCCCAGAGGCATCAGGAGCCGGGAGTGACGACACCTGTCTCGTAGGCGATCACCACCGCCTGCACCCGGTCCCGCGCGCCCAGTTTGGCCAGGATGTGCCCAACATGGGTTTTGACCGTTGCCTCTGAGACAAACAGCCTGGTAGCAATCTCGGGGTTGGACTGGCCCAGTGCGATGAGTTCGAAGACCTCCCGTTCGCGGGCAGTCAGGCGTTCGACGGCGGCATGGTGTTCCGGGCTCTGCGAACCCTTGGTGCGGAGCAGGGGAGCAACGTGGTCCAGCAGCCGCCGGGTGGTTGACGGCGCAATGACGGCATCGCCGCGGTGGACCGTGCGGATGGCCTCCAAAAGTTCCTCCGGGGGCGCGTCTTTGAGCAGGAAGCCGCTGGCGCCGGCCTGGATGGCGGCCAAAGCGTATTCATCCAGATCGAACGTGGTCAGGACCACCACCTTGAGTTCACTTCGGCGGGACCCTGCCGGAGCCGCGGTCGCCTGCTCCATTAACTGCCGCGTGGCCTCGATGCCATCCATGCCAGGCATGCGTACGTCCATGAGCACGACGTCAACAGCCGTAGCTGCCAGGGACTGGACCGCTTCGATCCCGTTTCCGGCTTCCACGACCACGGATAGGTCTGGCTGGGAGTTGATCAGCATGCCCAGCCCGGACCGCACCAATTGCTGGTCGTCCACAAGGGCCACCCTGATTTTTCCGTTTTCTGTGCCGTTGGCTGCTTCTGGGGCCATTATCACGCTTCCGTGTAGGGGATAAAAGCGGAAACCCGGAAGCCGCCGCCGGGGGCCGGTCCGGCCGTCAGTGTCCCATCGTAGAGGGCCACGCGTTCGGCCATGCCCCGCAGGCCGTTACCGGTTGATTCCGGAGCGTCGGCCGAGGCTCCGCGACCGTCGTCCTGGATGTCCAGCTGCAACCCCCTGGCCGTCCACACCATGGTTGCATCAGCCTGCGCGCCGGGGCCGGCATGCCTGAGGACGTTGGTCAGGCCTTCCTGGAAGAAACGGTAGGCAGTGAGTTCCGCTCCGGCAGGAAGCGGCCGGCGCGCCTGGCCTTGCTGGCTGAAACGCAGCGGCAGGCCTGCGGCGCGCAGGCTTAGGAACAACTCGTCGAGGTCGCCCAGCCCGGGCAGTGGCCTGGTTGTGCCCGGGTCGTCATTGCGAAGCACCCCCAGCAGGCGCCGCATTTCAGCCAGGGATGTCCTGCCGGTGGCGGCAATTGTTTCCAGCGCCTGGGTAGCGGCGGCAGGGTCGACGGCGGCAGCGTACCGTGCGCCGTCGGCCTGGGTGATGATGACGGACAGGGAGTGGGCGACGATGTCATGCATTTCCCGGGCAATGTGGGAGCGTTCGTCGGCCGCCGCAAGCGCGCGCTCCTGCCGGTGTTCGATTTCCAGTCGCCTGGCGCGGTCCTCGAGAGCCTGCAGTTGGAGGCGGCGGACCCGCGTGAGGTCGCCAAGGGTCCAGCTGAACAGCACCAGCATCCAGATCAGGACTGTGTACAACGAGCCAATGGTCAGCCCCAGAACTCCCGTCTCTGCCGTGTTGGCGGAAAAGGTGCGGGTGGTCAGGAGGACCCCACCAACGAGACCGAGCACAAGAACCGTCCGGCTGGCCCAGGCGGGGCCGTAGGCCGACACGGCGTAAATAATCATCGGCACGGCGATCTGGCCTGCAACCGCCTCAATGCCCAGAGCCCATTGGATCAGGCAGACCACCGTCATGACAGCTGCGGCAGCAACAGGATTGGTGCGCCGCCAGGCGAGCGGAACCACGAGGCTGCAGGAGACCAGGAAAAGTTCTGGGCGGTCAGCCAGCAGGTAAACAGGGCCCAGGAACAGCAGCAGAACGATCATCACTGCTGTATCTACCTTGAAGGGGTTGTCCCTGAGCCATTGATACATGCTGTGCCGTCTGTCCACGCAGGAAACTCTAGTTCCCGGGGGGCAGGCGTACATCATGCCACGGGTGGAGCCTGGGTTGAACACTGAGGGCCGACCATATTATGAGACAGATTGCCCAGCATGTGGATGCCATTACTAATCTAGGAGCATGAGCGCATCCACGATTAATCTTGCCGTCATTCCCGGTGACGGCATTGGCCCGGAGGTCATCGCCGAGGCACTGAAGGTGTTGGACAAGGCTGCGGCCGCAGAAGGCATCACTGTTGAGCCCACGCATTACAAGCTGGGCGCGGAGCACTGGCTGGAAAGCGGGGAGACCTTGCCCGAGAGGGTCCTTGCGGACCTGCGCACCCGGGATGCAATCCTCTTTGGCGCCGTGGGTGCGGCCCCGGGCGACACGCGGATCCCGTCCGGGATCATCGAGCGTGAGATGCTCCTGAAACTGCGGTTCAGTCTGGACCACTACGTGAACCTGCGCCCGTCGCGCCTGTACGGGTCGGTAGGCAGCCCCCTGGCTAACCCCGGAACCATTGATTTTATTGTTGTCCGCGAGGGCACGGAGGGCCCGTATGTCGGCAACGGTGGCAGCCTCCGGACCGGCACGGCCCATGAGGTGGCCACCGAGGTTTCGCTCAACACTGCCTACGGTGTGGAACGTGTTGTGCGCGACGCTTTCCGCCGCGCAGCAGCACGTGAGCGAAAGCACGTGACACTGGTCCACAAGCACAACGTCCTGGTCTACGCCGGCCACCTGTGGAAGCGGACCGTTGAGGCCGTCGCTGTTGAATATCCGGAAGTCTCCCACGACTACCTGCACGTGGACGCAGCCACCATCTTCATGGTCACCGATCCGTCCCGCTTTGATGTCATTGTCACTGACAACTTGTTTGGTGACATCCTGACGGACCTCGCCGCGGCTGTTACGGGCGGCATTGGCCTGGCAGCATCCGCCAATGTCAATATGGACCGCACCGCGCCGTCCATGTTTGAACCCGTGCACGGCTCAGCCCCGGATATTGCCGGCCAGCAGAAGGCCGATCCCACCGCGGCCATCCTTTCGGCGGCTATGCTCCTTGATCACCTCGGCTACACCAGCGCCGCCCGGAAGATCGAGGCCGCAGTGGCAGCCGACGTCGAAAACCGCGACGGCGGAAGCCGCACCACCAGCGCCATTGGCGATGCCATTGCGGCGGCGCTTTAGCACACCCCTGCAGGCGTAAGCTTGTGTCGAATCACCAAATGCTGCCGGCGGATCTCAGCGTCGACACCCGGTAAACGGCAGCCGATTGTGGAGGAACCATGACTCAGACTGCCCACGGCGTCGAATTCACCCGGCAGCTTTCGGCCACCCCGAAATCTGCTGAAGAGCGTGCAGCCATCCTGGCAAACCCGGGGTTTGGCAACCATTTCACTGACCACACCGCGATCGTCGACTACAGCGTCGACGCGAACGGCGCTGGCGGCTGGCACCATCCGCGGTTGGAAGCCTATGGTCCAATCGCCCTGGACCCTTCCGCAGCGGTGTTCCACTACGGCCAGGAAATTTTTGAAGGCCTGAAGGCCTACCGCCACGCAGACGGTTCCATCTGGACTTTCCGTCCGGAAGCCAACGCTGCACGGCTGAACAGCTCGGCCCGCAGGATCGCCTTGCCCGAACTTCCGGCCGAGTACTTCCTGGGTGCCCTGCGCGAACTGGTCACCGCTGACAAGGACTGGGTTCCAACAGGTGACGGCGAAGCCCTGTATCTGCGGCCGTTCATGATTGCCACTGAGGCCTTCCTGGGCGTGCGCGCCGCCAGGGAAGTTTCGTTCCGGGTGATTGCGTCGCCTGCCGGCAACTACTTTGGCGGTGAACTGAAGCCGGTGTCCATCTGGATATCCCGCGACTATGCACGCGCCGGGCGTGGCGGCACCGGTGCCGCGAAGTGCGGCGGCAACTACGCTGCCTCCCTGATCGCACAGCAGGAGGCCGAAGCGCACGGCTGCAAGCAGGTGCTTTTCCTGGATTACTTCAATGATGACGCCGTGGAGGAACTGGGCGGCATGAACGTGTTCTTCGTGATGAAGGACGGTTCCCTTGCCACTCCTGCTTTGACGGGAACCATCCTCGAAGGCATCACCCGGTCTTCGGTCATCCAGGTGGCCAAGGACATGGGACGTGACGTGACGGAACGCAAGATCACTCTCGACGAATGGCGCGACGGCGTGGCATCCGGGGACATCACCGAAGTTTTCGCGTGCGGTACTGCCGCCGTCATCACCCCTATCGGGCTCCTTAAAGACGCCACCGAGCATATCGGTTCCGAAGATGCCACCGCGGGGGAGACCACCATGGCCATCCGCGAGAAGCTGCTGGGCATCCAGACGGGTGTCGAGGAGGATGTGCACGGCTGGTTGACCCGGCTCGCCTGACCCGGCCTGAAGCGCGCACGCGAGGAAGAGGGCGCATAACTTGCTGCCTGCCGCGGCAAGGTTATTTCCCTCTTCCTCCCTGCGGGTTTGCCGGTGGCAGTGCGCGGCGGCCGGGCGGGGCGCTGTTCTTGAGCAACCGTTCGGCGGCGCCCCGGGCTACGGCGAACGGACGCTCGAACGTCCCCATCCCCAGGGTCGCGAGCCCGCCATCGTGCAGCAACATCAGTGTGTCGGCCATCGCATCGGCGTCGGCCACTCCGGCGTCACGGCACAGCTCAGCAAACAGCTCACGCATCCACTTCTTCTGCCGGACCGCCTCCGCTGAAATCGGATGCGATACCGACTCGAATTCGGCCCGGGCGTTGATCGCACCGCAGCCCTTGGGGTTGTTCTCGCGTGCCCAGGCCTCAGTCAGGTCGAACACTGTCAACACGCGATCAATGCTGCCTTTCTCCACCTCTTGCAGCCCGTCCGCAAGATAAGCCCGCCACCGTTCATCGCGACCCTGCAGGTAGGCCAGGGCCAACGCCTCCTTCGAGCCGAACCGGTCGTACAGAGTCTTCTTGGTTGTTCCGGCAGCAGCGGCAATCGCATCTACTCCCACCGCATGGATTCCCTCGCGATAGAAGAGCCCGCTTGCCGCGGCTAAGACCTTCGCAGCGCCGGCCGTCAGCGTCGGCAGTGCCTCAGGTTCGTACTCTTTTCTCATTCACTTAGTATACCGTCCTGTATAGTCGAAGCATGAGTAAACAGATCGGTATACCGAAGTCACTCGTTTTGGCCGTCGCGTCAACGGCTTTCATCGTGAGCTGGAGTTCCGGGTTCCTCATCGCAAAAGTTGGAACGGCCGACGCAAACCCCCTCACCCTCATCCTCTGGCGCTTTGTCGTCGTGGTGGGACTGCTGGCCGCGGCGTCTCTCGTCGTCACCTTGCGTGGTCGGTTCGTCTTGCCATCGTGGCGTGACATTCGACCGCACCTCGCCATCGGCATTTTCGCCCAGTTCGGTTACGTCGTGCCCATCTACCTCGCTATCGCGGCGGGTGTCTCTTCAGGCACCACGGCACTCATCGATGCCATCCAGCCCCTCGTGGCGGCAACCCTCGTCGGTCCGCTCCTCGGCCTGCGGGTCCGTGCCCGGCAATGGGTTGGCCTGGCCCTGGGGGCGGTCGGGGTGCTCTTCATCGTGTGGGCGGATGCCTCGGCCGTAACATCCTCGCCCTCCGCGGCATACCTGCTTCCGTTGCTCTCGCTCGCCAGCCTCGTCACGGCGACCTTCCTCGAGCGCCGATCGCCGTCAAACCTGGCGGTTTTCCCCACTCTTGCAGTTCACGCCGTCATCACCCTCGCGGCTGTAGCCATCGTTGCCGCCTGCACCAACACCTGGATTCCGCCGGGCTCCGCCAGCTTCTGGCTCTCCACCGTCACCATCGCCCTCATCCCCACGCTCACCGCATACGCGCTCTACTGGTACCTCCTCCGCCGCCTGGGGATCACCGGCCTCAATGCGCTCCTCTTCCTCGTGGCCCCCGTCACCGCGCTCCTTGGCGCCCTTCTTTTCGGCGAGCCCTTTACCGCTGCAACGGCCGCGGGTCTCGCCCTCGGCGCCGCGGCGATTACCCTCGTTCTCTTCACTCCCGCTCGACGTACCAGGGCTTCGTCGGGCGGAGAAGGTGAAAAACCATCCGAGGTCCGAGCGCCGGTCAGGACGCCGGGCGAGGAACACCCATGCACCCAAAGCGTCCCGCATTCTCCCTCCGAAGACAGATGCTGAAGCGGGGCTTGGCACGTGCGGGATGTCTTGACTCCGAGGTGCCCCGGGCAAGCCCTCGTCAGCGGCGGGCTGCCTTCCGGGCGGCGTTCTTCAGGGCTTTCCGGGACACCGGCTTCAGGGCCTTCCGGGCGGCTTCATCCGCGAGGGCGCGCTTCCGGCGCGCGTCGATGATGTCGTTCCAGAGCGCAGTGGCGAAGGTGCCGCCGTCCTGGGCATAGATCTGGTAAGGGTAGTTGGCGAAGGCTGGCGGCGGCGTTCCGGCGGGAAGGCCGGTGCCGGCGATGCGGGCCACGGCATCGGCGATGGCCCAGGTTTCCGTCAGGTGTGCCGTGAGGTTGTCCTGCACAAAGACGTGTGCATCGGCTGAGCCGGCGGCCCGTTCCAGCAGGGCGTCGAGGCGCTCAGCCAGCAGCGCCGAAGTAGCATCCGGGAGCGCAGTCCCTCCTGATGTGGCGGATTCCAGTGCCGCTTCCTGTTGCGCGACGGCGTCTGTCCAGTCGCTGGTCTGGCGGAACTTCTGCCAGGTGGGGAACCAGACGATGGTGCCGGTGGCGTGGTTGTGGATGTGCTGGAGGCCGCTGTTCTTCTCGGTGACGGCGTGGTCGTGCCCGGCGGCCTCGGCGTCCGCCAGGAGGCCGGACAAAGTTGTGGTGGGTGAATCGCTCATGACGGTGCCGGTACTTCCTGTAGTGGTGATGGATCCAGTAGTGGTGATCCAACTGCAACAACCTCCGCCCCGTACCGGCTTATTCCACCCCGCCGTACTCCAGGGCGCCCTGCAGTGCGAAGATTGAGCTGTGACTGTTGCCAAAGACGCCGTGATCCACCGCAGTTCAGCGCTGACGGAATACCTCCTCGCGCCAAATCCCGGCCCCATGAGCCTGGAAGGGACCAACTCCTACCTGGTCTCGGCAGCGGAAACCGCAGGTGTGGTGGTGGTTGACCCAGGGCCCTTGGACGAGGGTCACCTGCAGGCGCTGGCTGACGCCGGCCGGGTGGAGCTGATCCTGATCACCCACCGCCATCACGACCACACGGAGGGCGCTGCCAGGCTGTCGGCGCTCACCGGAGCGCCGGTGCGGGCCGCCGATCCTGTCCACTGCCACAACGGCGGCAGCCCGTTGCTGGACGGGGAAGCCATCAGGGCCGCCGGTGTCCGGATTCAGGTCCTCGGCACACCCGGCCATACGTCCGATTCACTCTGTTTCCACCTTCCGGAAGACGGCCCGGCGGGCTCCGTCCTTACCGGAGATACCATCCTTGGCCGCGGCACTACGGTGCTTGACTACCCGGACGGCACCCTGCGGGACTACCTTGCCAGCTTGGACACCTTGGAGACGCTGGGGGCGGCCGCCGTGTTGCCCGCCCATGGACCGGTGCCTGCCTCTGCAGATATCGGCACCATGGTGCGCGCCTACCGCGACCACCGGCTGCAGCGGCTGGAACAGGTCCGCCAGGCGTTAACCGGACTCGCTCCGGAGGCGTCAGCGCGGGAGGTCGCCGCAGTGGTGTATCACGACGTCGACCCTTCCGTCCGGGGGGCAGCAGAACTGTCCGTAGCCGCCCAGCTGGATTACCTCCGGAGCTGAACTCCCGGGCGGGACGGTAGGCTGGGACGCATGCGTATTGCCCGGTTTGTAGTCGATTCTGATCCCCTCTACGGAATTGTTGTAGGACAGCCAGGCAGTGAGGAAATCACTGTCATCAACGGCGACCCCTTCTTCAACGGAGTAGAGCCCACAGGCGTTCGCCACAAGTTGGAGGACGTCCGTCTGCTGGCTCCGATCATCCCACGCAGCAAGGTCATCGGTGTGGGCAGGAACTTTGTGGAGCACGCCAAGGAACTGGGCAATGAGGTTCCCGCCCAGCCGCTGCTGTTCCTCAAGCCGAACACCGCCGTCGTTGGTCCGAACGATCCCGTCGTGTTGCCGGACTTCTCCGAGGAGGTGTCCTTCGAAGCCGAACTTTGCGTAGTCATCGGCCGCATCTGCAAGGACGTCCCCGAAGACCGTGTTGACGACGTCGTCTTTGGCTACACCTGCGGCAATGACCTCACCGCCCGTGATGTCCAAAAGTCAGACCTGCAGTGGGCCCGGGCAAAGGGCTTCGACACCTCGGCACCGCTGGGCCCGTGGATCGAAACGGAACTGGACACCGAGGACCTGCAGATCCAGTCCCGGCTCAATGGGGAGTTGCGGCAGGATGGCAACACCAGCCAGATGATCCGCGGCGTCCGCGAACTGGTGTCCATCGTCTCGCACGCCTTTACCCTGCTGCCCGGCGATGTCATCATGACCGGCACTCCGGCGGGTGTGGGTGTCGTGGAGGCCGGCGACCGCATTGAGGTTGAAGTCGAAGGCATCGGCAGGCTGTCCAACCCCATCGTGCGCCGTTAGCATCCGGCAGAGGGGGAAATTTCAGGCGGTAAAGTTGGAGTCACTATGACTACTGCTTCCGTGCCTGCTCCTGCTTTGATTCCCGCCGTCACCGCCGACACCCCGGTGCGCGTCCGGTTTTGCCCTTCGCCTACCGGAACGCCGCACGTTGGCTTGATCCGCACTGCCCTGTTCAACTGGGCGTACGCCAAGCACACCAAGGGCACCTTTGTGTTCCGCATCGAGGACACCGACGCGGCCCGGGACTCGGAGGAGAGCTACCAGCAGCTTCTCGAAGCGCTGAAGTGGCTGGGCATTACGTGGGAAGAGGGCGTTGAGGCCGGCGGCCCGCACCAGCCGTACCGGCAGTCACAGCGGCTGGAGATCTACAAGGATGTTGTCGCCAGGCTGCTGGAGGCCGGCTACGCCTACGAGTGCTACTCGTCGCCGGAAGAAGTGGAAGCCAGGCACCGGGCTGCCGGCCGCGACCCCAAGCTGGGCTATGACAATTTCGACCGCGAGCTCAGCGCCGAGCAGCTGGCCGCCTTCAAGGCTGAAGGCCGCAAGCCGGTCCTGCGGGTGCGGATGCCGGATGAGGACGTCACCTTCACCGACGTGGTCCGCGGCGAAATCACCTTCAAGGCCGGAAGCATTCCGGACTACGTTATTGTCCGCGCCGATGGTTCGCCCTTGTACACGCTGGTCAATCCGGTGGACGACGCCCTGATGGGCATCACGCACGTGCTCCGCGGCGAGGACCTGCTCTCCTCCACACCACGTCAGGTTGTGTTGATCCGGGCACTCATGGAGCTTGGGGTGGCCGCCTATATGCCGGTTTTCGGCCATCTTCCGTATGTGATGGGTGAGGGAAACAAGAAGCTCTCCAAGCGCGACCCGCAGTCCAACCTCTTCCTGCTCCGCGACCGTGGCTTTATTCCGGAAGGACTGCTGAACTATCTCTCGCTGCTCGGCTGGAGCCTGTCCGCAGACGAGGACATCTTCACGGTGGACCAGCTGATTGAAAACTTCGATGTCCAGGACGTGCTGGCCAACCCGGCCCGCTTCGACATCAAAAAGGCCGAGGCCATCAACGGCACCCACATCCGGATGCTGGATCCTGAGGATTTCCGGGGCCGCCTTGTGCCGTACCTGCGCTCCGCAGAACTGGTGGGGGAGGAACTCACAGCCCGCCAGGAGGAGATCCTCGCCGAGGCTGCGCCGCTGATCCAGGAACGCATTTCGCTGCTCGGCGAAGCTCCTGAGATGCTGGCCTTCCTCTTCAAGGACGACGACGCCATCGACATCGCCGACGATGCACGCAAGGGCCTGCCGGAAAATCTGTCAGAGGTCCTGGATGCCGCGTTGGCCGCGCTGGAACCAATCGGGGAATGGACGCCGGAGAGCATCCAGCTGGCCCTGAAGCAGGCCCTGGTGGAGGACCTGGGCATCAAGCCGCGGCTGGCTTTCGGACCTGTCCGCACTGCCCTGTCCGGGCGCCGGATTTCGCCGCCGCTGTTCGAATCCATGGTCATCCTGGGCAAGGATTCCTCGCTGCGCCGGCTCCGCAATTTCCGAGGCTGATCCGTCCTGATGGAAGTACGCGCAGCGCGGAGTGTCCTGCATAGCCGTTTTGGCCTGATCAGCGGCGTCCTCTTCGATATCGACGACACCCTGGTGGACCTTGAATTTGCCATGACCACCGCGCTGCGTGAAGCCAGCGAGCACCTGCTCCCGGGTTTGGACCAGACCGGCTGGACCCGCTTCGGCAGAATCTTCACGCACGAGACCACCCACTTCTATGACCGCTACCTCGCCGGCGAGCTGACATTCAACGACCAGCGGCTCCTCCGCGGCAGGGCTGCGCTTGGCCACTTCGGTGTGGAGCTCGATGACGGCGTGCCGGAGCAGCAATGGCTGTCCACCTATGCCACCGCCCAGCAAGGCTACGTCCGGGCGTTCGAGGATGTTGGACCCGTCCTGGACGCACTCGATGCCGCGGCGATTCCGTACGGGGCCGTCAGCAACAACGTCCACGACTACCAGCGGGCAAAGCTGGACAGCGCAGGTCTGCAGCGCATCCGCCACCTTGTGGGCACCGATACCGTGGGCGCCGTCAAACCGGACCCTGCGGTGTTCCTTGAGGGGGTCCGATTGCTGGGCAGCCGGCCGGAACAAACGCTCTATGTGGGCGACAACAGGCTCGTTGACGCGGAAGGGGCGACGGCGGCGGGCCTGGTGGGCGTCTGGCTGAACCGGACTGCGGAGCAGGTGCCGGAGTACAACGGCCTGGAGGTTGCCGGCCTCGGTGAACTGCTGGAATAAAGCGCCGTGCTGACCGGTCGTGCGGTGCTGTGGCAGGGACGGCCGATTTGTGCCGGGCCAAAGTCTCAGGTAAAGTAATTTCTCGTGCTGAGGCGCTCAGAGCGCGGGTTTAGACCCGCGAACGGCGCCCGGAAATGCCATTGGGATATGGTGTAATTGGCAACACTACGGTTTCTGGTACCGTCATTCTAGGTTCGAGTCCTGGTATCCCAGCTCTGCATTTACCGCCTGTTTCAGGTGGAAGATGCAGCCGTTTCAAGCGGTTCACCGATTTGGAACAAGGGCCTTGATTGTGAAACAATCACTGAGCCTGATTGGCGGAAGCCAGTCAAAATGCAGTGCCAGCAACAAAAAGTGCAAGGCCCCATCGTATAGCGGCCTAGTACGCTGCCCTCTCACGGCGGTAACGCGGGTTCGAATCCCGCTGGGGTCACCATGGAAAAGGTCCCGGACATTTGTCCGGGGCCTTTTCTGCTTCTCCGCTGTACTGATAATCCCCGTGGCATGATGAAGATGTGACCCCGCAGACCTTCCCCGAAGCCCAATCACCGGCCGCCGCCGGCCAATCAGGGCGGGCCGTCCAGGTCCTGGAATCCGCACGGGCGGATCTGGCAGGGACCGTCCTTCCGCTCGAACTGCCCGGAGTGGAACAGGCCCGGACGGAGCTCCGGCAGGCCGTTGCACAGCTGGACGACTACATCCTGCCGCGCTACCGCAGCCTGGACGCACCGCTGCTGGCCGTCGTCGGTGGTTCCACGGGTGCCGGAAAGTCCACGCTGGTCAACGCGCTGGTGGGGCATCCGGTGACCCGCGCGGGCGCCATCAGGCCCACCACCCGGCAACCCATCCTGTTGCATTATCCAGCCGACCTGCCCTGGTTCGAGGGTGGCCGTGTACTGCCCGGACTCAGCCGGATTACCGGCGTCCTCACCAGCGGAACTGTCCCGGCCAACAAAGCAGGCAGCGCTCCGGACGCGGCCGCCATGTCCTCCCTGGTGCTTCTGGCCGATGGTGCGGTGCCCGAAGGCGTTGCCATCCTTGACGCACCCGACGTTGACTCGATTTCCGACGACAACAGGCAGCTGGCCGGCCAGCTCCTGGCTGCGGCCGATCTCTGGATTTTTGTCACCACCGCCAACCGCTATGCCGACGCCGTTCCATGGCGGCTGCTGCTCGACGCGGCGTCGCGGGACATCACCGTGGCCATCGTCCTGGACCGGGTGCCGCCTGCCGCTGAGGCAGAGGTGAGCGAAGACCTGCGGAGCCTCCTCCGCCAGGAAGGACTGTCGAGGGCTGAACTCTTTGTGGTCCATGAAGCAGAGCTCGACGAACTGGGCATGCTGCCGCACCAGGCGGGTGAACCGCTGAGGCTATGGCTCCGGCGGCTCGCTGCTGATGCCAGTGGACGAGCCGGCATTGCCCGGCGGACCCTCGACGGCGCCATCAGGGCCCTCAGCAGCAGGCTCCAGGTACTGTCCGCGCGCGCCGAAGAACAGGACTCGGCGGCCGCAGCGCTGCGCAGCCAGGCTGCGGAAGCGCACGACGCCGCGCTGTCGCGCATGCTCGAGGCCACCAGGGACGGTGCGCTGCTGCGCGGCGAGGTTTTGGCCAGGTGGCAGGACTTTGTGGGTACTGGTGAATTCTTCCGCAACCTCGAACAAAATATCGGACGCATGCGGGACCGGGTTGGAGCGTTTTTTCGCGGCGAGCCGACGCCTGCGGTGCGCGTTGAGACGGCCATCGAATCCGGTCTGCAGGCGGTCATCCTGGACGAGGCTCGCAACGCGGCCGAGGAAACCGACCGCCGCTGGCGCGCCGATCCCGCGGGCCGCAGGCTGCTCGGCACCGATGACCTGTCCGGGAACAGCGCCGGCTTCCCGGACAAGGTCTCCGCTGAAATCAGGGCGTGGCAGGGCGCGCTCATGGAGCTGATTCGCACCGAGGGCCAGGACAAGCGTGCGAAGGCCCGCTGGTTGTCTTTCGGGGTGAACGGCCTGGGTGTGGCACTGATGATTGTGGTGTTCTCGATGACGGCGGGGCTGACCGGACTGGAGATCGGGGTGGCGGGCGGCACCGCCGTCGTGGGGCAGAAGCTTTTGGAAGCGATCTTCGGCGAGGAAGCCGTACGCCGCCTGGCGCGCACCGCCCGGGAAGACCTCCACCGGCGTTGCCGGACGCTCCTGGACGTCGAACGCCAACGCTTCCTGGATCGGCTGCCCGCGGATACCGCCGGTGAAGCCGATGTGCTGGCAGGCCATGCCCGCGCACTGGCTTTCCTGGCGGCGAACGGATGAGCCGGCACAGCGTCGCCCGTGAGGCTTCCCTGCTCCAGCAGCGCCTCGAGGCGTTGAACGAGGCCAGGGAACTGGCTGAAGGCGTTCTCCCGGACGAGGCGCTCCAGGAAGTTCTGGAAATTCTTGAGCGGGCAAGCTCGCGCCGGTCGCTGTCTTCCGGGCATACAGTCGTCGGATTTTTCGGTGCCACCGGCAGCGGAAAGTCTTCCCTGTTCAACGCAGTGAACGGAGCAGAGATTGCCACGGCGGCCGCCCGCCGCCCCACCACTTCCGAACCCCTGGCCAGCGTCTGGGGAGTTGCAGGCAGTGAACCCCTTCTGGACTGGTTGGAAGTGCCGGCCCGTCATCACGCGTCCCCGGTTAACGGCTTGGCGGACGAAGACACTGGGCTGATCCTGCTGGACCTGCCCGACTTCGATTCCACCCGGCTCGCCAACCGCAAGATCGTCCAGCGGATGGTGGGCATGGTTGATGTGCTGGTCTGGGTGCTGGACCCGCAAAAGTACGCGGATGCTGCTGTGCACCACGACTTCCTCAAGCCGTTGTCCGCCCACGGTGCCGTAACCCTGGTAGTGCTGAACCAGGTGGACAGACTGGCCCAGTCGGACGTGGACCCGGTGCTTGAGTCGCTCAAGGCCATCCTCGCAGGAGAAGGCCTGGGCAGGGTCCGGGTGCTCGCCGCATCCGCGCTGACAGGGGACGGAATCGACGGGGTGCGCTCGGCCATCCGGCAGGTGGCCCTCCAGCGCCAGGCAGCATCGCAACGGTTGGCCGCAGACGTCGTGGGCGCCTCGCAGAAGCTCGCGGAGGCTTCCGG
This sequence comes from Pseudarthrobacter sp. MDT1-40-2, assembly GCF_059383595.1. Taxonomy (NCBI): domain Bacteria; kingdom Bacillati; phylum Actinomycetota; class Actinomycetes; order Micrococcales; family Micrococcaceae; genus Pseudarthrobacter; species Pseudarthrobacter sp. MDT1-40-2. Next base: position 338,203 of record NZ_JBWZCL010000001.1, on the reverse strand, counting down.
GACCGGCCGGCCCGCCGGAGTCAAGGGCGGCAGCGTCGCCAGGCTCTCAGAGGAACTCTCGGCAGCAGCGAACGTCCCGCTGGTGGTGGACGCTGTGGCAGGCTCGTACCGGTTGGAGGCCACCCGGCGCACCGGCTGGCCGGTGACCCGCTGGCTGTCCCGATTCCGGGCGGATCCGCTGCGCCGACTGAACCTGCGCCGGGAAGCGGGGACTGCCGATGTCCATCGGACCTCCCTGCCGCATGCCGGGGCGCCGGAGCGCGCCCGCACCGACGCTGCGGTACGAAATTTTGCCGATGCTGCCAGCGCCGGCGCGCCGGGGCCGTGGCGGTCAGCCATCCGGGGCGCGGCACGTGAAGGCCGCGAACAACTTCCCGATGCTTTGGACCAGGCAATTGCCGGCACTGAGCTGAAGGCCGGCCGGACGTCCTGGTGGTGGGGCGTTTTCAATGTGGTCCAGTGGTTCGCGCTGCTGACGACACTGGGCGGCCTGGGCTGGCTGGGTGTGCTGGCCGTGCTTGGCTACCTGCAGCTTCCCGTCCCGGAGGTGCCGCGGGTAGAGGGCTGGCCAGTACCAACGCTGATGATCGCCGGCGGCGCCCTGCTTGGCATCGTGCTGGCACTTGGGGGGCAGGTGTTCGCCATGCTGGCAGCCAGGGCGCGCGCTGCAGCTGCGCGACGGCGGCTGCAGGCTGCGGTCTCGGACGTTGCGGAGCGGCTGGTGGTTGAGCCTGTCCAGGTGGAGCTGACACGCTTCGCCTCCTTTGCGGATGCGTTGCGGCGTGCCTCCTAACGCTGTTTTGACCAGCTGTTAGTGGCCGGCAGCTGCCGCATCCCGGACCTTGATGAGCGTTCGGAGGTTCCGGGTCGTGGTGGTGGCCTTGTACCTGGGCTTGGCTGACAACTTGCCGAAGGCGCTGTCCAGCGTACCGCCTGCCGGTGCGAGCCAGGCCATGGCTTCGGGACCCAGTAATATCTGCTCTGTTCCGCCTAGTGCTGCGCTGGCCTGGAAGAGCTCTGCCAGTGACCCTGGGTCAGAAGCCAGTGTGATGTAGGAGTGTGTTGTGGAATCATCCGCCGGGTATGGGCAGGCTGCCACAAGTTCGGCCACCCTTGCCGCAGCCAGCACCACAACCCAGGCTTCATAGCCGAACGCGTTCCGCAGGCACTTCTCTGAAGCTTCCTTGACTCCGCTGGCATCGAGCTCACTGGACAGGACCACGTTTCCACTCGCCAGCAGGGTCTTGACCCCGGTGAATCCGCAGGCGGTAAGGGCAGCCTTGAGGTCGGCCATCCTGATATTGATCCCGCCGACGTTGATGCCACGGAGGAAAACAGCGTAAGTACCCATGGCGCCAGCCTAGCGCCGGGGCGGACGGTAACTGCGCTGCGGGGCGGAGGTCAGTCGTTGTTCTTGCGCAGGGCTTCGGTAAGGATCCGGGCGGCATTGCAGACAACTTCGGCATGCAGCCTGCCCGGCTGGCGGGTGAGCCGCTCAATTGGTCCGGAGATGGAGACGGCGGCAATAACACGACCCGAGGGCCCGCGGACGGGAGCAGAGACCGAGGCCACCCCGGGCTCACGTTCGCCGAGGCTTTGACCCCACCCCCGGCGTCGTACTCCTGCCAGGACGGTGGGCGTAAACCTCGCGGACTGCAGTCCTTCCAGGAGGCGGTCGTGGTCTTCCCACGCCAGCAGCACCTGCGCTGCGGAACCGGCCTTCATGGACAGCTGGGTGCCTACGGGGATCGTGTCCCGCAGGCCGATGGGGCGCTCGGCTGAGGCAACGCACACGCGCCAGTCTCCCTGACGCCTGAAAATCTGCGCACTCTCACCTGTGGCGTCGCGCAGTTGCATCAGGACGGGTCCGGCGGAGGCGATCAGGCGGTCCTCACCGGCTGCTGACGCCAGCTCAACGAGGCGGCTGCCCAGCACGAAGCGGCCCTGGATATCCCGGCTGACCAGGCGGTGGTGCACCAGGGCAAGGGCAAGCCGGTGGACGGTCGGACGCGCCAGTCCGGTGGCAGCCACTAGCTGCGCCAGGGTGGTGGGCCCGGCCTCCAGTGCGTCGAGCACCTGGGCCGCTTTATCGATGACGCCGACGCCGCTAGAATTGTCCATGTAATGATATTGCCGTCTCAATATCTGAGATGCAAATGTTTCGGCTGGCTTATGACGCCGGTCTGCTGGTTCAGTGGAGAGAGACCACCAATACGTAGTGAAGGGAGCTGGCCATGGCTAACACATTGGCCGAGAAAGTCTGGGACGCACATGTGGTGCGCAAAGGCGATGGCGAAGGAGCCAACGCCCAGCCCGACCTTCTCTACATCGATCTTCACCTCGTCCACGAAGTCACCTCCCCCCAGGCCTTCGAAGGCCTCAGGCTGGCCGGGCGGCAACTCCGCCGCCCCGATCTGACCATCGCCACCGAGGATCACAACACCCCCACCCTTGACATCGACAAGCCCATCGCGGACCTCACCAGCCGTACCCAGATCCAGACGCTCCGGAACAACTGCGCCGAATTCGGTGTGCGGCTGCATTCCCTCGGCGATGCCGAGCAGGGCATTGTGCACGTGGTGGGCCCGCAACTGGGGCTCACGCAGCCCGGCATGACCGTGGTGTGCGGTGACTCCCATACCTCCACCCACGGCGCCTTCGGGGCGCTCGCCATGGGAATCGGCACCTCCGAGGTGGAGCACGTGATGGCCACCCAGACGCTGTCCCTGAAGCCTTTTAAGACCATGGCCATCAACGTCGAAGGCACGTTGCGTCCCGGCGTCAGCGCCAAGGACATCATCCTCGCCGTCATCGCCAAGATCGGCACCGGCGGCGGCCAGGGATATGTGCTGGAATACCGGGGTTCGGCCATCCGGGCGCTGTCCATGGAAGCGCGGATGACCATCTGCAACATGTCCATTGAAGCCGGTGCCCGTGCCGGGCTGGTGGCTCCGGACCAGACCACCTACGACTACATGTATGGCCGCCCGCACGCTCCCCAGGGCGCGGACTGGGATGCCGCCGTCGAATACTGGAACACCCTGCGCAGCGACGACGACGCCGTATTCGACGCCGAAGTGAACCTCGACGCCAACACCCTGGAGCCTTTCGTCACCTGGGGTACCAACCCCGGGCAGGGCGTCTCGCTCTCCGCCAAGGTGCCGTCCCCGGAGGACTTCGGAGACGAAAACGCCAAGGCAGCCGCGGAGCGCGCCCTGCAGTACATGGGGCTGGAAGCAGGCACTCCCATGAAGGACATCCGGGTGGACACCGTCTTCCTCGGTTCGTGCACCAACTCCCGCATGGAGGACCTCCGGGCAGCAGCGGACATCATCCGCGGACGGCAAAAGGATCCCAACGTACGGATGCTCGTGGTACCCGGCTCGGCCCGCGTAAGGCTCGAAGCCGAAGCCGAGGGCCTGGACAGGGTGTTCAAGGACTTCGGCGCGGAATGGCGCTTTGCCGGCTGCTCCATGTGCCTCGGCATGAACCCCGACCAGCTCGAGGTGGGGGAGCGCTGCGCGTCCACCTCGAACCGCAACTTTGAGGGCCGCCAGGGCAAGGGCGGCAGGACCCACCTGGTGTCGCCGGTAGTGGCAGCCGCCACCGCTGTCCGCGGCACCCTCAGTTCGCCGTCGGACCTCGATCCTGCCCCTGCGTCCGCCGCCGTCCGCACCGCCGTAGCCTAGGAAGACCCCATGGAAAAGTTCACCAAGCACACCGGCATCGGTGTACCGCTGCGCCAAAGTAACGTCGACACTGACCAGATCATCCCCGCGGTGTACCTCAAGCGCATCACCCGCACCGGCTTTGAGGACGCACTGTTCTCCGCATGGCGCAAAGACCCCTCCTTCATCCTTAACCAGGAGCCGTTCAGTTCCGGTTCGGTCCTGGTGGCCGGACCGGACTTCGGAACGGGTTCATCGCGTGAGCACGCCGTGTGGGCACTGAAGGACTACGGCTTCAAGGCTGTCCTGTCCTCCCGGTTCGCCGACATTTTCCGGGGCAACTCCGGCAAGCAGGGCCTGCTGGCCGCTGAAGTCGCCCAGGATGACATTGAGCTCATCTGGAAAGCGCTGGAGAACGCGCCGGGCACCGAGGTGACGGTAGACCTGGAGTCCAAGACTGTGGTGTGCGGCAACGTCGTGGCCCCGCTGGCAATTGACGACTACACCCGCTGGCGCCTCCTCGAAGGTCTTGACGACATTGGACTGACCCTCAAGCACGAGGAAGACATCACCGTCTACGAGGCAACCCGTCCGTCGTTCAAGCCCGCTACACTGCCTGCCCGGCTGTCCTAGCCCGCTCCCCGAAGGACCTGAGAACCCCCTAGGCCGGACCGGCCCCGGGGTCCTCGGGCGCGTCCTGCTCCGGCGTGGTATTTCGGTTCGGTAACGCAACCTCCTATGCTTGGGTGGAGTCTTTGCAAGGCTTGGGGGCGAAGTAAGCGTAAGGAAACCGGTAAATGAGCAGTAGTGTCCTGACAATAAGTGGCGGAGTTCCCTTGGCCGGGCGCGTCAGCGTCCGTGGGGCCAAGAACCTCGTACCCAAGGCGATGGTGGCGGCGTTGCTTGGCAACGAGCCTTCCGTTTTGCGGAACGTTCCGGAGATCAAGGATGTTGAGGTCGTCACGTCGCTGTTGCAGCTTCACGGCGTCACGGTAGTCAAGGACCCGGTCACCGGCGACCTCACCCTGGACCCCAAGGCCGCGAAGACTGCGCCAAGCGCTGCCATTGACGCGCACGCCGGTGATTCGAGGATTCCGATACTGCTCTGCGGACCCCTGATCCATGCCATTGGCGAGGCCTTCATCCCGGACCTGGGTGGCTGCAAAATCGGTGACCGGCCCATCGATTACCACCTGAACGTGCTGCGGCAGTTCGGCGCCGTCGTGGAAAAGCGGCCGGGCGGCATTCATATTTCCGCACCCAAGGGACTGCACGGTGCCAAGATTTCACTGCCCTACCCGTCCGTTGGCGCCACCGAACAGGTCCTGCTCAGTGCCACCCGTGCTGAGGGAATCACGGAGCTCTCCGGAGCAGCCACTGAGCCGGAGATTATCGACCTCATCGCTGTCCTGCAGAAAATGGGCGCCATTATCAGTGTGCAGACGGACCGGACCATCAGGATCGAAGGCGTCAGGGCCCTGGGAGGCTATAACCACAAGGCGCTCTCGGACCGGAATGAATCGGCGTCGTGGGCTTCTGCCGCGCTGGTTACCCGGGGCGACATCTTCGTTGAGGGTGCCTCCCAGCGGGACATGATGACGTTCCTCAATACCTACCGGAAGGTGGGCGGCGGAATGGACATCGGCGACGACGGTATCCGGTTCTACCACAAGGGCGGCAAGCTCAACCCCCTGGTGCTGGAAACAGATGTTCACCCCGGTTTTATGACTGACTGGCAGCAGCCCCTGGTGGTTGCCCTGACCCAGGCCGATGGCGTGTCGATCGTCCACGAGACGGTGTACGAGAACCGCTTCGGGTTCACCGACGCACTGATCCGCATGGGGGCCAGCATCCAGGTGCACCGGGAATGCCTGGGCAGTGTCCCGTGCCGCTTCGGCCAGCGGAACTTCCTGCACTCAGCCGTCATTTCTGGGCCTACGCACCTCACCGGAACGGACATCAATATTCCAGACCTTCGCGGGGGCTTCAGCCATCTCATCGCCGCCCTCGCGGCAACGGGAACGTCCAGGGTCACCGGCATCGACATCATCAATCGTGGTTACGAACGCTTCACCGAGAAGCTGGCCGGCCTGGGCGCCGACTTCGACATCGCCACTGCAAAGCAGCGGTGACCCGGTGAAGGAATCGGCAAAGAGCGCCGCCACTTTTGTTGTCATCGCCGCTGTAGTGCGTACGGTCCTCAACGCCATGATGAACCGGAAATGGGAGGGCACCGAAAGGCTGCCCGCTGGAGGATTCATCGCGGCTCCCAACCACTGCACCGAGATAGATCCCCTGGTAGTGGGGCACATGCTCTACAACCAGAAGCGTGCGCCGCATTTCCTGGCCAAGGGGTCCCTGTTCAAAGTACCCGTGCTGCGCTGGGTCCTGAAGGCCACCAAACAGATTCCTGTGGAACGCTCGACGGCGGGAGCCAACCGTTCGCTCCAACTGGCGCTGGAGATTGTGGAAGAGGGCGGGGCCATCATCATCTACCCCGAAGGCACGCTTACGCGGGATCCGGCCATGTGGCCGATGAAGGGCCACACCGGCGCTGCGAGGCTTGCCCTTGAAGCAGGTATCCCCGTTGTGCCCATTGCGCACTGGGGTGCGCACGAACTTTTCCCGCGCTATGCAAAGAGCTTCAACCTGTTTCCCCGGAAGACTTCCAGAATCCTGGTCGGCGAGCCGGTGGACCTCAGTGCTTTTTCCGGCCGCCCGCTGGACAAAGCCACACTGAGCGCAGCTACTGACGTCATTATGGATGCCATCACCGCGCTGCTGGCCGAGCTGCGCCAGGAGGAACCGCCGGCTGAGCGATGGGATCCCGCCAAGAACAAGCAGGCAACACACGGCCGCTTCGTTGAACGCGGCGAAGACACACGCTTCCCTGAAGGTACTGCTGATGGAGCAGGCCAGCCGTGAGTGGTGAAGTTGTGAGTGCCGGAATGGCCGCGCGCCTGGCAGTTCCGGCCGCTTCAATCGCAGTCCTGGGGGCCGGGTCGTGGGGAACAACGTTCGCGAAGGTCCTGGCCGATGCGGCCACGGCTTCCGGCAACGATACCGCCATCCGCCTTTGGGGGAGGCGCCCGGAGGTCGTTGACGAAATCAACATCAAGAGGCGCAATACGCAGTACCTCAAGGACGTCGAACTGCCGCCGAGCATCACAGCTTCCATGGACGTGGCGCAGGTGCTGGACGGGGCCGGTCTCGTGGTCCTGGCAGTACCGGCCCAGTCGCTCCGGCTCCAGCTCCGGGAGTGGAAACCGCTGATCGCTGCCGATGCCGTGGTTGTATCCCTCATGAAGGGCCTGGAGCTGACAACGGATGCCCGGATGAGCGAGGTCATCAGCGAAGAACTGGGGATCGACTCCAGGCGGATTGCCGTCGTTTCCGGACCCAACCTGGCCATGGAGATCGCCCGCGAGGAACCCACCGCCTCAGTGGTTGCCAGTGCTGATGCCGGGATCGCCGCCTGGATGGCCAGGGCCTGCACGGCTCCCTATTTCCGCCCGTACACGAGCACCGACGTCGTGGGTGTTGAAATAGGCGGGATCGTGAAGAACGTGATCGCCCTGGCTGTGGGCATCTGCGAGGGCAAGCAGATGGGCGACAACACCAAGGCATCAGTGATTACCCGCGGACTGGCTGAGACCACCAGGCTTGCCCTGGCACTGGGCGGCACGGCCCACACCCTGTCGGGACTCGCCGGCCTGGGGGACCTGGTAGCCACCTGCTCGTCCGCCCTGTCCCGGAACCATACGGCCGGCCGGCTGTTGGGGAAGGGACTCACGCTGGACGAGGTTACGGCTGAAATGAACCAGACAGCCGAGGGCATCAAGTCCAGCCAGGCCGTGCATGAACTCGCGGGCAAGCTTGGAGTCGACATGCCTATTACCGCTGCTGTGGTGGCTGTGCTGGCCGGAAAAGTGTCCGTAGACCAACTCGGGCAACTGCTGCTGGCCCGGGAACTGAAATCCGAAGGCGATTACTGACAATGACCTCGAACCAGATACAGGACCCCAGCGGCGGAACGGCCGCCAAGCCGCGCGTGGCAATACTCTTTGGCGGCCGCTCCAGCGAGCACGCCGTCAGTTGTGTCACAGCTGCGGGAGTACTGGGTGCCATCAACCGGGACAAGTACGAGGTCATTCCCATCGGGATTGCCAAGTCGGGGCAGTGGGTCCTCGCATCCGGGGACCTCAGCGGGTGGTCATTGGCCGGTTCTACGCTGCCTGAGGTTCCGGCCTCGTCCCAGACGGTGACGCTGGCCGAAATCGGCGGTGCCCAGCAGTTGATCGTTGCTGCCCCCAATGAAATTCCCCAGGAACTCGGCACCGTTGACGTCGTCTTTCCGTTGCTGCATGGGCCGTTCGGCGAGGACGGAACGATCCAGGGACTGTTGGAGCTTTCGGATACGCGTTACGTCGGCGCAGGAGTCCTGGCATCCGCAGTGGGCATGGACAAGCACTACATGAAGGTGGTGTTCGAGGCGGCAGGCCTTCGGGTGGGACCCTACGAAGTGGTGACAGACCGGCAGTGGACAACCGGGCCAGAGGACGTCCGTAAGCGTGTTGACCGGCTGGGGTACCCTGTTTTCGTCAAGCCCGCCCGGGCCGGATCGTCCATGGGCATCTCCAAGGTCGACTCGCTGGACGGGCTGGACGCTGCCATCGAGGAGGCCCGCCGGCACGATCCCAAGCTGGTGATTGAAGCCGGAATCACCGGGCGTGAAATCGAATGTGCCGTGTTGGAGGGCCGTGGCAACAGCGGTCCGCGGACATCGCTGCCGGGCGAAATCGCAGTAGCCGGTGAAGGCCACGAATTTTACGACTTCAACGCCAAGTATGTGGACGACGCCGCTGCACTGAGTTGCCCGGCGGATATTCCGGAGGACGCCATTGCCCGGGTGCGGGAACTTGCTGCGACAGCTTTTGACGCCGTCGGCGCCGAGGGACTCAGCCGAGTCGATTTCTTCTACACGCCGGAGGGGGAACTGATCATCAACGAAATCAACACGATGCCCGGATTCACTCCCAAGAGCATGTACCCGCAGATGTGGGCCGCCTCCGGGCTGGAGTACGCCGATCTCATTGACGAACTGATCCACCTCGCGCTGTCCCGAAAGACCGGGCTGCGCTAGTCCGGTTGTTCCGGTGGCTGCCTGGATTGGTGGTTAAGTCTGTTGAAACTACTGACTGGCCGGCACGTCCTGGAGCTCCTCCTGGCCCACACAATTCCTCGTGGCGGGGATTTTCGCGGCCGCGCCGGAAAGGTCTGCAAGCACTGTAGCGGAGCTGATGGAGTTCGGATCGAACAGGATCTCGGTGGCAGGTTCCCGGCCGTAGGTGGTGAGGGTCCAGGCAGGATCGCCCTCCTTGATGACCCAATCGACGTCGTTCACGGTGACGCAGCGGTCCGTGGTGGGCCCGGGGACGTTCACCCCGCAGCGAAGGATCACCTGCGAGGGATCGCCCCACGCCGCCGTCGCCTGGCTGTTGGTCTTGCGTAGTCCGGCGTCGCCGATGGAGTCCGGGAGGGCAACCATCATGGGCGCGCAGGCGGGGTTGGCTGCATCCTGGGCGGCGGTGACGTCCACCACTGGGGAGCAGCCGCTGAGGGCCAGGAGGGCGATTGCGGCGGAGGCCACAAGTGCACAACGGGCAGAGATCAGCGAGGCACGGAAAGGCGTGGAGGGCATGGACCCAGCCTATCCCGGTCAGCGCATTGTCGGCCCCGCGCGGTAGCGTAGTTCCGTGCCCCACAACGCCCTTACCGTCGCCAGCCTTTCCGAATCACAGCTCCTGGCCCGGATCTTTCCACGCCTTGAACTGGACTCCGGCCACCAGTCGGCGACACTCCTCGGCCCTGGCGATGATGCCGCGATTGTCGCTGCGCCCGATGGCCGCTCCATCATCAGCATCGATACCCAGGTACAGGACCAGGATTTCCGTCTTCTCTGGCCCAATGGTTACGCCACCACAGGGGCAGATGTCGGCTGGAAGGCCGCGGCGCAGAACCTCAGCGATATCAACGCGATGGGCGGCACCGCCGTTTCCCTCGTGGTGAGCCTTACGCTGCCGCCGGATGTCGCCGTCTCCTGGGTGGAGGATTTCGCGGACGGCCTGGTCCACGCCATCCGTGAACTGGGCGCCTCGCGCTGCTCGGTGGCCGGTGGAGACCTGGGCCGCGGGCGGGAGATTTCCGTGACGGTCGCGGTTCTTGGAACGCTCGACGGCGGCACTCCGGTTCTCCGCCCGGGCGCCCGTCCAGGGGACGTTGTAGCCCTCGCGGGGGCGGTTGGGAAGGCGGCCGCAGGATTGGCACTCCTGGAGTCGAACGCGGCAATCAGCACCATGACGCGGGACCAGTTGGAGTTGATCAGGAGCCAGTGCCGACCCGTTCCACCCCTGGCTGCAGGCCCGGCGGCGAGGGATGCCGGGGCCACTGCAATGTTGGACATCTCAGACGGCCTGGTGCGGGACGGCAGCCGGCTGGCAGCCGCCGGCAACGTGGTCCTGGACCTCGATCCTGCGGCGCTCCGGCCCCACGCAGGCGCGTTACGCCCGGCCGCGGACCTCCTCCATGCCGATCCCATGGCCTGGGTACTGGGCGGGGGAGAGGACCACGGATTGCTGGCCACATTCCCGCCGGATATACAGCTACCTCCCGGATTCACTGCGATAGGCTCAGTACAGGCGCTTGCTGCCCAACTTCCAGAAGGACAAGACAGCACACGCGTCACCATTGCGGGGCAACCCGCTGACTCCGTGGGATGGGATCACTTTGCACACTAAGATTGCCGCCAACGCGCAAGCGATGAAGCGGTGGTTGAGCAAGGCCGAAACAGCCCTGGGAAACCACAGTGACCGCCTCAATGCCATCAATATCTTCCCGGTGGCTGATGGCGATACCGGCACCAACCTCTACCTCACGGTAAGGGCGGCATCTGAATCGCTGGTTGACCTTGATCCGGCAACAACTGATGTCGGCGCCGTCCTCGCCGTTGCGGGGCAAGCGGCCATGGAGCAGGCCCGCGGCAACTCCGGGACCCTGTTCGCAGTCTTCCTCTGTGCAGCAGCCGAGCCGCTGTCCGGGCGCGGCCGGCTCAGCTCCGGACTGCTGGCCGCTGCGCTGCACCGGGCCCAGATCCGGGCCTGGTCCGCCCTCAGCGATCCCGTCCCCGGCACCATGTTGTCCGTGATGGAGGCGGCCGCCGGAGCTGCGGCAGCAGTGGACGATGAACATCCTGGCGATGACAGCAACCACGCACTGGGACTCGCCCTCGATGCCGCAGTTGAAGGCGCGCTTACGGCCGTGATCAGGACCGAGCAGCAGCTCGACACCCTGCACGCCGCGCAGGTGGTTGACTCCGGCGGCGTCGGAATGCTGTTGATCCTTGACTGCCTGCGCTCGGCAGTACTGGGCGAGGAACTGCAGAGCGAACTGTTGGATGGCCTCCACGGCTACGACGTTCAGGATCCACACATCCACGAGGACATGCCGGCGGACGACGGTGTAGAGGTGATGTGCACTATTACCCTCTCACCCCTGGACGCCGCAACACTTCGACAGCGGCTGGATGAGATCGGTGATTCGGTGATCATGAGCCGGGTGGGGGGAACGTCAGAGGATGAATCCGCCTACCGTTGGCGCGTTCACGTCCACGTTCCCCGGGCCGACGCCGCCGTAGCCATCATCAGGTCCCTTGGAGTGCCCAGCCACATCTCCATCAGTGACCTTGCAGCGCCCAGGCTCCAGGAAACAGCGGACTCCGGCGGGCATGAACGCTGAGCTCGATCTGGCCCTGGAACGCAAAATAGGGAAGCGTTCAGCCGGCGTCATAGAGAAGCACCTGGGCATCAGCACGGTGGGCGGATTGTTGAATTACTTTCCGCGGCGCTACCTGGACCGTGGCGAACTGACCCTGATCAGCGAGATTCCGCACGATGAGGAGGTGACGCTGATCGCCCGCGTCGTCTCCAACAGCACCCGGTCAATGCGTGAACGTCGCGGCAGCATTACGGACGTCGTTATTTCCGATGACACGGGACAAAGCCTGCGGACGGTGGGCGGCACGGATTTTCGCGGCACCGTACCCGGCACGCTCAAGGTCAGCTTCTTCAACGGATTCCGGGCAAAATCTGAGCTGCAGCCAGGCCGCCGGGCCTTGTTTTCCGGCAAGGTCAGCAGCTTTAAGGGGAGCCTTGGCCTTACCAATCCGGACTTTCAGCTGTTGGACGAGGACCCTGATGTTCCCGGGGTCGATCCCGAAACACTGGCCGCCAGGCCCATCCCCATTTACCCGGCTACCGCCAAGCTGACCAGCTGGTCCATCCAAAAGGTCGTTGAAACCCTGCTGGAAACCATGGATCTGGACGCCGTGCCGGACCCCTTGCCGGCTGCCATTACCAAACGGGAGAAGTTCCTTCCGGTGGCTGAGGCCTACCGCCAGATCCACGTTCCGGCCACGGCCGCTGACTGGCAACGGGCACGCGAGCGCTTCCGGTACCAGGAGGCTTTGGTGCTGCAGGCTGCGCTGGCCCGGCGTCGGGCGCAGCTTGCTGCCGAAGAGGCCACGGCCAGGCGTCCGGAGCCTCATGGCCTGCTGACCGCCTTCGACCAGCAGTTGCCCTTCACGCTCACGGCAGGGCAGACCGCCGTCGGAAAGACACTCACGGAAGAACTGTCCCGTGATTCCCCCATGAACCGGTTGCTCCAGGGCGAGGTGGGTTCGGGCAAGACCATCGTCGCCCTTCGGGCCATGCTGCAGGTGGTGGACGCCGGCGGCCAGGCCGCGCTGCTGGCTCCCACCGAGGTCCTGGCGGCCCAGCACTTCGAATCGATCCGGCGCACCTTGGGCCCGCTGGCCAGGGACGGGCTGCTGGGAGGGCTGGGCGCTGAAAGCGTACAAGTGAGCCTGTTAACCGGCTCCATGAGCACTGCAGCGCGCAAGCAGGCACTGCTGGATGCTGCGTCGGGGACTGCCGGCATCCTGATCGGCACGCATGCCCTGCTCAGCGAGAATGTGCGATTTTATGATCTGGGCCTGATTGTAGTGGACGAGCAGCACCGTTTCGGTGTGGAGCAGCGCGATGCCCTGCGCGCAAAGGCGAACAAGCCTCCGCATCTGCTGGTCATGACGGCCACCCCCATTCCCCGGACAGTGGCCATGACCGTTTTCGGCGACCTCGAAACGTCGGTGCTGGATGAACTGCCGGCCGGCCGCGCCCCCATCACCACCCATCTGGTGGGGCTCGCGGAACATCCGGCCTGGGCAGACCGGATCTGGAGCCGCGCCCGGGAAGAAATCGATCGCGGCCACCAGGTCTATGTGGTCTGCCCCAAAATCGGAACGGACGACGACGGCGACTTCAGCCCGGGCGAAGCGGAACCAACAGCTGCGGACACCGAAGCCGCAGGCAGGGAGCTTGCGTCCGTCACCGGAGTAGTTGAATACCTGGAGCAGGAGCCCGCGCTGGCCGGCACCAGCATCGCCGCGCTCCACGGAAAGCAGGATCCTGCGCTCAAATCCGCCACCATGGCAGGCTTCGCCGCCAATACCACCCACCTGCTGGTTTCCACCACTGTCATCGAGGTGGGTGTGGATGTCCACAACGCCACCATGATGGTCATCCTGGATGCCGACCGCTTTGGCATCTCCCAGCTGCACCAGCTTCGCGGCCGGGTGGGCCGCGGGGGCCTGCCCGGGACTTGCCTGCTGGTCACGAACCTGGAACCCGGCCATCCCAGCCGGCGCCGGCTGGATGCCGTTGCCGCCACCACCGATGGTTTTGCGCTGTCGCAGGAGGACCTGAAGCTGCGGCGCGAAGGCGATATCCTCGGCGCTTCCCAGTCCGGCGGCCGGTCCACCCTGAAGCTGCTTCGTGTGCTGGAACACGAGGACTTGATCGCCCAGGCAAGGCAGGACGCCCAGCAACTGGTCGGTAAGGATCCGGCGCTCGCCGGGCAGCCGGCACTGGCGGATGCCATTGACGAATACCTGAACCCGGAGAAAGAGGCCTTCCTTGAACGCGGTTAGCAGGCGGCCATGAGCCGTATCATTGCCGGTGCCGCCGGCGGAACACCGTTGAACAGCGTGCCGGGATCACTGACACGTCCCACCACAGACCGCGTCAAGGAAGCGCTCTTCTCGCGCCTGGACGCCTTTGATGTGGTTGCCGATGCCCGGGTCCTGGATCTATATGCGGGCTCCGGTTCGCTGGGTGTGGAGAGCGGCAGCCGGGGCGCCAAGTTTGTGGATCTGGTGGAATTCAATGAGAAAGCCAGCGCCGTTTGCCAGCGCAACGCGGACCTGGTGAACGGCGTTCTGGGCCGAAAAGTTGTTACAGTCCACCGCTCCCGGGTGGAGTCCTTCCTCGAGCGCGCCAGTGCGGAAACGCTCTGGAACCTCGTGTTCCTGGATCCGCCGTATTCCTTGGACGAGCCCGGCCTGGCTACGGTCCTGGCCCTGCTGCAGCCATTTTTGGCTGAAGGGGCCGTGGTGGTGGTGGAGCGTTCCAAACGCACCCCGGAGCCTACCTGGCCCGATGGCATGGAGCGGTTTGCCGAGCGGAAGTACGGCGAGACCCGGCTCTGGTTCGCAGAGCCTGTTCCGGCCGATGCTGCTGAGCTGCCCGAAGGACTTGAGTCGTCGGACGGTACACGGTCCCCGGAAGGCACAGGGCTCTAGTCAGCCGGCCAGCACGTCCAGTTCCACGCCGGTGAGTACCCTGGCGGGGTGCGGCCCGCGGGCAAGGAGTTCAGCGCTCCATTCCTTCGGCCAGGGAAACTGTGTTCCTGCCAGGATGATGTTGCCCGGGTAGCGTCCGGTGAACATGCCAGCTTCGGCAAAGGCCGCCACGTCGGTCAGGACGGAGCGCATCGCAGCCACCTGGCTGCGCACCAGGGTGAGGCCGGGTTCATCACCCACGTTGATGACCAGGACGCCCCGGGGTGCCAGCCGTCCTGCGGCCTCACGGTAGAAGTCCGCACTGGCAATGTGGGCCGGGGCCTCAGGCCCGGAGAAAATATCCAGGATCACGACGTCGAAGCGGAGTGCGGGATCAAGCTGCTCCAGTGCTTCCCGGGCATCGCCGATCCAGGTTTCCAGCTGCGTTCCCGCGGGCAACGGAAGATGCTGCAGCACAAAGTCCAACAGCTCGCGGGCATAGTCGACGGCGTGCTGCCGCGACCCCGGCCGAACGGCCTGGATGTAGCGGGCAAGGGTCAGCGCTCCTGCCCCGAGGTGCAAGGCGCGGATCGGCTCGCCGGCTGGAGCGCAGAGGTCAACCACATGGGCGATCCGGCGCAGGTATTCGTAAAACACCTCGTCGGGGTGCTCGAGGTTTACGTGCGATTGTTCCGCGCCGCCAATGCTCAGCACGTAGGCGCCTTCGGTGAACTGATCCGGCTCAATGGACGCGTGGGATCCGATGGAGCGAAGGTATCTGCCCGGTGCTGCGCCTGCTCCTGCCATCAGAGCCTGCTGCCCAGTGTGGCCAGCCGGGCGGAGGCTTCTTCCAGCAGTTCAACCTTCTTGCAGAACGCGAAGCGAAGCAGGCTGCGGACGCGTCGGGCACCCTCAGGATGGCAGAAGACCGGAACGGGAATCGCGGCGACGCCCACCAGTCCGGGAAGCCTGCGGGCCAGGTCCACCGAATCCGTGATCCCCAGAGGTGCCGTGTCCACGTTGACGAAGTAGGTGCCCTTCGGGGTGAAAACATCAAAGCCCGCGGCGCGCAGGCCCTCGCTGAGGATGTCACGCTTATGCTGCAGGGCACCTGCCGCTCCGGCATAAAACTCGTCGGGAAGTGCCAGCCCGGCGGCCACGGCGCCTTGGAAAGGGGTGCCTGAACTGTAGCTGAGGAACTGCTTGACGGTGCGTACTGCGGCCACGAGGTGTTCCGGCCCGCTCAACCAGCCGATTTTCCAGCCGGTAAAAGAGAAGGTCTTGCCCGCCGAGGAAATGGTGATGGTGCGCTCCGCGGCACCGGGCAGGGTTGCCACAGGAATGTGCCGGACGCCGAAGGTCAGGTGTTCATACACTTCGTCGCAGATGATCAGCACATCGTGTTTGACTGCCAGGTCCACGATGCCCTGCAGGAGTTCTGCCGGGAATACTGCCCCGGTGGGATTGTGCGGATTGTTCAGCAGGATGGCGCGTGTCCTGGTGCTGAACGCTGCCTCCAGCGATGTCAGGTCCGGAAGGAAATCCGGTGCCGACAGGGGAGCGGTGACATGCGTTGCACCAGCCAGTGAAATGATGGCCCCGTAGGCGTCGTAGAAGGGCTCGAAGGTCAGGACCTCATCGCCGGGCTGCACAAAGGCCAGCAGTGAGGCCGCCAATGCCTCCGTGGCGCCGGTGGTGATGACCACCTCGGTTTCCGGGTCCATTTGCAGCCCATAGAAGCGGTCCTGGTGCAGGGCCACCGCCTCGCGCAGGGCCGGGATGCCTTTGCCGGGCGCATACTGGTTGGCGCCTGCCGCAATGGCCTCCCGGGCGGCGTCTTTCATGCTTTGCGGGCCGTCCTCATCGGGAAAGCCCTGACCAAGGTTGATTGCCCCGGTGGTGGTAGCCAGGGTAGTCATCTCTTCGAAGATGGTGACGCCCAGGCCGCCGTCAGTGGAGAGGAGGTTGGCGCCGTAGGCCGTGCGCTGCCACGGCGCGGCAAGAGACGGGGGATTGGCGGGTGGCTGCATTCAGCCATGGTATCCCGTACCTATGGGCCCACGACTGTGGCATGCGGTAGGTTCAGACCATGCGACGCGCAGTGTGCCCCGGCTCTTTCGACCCCATCCACAATGGCCACCTTGAGGTCATCGCCCGGGCTTCGGGTTTGTTTGACGAAGTCATCGTGGCCGTGTCCACAAACTATGCAAAGAAGTACCGCTTCAGCCTTGATGAGCGGATCGGGATGGCCCGCGAGACGCTGGCTTCCTTGCGCGGCATCATCGTCGAACCCGTGGGTGAAGGGCTGCTGGCGGAGTACTGCAAACATCGCGGCGCCTCCGCCATCGTCAAGGGCCTGCGGTCATCATCGGACTTCGACTACGAGCTGCCCATGGCCACCATGAACCGGCAACTGACCGGTGTGGAGACCGTATTCCTGCCGGCGGAGTCCCACTACCTCCACTTGTCTTCCACACTCATCAAGGAAGTGGCGGATCTGGGCGGGGAGGTGTCGGGGTTTGTGCCACGATCTGTACTTAAGCGCCTGCTCGCCGGTGGGACGTCCGGCGGGCCATCGGGTGGAACTGCCACCCCGGTTTGAGTCCGCTCGGAAAATCAGGCTAAGATAATACGTCGGTCATATGTTCAACAGGAGTTCTCATTAAAAGAGATGCTAGTTCGCGCTTGGTGTTTGACGTCAAGGATCTTGGGCGCAGCCCGGGAAGTATGCGAACACTGAACGAGCATGTACCCGCACCGAGTGATCTTGGTGTGGCGCTGATCGGTGTTCAGGAAGGCTCGGATGTCGGGCTGGACCTGAGGCTGGAGGCCGTACACGAAGGAATTTTGGTATCAGGTACCGCGGACGTCGAAGTTTCCGGCGAATGCGGCCGATGCCTGGATCCCCTTGCGTATGAACTCCAGGTCAATGTGCAGGAACTTTTCTTCTACGAAGGCATGCTGCCGTCGGACGAAGAAGACGATGAAGAGCAACGTCGAGTTGAGCACGATCTGATCGATCTTGAACCGGTGTTGCGGGACGCTGTAGTAACTACGCTGCCGTTCCAGCCGGTGTGCCGGGAAGACTGCCAGGGCCTTTGCTCCGAATGTGGAGCACGCCTGGAAGACGAGCCGGGGCACCACCACGAGGTCCTGGATCCTCGCTGGGCTGCCCTAGCCGATATGGCTAAGCCTGACCGGCAAAATTGATGTGTAAGTGTTTGTCTAGAGAGAAATGAGTTAGCCGTGGCTGTTCCGAAGCGGAAAATGTCTCGCGCGAATACCCGCGCCCGCCGCTCCCAGTGGAAGGCAACTGCCCCCCACCTGGTGAAGACCGTCGAAAACGGTCAGGTAACCTACAGCCTGCCGCACCAGGCTAAGGTCGTTACTGACTCGGCCGGCACCGCGCTGTTCCTTGAATACAAGGGGCGCAAGGTCGCTGACGTCTAATCGGCCACACGGCTGATGATGTCTTCAACTGAAGAGCTTTTGAAGCGTCTCGGTGTCTCCATTGACGCCGGGACGCTTCGTCTTGCTCTGACACACAGGTCTTACGCCTACGAAAACGGCGGCATACCCACCAACGAACGCCTCGAGTTCCTGGGGGATTCCATTCTGGGCTTTTCCGTCACGGATGCCTTGTACCGGGACAACCCGACTCTTCCCGAGGGCGATCTGGCCAAGCGGCGCTCTGCCGTGGTCAGCACGCGCGCCCTTGCCGGCATTGGCAGGAGTCTTGGCGTAGGCGATTACATTTACCTCGGGCAGGGCGAAAAACTCACCGACGGCAAGAACAAGGCCTCGATCCTGGCTGACACCATGGAAGCGCTGATCGGCGCCACCTACGTCTCCAACGACATCGAGACTGCACGCCAGTTGGTGATGCGCCTGGTAGGTCCGCTCCTGAAAGATGCCGCGGCCCTGGGGGCCGGCACTGACTGGAAGACCAGCATCCAGGAACTCGCAGCCAGCCGGCAGCTCGGTTCGATCCAGTACGTGGTTGACGGTTCCGGACCGGACCATGCCCGCACCTTCAATGCAGTCCTGCATATCGGCGGCACTCCACGTGGCAAGGGCTCCGGGCATTCCAAGAAGGAAGCCGAACAGGAAGCCGCGGCGGACGCCTGGCGCGTACTGTCGGCTGCCATCGGTGGCAAGGTCGCTTCTGCTGAGCCTGCCATGCAGGAAATGACGCCGGGTAGCTAGGACGTGCCGGAGCTCCCCGAAGTCGAGGTGGTCCGTCGGGGCCTGGTCAACTGGGTGGCTGGGCGGACTATCACAGGGGTCGACGTCGTTGACCACCGTTCCATCCGCCGCCACGCGCTGGGCGCGGAGGACTTCGCCGGAAACCTTGAAGGGGCGGTAGTCGTGGATGCAGTTCGGCGCGGCAAGTTCCTGTGGTTGCCTCTCGCTGAAGCGGCGCGGCATCAGGAGGCACAGCAGGTGCAGCCTGAAGCCGCAAGCTCGCTGTCCGGGGCCGCCCCTGGAACCGCCGCTCCACGGATCGCCTTGATGGCACACCTGGGCATGAGCGGTCAGCTCCTGATGCAGGGCCCGGACGTCCCTGACGAAAAGCACCTGAAGGTCAGGCTGCGGCTCAGTCCCGCCCAGGGCAAGCCCGAGCAGCTGAGGTTTGTGGACCAGCGTATTTTTGGCGGACTCTTCGTCACCGGCCTGGTTCCCACTGACGACGGCGGTCCCGGTGGCCTTGGTGAAATCCCGGAACGGCTCATCCCTGTGGAGGCTTCGCACCTCGCCAGGGATCCCCTGGATCCGGCGTTTTCCTTCGAAGCGTTCTATGCCAGGCTCCGCAAGCGCCGGACCGGGCTAAAACGGGCACTGCTGGACCAGGGCATGATCTCCGGCATCGGCAACATCTATGCCGACGAAGCCTTATGGCGTGCCCGGCTCCATTACGCCCGTCCCACCGAAACCCTGCGCAGGGCCGAGGCCGCCAAGCTGATCGGCCATGTACAGGATGTTATGCGCGATGCGCTGGCGGCAGGCGGAACAAGCTTCGATTCCCTGTATGTCAACGTCAACGGGGCATCGGGGTACTTTGATCGCTCCCTCAATGCCTACGGACGCGAAGGCGGGCTGTGCAGCCGCTGTGCCGAGGCCGGACTGTCAACGCGGATCCGCCGGGAACAATTCATGAACCGCTCCTCATTCAGCTGTCCCGTGTGCCAGCCGCGGCCACGCAACGGCCGTTGGTAGCACCCGGCCTCGCCAGGCGCCGCCGTCCGGGGACATAGCCTTCGGACATCCGCCGCACTGACACCCAGACGCAGTAGATTTGACGCCATAACAAGCCGCACCCGGCCGCAACCAGGAGAACCTGTTCCCTTGCACCTCAAGAGCCTCACCGTCCGCGGTTTCAAGTCGTTCGCGTCGGCCACGACGTTCGACTTTGAGCCCGGCGTGACCGCAGTGGTAGGCCCTAACGGTTCCGGCAAGTCCAACGTGGTGGACGCGCTGTCCTGGGTCATGGGGGAACAAGGTGCCAAGACCCTGCGCGGCGGCAAGATGGAGGACGTCATCTTTGCCGGCACCTCCGGCCGCCCGCCCTTGGGCCGCGCCCACGTTTCGCTGACCATCGACAATTCCGACGGCGCCCTTCCGATCGAATACAGCGAAGTCACTATCTCCCGGACGCTGTTCCGGACCGGCGGCTCCGAGTATGCCATCAATGGGGCCGGTTGCCGGCTCCTGGATATCCAGGAACTGCTGTCCGATTCAGGCCTGGGCCGCGAAATGCACGTTATCGTGGGCCAGGGCCAGTTGGACAAGGTCCTGCACGCCACTCCTGAGGACCGTCGTGGCTTCATCGAGGAGGCGGCGGGCATCCTCAAGCACCGGCGGCGCAAGGAAAAAACCGTCCGCAAGCTGGAGGCCATGCAGGCCAACCTGCAGCGCCTCAGCGACCTCACGGGAGAAATCCGGCGGCAGTTGACTCCGCTGGGCAAGCAGGCCGAAGTGGCCCGCCGTGCGCAGACCGTGCAGTTCGATGTCCGTGATGCCCGCGCCCGGCTCCTGGCCCACGACCTGGTCACCCTCCAGGAATCCCTGCAGAAGGACGTGGCGGACGAATCGGCGCTTAAGGAGCGTCGTGCCGCCGTCGAAAACGGCCTGCAAACGGGACGGCAGCGGCAGGCAACGCTGGAACAGTTGGCCGCCGAGGCCACTCCCCGCCTCAATGCTGCCAGGGACACCTGGTACCAGCTGTCCGCCGTCCGCGAGCGGCTCCGGTCCTTGGGAAACCTGGCGCGGGAACGCAGCAGCCTGCTCGGCTCCAGCGACGCTGTTCCCGATTCCGGAAGGGATCCTGACCAGTTGGACCGGCAGGCCGCCCGGGTGCGCGGCGAGCAGGAACAGCTGGAACGCGAAATACTGGGCAAACAGAGTGCCCTGGACGAAGCCACCAGTACAAAGACCGCCGCGGAAGCCGCGCTGGCTGCCGAGGACAAGAGGCTCACCGCCTTGCTGCGGGCAGTGGCCGACCGCCGGGAAGGCCTGGCACGGCTGGCCGGACAAGTCGGGGCGGCCAGGTCACGGGTCGAATCCGCGCAATCGGAGCTGGGCCGGCTTCGGGAATCCGCGGCCGCCGGACTGGAGCGCCGCCGGAAGGCGCAGGAAGAGTTCACCGCCCTGGAAGCACAGGTGGCCGGTGTCGAGGAAGGCGAAGAAAGCCTTGACGCCGAATACGAGGCTGCCAGCGATGCCCTTGACGCACTCACCGCTGAGATCGACGCCCTGAAAGCGAAGGAAGCCACCGTGCTGCGGGAGCGCGACGCCGTAAGGGCCAGGCACGAGGCGCTGCTGCTGGGACTGGAACGCAAAGACGGTTCGGCCCACGTTGAGTCCTCCGGGCTTCCCGGCGTTGGCGCATCCCTGGCCTCCCGGCTTACGGTGGAACCTGGCTACGAAACCGCCATCGCAGCTGCCCTGGGTGATGCTGCGGGCGCCGTCATCGTTGCCGATGTGCAAGCCGCTGCGGCCGCCATCTCGCTCCTGAAGGAGGACGACGCCGGGCGGGCTTTCCTCCTGCTCGAATCGGCACCCGCCCCTGACCTTCAAGGCTCTGCCCTTGCGGCCTCGACCCGCCCGCTTCCGGCAGGAGCCCGGTGGGCAGCAGACCTGGCTACGGCGGACGGAACCCATCAGGGAGCTGTTGCCTCACTGCTTGCCGGGACTGCCGTAGTCGATGATCTTGGCGCTGCGGCAGATCTCCTTGCTGAGTATCCGCAGCTCACCGCAGTTACCCTCGATGGGGATGTTTGCAGCGCCGTGATGGCTGCTGGTGGTTCCGCAAACGCGCCCTCCATGCTGGAAGTGCAGGCTGCCGTGGACGATGCTGCCGCCCGGCTGGCAGCATTGAATGCTGACCTGGAACGGACCCGCTTTGCCCTCGCAGGCGCCAAGGCGCGACTGGACGAAGCGCAGGAGCGGGCGGACGCCGCACTTGACCGGCTGCATGACTCCGACGCCCGGCTCGCCGCTGTCGCGGAGCGGCTGGGCCACCTCAACTCCGTCCTGCGGAGCGCGGCAGGTGAAAGCGAAAGACTGACTGCTTCGCTGGCAGCTGCCGAGGCCAATATCGCCCGCGAGCAGCAGTCGTTGGCGGATATCAGCGCCCGTCTCGCCGCGGCCCAGGAGGCACCGGCGGAAGAAGAACCGGACAGCGACCACCGCGACGCCCTCGCACTGGCCGCTTCCCAGGCGCGGTCTGCGGAGATGGAAGCCCGGCTTGCCCTCCGCAGCGCCGAGGAGCAGCTGGCCGCAACACGCAACAGGGCAGCCTCCCTGGAAAGGGCCGCCGCCACTGAACGAAGGGCCCGGCAGGAAGCCGCGGAGCGGGCCCGCCGCCGCCAGATGCAGGCGCGCAGGGCAGCTGCGGTGTCTGCCGGCGTCGAACAGGTCCTGGCCTTCAATGATGTGTCCTTGGAACGGGCCAAAACCGAACTGGAACAGGTCGAGGAGGAACGGGAACAGCGTGAGCGGGAGCTGCTGGAACTGCGTGGCTCCAACGAACTCCTGGCCCGTGAGCTGGCCGAACTGACTGATACGGTGCACCGCGACGAACTGGCCCGCGCCCAACACCAGCTGCGCATCGAGGCGTTGGAGACCCGGTCCATCGATGAACTCGGCATGACTCCGGATGTCCTCGTTGCCGATTACGGCCCTGATGTTCCTGTGCCGGTGTCCGCAGTGGACGGCGTTGATAAGTGGGCAGCGTTGCGGGTAGCCGTTGACGACGACGGGCAGGAAGTACCCGAGGGCAGGCCGTTTGTCCGTGCCGAGCAGGAAAAACGGCTCCGCAAAGCCGAGCGCGACCTCGCCGCCCTGGGCAAAGTCAACCCGCTGGCGCTGGAGGAGTTTGCGGCGCTGGAGGAACGCCACCAGTTCCTCAGCAGCCAGCTGGAGGACCTGCGCTCCAGCCGGAAGGACCTCCTGGATATCATCAGGGAAGTCGATGAGCGGGTGCAGAAGGTGTTCGCGGAAGCGTTCGAGGATACGGCTGCCCAGTTTGTCCGGGTCTTCGAGCGGCTGTTCCCGGGCGGCGAAGGCCGCCTGGTGCTCACAGACCCCGATGACATGCTCACCACCGGTATCGAAGTCGAGGCGCGTCCCGCAGGCAAGAAGATCAAGCGGCTATCACTGCTCTCAGGCGGCGAGCGCTCACTGACAGCCGTGGCGCTGCTCGTGGCGATCTTCAAGGCCCGGCCGTCACCCTTCTACGTGATGGATGAAGTGGAAGCTGCCCTCGATGACACCAACCTGGGCAGGCTGATCACGATCTTCGAAGAACTGCGCGAGTCCAGCCAGTTGATTGTCATCACCCACCAGAAGCGGACTATGGAGGTGGCAGACGCTCTCTATGGGGTAACCATGCGCGGGGACGGGGTCTCCACGGTGATCAGCCAGCGGATCGGACATGACTCCCCTTAGCCGCTTGGCACCAAGGGCGATTCTTCGTTTGTGAGAAGCTAGGGGAGTGAATGAAATCCTCCCCATTATTGTGTCCATTGTTGCCGCCCTGGTGGTTATCGGCGGGCTGATACCGGTCCTGGTCAAGACCCGGAAGAACATCAACCAGTACCCCGGGACCCGGGATGAGAACGATCCCGCAGCTCCTGCCGCCCAGTCAACCGGCACCCTCGTCGAGGATCGTCCTGACGCTTCCAGCACCGTGGCGCCGCCGCTGGAACCGGGACCCGCCGTCGACGTCCCGGATGACGTTGCAGGGCTTGAGTACGTTCCAGTTGAGACCCCGCTGCCGGTTGCCGGCAGGCTGGTCCGGCTGCGTGAGCGGCTGGTGCGTTCCAACAATGTCCTGGGCAAAGGACTCCTCGCGCTGCTGTCCGCGGACCGCATCGATGAAAATGTCTGGGACGAGGTGGAGGAAACCCTCCTGATGGCCGACCTCGGCACAGAGCCCACCATGGAGCTGGTGGATGCCCTGCGGGAGCGGGTTAAAGTGCTGGGCACCCGCACACCCGATCAGGTCCGTGAACTGCTCCGCGAAGAACTCATCAAACTCGTGGATCCCACCATGGACCGCAGCCTCAGCACCACCCGCCACGCTGACAAGCCGGCAGTCATGATGGTTGTCGGCGTGAACGGAGTGGGTAAGACCACCACGGTGGGCAAACTGGCCCGCGTACTGGTGGCCGAAGACAAGGACGTCCTGCTTGGCGCCGCGGACACCTTCCGTGCGGCCGCCGCAGAGCAGCTCGCCACCTGGGGACAGCGCGTTGGCGTACCCACCGTGAAATCCGACGTTGACGGCGCCGATCCCGCCTCAGTTGCTTATGAAGCGGTGAAGGCCGGCATCGAGCAGGAAGTCGACGTCGTGATGATCGACACCGCCGGGCGACTGCAGAACAAAATTGGCCTCATGGACGAGCTCGGCAAGGTCAAGCGCGTTATCGAGAAGCTCGCCGAAGTGGACGAGGTCCTGCTGGTCCTTGACGCCACCACCGGGCAGAACGGCCTGAACCAGGCACGCGTGTTCTCCGAGGTCGTGAACATTACCGGAATCGTCCTGACCAAACTGGACGGGACCGCTAAGGGCGGCATTGTCGTTGCCATCCAGAAGTCGCTGGGCGTTCCGGTGAAGCTGATCGGACTGGGTGAAGGTGCCGACGACCTGGCCCCGTTCGAGGCCGAATCATTTGTGGACGCCCTGCTGAACTAGGAACCCTCTCCCGACTCCACCCGCAAGCGCTCCCTCAGTTCCTAGGAGGGAGCGCTTGCCGGTTCCCGGTCCAGAGGTTCACGGGCCACAGCCCAGGCGGCTCCCGCGAGGACAAGCACCAGGCCGGTAACACCGAAGGCCCATCCATATCCCCACTGGTCAGCAATCAGCCCCACCAGGATCGGACCTGCGATAGCGCCGACGTCGGACATCATCTGGTAAACGGCCAGCACCCGCCCGCCGGAGCGCTCGCGGCCGATGACGTCCGCTACGGCCGCCTGCTGCGCCGGGCCCAACATGCCTGCGCCTACGCCCGCGACGGCTGATGCGGTGAGGAACCACCACAGGTCCTGGGTCAGGCCGATCAGCCCGGTGGACACCCCCGTGACCAGCAGTCCGGCCAGCATCATGGGCTTGCGGCCCCAGGTGTCCGCGAGCCTCCCGGAGAAGGTCAGCGCGGCGGCATTCCCACCTGCGAAGACCGCCAGTGCTGTGCCGGCGGCTGCGGGCCCGGCACCGAGGGCTGCTGCCGCAAACAGCGGAACGGTCGCCATGCGGACGCCGAAAGTGGCCCAGCCGTTGGCAAAGCTGGACGCCAGAACCGCACGGTAGGTGCCGCTGGCCAGGCCTTCGGACAACAGCATCTCTGCGGGTGCGGCATCCTTGGCCCGATGTGCGGCGGGCACGTGGCTCAGCATGGTCTGGACAACGATGGCTGCCAGCACCAGCGCGGCGGCGTAGGCCAGGAACGGCACCCTAAGCCCGAAACCGGCGAGAAAGCCGCCCAGGACAGGACCGCACACGTTGCCGATCAGGAAGGCACCGGCGTAGGCGCCGGAGACCCGCCCGCGGCTTTGCGGCGGCGCCAGCCTGATGACCAGCGCCATGGAAGCCACCGTGAACATCACCGAACCGATGCCGCCGAGGCCGCGGAAGACCAGCAGTTGCCAGTAATTCTGCGCAAAGGCGCAGGCGGCCGTGGACACGGCAACGATGAGCAGGCCGCTGACGTAGACGGGCCGTTCCCCCAACTTCCCGATCAGCGCGCCGCCGGCAGGAGCGAACAGCAGGCGCATGAACGCAAAGATGCTCACGATCACGGCTGCAGCGGTGGCACCGACGTCGAAGGTTGTGGCGAATTGTGGCAATACAGGCGCAACAAGCCCGAATCCAAGGGCGATCAGGAAGGCCGCGACCAGCATCACCTTGATATCGGAGGACAGCGGTTCACCCTTGCCCTTAAACAGCTGCAGGAACCGCGGATTTGAGCCGTTGGGGCGGACGTTGGCCTTCATTCGTCAATGGTCCTAGGGGTGGATTGTAATGCCGGGACAAGGGAGGTGAAACACAACCGTAACAAGCCGGAGACCCACCATTTACTTCGAAGAGGTTCTTGTAACAAGCCGGCAATGCAAATCCTCCGCAGGCGAAACACGGGACATCCAGACTCGAACGTAGAAACGCACCACGGCGTTTGGCAGGGCGGGTAACTCCGCAGCATTCAAATTACAGGGAGGACGTGCACCATGGAACTTACTGCAGGTCACGTATGGGTTATGGTGTCGGCAGCACTCGTGTTGTTCATGACACCGGGCCTGGCATTTTTCTACGGCGGCATGACACGCGCCAAGGCAGCACTGAACATGATGATGATGAGCTTCATCTCCATCGGCATGGTGGGTGTTATCTGGGTCCTCTGGGGTTATTCGATGTCCTCAGGGGACGGCTTCCTCCAGATGGTGGGCAACCCGTTCGCCCATTTCGGTCTTGAAGGCATCGACAGCCCTGACGGACTCATCATGGTCGGCTTCGGAGCAACCTTTGCAATTATCACCGTCGCCCTGATCAGCGGCGCCATCGCTGACCGGGCGAAGTTTGGTGCCTGGTCCGTATTCGTCCCCGTCTGGGTCACCCTGGTCTACTGCCCGCTGGCTTACATGGTGTGGGGTGGCGGCCTGTTCAGCGAGGAGGGCGCAGTTGGCGCGGCGCTGGGTGAGGCCATTGACTTCGCCGGTGGCACCGTTGTCCACATCAACGCCGGTGTGGCAGCACTGATCCTCGTCTTTATCGTTGGCAACCGTCGCGGCTTCGGCAAGGATCCGAACCACCGCCCGCACAACATCCCGTTCGTCATGCTCGGAGCCGCCATCCTCTGGTTCGGCTGGTTCGGCTTCAACGGCGGCGCAGCATCCACCGCTGAACAGGGCGGCCTCATTTGGGTGAACACCCTTGCCGCTCCCGCCGCCGCCATGCTCGGCTGGCTGGTGACGGAGCGCATCCGTGACGGACACCCCACCTCGCTGGGCGCAGCCTCCGGTGTTGTGGCAGGCCTCGTAGCCATCACACCTGCCTGTGCCAACGTCAGCCCGGTCGGCGCCCTGGGCCTCGGTGTCGTAGCCGGTGTGGCTTCCGCCCTGGCCGTGGGACTCAAGTTCCGCTGGGGTTTCGATGATTCCCTCGACGTCGTCGGAGTCCACCTCGTGTCAGGCATCATCGGCACGGTTGCCCTCGGCTTCATCGCCCTCCCGGAGGAAGGCGCGGGCGGTGGCCTGTTCTACGGCGGCGGCGCTGCCCAGCTTTGGGCACAGCTCGCTGCAGCCGGAATCGCGATCGCCTACTCGGCCATCCTCACCACCATCATTGCCCTCGCCATCCACAAGACCATGGGCTTCCGGGTCTCGCAGGAACAGGAAACGGTGGGAGTGGACCTCAGCCTGCACGCCGAGACCGCCTACGAGTTCGGTGTCACCGGACACGGCGGAAGCTTCCAGCCGCTCCACGATCTGATCACCGGCAAGAAGAACACTGAGACGGGCAAGGAGAGCATCGACGCATGAAACTGATCACTGCAATCGTCAGGCCGGAGAAGCTTGACGCCATCCGTGAAGGCCTGGAGGCCTACGGGGTCCAGGGCCTGACGGTCAGCGCGGCCAGCGGCTATGGCCGGCAGCGCGGCTACACCGAGGTGTACCGCGGCGCCGAGTACAACGTGGACCTGCTGCCCAAGATCCGGGTCGAGGTCCTTGCCACCGATGAGCAGGCGGACGACATCCTGGACGTCATCATCGCCAGCTCCAATACCGGACGTGCCGGCGACGGCAAGGTCTGGACAGTGGAAGTCTTTGAGGCAGTGCGGGTGAGGACCGGCGAACGCGGCGTTGCCGCGATCTAGCCCGCCACGTATCACCTGACAAGGGCGGGCCGGTTACCTTTCAGAGGTAACCGGCCCGCCCTTTGTCATGTCCGCCCTTGTTACGCCCGTGCTGTGCCATTCGGCCGGGCGGCGAGCGATCCGGCAGGACCGGGCCCTCCGGCGTCGTATTCTTCCAGTGGAACATCGGCGCTGGACCAGGCGCGCAGCACAGGT
This sequence comes from Pseudarthrobacter sp. MDT1-40-2, assembly GCF_059383595.1. Taxonomy (NCBI): domain Bacteria; kingdom Bacillati; phylum Actinomycetota; class Actinomycetes; order Micrococcales; family Micrococcaceae; genus Pseudarthrobacter; species Pseudarthrobacter sp. MDT1-40-2. The sequence continues at coordinate 310,298 of NZ_JBWZCL010000001.1, read as the reverse complement.
TCGACAATCCGCCAGCAGTCCTCGGCAGTATCGCCGCGGACGGACAGCAGGGGATCACCGTGCAATACGCCTTCAAGGACTTCACCGTAGGGCAGCAACTCCGACGCGTTCAGTTCAGCGTTCAGGGTGATTCTGTCCAGGGTGAGGATGTTTCCGGGACCGTTGACGTCCATATCCAGCTGCAGGGTGTCGGGGCCAAAGCCAATCCGCAGCTGGTTGGGGGAGTCGACGCCGAAGAAGCCCACGGGCAGGTGCGGGACCGGCCTGAAGGTAATCACAGCTTCCTTCCGCTTCACCCCCAGGGCCTTGCCGGAGCGCAGGATGAATGGCACGCCCTTCCACCGCCAGTTATCGATCTCCACGCGGACTTCCGCCAGGGTCTCAGTATCCTTGGCAGGATCAACGCCCTCCTCCCGGACATAGTCCGGGATGGTCCTTCCGGCAATGCTGCCCGCCGTGTATCGCGCCCGGCGGGTGGACTCGGCGTACGGGGCCTTGATACTGCCGGCCCGGAGGAGGGTGCTGACGGCGTCCCGCAACTCGCGTTCATGAATGGTGGCCGGAGGTTCGATCGCGACCAGCGCCATGATCTGCAGCAGGTGGCTCTGGATCATGTCGCGCAACGCGCCGGCGCCGTCGTAATAGCGTGCACGGCCCTCCAGTGCGAGGTCTTCGTCGAAGATGATCTCCACGCGCTCGATGTGGTCGCGGTTCCAGACCGGCTCCAGGAAATTATTGGCAAACCGGAGCCCCAGGATATTGAGAACCGTCGCCTTGCCCAGGAAGTGGTCCACCCGGTGGATATGGTCCTCCGGAACAAGCCGCACCAGTGTCTCATTCAAAGACCTGGCCGATTCCGCACCGGAGCCGAACGGTTTTTCCATCACCAACCGCGTCCCGGACGGGATTTGATCCGGCTGCAGTACCTCGCAGGCCTTCTGGCTCACATGCGGCGGGAGAGCGAAATAGACAGCCACCGGTCCCGGAAGGCTGCCCAGCAGTCCGGCCAGGGAACCCTCAGCGGTGACGTCAAGCTGGTGGTAGACGGCGGACTCGGCCATGTGCTTCAGGGCTGCCTTGCCGTCTTCGTCGGCGGTTTCGTCCGCGGCAGCAAAGGCTGCAGTAACCCGGTTCCGCCACTGGTCTGCGGTCCAGGCATCGGAACCGGCACCTGCCAGCGTCAGCCCGGCCGCCCTGCCCCTGGCCACCAGGCGGGCAAGTCCCGGAAGCAACAGCCGGCCGGTGAGATCGCCCGAAGCGCCGAGGATGAGCAGGGTTTTTACCGTCGTTTCCATGGTCACCCTGTCAGCATGCCATCTTGGAGGCCGGTCTTGGTACCCTAGATAGTCGAGTCCGATGTCGCGGCGGTTGGTCCGGTTGGTTCCGGTCGGCAGCTACCGACACTGGCGAGCCGCACCGGCCGCCAATTGTAGATCCACTGAAAGAAGTGCACGGCGCGTGTTCAATTCACTCTCTGACCGGTTGACAGCAACATTCAAGAACCTCCGCGGCAAGGGCCGTCTCACAGAGGCGGACGTTGATGCCACAGTCCGGGAGATTCGCCGCGCCCTTCTGGACGCGGACGTCGCCGTCGCCGTCGTCCGCGATTTCACCGGCAGGGTGCGCGAGCGTGCCCTGGGCGCGGAAGTTTCCGGCGCATTGAACCCGAGCCAGCAAATCGTGAAGATTGTCAACGAGGAGCTCGTCGAAATCCTCGGTGGCGAGACGCGCCGGATCCGCCTCGCCAAGACGGGGCCCACCATCATCATGCTTGCCGGTCTGCAGGGTGCCGGTAAGACCACCCTCGCCGGAAAGCTCTCGAAGTGGCTGAAGGGGCAGGGCCACAGCCCGCTCCTGGTGGCCTGCGACCTCCAGCGCCCCAACGCGGTCACCCAGCTGCAGGTAGTGGGCAAGCGTTCCGGCGTTCCGGTTTTCGCTCCGCACCCCGGCGCCACGTCCGAGCTTGAGCACCCGGCAGGGGACCCCGTTGCCGTCGCCCGCGCGGGCGTTGAGGAAGCGCGCCAGAAGCTGTACGACGTCGTGATCGTCGACACCGCCGGCCGTCTTGGCGTCGATGCCGAGATGATGGAGCAGGCGCGGCAGATCCGTAAGGCAATCGTGCCCAACGAAGTGCTGTTCGTCATCGATGCGATGATCGGCCAGGACGCCGTCAACACCGCGATGGCCTTTGATGAAGGGGTTAATTTTACCGGTGTCGTGCTGTCGAAGCTCGACGGCGATGCCCGCGGTGGTGCCGCACTTTCGGTCGCATCTGTCACCGGTAAGCCAGTGATGTTTGCGTCTACAGGTGAAGGCGTGGACGACTTCGAGCTCTTCCATCCGGACCGTATGGCGTCCCGCATCCTGGACATGGGCGACGTCCTGACCCTTATTGAGCAGGCCGAAAAGTCCTGGGACAAGGACGAAGCGGCCAGAATGGCGAAGAAATTCGCCGACCAGGAAGACTTCACGCTGGATGACTTCCTGGCCCAGATGCAGCAGATCCGCAACATGGGTTCCATGAAGAAGATGCTGATGATGATGCCGGGTGCGCAGAACATCCGCCAGCAGCTGGAGCAGTTCGACGAGCGCGAGATCGACCGTGTCGAGGCGATTGTCCGGTCGATGACCCCGCACGAACGGGTTGCCCCGAAGATCATCAACGGCTCACGACGGGCCCGTATTGCCCGTGGTTCCGGTGTACACGTCTCCGAGGTTAACGGCCTGCTGGAGCGCTTTGCCCAGGCCCAGAAGATGATGAAGAAGATGGCACAGGGCGGCGGCATGCCGGGAATGCCCGGGATGCCCGGCATGGGTGGTGGCGGCGGAGGGGCCCGCAAGAACGCGAAGAACGCACCGAAGAAGAAGGCCCGATCCGGTAACCCTGCCAAGGCCGCCCAGGAACTGCGCGATGCCGAGGCCAGGCGCGCGGGCGCCGCGAAGGCCCTTCCCACCGGTGCCGCCTTCGGCCAGCAGGGCGGAGACTTCGACCCCTCGCAGCTGAACCTTCCCAAGGGCTTTGATAAGTTCCTCGGCGGCAAGTAGCCGGTCCTTCCTCCGGTTGCCAGTGGCCAGCGATGTCAGTGGCGTCGAATAGGGTGAGGTCATGTTCAAGCAGCGGGTAGTGTTCGTCCACGGTGCGGGGAGCTTTGGCTCCGCGGCCTGGCCCCGGCAGCACGGCATGGCCCTGGATTATGATGCCTTGTTCCTGCGGCGCCATGGCTTTGACCCCATTGCTGAGCCCGTGGAATCTTCGTTCGCCGAGGACGCCGCCATTGTGTTGCGTTCCCTGGCGGACTCCGGCCGGGGTGTGGCTGGAGGCCATGTAGTGGCTCATTCCCAGGGTGCCATCGCGGCGATCATGGCTGCCCTAGAGCGTCCGGACCTGGTCCGCTCCTTGACCCTGGTTGAGCCGGCCTGCCTGTCCCTGACTGCCGAACTGCCGGCTACGGCTGCCCACATCGAGTTGATGAAGCCCCTGTTTGATGTGCGCCACCAGCTCAGCGACCATGATTTCCAGCGGGAATTTGTGCGCCGGATGTTCGCTGCGGATGCAAGGGAATCCGCCACGCCGGAGGAGCAACGGCAGGCCCGGCGGCTGCGCCTGCAGGCGCCGCCCTGGGAAGCTCCGCTGCAGATCGTTCCCGGCGTCCCAACACTGGTGCTCACCGGGGGTTGGGAACCGTTGTACGAAGAGATCGCCGGTTACCTGCGTGAGACCGGTGCCGTGCATCGGATTGCAGCAGGCGGGCACCGGCCCCACGATTCTCCCGAGGGCGACCGATATATCCGGTCCTTTATTGCTGAGGCGAGCCGGAGCCGGCAGCCCCGGGCGTCCTGAGAAACCTAGCCGTCGGCAGGAACTTTGGGCTCGGGCAGGTATACCTTGGCGCCGGAAGCCAGGAATTCCTCGCTCTTTTCCTTCATTCCGCTGTACAACCCGGCAATGGCGGCCTGGGAATCTGCTGAACCGTATTCGTTCCGGATATCTTGGCTGATCTTCATGGAGCAGAACTTGGGCCCGCACATGGAACAGAAGTGTGCCGTCTTGGCCGGCTCGGCGGGCAATGTTTCGTCGTGGAAGGCCTCGGCCGTTACCGGGTCAAGGGACAGTGCGAACTGGTCGCGCCAACGGAACTCGAACCGGGCTTTGGACAATGCGTCATCCCGTTCATGGGCACCCGGGTGTCCCTTGGCCAGGTCGGCCGCGTGGGCGGCGATCTTGTAGGTGATCACGCCGGTCTTGACATCGTCCTTGTTGGGCAGTCCCAGGTGCTCCTTGGGGGTGACGTAGCAGAGCATGGCCGTGCCGTAGCGGGCGATTTCCGTGGCGCCAATAGCCGAGGTGATGTGGTCATAGCCCGGCGCAATGTCCGTCACCAACGGACCAAGCGTGTAAAACGGCGCTCCCTTGCACAGCTCCTGCTGCCGTTCCACGTTCTCCCGCACCAGGTGGAACGGCACGTGGCCCGGCCCCTCCACCATGACCTGCACGTCGTACTCCCAGGCGCGCTGCGTCAGTTCAGCCAAGGTATCCAGCTCGGCGAACTGCGCGGCATCGTTGGCGTCCGCCGTCGAACCCGGACGCAGGCCGTCGCCCAGCGAAAAGGCGACGTCGTACCGGGCGAAGATTTCGCACAGCTCGTCAAAGTGCGTGTAGAGGAAGTTCTCCTGGTGGTGCGCCAGGCACCAGCCAGCCATGATGGAACCGCCCCGGGACACGATTCCAGTAACCCGGTTGGCCGTGAGCGGTACGTAGCGCAGCAGGACGCCGGCGTGGATGGTCATGTAATCCACGCCCTGCTCGCACTGCTCGATCACGGTGTCCCTGAAAATCTCCCAGGTCAGGGCATTGGCCTCGCCGTTCACTTTTTCCAGTGCCTGGTAGATGGGCACGGTGCCGATCGGAACCGGCGAATTACGGATAAGCCACTCCCGGGTGGTGTGGATATCGTCGCCGGTGGAGAGGTCCATCACCGTGTCGGCACCCCATTGCGTGGCCCACTGCAGCTTGTCCACCTCTTCGGCGACGGAACTGGTGACAGCCGAGTTGCCGATGTTCGCATTGATCTTCACCAGGAAGGCCTTTCCGATGATCATCGGTTCGGACTCCGGGTGGTTGATGTTGTTGGGGATGATCGCCCGGCCGGCTGCCACCTCTGAGCGCACCAGCTCTACATCGCAGTTCTCCCTCAGCGCGACGAACTGCATTTCCTGGGTGATGGCGCCCTGCCGGGCGTAGTGCATCTGCGTCACTGTCTTGCCGTCGACGGCGCGGCGGGGCACGGGCCGCGCCCCCTTCCACTCAGCAGAGGCGGCGCCCCGGCGCACTGCGGACCGCCCGTCGTCGAGCAGGTTGCGTTCCCGGCCGGTATAGGGCTCAGTGTCACCACGCCCCTCAATCCATTCCGAGCGGAAGGGCGGCAGGCCCACCACTGGATCGCTTCCCGGCCCGGCGGTCCGGTACACCCGGAACGGCTCATTAGCCCGGCCGTTGGGTGAGGGTTCCAGCAAAATCTCTGTGACGGGGACTCTGATTCCGGCGGTTTCATCACTGATATATGCCAGCGAATGGGACTTCAACGACTGGGTTTCAGGGGTGGCAGCTTCATGGTGGACAGGGCTTTGCCGTGTTACGGGGGTACTCAATGAATACTCACTTCCTTCGCCGGCATTACCCGGACAGGTTCAACGGTCGCAGGCTGCGTCAGCCCGATCTCAGCCCCTGCAAGGGCACCCGTGTGGTCAAGAGGAAAGCTATCACAGCTGCTGCGGAGGGCACTGTCACATTGCATCCGGCCATAGGGTGGTGGCATGGCCGGCATCATCGAATTCAGCGGAACTGTGCTCACTGCACCTGCAACGGAACGGCGGGGCCTCTGGTCCGTTGACGGCAGGCTGACGTTCAACCGCCCGGAAGGCGTCCCGGAGCTGGTCCTCGATGGTTGGGTCCTTCCCGGGTTTGTTGATGCCCACTGCCACGTCGGGCTCGGTCCCGGCGGAGTGGTGGACGCTGCTGCTGCCGAAGAACAAGCCCGCACGGACCTGGCAGCCGGAACGCTGCTGATCCGGGATGCCGGGTCTCCCGCGGACACCCGTTGGCTGCAGGGACGCGCAGACATGCCGGTCATCATCCGGGCAGGACGCCACATCGCCAGGACCCGCAGGTACCTCCGTGGTTTCGCCCAGGAAACCGAGCCGGATGGCCTGGTTGAGGCTGTGCGCAAGCAGGCCCGGTCAGGTGACGGGTGGATCAAACTGGTGGGGGACTGGATCGACCGCGACGCCGGTGACCTGGCGCCGTCGTTTCCGGCCGCCGTCGTCAAGGACGCGGTCCGCGCTGCACATGATGAAGGCGCGCGGGTGACCGCCCACTGTTTCGGGGAGCAAAGCCTTGATGACATGCTCGACGCCGGAATGGACTGTGTTGAGCACGCCACCGGCCTGCTTCCGAGGCATCTCCCGCGCTTCGTTGAGCAGGGCGTGCCGATCGTGCCCACCCTGATCAATATCGCCACGTTCCCGGACATTGCCGCCCAGGCAGGGCCGAAGTTCCCCCGCTATGCCGCGCACATGCTCGCCCTGTGGGAACGGCGCAACGAACGCGTCCTGGAAGCGTTCGAAGCGGGCGTCCGGATCTTCGCCGGCACGGATGCGGGCAGTGTCATCGGGCACGGCAGGATCGCGGATGAGATCCTGGCCCTCCACCGTGCCGGTCTGCCCATGGCCGCCGCGCTGGACGCCGCCGGCTGGGCGGCGCGGGACTGGCTGGGCGCTCAGGGCCTTTCGGAGGGTGCGAGGGCGGACGTCGTCATCTGCCGTGAGGATCCCCGGGCAGTACCGGAAACCATCAGCCGGCTGGCTCAGGTGGTGCTGGGCGGGCAGGTGCATGCCGGAAGCGGGACTAGGGGGCCAAAAACCCTTGATTTAAATTGAAGCTTCAAGTAAATTGGGGGTAGCGGCCCTCCAACCCCGAAGGCCATGCGATCGGGAGAGTTAAATGAATGCAGAAGCCGCCAGCCAGGACCTCCTTCCTGCCGGGCTCACCATGGGCACCGTGATGCTCAAGGTGGGAAACATGAAGGCCATGACCGACTACTACCAGCGTGCCCTCGGCCTGGTAGTAGTGGCAGAGCAGGATGGCGGCGTCTACCTTGGCAGACTGGGCCGTCCGCTAATCCACCTGGCGCCGGCGTTGGGCCTGCAGTTGCCGTCCCGGGGGGAAGCCGGCCTCTTCCATACAGCCCTCCTGTTTGAAGACCAGGCCTCCCTGGCGGCCACCGTGGCAACTGCCGCGCAGTTCGAGCCGGCGCTCTACGTTGGCAGCGCCGACCACCTGGTGAGCGAGGCGTTCTACTTCACTGATCCGGAAGACAACGGCATCGAGCTGTACCGGGACCGTCCGCGCGAGGACTGGAGCTGGGAGGGCAGGAGCGTGGTGATGGACAGCCTGACGTTGCCCCCGCAACGTTTCCTCGAGGCGCACCTGACGGAACAGTCCCTCGCATCCCAGCAGGACACCGGCGCCGGCGTTGGCCACGTCCACTTGCAGGTGGGCGACGTGCAGACTGCCCAGGACTTCTATGTAGGCATCCTGGGCTTCGAAAAGACCGCCGGCTGGCACGGCCAGGCGTTGTTCGTTTCCGCCGGCGGCTACCACCACCACATGGCCATGAATATCTGGAACAGCAGGGGAGCCGGGCCGCGGCGCGACACGCTGGGCCTCGGCGAAGTGCTGATCCAGGTGCCGGGAACTGACGACGTCGGGGCGCTGGCTGATCGCTTGAAGGTCGCCGGAGTAACGTCCCACCACACCGGCGCCGAGTTGCGCTTCGAGGACCCGTGGCGCAACCGGATCCGCGTCGCCGCCGGCTGACTGCGAGGTCCGGGAACTGTGGGTTAGGCTGATTCCGAACGCCGGCGCGGCCACCTTTGGCAACTCCCACCGGCCGGTAACAGTAACGAAAATGAGGACCGTCCCATGGGCTTTACCGAGATCTTTGTTTCCACCCACAAGGGTGCCCTGGCGCGGGCGGCGGAACTCGACGACGGCGCCGGGCAGGCAGCCGAAGGCGTACGCATTCCCGGGATCAGCGACTTCGAAATCGAACAGCTCGGTGCCCTGGCCGGTGCTGCCGTGCATACCTCCGGAGCGGATACGGAGCTGTCCATGGTGGACATCGCCAGCGACTCACTGCTCGGTGTGCCGGAGCCGATGGTACGGGCGTTGGTTGAACTGCTGACCTACGAACGGGAAGATTCCGAGGGGGTTGGTGACGTCCTGGTGGACGTCGCGGCCAAGTGGGCGGCGCAGGAAGACATGCCGTTCGACGCAGGCCAGGCTGCCGGATATGTACGCCGGGTGGCAGAACTTGCCGCCCTGGTGGAGGAATCCGAACGCACCGGACTCTATGTCTGGTCAAGCTGAACCAAGTTAAACCACGGACTGTGAGGCCGGGACATGCCCCCGGCTCGAATTTGCGCCGCTCATCTGGCACAATAGACAGGTACTCGATCTGCGCGGCCCCTCTCTCCGTGTCCGGATCCTGTCCTTTGAATCCCCAAGTATGGCCCGCCCCACGGGTGCAGAACGTCGGATTCGCCCCCTTTCTGAAACAGGAGTGACCACAAAAGTGGCCGTAAAGATTCGCCTTAAGCGCTTTGGTAAGATGCGCGCCCCGTACTACCGCATCGTCGTCATGGATGCCCGCTCCAAGCGGGATGGCCGTGCCATCGAGGAGATCGGCAAGTACCACCCCACCGAAGAGCCTTCATACATCGAGGTCGACACCGACCGCGCCCAGTACTGGCTCGGAGTCGGCGCACAGCCGTCCGAGCAGGTTGCTGCGATCCTGAAGATCACCGGTGACTGGCAGAAGTTCAAGGGCCTGCCGGGCCAGGAGGGCACCCTCCGGACGAAGGCTCCCAAGGAAGCTTTCGTCACCCCGGAAAAGGGTTCCGTGATCATCCCGGAAGCCATCACCAAGAAAGCAAAGACCGAAGCTCCGGCCGACGCCGAAGCAGAGTCCACCGAGGCTGAGTAAGTTGCTGGCTGACGCGCTCGAGCACCTCGTCCGGGGAATCGTTGATTCTCCGGAGGACGTCAAGGTCAGTTCCAAGAACAACCGCCGCGGGGATACCCTCGAGGTCCGCGTTCACCAGGACGATCTTGGCCGCGTGATTGGCCGGCAGGGCCGCACGGCACGCGCTTTGCGTACCGTCGTCGCCGCCTTGGCCGACGGCGAACAGGTCAGGGTCGACGTCGTCGACACCGACCGCCGCCGCTAGCGTCCAGCACTTCAGCATTGAGTCCGGCCCCTCCACCAGCTAGGTGGAGGGGCCGGACTGTTTTGAACGACAATTGTCTTCCGGGCCGCATATCACGCGGCCTCCATGACCACAGGTATTGAACGGAAAAGGAATCAGATGCAGCTCCAGGTGGCACGAATCGGCAAACCGCACGGTATCCGCGGCGAAGTAACCGTTCAGGTACTCACGGACGCGCCTGAAGACCGTTTCGTGCCGGGAACGGAACTCACTGTTGAACCCGCCTCAGCCGGCCCGCTGACCATTCTGAATGCCCGCTGGAACAAGGACATCCTGCTGCTTGCCTTCGAAGAAGTGGAAACCCGGAATGAGGCAGAAGCGCTTCGTGGCGCCAAGCTGTACATCGAAACCGAGGAACTGGACGAGGACGACGACGAAGGCTGGTATGAGCACGAACTGGTGGGCCTCGAAGCCAGGGTTGGCTCCCAGGTGGTCGGCACAGTGGCGGCACTGAACACCATGCCCGTCCAGGACTTGCTGATGGTCAAGACGCCGGAGGGGGAAGAAATTCTCGTCCCCTTCGTTGAGCAGATTGTCCCCGAGGTGAACATCGAGGGAGGCTTTATCCTCCTCACACCGCCGCCTGGGCTTTTCGAAATCAACAATGAGAACAGCACCAGCTCCGAAAACGAGGAAAACGCCTAAGATGCGGATCGACGTCGTCAGTATCTTCCCGGAGTACCTCGCCCCGCTGGAGTTATCCCTTATTGGCAAGGCCCGGCAGGAGGGATTGCTGGAACTGAACGTTTACGACCTGCGGACGTTTACTACTGACAGGCACCGCACCGTTGACGACACGCCATACGGCGGTGGCGCCGGGATGGTGATGAAAGCCGAACCCTGGGCGCAGGCGCTGTCAGCCATCGCGCATGCCAATCCCACTCACACGGAAAGTGACCCCGGAGGTCATAAGCCCGTCCTGATCGTGCCCTCGCCGGCGGGGGAGCGCTTTACCCAGGCGCTGGCCCACGAACTGGCCGGGGAACCGCAGCTCGTATTCGCCTGCGGCCGCTACGAAGGTATTGACGAGCGCGTACTGGAATGGGCGGCGGACCACTTCACGGTGCGGCCGGTCAGCCTGGGTGACTACGTGCTCAACGGCGGCGAAGTTGCCGTCCTGGCCATGGTTGAGGCCATCGGACGATTGATACCGGGGGTAGTGGGGAACCCGGAATCCCTGGTGGAGGAATCCCACTCGGACGGCCTGCTCGAGTACCCGGTGTACACCAAGCCCTCAACATGGCGTGACCGGGAGGTGCCGCCCGTCCTGCTCAGTGGGAACCACGGCAAAATCGCCCAGTGGCGCCGCCACCAGCAGTTCCGGCGCACTGCGGAGCGGCGTCCGGACCTGATGGAGAATCTCGATCCCGGCATGCTAAGCCGGGCGGACCGGAACGCACTATGGGAACTCGGTTACACCATCGCTGACGGACGGCTGAAGGCCCGGGTTCCCGCCACCGACGGCAATTAGCCGTAACAGGTGCGGATGTGGCAAAATTAGTCCTTGTGTCTACTGGGCGCGCACCTGCCACAGGGGGAGCGTTGCCAACAGCCAAGACACCGCGGCCCGGTCAATCAGTGACTGGGCCGGACAAACACTTTCGACGGTAATTTCCAGCCGGTAATTCCGGCAGGGCTTCGCCGCCGTGACCCAAAGTGAATGACCTGTGGCGTTCACCAGGAGTGGAATTATGCATATTCTCGATTCCCTGGACGCAGCCTCGCTGCGCAACGATGTTCCCGAGTTCCGCGCGGGCGACACCCTCAAGGTGCACGTGAACATTATCGAAGGCAAGAACTCCCGTGTTCAGGTATTCCAGGGCTTCGTCCTGGGCCGCCAGGGCGACGGCATCCGCGAAACCTTCACCATCCGTAAGGTCTCCTTCGGCGTCGGCGTGGAGCGTACCTTCCCGGTGCACTCCCCGATCATCGACAAGATTGAGGTCGTTACCAAGGGTGACGTCCGCCGCGCCAAGCTGTACTACATGCGTGCACTGCGCGGCAAGGCAGCGAAGATCAAGGAAAAGCGCGACTTCAACACCGCCAAGTAGTCCTTCCCGGACTTCAACGGCCAAGTCCGCGGCCAAAACCGCCGCGCCGGAGCCATCAGCAACTGCGCGCAGGATTTGGACCATGGAAAACACAAAACGCCAGCCCCGGAAACCGGGCTGGCGTTTTGTGTTGCTGGCCCTCGCCCTGGCATTTCTGGTCAGTGGCCTGGTCCGCTCGTTATGGCTGGACGTCTACTTCATTCCTTCCGCCTCAATGGAGCCGCTCTTCCAAACAGGTGACAGGATCGTCGTCTCCAAGACGGACTTTGCTGACGAGCCCATCCGCCGTGGCGATATCGTGGTCTTTGATGGCCGGGGATCCTTCGCCTCGCTCAACAGCGGGAAGGGACTTCTCTCAGACACCTCAGCTGCCGCATCGGAGCTGGGACAGTGGCTGGGGCTGACGGGCAGTGAAACCACCTACGTGAAGCGGGTCATCGGCCTGCCTGGCGACGAAGTACAGTGCTGCGCCCCTGATGGGCGGCTTACCGTCAACGGCCAGCCTGTGAACGAACCCTACATTTTTCCAGGGGACGTGCCCAGCCTTCAGAAGTTCAGCGTAGTAGTTCCCGCCGGACGGTTGTGGCTGATGGGTGACCACCGCGCGGAATCCGCTGATTCGAGGAGCCTCCTCGGCGCACCCGGTGGCGGAATGGTCCCTGAAGACCGTGTCATCGGCCGCCCGGTCCAGATCATCTGGCCGCTTGATAGATTGGCAACGGTGCCGCGGCCCGCTTCGGAACCAACGACAGTAAAGGACGGACAGTAGATGCCCGAGAACCACCCAGGGACACCTGATCCGCAGCCCGCGAGTGCATCGGATGACGCCCCGGAAACACCGGCCCACCAGGGCGCACCCGGCGCACGGGTGAGACGCGCCCGCAAAAGCAGCACGGGAAACCCCCTTGTCAGCTGGTTGAAGGAGATTGCCACAGTGGTGGTGATCGCCGTCGTTCTGTCATTCCTCATCAAGACTTTCCTGTTCCGGGCCTTCTGGATTCCGTCCGAGTCCATGGTTAACACCCTGGAGAAAGACGATCGGATTTTCGTGAACCTGCTGGTTCCGGAACCCTTTGGCATGTCCCGCGGTGACGTTGTGGTCTTCCGCGACACCAAAGGGTGGTTGCCTGCAACACCTGAAACCGGTGCCGGGAACGGATCCTTCTCTGTTGTTCGGGAGGGGCTGACGTTCGTCGGGCTGTTACCCGACACCTCCGAGCAGCACCTGGTCAAACGGATCATCGGGATTCCTGGAGACCACGTGATTTGCTGCGACGCCGCCGGTAGACTCACCGTTAATGGGTCTGCCATCGACGAGAGCTACATCAACGGCGCCGAGGTTCCCCAGGTCCAAGAATTTGATGTTGTTGTCCCGGAAGGCAAAGTCTGGGTCATGGGTGACAACCGGAACCATTCTGCGGATTCACGAGCCCACATGGGCACCAATGGTGGCTTCGTGGACATAGCGGACATCGAGGGCAAGGCCTCAGTCATCGCCTGGCCGCTGAACCGGTGGTCAGTGCTGGATAACTACCCCGATGTTTACCGAAACGTCCCCCCGGCAGGCTGACCCATGTCCGTTGCACCAACCCTCAGGCATGAAAAGTCTTTCCGGGCGGGGGGAGCCCGTTACCTTGCCGGCGTCGACGAGGTAGGACGCGGAGCACTGGCGGGGCCTGTGAGCGTCGGCATCGCTGTCGTGGACCTGCAGCGGCAGAAACTGCTGAAAGAAGTCAGGGACAGCAAGCTTCTTAAGCCCGCGGACCGTGAACGGCTCGCGCCGGTCGTCCGGAAATGGAGCGTCGCGTCGGCGGTGGGCCATGCGTCCTCGGCGGAGATCGACAGCATCGGCATCATTGCTGCGCTGCGGCTCGCCGGCACCCGCGCGTGGCGGGAGATCATCGAAGCGGGTGTAGTCCCTGACGTGGTCCTCCTCGACGGCAGTCACAACTGGTTGTCGCCGGCGGCGCAGGCCTCCTTGTTTGAGGAGGCAGCCGGCCTGGTGGCAGAGGACGCCGGCTGTGAGGCTCCCGTGCATACCAAGGTCAAAGCGGACATGCAGTGCCTGAGCGTCGCGGCCGCCAGCGTCATCGCGAAGGTTGAGCGGGACGCCATGATGGTGGACCTGCACACCGAGTATCCGGACTACGGCTGGGACCTCAACAAGGGTTACGCCACGACCGGTCACCGGGACGTTCTGCGTACCGCCGGTCCTACCCCGCACCACCGCGTCAGCTGGCGCCTTCTGGGGGAGGACCCGCTGCTGGAGTCCGTCGTTTGATGCAGCGCCATCAAGGCAGATGGGGCAAGATGGAAGCATGAGTGCCGAGGATCTTGAGAACTACGAAACCGATATGGAGCTCCAGCTCTACCGCGAGTACCGCGACGTTGCTGGCCTGTTCAGCTATGTGGTTGAGACCGAGCGGCGCTTCTACCTGGCGAACCATGTTGACCTGCAGGCGCGCAGTGCGGACGGCGAAGTCTATTTTGATCTCACCCTGCAGGATGCCTGGGTCTGGGATGTGTACCGTTCCGCGAGGTTCGTGAAGAACGTGCGGGTCCTGACGTTCAAGGACGTCAATGTCGAGGAATTGCCCCGCAACGAGGAACTGACCATGCCAAAGGACTCCGACCTGGGCAACTGATGCTCCGGCAGGCCCACGTTCACCATTCCTCCACAAGCCCGCGTACGGGACTGTTTTCCACATAGCGTAAGTTGGCGCTGTTGCTCCTTCCTCCCGCCCATCAGGCTGATGGTGGAGGTGGTTATGAGAGCCAAAGACGTATTGGGCCGGCGGGGCGAGCAACTCGCTGCCGGCTACCTGGAAGCCCTTGGCATGTTGGTGGTGGAACGCAACTGGCGGTGCCGTGAGGGCGAAATAGACATCGTGGCCCTGGACGGGGATGCGCTGGTGATCGCCGAGGTTAAGACCCGGCGAAGCCTGGACTACGGCCATCCTTTTGAAGCGGTGGGCAGGGCCAAGCTTGCCAGGCTGCATCGGCTTGCGGCGGCATGGTGCCGGGACAAGGAACTCCGGATGCCGTTGCGCCGGATTGACGTTCTGGCTGTCCTGGATGACGGCATCAGCGAACCTCAGGTGGAACATCTCAAGGGGGTCGGCTGATGGCCCTGGGAAGAACCTATTCCGTCGCGTTGGTGGGGTTGAACGGTTACATCGTTGAGGTCGAGGCGGACATCGGCCAGACCTTGCCAAGTTTCCTGATCCTGGGGCTTCCTGACGCGAGTTTGAATGAGGCACGGGAGCGGATACGTTCGGCCGCCAAGAATTCCGGTATCCCGTTGAGCAGACGCAAGATCACCGCTAATCTCATCCCGGCGTCCCTCCCTAAAAGCGGCTCTGGATTCGACCTGGCCATCACCATGTCCGTGCTCCGCGCTGCCAATGACATCCGGTCTACCGAGCGGACAGTTTTCATCGCCGAACTTGGACTGGACGGCAGGTTACGCCCGGTCCGCGGGATCCTTCCGGCGGTCATGGCAGCTGTTCAGGCCGGGTATCCGGATATTGTGGTCGCCCATGCCAACGCGGCGGAGGCAGCGCTGGTTCCCGGAGCCAACGTCCGCGGTTACCGGACCCTGGCCCGGCTGGTGTTCGACTTCGGAGCGGATCCCCAGGAACTGGCCCTGGACTTCGATCCTGAGGATTCCGAAGAGCCGGACCAAGACGCGGGCCCCCATCTGCCGAAACCGGACATGCGGGACGTTTCGGGGCAGGGCGAGGCCCGGCGGGCCCTGGAAGTCGCGGCGGCCGGTGCCCACCACGTGCTCCTGACCGGCCCGCCGGGGGCCGGGAAAACCATGCTGGCTGAACGGCTTCCAGGGCTGCTTCCAGACTTGGACGACGCCGCGGCCATGGAAGTGACAGCGATCCACTCTCTGTGCGGCTTACCTTCCGCTTCCCGTCAGCTGCTGCGGCGTCCGCCCTTCGAAAGCCCGCACCACACGGCCACCTCGGCAGCCATCATCGGCGGCGGGTCCGGGCTGCCCAGGCCCGGTGCCGCGTCCCGGGCGCACCGCGGCGTCCTGTTCCTGGATGAGGCGCCGGAATATGAGCGCAGGGTACTGGACGCCCTGAGACAGCCCTTGGAAAGCGGTGAACTGGTGATCCACCGCTCCGCAGGCACCGCCGCTTACCCGGCGCGCTTCCAGTTGGTGTTGGCAGCCAATCCCTGCCCCTGCGGCAAGGCATCAGGGAAAGGGCTGGACTGCAGCTGCACACCCATGATGCGAAGACGCTATGCGGCCCGGATGTCAGGGCCCCTTCTGGACCGTGTGGACATTCAGCTGCAGGTGGAGCGGGTGTCGCTGGCAGATTTCGGCCAGGCAGGAAAGGAAGAGGACACGGCGGTAATCGCCGCGCGTGTCACGGAAGCCCGGCAGATACAACGGGAACGGCTGCTTCCGTTCGGGCTGGAAAGCAATTCGCAGGTTCCGGGCCGGGTGTTGCGGGGACAGCTGCGGCTGGAGCCGGCGGTAACCCGGATCCTCGATCAGTCCCTGGAACGCGGCGTCCTCACCGCCCGTGGATACGACCGCGTACTGCGGTTGGCGTGGACACTTGCGGACCTCACCGGACGGGCCCGACCAGACATCAATGACATCGGCCAGGCGCTGAACCTGCGCCAGGCCACGGCCGCGGCCGCTTGAGAGGAACCCATGAATGACGAACGCCGCTCCCGGGCCGCCCTGGCCCGGCTTATGGAACCGCAGGATGCCGCAGGCCTCGCCCTGATCCAACTGACTGGAGCTATTGATGCGCTCAGAATCGCCTGTGGGGACATCGCTCCTGGTCCCGGGCTTGAACGGGACATTTCTGTCCTCCTTGCCGAGGCCGGAGGCAGTGGTAGATGGCCAGGCCTGGCAGAGGCATTCCGGCGCTGGAGACCGCGCGTCCCGGACCTGGCACCGGACAGGGACCTTGCCACTATGGCCCGCATTGGCGGCCGGCTGATTATTCCCGGAGACGAACTGTGGCCTGCCCAGTTGGCAGACCTTGGCCTGCATCAACCTGTCTGTCTTTGGTGGCGGGGCATGGAGCAGCCTCTCCCGGTGGCTGGAAGGTCCATAGCTTTGGTGGGATCGAGGGACAGCACCAGCTACGGGGCCGCGGTGACCGGTGACCTGGCTTATTCACTGGCCCAGCGTGGTTTCACGGTGGTTTCGGGAGGTGCTTACGGGATCGATGCCCACGCCCATCGGGCGGCGCTTGCGGGAGGCTCGGAGGCGATGCCCACGATCGCTGTGATGGCCGGGGGAGTGGACCGCTTCTACCCGGCCGGTAATGAGGACCTGCTGCGTGCCGTGGCCAACCAGGGTGCCGTGTTGGCGGAAGTCCCTCCGGGCTCAGCACCGACGCGCTACAGGTTCCTTCAGCGCAACAGGTTAATCGCGGCGTTGTCCGCCGTAACGGTCGTGATCGAAGCGAGATGGCGTTCAGGTGCCCTGAATACCGCACATCATGCAGAAGCCCTGGGCCGTGCGGTGGGAGCCGTGCCCGGCTCCGTACACAGCGCCAACTCGGCGGGCTGCCACCGGCTCCTGCGTGAAGGCGGGGCGGTATGCGTCACGGACGCCGGCGAAATTGCAGAGCTCGCATCACCGGCCGGTGTCGCCCTCCCGGACGAGGAGAAGGGGCAGCCGGCCGAACATGACGGGCTTACCTTAGAGGACCTCATCCTGCTCGATGCCCTGCCACTGCGAACCACCAGTTCCGTGGAGAAGCTGTCCACTGTGGCCGGGCTTGGACCCGAAGCGGTTCGGGCAGGACTGGGAAGGCTGGGCTTGTTGGGACTGGCCGCATCAGAACGCGGCGGCTGGAAGAGGCTCAAGACGGCGGGATAGCGATGTTGTAACGCAGGTTTCTCCCGCGTCTGGCGCACCTTTATGACCATATTTGTTGCCAACCTCGACACCACACAGGCGAGCACCGCGATGTTCTTCGGGCATACTCTGTGGTGACCACGCTTGACCGTGCCGTTCCTTTGATCGAGGACAGGCTGAAGCTGGCAGGCCTGAATGCGCGCTGCGCGTCGGTGCGTGCAAGCGGCATGGCTGTAACGGAACTTGAAAAAGAGCCTGAGCGGGCCGTGGACGCCAACATTGAACAGGCACTGCTGTCTGTCAGTGAGGACAAGGCAGAGGTCATCGTGCTGGGCTGCGGCGGCATGGCCGGCCTCGACGAACAGATTCGGCAACGCGCCGGGGCTCCCGTGATAGACGGTGCCGCGGCCGCTGTCACGATCGCGGAGTCGCTCGTCCGGATGCGCCTGTCCACCTCCAAAGTCCGCTTACGCCACCCCGCGGCCCAAGACCGTCATCTGCTGGCCACCATTCACGCTGATGCAGCTGCCCCACGGCGGGGTAACGGTGCTGCACGAACTCACCGTGCTTGAATAGACGGGACATTGAGGGAGGGAACGTGGACTCACGCCGGGGGCCATCGGCTTTGCCGGCCGGGCTGCAGGAGGCGCTCGCGGGATTCTCCCGGTACCTCACTGCAGAGCGTGCCCGTTCGCAGCATACTGTCCGTGCCTACGAGTCGGATGTCCGCAGTCTCCTGGAATATGCGGCTGGTGACGGGATAGCCGCTGTTTCGGGGATAGGGCTTGCTACCTTGCGCCGCTGGCTTGGGGCCCAGAGCGAATCAGGGATGTCACGTGCCACCCTCGCCCGGAGGGCTGCCACAGTGCGTTCTTTTGCCGCCTGGGCCGTCCGGGAGGAACTGCTGGAAGAGAACCCGGCGCTCCGGCTCAAGGCACCCAAACGCGAGAAATCCCTGCCCGGAGTGCTCCAGCAGCAGCAACTCAAGAGAATGCTGGGCGCCCTTGACTACGATGCCCGGGAAGGCGAGCCAATCGCACTGCGGAACAAGGCCATGGTGGAGTTGCTGTATGCCACCGGTCTACGCGTGGGGGAACTGGTGGGGATCGACGTTGACGATCTGGACCCTGATCGCCGCACCGTCAGGGTACTGGGCAAGGGCAACAAGGAACGAACGGTTCCGTACGGCGTCCCCGCCGCGCTCGCCGTGGATGACTGGCTCCGGCGCGGACGGCCTCTGTTAGCTAAGCCTGCGAGCGGTCCTGCGGCTTTCCTCGGAATCCGGGGCGGCCGTGTGGACCAGCGACAGGTGCGTTCGGTGGTACAGGACGCACTTGAACAGCTGGGGGACACGTCAGCAACCGGACCTCACGCGCTGCGGCACACGGCCGCCACGCATCTGCTGGACGGCGGGGCGGATTTGCGGGCCGTGCAGGAGATCCTTGGCCACAGCAGTCTTGCCACGACGCAGATCTACACACACGTCTCCGTTGAACGGCTTCGCCAGAGCTATCAGCAGGCGCACCCCCGGGCCTGATCCGGGTTACGGCGGGAGTGCTTAACGGGCAGCCGGGTGTGCACCATCGAATGTACCGGTGGTCACGCTGGCGGAATCACGGGTCATGCGGCACAATGAAAGGCAAGTACGGGCAGCTTTCGGCTTGGGCTTGAATCTTGAAAGTCGGGCTTGGCCTGAAGGCCACCGTCAAAATCGAATAGTCCGGGAGGAAACTACCGGCAAATCGCTCGCAATCCATCCGAGCACAGGTCGTTGGGGAAGACGTACCTAGCTATGGAGGATGGAATGTCTGTTGTAATGACCCGCGGTTTGCTGTTCGTACACTCGGCACCAACTGCCTTGTGCCCTCACGTTGAGTGGGCCATCGGATCGGTCGTGGATAAGCGCACCGATCTTGAGTGGACCCCTCAACCCGCTGCGCCTGGAATGTTCAGGGCTGAACTGTCCTGGACCGGACCCCAGGGTACCGGGTCACAAATAGCGTCTGCCCTCCGGGGTTGGGCGCACCTTCGCTATGAGGTCACAGAGGATCCGAGCCAGGGAGTGGACGGCAGCCGCTGGTCGCACACCCCCGAGCTGGGGATCTTTCACGCCACGACCGACGTTCATGGCAACATCATGGTCTCTGAAGACCGCATACGCTACGCCTACGAATCAGGTGCCGGCGACCCTTCGGCCGTCTACCACGAACTTTCCCTTGCCCTGGGCGAAGCCTGGGACGAGGAATTGGAGCCGTTCCGGCACGCAGCCGAGGGCGCACCGGTGCGCTGGCTGCACCAGGTCGGCTAGGCCGCCCACACCATCCTTCAACAGCTGAGGGGCCCTGCAGAAATTGCAGGGCCCCTCAGCTGTTGACGGATAGAAAGCTGGAAGGCAGTAAGCAGCGGCCCTAGACGCTGCGCACAGCGATGACGGCGTTGTGTCCACCGAAGCCAAAGGAGTTGCTCAATGCCACGATGTTCCCGTCCGGGAGGTCTCGCACGGAGGTAACTACATCCAGCGGGATCTCCGGGTCCTGGTTTTCCAAGTTGATTGTGATCGGTGTCTTGCGTTCGTACACGGCAAGCGCGGTCAGGACCGCCTCCACGGCGCCGGACGCCCCGAGCAAGTGACCCATCTGCGACTTCGTGGCGGAAACGGCGACGTGGTCCAACTGCGAACCGAGTGCTGCTTTCAGCGCCGTGTATTCGGGCTTGTCACCCACGGGCGTGGAGGTGGCATGGGCATTGACGTGCACCACGTCGCCGGGCTGGATGCGGCCGTCGAACATGGCAGCTTTCAACGCGCGGGTGGCGCCCAGGCCCTCCGGGTCAGGGGCGGTGATGTGGTAAGCGTCAGCTGTTACGGATGTGCCGGCGAGCTCGCCATAGATCCGGGCGCCGCGGGCGAGGGCGTGTTCCTCGGCCTCCAGGACCAGGGCTCCGGCACCTTCGCCCATGACGAAGCCGTCACGGTCGATGTCGTAGGGGCGTGATGCCCGCTCGGGTTCATCGTTGCGGCGGGACAGCGCCTGCATCGAGGAGAACGCGGCCAGCGGCATCGGGTGGATCGCGGCTTCAGCGCCCCCGCACATCACGACGTCGGCCTTGCCTGAACGGATCATTTCCAGCCCGAGGTGCAGTGCTTCGGTTCCCGAGGCGCAGGCGGAGACGGGCGTGTGGGCGCCGGCGCGCGCTCCGAGGTCGAGGCTGACAGCCGCTGCAACGCCGTTGGGCATCAGCATCGGCACTGTCATGGGAAGGACGCGGCGCGGGCCCTTTTCCTTCAGGGTGTCCCAGGCGTCCAGCAGGGTCCAGACGCCGCCGATGCCGGTGGCGAACGCCACGGCCAGGCGGTCCGGGTCGATTTGGGTGATGCCTGAATCGGCCCAGGCCTCACGGGAGGCGATGACGCCAAACTGGGTGGAGGGGTCCATCCGCTTGGCCTCGACACGCCCCAGGACATCCAGGGCCGGGGTGCTGCAGCGGGCGGCGAAGTGAACAGGCAGCTCGAACTTGGCAACCCAGTCGTCTTCGAGGGTGCGTGCGCCGGAGACCCCCTTCAGTGAGTTGGCCCACATGGTGGGGACGTCGCCGCCGATGGGCGTTGTGGCACCCAGACCGGTTATGACTACTTTGCGTGTCATGGGATCACTCTCTGTCGGTGGGCAGTCCGGGCGTGGATCCTGCCTGTGCGGCGGTCCGGAAATCCGAATCTGCGGAAATATCCATGTGATGCAACGGCCGGCCAGGAAGCTTTGCTCCGCCGGCCGGCCGTGTGGCCCTGGGGCCGGGTGCTGCTAGGCCTGGGCGCCGGAGATGAAGCTGACGGCGTCGCCAACGGTCTTGAGGTTCTTGACCTCTTCGTCCGGGATGCGAACGCCGAACTTCTCTTCGGCGTTGACTACGATCGTCATCATCGAGATGGAGTCGATGTCCAGGTCCTCGGTGAAGGACTTGTCCAGCTCGACTGCCTCGGGGGAGAGGCCGGTCTCCTCGTTGACGATTTCAGCCAGTCCGGCCAGGATTTCTTCGTTGCTAGCCATGTAAGGCTCCTTTTCTTGTTATTGCCGGCAGTGCCGGAAATGGATCAACCCGCGGACGCGGTTTGGTGTGCGGTATTACGGAAGGACGACTACTTGAGCGCCAAAGACCAGACCGGCGCCAAAGCCGATCTGAAGCGCAAGCCCGCCGCTAAGCGAGGGGTTCTCCTGAAGGAGCCTGTGGGTGGCCAGCGGAATGGAAGCTGCTGACGTGTTTCCGGCGACGGCGATATCGCGTCCAACCGCAACGTGCTCAGGCAGTTGCAGCTTTTTGACCATCTCATCGATGATGCGCATGTTCGCCTGGTGCGGGATGAAGGCCACGAGGTCTTCAGCTTTGATACCTGCGGCGTCCAGGGCCTGCTGCGCTACCTTGGCCATCTCCCACACCGCCCAACGGAACACAGTCTGGCCGTCCTGCCGCAGCGTCGGGTACAGCTCCTGTGCCTCTTCCAACAGGGCGAAGTCACCGGTGGAATCGGACTGGCGGGCGGCCAGGCCGAGGTCCCGGACATCCAGCATGGATCGCGTCATGCCGATTGCATCCCATTTGCTGCCGTCCGAACCCCACACGGACGGCGCAATGCCGGGTGTTTCGGACGGACCGATCACCACGGCTCCGGCGCCGTCGCCCAGGAGGAAGGAGATGGTCCGTTCCCGGTTGTCGATGACGTCGGTGAGCTTTTCCGCGCCGACCACGAGTACATACTTGGCGGCACCGGAGCGCACCAGAGCGTCACCCTGGGCAATTCCGTAGCAGTAGCCGGCACACGCAGCGGAGATGTCGAAGGCCGGTGCCGGGGTGGCGCCGATGCGGTCGGCCAGCGCTGCGGCCGCAGAGGGAGTCGCGTAGGGGTGCGTGACAGTGGCGACGATGACGGCACCCAGATCCGCTCCGTCAATGCCGGCCTGCGCCATGGCGTCGCGGGCGGCGCCTTCGGCCATGTCGATGACGCTGACGTCCGCGGCCGCGCGGTGACGGGTAACGATGCCGGTGCGTTGCCGGATCCATTCATCCGAAGAATCAATCCACTGGCAGACGTCTTCGTTGGTGACGATGACATCGGGTCGGTACGCTCCCAGGCCGACGATGCGGGAGTGCTGGTTGACGGGGGACTGCTTCAATGTGGGAACGCTCATGCGTCTCCCTCCAATTCTGCAAAGAGTGCCAGGGCGGCAGAGAGATCGTCGGGAGTTTTGACGGCAACGGTCTTGACGCCGGGCATGCCGCGTTTAGCGAGGCCGGCGAGTGTCCCGGCCGGGGACAGCTCGATCAGGCCGGTCACACCGCGCCGGACCATGGTTTCCATGCAAAGATCCCAGCGGACCGGCCGCGATACCTGGGCAATCAGACTGTCGACGGCGGCACCACCGTCGGTTACTTCGGCACCATCGTAATTCGAGAGCAACGGGACGGCCGGAGCACGTGCTGCGAGCCTGGGCTTCAGTGCCTCCAGCGCGCTGACTGCGGGGGACATATGGCTGGTGTGGAAGGCGCCGGCAACCTTGAGGGGGATAACGCGGGCTTTGGCGGGCGGGTTCCCGGCCAGGGACTTCAGCTGTTCGAACGTTCCGGCGGCGACGGTCTGGCCTGCACCGTTGACGTTGGCGGGCGTGGCGCCGGATGCTTCAATCGCCGCGAGCACCTCGGCAGGGTCACCGCCCACAACCGCACTCATCCCGGTGGGCGTTACTGCTGCCGCGGCGGCCATGCTGTTGGCACGTTCACGGACGAACGTCATGGCCTCGTCTTCGGTGAGTACGCCGGCCAGGGCAGCTGCGGTGATCTCGCCGACTGAATGGCCTGCGAGGATGACCGGAAGGGTGCGAAGTTCAACGTCGAACAGCTGCTTGGCTGCAATCAGGCCCGCGGCAACAATAAGCGGCTGGGCGACCGCGGTGTCCTTGATGGTCTCCTCGTCAGAGGTGGTGCCATGGGCGGCCAGGTCGATGCCTGCGATCTCGCTGAGGGAGGCCAACTGGCCTGCTACCGAGGGCAGCTCCAGCCAAGGGGCCAGGAAGCCGGGGGTCTGTGAGCCCTGTCCAGGGCAGACGATTGCAAGCACGTATCCAGCTTTCCAAATATTGGCAAGATAAACGGTGTTTGCATGCACCAAGCTCGCCGGGTCGGTTTGTAGGAAGTCTACAACGGATTAGTTCTGGTTCCGCGTGGGCTGCCGTTCGGCAGGGGCCCTCGGCGGGGCCGCGAGCCGTCCGACAACCAGCGCCGCCTGCAGGACAAACGCCTCCCGCGGCAGGAGCGGATCCCAGCCCGTAACGTCACAAACACGCTTCAGGCGGTAACGGACCGTGTTGGCATGGACGAACAGTTCTCGTGCTGTTGCTTCCAAAGAATGGCCCAGTTCCAGGTAGGTACCCAGTGTCTCGACCAATCCGTTCGAAGCCGCGAGCAACGGCCGGTAGATATTCTTGATCAGTGAGCGGCGGGCGGCGTCGTCGCCGGAGATAACGCGCTCGGGAAGCAGGTCGTCGGCCGCAACCGGTCGTGGTGCTGAAGGCCAGGCCTTCGCTGCGGTGAGGCCGGCGAATGCCGATTGCGCCGACGCACTGGCATCGAGCAGGGTGCCCGCTTCCGGTCCATAGACGACGGGGCCGGGGGCAAACATTTCACACAGTTTCACAAATGCTGTGTCCCGGTCGTGCACACCGCCGAGGATCAGGATGAGGCGGTCTCCCTGGATTCCTACCAGCGCGTCCTCTGCATAACGGCCGGCGGTCCGGCGCAGTTCGCTGACATAGCTGGCGCTGGGCTCGGACGGGGAGTTGCCCACCATCACGGTAAACCGTTCCTGGGCCTTCCAGCCCAGCGCGGCAATCCGGGAGCGCAGGGCATCCGTGTTCTCTCCGCGCAGGATGGCGTCGACGATCAGGGCTTCCAGGCGCGTGTCCCAGGAGCCGCGCGATTCGGCAGCACGGGCGTAAACGTCCGCGGCTGCGAAGGCAACTTCACGTGAGTACCTCAGTACGGCCTCCCGGAGCGACGGCTGGTCAGCCTCAGGTGCAATGACGGGCACCTGGTCCTCCACTACTTCAACGACGATCCGGATCAGTTGCAGTGCTTTCTGCAGGCTGATGGATCGCGTGAGCTCTGTGGGGGCCGTCCCGAAGACATCCGAGAGAATCCACGACGGCGAGCTGGGCCTTTCGTACCACGTCACGAAAGCAGCGATACCGTTCTGGGCCACCAGGCCAAGCGCCGAGCGTTCATCCGAACTGAGCCGGCTGTACCAGGGGAGGGACGTCTCCAGCTTCCGCATGGTGGTGGTGGAAAGCAGGCCGACATTGGTCCGCAGCTTCTTAAGGGTTTCCTTCTTCTCCGGGGTCAGGCCACGGGAACCCGTTGCGGGCTTTGTGGAAGGAACGGTTTGCTCTGGCATCCATTGAGCATACGGTGCGGAGCTTCGAAGCTCCATTTTGTGCAAAGGCTACAACAGCGTTTGCCTTCCGTCACAACGGGAAATGCCGACGGCGGGGTCCCCACCCGGTGGTGGGGACCCCGCCGTCGTGCTCTAATGAGCGCTGTCCGGGACTAGGACTCGCCGCCCGCGCCTCCGGTGGTACCGGCGTTGACGTCGTGCAGGCGGTACTTCTCGATGGCCTGGGCCGGGGCCTGGCCGTCAACCTCGCCACGGCGGGCCAGCATCTCCAGGGCACGGACCACAATCGAGTGGGTGTCGTTCTTGAAGAACCGGCGTGCAGCGGCGCGGGTGTCCGAGAAGCCGAAGCCGTCAGCACCGAGGGTGGCGAATTCGTTCGGAACGAACTGGCGGATCTGATCCGGCACGGCCTTCATGTAGTCGGACACCGCAACAACCGGGCCGGTGGCTCCGGCCAGCTGCTGGGCAACAAACGGAACACGGGCAGGCTGACCCGGGTTCAGGAAGGCTTCCTCCTCGGCGGCGAGGCCGTCGCGGCGGAGTTCGTTCCATGACGTCACGGACCAGACATCTGCGGACACGCCCCAGTCCTCGGCAAGGATCCGTTGCGCCTCGATGGTCCACGGAACAGAGACGCCGGACGCCAGGAGCTGGGTGCGGGGGCCGTCGATCTTGGCAGGTGCCAGCAGGTAGATGCCCTTCAGGACGCCCTCGACATCCAGTTCCTCAGGCTCCGCCGGCTGGACAATGGGCTCGTTGTACACCGTGATGTAGTACATCAGGTTCTTGTCCGTGCTGTCTTCGCCGTACATCCGCTCCAGGCCGTCGCGAACAATGTGGCCCATCTCGTAGCCATAGGCGGGATCGTAGGTGACGACTGCCGGGTTGGTTGACGCCAGCAGCGGCGAGTGTCCGTCCGCGTGCTGGAGGCCTTCACCGGTAAGGGTGGTGCGTCCGGCCGTGGCGCCGATGATGAACCCGCGGGCCATCTGGTCACCAGCGGCCCAGAAGGCGTCGCCCGTCCGCTGGAATCCGAACATGGAGTAGAAGACGTAAATCGGGACCAGCGGTACGCCGTGGGTGGCGTAGGCAGTGCCTGCGGCGGTGAAAGCTGCCACAGCACCGGCCTCGTTGATACCGGGATGGATCAGTTGGCCCTGAGCGGACTCCTTGTAGGCAAGAACCAGGTCACGGTCCACGGACAGGTAGTTCTGGCCCTTCGGGTTGTAGATCTTCGCCGTTGGGAAGAACGCATCCATACCGAAGGTGCGGGCCTCATCCGGAATGATCGGCGCAATGTGCTGGCCAAAGTTCTTGTCCCGCATCAGGTCTTTGAGGAGCCTGACGAAAGCCATGGTGGTGGCAGCCTGCTGCTTGCCCGAGCCACGCTTGGCAACCTCGTAGGATTTGGCCTCCGGAAGGCTGATGGAATCGTGCTTGGACCGGCGCTCAGGAACAAAGCCACCCAAGGCAGCGCGGCGTTCCATCATGTACTTGATTTCCGGGGCATCCTGGCCCGGGTGGTAGTACGGCGGCTGGTAGAGGTCATTTTCCAGCTGCTCGTCGGTGATCGGAATCCGGAGGTGGTCCCGGAACTTCTTCAGGTCATCGAGCGTGAGCTTCTTCATCTGGTGGGTCGCGTTGCGTCCCTCGAAGTGCGGCCCTAGGCCATAGCCCTTGACGGTTTTGGCCAAAATGACAGTGGGCTTGCCCTTGAATTCGGTGGCTGCCTTGTACGCCGCGTAGACCTTGCGGTAGTCGTGGCCACCGCGCTTAAGGTTCCAGATCTGGTCGTCCGTCAGGTCCGAAACCATGTCCTTGGTTTCGGGGGACTTGCCAAAGAAGTGCTCCCGGACGAACCCACCGGACTCGGCCTTGTAGGTCTGGTAATCGCCGTCCGGGGTTTCGTTCATGATCTTCACCAGGGCGCCATTGGTGTCCTTGGTGAGAAGATCATCCCATTCGCGACCCCAGACCACCTTGATGACGTTCCAGCCTGCACCGCGGAAGAACGCTTCGAGTTCCTGCATGATCTTGCCGTTACCGCGAACCGGGCCGTCGAGGCGCTGGAGGTTGCAGTTGATGACGAAGTTCAGGTTGTCCAGGTTCTCATTCGCAGCAAGCTGGAGCAGGCCACGTGATTCAGGCTCGTCCATTTCGCCGTCGCCCAGAAACGCCCAGACCTGCTGGTCCGAGGTGTCCTTGAGCCCGCGGTTGTGAAGGTAACGGTTGGACTGTGCCTGGTAGATCGCATTCATGGGACCGATGCCCATGGAAACCGTCGGGAACTCCCAGAACTCCGGCATCAGGCGCGGGTGCGGGTACGAGGACAGGGCATGTCCCTCGCGGGACTTCTCCTGGCGGAACCCGTCGAGGTCCTCCTCGGTGAGGCGTCCTTCCATGAACGCGCGGGCATACATGCCGGGGGAGGCGTGGCCCTGGAAGAACACCTGGTCTCCGCCGCCCGGGTGGTCCTTGCCGCGGAAGAAGTGGTTGAAGCCAACTTCATACAAGGTGGCAGCGCCCGCGTAGGTAGAGATGTGGCCACCAACGCCGATGTTGGCCCGCTGGGCGCGGTGGACCATGACTGCTGCGTTCCAGCGCATGTACGCGCGGTAGCGGCGTTCGTAGTCCTCGTTGCCGGGGAACGGTGCTTCCTGGTCAACCGGAATGGTGTTCACGTAGTCCGTGGTGGTCACCATGGGTACGCCCACGCTTTGGGCTCCGGCGCGCTGCAACAGGCTGCGCATGATGTACTGGGCACGTTCTGTGCCCTGTTCCCTGATCAGTGAATCCAGGGACTCGACCCATTCGGCGGTCTCTTCCGGATCACGATCGGGCAGCTGGTTAGTCAACCCGCTGAGGATATGGGAGGTATCTTCTCCTGCAGCCACGTCCAACCTCTCTTTGCGCGCAGTCATCGGCGCACTTAGGCCGGGCAGGGTGGCTGCCAAGCGAAAACGCGACGTGTGCGACGTATCGGTTACAACAGCCCGGTCATGTGTGCCGGGCAGGGTCCTTGGACAGCTACTCCTGCATGTCATAGCGAAAGCTCACGACTGGGCGGTTGCCCCGCAGGAATTGCTGCCTCAGCCCACTCTAGCTCTGACGCAACCGCGATGCGTAGCCGGGGAACGGCGCCGGCAGGTAATTGTTGGTCATACTCTTATGTATGACGGAAAGCAGTTGACGGGAGCGGAAGGCGCCCCGCTGTGACGCAGAATGTGGCGGATCGCAGTGCGGGCAGCTTGAAGACCTGGCTCAAAGGGTGTTGGCTTGTGGTAATGGATATCACTCTGCAGCAAGACACGCACTTAGAAATACCGTCAAATACAACGCAAGATGTACAGCAGGAACCCGCAACGGGAATAAACAAGGCATTGGAGGAACACGTGAGCGAGGCCGACGCCGCCACTTCGGTAAATGTGGCGGAAAAATTGGGTTTCAAAAATGGGGATCTGATTCAGGAGTTCGGCTACGACGACGACGTCGATTTCGACTTGCGTGACGACATCGAGGACCTCACCGGTTCAGAGCTGCTCGACGAAGATGACCATGAAGTTGTTGACGCAGTCATTTTCTGGTGGCGGGATGGCGACGGCGACCTCGTGGACAACCTCGTTGATTCGTTGACCACGCTGACCGAAGGCGGCATCGTCTGGGTCCTCACTCCGAAGCAGGGGCGCGAGGGTTACGTCTCGCCGTCGGACATCCAGGACGCTGCACCTACCGCAGGTCTGCACCTCACCTCCTCTGTTGGGGTCTCCAAGGACTGGAGCGCGACACGGTTGGTGACCAGGAAGAACAAGTGAGCACGGCGGACACTCCCGTACCGCAGGCCGGGTCTGCTGCCCCGGACTTTGAGCTTTCCAACCAGCACGGTGAGCCCATCAGGCTCTCATCGTTGCGGGGACAGAACGTCGTCATTGTGTTTTACCCCTTTGCCTTCTCAGGCACCTGCACGGGTGAACTGGGTGAGATCCGGGACAACCTCCCGGACTTCACAGCCGCAAATGCCACGGTGCTCGCCGTTTCAGTAGACAGCAAGTTCACCTTGCGGGCCTACGCGGACAAGGAAGGCTACGACTTCGACCTGCTGGCCGACTTTTGGCCGCACGGCGCGGTGGCATCCCTTTACGGTGTCTTTGATCCGGTCAGCGGGGTGGCGGTACGGGGCACCTTCATCATTAATGCAAAGGGCATCATCCGGCATGTTGTGCTCAATCCCAGGGGCCGTGCGCGGGAACTGGAAGAGTACCGGCGGGCGCTAACAGAAATAACGACGGCGGCAGCGGGCGAATCCGCTCCCGTGCCGGTCGGATCGGTGCAGGGCTGACCCCATGGCGGAGCCGGGAGCAGGAACCGGACTGACGGGTTTTGCCCGATTGCCTGCGAAGGCGCCCGGCCCTGTTGATGCTGCTGTGCTGCCGGACCTGGTCGCGATCCGCAACCTGTTGGCGGGCAGGCGCTTCACGCTCCTGACGGGTGCCGGGCTCAGTACGGATTCCGGCATCCCTGATTATCGGGGCCCCGATTCAGCGCCGCGCTCGCCCATGACGTACCAGCAGTTCATAGGCGATCCGGCCAACCGGCAGCGGTACTGGGCCCGGAACCACATTGGCTGGTCCCACTTGCGCCATGCAGATCCCAACGAAGGACACCGGGCTGTGGCCACGATGGAGGAACGAGGGCTCCTGACCGGGCTCATTACCCAGAATGTGGACCGCCTCCATGAGGACGCAGGCAGCGTCAATGTGGTGGACCTGCATGGCCGCTTCGACCAGGTGGTCTGCCTTGCCTGCCAACGCAGGTACTCACGGCAGATGCTTGCCAATGTCCTTGAAGAGCTGAATCCGGACTTCCTGCAGGCGGCCCTGGAGGCAGGGCTTGTCGAGGCCGCACCGGATGCCGATGCCACCGTTGAAGACGAAGATCTGATCAGCACCTTTGTGGTTGCGATGTGTCCTGCCTGTGGTGGAACGCTCAAGCCCGACTTCGTCTTTTTCGGCGAGAACGTGCCGAAGGATCGCGTGGAGCTGTGTTACGCAATGGTTGATGAGGGGAGTGCTCTGCTGGTGGCGGGATCGTCTTTGACAGTGATGAGCGGGCTTCGGTTTGTCAGGCATGCGGCCAAAGACGGCAAACCCGTCGTGATCATCAACAGGGGTGCTACCCGGGGCGACGCCCTGGCCACCATGAGGCTTGCAGCCGGCGTGTCCGAAGCCCTGGCCTGGCTTGCAGGGGAATTGCCGGCGCCCTGAACTGCGCCGATTGGCGTTTGTCCAGCTACATCGGGTAGAGTAACTGTTCGTTGGTTGACGCGGCACGCCGCTCAAATCCACACATTTGGGTCTTTAGCTCAGCTGGTAGAGCGCCACGTTTACACCGTGGATGTCATCGGTTCGATCCCGGTAGGACCCACCACAGAAACAGCCCCCGAGCGCGGAAACACGCGCCGGGGGCTGTTTTGTTTCTTCGCTCGGTCCCTTGGGCTAACAAGCAGTGCTGTCTCACCAGACGCCGGCTCAACGTCCTCTTGGCCATGCTGCGCGACGGCACTTCCTACCAGCAACGCATCACTTCGACCGAATTGGTTTGCGATACTGGCAACCATCAGGAACTGGCACTGATCGCCAGTTTGCTTGGCTTGGACACATAGGATGCCTAAAACAGAAACGGAGCACCTATGCCACTCTCTTCGAGCTACGGCGTTCCCTACGAGGGCTACTCGCTCGAACCGACAACTGAAGGGTTGCGCCTTTTCGTTACCGGCCCCTGGAACGCCGAGATGGAATCGCTGCTTCAAGGTGGCCGTGTCCATGAGCTGGTGCTGAATAGTGCGCAAGGTTCTCTGAACCAAACTTGGATTTCTTGCGGCCCTGGCCCGTATCCCGATTGCTTATCCTTGCGCGATGGATCACAGACCTCTCAGCCATCAATCGTTTGGGAAACCACCTGACAAGCTTGAGCCTGCCGGCTGTACATCCCTCGGCTACCGGAACAATGGATCTCACCGAGCTTGCTTGCCTGACATCAGTCTCCGCTTCCTGGGCTCTTGTCCGGGACCAGAAGGAAGCCTTGGCGCCCATCACCGATCTCTATCTCGAGAGTTACAGCGAGAAGGACCTCGAGCCGTTGGCATCCGCGACGTCATTGGTTCGGCTTCGAATGAAGCAGTACCCGCAAATCCGGTCTCTGGACGGGCTGGCGACCTTCAACGGGCTTAGAAATCTCGGGATTTTCCTCGCATCCAAACTGGAAGATGTTTCGGCACTTCGTGAGGCACCTGCCGCACAGACGATTAGCGAACTGCATCTTGATAACTGCAAAAGGGTTGCAAGTTTCGAAGACGTGTCCCGTGTCAGAAATGTCCAGCGCCTCAGCCTGGCCAATAGCGGGGATTTCCCCTCACTAGCACCCTTGACCGGTATGCCCGAACTGCAAGAACTGTACCTCCACGAGTCGACGAGGATCATCGATGGTGATCTCACCCCGATCCTGACACTTCCGCAACTGCAGAAATTCACTATCGCCAATAGACGCCATTACACACCACAGCTGAGTGAGCTCAGAAGTCAACTCCGCCAATAAAGAGGGCAGGATGCGGGGGCTCACCTCGTCGGCACTAGAGCTTCCCTTCGCCGCCATGCCCAGTGGCCACCGTCGGTTCCGCTGTCCACAGCTGCAACAATCACGGGTAACCAAGGCATTGTCAGGGCCTTCCCCTACCCTGACGGCATGGAAAACGTGGTACTCAAAACTTCCCCTGACGGTACACCCCTGGCGGTCGTGCGCGGCGGGCAGGAATGGCTCGTCGACGCTGAGCCGGTCCGGTGGTACGAGCGGGTCAACTGGTGGGAGTCCGAGCGGCGAATGCCCCGGGGAGCCGGCCGGGTTGACATTGAAATCCTTCAAGTACAGGTGCGGCTGGGCCGGACCAGCGGTTCCGGGTTGGTCACCATGGAACTGGTCCGGAACGGTCAGGAGGGCGGCTGGCGCGTGCGGGGGGTGCCTGCGGCCGCTGCCTGACCGGGGCGACAGGGACGCCAGGTTAAAGTGGAGGGCCTTCCACCGCGACTATTGGGGGATGCCGCGGTGGAAGGCTTGAAATGAATATACAGTGAACAATCCGCAAACAAAAAATCCAATCGATGGCGGAGTTTTTATCCCCGGAAACCAGTAGCTCACCGGCTGCTGGGCCGCACGGGGATGAAGATTCTGGGCTGGTCAACCCACGTCTCTGACATCCGGGACATGGTGCGGCCCATGATCCTGGCCGAGGCTCCCCGGGCCGCAGCAGCGTCAGCGGCGCTGACGGCCTCGGCCAGGTCCACGTGCCACTGCAGGGCGGCTTCGTGCGGATGGTCCGGCATGAGGCCATGCATGGTGCGGCCGGTCAGAGTCTCCGCCACCTGGCCCATCAGGTTGGCGAACATTTCGTTCCCCGAACCGGAGAGCAACAGGGAGTGGAAGGCTATATCCAGCTCCAGGAACCGGGGCACGTCACCGGCGTGGCCGGCGTCGCGCATTGCATAGGCGACGTCCACCAGCTCCCTTCGGAGGGCAGCCGGTGCGTTGAGGGCGGCCAGTTCCGCGGCGGCTGGTTCGACAGCGGAACGCAATTCGGCCAACGAGCGCAACTGGGCGCCGCGGCCTTCACTGGCGAGCCGCCAGCGGATGACCTGCTGGTCAAAAGGGTTCCAGCTGCTGACCGGAAGCACCCTGATGCCCACGCGCTTGATGGTCTCCACCAGGCCCAGGGACTGCAACACCCGGACAGCCTCCCTGATGACAGACCGGGAAACCTGCAGTTCCTCTTCGAGCTGTTCGGCCAGCATCACGTGGCCGGCGGACAATTCCCCGTTGATGATGCGGGTGCCCAGGTTCTCAATGGCACGGTGGTGCAGGCTGGTTGACATGATCACAAGCCTAATGCGCAGCAAGCCCCCTCAGGGGTCTGCATCCCGGACTTTGAGGACCACCGGCATCCCACAGGATGGGCAGCGGTTTTCGGAGGTCCACTGAATATATATGCTTTATTACGAGCACACCACGTATTCACACCACGTACCCGCCTCACAGAAACTGAATTGGAGTTTAGATGTCTGCACACATCGGTGTCACCGGCCTCGCGGTAATGGGCGCCAACTTGGCCCGCAACCTGGCCCGGAACGGCTTTACCGTTGCCCTGCACAACCGCTCGGTCGAAAAGACCGACGTCCTGCTGGAAAAGTACGGCACTGAAGGCGACTTCATCCGCACCGAAACACTCCAGGAACTGGTGGACTCTCTGGAGAAGCCCCGCCGCGTCCTGATCATGGTCAAGGCCGGCAAGCCGGTTGACTCCGTCATCGAACAGCTTGAGCCCCTCCTGGAAGCGGGCGACATCATCATCGACGCCGGTAACTCCCACTATGAGGACACCCGCCGCCGGGAAGCCGCGCTGGCCAAGAAGGACCTGCACTTCGTGGGCATCGGTGTTTCCGGTGGCGAAGAAGGCGCCCTGAACGGCCCCTCCATCATGCCGGGCGGCTCCAAGGAGTCCTACGACGCCCTTGGCCCCTTGCTGGAAAAGATTGCGGCCCACGTCGACGGCCAGCCCTGCTGCGCCTGGATCGGCACCGACGGCGCCGGGCACTTCGTCAAGATGGTGCACAACGGCATCGAATACGCCGACATGCAGGTCATTGGTGAAGCCTTCGACCTGTTGCGCTCCGGTGCCGGGATCGAACCTGCAGAGCAGTCCAAAATCTTCGCTGAATGGAACAAGGGCGATCTCGCCTCCTTCCTGATCGAAATCTCCGCCGAAGTCCTCGGTCACGTCGACGCCCGCACCGGAAAGCCGTTCGTAGACGTCGTCGTCGATGCCGCGGGCCAGAAAGGCACCGGACGCTGGACCGTTATCTCCGCGCTGGAACTCGGCTCGCCGACGTCGGGCATCGCTGAATCCGTGTTCGCCCGCGCATTGTCCTCACAGACCGGGCAGCGCAAGCTGGCGCAGGAACTGCTGGCCGGCGAAGAAATCCCCGTCGAAATCCCGGACACCTTCGTCGAAGACGTCCGGCAGGCGCTGTACGCCTCCAAGCTGGTCTCCTACGCCCAGGGCCTGGACATGTTGACTTCCGCCGCCAAGGAATACGGCTGGGACCTCAAGCTGGATGAAATCGCCTCGCTGTGGCGCGGCGGCTGCATCATCCGCGCCGAGCTGCTCAAGGAAATCACCAAGGCCTACGCTGCAGAGGACAAGCCGGCCAACCTGCTGTTCGCCCCGGCGTTCACCAAGGCGATCGCCGAGGTCCTGCCCGCATGGCGCCGTGTGGTCTCCACGGCCGTCCAGCTGGGCATCCCGGTTCCGGTCTTCTCGTCTTCACTGGCCTACTACGATGGCCTGCGCCGTAAGCGACTGCCCGCCGCCGTGATCCAGGGCCAGCGCGACCTTTTCGGCGCCCACACCTACGGCCGGGTCGACGTCGAAGGCACCTTCCACACCCTTTGGGGTGAGGACAAGTCCGAGATTGAAGCTGTGGACACACACTGATTCCACTTCTGCCGGCACCAGGCCGGTGAAACAGGAGTGGCCGGCAACCTTAGGGCTGCCGGCCACTTCTGTAAGCAGGGTTTGTCTAATGTTCCATGTTTCAGGAATTTTCTGATGCCTGGATGACTTCTGATGCCTAAATGACGTAGTACTCTGCCGGATCGACGGCAGGCTTGGTCTCGCTGCGGGCATCGCGGTGCCGCCAGACGGCAGGAACGCCGGTAAGGATGGATTCCGGCGGAGCATCCTTTACGACGACGGCGTTGGCGCCCACCGCGCTGTCGGCGCCGATGGTGATGGGTCCCAGGACTTTGGCCCCGGCTCCGATGGTGACTCTGTCCCCGATGGTGGGATGCCGCTTCACGCGAGCCAGCGAACGACCGCCGAGCGTGACGCCGTGGTACATCATGACGTCCTCGCCGATTTCGGCTGTTTCACCGATCACCACGCCCATGCCGTGGTCGATGAAAAACCGGCGGCCGATCGTGGCGCCGGGATGGATCTCTATGCCGGTCAGGAAACGCCCGTACTGCGATAGCAGCCGGGCAGGAAAACGCAGGGCAGGATTCTGCCACAGCTTATGCGTCAGCCGGTGGATCCAGATTGCATGCAAGCCGGAGTACGCAAAAATGTTCTCAAAAGAACCCCGAGCCGCCGGGTCATGCGACCGGGCGGCCTCGAGGTCTTCCTTTAGTCGTGCAAAAAAGCCCAAGGGGTTCTTTCTGCCGGAGGAAACGCTCCGGGCTGGTTAGCCGCGAATGTCGTCGTACAGAACGGTGGAGATGTACCGCTCTCCAAAGTCACAGACAACTGCAACAATCAGCTTGCCGGCGTTTTCCGGGCGCTTGGCCAATTCGAGGGCGGCCCAGACAATCGCACCTGAGGAGATACCGCCCAGGATGCCTTCCTTGACGCCGAGCTCGCGGGCAACAGCAACAGAGTCTTCCAGAGTGGCATCCAGGACTTCGTCGTAGACATTGGTGTCCAGCAGTTCCGGGATGAAGTTCGCGCCAATGCCCTGGATCTTGTGGGGACCAGGAGCCCCTCCGTTGAGGATGGGGGAGTCCTTGGGTTCCACGGCCACAATCTGCACGCCGGGCTTGCGCTCCTTCAGGAACTGGCCGACGCCGGTGACGGTACCACCGGTGCCCACGCCCGCGACAAAGATGTCCACCTCGCCGTCGGTGTCGGCCCAGATTTCCTCGGCCGTGGTGGCGCGGTGGATGGCCGGGTTTGCCTCGTTGGCGAACTGCTGGGCCCAGACGGAGTTCTCCGTGTTGGCGACGATCTCCTGGGCCTTCTCCACGGCACCGCGCATGCCCTCGGAACCGGGGGTCAGGACGATCTCGGCACCGTAGGCGCGCAGCATAACGCGGCGCTCGGTGGACATGGTCTCCGGCATGGTCAGGATGACCTTGTAACCGCGGGCCGCACCCACCATGGCCAGGGCGATGCCAGTGTTGCCCGAGGTGCCTTCCACGATGGTTCCACCCGGCTTCAGTGCGCCGGACTTCTCCGCAGCATCAATGATGGCTACGCCGATGCGGTCTTTTACGCTGTTGGCAGGGTTGTAAAACTCCAGTTTGACGGCCACTGTGGCGTCAAGGCCTTCAGCGATCCGGTTGAGGCGGACCAGCGGGGTACCGCCGATCAGCTGCGTTACATCGTCGTAGATCCGTGCCATGTGCATACGCCTATCTCTATGGAGTGAATACTGGGGTCAGCCTAACCAGCCACGTGACGGCGTTGCTAAGCATTAAGCCATGCAGAGTAATATTTCCTTGCCTTAGCCAGCTTGGGGTTGATGATGACCTGGCAGTATCCCTGTTCCGGATACTTGGCGTAGTAGTTCTGGTGGATTTCCTCAGCCACATGGAAGCGCGGCAGCCTGACCAATTCAGTGACAATCGGATCCTGCCACAGCGACTGGTTGCGTTCGATTGCTTCCTCAAAGAGGATCTTCTGTTCGGTGGTCTCATAGAACATCACCGAACGGTACTGGGTGCCAACGTCGTAGCCCTGCCGGTTGAGCGTGGTGGGATCGTGGAGGGCGAAGAACATGTCCAGAATCACTTCCTCCGGAATCACCGATTCGTCGAAGGTGACGGCCACCACCTCAGCGTGGCCGGTCGTTCCGTCGCACACGGAATAGTAATCAGGATTTGGGTCATGGCCACCGGTGTAGCCGGACACAACAGATTCCACGCCGCGGGTTCGCTGGTAGACCGCATCGAGGCACCAGAAGCAGCCACCGCCAAGAACAAAAGTTTTCATGCCCTCTTCAATGCTTGACGGCGCCGAACAATTCCCGCCGGCTTCCAGCCCAGGGGATCGGGCATGGTTCGAAGTCGCCGCAAGGTTCGCGGCGGGCTGTGCGCATAGGGTAAAACGGTGGGATGGAAGCTGTAGAACCTGACTCTCCCGATGGCGCCGAGGTCGCCGGCAATAACGGCGAGGGAGGCGACGGGGGGACCTCGTCGGAGGCGCCTACGCTCGCTGAAGTGCTCCTCGCCGTTGAGGAGCTTTGGCCGGAGTCCCTTGCCGAGAGCTGGGATGAAGTGGGCCTGGTTGCCGGCCGTCCGGCACGAAAGGTCAAGCGGATCATGTTGGCTGTGGATCCCACCCTGGAAGTCATCGAGGAAGCCGTTGAATGGGGCGCGGAACTGCTGCTCACCCACCATCCTTTGCTGCTCCGCGGAGTCACCTCCGTTGCGGCCACCACCGCCAAGGGCGAGGCCGTGCATCGCCTGATCGAGTCCGGAACAGCTCTGCTGACCGTTCACACCAACGGTGATTCCGCCATCGGAGGTGTTTCCGATGTCCTGGCCGATGCATTGGGGATCCAGGACGCGCACCCGCTCACGCCATCGGCCCAGGGATTGCCGGAGGAAGGTATCGGCCGGGTGGGCGAGCTGTCCGAAGCAGTAACGCTGGGTGACTTTGCCGCGCGCGTCTTCGGCATCCTGCCTTCGGTGGCCGGGGGAGTCCGAGTGGCAGGCGACCGATCCGCGGTAGTGCGTCGCGTGGCTGTCTGCGGTGGCGCGGGAGATTCCCTGTTCGACGAGGTACGGGCCAGCGGGGCGGACGTCTACGTGACCGCTGACCTCCGGCACCATCCAGCTTCGGAAGCCCGGGAGTCCGCCGTCGACGGCCGGCCTTACCTGATCGACGTCTCACACTTTGCCAGCGAATGGCTGTGGCTTCCGGCCGCCGCCGCGGCACTGGGCAACGTGCTCTCCGACCAGGGCCACGATGTCCAGATCCAGGTGAGCGGAACCAACAGTGACCCCTGGGACTTCATACTCACTCCGGGCTAAGCCCGGTGTTCGAGGGCCCCGGGTGAGCACAGCGGGGCTGGGGGAGCAGGCCAGGCGC
Organism: Pseudarthrobacter sp. MDT1-40-2; assembly: GCF_059383595.1. Classification (NCBI taxonomy): domain Bacteria; kingdom Bacillati; phylum Actinomycetota; class Actinomycetes; order Micrococcales; family Micrococcaceae; genus Pseudarthrobacter; species Pseudarthrobacter sp. MDT1-40-2. Next base: position 272,727 of record NZ_JBWZCL010000001.1, on the reverse strand, counting down.
TAGAGTCTATACAGCGCCGCGAGGCGCGCCGGCGGGTGCCGGCGTAAACTTATGGAGGTAAATAGTGGCCAAGGCAGCACCGGCGGAACAGTTGAAGTTGCTTGAATTGCAGGCGTTGGATGCCAAATTGACTTCGCTTGCCAGCCGCCGCCGCGTCCTGGAATCAGATCCGCGCATCACCGACTTGCAGGCGGCGCTGTCCGTGGCCAACGGCCAGCTCGGAGCGGCGAAGGTGGCCGTCCACGATGCCGAGTCCGAGCTCAAGAAGGCGGAGGCCGACGTCGAACAGGTTGCCTCACGCATCGAGCGCGACGAAGCACGGCTGAACAGCGGCACCGGACTCTCGAAGGACCTCGTCGCCCTGCAAAAGGACATTGTCTCCCTGAACAAGCGCCGCTCGGACCTCGAAGACGTTGAACTTGAGGTCCTGGAGCGCCTGGACACACTACGCGCCACACAGGTTCGGCAACAGGAGATCGTTGACGGCATTCAGGGCTCCTTTGCGGGAATACGGGCCGAACTGGACGAGGCCTTGGCTGAGGTTGAAGCAGAAGCCACCGTGGTCCGCGGCCAGCGCGCCGAATTTGCCGCAGGACTGGATGCCGGAATGCTGGCCATTTACGAGAAGACGCTGGCCAGGCGCGGGGTAGGCGCGGCACGCCTGTTTCACGGCAAGTCCGAGGGCTCCGGGATGCAGCTGAGCCCGGGCGACCTCGCGGAGATCAAGTCCGCTGCAGAGGACGACATCGTCTTCTGCCCCGACTCAGGCTGCATCCTGGTGCGCTCACCTGAGTGGGCCTAGGCACTCCTGGGCCTACGCGCCAGGGTTCCCTGGCCGAGCTTGCGAGGCGAGGGAGGCGGTGGGGACTAGTTGCTGAGGATGATGTTCAGGGCGTGCGGCTTGCGTGCCGAACCTGCAACTAACTCTGCCTCCCACTTTTCCCGCGTGGCCCTCAGCAGTTCCGACGGCGTTGCGGCCGGTTTGCCGCGCCGGCTCAGCAGATGCCGGGCCAGCTCGCCCCGGGTGTGCTTGGCGAAGTGGCTCACGACTTTCCGGACGCCGTTAACCTCGGTGAAGACGTTCACGGCCACCGTCCGCTCGACCGGCGGCGCCCAGGCCGCGGCATAAGTGCTGGAGCGGCAGTCCACCAGGAGATGTCCTTCGCTGTGCTCGGCCAGTGCCGCCGCAAGCTGCGGCTTCCAGAATGAGGCGAGCCGCCCAACGCCGGGCAGCGCGGTCCCCATGGACAGCCGGTAAGCGGGCACGCTGTCGCCAAAACGGATGGCACCCCACAGCGCTGACACAATCAGGACGTTGTGGTCGGCTTTGCGCCGTTGGGCAGGGGTAAGCGTCCGGTATCCCAGGGCGTCGTACAGCACGCCGGAATAAATGCTGTGCGCGGGCGCGGCGGGTTCTGCGTGGAGCCGGGTGTTACGTTCGACGTCGCCACTCAGGGATGCGCCCACGCCCAGTAGCGCGAGGGCATCCTGGTGCGCGCTGACTGTACCAAGCGTTTCCAGCACCTTCGCCCTGGAGTTGTTGAGTACAGGGAAACTCAACTCGGCCCAGTCCATCGCTGTGCCTTTGACTGCCGGGGTTTTGCCTTCGGACGGGGGGAGGAGAATCAGCACCCGTAGATCCTACCGGGAAGGAACTGCCAGGCGTGCCCGGTAGACTGGTGGACGGATGGGTTGACCAGGCGGCCGCGCGTCACGCAAGTGGCTCGAGGAACGTCCGGGCTCCATAGAGCAGGGTGGTGGGTAACGCCCACTCGGGGTAACCCGCAGGACAGTGCCACAGAGAACAGACCGCCTGCTGTCCCGTCCTTGACGGGGAAGACAGGTAAGGGTGAAACGGTGGTGTAAGAGACCACCAGCTCCCCGGGTGACCGGGGAGGCTAGGTAAACCCCACCCGGAGCAAGGCCAGACAGGGCATGACTGAGGGCTGCTCGCCCGAGTGCCCGGGTAGGCCGCTGGAGGACGTCGGCAACGGCGTTCGTAGATGGATGGCCGCCACCCCCTGACGGCAACGGCAGGGGAGGACAGAACCCGGCGTATCGGTCAACCCATCCCTTCAGACTGGTTTCCCGCACCCGTATTACCTGTGACGGTTAGGGAGCAAAACCCGCGTGCCATAGAATTTCCGAAGGTCTCAACCGTGAGGGAATCCATGTCTACAATCACTCGTTTCAGTGCGCCCTTTTCGAGCTCTGAGAAACAGCCTGCCAAACCGAAAGCAGGTTTGCGCCCCGACATCCAGGGCCTTCGGGCTGTTGCAGTTCTTGCTGTCATATTCGACCACCTGTTCCACTGGCCCTCCGGCGGATTTGTCGGCGTAGATGTTTTCTTCGTTATCAGCGGTTTCCTGATTACCGGTCTGCTTATCCGCGAACACGACCGCACCGGGCAGATTTCCTTTACCGACTTTTATCGGCGGCGCATTAAGCGCATTATGCCGGCCGCCCTGGTGGTGATCGCTGCTACCTCTGCTGCTGCATACCTGCTTTTCAGCGCAGCCCGCAGTAAAGACGTCTTTGTTGACGCCGTCTGGGCCACGTTCTTTTCAGCCAACTGGCGATTTGTCACAGCAGGCACGGATTACTTTGACGCTGCGGGAGCAGTTTCCCCGCTTCAGCACTTCTGGTCCCTGGCTGTAGAAGAACAATTTTACTTCGTGTGGCCATGGCTGATGCTTCTCATCTTCTTCATGACCTCAGGCAGGAGGGGCCGCTCAACCAAGGCCGCCCACATCGCTATCGGTGTAACGATGGCTTTGATTGTCGCGGTGTCCTTTGCGTGGGCACTTACCGAAACCAGGACCCAGCCCACCTGGGCGTACTTTTCTACGTTTTCCCGCGCATGGGAGCTCGGTGTGGGTGCACTTTTGGCTGTGGGCGCAGCGCAACTGGCCCGTATTCCCGGCGCTCTCCGGCCTGTTCTTGCCTGGTTGGGGCTGTTGGGCATCGGCGTCAGTCTGTTCGTGGTGACCGCGGATTCCTTGTTCCCCGCTCCATGGGCAGCTCTTCCGGTTCTGTCGTCCGCTCTGGTCATCGCTGCGGGAACGGGCGGCGGACAGAAGCACCTGTGGCCGCTGACCAACCGGGTGATGGGCTACATCGGTAACATCTCGTATTCGCTGTACCTGTGGCATTTTCCGCTGATTGTCTTCCTGTCCATGGTGTTGCCGGAAGGTGTCATCTTCTTTGTCGCTGTGCTGTTCGCTGCTTTTGCACTTGCGTCAGTTACTTACCATGCGATTGAGAATCCGGTCAGGAACTCGCGGTGGCTCGAACCCAGGGACACTTGGAAACGGAAGAAAAAGGGCTTGGACGCCAGGACCGCGAATATCCTTGTGATAGCCGGAGTCTCCTCCCTGGCAGCCCTCACACTTGTCGTCTCAGTAGTTGCGCTGACACGGACTGCGCCGGACGAGCAGGCGGTAATGGTGCGTCAGGCATCGCCGGTTGCGGAGCCCGGCTCTGCGGCAGCATCAAACACCGCCGCGTCATCTCATTCGGCTGCCATTCTTACTGCACTGCAGACTCCCAGCTGGCCTGAACTTTCCCCCGCAATTGACCAATTGGGCCGCGGGCAGCTCGTTCCGGAATGGGCGGCAGACGGCTGCCTGGGTAATGAGATGAATTCCGAGGGTGACCCCGCCGCTAACTCCGAGCGCTGCATTTTTGGCGATCCTGCGGCGCCCAAAACGGCCGTTGTGCTCGGGGATTCCATGTCCATCAGTTATGTTTCCGGTATCCGGGCTGCGTTGGAACCGCAGGGCTACAAGGTTCGCGTGATCACTTTGATGCAATGCCCGGCGTTCTCCCTGACGGTGATCAAAGCGGACCGCTCTGAGCACCCGGACTGTGACCCGTTCCGGCAGTGGACGTTCGGTAAAGTTGCCGAACTCCGGCCTGACATGGTCCTGATGTCCAATACGGCCACGGCACTTTTGGCCAGTGGCGCCCAGGAGAAGGCAATGCTGGATGAATGGACCAGCGGTGCCCGAAAGACCTTTGAGTCCCTCACGGGATCCACCGAACGCATCGTCGTGATGGACTCGCCGCCGATCGGCAAGAACCTCGCTGACTGCGCAACCAGGATCAGCAAACCCGGGGATTGCACGACCTCGGTGGACAGCCGTCACCGTGCCATCGCAGAAGCAGGGAGAGCCGGGGCAACGGGTATTCCAAACGTCCAGTTCATCGACACGCGGCCGTGGTTCTGCTCTTCCAACAACACCTGCCCGGCATTCGTGGGCAGTACCACTGTCTACGCGGACGGCGTCCACCTTACGGCAGCTTTTTCGAAGTCCCTTGGACCTGTCATGGCGGAGGCGCTGGCGGGCTAGCACTGCAGGAGAGGGAGCCCGGTCACCATGGGCTCCCTCTTCCGCCCGTCCCCATGTGAGTCAATTCACGGCTGATAGCGCTTTGGACACTCGTCCCGGACTCTAGAATAGAGACCGGACGTAGAAGTTCCTCCGCCGGATATGCGTTCACAGCCGGCGGTTTTTCTTTGCGCTGATTCCAGATACCAGGGCTGGACCGAAGCCCCGGAACTGCGCCATCGGATAACCTCCGGCGGCGGACTTCCGCACACAGGGACGTGGGCGGTTGAACCGAGGAAGGTAGTTGAGTGAGCCAGACTTCAGACTCTTGTCTTGATACGTGGATGGGCCGGGAGGCTCTTGCCGAGGCCATGATCCCCGTGATTGGCCGGTTGTACCGCGACAACAACGTGGTCACCAGCATTCATGGACGAAGCTTGATCAACAAGTCCACCATGAACATCCTCAAGGCACACCGATTTGCCCGCCGGATGAGCAAGGACGAACTGCGCCTGGAGGAGACCGCCCCGCTGCTGGACACCCTCGCCGGGCTGGACCTGGGTGCGGCAGCCATCGACATCGCCCGCCTGAACCAGAAATTCAAGGCCGAGGGCAATGGCGCCACCCTGGAAGAGTTCCTTCGCGCCGAACTGGCCGAGGTTGTGGGTAAGCGCGGTGCGGACGACCGCACCAGCACCGACGTCGTACTCTACGGTTTTGGCCGCATCGGCCGCCTGCTGGCCCGCCTCCTGATCGAAAAGGCCGGCGGCGGCCACGGCCTCCGCCTTCGCGCCATCGTGGTCCGCCGGGGCTCCGACAAGGACCTCTCCAAGCGCGCCAGCCTGCTGCGCCGCGACTCGGTGCACGGTTCCTTCGAAGGCACCATCCGCATTGACGAGGAAGCCAACACCATCACCGCCAACGGCGTACAGGTCCAGGTCATCTACTCGGACAACCCGGCCACCATTGACTACACCGTCTACGGGATCAAAGATGCCCTGGTGGTGGACAACACCGGCCGGTGGCGAGATGCTGAGGGCCTGTCCCAGCACCTGCAGAGCAAGGGCGTGGCCCGGGTCCTGCTGACTGCGCCCGGCAAGGGGGCGCTTAAGAACATCGTGCACGGCATCAACCACGGCAGCATCGAGGACACGGACCAGATTGTGTCCGCGGCGTCCTGTACCACCAACGCCATCACGCCGGTGTTGAAGGCGATCAACGACAAATTCGGTGTAATCCATGGCCACGTGGAAACGGTGCACTCGTTCACCAACGACCAGAACCTGATCGACAACTTCCACAAGGGCGACCGCCGCGGGCGTTCGGCCGCGCTGAACATGGTTATCACCGAGACGGGTGCGGCCACCGCCGTAGCGAAGGCGCTCCCCGAACTCCAGGGCAAACTTTCCGGCAGCTCCATCCGCGTTCCCACGCCGGACGTTTCACTGGCCATCCTTAACCTGAGCCTGGAAAACGGCACCACCAAGGATGAAGTTAACGAGCACCTGCGCCAGATGTCCCTGCATTCGGACCTGCGCAAGCAGATCGACTACATCGATTCCCCCGAGGTAGTGTCTACCGACTTCGTGGGTTCACGCCGTGCCGGCATCGTGGATGGTCTGGCAACCATTTCCAACGGCAAGAACGTTATTCTTTACGTCTGGTACGACAATGAATTTGGCTACAGCTGCCAGGTTGTCCGGGTGATGGAGGAGATGGCGGGCGTGAACCCGCCCTCGTTCCCGGCCAAGGAACCGGCTGCGGCGCTTGAGGCAATCGCCACCGCGTAGCACGGCAGCAGAAGTGTCTGAGAATCCCGGCTGTTCCTCTGGAATCAGCCGGGATTCCGGCTCACACTGGTGGCATGGACACTGAATCAGCCGTGGAGCACGACACCGCCCTGGAACACGCCCTCGACGTGGCCAAGGCAAACCTCAAACAGGCAACCAAGTTGCTGAGCAACGCCAGGGCAGGCCATGCTGCCGGTGACGTCACAGCTGAGCGGGTCCGCCAGCTTGAAGACCTCTTTGAGCTGGCGGAAGAGGATTTGCGCAGGGTCATGCGGGAACAGTAGGGGAATCTTGCGCCCCACTGTTCCTCCACATTGTGGACAGTGGCGAGACCGTCTGCCGTGTGCCCTAAGCTCTGTGGGTGCATGATTTAACCTGCTTATCGAACCAACCCGCGGAAGCCACCGCCTTACCAGTGACAGGCCTGCCGGCATGAGCCTGAACTGGAAGGCCTACCGGCGCGCCCGGAGGCGTTCCCGCCAGGCATGGCTGGTGCTTGCTGTTGCAGTCACCGGGGCGATTCTTGGCACCGGCTGGTTCTTCGCCGAAGGACAGTTCGCCCTGGCTGAACCCTCCGTGGCCGGGCCCAGTGAAGTCCGGGTCTACGATGCCGAGTGGATGAAGCCCGTCATTGCCGTCCACGTTGTCCCGGACATCAGGGCCGCCGAGGCCCTGGACCTGCTGGAAGTCAAAGGACGGGCGCCCAAGAACCAGTACTCCCGTGAACAGTTCGGCCAGGCCTGGTCCGACGTCGACCGCAACGGATGCGACACACGCAACGACATCCTCCGGCGTGACCTCAGCGGGATCGAATTCTCCGAAAACTCCCAATGTGCAGTGGCGGCCGGAACACTGGCCGAACCGTATACCGGCAAAGTGGTGGCCTTCCAGCGTGGAGCCCAGACCAGCCGGGAAGTCCAAATCGACCACGTGGTGGCGCTGGCCGATGCCTGGCAAAAGGGAGCCCAGGGTCTGACGCCTGCGCAACGCCAAAGCCTGGCCAACGACCCCCTGAACCTGATTGCGGCGGACGGCGACGCTAATCAACAGAAGGGGGCGGGCGATACCGCTACCTGGCTGCCAAAGAACAAATCCGTCCGCTGCCACTACGTCGCCCGGCAGATTTCGGTCAAAGCGTCCTACGGTCTGTGGGTAACCCAGGCCGAAAAGGACGCGATGAAACGCGTCCTGGATTCCTGCCCGGATCAACGAACCATTCGGGCCGGCTAGGCGCCCGGGACGCTCCCGCTGTCCGGCAGCTGCAGGTGCCCATGGCCCAATTGCCAGGTGCCGCCGTCGTCAATTCTTTCCAGGACCGCCCGCTGGAGCGACGTTTCCCGAGGAAGGCGGTCAAGGTCCTGCAGGCCTCGCTTCCGGAAAGTGAAGTAGACCGCATCTTCAGGAGCATCAGTGCAATGCCCTACGACGAAGCGCCGGGCAAAGGCGGCGATATTGCCGTGGGGGAGCACCCGGCTGAGATAGGGATCAAGCATCCACGACGAGCACGTCGCCGTGCTGACCGGCTTGTCCGGAAAACGGGCAGCGAAGAAAGTCCGGGCAAGGGCCAGGCTGGCATCCACTGCGCCCGGTGTCAGTCCGGCCTCCCTGCCGGTCAGTTCCGGGATATGGATGTCCAGGACCCAGCCGCCATGGTTTGGGTTGGGTACCAGATGGTATTGAAGCCGGCCCAGCTGGAACATGCTGCCCGTCAGCTGCAGGGTCAGCCAGGACCAGGTTTCCAGGCCGAAGCTGACATGGACCCGGCGGTGGATGGCCATTTGCCGTCCGATATCGGCAAGGATCAGGGCTGAGTCCTCCGCGGAGATGCCCTGTTGCCCATGCCACCAGACCACGCGGGGCGCGAAGCGCAGGATGGCGTCGATCCAGGTCTCTTCGGAGAGTCCGCCGTCCTCTGCAGGTTCTACGGCAAAAGACCCTAACCGGCGCTCCAGCTGGTCCATGGCCTGGCGAACCCCGGATGAGGCGGCACAGGCCAGCAGCGCAGTGCAGCTTGCCTTGTCAGCCTCATCGATACCAAGAAGCTCCAGCCGCCGGGCAATGGCGTCGCTGTCCAGGGGCCCGGTGTCCGCTGGCCCGCTGTCTGTGGCTTCGGAACGCATCAGTGCCCGAACGGGTCGGGATCGACACCGGGCATCCAGGTCAGGCCCGGCACGCCCCAGCCGTTGCGCTTGGCCTGCTTCATGGCCTTCCGCGCGTACTTGTCGATCAGCCGGTTGACGTACAGCTTGCCGTCAAGGTGGTCGTATTCGTGCTGGATCACCCGCGCAAACCAGCCTGTGGCTTCAAAGTCCACGGGATTACCTTCGCCGTCGAAACCCTGCACACGGGCCCACTCGGCACGTTTGAGCGGATAGGCACCATCAGGAAAGGACAAGCAGCCTTCCTCTTCCTCATCCGGATCGGGCAGCGCTCCGGAGACCTTGGACAGCGTCAGTACCGGGTTTACCACCACTCCGGTGGGAGGGACGCCGTCCTCGTTGGCGTACTTGTAAACGAAGATCCGTTTGCCCACCCCGACTTGCGGCGCCGCGAGTCCCACACCGTTAGCGGCGTCGTTGGTTTCGAACATGTCCGCGATCAGGGTGCGGAGTTCGTCGTCGAAGACCTCCACCTCGGAAGCCCGCCGGTGGAGCACCGGTTCGCCCCAGATGGTGATTGGCAGAACGGTCATATCAAGGTCCTTCTCGCGAAGCCGGATAAAACAACAAAGGCTGCACCGGATAACCGGTGCAGCCTTTGTGGAGAACGGATCTGTACCGTTCGGAGCGGGTGAGCTACGGGGGTTGAACCCGCGACCTCCTGGACCACAACCAGGCGCTCTGCCAACTGAGCTAAGCCCACCATGTGCCACGCCAAGACCGCCGAAGATCAACTGTCCGGAAAGGCAACGTCAAATAGTTTACCTGCTGTTTGAGGGAACTTTGACCACTTTGGTGCTTTTGCGGCAAATTTCCCCGCGAACGTGGCGCAGATTACTCTCCGGCGCAACCGGCAAAACCTGCTGTCCTGCTGGCTTAATCCTGCGCGGAAGCGGAAATCCGGCGGGAGATGGCCTGTGCTGTGGCAGAGTCAGGGCCCGGTGCCGGCACGAAGACCGCCTCGCGGTAATAGCGCAGTTCATTGATGGAGTCCCGGATGTCTCCCAGCGCGCGGTGGCCGCCATGCTTGGGCGGCGACTGGAAGTACGCGCGGGCGAACCAGCGGCGGGACAGTTCCTTGATGGTGCTGACGTCAATCACCCGGTAGTGGAGATGCTCGACGACGGCAGGCATGTCCCGTGCCAGGAACACCCGGTCAGTGCCGACGGAGTTACCGCCCAGCGGAGCACGCCGGGGATCCGGTACCCACTTCTCGATGTATTCGAGCACCGCGGCTTCGGCTTCCGCCATGGTCTTGCCATGCGGAAGTTCCTCCAGCAGGCCGGACGTGGTGTGCATCTCCCGCACAAAGTCGCTCATCTGGGCCAGGGCGGCATCAGTGGGCTTGATGACGACGTCCACACCGTCCCCCAAAATGTTCAGTTCAGAGTCCGTCACCAGGGCGGCCACTTCAATCAGGGCGTCATTGCGGGCATCAAGCCCGGTCATTTCGCAGTCAATCCAGACGATGCGTTCATTAGTTATAGGCACCCCGTCAGCCTACCGGCATCGGCTGTCGCGATGCCTCCGAAAGGTGTGCCACCAGCGGCCGGAATTGCACCGGCTGATATAATCACCAAGTCCGTTGAACCACTCCTCGAGTCTGTTCCGGCGCCGCTTCGACTACGTACCAGAAGGACTCGACCCATCATGAAGGCACGCGGTTCAAGCTCCGACGAGTCTGCCGTCGTGCCTTCCAAAGCCCATGTAGCCATCGTCCAGGGCTTCATCGGGTCCCTGATGATGCTGGTCGGCTCCATCGGCGCGGGCTGGATTGCCAACGGCTCCCCGATGATCCGGCACTGGCTTGTGATTGCGCTGCGCACGGAGGGGTGGGGCGTCACCGTGTCTACTGTCCTGCTGACCGTGGGTGCGATGCTCCTGACCCGCTCATGGCTGCGGCTCGGCCAGCGCCTGAAGGACTGGGGTGAAGGTTCCCTGCGCTCCGTGGTGGCAGCTGTAGCTGCCTGGTCCGCGCCCATGATGTTCGCGGTTCCCATCTACTCCCGCGATGTCTACGCGTATACAGGCCAGGGGCGGCTGGTGCTTGAGGGCCAGGACCCCTACAACACCGGGATCAGCACGCTCAGCAACTGGTTCTCGCTCGGTGCTGATCCGGCGTGGGCGGAAGCCAAAACCCCATACGGCCCCTACTTCCTCTGGCTCGCGCGCCTGGTTGTCCAGGTGACAGGGGCGCAGCCGGATTTTTCGGTGCTGCTGTTCCGCGTGCTGGCGGGGATCGGCGTCGTACTTTGCGTTGTTTATGTTCCCAAGCTTGCTGAACTCCATGGCGTGAGCGGCGCCCGGGCGCTGTGGATCGCTGTAGCGAACCCGCTGTTCCTGATCAGCTTCGTGGCCAGCGCCCACAACGATGGATTGATGGTGGGCCTCGCTGTTGCCGGTGTTTACGCGGCGGCCACCGGCAGGCACGTGCTGGGCATCCTGCTGGTGACGGCCTCGATCGGGATCAAGCCCATCACCATCCTGCTGCTGCCGTTCCTCGGACTGATGTGGGCAGGTCCCGGTGCCTCACTGCTGCGCCGGTTCCTCTTCTGGGGCGCCACCGCCGGAATCAGCTTGGTGGTGCTGGTGCTGAGCGGCATTCCATACGGCCTGGGGCTGGGCTGGACGTGGGCCATCCTGGATCCCACGCCCGGCTACACGGGGTATTCCCCCTCCGGGCTGATCGGGCAGCAGGTTGAATGGCTGGCCAACGGTTTGGGACTGCCGGGACGTGATATGGCCAGCGTGCTTCGCAGCGGCCTGAAGTTGCTGAGCATCGCTCTGGTGCTGGTTCTCATGTTCCGTGGCTCGTACCCGCTGCTGGTCCGGCGCCTGGCACTGGCGTTCGGCGCCATAGTCATGCTCGCGCCGATTATTCAGCCCTGGTATGTGCTCTGGTTCATCCCGTTCCTGGCCGTCACCGGCATCCGCAATGACTGGCAGATCAAGTCGCTGTACATCGTCATCACGTTCTTTGTGGTGTTTGGCGCCCAGGACCAGTTGTCCGTCTGGTCCTTCGTGGAACTGAACGTATCGGCGTCGTCCCTTGCCTCGGTGATCACACTGGCATTCACCGTCTACCTTTTGGTCTTTGACCCGCACACCCGGAAGCTGCTGGTGGAAGGCAAGCCCCAAACGTGGCTCCAGGCGCGGAACAAGGTAACCCTTCCCTAGCCCCTGCCTCGACCGTGCATCCGGTGGACCTGTACAGCGGGCATCAGGTGTGACCCGGTGCGGTCAGGCCGTTGCCAGGCGCCCGGCGCGTGCCCTTCTGCCCAGTTCCAGGGTGCGCTGGACGGACCACCAGAGCAGCACCACCAGAAGCACGTTCCGCGCGGTCAGGACGGCTGCCATCAGCGGATTGGCGTGGATCAGAGGCGTGTAGAACAACGGATAGATGATGAACGTGGCCATCGCTATGCCCATCAGCAAAGCCGCAGGGACTTTCCATCGGTGCCAGTCATGGGTGAGCCCGGCAATAACCACAGGCGCCAGCCAGATGATGAACTGGGGCGAGCCAACCTTGTTGAAGACCACGAAGGCAGTGGTCATCAGCAGCGCTCCTTCGAGGAACAGTTCCTCGCGTTCGGCGCCGTTCCGGAGCGCCCAGGCCAGCAGGACAGCTCCACCAATGGCTGCGAGGATCAGCAGCGGCTGCATCAGCGTCGCAGCTACCGTGGCACCCGGGCCATAGACCTCCGTGGAATTGATGGCGACGTTGTCAGCGATGCGGGAATCTGCAATGCCCAGGACGCTGAGCCATACCCAGGGGGTGGAGAATGTGGCCTCCAGTTGCATGCCGCGCTCGCCCTGGTTGGTCAGGAAGTCCAAAAGATGCGCGGCGCCACCGGAAAGCCAGGTGCCGGCCGCAACCACTGCCGTCACAGCGACGCCGGACAGGAAGATCTGCACCCGCCTGCGGCTGGCGATCATGACAGGTACAAGGACCGCCGCGGGCCACACCTTGATCCAGGTGGCGATACTCAGGAGTACACCGGCCACCACCGGCCTGTGCGCCGCCACCAGCAGTGCCACCAGGACGATGGGTCCGGTGATTCCCTCAACTCGCGCAAAGCTCAGGTAGCCCATAAATATCGTGAAGAACAGCCACCACCATGCCGGAGCTATACCGGCCACCCGGCGTGTTCCGGACGTAAGGAACGCAAGGGCCGCAGCATTCAGTGCTGTGATGATCAGCGTCCAGACCAGCAGGTAAGCGTCCGGGCCGGCAATGTTGGCCAGGAAGATGGGCAGTTGGGCAAGGACGGGATAGACCCAGGGGCTGATCTTGCCGTCAAGGTCTTCAGGGTTGTATCCGGCGGTAGCCCACTGGCGGTACTGCTCCGTATCAGAGAAAGTCCCGCCGTTGAGGAAGAAGCTGGCCATCCAGGCAAGGAAGTACACGTGGACGACGGCGAATCCCCACCAGACGCTGGAGCGCCGGGTGAACCATCGGACTGCTGCCGGCGGCAGAACAGCGTCACGGGCGCGAACCAGCCGTTCGAAAAATGAGACAGGAATTTCAGGACTCCTTGAGTGCGGGGTGTGCTGTTTCTGCGGCGGGTTGCTTGCGGCCCAGCAGGTACAACCGCCGCAGTGACCAGCCGAACAGCACAACCAGCAGGACGTTGCGCAAGGTAAGGACCAGTGCCATGGCCGGGTTGTTGTGGCTCAGGGCATCGTAGAACAACGGGTAGATGCAGAACGTCGCCAGCCCGATGACGATCAGCATGGCCGCCGGTACCCGCCATTCCCTGAAGGAGTGAGCCAGCCCGACAGCAACGGCAGGAGCAAGCCACACCATGAACTGTGGCGACCCTACTTTGTTGAAGACCACGAAAGCTGTGGCCATGGTCAGCGAGCCGGCGAGCAGGAGTTCGGTCCGGTCCACGCCGCCGGACCGGTTGCCGTTGTGCAGTGCCCAAAAGGTCAGGCCCGCTACCAGCAGGGCCGCGACGATCAGCAGCGGCTGCATCAGCGCGGCCATCAGGGTGGTGCCCGGGCCGTCAACCTGCATCGAATTGATGTCCGTGTTCATGTACATACGGGAATCGCCAATGCGAAGGACGGAAAGCCACAGCCAGGGCGTGGTGAAAGTTGCCTCCAGCTGCATCCCGCGTTCACCCTGCTGCGTGAGGAAGTTCAGCAGTTTGGGCAGTGAACCGATCGACGCCGCCAGACCCACTACCAGGGTTGAAACCACCACTCCGGCGAGCACGATCTGCAGCCGGTTTTTCACCACGGTAAACAGCGAAAGCATGACGGCGGCGGGCCAGACTTTTATCCACGTTCCGATAGCCAGGAGCACACCGGCCACGAACGGGCGCTTAACGCCGTAAGCCAAGGCGATCAGCACCAGGGGAGCAGTCAGTCCGTCCACGCGTGCGAAGCCCAACCAGCCCAGGAGGAGGACGAAGGACAACCACCACCAGCCGGCAGCAAGGGCGGCGGCATTTCGTCCCCAGTCAGTGAGCTTGCCCAGCGCGATCCCGTTCAGGACGGTAGTCATCAGGACCCACAGGAGAAAGTAGGGCCCCGAACCTGCGACGCCGGCGAGGTACAGCGGGATCAGCGCCAGGATCGGATAGACCCAGGGGCTGGGGCCGCCGGACAACCGGTCGTCGTCGAATCCGGCTGCTGCCCACTCCCGGTAGATGAAAGTATCGCTGAACGCCTCGCCCCTGAGGGAGAGAATCAGTGCGAAGGTGAGGAACCCGGCGTGGATGAGGATAAATCCCCAGAGAAGGCCCCGCGGGGTCAGCAGGGCGCGTTCCCAGCTGTCCGGGAGGACCCTCCGCCGGAACCGGGTGAGTGCACTGAAGAAAGAATCGGCAGAGATGGGAGGCGTCCTTCTCGGTTGGCGACGGCAGCCCGCAGGCCCAGTCTGTTGTGTGACAGCAAAGATGGCGGCCGGCTGCCGGAAGGCGCCGGGACGTGTCCATGGTATCCCGGCAGCGTGCAGTGCCCCGGTGCTAGAGTGGCATTATTCCCCAGCAGGCGGCGGATCCACAGGTGTTTCCCGGCCACGGACAAAACTCGGACAGGGCAAATCATTCATGGTGTCGTCGGATGTGCGCAATCCGGGAGCAGGAGGTTCGGTGATTTCGACTGAACGCAAAAGCACCCGGGACCCCTTCACTCAATCGCTGATGGCGGAATCCCGCTCCACCATCCTCCAGGGCCTTCTCGGCTCGGTGCTGATGGCCCTGGCCTCGGTAGGACTGGGATGGTTGGCAGGCAGCAGCGGGCTGATCCGGACTCCGTTGTTCATCTTCGCCCGCACATCTCCCTTCGCCGTCATCGTTTCCACCATCATGCTGTGCGTAGGCGCCCTCCTCCTTTTGCGCGCCTGGCTTCGACTGGCCCAGCGGGTGGGGGACTGGGACCCGCGCTGCAGTCCCGTGCTGATGCGTGCATTCTGGATGTGGACGCTGCCCCTGATGGTGTGCCTGCCCTTGTTCAGCCGTGACGTGTACGCCTACATAGGCCAGGGACGGCTGATGACTCATGGCCTGAACCCTTACACCGATGGCATCTCGGCCCTTCCCAACTACTACAACCTGGGCCCTGACACCCTGTGGACCGAGGCGCCCACCCCTTACGGTCCGCTGTGGCTCTGGATTGAACAGGCATCAGTGGCCATCAGCTTCGAAATTCCCGAGATAGCCATCATCCCCTTCCGGCTTGCCGTGCTCGTGGGCCTGGTCCTGCTGGCGGTTTACGTGCCCAAGCTGGCGGCCCTCAACGGGTTTAACCCGCAGCGGACGCTGTGGCTGGTGGCACTGAACCCGGTTGTCCTGATCAACTTCATCGCCAGCGCCCACAACGACTCCCTCATGCTTGGCCTGTGCATGGCCGGCATCTATTTCACTGCAATCAAACGCCCCATCCTCGGCATAGTCCTGGTCACGGCATCGATCGCCATCAAGCCGATCACGCTGATCGCCCTGCCCTTCGTTGGCCTGCTCTGGGCGGGCCATAAGGCAGGCTGGTCCCGGCGCTTCCTGTGCTGGACGGGGACTTTGGCGATTTCGATGGGCCTCCTGGCTGTGGCAGGCCTGGTGAACGGCCTCGGTTTCGGCTGGATCGGAGCCCTCCAGACTTCCAGTTCCGTGTGGATCTGGTATGCCCCCGTGGGGCTTCTGTCCCATCTCCTGGGTTTGATCACCGGTTTCCTCGGCCTACCGGGGGAGGGCGTCATCGACGCTGTGCAGATGGTGGGGACCGTTGCGTCCATCCTGATCGTCATCTGGCTGACCCTTCGCCCGGCGAATACTGGCCCGCTGGGAATCCGGCAGTGGCCCTCCGGGTTCTTCCCGAAGCTTTCCGGCCGACTCCCCGGCGTCCTTGCCGGCGGCACTCCCGGCGGTTCTGCCGGCTTGCTTTCAGAGACTGACTACCGCCTCGTCATGGTGCGCCGGACCGCCTGGGCGTTCACCGGCGTCGTGTTCCTGGCGCCCATGATCCAGCCCTGGTACATGGTCTGGCTGTTGGCGTTGTTCGCGGTGGGCGGCATCAAGGACGGCTGGCAGTTGCGGGTTGTTTTCTATCTGACCACTTTCTTCGTGCTGATCGCGCTGACCGACCAGCTCAGTGTTTTCCGATGGATTCCGATCGGGTTGGTACGCGCCGTAGCGATCGCGGTCGGCGTGTCCATGGCCGCCTACCTGATGTTCTTTGATGCAAAAACACACGTGCTGTTCCGGCAGCAGCGGAAGGCTTGAGGGATTCGATCCATGAATGTACCGGCAGGGCTGTCCGAGTGGAACCGCGCCCACCTTGTCCCTGGACTCTGCTCGGTCACGCTGCGCGGGTCATCGGTGCGTGAGGTCGCCGCAATCACCGCCGACGCCGGGCTGGCAGGCATCGAATGGGGAACAGACGTGCATGTGGTTGATGAAGCCACTGCCGAGGAAGCAGCCCAGGCGTCAGCGGATGCCGGGCTGGCGGTGTTGTCCCTGGGGTCTTACTACCGGCTGGGCTCCGGGGAGGACTTTTCAGCGCTCGCCGGATTGGCTGTCCGTGCGGCGGCGCCACGGATCCGGGTGTGGGCAGGAACACTGGCCAGTGCTGACTCCGATGAAGCGCACCGGCGCAACGTCGTAGCGGACGGGAAGCGGATTGCGGGAATGGCAGGGGAGCACGGGCTGTCCATTGCTTTGGAGTATCACGGCGGCACCCTGACGGACACTCCGGAAGGAACAGTCAGTCTCCTGGAGGCCATCGGCAAGGAAAACGTGGGAACTTACTGGCAGCCCGCCGTCGGACTTTCCGACCAGGATGCGCTGGCCTCGCTGCGCCAGGTACTGCCATTCCTGCTGGGCGTCCACTGCTTTTCCTGGTGGCCGGGGACTGAGCGGCTGCCGCTGGAAGCGCGCGAAGAACTGTGGGAGTCCGTGGCAGCGGTACTTCACGAGGACAGCATGCAACTGGACCTGATGCTGGAGTTTGTCCGGGATGACCTGCCCGCGAACCTGTTGCGCGATGCGGATTTCCTGAACCAGGTGGTGCTGCGGGAGGACTAGGCGGTCCAGGCCATCCGTCGAAGCCAGTCAGCGCAGAGGCCTGTCCACTGTTCTGTGCCGGCTTCGGCCTTTGCGAGTCCGAGGCCGTGCCTGCCCTGCGGAAAGACGTGAAGTTCCACAGGAACTCCGGCCGCGGCCAGTGCCGCCGCATAACCCAGGCTGTTGGATACCGGTACTGCTGCGTCCTCCGCGGTGTGCCAGAGGAAGGCAGGTGGCGTGCCGGGGTTGACGTTGCGCTCCGCGGACAACGCCGCTGCCAGTTCGCTCCGGGCAGGTGAAGTCGACCCGGTTTCCGGCCCCAGCAGATTGTCGATGGATCCCTGGTGGCTGTTGTCCAGGAAAGAAATAACCGGGTAGCACAGGATGCTCAGATTCGGTGCCGTGGCGGGAACATCCAGCATGGCGTCGCCGGTCTCGACCCCGGTGGACAACGTGGCAGCCAGATGGCCGCCGGCTGAGAAACCCAGGACGCCCACCCTGGCAGGGTCCACGGCCAGCCCATGGGAGCCCTGCCGGATCCAGAGCATGGCCGATTTGGCATCTTCCAGCGGAGCGGGGTGCCGCTCCGGGGCAACCCGGTACCGCAGCACAAAAGCATGAATTCCGAGCGAGGCCAGCCAGTGGCCCACCGGCTCCGCTTCGTGGTCCGCCTGGTGGCCGTAGCCTCCGCCGGGCAGGATCAGTATGGCCGGCGCGGGTGTTGGCGCAGTGGCGGTGCCCGGGGCGCTGATGCCTGCAAGGGGTCCTGCTGCCGGGATGACAGTCAGCCCGCTGGGCTGTGCTCGTGTCCGGGATGTGGCGTCAATGGTCATGAAGGGTCCTTACAGAATGGGAGGTTCGGTGCTGTGGCGCAAGATGACTTCGCCCTGAACAGAGAGGGTTGCCTGCCCATTGAGCGTCGAACCGGCACCCCTGGTTGCAGCCCTGCCGATTTCTTCGAGCGGCAGGTGCACCGTGGATAGTTCCGGGCGGAAATCACGCAGCGTTTCAATGTCGTCGAAGCCGGCGATTGCTGCGTCCTGGGGGATCCGCAGGCCTGCCGAGCGTAGGGCGCCGGCCATCCCGATGGCCATCACATCGTTGACGGCGAAAATGCAGAGCCGGGCGGCCGCAGCAGCTGAGGATGCCTGCTCCCTCTCCCTGCTCTCCCTGATACGGCGGGCAACAGCTACTCCAGCGTCATAACCACCGGAGCGGTTGAAGTCCCGGCGCAGGACCTCTGCGGCCGGCCGTCCGGCAGCGGCCAGGCCACGCTGGAAACCCCGGATGCGGTCATCGGAGGTGAACAGCCCTTCAGGGCCGCCGATAATCAGGAATTCACCCTTGTGTTTGCTGGCCAGTTCTGACGCCAGGGCCGCGGCCAGGTCCTCATTCGGAACGCTGACCACGTGGTAACCCTGGGCCGTCGATGCTCCCACCACGGGGTGACCGACGACGGCGACCTGTCCGCCGTTGCGGCAGTAACGGTCCAGTTCCGCGGCAAGTTCGTTGTTTGCTTCTTCATCGCCGGCCCTGGCCGAGCGGGAACCGGCGATCACTATCGAGTCAGCCCTGCGCGCTGCAAAGGCCGCCACGGCCTCTTTTTCCTCGTGGGGACCGCCGGCCGTGGTGGCAAGGAGCACCATTCGGTCCTGTAGCCGGGCTTCTTCCTGTACGCCGCGGGCGATAGCAGCGAAGTAGGGATCGGCAATGTCATGGACAATCAGGCCGATCAGGCCCGAGCTGGACTTGGCCAGTCCCTGGGCCTGGGCATTGGGGATATAGCCGAGGGAGTCAGCGGCTTTGCGCACGCGTTCGGCAATGTCGGGTCCGGGCTTTCGCGCGGACCCGTTGAGGACGCGGGAGGCGGTGGCTGGCGAAACCCCGGCCAGTCGCGCGACCTCTGTGAGGGTGCTTGCTGCCACCGGAGTCTCCTTTGCCCACTGGATTGGTTCGAGCACCAGTATGGCAGTGAGGGAATGCTTTCGGAAAGCGCTTGCCAAACTCCGGGCCGACAAGGCATGATGAAAACCATTGGGAATGCGCTTTCCCATCAGACCTAGCCTTATAGCTTGAGTAACACTGCTCAACTCACCGTGGAGGACCCATGAGCCTGGAAACAAAGACCATCCGTATCGCCATGAACGGCATCACCGGACGAATGGGTTACCGCCAGCACCTGCTGCGTTCAATCCTGCCCATCCGCGACGCAGGGGGTTTCACCCTCGCGGACGGCACGCGGGTACAGGTTGAGCCGATCCTGGTAGGCCGCAACGAGGCGAAGATCCGTGAGCTTGCGGAACTCCACAAGGTTTCCGAATGGACCACGGACCTTGATTCAGTCATCAACGATCCGTCCGTGGACGTCATCTTCGATGCCTCGATGACCAGCCTCCGCGCCGCCACGCTCAAGAAGGCCATGCTGGCGGGCAAGCACATTTTCACCGAGAAGCCCACGGCCGAAACCCTCGAAGAGGCTATCGAACTGGCCCGTATCGGCAAGGAAGCCGGCGTAACGGCAGGCGTTGTGCACGACAAGCTGTACCTGCCGGGCCTGGTCAAGCTCCGCCGCCTGGTTGATGAAGGCTTCTTCGGCCGCATCCTTTCCATCCGCGGTGAGTTCGGCTACTGGGTCTTCGAAGGCGATGTCCAGGCCGCGCAGCGTCCGTCCTGGAACTACCGCAAGGAAGACGGCGGTGGGATGACCACCGACATGTTCTGCCACTGGAACTACGTCCTCGAAGGCATCATCGGCAAGGTCAAGAGCGTCAGCGCCAAAACCGCCACCCACATCCCCACCCGCTGGGACGAGGCAGGCAAGGAATACAAGGCCACGGCCGACGACGCCTCCTACGGCATCTTCGAGCTGGAGACCCCCGGCGGCGATCAGGTTGTTGGCCAGATCAACTCCTCCTGGGCCGTTCGTGTCTACCGCGATGAACTGGTGGAGTTCCAGATCGACGGCACCCACGGTTCCGCTGTTGCCGGCCTGAACAAGTGCGTCGCGCAGCAGCGCGCCCACACCCCCAAGCCGGTGTGGAACCCGGACCTTCCCGTCACGGAATCCTTCCGCGACCAGTGGCAGGAAGTCCCGGCGAATGCCGAACTGGACAACGGCTTCAAGCTGCAGTGGGAAGAATTCCTGCGCGACGTCGTGGCCGGCCGCGAACACCGCTTCGGCCTGCTCTCCGCAGCCCGTGGTGTGCAGCTTGCCGAGCTGGGCCTGCAGTCCAACGACGAACGCCGCACCATCGACATCCCGGAGATCGCGCTCTGATGACTTCCCTGATCCTTCCTTCAAACGACGGCGGCACCCGCGAGTACCGTCTGCAGGGCGGCGTCTCGTGGGCCCGTCCCACTGCTCCGTTGACTGCCCGCCGCGCCTACGCCGCAGCACACGTCATCCCCGAGGTCCTGGCGGACAACACCCCCGGCGCTCCTGCCCGGCTCGATTGGGATGCCACCATGGCTTACCGGCACGAACTCTGGTCCTATGGCCTGGGCGTTGCTGATGCCATGGACACGGCCCAACGCGGCATGGGCCTGGACTGGGCTGCCACCCAGCAGCTCATCAAGCGGACCGGCGTGGAAGCCGCCTCGGTAGTGGCTTCCGGCAACGCTGCCACGGCCGGAAAGAGCGTCCGGGACCTGGTTTCCTGCGGTGCCGGTACGGACCAGCTGGATATCGAGGCTCTGCCTGCTGGCGATGCCGGCATCAGCGCAGTCATCGAGGCCTACCGCGAGCAGATCGCGGTGGTCAGCGAGGCCGGCCCCAAGGTCATCCTCATGGCGTCCCGCGCCCTGGCCAAGGTGGCCAGGGGCCCGGAGGACTACCTGCTGGTCTACTCCACCCTGCTCCAGGAAGTCGACCAGCCGGTGATCCTGCACTGGCTGGGCACCATGTTCGATCCTGCTCTCGCCGGCTACTGGGGCTCCGACGATGTTGCAACCGCCACCGATACCTTCCTTGGCCTGATCCGGGACAATGCAGACAAGGTGGATGGTGTTAAGGTTTCGTTGCTCGATGCCAGCCACGAGGTTGCGCTGCGCGCGGTGCTCCCGGAGAACGTCCGCCTCTACACCGGGGACGACTTCAACTACCCGGAACTGATCGACGGCGACGGCAACCACCACTCGGATGCCTTGCTGGGTATCTTCGCGGCCATCTACCCGGCGGCTTCGGTCGCTTTGCAGAACTACGATAACGGCGACGCTGCCAAGGCCCGGGAGATCCTGGATTCCACCCGGGAGCTGGGCAAGCACATCTTCAGCGCGCCAACGTTCTACTACAAGACCGGGATCGCCTTCATGTCCTGGTTGAACGGCCAGCAGCCGGGCTTCCAGATGGTGGGCGGCCTGCACTCCGGCCGCTCCGTCTGCCATCTGGCCACCACGTTCGAACTCGCGGACCGGGCAGGCCTGCTGAAGGACCCGGCCCTGGCAGCGTTCCGGATGTCTGACTACCTGCGCATCAACGGGGTGGGCGTATGACGCCCAAGTCAGAATCCGCAGACTTCTCCCGGCTGGCGATCAACAGCGCCACCACCAAGAAATGGACCCTCGCGCAGGTCGTTGACGGTTGCGTCAGGGCCGGCATTCCTTCGATCGGACCCTGGCGGGACCGCGTTGAGGAAGCCGGCCTGGACAAGGCAGCCCGCCTGATCAAGGATGCAGGCCTGCGCGTCTCGTCCCTGTGCCGTGGTGGGTTCCTTACCGCGGTTGACGCCGAAGGGCAGGCCGCAGCACTCGCGGACAACCGGGCTGCGATCCTGGAAGCCGTGGCACTGGACACCAGGGAGCTTTTCCTGGTGGTCGGCGGCCTGGCACCGGGGGAGAAGGACGTCGTGGCGGCGCGCCAGCGCGTCGCGGACCGCCTCGCCGATTTGGTTCCTTTCGCCGAAGAGAACGGCGTCCGACTGGTGCTGGAGCCGCTGCACCCGATGTACGCGGCGGACAGGGCCTTGATCTCCACTTTGGGCCAGGCACTGGACCTTGCAGCCCCGTTCGATGCTGCTACCGTCGGCGTCGCAGTGGATACCTTCCACGTCTGGTGGGATCCGGAACTGAAGGCACAGATCGAACGGGCAGGCCGCGAGCAGCGGATTGCTTCGTACCAGGTCTGTGACTTCAACATGCCCATCGCGGCAGATCCGCTGCTGTCGCGCGGTTACATGGGTGACGGCGTCGTGGACTTCGCCACGATCGGGTCCTGGGTACGCGATGCCGGTTACACCGGTGACATCGAGGTGGAAATCTTCAACCAGGACATCTGGGATACAGACGGCGATACTGTGCTGGCCACGGTGAAGGAACGCTACGCGGAGCTGGTTCTACCGTACGCCTGAGCCGCCGCGGGCTCTCCTGCGCAGTACGTAAATGGCCCGCACCGCCCTTGTTTTTCCAAGGGGGTGCGGGCCATTTCCGCGTTCGGAATCCGGAGTCCGGCCTACGCTGTGTGGATGGCTGCCCATCTGCGGTAGCGTGCCAGGACCTCAGGGGCGGGGTTCGACGGCGGCAAAGTCACCGCGTCCAGCTGCCAGTCCGCGAACTTCCCGTTCAGGATTCCGGCTGCCTGCCGGGCTGCACCATCCGCTACGTATTCACCGGGCGAGGGCACCACCATTGGGAGTCCCAGCAGTTCGGACGCCGACTGCTGGACGGCTGCGGACTGTGCCCCGCCGCCCACCAGGATGATCCTTTCCGCCTCGACGCCCTGGTCCTGCAGGGCGCGGAGGCCGTCCGCCAGGGAACAAACAACACCTTCGACGGCGGCCCGCGCCAGGTTTTCCGGCGTGTAGTTTTCCCGGGTCATGCCATGCAACGAACCCGTGGCGTTGGGCAGGTTGGGGGTGCGTTCGCCGTCGAAGTACGGCACCAGCGTCAGACCGCCCGCCCCGGTGCCGGCAGCGAGTGCCAGTTCGGTGAAACCCGCCAGGCTGACTCCCAACAGCGCCGCCGTTGCATCGAACACCCGGGTGGCGTTCAAAGTGCAGGCCAAGGGCAAGTAGTGCCCTGTCGCGTCGGCGAAACCTGCCACCAGTCCCGAGGCGTCGGCGGCCGGATGCTCAGATACGGCAAAAACCGTGCCCGAGGTGCCCAGCGACATGACGACATCTCCCACCCTGGCGCCGACACCCAGGGCGGCCGCTGCATTGTCACCGGCGCCGGCAGCGATCAGGCTCCCGCCGGGAGTTTCACCCGCGATTGCCAGCGGATCAAGGACCTGCGGCAATTGCGGCACATGGCCCAGTGATGCTTCCAAGAGTTCCGGCAGATAGTGTCCGGCCGCCGTCGAATAGTAGCCGGTACCGGAGGCATCCGAACGGTCCGTGGCCAGGGCCGCGAATCCTTCAGGACCGCTGCCCGGACCATAACCGGCCAGTCGCCAGGACAACCAGTCATGGGGCAGGCATACGGCAGCGACCCGTGCGGCATGCTCCGGTTCATTGTCCGCCAGCCACTGCAGTTTGGTCAGGGTCAGTGAGGCCACCGGAACCGTTCCCGTGGTGTCAGCCCAGTAGCGGGCCCCCCGGGCCGGATCCCCCTCACCGGCTGCGCGCACAAGGTCTGCCGCCGCCTGGGCACTCCTGGTGTCATTCCACAAAAGCGCTGGCCGGATGACCTCACCTGAGCTGTCCAGCACCACCATGCCGTGCTGCTGGCCTCCGACCGAAATGGCCGCAACGTCATCCAGCCCGCCTGCCTGGCGGACTGCTTCCTGGAGTGCGGTCCACCAGTGGTCCGGATGGACCTCCGTTCCTTCAGGATGCGATGCGCGTCCCTGGCGGACGAGAGCGCCCGAATCAGCGTCCCGGATGACTACCTTGCAGGACTGGGTGGAACTGTCGATACCGGCTACAAGGGGCATGGGCTTTGACCTCAGCGGGCGTTGAGCAGGTGCTCGATGGCGAGCTGGTTGAGCCGGATGAAGGCGAAGCTGCGTTCTGCAGCCGCATTGGCATCGAAGGTTTCGAATGCTGCCGCATCAGCCAGCAGGTCCGCCGCGGTTTCGCCTGTTGCCAGGGTGGACTCGCCGAGCTCGAACACACCGGAGGCGGCAAGCGCTGCCTGGACCTCGGGATCCGCGCGGAAGGCAAGGGCGCGCTCCTTCAGGAGCAGGTACATGGACATGTTCGCTTTGGCTGAGTCCCATACGCCGTCATAGCCATCGGTGCGGGACGGCTTATAGTCGAAGTGGCGGGGTCCTTCATAGCGCGGTCCGCCGTTGGGGAAGCCGTTTTCGAGGAGGTCCACGGTGAAGAACGCGCTGGTCAAATCGCCATGGCCGAACACCAGGTCCTGGTCGTATTTGATGCCCCGTTGGCCGTTGAGGTCGATGTGGAAGAGCTTGCCGGCCCACAGTGCCTGGGCGATGCCGTGGGTGAAGTTCAGGCCCGCCATCTGTTCGTGGCCGGTTTCGGGGTTGAGACCCACAATGTCGCCGTGTTCAAGCTGGGCGATGAAAGCCAGGCCATGGCCGACTGTCGGAAGGAAGATGTCGCCGCGGGGCTCGTTTGGCTTGGGCTCCAACGCGATACGCATCCCATAGCCCTTCTCCTTGATGTAGGCAGCTGCGGTGTCCACGCCTTCCTTCATCCGGTCCAGGGCTGCGGACAGGTCCTTCGAGCCGTCGTATTCGCTGCCTTCCCGGCCGCCCCACATAACGAATGTCTCAGCGCCGAACTCGGCCGCCGAGTCGATGTTGCGCAACACCTTGCTGAGGGCAAAGCGGCGGATGGAGCGGTCGTTGGACGTGAACCCGCCGTCTTTAAAGACAGGATGGCTGAAGAGGTTGGTGGTGACCATCGGTACCTTGAGGCCGGTCTCGGCGAGGGCAGCTTTGAAGTTCTTGAGGATGAGTTCACGCTCGGAGGCCGTGGCATCGAAGGGAACCAGGTCATTGTCATGGAACGTGATGCCGTAGGCGCCGAGTTCGCTCAGCTTATGCACTGCCTCCACGGGGTCCAGGGCTGCGCGGGTGGCTACGCCGAACGGATCGGCTCCGGTCCAGCCGACGGTCCACAGTCCGAAGGTAAAGCGGTCCTGGGGGGTAGGCGTCGTTGTCATGTGTCCTCCATGGGTTGGTTTAGTTGTTTCATACAACTTATTGTTTCAGCTCGGCGCCTGTCAAGGATTTTCACTCCGCTCCGCTGTTCATGTGCTGGTATCGCGTAGGGTCGGTGCTGGAGGTCTGGGTGCAGCCGTGATTGAGTTGGGCGGCCGTGGCTAGTAAGTTGGATTCACCAACAAAAATTTCTTCGTCGAAAGGCAGGCTGTGACGGCTTCCCCGGTCATCCGCTCCGCCGCGAAGGTGTTGCAGGGCGCAGAGGCGGTCAGGCGCAATAACCTGTCATTGATCCTTGGCATGCTCCACCGGAGGGGCCCGCTCTCCCGCGCGCAGCTGACCAGGGAGACGCGCCTGAACCGCTCCACCGTCAGCGCCCTTGTTGGTGAGCTCGGCGATCTTGGACTTGCCTACGAAACGGAACCACCCGCCGTCGGACGTGCGGGCCGGCCCAGCCCGCTGGTCCACCCCAATGAGAAAGTCGCCGCCCTGGCGATTAACCCGGACGTCGACGCCGTGACCGTCGGGTTGGTGGGCCTCGGTGGGCACGTGCACCGCAGGATCCGGTATGAGGCAGCGAGCAGGCCATCGGTGACAGATACAGTGAACATCAGCCGCGCCATTCTGGACGGGATGAAGGCCGATCTGGACGACATGGACCGGATCACCGGAATCGGAGTAGCGGTCCCTGGGCTGGTGCGCTCATCGGATGGGCAGATACTGCTGGCACCGCACCTGCAGTGGGCGGACGAACCGCTGGCTGTTTCGCTCGAGCAGGCGCTTGACCGTCCGGTCCGGGCAGGAAATGACGCCGCACTGGGCTCGCTGGCGGAAAGCATCTACGGTGCCGCCGTCGGCGTTTCCGATGTGATCTACCTGAACGGCAGCGCCAGCGGCATCGGCGGCGGGGTCATTTCGGGGGCCAGGCCGCTGCGTGGCGCTGCCGGGTTTGCCGGCGAGCTGGGGCACACCCTCGTGAAGTCCGACGGCGGAGCCTGCCACTGCGGCAGGCTCGGCTGCCTGGACGCTGAAGTCCGCCTGGAGCGGCTCCTCGAACCGCTCGGCCTTCACCGCGCAGACCAGGACGAGCTGGAACTCGCCATGGGGGAGCGGCCGTCCCGGGAACTCCAACAGGAGGTGGAACGCCAGATCGATCTCCTGGCGGTGGCGCTGACGAATTTCATCAACATCTTCAACCCGGAGATAATCGTGCTCGGCGGATTCCTGGGAACCATCTTTTCCCAGGACCCGGACCGTCTGGTCTCTGCCGTTTCCGGTGCAACCCTTGGCCGGCTGGGGGCGGAAGTCCGGATCAGGCGCGCAGTCCTGGGGTCCGAATTGCTGCTCGTGGGGGCTGCTGAACTGGCGTTTGCCCGGCTCCTGGCCGACCCGGCCGGGGCCTAACAGCACCCCAGGTGCGGGCAGGGTAAACTTCTTGAGGCGTTGGGCATCGTCCGGCGTTCCTGCCCCAGTAGCTCAGGGGATAGAGCAGCGGCCTTCTAATCCGCCGGTCGGGGGTTCGATTCCCTCCTGGGGCACCACGCAGACCAAGGCCTGTTCCTTGGCCTTCGATGTTGAATTCATCTAAGGCCAAGGGCAGGCCTTGCTCAACCCAGCAGTTGAGCTACTCCCTGACCTTCGAGTCCGACATCCAATACAGGGCGGCCGGACGCTGCGATGAGCAGGGCGCTTGCGGTGCCTTTGACTTCAGGGCGGGAGCCTACGCTGAATTTCACATCGGTGGCTACGAGCCGCAAGCCTTGTGCCTTTTCCCTGGCACCGCCCATCTTCACGGTGGTGCCCAGCTGATAGCGGAGGGCCGTGATAGCTGCGTCCGGTGGGTAGCCATGTGCCAGGCCGAGGGGCCGGCGGATGTCCTCACCGTGCACCAGGATCTCAATCAGACGCGAAGCCAGCGGAGCAGGCGCGGAGCTGGTCCGGCGGGACGCGGCAGTGAAAGCGTCCAGGGTGGCGCGGGGATCCGGGCGGCGCTCACGGGCAACACCCTGTTCATTGCTGCGATCGAAGTTAAACCCTGCGCCGGCAAAGCGCTGGAGAAACCCAAATGCGGTGGTCTTTGCATCGTCGACCAGATGTGCCAGCACGTCGTGGACAGTCCATCCCGGACACAGTGACTGGACGTCCCAATCGGCACTCGCAAGAGACTCAAGGTCTTCTAAGAGCGCTGTCCGTTCCGCGTGCACCACAGACCACGTCGCTTTCGCGAATTCCGCCGAACCGTTGGTTTTCCACATAGCGCGATTGACCCCTGTCCCGGTTTTCGGCGTGCCGCCAAGCTGGAGAAACCAGCCGTTACCACTCATAGTAAGGAAACGATCATGACGGACATCATCACTATCAGGGGCTTCGTCGCAACTGACCCCAAGCCTTCGATCACCAAAACAGGGGTGCAGGCGGTCAGCTTCCGCATCGGGTCACCCCTGCAACGCTGGGACACGAGCAGGAACGCCATGGGTATGGACCACATGAACTGGTTCACTGTCCAGGCTTACCGTCAGTTGGCAGGGAATCTGGCGTGCAGCCTCAAGAAGGGCCAGAAGATCATCATCGTGGGCAAAATCAAGAACAGGACCTGGGAGAGGGACGGCCAGAGCCACCTGGAAGCGGAGATTGAAGCGGTCACTGTGGGACACGACCTCAAGCACGGCTCCGCCAGCTACATCAGGACGTCAGATACTCAACCGGGCCACGCCGGTGGCGGTCAGCATGGCAGCAGCCAGGGGTTCGGCGGCTCAGCCCTTCCGGACGGCTATGACGGTCCCGAATTCGCGGACGACGATCCTTACGGCAGTGGTCCCGGGGACGATGCCCAGACCAGTGGCAGCCTTCTCATGCAGGACGAGGAAGGCAACGATATGGCTGTGGACAGGACCACAGGGGAGGTGTCCGCACCGGCGTGATGCCGGCCCACGGGATGGCAGAATGGGCCCATGAATCATTGGGGCGGACGAACAGCACGGCGATTCGCTGGGGCCCTGCCAGCGATGCTGGCAGCATCGGTGCTTATGATGGCGGGCTGCACGGCGGTCGGGACCATCTCGGCGGAACCGCCTTCGCGGACATTGGGTCCCGTCCCGTCAGTGGCGCCGAACGCGGTGGACCAACCAGCCAGCTCCGTTCCGGTACCGCAGGCGGCCGCTGAAACGGCGGCCGCCGTACAGGCTGCCCTTGACGCGCTCGCAGGACAATCCGGGAAACCCGGCACCGAACAGGTACTTAATGCGCTTGCTGCTGCCGGCTTCTCGGGTCCGGGTGTAGAGGTCACCGCCACCCGGACGCCCACCGGTCTGGAGGCCGATGCCGTCGAAGCGGCAGTGCTGGATGGCGGTGACTGCGTCATGGGTCACATCCGCGAGGGCAGCGTCACGGTCACCGTGCTTCCGGTCCTCGCCTCCGGCAGGTGTTTTGTGGGGTCCGTGGTCCAGTGACCGAATGTGAGATATAACCGCTGACCCACTAGATTTGGAAGCATGGCGGAATTTATCTACACAATGACCAATGCCCGTAAGGCTGTTGGCGAAAAACTCATTCTCGATGACGTAAGCATGTCCTTTTACCCGGGCGCCAAAATCGGCGTTGTGGGCCCCAATGGTGCCGGTAAGTCCACCATCCTCAAGATCATGGCCGGCCTGGACCAGCCCTCCAATGGCGAGGCCCGGCTCAGTCCCGGCTACTCAGTGGGCATCCTGCTCCAGGAACCGCCGCTGAATGAGGAGAAAACCGTCCTGGGCAACGTCCAGGAGGGCGTCGGCGAGATCTACGGCAAGATCCAGCGCTTCAATGAGATCTCAGAAGAAATGGCGAACCCTGACGCCGACTACGACTCCCTCCTTGAAGAGATGGGCCAGCTGCAGGAGGCAATTGACGCCGCCGACGCCTGGGACCTCGACTCACAGCTGGAGCAGGCCATGGATGCACTCCGCTGCCCGCCGGCCGATGCCGATGTCACCAACCTTTCCGGTGGTGAGCGCCGCCGCGTCGCTCTCTGCAAGCTCCTGCTCCAGAAGCCGGACCTCCTGCTCCTTGACGAGCCCACTAACCACCTCGACGCCGAAAGCGTCCTGTGGCTCGAGCAGCATCTTTCCAACTACGCCGGCGCCGTCCTGGCGGTCACTCACGATCGCTACTTCCTGGACCACGTGGCCCAGTGGATCGCCGAAGTCGACCGCGGCCACCTCTACCCGTACGAAGGCAACTACTCCACCTACCTGGAGAAGAAGCGCGCCCGCCTTGAAGTCCAGGGCAAAAAGGACGCCAAGCAGGCCAAACGCCTGACCGAGGAACTCGAGTGGGTCCGCTCCAACGCGAAGGGCCGGCAGACCAAGTCCAAGGCGCGTCTGGCACGCTACGAGGAAATGGCAGCCGAGGCAGATCGCACCAGGAAACTGGACTTCGAGGAAATCCAGATCCCGCCGGGCCCCCGCCTGGGCGGCGTGGTGCTCGAGGCCAGGAACCTGCAGAAGGGCTACGACGGCCGTACGCTGATCGACGGGCTGACCTTCACCCTTCCGCGGAACGGCATCGTCGGTGTCATCGGCCCTAACGGCGTTGGTAAGACCACCCTCTTCAAGACCATCGTGGGCCTCGAGCCGCTGGACGGCGGCGAACTGAAGATCGGCGAATCCGTCAAGATTTCCTACGCTGACCAGAGCCGTGGCGGCATCGACCCCAACAAGACCCTGTGGGAAGTCGTGTCCGATGGCAATGACTTCATTCAGGTTGGCCAGGTCGAAATGCCGTCCCGCGCCTACGTGGCCGCCTTTGGTTTCAAGGGACCGGATCAGCAGAAGAAGGCCGGCGTGCTCTCCGGTGGTGAGCGCAACCGGCTGAACCTGGCACTGACCCTGAAGCAGGGTGGCAACCTCCTGCTGCTCGATGAGCCCACCAACGACCTCGACGTCGAGACCCTCTCCAGCTTGGAGAACGCGCTGCTGGAATTCCCCGGCTGTGCTGTGGTGGTATCGCACGACCGCTGGTTCCTGGACCGGGTGGCAACCCACATCCTGGCTTATGAAGGTGATGATGCCAACCCCTCCAAGTGGTACTGGTTCGAAGGGAACTTCGAATCCTACGAGGAGAACAAGGTGGAGCGCCTTGGCCCGGATGCAGCGAAGCCGCACCGTGTCACCCACCGCCGCCTGACCCGCGACTGACAGGGCAGCGAAGACCAGAAACAACGGCAACGGCCGGCATCCTCAGAACGAGGGTGCCGGCCGCTGCCGTACGAGGACCAGGTTCAGCGCGGAACGCGGACCATGCCCTCCTGCGCCACGGACGCTACGTGCTGGCCCGCCTGGTTGAAGATCCGGCCGGTGGCAAGGCCGCGGGCACCCTGGGCGGTGGGGGATTCCTGGACGTACAGCAGCCATTCATCGGCCCGGGCGTCGCGGTGCCACCACATGGCATGGTCCAGGCTGGCCACGCTCATGCCCGGCGTCACCCAGCTCAGGGAGTGGCGGCGAAGGATGGATTCAAGGATCGTGTAGTCGCTGGCATAGGCCAGGGCGGCCCGGTGGAGGTTGGCGTCGTCGGGCAGGGGGCCGAAGGTCTTCATCCATACCGCGTTCTGCGCCGACCTTTGTCCGTTGGCGCTCATGTAGAGGGCAGGATCCACGTGCCGGATGTCAAAGGGCCGCTCGTAGGCCCAGTGCTTGGCAACCGGGTGATCGATCGAGCCCAGCAGTTCGGCTGTGGTGGGCAGCGACTCAGGATCCGGGATCCCCTTCGGGATGTCCGACTGGTGGTCAACGCCTTCGTCTTCCGTCTGGAAGGAGGCGATCATCGATAGGATCGGGGAGCCGTCCTGGTAGGCGTGGACCCGCCGGGCGGAAAAGGAGCGGCCGTCGCGGAGCCGCTCAACACCAAAGGTGATGGGCTTGTTCGCGTCCCCGGGTCGGAGGAAATAGCCGTGCATTGAATGCACCGCCCGGTCCGGGTCGACAGTCCGGGTAGAAGCGACCAGTGACTGCGCCAGTACCTGTCCGCCAAATACACGCTGAAGCGGTTGGCGCTGTGACGGACCAAGGAAGATGTCTTCATTGGTCCGTGCCCCCTCGAGCTCTCCGAGCGTCAGCAGCTCAATCAGGGCCAGAGTGGGATCGCTGCCGGGAACCGGAGGCAGTGGGGCGTTTACTTCAGTCATGGTTTGACTCTAGACGGCGGCCGGGGGCTGCTCAAACGCGCACTGCCGGTAGGGTTCATAGTGTGCCTGACCTCCTGACTCCCTCCCTGACGTTCCCGGATCCGAGCGATCTCACTGACCTGCGCACTTTTGCCACGCGCGCCAAATCGATAGACGACGGCGCCATCCGGCTCCAGGCCTCGGGGTCGGTTCTTGCCGCTTATGTCTGCGTGCTGCGGCCGCGGATCCTGGGCGAAGCGACACCCACTGTCCTGGGGCTGCGGACCATCGCTTTGGCCCGCCCTTCGGACACCGACGTCACAGTGCCTATCGGCGCAGTCCTGGACCGCCTGGCCCGCGCAGGAATGGGCGACGTCGATCTGCCGGTACCGCCGTCGACGGTTACGGAACCGTGGACCGGGGTGAGCGCTCCGCGATCGGGGTGGGCCCGGGTGGGCACACTCCCTGACCCGGTGCTGCGGGCCGCTGCGGAAGCCGGGATAGCCGAAGTCGCCTCGATGGTTCCGGACAACCCGGGAGCACTGATTGTCAACAACGTCCGTGCCACGGTCTGGGGCAGGCCGCTTGCCCTTCCCGGGAACGCGCCTGAAGGTACGGACATTGAGGAAGCCTCCGGGGGACTCCCGGCCGGGGCCGCCTTCGCCGCGCTCACACTGGGCTTCCTGGCAGACGGCGAACAGACGGTTTACCGCGCCGGCCGGTGGTTCAGGCTGAGCGGCGACCGCGGCCATGTACTGGTGCGGACCGGCGCCGGTCTCTAGGAACCGCCGTTTCCCAGCCGGGCTAGGGGCCCGACGGCCTGTTGACCATGGACAGCGCGGCGCGCTCCATGTAGTCCCACAGCGTCCCCTCATAGAGCGGCGGCAGCTCCAGGGCGTCGACGGCCGCGCGCATATGAAAGAGCCAACGGTCCTTTGCTTCCGGCGTCACCGTGAACGGCATATGCCGCATCCGGAGACGGGGATGCCCGCGTTCCTCACCGTAGGTAGTGGGGCCGCCCCAGTACTGCTCCAGGAACATCAGGAAGCGCCGCTTGGCCGGTCCCAGGTCCTCTTCCGGATACATGGGACGCAGCAGCGGATCTTTTGCCACGCCGTCGTAAAACACGTCGATGAGCTTGACGAAGGTCTCATGGCCGCCCACGGCGTCGTAGAAATTGTCCGTGTATCCCGGCTTGCTGAAGGGATCGTTCTGCAGCAACTGCCGGGGCTGCTCAGGCTGGGCGGGTGTGCTCATGGTGCTATTCTCCGGCCTTCTGGTCAGTCTTTTTGTCGTCCATGCCGTGGTTAAGATTGTAGGCGGCCGCCTGATCGGGGCCAGGGCCTGCAGGCTCCGTGACGGGCACGTAGTCGCCCTGCGAACGGTTGCCCACCCGCAGGATTTCGCCATTGCGCAGGTACCAGATGGCGCCGTCCTCCGCGCGGACGCGGGTGATACGCAGGCCCATGGACTCCACAACACCTACCACTTCACTGGTCTCGATGACGTCGCCGATTCCATACTGGTCTTCAATGGTAATAAAAATACCGGCCAGAAAGTCGCGGATCAGCTGCTGGGCGCCAAAACCTATGGCGATACCCAAGATGCCGACGCTGGTCAGCAGCGGGGCTATGTTGACGTCCAGGTTCTGCAGCACATACATGATGGTGATTACCGCGACCAGGACGCCGACGATGCTGTTGAGCAGCGCGCCAATGGTTTCCGCCCTCTGGACCCGGCGCTCGTGGTCCAGTGCCCGCAACGCGGGGGCAACCCATCTGAAATGGGGTTTCTTGAAGAAATTGCTGCCTGAGGCCGCCCGCTTGGTGATCCGGGAAATCACGAACGTTGCCACCAGCCAGACAACTATGCCAACACCAACGCTGATCAAAACTCCGGGGATGCTGACGCCGTCGGGGTCGGCGGCGAGTGGGGTGATCGACAACATGCTCAACATCTGTGGGGCTGCTCCTTGGTGTTCACCGGCGGCCGCCGGGTAACTGGTGCCTCACGCGGGCTAAGCCCAGCGCATAAGGCTCTGTCCTCCTTCAACCCTAGCGCCGTAGCGTTGAGTCATGCGCATCCTGATCCTTGGCGGAACGGCTTTCCTGTCGGCAGAATTAGCCAGGCAAGCTGTGGCAGCAGGCCACCAGGTAACCTGCCTGGCCCGTGGTTCCGCGGCAGAGCCCCCTCCGGGCGCCAGGTGGCTGAAGGAAGACCGTTCACTGGGCGCGAACGGCTATTCCCGGGCATCGGGTGAATGGAACTCGGTGATCGAAGTTGCCCGCGACCCAGCGCTGGCAAGGGATGCCCTCAGCAGTCTTGCCGGCCGCGCACGCCACTGGACCTTCGTTTCCAGCTGCTCGGTCTACGCCGACCACTCGATGCCCCATGCCAAGGAGGAAGCTGACCTCCTGCCGCCGCTTCCCACCGGAATGCCGTCCACCCCGGAGAACTACGGGGAGTCGAAGTCGGCAATTGAGCAGGCCACCCTTGAAGCGGCCGCAGGCAAAGCCCTCCTCTGCCGGGCAGGGCTGATCAGCGGTCCGGGGGACAGCTCAGACAGGTACGGGTACTGGCCTGCCCGGTTTGCCCGGGACAGCAGGCCCGTGGTCGTCCCTGACATTGCCGGCAGCGCAACCCAGGTGATCGACGTCCGGGATCTTGCAGCCTGGATCCTGGACGCGGCAGAGCGCGCCGTCACCGGGCCCTTGAACGCAGTAGGCCGGCAGGTGCCGTTCGGGGAATACATTGAAGCAGCGGAAAACGCTGCGGGCTTCCTGGGAACCATTCTGCCGGCCGGCGTGCACTGGCTGGTGGGAAACGGCATCGGGTACTGGTCTGGCAGGGATTCCCTGCCGCTGTGGCTCCCGCCCGGGAACGATGGATTCTGCCGTCGCAGCAACGAAGCTGCGAAGGCGGGGGGACTTGTCCTGCGGCCTTGGCAGGACACACTTCAGGACACGCTCGACGACGAACGCCGCCGCGGTCTCTCCCGCGAACGGAAGGCCGGACTCAGCCCGGATACTGAGGCCCGCCTCGCCCGAGAGCTGCTGTCCGCGAAGTAAGCGAAGTGGGCGCCGAATGCGCCGGAAGGCGTTATGGGCCAACCACCGTGAGCGGTAAATGCTGCACCGGGAAGTTGACGCTCCGGGCAATAAAGCACAGCCGGTTCGCTTCATGGTGCAGCTCGGGGACCAGATCAACGTGCGCAGCGTCCGCCACCGTCACCCGGGGGTTCAGCGTCACCGTTTCGAACTGCCCGCTGCCGTCCCTGTTCATCCTCATGATCCCCGTGGCAGCATCCTCGTAGTCCGTGACCACCACGCCGTGGCGTACGGCCACATGGAGGAAGGACAGCATGTGGCACTGCGCCAGGGCCGCCAGGAGCAGCTGCTCAGGGTTGTAGCGTTCCTTGTCCCCGTGGAATGCAGGGTCCGCGGAACCCGGAAGGACCGGCAGGCCCGGGATCGCCACATCATGGTCCCGGGAGTAGCCGCGGTAGCTGGACGTTCCCTCGCCGAGGTTTCCAGTCCAGCGGACGGTCAGTGAATACGTGTGCTCACCCAGCGTCATAACGGCCTAGACGTCCGCAGCCCGGGCACGCAGGGCGCGCGCCACGCCGTCGCGGTTTTCCAGCATCATCCGCCGCAGGGCGGCGTTCTCTTCGCCCAGGCCGGCCAGCAACTGGTCAGTCCGGTCGATCGTCGACTGTCGGGTCAGCTGGGCGGGGTACAGTCCGACGACGATCTGCTGGGCCAGCGCGTGGGTGCGGTTTGCGACAATCCCGGGAACGGCGTCGAAATACTTCTCCGCATAAGGTTCCAGCAGCGACCGGTCCAGCACGCGGGTGAAACCGGCTACGGCCGATCCCTGGATGGCGTTGGAAAGTTCGCCCTTCACCACGATTGACTCCCAGGCCGCGGCCTTGGCTTCGGCCGTGGGAATAGCGGCTCCCGCCAGAGCTGCCGCATTCTGTCCGCTGGCGGTGGTGTCCCGGGCGAGCTCAGCGTCAATCTCGGGCTGGCCGGCGCGCCCGCCCACCACAAGGGAGATCAGCAGTTCCCAGCGCAGGTCCTGGTCCACGGCCAGGCCGTCGAGGGCCAGGGAGCCGTCCAGCAGGCCGCCAATGGTGTCCAGCTGGCCGCCGGACCGGGCATGCAACGCAAACGCCTTCACAAACTGCAGCTGTACATCGGAGCCGGCCGGAACGGAGCGGGCCAGTTTCCAGAGGGTGTCTGCAGCGGCGGCTGCCGTGGTTTCACGGTGTTCTTCGGCCACGTAGAAGTTCAGGGTGGTGGCCAGCTGGCGCAGCTGCACCAGGATGACGGACGAATCGCTCTCAGCGGCAACGTTCGCCAGGAGCAGCTGAACGTAACGCCGGGCGGGCGTCTCCCCATCGCGGGCGGCATCCCAGGCAGAGCTCCACACCAGGGTACGGGGCAGGCTGAGGCTGATGTCCTTCAGGTGCGCTGTGGCGGTGGCCAGCGATTCCTCGTCCAGCCGCACCTTAGCGTAGGCGAGGTCGTCGTCGTTGACCAGGATCAGGGCAGGCCGGGGCCGGCCTGCCAGGGCCGGCACCTCTGTGCGGGCACCGTCGACGTCCAGTTCCTCGCGGTGCACCCGTTCCAGCTTGCCGGCATCGTCGAAGTCGTAAAAGCCGACCGCCAGCCGGTGCGGGCGGAGGGTAGGCCATTCCGGCACAGCGGACTGCAGGATGGCGAACGACTCGATAATGCCATCGGGGCTGACGCTGAGCTGGGGCCTGAGCGTGTTGACTCCTGCCGTCTCCAGCCACAGGGTGGCCCACTGGTCCAGTTGCCGTCCGCTGGCCTTTTCCAGCTCCACCAACAGGTCTGACAGTTCGGTGTTCTGCCAGGAATGCTTGGCGAAGTATTCGCGCACGCCGGCCATAAACTGCTCAGGCCCAACCCAGGCCACCAGCTGCCGCAGCACGGACGCCCCCTTGGCGTAGGTGATGCCATCGAAGTTCACCTCAACGTCCTGGAGGTCGTTGATTTCGGCGAAGACCGGGTGGGTGGTGGGCAGCTGGTCCTGCCGGTAGGCCCAGGACTTTTCCACGGAAGCGAAAGTGGTCCAGGCACTGGTGAAGGCCGTGTTTTCGACGGCGGCCAGGTGGGACATGTACTCGGCGAAGGATTCGTTGAGCCAAAGATCGTTCCACCAGCGCATGGTGACGAGGTCGCCGAACCACATGTGCGCCAGCTCGTGGAGCACTGTGATGGCCCGGCGCTCAACCTGCGCGTCGGTGACCTTGCTGCGGAAAATGTAGCCTTCCAGGATGGTCACGGCCCCGGCGTTCTCCATGGCCCCGGCGTTGAACTCCGGAACGAACAGCTGATCGTACTTCTCAAACGGGTAGGGGCAGCCAAACTGTGCCTCATAAAACTCGAATCCCTGCCGGGTGAGTTCGAAGATGTTGTCTGCGTCGAGGTACTGCATCAGGGATTTTCTAGCGAACACTCCCAGCGGCACAACGCGTCCGTCCGAACTGGTCACCTCGCTGCGCACTGCCTCATACGGGCCGGCGATGAGCGCGGTGATGTACGAGGAAATCCGGGGGGTGGGGGAGAAGGTCCAGGTTGCGGCCGCATCCGAAACGGCAACCGGGTCAGGCGTAGGGGAATTGGAAATAACGTCCCAATAGGCCGGCGCGGTCACTGTGAAGGCGAAGGTGGCCTTCAGGTCAGGCTGCTCGAACACCGCAAACATCCGCCGGGAGTCCGGAACCTCGAATTGTGTGTACAGGTACACCTCGTTATCCACAGGGTCCACAAACCGGTGCAGGCCCTCGCCGGTGTTCATATACGGAGCATCCGCGACGACGGTCAGCACGTTGTCCGCGGCAAGGTCAGGCAACTGGATCCGGATGCCATCGGCAACTTCTGCCGGATCCAGGTCCCTGCCGTTGAGGTTGACGCTATGTACCTTGGCCGTGACGGCGTCGATGAACGAGGAGGAACCAGGCACGGCGCTGAACTTCACGGTGGTGGTGGAGCCGAAGACCTTTTCGCCCCGTGTGAGGTCAAGGGCGACTTCGTAGGATTCCACGGTGATCAGGTCGGCACGTTCGCGGGCTTCCGCGCGCGTGAGGTTCATACCAGGCAAAGTGAGGCCTCCAGAGAGTTTTTGGTTGCCGTCGGGCCCAACGCCAGAGCCGGCACTGTCAGTTCTTACACTGTTCGGTCATTCTTCCACTTGCGCCCCCGATGGCAAGCTGCGGAGCGTCCGGGCGTGGCTCCCACAGGGGTAGCTTTAAGGCATGCGTAGGTTCGGTGATGCTGTGGATGGCAAGGCGCTGCGGTTTGCGGCGGGATTCCCGGTGGTCCTGGCGGCGGCATTCGTGGCTTGTGCACTCCTGTTGCGGCCGGACCTTCCGGATCCGCTGGCCATAGCGTGGACTCACGACGGCGGCACCTCCTTTGCGCCCTTCGGCGCATACGTGGGCGTGGGCTCTGCCGTGATGGTGCTGGTGGGCTGGCTGGTGATGTTCCAGGGCAGCTGGCTCCCGCGCCCGGCCATGATCCGGCGTGTCATGATGGGCGGCGGGCTGTTCCTCTGCCTGTTCCTGACCAGCGTCCTGGCCGCCGGACTGGTGGGCCAGGCGGGCCTGGCGGACGCCCGGGAATCGCACGTGGACCTCACCGTACTGGCCCTCGGCAGCGGTGCCGCACTGGCATCGGGCCTGGTAATGATCTTTGTGTTCAAGGCCGACCGGCAGTGGTCTCCGGAAGACGATAAGGCGTTCGAAGAGGCCCTGACAGACATCCTGGATCCGGACCTGAAGCGGGAGACTCTTCGCTTTTGGGTCCACGCACGGAGCTCGGTGTTCATCATGATCGCCCTCGCCACGCTGTTGCCCGCCGCGCTGATCTCCATCGCTGTCCCGTGGCTGGGCCTGGTCCTGGTGGCCCTGGCGATCGTGGGTGCCTCCCTGCTGGTGGCCCGGGTTAAGGCGGACAGGCATGGCCTGCGGGTGCTTATCGGCGGGTTCGTGCCGGTGGTTGACCTCCCGGCCGCTGATATTTCCGCTGTTAGTGCGTCGGAAGTCAAAGCCGCAGACTATGGCGGGTGGGGCTACCGGCACCACAGCGGAACCGCAGCGGTGCTCGTCAGCAGCGGCCCCGCCGTCGTCGTCCGGAAATCCGATGGCGGCAGGCTGGCCGTGAGCGGCGGCAGCGCTACCCGAGCCGCCCGGCTGGCAGATGTCCTTACCCGCGTGGCCGCACGCGCACGTGCCGAACCGCCTCCGGGGCCGGACGCCACCGGCGCCTAGTATTCTGGTCCGTGATGATCTGACCCCTGACCGTCTCCACCCCAGCCCGGCGATGCTCCGGTGCTCTTTCAACTGAACGGACACTGCCGTGACCCAGAACCCCACGTTTCCCCGCGTGCACATCGCCACCGACCACGCCGGCATGGAACTGAGCGCGCACCTGGTCAACCACCTCACCGCCAAGGGCTACGAAGTGGTTGACCACGGGCCCAAGGAATATGACGCACTGGATGACTACCCGTCGTTCTGCATCAACGCCGCCAAGGCAGTGGTCGCGGACCAGCAGGCCGGTGTTTTTGCGCTGGGAATCGTCCTGGGCGGCTCCGGCAACGGCGAGCAGATTGCCGCCAACAAGGTCAGGGGCGTCCGCGCGGCGCTGGCCTGGAACCACTCCACAGCCACTCTGGCCCGTGAGCACAACGATGCCAACGTCGTGGCGGTCGGCGGCCGCCAGCACACGG
The DNA here is from genome assembly GCF_059383595.1 of Pseudarthrobacter sp. MDT1-40-2. Lineage (NCBI taxonomy): Bacteria > Bacillati > Actinomycetota > Actinomycetes > Micrococcales > Micrococcaceae > Pseudarthrobacter > Pseudarthrobacter sp. MDT1-40-2. The sequence goes on along the minus strand of NZ_JBWZCL010000001.1, from coordinate 233,975 downwards.
TGGAAGAAGCCACCGCTATCATCGAGGCGTTCCTGACCGAAGCGTTCAGCAACGACGAACGGCACGTCCGCAGGATCAGCAAGATCGCTGCCTACGAAAACACCGGAGAGGTCATCGAATAGTGCCTGAAGGGCATTCCATCCACCGGCTGGCCCGGCAGTTCGCCGAAGTTTTCGTCGGTGAACAACTGGCGGTGAGCAGCCCGCAGGGAAGGTTTGCAGCTGGTGCTGCCCTGTTGGATGGACACGAGCTGGAGGCCTCCGCCGCGCACGGCAAACACTTGTTCCTTGCGTTTCACCACGGACTGGTGCTGCACGTACACCTTGGTCTCTACGGGGCCTGGAGTTTCGGCGGGGACAGTACGTTCGTGGGTTCTTCCAGCATCGGTGCGCCCCGGCGGGTGGGGGAGCGGGAAACGTTTGACGACGGCCCGGTACCGGAGTACGAAGGCCCGCCGCCGCCCGTAGGCGCTGTCAGGGTACGCCTGGTGTCGCACCACGGCTGGGCCGACCTTCGGGGCGCAACCACCTGTGAGGTGCTGGATGTGGCGCAGGTGCAGGCGGTCCTGGACCGGTTGGGCCCGGATCCGCTGCATGACCAGCCGGGTAACCGCGAAGAGTTTGTGGAACGGCTGCTCAGCCGCCGCACGCCTGTTGCGCAACTGCTCATGGACCAGACTGTCCTTGCGGGCGTGGGCAATGTCTACCGAGCTGAAGTGTTGTTCCGTCAGCGCGTTGACCCATGGCTGCCCGGGAGCAGTATCTCCCCTGAGCTTGCTGCCGCGTTGTGGGACGACACTGTGCTGTTAATGAACGACGGCGTGCGGCAGGGGCGGATCATCACCACGCCGGCGGAGTTCTGGGACCTGGCCGCGGAAACAGGCAGCCTTCTACCGGAAGACGGCAATGCGCACTATGTCTACAAGCGGCATGGCCAGCCGTGCCGGGTTTGTGGAACCAGCGTCGGTGTTGCCGACATGGCGGGGCGGAAACTTTACTGGTGCCCGGTCTGCCAGTCCTCCAGCTAACAGGAGTTCTCTCCGCCTACAAGAACAGCAGGGCCCTCAAGGAGGAGCCCTGCTGTCAGATGGAGGGGACGACGGGAATCGAACCCGCGTAATCAGTTTGGAAGACTGAGGCTTTACCATTAAGCTACGTCCCCGGGAACCGCTGGCATCCATTGTACTTGCCTGATATCAAGTACTTGATTCCGGCTGCCTGGTGTTTTCCGGTCGGCTGTTCAAGCCGGGTACAACTAAACCTAATTCATCCCCCACGTGTCAAATGTGCAAAGTGGACCCGAATGACCGTAGACTTGCCTGTGCACTTACGGGGTGTAGCTCAGCTTGGCTAGAGCACCTGCTTTGGGAGCAGGAAGTCGCAGGTTCAAATCCTGTCACCCCGACTCTGCGGCCCGGTCCACACGGCCTGGCCAGGACGTTTCAGTACAGGGCGTTTGCAGAACCCACCACCACAAAACCAGGAGTACTTAGACTGTGAAGAGCGCTGTCGAGAACCTCACCCCCACGCGGGTTAAGCTCAATGTTGAGGTCCCCTTTGAGGAATTGAAGCCCAGCATCGACGAGGCATACAAGACTGTTGCTTCGCAGATCCAGGTCCCCGGTTTCCGCAAGGGCAAGGTCCCGTCCAAGCTGATCGACCAGCGGGTTGGCCGCGGTTACGTGCTGGAGACGGCCATCAACGAGGGCCTCAACGGCTGGTACCAGGCCGCCGTCCAGGAATCCGGCATCCGCCCCCTGAGCCGTCCCGAGGTCGAAATCACCGAGGTTCCGGACCCGTCCTCCACCGATGGTGAGCTGAAGTTCCACGCCGAGGTTGATGTCCGTCCCGAGGTTGAACTTCCGGACTACGCCGGCATCAAGGTCGAGGTCGCAGCCGCTGAGTCCTCCGAGGCCGACGTCGACAAGGCCCTTGATGAACTTCGTGGCCGCTTCGGCACGCTGAAGTCCGTTGACCGTCCTGCTGCCAACGATGACTTCCTGACTATCGACATCACCGCCACCATTGACGGTGAAGAGGTTGATTCCGCTTCCGGCCTGTCCTACCAGGTAGGCGCAGCCACCATGCTTGAAGGCATGGACGAGGCCGTTACCGGCCTGTCCGCCGACGAAGAAGCCATCTTCGACACCACCTTGGTGGGCGGCGAGCACGCCGGCGAAGCCGCCCAGGTGAAGGTCGTCGTCAAGTCCGTGAAGATCCGCGAACTCCCTGAAGCCAACGATGACTTCGCCCAGCTGGCTTCCGAGTTCGACACCCTCGAAGAGCTGCGCGCGGACCTCGCCAAGCAGGCTGCCGAGTCCAAGGTTGTCGAGCAGGGCGTAGAAGCCCGCGACAAGGTCCTGGACAAGCTTGTTGAAATGATCGAGGTTCCGGTTCCGGACTCGGTCGTTGAAGAGCAGCTCGAAGCTCACTTCAAGGAAGGCAATGGCCACGGCGACGGCGAGCACGACACTGAGGAACACCGCGAAGAGGTCAAGGCCAACACTGCCCGGGCCTTCCAGAACGAGATCATCCTGGACGCCATTGCTGAAAAAGAAGAAGTCAATGTCAGCCAGAACGAGCTGATCGACTACATCGTCAGCACGGCCAGCCAGTACGGCATGGACCCGAACCAGTTCGCCCAGATCATCGATCAGAGCGGCCAGGTTCCGATGATGGTTTCCGAGGTTCGCCGCCGCAAGGCCCTTGCAGTAGTGCTGGGCCAGGCAACGGTGACCGATTCCGAGGGCAACGCTGTTGACCTGAGCGAATTCGTGCGTCCCGGGGGCGAAGAGGCTCCCGCCGTCGAGGCTGAAGACGTAAACGCTGAGGCCTCCGAAGAGGCAGCTGCAGCCGATGAGACCGTCTCCAGCGACGACCCGGCAGCAGCCAAGTTCTAACAGCCCGGCAGCTTTGCAGCTGACATTTCCGGCAATCGCACGGCCCCTGGATCCCGGATCCGGGGGCCGTGCTTTTTTGCGCCATTATGCCCGCGGCGCAATCGTGCGCCGTCAGCGAACAGCCCAACGTGTGCGAACAAAACCGCCCTGAAACCGGTTAGTGTCCAAGTAGTGAAGTTACGTGATGTCACCGTCACCAGCGAGAGGTAAGAACACATGTCAGAGCACGCACAGTCACCCCGGATGGCTACGGTTGATCCAGCCAGCCAGGACAACTACATCTACAACCGCCTGTTGAAAGAGCGCATTATCTGGCTCGGCTCCGAAGTGCGCGATGACAACGCCAACGCCATCTGCTCACAGCTGCTGCTCCTCTCGGCCGAAAACCCGGACAAGGACATCTACCTCTACATCAACTCGCCCGGCGGCTCCGTCACGGCCGGCATGGCCATTTATGACACCATGCAGTTCATCCCGAACGACGTCGTTACCGTCGCTACCGGCCTGGCCGCATCGATGGGCCAGTTCCTGTTGTCTTCGGGTACCAAGGGCAAGCGTTACGCCACCCCGAACGCCCGCGTGCTGATGCACCAGCCCTCCGGCGGCATTGGCGGCACAGCCTCGGACATCAAGATCCAGGCAGAACTCATCCTGCACATGAAGAAGGTCATGGCTGAGCTCACCGCAGAACAGACCGGGCAGACCGTGGAGACCATCCTTCGGGACAACGACCGCGACAAGTGGTTTACCGCTCAGCAGGCGCTTGAATACGGCTTCTTCGACAAGATCGCCGGCCATGCAAGTTCGGTGTCAGGCGGCGGCGGTACCTCTAACGGCTCAAACAGCTCATCTGACGCGCAGCAGTCGTCCGAGCAGTAATCCGGCATTCAGAATCCAAGATCAGGAGCAACCACACATGAACTACAACTTCGGATCGTCTGCCGGCAACCTGCCTACCAGCCGCTACGTCCTGCCCCAGTTCGAAGAGCGCACGCCTTATGGCTTCAAGCGCCAGGACCCCTACACCAAGCTCTTCGAGGACCGCATCATCTTCCTCGGCGTGCAGGTGGACGACGCCTCTGCCGATGACGTGATGGCGCAGTTGCTGGTTCTGGAGTCCACGGACCCGGACCGCGATATCACGCTGTACATCAACTCGCCGGGTGGTTCCTTCACGGCCATGACGGCCATCTACGACACCATGCAGTACATCCGGCCGGAAATTCAGACCGTTTGCCTCGGCCAGGCCGCCAGTGCAGCGGCCGTCCTGCTCGCCGCCGGTACCCCCGGGAAGCGGCTCGCGCTGCCGAACGCACGCGTCCTCATCCACCAGCCGGCTCTGTCCGGCGGGCAGGGCGGTCAGGCCTCTGACCTCGAGATCCAGGCCGCAGAAGTCATGCGGATGCGTTCCTGGCTGGAAGACACCCTGGCCCACCACTCGGGCCGGACGTCTGAACAGGTCAACAACGACATCGAACGCGACAAGATCCTGACCGCCGCCGAGGCCATGAATTATGGCCTGATCGACCAGGTGCTCGACTCGCGCAAGATCAAGCCACAGGCAATCACCCGTTAGGATGAGTGCCCCGGACGCCGGTGCAGCCCTGTTTTTTTGGGCCGCACCGGCGTTCGCATTCCACCCAAGACGTCCAATGTGACCTAGAGTGGATGTTGTCACTGCCGGGCAACCCGGCAGGACGGAACTACAAGCAAACGGTGCATTGCTGCATCGGCGGCAAGAAACTAAGGGGTTCCCACATGGCTCGGATTGGCGAGAGCACCGATCTGTTGAAGTGCTCTTTCTGTGGCAAGAGCCAGAAGCAGGTCCGCAAGCTGATTGCCGGTCCCGGCGTCTATATCTGCGACGAATGCATCGAGCTCTGCAACGAGATTATCGAAGAAGAGCTTGCAGAGGTAGCAGACCTGGGCAGCTTCGAACTTCCCAAGCCCCGCGAGATTTTCGACTTCCTGCAGGAATACGTCATTGGCCAGGAACCCGCCAAACGTTCGCTTGCTGTCGCCGTCTATAACCACTACAAGCGGATCCAGGCCGGCCACGCCCCCAAGAGCAGCAGCCTCGCGGACGGCGGACACCACGACGACGTCGAGATTGCCAAGTCCAATATTCTCCTCATCGGCCCCACCGGCTGCGGGAAAACCTACCTGGCACAGACTCTTGCCCGCAGGCTCAACGTTCCCTTCGCCGTCGCGGATGCCACCGCACTTACGGAGGCCGGCTACGTTGGGGAAGACGTGGAGAACATTCTCCTGAAACTCATCCAGGCCGCTGACTATGACGTCAAAAAGGCCGAACAGGGAATCATCTACATCGATGAGATCGACAAAATTTCCCGCAAGAGCGAGAACCCGTCCATTACCCGCGACGTCTCCGGCGAAGGCGTCCAGCAGGCACTCCTGAAGATCCTCGAGGGGACAGTCGCTTCGGTACCGCCCCAGGGCGGCCGGAAGCATCCGCACCAGGAATTCATCCAGATCGACACCACCAACGTGTTGTTCATCGTGGCAGGTGCTTTCGCCGGGCTGGAAGAGATCATCGGCTCGCGCTCCGGCCGTAAGGGGATCGGGTTTGGCGCCCCCCTGAATGAGGTCAGCAAAAATGCCGATTCCTACGGCGAGGTGATGCCGGAGGACCTCCTGAAGTTCGGGCTGATCCCGGAATTCATTGGCCGCCTGCCGGTCATCACCACCGTCTCCAATCTGGACCGCGACGCCCTGATGCAGATTCTGTCCACGCCCAAGAACGCCCTGGTCAAGCAGTACCAGAAGATGTTCCAGATCGACGGCGTCGAACTCGTCATTGATGATGGCGCGTTGGAAGCAATCGCCGACCAGGCACTCGAGCGGGGCACTGGCGCACGCGGCCTCAGGGCCATCATGGAGGAAGTCCTCCTCCCCGTCATGTTCGACCTCCCCAGCCGGCAGGACATCGCCAGCGTTGTGATCAACGCGGACGTTGTCCTCAACGGCGCCGAACCTGCGCTCATTGAACACGAACCTCCCGCAAAGCGGCGTAAGTCCGCCTGAGGGTACTCCGCTCACCAAACGTCAAGGATCCCATGACTGAAACCTCACTGAACCGCGCCGATTTCTGGTTCGATCCGCTGTGCCCCTTCGCTTGGATCACCTCCCGCTGGATCGGCGAGGTGGAACAGGTCCGCAACATCAAGACCGAATGGCACGTGATGAGCCTTTCCGTCCTCAATGAAGGACGCGAGCTGGAACCGGCCTACCGCGAATCCATGGATAACGGCTGGGGGATGGTCCGGGTCATCATCGCAGCGAAGGAGCAGCACGGCGATGCTGTGATCAAGCCGCTGTACGACGCCATGGGCAGCCTGATCCACGACGGCGGCGAGAAGGACCGCGCCCTGGTCATCAGCAAGGCCCTGGCAGACTGCGGATTACCGGCCGCATTGGCAGAAGCGGCCGGCACGGACGAGTACGACACCCAATTGCGGGCCAGCCATGAGGAAGGCATCTCCCTGGTTGGCCAGGATGTCGGCACGCCTGTGGTGGCGTTCAACGGCACCGCTTTCTTCGGCCCGGTGCTGACGCGCATCCCGCGCGGTGAGGAAGCCGGCCGTCTCTGGGACGCCACCGTTACGCTGGCTTCCTACCCGCATTTCTTTGAGATTAAGCGCAGCCGCACTGAGCGGCCCGCCTTCGACTGAACGCAAAAGAGCCCCGGAAGAACTACTTGGATGTAGTTCTTCCGGGGCTCTTGCGTACCCTGGCGGGCAGGACCACAATGGTTCTTACCCACTTCGAAAGAAGAGGGACGCAGGAACCAAAGATTCAGTGATGTGTATCTGACGCAGCCATCGTCAAAGTCAGATACAAGCTACCAGTGACGTGGTAGGAAGACCTGGAGCTCTGAGGATCCTGCCAGACCAGCAAGTCGTCACCAGATGGCCGAAAGTCGAAGCCCCACCAACGGCAAAACGCTGATGGGGCTTCCCCTTTGCCCAAAAACAGGGGGTCGGCAGCGGGCGGCTTATGCCTGGGAAGGCTCCTCGGCCGGAGCCAGCTGGACGTCACTGACGGTCAGCTCCACATCGCCGGCAACCAGCGTGATGTCGCGGGCATTGGAGGCCGCCTTGAGGTCACCAAGGCCTGCCTTCAGCTGCGTCGTCAGCAACTCGGATGCAGTAATGGTCGCGGACAACACCTCGGTACGCTGCTTGACCTTGGCCTCAGACTTCGCCTTGCGCACGCCGCTGAGGGCTTGTCCCACCGTGGCCAGCATGGTGGTGTCGCCGCCAGTTACGTCCAGGGAAGCCGGCCAGTTGGCCTGGTGGACGGAGCCGTTCCGCCACCAACTCCAGACCTCTTCCGTGGCAAACGGCAGGAACGGGGCAAAGAGCCGCAACAGGGTGTCCAGGGTAGTGGCCAGGGCAGCCAGCACCGAGGCCTGTTCCTGCTCACCCGCGGCACCGTAGGCGCGGTCCTTGATGAGTTCCACATAGTCGTCCGTGAACTGCCAGAAGAAGCTCTCCGTAATCTGCAGTGCCCGGGCGTAGTCATAGTTCTCGAATGCCTTGGTTGACTGCGCCACAACCTCTGAGAGCTGCGCCAGGACGGCGCGGTCCAGGGGATTGGTCACGACTGCCAGGTCGTGGGAAACCACCGAGTTCTCCGTGGCACCCAGGTTCAGGACGAACTTGGAGGCGTTCAGGAGCTTGATGGCCAGGCGGCGGCCGATCTTCATCTGGGCAATTTCGTAGGCCGTGTCAGCCCCGAGCTTTGCCGAGGCTGCCCAGTAGCGCACAGCATCCGAGCCATATTCCTCCAGCACGTCGGTGGGTACCACCACGTTGCCCTTGGACTTGGACATCTTCTTGCGGTCCGGGTCCAGGATCCAGCCTGAAATGGCGGCGTGCTTCCACGGTGCGCAGTTCTCCAGGGCATCTGCGCGCACCACGGAGGAGAACAGCCAGGTCCGGATGATGTCGTGGCCCTGGGGGCGGAGGTCAAACGGGTAAACCTTGCCGAAGAGCTGCTCGTCACGCTTCCAGCCGCCCACGATCTTGGGCGTGAGCGAGGACGTGGCCCAGGTGTCGAGGATGTCGGCGTCTCCGGTAAAGCCGCCGGGCACGTCACGCTGGGCCTCATCGAAGCCGGGAGCGGCATCAGCTGCGGGATCCACGGGGAGTTGCTCGTCCGACGGAACGATGGGGGAGTCGTAGTCGGGATTGCCGTCCGCGTCCAGGGGGTACCAGACCGGAATCGGCACGCCGAAGAAGCGCTGACGGGATACCAGCCAGTCCCCGTTCAGCCCTGAAATCCAGTTCTCGTAGCGCGATCGCATGAAGGCCGGGTGGAAGTTGATTTCGTGCCCACGCGCGATCAGCCTCTCCCGGCGTTCCTCGTCCCTTCCGCCGTTGCGGATGTACCACTGGCGCGAGGTGACAACTTCGAGGGGCTTGTCGCCTTTTTCGTAGAAGTTCACGGGGTGCATGATCTTCTTGGGCTCGCCATCGAGCAGCCCGGAAGCACCGAGAAGTTTCACCACTTCTTCCTTGGCGCTGAAAACGGTCTTGCCGGCGATGGCGGCGAACGCCTCGCGACCGGCGCCGGTGGTGATCCACTCAGGAGCTTCACTGATGATCCGGCCGTCCCGGCCCACGATGGCACGCGTGGGCAGTTGCAGCTCGCGCCACCAGGTGACGTCGGTCAGGTCGCCGAAGGTACAGACCATGGCGATGCCGGAGCCCTTGTCTGCCTTGGCCAGCGGGTGGGCCCTGACCTCAACCTCAACACCGAATACCGGGGACGTGACCTTCTTGCCGAACAGCGGCTGGTACCGTTCGTCGTCGGGGTTGGCAACCAGCGCGGCGCAGGCGGCCAGCAGTTCAGGACGGGTGGTCTCGATGTAGACCTTTTCGCCGTCTTCGGTGAAGAAGGGATAGCGGTAGTAGGCGCCTGCTACTTCGCGGTCTTCAAGCTCGGCCTGGGCAACGGCCGTGCGGAAGGTTACGTCCCACAGAGTAGGCGCTTCTGCCATATAGGCGTCCCCGGCAGCCAGGTTGGCCAGGAAGGCGCGCTGCGAGACTGCCCGCGAGTTGTCGTCGATGGTGCGGTAGGTGAGCTCCCAGTCCACGGACAGGCCAAGGGTCTGGAACAGATTTTCGAAGACCTTCTCGTCCTCCACGGCAAGTTCTTCACAGAGCTCGATGAAGTTCCGGCGGGAGACGACGTCGAAGTCCCGCTGGTTCTTCGCAGGCTGCGCAGGCGCACGGTAGTCAGGGTTGTACGGGATGGACGGGTCGCAACGGACGCCGTAGTAGTTCTGCACGCGGCGTTCGGTGGGCAGGCCGTTGTCGTCCCAGCCCATGGGGTAGAAGACGTTCTTGCCGTTCATGCGCTGGTAGCGGGCCAGGACGTCTGTTTGTGTGTAGGAGAACATGTGCCCCACGTGCAGCGAACCCGATGCGGTGGGCGGGGGAGTGTCGATCGAGTAGACCTGCTCCCGTGTGGTGTCCGGGTTGAACTTGTAGGTGCCTTCGCTAAGCCAGCGCCGCGTGAGGGCAGCTTCGAGGCCCTCAAGGGCAGGCTTGTCGGGGACGTTGATAGGGGCGGTTTCGGGCGTGTCTATGCCCTGCGTGGATTCAGCCATTCCCCAATTGTTTCATGGCCCGCACCTGCTCGATGCCGTTAGGGTGGTGCCATGACTGACGATTCCCAGGACAAGACAGCACCGGAAAAGGACGCACCGGAAAAGGCCGCATCGGAAAAGGCGGCAGTCGTCACCGGGGCCAGCACCGGAATCGGCGAGGCTACGGTGCGCGCCCTGCGGGCGGATGGCTGGACGGTCTTCGCGGTCGCCCGGCGGGCGGACCGGCTCGAGGAGCTGGAACAGGAGACCGGTGCGGTAGCCGTGCCGGCGGATATTACTGACGACGCCGACGTCGAACGTGTCCTGCAGACCGTCTCCGACGCAGGTGGTGCGGGAACACTCATCAACATTGCCGGAGGCGCCCGCGGGGCGGACCGGATTGGCGAGGCGAAAGTTGAGGACTGGGATTGGATGTACCAGGTCAACGTGCTGGGCACCATGAAACTCATCCGTGCTTTCCTGCCGCAACTGCGGGCAAACGGTGAAGGCACCGTGTTGAACCTGACGTCGACGGCGGGACTTGCCGCCTACGAAGGCGGGGCCGGCTATAACGCGGCCAAGTTCGCCCAGCATGCGATGACCGTAGCGCTCCGGCTGGAAGAAGCGGAACACAACGTCCGCGTTATTGAGGTGGCACCAGGCCTGGTCCAGACCGAGGAATTCGCGCTAAAGCGGCTGGGCAGCCAGGCTGCCGCGGAAAAGGTGTACCAGGGCGTTGAAAAGCCCCTTACTGCCGGGGATGTTGCCGACGTCGTCAGGTACGCCGTGAGTGCCCCGCACCACGTGAACCTGGACCAGATTGTGATCCGTCCGGTTGCGCAGGCGGCCAACCATAAGCTGATCCGCAAACCCAGCTAACGGGCACCGGGAGGGCCGGTCAGGCCGCCGGAATGCTGAGGGTGGCCATGATGGCGGCGTGATCCGTACCTGGCACGGTATGGACGGCATAAGCGGAACTGCCCACGCCCGCGCTGGTCACCAGGTGGTCGATCGCGATGCCCGGCAATAACTGTCCTTCCATGGGCCAGGTGGGGACCAGCCGCGAACCGGCTGCTGCTGCCACGTCAGCCATGCCGGCCCTTTCTGCACTATCGGTAGGGCCGGGCGACAGGATCCTGCGGAACTCGGCGTGGTCCAGCGTGGCATTGAAATCACCAGCCAGGAGCCGGTGGCCCGGCCCCTGGCCCACTCTTCCTATGGCGTCAAGGTCGCTGCGCCACTGGGCCACCCTCACATCCACCGGCGGCAGGGCATGGACATTTGTCACTTCCAGAACGGCAACGGATCCACCTGAGCCTGCCGTCAACCGCACCGTCGGCATCTGGAAGGGCGTATCGGGGATCAGGCCGGCGTGCTCCAGTGGATAGCGTGAGTAGGTCGCGCTCCCGGCACCGTCGTCAGTAGGATCACTGATCCTGAAGGGGAGTATCCGCTCCAATCCCTCCCTGGAGAGCCTTTCCTGCAAGCCCAAAGTATGTTCCTGAATGGTCAGGAGTCCAATGCCGTTGTCCCGGACCAATTGCACGATGCTGCCCGCATCCGCTTGTCCGAACTCCGCATTGATGTTCATGACGTTCACCTCAACGGCCGGGCGGCCGGCGGCGTCAGCCTGGGCAGGACGTCCGGCATCGGGCGGGAACAGCCAGAACAGCTGGCAGGCCACCAGGGCGCCCGTGACTATCTGCATCCAGCGGCGCCGGGACAGGAGTGCAAAGGCCAGGGCGCACACGGCGGGAACAGCAAGCCACGGAGTGAACGCCAGCAGTTGGACCACCAGGACAGGCCATTCGGCCGGGATGGCACGGAAAACCGACAGCACCAGCACGGGCACGGCCGCCAGGACGGCGAACCAGCCAAAGATCACTGCCGAGCGTGTTCCGGGGACTGTGTCGTTGCCGGTGCCGGTGGTAGCAGTCATGGGAACGAGTCTAGGCAACAGATCGCACCACTTTTCCAAAAGATGTAACGCTTGTGTCGCTGAAGCGGCGGGGCCGCCGGCCGTGGCAGCGAATGGCGGGATAAGCTGCGGCGATAGTAGACTGAAAAGACAGCTTCGACCCGGCTATCACCGGTGAGCTTCCGGAAGAACGCGCGGTCCGCCAGGGAACTGGCAGATTGCGTCAGTAGAACCGGACGGGTAAGCCCGTCACAGCAGTAATGAGCGGCCGACGCCGGAGCGGACTTTCGTCAGGAAGTCCCGTTCCGAAGTGGGCAAGTGAGGTGGTACCGCGGCAGGTGCAACGCCCAAGGGCGCGGCATGAACCGTCCTCGCATCCTGAACGGAGCCTGGCAGCGATCCTGCCCGGTTCACCAGCTCAACCCAGGATGATGAGAATGACGTACTACCCCAAGGCTTCAGCCACTACCGTCGGCACCCACTCGAAAAGAGGTGCAGCGGGCGTATCCGCCTCCGTGAAATTCCCGGAGATCGAGGAACGGATCCTCAAGTACTGGGATGAAGATGGTACGTTCCAGGCCAGCATTGACCAGCGCCCGGCCGAACTCCCCGGCGGAGCTCCGGGAAGCAATGAGTTTGTTTTCTACGACGGCCCGCCCTTCGCCAACGGCCTGCCGCACTACGGTCACCTGCTGACCGGCTACGTCAAGGATCTCGTCGCCCGCTACCAGACACAGCGCGGCAAGCGTGTGGAGCGCCGCTTTGGCTGGGACACCCACGGCCTGCCCGCCGAACTGGAAGCCATGAAGCAGCTGGGCATGACCGACAAGACCCAGATCGAGGCCATGGGCATCGACAAGTTCAACGACGCCTGCCGTGCTTCCGTGATGAAGTACGCCGGCGAGTGGAAGGACTACGTCAGCCGCCAGGCCCGCTGGGTGGACTTCGAGAACGACTACAAGACGCTCAACGTTGAGTACATGGAGTCCGTGCTCTGGGCCTTCAAGCAGCTGCACGAGAAGGGCCTGACCTACAACGGCTACCGCGTGCTGCCGTACTGCTGGAAGGACGAGACCCCGCTGTCCAACCATGAGCTGCGCATGGACGACGACGTTTACAAGAACCGCCAGGACCAGACCGTCACCGTGACCTTCCCGATCAAGGCGGGCGAATCGGAACTGTCCAGAACGCTTGAAGGCGTGCAGGCACTCGCCTGGACCACCACGCCCTGGACGCTGCCCACCAATGCCGCGCTCGCCGTCGGCCCTTCCATCTCCTATGCCGTCCTGCCGGTCGGTCCGAACGGTATCAAGGCAGCATCAGCAGACGCTCCGGTGAATGGCAGCTTCCTGCTGGCCGCGGACCTGGTGGGAAGCTATGCCAAGGATCTGGGCTATGACGACGCCGCGGCTGCACAGGCCGCCGTTGTCTCCACCCACAACGGCACCGAGCTCGAGGGCCTGGAGTACCAGCCGCTGTGGCACGACTTCGCCGACACCGAAAAGTACGGCACCCAGAACGCCTGGCGCATCCTGGTGGCGGACTACGTCACCACCACCGACGGTACCGGCCTGGTCCACCAGGCGCCGGCCTACGGTGAAGAGGACCAGAAGATCTGCGAGGAAGCAGGAATCCCGGTGGTGCTTTCGGTCGACGAGGGCGCAAAGTTCCTGCCCTTGTTCGCCGGCGGCGACCTTCACGACATCGTCGGCCTGCAGGTGTTCGAGGCCAACAAGCCCATCACCCAGGTGCTGCGCGCCCAGGGCCGGCTGGTGCGCCAGGCGAGCTACGAACACAGCTACCCGCACTGCTGGCGCTGCCGCAACCCGCTGATCTACCGTGCGGTCTCCTCCTGGTACGTGGAGGTAACCAAGTTCAAGGACCGGATGTCCGAGCTCAACCAGGACATCAACTGGATCCCCGGCAACGTCAAAGACGGCCAGTTCGGCAAGTGGCTGGCCAACGCCCGCGACTGGTCCATCAGCCGCAACCGCTACTGGGGAAGCCCCATCCCGGTGTGGGAGTCCAGCGACCCCGAGTACCCGCGCACCGATGTGTACGGCTCCCTCGCGGAGATCGAGGCAGACTTCGGCAGGCTGCCGCTGAACAATGACGGCCAGGTGGACCTGCACCGGCCGTTCATCGACGAACTCACCCGCCCCAACCCGGACGATCCGCGGACTCCCGAGGAGGGCCAGTCCGTGATGCGCCGCGTGGAGGACGTCCTGGACGTGTGGTTCGACTCCGGTTCCATGCCTTACGGCCAGGTGCACTACCCGTTCCAGAACGAAGCATGGTTCGACACCCACAACCCGGCCGACTTCATTGTGGAGTACATCGGCCAGACCCGGGGCTGGTTCTACATGCTGCACATCCTGTCTACGGCACTGTTTGACCGCCCGGCGTTCCGCAACGTCATCAGCCACGGGATCGTGCTGGGCTCGGACGGCCAGAAGATGTCCAAGAGCCTGCGCAACTACCCCGACGTCACCGAGGTCCTGGACCGCGACGGTTCCGATGCGATGCGGTGGTTCCTGATGGCCAGCCCGATCCTCCGCGGCGGCAACCTGGTGGTCACCGAACAGGGCATCCGCGACGGCGTGCGCCAGGTCATCCTGCCGCTCTGGAACGTGTACAGCTTCTTCACGCTGTACACGAACGCCTCCAACGCAGTGGATGGGCAAGCGGAAGGTTATGACGCCACGCTTCGTTACGACGGCTACAGCGACACCCTGGACCAGTACCTGATGGCCAACACGGGAGACCTGGTGCGCACCATCACCGCCCGCATGGACGAGTACGACATCTCCGGAGCCTGCGATGCTGTGCGCAGCTACCTGGACATGCTCACCAACTGGTACGTCCGCCGCAGCCGCCAGCGCTTCTTCGACGAAAGCACTGACGCGTTCGACGCCCTGTTCACGGCACTGGAGACAGTGTGCCGGGTGTCAGCGTCCTTGCTGCCGCTGGTGTCCGAGGAGATCTGGCGCGGCCTCACCGGCGGCCGATCCGTGCACCTGGCCGACTGGCCAGATGCTTCGCTGTTCCCCGCCAACCCGGACCTGGTGGAGGCGATGGACCGGGTGCAGCAGATCTGCTCCACCGGATCGTCACTCCGCAAGGCCGCCAACCTTCGGGTACGCCTCCCGCTGCAGGAACTGACTGTGGTGGCACCCGGCGCGGATTCGCTGCAGGGTTTTGCCGCCGTCGTCGCGGATGAACTGAACCTCCGCTCGGTCCGGTTGCTGGACGCCGCAACCGCCTCTCCGGAGGAATTCGGGATCCAGCAGAAGCTGGTCGTCAACGCACGCGCCGCAGGCCCGCGCCTGGGCAAGAACGTCCAGCAGGCCATCAAGGGCTCCAAGTCCGGCGACTGGACTGTGGACGAACAGGGTGTGGTGACGGCGGGAGGACTTGCGCTGGAACCCCATGAATACAGCCTGGAAACCGTTGTTGCAGAGTCCGACGGCGGCGCGGGGGCATCTTCTGCTGTAGCAGTTCTGCCCGGCGGCGGCTTCGTTGTGCTCAACACCGAGGTCACCCCCGAACTTGAAGCCGAAGGGATGGCGCGCGACATGGTCCGTGCCATCCAGCAGGCCCGCAAGGACGCAGGGTTGAACGTCAGCGACCGGATCCGAACCACGGTCAAGGCACGGCAGAACGTGGTGGACGCACTGGCGGCCAACGCCGAACTGGTCAAGGTGGAGACTTTGACCCTGGTGCTCGAAACGGAAGCGGCAGACCTTGCCGACCCCGACGTCGTTGTAGAAAAAGTTGAAGAAAAAGTGGGGGCCTAAGCCTATGAGTGACGAATTCTCCGTGGAGAGCGTCTACGCCGAGCTCCTGGGCCGCGCACCGGAAAACAAAATGGAACCCCGGCTTGCTCCGCTGTTCCGCGCCATGGACGTGCTCGGGGAGCCGAACAAGTCCTTCCCGATCATCCACGTGACCGGCACCAACGGCAAGACCTCCACCGCCCGGATGATCGAGGCCGGGCTCCGCGCCCATGGCCTGAGCACCGGCCGGTACACCAGTCCGCACCTGAGCAAGGTGACGGAGCGGATCAGTATTGACGGGCACCCGGTGCCGGACGAGACGTTTGTCCGGATCTGGGACGAGATCCGCCCTTACCTGCAGATCGTGGACGCCGAACTGGAGGCCGCCGGCGAACCCCGCCTGACCTACTTCGAATGCCTCACTATCCTGGGCTTCGCCGTCTTCGCCGACCAGCCAGTCAACGTGGCCGTCATCGAGGTAGGCCTTGGTGGAATCACCGATGCCACCAATGTGGGGGACGGGCTCGTTTCCGTCGTCACGCCCATCTCGCTGGACCACACGGACCTGCTGGGTGACACCACCGAGGACATCGCGTATGAAAAGGCGGGCATCATCAAACCCGGCGGGTATCTGGTCAGTGCCGCCCAGCCGGTGGACGCCGCCCAGGTTCTGCTGGAGAAGGCCCGCGAGGTACAGGTTCCCTTCCGCTTCGAAGGCGTGGAGTTCGGCGTCGAATCCCGCACGGTCGCCGTGGGCGGGCAGGTGGTGACCATCCAGGGCATTGCAGGCCGGTACCCGGAGGTTCTGATTCCCCTGCACGGCGCGCACCAGGCCCAGAATGCCGCCGTCGCTGTTGCAGCCCTTGAGGCATTCTTTGGCGGCGAAAAGGAGCTCGACGCCGAGGTGCTCCAGGAAGCCTTCGCCAGCGTCACGTCGCCTGGCCGTCTCGAGGTGGTCCGGACCGCGCCCACCATCATTGTGGACGCCGCCCACAATCCGGAGGGCATCAGGGCGTCAGCGGAAGCGATCGAGGAGGCTTTCAGCTTCACCCGGCTGGTGCCGGTGGTGGGTGTCCTCAAAGAAAAGGACGCCGAAGAGATCCTGCGCCAGCTCAAGGAATCCCTCGGCGGGCTGGCCGAGGAATACTGCTTTACGCAGTCAAACTCGCCACGCGCCGTACCAGCTGCCGAACTGGCCGAACTTGCCGTTGAAATGGGCTTTGGCGAGGACAACATCCACATCGCCGAGAAGCTGGACGACGCCTTGGAATGGGCTGTGGAACGGGCAGAAGCCAATGAGGACCTCTCCGGCGGCGTGCTGGTGACGGGTTCCATCACGCTCGTTGCCGAAGCACGGATCCTGCTGGGAAAGACGGAGGCCTAGGCCATGG
The DNA here is from genome assembly GCF_059383595.1 of Pseudarthrobacter sp. MDT1-40-2. Lineage (NCBI taxonomy): Bacteria > Bacillati > Actinomycetota > Actinomycetes > Micrococcales > Micrococcaceae > Pseudarthrobacter > Pseudarthrobacter sp. MDT1-40-2. Next base: position 217,375 of record NZ_JBWZCL010000001.1, on the reverse strand, counting down.
CGAAGCTGACTAAAGCCCAGCGCGAATGGAGACCCGGCATGCCAAAGAAACGCCGGTCCACCAAAATCATGTTCGCCTCCACCGTCCTCCTGCTGGAAGCATTCGTGGCCTTCTTCGCAACACTGGCCGTGTTTGGACTACGGCGCGGCGAATTCCCGCCGGCCATCATCTTGTCCGTCGGCATCGTGCTGAGCCTGGTGCTGGTGTTCGCCTGCGCCGTCCTTTCCCGGCCCTGGGGGATGACGGTTGGCTGGGCATTACAGGTGGTCCTGATCCTGACCGGCATCATCGAGCCCACCATGTTCGTTGTGGGGCTCCTGTTCGCGCTCGCGTGGTGGTACGGCCTCCGGGCCGGCGCCCGGATAGACCGGGAGTCCGCCGAGCGGGCCCGGGAGCAGGCCGAATGGGAAGCCAGCCACCCGGAGCCCCCGCCGCCGGCAGCACCGTAGAATAACGAGCAAAACCACCCGATGTATTGGAGCAGCTGTGACCACTGAACGCACCCTGGTACTGATCAAGCCCGACGGCGTAGCCCGGAACCTCACGGGCGCCATCCTTGGCCGGATCGAAGCAAAGGGCTACACCCTGGCCGAACTGAAAAAGGTGCACGCCAGCCGTGAGCTCCTGGAGCAGCACTACGAGGAACATGTAGGCAAGCCGTTCTATGAGCCCCTGGTGGAATTTATGCTCTGCGGACCCGTCGTGGCCGCGATTTTTGAAGGCCACCGGGTGATCGAGGGTTTCCGCTCCCTGGCCGGGACCACTGATCCCACTACCGCCGCCCCCGGTACCATCCGTGGCGACTTCGGCCGCGACTGGGGCGGGAAGGTGCAGCAGAACCTGGTCCACGGCTCGGATTCCCCGGAATCCGCCGAGCGCGAGATCAAGATCTGGTTCTAAGCCTCATCAAAGTGACAGGAAAGGCCAATGTTCATCGCGAACATTGGCCTTTCCTGTTATGCCGGCGGTGGCTCCAGCTGAGGAAAAGTTATCTAGAAGCCGGAAGTTCCGGCGAAGATCTGGATAAACGCGAAGAAAATCGAGGCGATGACGGCGACGTAGAGCAGGGCCACAATGATCCAGCCGGAATCTCCCACAAGCTTGGTTGCCCTGGCTGGCAGCGGGATCACGCCCGCACTGATATTGCGGATGGTCACCCAGACAAAGAGCGGGATCATCGCCGCCCACACCACCATGCAGAACGGGCAGAGCACGCCGATGTCGTAGAGCGCCTGGGACCACAGCCACACCACAAAGGCGAAGCCCAGCGTGACCCCGGCCTGGAGTCCTAGCCAATACCAGCGCGCAAACGTGGCACCGGCCAGCAGCGCCATCCCCGTGGTGATGACCACGGCAAAGGCCACGATGCCCATGAACATGTTGGGGAACCCGAACACCGAACTCTGCCAGGTCATCATCACCTGCCCGCAGGATATAAAGGGGTTTACGTCGCAGACGGTCACGTAGTTGGGGTCCTTGAGCGTTTCCAGCTTCTCCAGGACCAGCGCGCCGGAGGCAAGCCAACCCACGACGCCGGTGATCACCAGCAGCCAGCCGATGTTTTTGTTCCGGGCCGGGGCAGGCAGGGCCGGGGAAGTGCCGCCCGTCGACGTGACGGGGGCGGTTGCTGCTGCGTTGTCCGCAGGCCCACCGGCAGGAATGGTCTTAGACATGGAAATTCGGCGTCCTTAGGTTGGGGTGCTCCTTGGGCGATTGTAGCGCCGCCTGCTGAATATGTGTCCCAGTTTGGGCTCACGCCTACCTCCTGAACCTGTGACGGTGTGAGAGAATAAACGTGGCTGGAGGCCGATCCACATTCGGGCTCCGGTCCGGTGACTTGTCTCCAAGACCGCCAATGATGGGCAGGCAGCCCGTGGATCATTCAATCCCGGCGCCATGCAATGCCATTGGAAGGCACCTGTTGTGGCCGGTTGTAGATACCGGTTGAACAACAGGTTCAACGGCAAAGCCGCCGGCTCTCACGGGCTGCCGCACCCCACTGCCGGTGCGAACCTGGGAGCATCCAATTGACTTCTGTCAACGCCTGCGGGTTTTGACAATATGTGCCCCAATGGGTGCCGGATGTGGCGGTACGTCAGGGGCAGGAGTGTTGCCACATATGGATAATGACCAGGTATTAGCCGTTGACGAAGCATCGGCCGCAATGGACGCAGGGGAAACTGCCAAGAAGGCTACCCGTACGCGGAAGAAGGCAGCGCCCAAGGCCAAAGCCGCGGCCGCTGTTCCTCCTGAAGCGAATGGAGTCGAAACTGACGGCGAGGCAGCCGCCCCCGCTGAAGCTATTGAACCTGCCGGCCAGGCAGCCGCCCCCGCTGAAGCGCCGGCAAAAGCAGTCCGCCGCACGCGCGCCCCGCGCGCCAAAGCAGCTGTAGAAGAGGCCGTTGCGCCGGAAGCGGCTCAGGAATCGGCCGTGAACACAGCAGCGGACGTGCCGGTTGAAGAAGCAGCCGCACCTGTAGCGGACGTCCCGGAGAAGCCGGTACGACGCCGTCGGGCAGCGACGCGCAAGGCCGCGTCACCCGCTGTCGCCGAGGAACCCGTGGCCGCCGAGGTGCCCGTAGCTCCGGTGTCTGCCCCGGAAGAACCTGCCGTGCAGGAAGCTCCGAACCAGGCCCTGCCTGCCGCCGGGGCCGAAAGCCCTGCGGCAGCTGATGCGGAAGCTCCTGCCAATCCGTTTACTTCACTGTTCCTGGAACCTGCCCCGGCATCGGTGCTTTTCCAGGCACCCGACCTCAGCGCCGTGGTGCGCCCCGCACCTGTCGAGGACGAGGCCGAAGCCGAAGAGCAGGACGAGAACGACGACGAGGCCGGTGAGGATTCCAGCAGCCGGCGCCGCCGCCGCAGCCGTGGGCGCCGGAGCCGGGGACGTGCCGACCGTGATGAAGACGGTGAGTCGGCAGGCGAGGGCTCCGAGGATGAAGCCGAAGGTGAAGGCGCCACAGCTGAAGACGGTGTGACGTCACGCCGTCGCCGGCGTCGCCGCCGTGGCGACCAGGACCTCGAACTGACTGGTGGCGAGGATGACGATCCGCCCAACACCGTGACCCGCGTCCGTGCGCCCCGCGCCGTCAGCGAGGCACCCGTCAACAACCGCGTCACCAGCGTCAAGGGATCAACCCGCCTGGAGGCAAAGAAGCAGCGCCGCCGTGAATCGCGCGACACCGGACGCCGCCGCACCGTCATCACCGAGGCCGAGTTCCTGGCCCGCCGTGAGTCTGTGGACCGCCAGATGATCGTGCGTCAGCGCGACGACAGAATCCAGATCGGCGTCCTTGAGGACGGCGTTCTGGCCGAGCACTTTGTGTCCAAGACCCAGCAGGATTCCCTGATCGGCAACGTGTACCTGGGCAAGGTACAGAACGTGCTGCCCTCCATGGAAGCTGCTTTCGTGGACATCGGACGCGGCCGCAATGCCGTGCTGTACGCCGGTGAAGTCAACTGGGAAGCTGTCAACCTTGAGGGCAAGCAGCGCCGGATCGAGAACGCGCTGAAGTCCGGCGACACCGTCCTGGTCCAGGTGACCAAGGATCCGGTAGGCCACAAGGGCGCCCGCCTGACCAGCCAGATTTCGCTTCCGGGCCGTTACCTCGTGTACGTACCCGGTGGATCCATGACGGGCATCTCACGCAAGCTGCCCGACGTCGAGCGTAACCGCCTCAAGCGGATCCTCAAGGACCGGCTGCCCGAAAATGCCGGGGTGATTGTCCGGACTGCTGCCGAGGGTGCCTCGGAAGAGGAACTGACTCACGACATCAACCGCCTCCGTGCGCAGTGGGAGGGCATTGAAGGACAGGCCAAGTCCACCAAGGTCCTGGCCCCGGAGCTGCTGTACGGAGAACCTGACCTCACCATCAAGGTTGTCCGCGATGTCTTCAACGAGGACTTCTCCAAGCTGATCGTGTCCGGCGAGGAGGCCTGGGACACCATCGAGGCCTACGTGACCTACGTGGCACCGGACCTGGTGGGCCGCCTTGAGAAGTGGACCCAGGACCAGGACATCTTCGCTGCCTGGCGGATCGACGAGCAGATTGCCAAGGCCCTGGACCGCAAGGTCTTCCTGCCTTCGGGCGGTTCGCTGGTGATTGACCGCACGGAAGCCATGACCGTGGTGGACGTCAACACCGGCAAGTTCACCGGCAGCGGCGGCAACCTGGAAGAGACAGTCACCAAGAACAACCTCGAAGCTGCCGAGGAAGTGGTTCGCCAGCTGCGCCTGCGCGACATTGGTGGAATCATCGTGATCGACTTCATCGACATGGTGCTGGAATCCAACAGGGACCTGGTGCTGCGCCGCATGGTGGAGTGCCTGGGCCGTGACCGCACCAAGCACCAGGTCGCTGAGGTCACATCACTGGGCCTGGTCCAGATGACGCGCAAGCGCATGGGCACCGGTCTGCTGGAAGTCTTTGGTGAGCAGTGTGAGGTCTGCGCAGGGCGGGGTGTAGTCACGCACGACGAACCTGTGGAGCACCGCCGCGCCAATGTTGTGGCTGCTGACCACCACGCGTTCCGCAGCGACAACCAGCGCAGCGAGGCACCCCGCATTGAGGCACAGCCTGCACGGGGCGAACGTAAGCGCCGTCGCGGACGCGGCGGCCAGCAGCTTGACGTTGCAGCACCGGCGGCCGTGGTGCACACGGTTCAGTCCGAACCGAACGACGCCGAGCGCCACGCCAAAGCCGAGGCAACCCGCGCGGCACTTGCCAACATCGCCGCCGCCGCACATGCTGCCCACCAGCATGACCAGGAACACGCGGCTCCGGCAGCTGCGCCGGCCGCTGTTGAAACGGTGCGCGAAACACGGGAACCTGAAACCACGGCTCCCCAGCCTCCGGTCGCTGCTCCCGCCGCTGTTTTGACGTTCGGCGGCGAGAAGGTTGCACTGCCTTCGGTCGCCCACACGGACGAGGAACAGCCGCAGCCCAAGCTCACGCTGGACAGCCTCGCCGAAGCGTTCGCCCACCTGGGTGAACCTGCAGCCGAAAAGGTCACCGAGACAACTGGCGCCCGCACGGTGTCCGCTGCTCCGGCAGCCGCTGCCGCTCCCGAAGCAGCAGACCCGTCACGCTCACGCCGTCCGCGCCGCAACCGCAGTGCCAGCCGTGCGCAGGGTGCAGCGAACGAGACCAGCGTAGAGCAGCACGCGCCTGCTCCCGCTGCCACAGGTTCACACAGCCATGAAGCGAAGGCTCCGGTCTCTGCGGCAGCTGCTCAGGCCAGCAAGCCTGATGCCTCCCAGCCGATCATCCTGGGCGTGGGCGTACCGGCATCTGAGCTCTAGCGCTGACTGAGTGAAGGGTCCGGTCCCGGCGGTTGCAGGCCGCGGGACCGGGCCCTTTTTCGTCTGCGTTAGGCTGTAGTACTGACACGGGGTGCCAGGCATCGGAGCCGGCTGAGATAAGACCCGTTGAACCTGTCCGGTTAGCACCGGCGAAGGGATGTCCACGTGACTTCGTCATTCATACTGCCTGCAACGTCAACCAGCACAGCCAGCAATGGCACGTCCAGTCAGCCCCCAAGGCACTCGATTCCCCGGGTGCTGTCCATCGCGGGTTCGGATCCATCCGGCGGCGCCGGAATTCAGGCTGACCTGAAGAGCATCGCGGCCAACGGTGGTTACGGCATGGCCGCCATCACGGCGCTCACCGCACAGAACACACGCGGCGTCCGGGGCATCCACGTACCGCCGGAGTCGTTCCTGGCGCAGCAGTTGGACGCCATCAGCGAGGACATCACCATTGATGCCGTCAAGATCGGCATGCTGGGTGAGGAGGAAGTGGTCACGGTGGTCGGGGAGTGGTTGCGGAAGGTGCGTCCCGCCGTCGTGGTCCTGGATCCTGTCATGGTCGCCACCAGTGGGGACCGGCTGCTCAAGGAACAGGCCGAGCAAGCGCTGCTCAGGCTGCTGCCTCTTGCGGACCTCGTCACGCCCAACCTTCCGGAACTGGCAATTCTCCTGGGGGAGGAGCCCGCACAGGACTGGGCGGGCGCACTGGAACAGGGTAAGCGCCTATCCACGGCCAGCGGAGCCACGGTCCTGGTCAAGGGCGGACACCTCGACGGCGGTACCTGCCCTGACGCCCTCGTCAACAGTGCAGGGCTGCTGTCCTCGGAGGTCGTGGAGTTCCAGGGGCGCCGGATTGCCACAAATAACAGCCATGGCACGGGTTGCTCGCTGTCCTCCGCCATGGCCACCGTGATGGCGAGGCTAGGCAACTGGGAGGAAGCGCTGGCGGTGGTCAAACCTTGGCTGGAAGGGGCGCTTGCCGGGGGCGGCAGCCTCGCCGTCGGAAGTGGAAAGGGCCCCGTCCATCACTTTCACCACCTCGTCCCTGCGGGTGCAGACGGCGCGGGGACTGACCTGCCCGGCAGTTTCTCTGACCTTCTCCGGCGGGAAGCGGAGCCTTACCTGGACGATATCTACGCACTGGACTTTATCCGGGAACTGGCGTCCGGAGCCCTGACCGAGGAGCACTTCGCGTATTACCTGAGCCAGGACTCCTTGTACCTGAACGGCTACTCGCGGGTGTTGTCGCGGGCAAGCGCGTTGGCGCCCACAGAGGCGGAGCAAATGTTCTGGGCGCGCTCGGCGCTGAGCTGCCTTGAGGTCGAATCGGAGCTGCACAGGACCTGGCTGGCTGGCCGCCCGTCGCCCACGGGCCAGGGTCCGGTGACCAAAAGCTACGTCGATCATCTTCTGGCGGCCTCGTCCGTTGGCAGCTACGGCGTCCTGGTGGCAGCGGTGCTGCCGTGCTTCTGGTTGTATGCGGAAGTGGGGGAGCGTCTCCACGGTCAGTTCCTGGCAGCCGAATCACCGGCGGGACATCCGTATGCAGACTGGCTCCGTACCTACGCGGACGAAGCTTTCGCCGAAGCCACCCGGCAGGCGATTGCCATCGCCGACGCTGCGGGAAGGAACGGATCTGCGGCCGACCGCTCGGCCATGCTGGCTGCCTTTACCCAGTCATGCCGGTTCGAGGTGGACTTCTTCGACGCGCCGCGCCGGTTTGCCTGAGCCTGGCGGACATGTCCTGTGCGTACGGGTAGGATAGTCAGGCACGGTTCCGGATGTGCGTTCAGCATTGCTGAGAGAAATTGCTTAGTGATTTGTACGGTACAGCCCGGAACCAGCCTCATTTGCGGCCGGAGCCAGATTTAGCGTAAACTGGATCTTCGGTGCTTACGCCAACACTTGGGTTATGACTCCCCGGACCAGCCAATCGGCAAGTCCAGGTAATAGCTCACGGGTCCCCCCGGGGAATCCACGGCGTTGAGGCACAGCGGGAACCGACCACTTTGAGTCCAGGTTCCGCACGCAAATTTAGTAATGACGTCGAGAGAAGTGAGTTCCCCAGTGTACGCGATTGTCCGCGCAGGTGGCCGCCAAGAGAAGGTTTCCGTTGGAGACTTCGTTACCATGAACCGCGTCCCCGGTGGAGCCGGCAGCACTATTTCGCTGCCCGCGCTGCTTCTGGTGGACGGTGACAAGGTCACTTCCGCTGCCGCGGACCTGGCCAAGGTGACTGTTACGGCTGAGATCCTTGAAGACCTCCGTGGTCCCAAGATCGTCATCCAGAAGTTCAAGAACAAGACCGGTTACAAGAAGCGCCAGGGTCACCGTCAGGAACTGACCAAGGTCAAGATCACCGGCATCAAGTAACTTCGGTTACTCGTTCAGGTTTCCCCTCAGATTCCCAGAATTCCTAAGGCAGGCATATCAAATGGCACATAAAAAAGGCGCGAGCTCCACTCGCAACGGTCGTGACTCCAACGCCCAGTACCTCGGCGTAAAGCGCTTCGGCGGCCAGGTCGTTTCCGCAGGCGAGATCATCGTCCGCCAGCGCGGCACCCACTTCCACCCGGGTGCAGGCGTAGGCCGTGGCGGCGACGACACCCTGTTCGCACTGACCCCGGGAGCCGTTGAATTCGGTACCCGCCGCGGTCGCCGCGTTGTTAACATCGTTGCTGCTGCAGCTGCAGAGTAACAACCAGATCTGTTGCGGTGGAGCGGACCATTGGTCCGCTCCACTGTTCTTTTAACCGCATTACAATCATCTTGGCGTTCCTGACGTCCGGAAACAGCAAGAGGAGATCCACGTGGCCAGCTTTATAGACCGGGTAGTACTGCACGTATCCGGCGGTACCGGCGGCCATGGGTGCGTCTCTGTACACCGTGAAAAGTTCAAGCCTCTGGGCGGTCCCGACGGCGGCAATGGTGGCAACGGCGGCGATGTCATCCTGCGCGTCGACCCCCAGACCACCACGCTGCTTGACTACCACCACGCACCCCACCGTCACGCCACCAACGGCGGGCCGGGCATGGGCGACTGGCGCGGCGGCAAGAACGGTGAAACCCTCATCCTCCCCGTCCCCGAAGGCACTGTGGTCAAAGCCAAGGACGGCACCGTCCTGGCGGACCTGGTCAGCCCCGGCATGGAGTACGTTGCTGCTGCCGGTGGCATCGGAGGCCTGGGCAACGCTGCCCTGTCTTCGCAGAAGCGCCGTGCTCCCGGCTTTGCGCTGCTGGGCATCGAAGGCGAGTCCAGTGACATCATCCTGGAACTGAAGTCCATTGCGGACATCGCCCTGGTGGGCTTCCCGTCAGCCGGAAAGTCCAGCCTGGTCGCTGCGATGTCTGCAGCCCGCCCCAAGATTGCCGACTACCCGTTCACCACGCTGATCCCCAACCTCGGTGTTGTGCAGGCCGGCGAGGTCCGCTTCACCATCGCGGACGTTCCCGGACTGATTGAGGGCGCCAGCGAAGGCAAAGGACTGGGGCACAACTTCCTCCGTCACGTTGAGCGCTGCGCCGCCTTGGTGCACGTCCTTGACTGCGGCACGCTGGAATCGGACCGAGATCCGCTTGCGGACCTCGCCATCATCGAAGCAGAGCTTGAGAAGTACGCCGTTGACATGAGCTACGCCGGCACGGACGGCGAAGTGGTACCCCTGAACCAGCGCCCCCGGCTGGTGGCCTTAAACAAGGTGGACCTTCCGGACGGCCGCGACATGGCCGGGTTTGTCCGCCCGGACCTGGAAGCGCGCGGCTACCGCGTCTTTGAAGTCTCTGCCACCAGCCATGAGGGCCTCCGCCAGCTCGGCTTCGCGATGGCAGAGATTGTCAAGACGGCCCGCGAGAACCTGGCAGCTGCACCGCCCAAGGTCCAGCCGCCGGTGCTGCGTCCGCGTGCCGTCAATGCTGCAGGATTCCGCATCCGCCGCGAAGAGCAGAACCTGGAACCGCTGTTCCGCGTGATTGGTGAAAAGCCTGTCCGTTGGGTTAAGCAAACCGACTTCACCAATGAGGAAGCCATTGGCTACCTCGCTGACAGGCTGGCCAAGCTCGGCGTGGAAAACGAACTCTTCAAGCAGGGTGCCAAGCCAGGCGATGCCGTGGTAATCGGTGAGGATGACGGCGTCGTCTTCGACTGGGAGCCCACCATGATGGGCGGTGCGGAACTCCTTGCCGCCTCGCCTCGAGGCACGGACATCCGCTTCGCCGACATCGGCGACCGCCCCACGCGTGGCCAGAAGCGCGAGGAACAGCAGGAACGCAAGGACGCAAAGGCCGCCGCCCGCGCGGAACTCGAGACCGAACGCAAAGCGGGCATTTGGACCGAATCGGTCAGCAAGCGCCGGTCCGCCAACCAGCCGCTCAGAGAGAGCGGACTGGCCTCGGAAGACGATGCCTAGCCCCGCCCTGGCCAGCCAGCCCGCAGCAATAGACCGCAGTGTGCTGGCCAGCGCGCGCCGGATTGTGGTGAAGGTCGGTTCGTCATCCCTGACCAGCATCAAGGGCGGCATATCCGAAGAAGCGCTTACGGCGCTGGCCGATGCCCTCGCTGCCAAGCGGAACAGCGGCACTGAGATCATCCTGGTGTCCTCGGGTGCCATCGCCGCTGGACTGGCACCGCTGGGCCTTGCCAAGCGGCCGCGCGACCTTGCCACGCAGCAGGCCGCGGCCAGCGTGGGGCAGGGGCTCCTGATGGCGCGCTACACACACGCCTTCGGAGCGCACGGTGTGACAGTCAGCCAGGTCCTGCTGACTGCAGACGACCTCATGCGCCGCAGCCAGCACACCAACGCGCTCCGCGCCCTGGACCGGCTCCTGAACCTTGGCGTCGTTCCCGTGGTTAACGAGAACGACACCGTCGCCACCCACGAGATCCGCTTCGGCGACAACGACCGCCTGGCTGCCCTCGTAGCGCACCTGGTACGTGCCGATGCCCTGGTGCTGCTTTCCGACGTCGATGCCCTGTACGACGGTCCGCCGTCGAAGGGCGCCAGCAGAATCCCTCTGGTTGCCGGACCGCAGCACCTGGAAGGTGTCTCCATTGGCGCGGCCGGAAGGGCAGGAGTCGGCACCGGGGGCATGATGACCAAGGTCGAGGCCGCCACGATCGCCGCCGGCTCCGGTATTCACGCGTTGGTGACCTCCACTGCCAACGCCGGCAAGGCGCTGGCAGGGGAAGACGTCGGCACCTGGTTTACCGTGAATGGCGCCAGGAAGCCTGTTCGGCTTCTCTGGCTGGCCCACCTCGCGTCGGTCCATGGGCGCCTGGTGCTCGACGCCGGCGCCGTCAAGGCCGTGCGCGACCGCCACACTTCGCTGCTGCCGGCTGGCATTTCCGGTGTGTCCGGGGACTTTGAAGCCGGGGATGCCGTGGAGATGGCGGGACCGGACGGCACTGTCATTGCCCGTGGCCTGGTTAACTACTCTGCCGGTGAACTTCCGCAGATGCTGGGCCGCTCCACCAAAGATCTGGGCCAGGCCCTGGGGCGTGGCTATGATCGCGAAGTTGTTCATGTTGACGACCTGGTGCTCCTCTAAGCGAGAGGCTCGCTAAACTTGAACCATGACTGAGGCACTGACCCACCACAACGCCGCCAAATCCGACGCTGCTAAATCCAACGCTGCTGTTTCCGACGCCGCCATTGCTGATGGTGCCATCGGCGACGCGGCCGCCCCGGAGAGCGCGCCGATGGATGCCGCAGGCGTTGAGGCGGCAGTCCACGCGGTGGCGGATCGTGCCCGTAAGGCGTCGCGTCCCATGTCCCGTGCCAACCGGGCGTGGAAGGACCGCGGACTCCGCGCCATCGGCAAGGCTCTCGTGGAGAATAAGGGGTCCATCCTCGCTGCAAATGCCCAGGACGTGCGTGCCGGCAAGGCCAACGGCACGTCTGCGGCCATGCTGGACCGCCTGACCCTGAGTGATGCACGGATTGACGGCCTCGTCGCTGCCTTGGAGAATCTTGCCAACCTGCCTGATCCCGTAGGCAACGTGGTGCGCGGCCAGACCCTCCCCAACGGCCTTCGCCTGCGCCAGGTCAACGTGCCCATGGGTGTGGTGGCAGCCATTTATGAGGCCCGCCCCAACGTAACGGTGGATATCGCCGGCCTGGCACTCAAGAGCGGCAACGCCGTGATCCTGCGGGGGGGGGGGGGGGCCCCCGCCACAAACGAAGCCCTTGTCCATGTGCTCCGTGGCGCGCTGGATTCCGTTGGCCTGCCTGCCGATGCTGTGCAGACCGTCGACCAGTACGGCCGCGACGGCGCCAACGTGCTCATGCGGGCCCGCGGCAAGGTCGATGTCCTGATTCCCCGCGGCGGCCGCGAGCTGATCCAGACCGTCGTCACCAATTCCGCTGTCCCCGTCATCGAGACCGGCGAAGGCAACGTCCATATCTTCCTGGACGAGTCCGCGAACGAGGACATGGCCGTTGACATCCTTTTGAACGCCAAGACCCAGCGGCCCAGCGTCTGCAACACCGTGGAGACGCTGCTGGTGCACTCCGGGTCTACGGTGCTTCCCGCCGTCGCAAAGGCGCTTGCCAGTGCCGGCGTCAGGCTGCACGTTGACCAGAGGATCCGTGAGAACCTTCCCGACGGCGTGACTGCAGAGGACGCCACGGACACCGACTGGGGCACCGAGTACATGGATCTGGACCTTGCCGTAGCCATGGTGGACAGCCTCGATGACGCCGTGAAGCATATCCGCACATGGTCCACCGGCCACACGGAAGCCATTGTTACGAACAATCTCGCCAACGCCGAGCGCTTTATTGCCGAAGTGGATTCCGCTGCTGTGATCGTCAACGCCTCCACGCGTTTTACCGACGGCGGCGAACTTGGCCTGGGTGCCGAGGTGGGCATCTCGACCCAAAAGCTTCACGCCCGTGGTCCTATGGGCCTGACCGAACTGACCACCACCAAGTGGATCGTGCAGGGCGAAGGCCAGGTCCGAGGGTAGCAGGGGCCCGACCTGAGCGAAGCGAGGGTTGGGAGCTGGTTGGGGCCCACGCCGGCGAGGGGCCCGACCTGAGCGAAGCGAGGGTTGGGAGCCCGCGGGGAGTAACATAGTACAGAAGTCCGGAACGGCTGAATCATCCGCCGTCGAAGTTCCTTGAACATTAGGGGAGAACATGCTGCTCGAGCAGATCGCCATGACCGTTGCCGCCGCAGGCGAGGCCGAACACGAGGAACTGGCCCCGTTGTGGGCTGACCCGCTGGTCTTTGGTCTGGTCATGTTTGCTTTCATGCTGGTCCTCCTGTTCATCACCTGGTCCTATTCCAACCTCGGGAACCGTCACGCCGCCGTTGAGGAGCACGCTGACCCGCACCGCCAGCACCCCAACAAGCACGATCACGGCCAGGGACACTGAACGTTCCCATAGTGCTTCCCAAAGGCAGTGGAACGGGCCGGCTGAGGCTGGGCGTGATGGGTGGAACCTTCGATCCCATCCACCACGGGCACCTCGTTGCCGCCAGTGAGGTGGCGGCAAAGTTCGGTCTGGATGAGGTAGTTTTCGTTCCCACCGGGCAGCCCTGGCAGAAGTCGCACAAACGGGTCAGCTCCGTTGAGCACCGGTACCTCATGACGGTGATCGCCACGGCGTCGAATCCCCGCTTCACGGTGAGCAGGGTCGATGTGGACCGTCCCGGTCCGACATACACCATCGATACCCTGCGGGACCTCAGGAGCCAGCGCCCGGATGCGGACCTCTTCTTCATCACGGGTGCCGACGCTTTGGCGCAGATCCTGTCCTGGAAGGACATTGACGAGCTGTGGTCGCTGGCGCACTTTGTGGGAGTGACCCGTCCCGGCCACGTGTTGGACGGGATGGGACGCAAGGACGTCAGTCTCCTGGAGGTCCCGGCCATGGCCATCTCCTCCTCGGACTGCCGGGCACGCGTCGCAGAGAACAATCCTGTCTGGTACCTGGTGCCGGACGGGGTGGTGCAGTACATCGCAAAGTATGGGTTATATGCGGATGGGGAATCCGCAATTGAACAGCAGCCAGAAACGTCCGCCGAATCCGCCAGTACTGAATGAGTTTGTTATGAGTCAGGAACAGCCACCACTGCGGAGCCGTCGCGAACTGCGGCAGGCCCGAGCCGAGGCCGCGCCCGAATCCGGCCTGACATCAAGGCAGCAGCAAGCGCCCCCGCCGCGTACGGACCGGGTCCGCCGGGTATCCGCCAACCCCATGGATTCCGTACCGGAGCGTGGAGGGGAGCGCTCCTCTCAGGTCCGTGCCCGCGACAGGGCAGCCCTTCGTGCCATGAAGGAACAGCAGGACAGGGAAGAGCCGGAGCTCAGCACGGGGCCGCCCACGCGCCGCCAGATGCGCCTGCGCCAGTTGCAGGAACAAAGTTCGACGTCGGCAGTACCGGTAGTGCGGGCTCCCGGCCGGAAGCCACAGCCAGCCGCCGGCGGAATGACCGTTGAGCAGGCCCTCGCCGCCCGTTCAGACCTCGCGGAGCAGGCAAAAAGTCACCTGCAGCGGCTGGAACAGTCTTCCGCGGCGGATCCGGAAACTGTGGATCCGGAGATCCTGAAGGAGCAGTTGGCCCTGGCTGAGCGGGCCGCTGTCATTAACCGCAGGAACGTTCACCATCAGCGCCCGGCGGATCCGGATTCCGCAACCCCGGTCCGTTCCGATCCCGCTGAAGCCAGCAATCTTGGAATGGTTACCCCGTTGGAGTTTGTCCAGGTTCCTGGCGTGGACCGGCCAGTGATGAAGCCTCCTGCTACCTCGTACGTTCCGGTGGTGACGCAGTCCGGGCCCAAGCTGGCGCGGTCGGACGTCAGCAAAGCGGAAACTTCCAGCAAACGTTCCTGGGTCATTGCCCGTGCGGAGGCCGCCGCCCGGGCCGCGGATCGCCCCGCAGCCCAGGACCCGTCAGCTTCCCGTCCCGAGCCTGAACTGCCTGCCGCGCAACTTCTCGAGGAACAGGCGCCCATCGCTGCCAGTAGCGCCTACGGGCTGGAGCCGCTGGACGCCGCCACGGCTGGACTGGCCCGCGCACAGCGGATGAAGTACATCCAATACGGTGTCCTTGCGTTTGGTGCCCTGGCACTTGTTGCAGGACTCGTTCTCATCATCAGCGGTATGACGCGCTAAAGCGTCGTTTCCGCACATTCTTAGCTTTAGAAAACCAACAAGGAGTCCCGTGACTGCAATCGATTCATCCGTAGAATTAGCCCGCCATGCAGCCAGGGCGGCAGCAGACAAAATCGCCCAGGACATCGTGGCGTTGGATGTCAGCGAGCGGATGGCCCTGACCGATATCTTCGTGATCGCCTCTGCCCCCAGTGAACGCCAGGTTAATGCCATCGTTGACGGCATCGAGGAGGAGCTCAGCAAGCTGAATCGCCAGCCTGTCCGCCGTGAGGGCAGGTCCGGCGGGCGCTGGGTCCTGCTCGATTACTCAGACATCATCATCCACGTCCAGCATGAGGAAGATCGCGTTTTCTACGCGCTGGAGCGGCTCTGGAAGGACTGCCCGGTCGTGGACCTGCAGCTTGCTGACGATGCGTCCGCGAGGCCTGCAACGTCCGGGGACTCCCTCTAAACAGACCCCCAGCCGTGCAATATTCCGGATTTGGAATTTTCGGAAATGCTGTTCTAAGATATTCGAGTTGCTCCGGAGGAATCCGGTTCAATATCCGGCATTTTCCGGGGCTGTGGCGCAGCTGGTAGCGCACCTGCATGGCATGCAGGGGGTCAGGGGTTCGAGTCCCCTCAGCTCCACCAGAAGAGGTCTCATGCAAAAATGCCCCGCCTGATGGCGGGGCATTTTTCGTACCCGTCAGGGCCGCTTTGTCCTAATTGCTTCAAGAACCTCGGGCAACGAAGTGACGCCATCAGAGGCAAGGAAATGGCCCGCTCCCGGGATTACCCGGGCGGGTATTCCGAGGAGGCCGGCAAGGCGCTCGGTATGGCCAGCCGGTACATACGGGTCCTCGTCTGACCGGATAATTGTGAGGCGACTGATGTGGTTACTTTGCCGTTAGGTGAACGGCGACCTGGCAGGACCGGTTGAATTTCGCGGTACTCCCGTTGGGCCTTGCCTGGTGCCGCCCCGCCAACGGACCATGGGGCATGACGTTAATTCGCATCCGTCGCAGCTCCCTGGCCCTTGCCGGCATTGCGCTGGTGCTTGCCGCTGGTGGCTGCTCCAACACTTTGGGGAAAGAGCCGCCGTGTATGCCGCCGGAGTATTCGGTCAGCCCGGAGAGCGCCATGCCTGGGGAGACGGTGACTATTGCCGCCGTCGATGTGCACTGTAATCCCCGCTACGGTGCGGACGCCCTGATCCGGACCAGCGTCACTGACCAGGCGGGCACTGAGATGATCACCGCCACCACCGAGATGAATGATGCCGGCGGGTTCAGCCACTCCTTTGAAGTGCCTGCACGGGCGGCCCCAGGGCTGGCACAAGTGACGGCCATGCCCTATGGAATCGACTGGTGCGATGACACCGGCACCAACAACAGAGATGCGGGAGCGGCAGCGAACGTTGAGAGGGTTTCCTGTGCGATACCGGTGAAGCCACTGACCATCACAGCCGGCGCCCGGTAGTGCGGCGATGCGGGCCGCCAATTAGGTCCCGTCGGGATTCTGCACTAAGCTAAACGGGTTGCTTCCGGTGTTGAAGGTTGGCTTGGGAGCACGTGTTCGGGGCTGTGGCGCAGCTGGTAGCGCACCTGCATGGCATGCAGGGGGTCAGGGGTTCGAGTCCCCTCAGCTCCACCGATTACACCCCGGTCTTCGGACCGGGGTGTTTTTTGTTGCCTTCCCGGGGAGGGGAAATCTACCGGTGCCCTTCACCCGCGACGGCGGTGCAGCCACCAACGCTATCGCTGCCCTGAACCGCGAAGCCGCAGTACGCCCCGACTATTATTGTCAGATGAATTGAGCCTTCGCGCCCACAACCTGGCCGGCGGTGGCCCAATGCAACGCAAATTACCAGTAGCGAAGAAGGTCCAGCTGAACACCGAACCGCAGCAGGCCAGCGTCGTCGTCATCGGCGCCGGCCAGGCCGGCCTCTCTGCCGCCTACCACCTGCAGCGCCGCGGCCTTGTCCCGGCGGGTAGTGACGCGGCCCGGGACGCCGGTAACACCGGAAGCTATGTGGTGTTCGACGCCGAGGAAGGGCCTGGAGGTGCATGGCGCCACCGCTGGAAGAGTCTGCTCATGGCCACGGTCAACGGCATCAGCGACCTGCCGGGGATTCCCAAGCCCGACGTCGATCCCTCCGAACCCAGTTCCGAATTCCTCACACGCTACTTCGGCGGCTATGAACAGCAGCTGAAACTGGCGGTGCAGCGGCCGGTGAAGGTGGCAAAGGTCCGCACGGCCGATGACGATCCTTCCGGCCGGCTGCTGCTCGAGACTTCGGCGGGGTCATGGTCAGCCGCTGCCGTCATCAATGCCACCGGCACCTGGACCAGGCCATTCTGGCCGATCTATCCCGGCCAATCGAGCTTCAAAGGGCGCCAGTTGCACGTTGCCGACTACGTCTCCGCTGAGGAGTTCCGCGGCCGGCACGTCATCGTGGTGGGCGGCGGCATTTCCGCAGTCGGCCTGCTCGAAGAGTTCTCCAAGGTGACCACCACCAGCTGGTTCACCCGCCGCCCGCCGGTTTGGCGCGATGGTGAATTTGATTCCCAGGCGGGCCACGACGCAGTTGCCCTGGTGGAAGAACGCGTACGGCAGGGACTTCCGCCGCAGAGCGTCGTGTCCGTGACCGGCCTGATTTGGACTCCTGCACTGCGGGCAGCAGCAGAGCGCGGTGCCTTGGACAGGCAGCCAATGTTCACTGCCATCGAGCCCGACGGCGTCAGGCTGGCGGACGGCAGCCTGCTCAAGGCCGACGTGATTTTGTGGGCCACCGGGTTCCGGGCCGAACTGGAGCACCTCGCCCCACTGCATCTCCGGGGACCGGGAGGCGGCATCGCCATGAACGGAACCCAGGTGGCTGCGGAGCCGCGCGTGCACCTGGTGGGCTACGGCCCGTCGTCGTCCACGATCGGAGCCAACCGGGCAGGCCGGGCCGCGGTCAGCGCGATCCTCCGGCTGCCCGCACTGGCAGAGACGTTGAAAGGGACCAAGGCATGACTTTACAATCCGTAGAGGCGCTGTTTGGGCAACTGCGCCGTTTCCCGGACATCGAAGCGGAGAACCTGCAGTCCTGGGATGCCACCGACCGTCTCCTGCTCGAGGCAGCCTTTGAGCTGCCTGCCGTGCACAGAGCTGCAAAGCCTCCTGTTCTTGCCGTCATCGGCGACCGTTACGGCGCGCTCACCCTCGGTGCGCTTGGACATCCCGAACATCAGGCGTTCAGCGATGTCCGGGTCCACCAGGACCTCACCACCGGGATCCGCGCGCTTGAGCATAATGCGGCGGCAGCGGGACTGACCGGCTGGCGGCAGCTGCCGCTGGGGGAGGAACTGCTGGCTGGCGCCGGCGTCGTACTTCTTCAGTTGCCAAAGACGCTGGCTGAACTTGAGGAGATTGCGGAAGCCGTAGCGCGCTGGGCACTGCCGGATGCCACGCTGTTGGCAGGCGGGCGCGTGAAGCACATGAGCCTGGGCATGAACGCGGTCCTGGAGCGGTATTTTGGCCGCGTCCAGCCACAACTGGCTCGTCAGAAGTCGCGGTTGATCGTTGCGGACCAGCCATTGCGGCCGGAGGGCCAACCCAGGTTTCCGGTGCGCGAGTACAACCAGGAACTGGACCTGACAATAGCCGCCAGGGGAGCGGTTTTCGCAGGCACCCGGCTGGACATCGGCACCCGCTTCCTGCTCACATTCCTTCCACAGATGGCCGCGGCAGACCATGCTGTGGACCTGGGCTGCGGCACCGGAATTTTGGCCGCCATGTATGCCCGGCATAATCCGGCCGCGCAGGTCACCGCCACGGACCAGTCCGCTGCCGCGGTGGACTCCGCGCGCGCCACCGCAGAAGCGAACGGACTGGCAGGCCGGGTCAACGGCCTGCAGGACGACGCTCTTTCCACCCTGGCGGACGCCAGCGTCGGCCTCGTGTTGCTGAACCCGCCTTTCCACCTGGGCAACTCGGTGCATTCCGGCGCAGGGCTCAAGTTGATCGAGGCGGCGGGCCGGGTACTCAGGCCCGGGGGCGAGTTGTGGACGGTGTTCAACAGCCACCTGGGCTATCTGCCGGCCCTGCAACGGACAGTGGGCCAAACGAGTGTGGCAGGCCGGAACCCGAAATTTACAGTGGCGCGCAGCGTCCGCACAGAACGGTGACGTACCATTTCAGACACTAGCCGAACCGCATAGGGGATAACGTGAGAGAGACCCGCCAGCCCTCGCCAAGGCGCGGCACCAACCTGCCGCGGATGGGCGACTTCAACCTCACCGTCATCCTGGACGCGATCCGCCGCTCCACCGGGGGGCTCAGCCGCGTCGAACTTGCCCAGATCGTCGGGCTGTCACCCCAGACCATTTCCAATATTTCGCGGCGCCTCCTGGACCAGCACCTTATTGTGGAGGCCGGCAAGGAAGGCAACGGGCCGGGCAAGCCACGCACCATCCTGCGGCTGAACCCTGGGGGCCAGTACGCGATCGGCGTCCACCTCGATCCCGCCGTGACCACCTTCGTTGTGTTGGACCTGGTGGGCGAGGTGGTGCAGCACGCAAGGATTACTACGCCCGGTGGCACCAATCCGACGGCGGTGATCGCCACGATCGCCAGCACCATCGAGACCCTGATCGCCGATTCCGGGGTGGACCGCAGCCGGATCGCAGGTATTGGCGTGGCAGCACCCGGACCCATCGACCTGAACCAGGGCACTTTGGTGAACCCGCCGCTGCTGCCGGGATGGGACCGGGTGGAACTGCGCGATGCGCTCCGCGACGCCACCGGCTACCCGGTGCTGGTGGACAAGGACGTCACCAGTGCCGCCGTGGCAGAGACCTGGGCCGGCGGACCAAGCGGGGCCGGCAGCTTCATCTTCATGTACATGGGAACAGGCATCGGCTGCGGCCTGGTCCTCAATGACGAGGTAGTCCGCGGCACGTCCGGGAATGCCGGTGAAATCGGCCACATCATGGTTGACCCTGACGGCCCGGAGTGCGACTGCGGGCTCCGGGGTTGCGTCAAGTCCTCCTGCATACCCCAGGCACTGGTGGCAGAGGCCGCCACTGCCGGGATTCTCGACGGGCCGTTGAACGGCCTCAGCGCGGCAGAGATCCAGGACAACTTTGCCCGGCTGTGCCAGCTGGCTGATGACGGTAACAGTGCAGCGGCAGCTATCTTGGACCGTTCAGCCGTGCTGGTGGCGCGGGCCGCTTCCGTGGTGGCGAATGCACTGGATGTGGAGCGCGTGGTGTTTGGCGGGCCGTTCTGGGCGCACATCTCCGCACGCTACCTGGCCGTTATCGCGGACGCCATCAATGACGCCAGCGCCGCCGCGGTGATCCACGACGTCGAGGTGGTCAGCTCCGGCGTCGGCGAAGACGTAGGCGCCGTAGGCGCCGCTTGCCTGGTGCTGGAGCACACGCTGGCCCCGCGGGCGCAGCGCCTATTGCTGGAAACCTGAGGCGCTACGCTGCGACTCGCGGCATCCTGCGTCAGTCGATGTCCTCGAAAACAACCCCGTAGGGAAGCGTGTCATCGATGTGCGCCTGGTGACCTGTGGAGCCGGTGTTGTAGGTGACCCGGACGCCGTGCAGCTCATCTGCTGCTGATTGCTGCAGGACAGGTCGGACCGCGGCAACCACCCTCTCGCTCTGGTTGGCGAGATATTGCTTGTAACTTTCTGGAAGCTCTTTCATGGCATCAGGGTAGTCCTCGGCGGCGCTGATGGGGAGGCCTCCCCATTGCGGCTTTGGGGCCAGGCCGCTTGGATAGGATGGCCGATGGCGGACCTCATTTCACCCAGACAGCAGCAAGGGGCTAATTCAGTGCAGTTGACCAGCGAGACAGCCAGGATAGATGCCGTTGAAATGGCCCGGGCTGTGCAGGTGGTTGCCAACATCTCCCGGAGCTTCGAAGCCAAGGTGGTAGGGCAGGCCAGGCTTCGCGAGACCTTGCTGATCGGCCTGCTGACCGGTGGCCACATCCTGCTGGAAAGCGTTCCCGGACTGGCCAAGACCACCGCCGCGCAGACCATCGCGGATGCGGTCAGCGCCGATTTCCGCCGCATCCAGTGCACGCCCGACCTCCTTCCCAGCGACATTGTCGGGACTCAGATTTACGACGCCGGCAAGGGGACTTTCGTCACCCGGCTGGGCCCGGTGCACGCCAACATAGTCCTGCTGGACGAAATCAACCGGTCCAGCGCCAAGACGCAGAGCGCCATGCTGGAGGCCATGCAGGAACGGCAGACCTCCATCGGCGGCCAGGAGTACAAACTCCCGTCACCGTTCCTGGTGCTCGCTACGCAAAACCCCATCGAGCAGGAAGGCACCTACCAGCTGCCTGAAGCCCAGATGGACCGCTTTATGCTCAAGGACGTGCTGGATTACCCCAGCCCCGTCGAGGAAATGGAAGTTATCCGTCGCCTCGATGCCGGCGTCTTCAGCCAGGACCAGAAGCCTGCGGCCGCGGCATCGCTCGACAGCGTGATCGGCGTCCAACAGTTGGTGGGCCGGATTTACCTGGACCCGGCCATCCTCAACTTCATTGTCGGACTGGTGTATGTCACCCGCAATGCCGGCAGTTATATCGACCAGCGGCTCGCAGGTTTCATCGAGTTCGGTGCCAGTCCGCGTGCCAGCATCGCTTTCAGCCAGGCGGCCCGCGCCCGGGCGCTGCTGCACGGCAGGGACCACGTGATCCCCGAAGACGTCAAGGCGCTGGCACACCGCGTCCTCCGGCACAGGCTGATCCTGGGTTTCGAGGCTGTGGCCGAGGACGTTCCCGTGGAATCGGTGATCGACGCCATCGTCGCTGCCGTCCAGACTCCCTGACGCATGGCAGCCCTCCTGCAGCGCGTGAAGTCGAAGATGTTTATCTTCGCCCATAGAAAGGTCCGGGGACTGCTCGACGGCGAATACGGTTCAGTGTTCAAGGGCAGCAGCCTGGACTTCGACGATCTCCGCGCCTACGTGCCGGGGGACGATGTCCGCGCCATTGACTGGAAAGCCACCGCCCGGCACAGCTCGCCCCTGATCCGGCGCTATGTGGCGGTCCGGAAACAGAACGTCCTGCTGGTCACGGATACCGGACGCAACATGGCGGCCGCCTCCCGCGGCGGGGAAACCAAAAAGGACCTTGCCGTCCTGGCCCTCGGCGTGATCGGTCTTTTGGCCCACAACCATGGCGATGCCGTGGGGCTGGTATCCGGAGACTCCCAAGGATCCCGGCACCTTCCGGCCAAGTCCGGGGAAGCGCACCTGGAGCGGTTGTTGCGTGATGTGGACACCGCCTCGCTGACCTCGCCGCAGAGCAGGCTTCAGAACCAACTTGAATACATCGCTTCCACCTTCGGCCGGCGGATGCTGCTGTTTGTTGTGGCGGACGAGGTCGCCGCGGATGCAGGCCTGGAGAAAGTGCTCCGGCGCCTGCGGGCGCAGCATGAAATCCTGTGGCTGACCATCCGCGACGCAGAACTGGTTTCCGCAGCCGGTGACGCCATGTTCAGCGTGGATGGCCTCGCCCCGCTGCTCCACCGCCTGGCCCGTTCCCACGAGGTGGCAGAAGCCTACGCGGACTCGACAGTCCGCAGGGACGCGGACCGGAGCGCCATGCTCCGCAGGGTGGGGATTTCCGAAGGGGAACTTGGCAGCAGCGGCGAGGTCATTCCTGCCCTGTTCGCCCTTTTGGAAAGGCACCGGCGTGCAGGATAACGACGGCTTTTACGCTCCACTGGCCTATGGGTCCTGGTGGGGCGTGTCAGGAGTGATGGTGCTGGCGCTTGTTGCCGCCTGGTTTGCCTATGTGCTCCTGTCCACACGCAGGCTCACCACTGTAAAAACCACCCGATTGACGCCGCAGGCCGATGGCGCCATGCTCCGCGAAACCTACCTTGAGCGGATGGACGCCGTGGTCGAAGATGCCAGGTGCGGAAGGATCCCCTTGCGTACGGCGCACCAGGAGCTCAGCGTGCTCGTTCGTAAGTACGTCAGGGATGCCTCCGGGGTTGATGCTCCGCGAATGACCTTGGAGGAGATCGCCCGCCATCCGCTGCCAGGGCTTGCCAGCGCTTTGGAACAGTTGTATCCGGGGGAGTTCGGCTTGGAGCCGCTGCCGTCCATCGACGCCTCGGCGGCAGCCGCGAAAGCGGTGGTGGCCTCATGGAACTGATCAACTGGTGGCTGTTGCCGCCCGCCGCCCTGCTCCTGGCAACAGCTGCGTGGTGGGCAATGAAGCGCCGGGACCGGGCACCCCGCGGAACGCCCGCAGCCCACACCCAACGACTCACCGCCCTTCCCGCCTACCAGAGCGCGGTCCGCCGCTATCGGATGCTGCTGGCGCTGCTGACAGCGGCCGGCGTCGTTGTGCTGGTGTCCGCCGGCGTCGCCGCTGCCCGGCCGGTCCAGAGCGTGACGGACCGTCCGGAGCAGCGCAACCGGGACATCATGCTGTGCCTGGACGCCTCCGGGTCGATGAGCGACGCCGATGCCGCCGTACTCGGAGTCTTTCGGGAGCTGGCGGCTGAGTTCGATGGCGAACGGATCGGCCTGACGCTGTTTGACAGTTCAGCTGCCCAGTTGTTTCCGCTCACCGATGACTATGAACTGGTGCTGGACCAACTGGAGCAGGCTCAGGCCGCCTTCGAAGGGACGGCGGACGGTACTGCCATCCTCTCCGGGACGTGGCTGGGGCCCGGTTCGTCCCTGATCGGCGACGGCCTGGCATCCTGCGTGCAGGGCCTGCCGGGGCCCAACGACGGATCCCGGCCGCGGTCGGTGGTGTTCGCAACAGACAATATGCTGGCGGGCGAACCGATTTTCACGCTGGAGGAAGCGGCGGGACTCGCAGTGGACAAGGAAGCCCGCATCTACGCGTTGAACCCCGGCGATTTTGATTACGGCGATGCTGCAGACCAGCCCGGAAAGCAACTGCGCGCCGTGGCCGAGGGGAGTGGCGGCGCCTACTACAGCCTGGAGAGCAGCGAAGCGGTACCGGAGATCGTGCGCCAGGTTCAGGAAAGGGAAGCCGCAGCCGTCCAGGGTTCACCCCGCCGCATCGTCCATGACCAAGCCGGTTGGCCGCTGGGAATCGCGCTATTGGGCGGCGTGTTGCTGGTGGGCCTGGCGTGGAGGGCCGAGCAGTGACCTTCCTTCCGGTATTTCCCTGGTGGCTACTGGCTGTTCTCATGCTTGCGGCACTGTTTCCCGCCGTCGTCATTCTTGTACGCACCTCCGCCGCTGGTGACAGGAGAAAGCAGTTGCGCACATGGCTGTTCCGCGGTGCCATGCTGATTCTGCTGGCAACGGCGGCCGCCAGGCCGGGCACAGGCGGAGGAACGGTCCAGGCCACGGCAGTGGACGTGGACGTCTATCTTGTGGTGGATACGTCCAGCAGCATTGCCGCAGAAGACTTCGGAGACGGGACAAGGCTCGACGGCGTCCGCCAGGACATTGCCGCCCTCGCCACGGAACTGGCCGGTTCCCGCTTCTCCATGATCACCTTTGATTCCGGCGCTGCCGTCAGGATGCCGCTGACCACGGATACCGGGGCGGTGGAAACGCTGGCAGCTGTCCTGGCGCCGCAGGTCACCGATTATTCGAACGGCAGCAGCATTACTGCGGCCGGACCCATCCTGGAGGAGCGGCTGAAGGCCGGCCGGGACAGCCACCCCGAGCGGCTGCGCTTCGTTTTTTACCTGGGCGATGGCGAACAGACCAGCGCGGACAAACCAGGCCCCATGAAGGTGGATTCCTCTCTGGTGGATGGTGGAGCAGTGCTGGGCTACGGGACTGAAGACGGTGGCCGGATGCTGGAATACGCTGGCTTGCCGCTCTACGACGACACCGCAGGGGAGCCGCGCGGCTACATCCAGGACCGCTCGGGTGAGGTCGCCATGGACGCGGTATCCCGGATCGATCTGCCGGCCCTGCAGGAGATCGCCACCCAGCTGGGAGTTCCACTGGTGCACCGGCAAGCGGGGAGCCCGGCGTCGGACATGCTGGTGGCGGCGCGCCCCGACCAGCTGCAGCGGGTGGCGGCTGCGCCTGGAACGCAGCACGATGAATCGGTTCCCGGACGCGTCGAACTGTACTGGATTCCTGCCTTCGGCGCTTTCGTTCTCGCGGTCAGGGAAACCGCGCTGACAGCGAGGAAGCTGAAGGAGCTCGGGGGGAACAGGATATGACACAGGAGACCGGGACCCGGCACGGGGCAGGGCCGGACCGGCGACGGCTGGACCGGCGACGCAGGTTGCTGCTGTGGTCCGTCCTGCCGGTCCTGCTCGCGTTGCTCCTGGCGGCGAAACTGCTCAGCGTGGCCCTGTTCAGTGCGCAGTCCGTCAACGCTTTTGAAAACCGGGACGCAGCGGCTGTGGCCGGGGCCGCAGCAGGATTAGGCGTGGTGAACTTCCTGGAAACCCACAAGCAGGCCTTCGCGGAAGGGGATGCGCTGGTGCTGGCCGGGGACTTCGCCGGAGCCAGGCTGTGGTTTGAGGAAGCGCTGGCGGCCGGTCCCGGCGCTGATGAATGCCGCATCCGGGTGAACCTTACCCTCAGCATCGAGCGGCTGGGGGATGCCGCCGCCGAAGCGGGGGAGGCGGCTGCATCCACTTTGTTCCAGGAGGGCCTTGACGTTGCCCAGGGAGCTTCGGAAGGTTGCTTTGTCGAAGGTGCCGACGCCACACCGGGCTTCAATGAGGCAGGGGAAGGCGAACACCTGGCAGCGGCCCAGGAGCGGCTGCAGGAGAAGCTTGACGACGCCGGCAGCCGGGCAGGTGCCGAAACCGAAGAGCCCCCCGGGCCAGATCCGGAAGAAGAGCCTGAACCCGCCGATGCCGGCCGGCAGAGC
The DNA here is from genome assembly GCF_059383595.1 of Pseudarthrobacter sp. MDT1-40-2. Taxonomy (NCBI): domain Bacteria; kingdom Bacillati; phylum Actinomycetota; class Actinomycetes; order Micrococcales; family Micrococcaceae; genus Pseudarthrobacter; species Pseudarthrobacter sp. MDT1-40-2. Next base: position 192,115 of record NZ_JBWZCL010000001.1, on the reverse strand, counting down.
CAGCTGGAACGGCTCAAGGAGATGGCAGGGCGCGCCCTGCAGGACCGGACTGAGAGCGAAGACCGCCAAAAGTATCTGGAAGACACCGGCCCGCCTGTCGATAAGCCGTGGTGACGCCATGAGCAGCAGCGTCAGGTGTCCGGATGAAAAACGCTGCTACCTGCGTTATGACTGAAATGCAGCTGCCTTCGATCCCCGTCTCCATCCTGGACCGCGCCAATGTCCGGGAGGGGGCTACGGCAGATGCTCTTGCTGCCACGCTGCGGCGGGCACAACAAGCCGAGCAGCTGGGCTATCACCGGTTCTGGGTCGCTGAGCACCACGGTGTGCCAGGGATCGCCGGTTCGGCGCCGACAGTGCTGATGGCCGTGGTGGCTGCACAGACCGAACGAATCCGTGTTGGTTCGGGCGGGGTCATGCTCCCGAACCATCAGCCGTTGGTCGTAGCCGAGCAAATCGCCACCCTGCAGGCACTCTTTCCGGGTCGGATAGACCTCGGAATCGGACGCTCGGTGGGCTTCACGTCCACGGTTCGGGCTGCGCTCCGACAGGACCGGGACGCCGCTGACCGGTTCGAGGCGGACCTGGCGGAGTTGTTGTCCTACCTCAGCGGGACCTCCGTCATGACTGCACGACCGTACGACGACGGTGCAACCCCTCCTTTCGTTCTGGCCACCGGCAAAGGTGTTGACATCGCCGCCGACGCCGGTCTGGCCATTGTTGTTGGCGGCCCGGTCTTCTCCGCCCGTAACGCGGAACGTGCCCGTGGCGTGCTGGAGCGCTACCGCAGGAACTTCCGGCCCTCCACGTATTACCCGGAACCGTACGTCATTCTTTCCACGAACGTGGCCGTAGCGGAGTCTTTCGAACAGGCGCAGGATTTGCTGCTGCCTGAGGCCTGGGCGATGGCTGAATCGCGCACCCGCGGGCAGTTTCCACCGCTTATACCGGCGGAGTCCATCAAGGAGCGGCCGATGACCTCCCGGCAACGGGACATCGTCGCCGAGACGCTGAGCGCGGCCGTGTATGGAACCGCCGAGCAAGTGATGCAGGGACTCAACTCGTTGCTGGCGGCGACCGGCGCCGACGAACTCATGGTTACCACCAACACCTTTGACACGGCCGCCCTGGCAGCTACTGACCGGGCGCTGGCCGGAATTTTCGCACTGCCAGCTTTTGCTCTTATGACGAGCAGTTCTGAATAGTCCTTGCCAGTATCAGCTTGATCAGGCGCGTTCTACCGGGAGCCACAACTCACAGCTGGCTGTGCTGAAGTCCGTGGAACGGTCAAGGATCGCCACGATCGAGGGTCCGGGACGCAGCCGCCACGGGCTTGACGGAAACCAGTCGGCAGCCGTGGCTGCCCACGTCGACTGCAGAGCCGCCGGGTACTCACCCTCTGTGTGGAACACCGCCCAGGTGCCCGCCGGAATCTCGATGGCATCAAGCCCCTCAGGGGTCGGCGTCGAGGCCTGCACGGCGATGCCGTGGAGGTAGGTCAGCTCGCTGCCTTCGGTATAGTCCGGGTCGACGTCGGCACTGACCTGTAGCAGGCCTGCCGGCTCAGTGTTGCTCATTTCCTTGAGCCGGGCGTGCTCGGCTGCTGGCAGTGCAGCGATGTGCGCCTGGATGTGCGGGTTGGTTCCCTCGTGGATGAGCGGCACACGGGCGGAGTGGCCGACGAGCCTGAATGCCGGTCGATCTGCGATACGAGCGTCCATAGTGGTGTTCCCTTCGACGGTCAGGCGGAACCTGAGCTGTGGTTGTGTACGAAGGGGGCCTCTCTGTCGGCGCATGTCACCTGGGCCGACGCCATGCACGGATCGGAACGCCCGTCCGAATGCTTCGGTCGAACTGTAGCCGTACCGCACCGCAATACCCAACAGGTCACCGTCGCCGAGAACGTCTCCGGCGGCCACAGCCATACGGCGTCGCCGGATGTACTCGGAGAGGGGCATGCCGGCCAGCGATGAGAACATTCGCCGGAGGTGATACTCCGTCGTTCCAAGACCGATTGCCAGCTTGGTTACGTCAATCTCGTCCGTCAGATGATTCTCAACGAACTCGACGAGTTGATTCAGCGCTCCGATCACGGTTCCCCCTTCGGTGTCTATCCTGCTAGGCCAACCCGACCGTCACCCTACTATCGCGGTCCGATGCAGTCGCTCCTGATCGCAGACCGGGCCTGAGGTCCCCTCACCTCGACATCTGCTTCTCCTGAGGCTCTTTGGCGAACATTGTTCAGCCTCTGAGATTCATCTCCCGTAAAAGTGCGTCTTAATTCGACAACTGACTTGTTCCCACGGGACGCCTCTCCTAGAGTTCAATACAAGTTACCGACGTAACGTGTCAGCGATCCTCCGATCAGGAGGGTGTGGGTGCCCCCATGTGGGCCTGACATTTGCTCACGGACCAACTTCATTTCAGGAGTACCAGTCGCGACTGGCGCTCTGTTGGAGTTCCTTCCGTGCATCCCAAACTCAACACATTGAAACTCCCGCGACGTCCGCCTTTTGACGGTGGCCGTTACAGACGATCAGTGACCCAGCCAAGGACGCAAATGTCACCACCAAGCCTTATTGACGCACATCCCGATCTCAGCGGTACAGCCCCCGTTGCGCTCTCCTACGAACTCTTCCCGCCGCGCTCGCCGGCAGCAGCAGAAAATCTTTGGAACACCATCCGGGAGCTCGAAAGCACCGATCCGGACTACGTCTCCGTGACGTATGGGGCCAGCGGCTCCAACCGGGACACCGCCGTCGAGCTTATTAACCGGTTGCTCCTTGAAACCACCCTGCGGCCGTTGGCTCACCTGACGTGTGTTGGCAACACGCCGCAGGAACTCGCAGAAATCATCGGCGAACTGTTGGACCATGGCGTTCGCGGCATCCTGGCCCTTCGTGGCGACCTTCCCCGGGACGGCGCCAAGCCGGTTTCCGGTTCGCTGCGGTACGCCCAGGACCTGATTGAACTGATCCGCCGGGTGGAGCAACGCCGTTCAGCATTGTTGTGCGCCGGCAAGATCGCCATTGGCGTGGCGGCATACCCTACCCGGCATCCGGAGTCACCCACAGAGGCGCACGACGTCGAGGTGCTGCTGGCCAAGCAGCGTTCCGGAGCGGACTTTGCGATCACCCAGGTGTTCTTCCGTACGGAACAGTACGCGGACCTCGTCAGCCGGGCACGCCGTGCCGGGGTCACCATCCCGATCATTCCGGGAGTGATGCCGTTGACCAGCCTTCGTAGGGTCACCCGCCTGGGCGAGCTGACCGGCGTCGAACCTGCCCCGGAACTGCTGGAGCGCCTTGCCGTTGCCGACAGCGACGCCGAACGCCAGCGAATTGGCGTCCGTGCCACGGTGGATCTGGCCAACGCCGCACTCGACGCCGGTGCCCCCGGCCTTCACCTCTATACCTTCAACGAGCACCAGAGTGCCCTTGAGGTGCTGGACAAGCTTGCCCTGCCACGCAACCCGCGCAGTGCCGGGCGACGCCTGGCCGCCAGCCGCCAGCTCGCCGGCTGAGCTACCCCAAGTACCTTTCCCTTTTTTGCCCGTCATTCATTGACGTAACAAACCCAAGGAATTTTTCATGACTGAACAGCGCACACCTTTCCCCGCAGCCTCCCTCCTGGGCTATCCCCGCATCGGCCGCCGCCGTGAATTGAAGAAGGCTGTGGAAGCCTACTGGGCCGGCACGATCGACGCCACCGCCCTGGAAGCAACCGCGCTGGACATCCAGCTCGGCACCGCCCGGCGGCTGCAGGAACTCGGCCTGACCGAAGCGGCTGCCGTTCCCGGCACCTTCTCCTTCTACGACCAGGTACTGGATACCACCGCACACGTGGGCGCCGTACCGGCCCGTTTCGGGAAGCTCCTGAACGCCGACGGCCAGCTGGACCTGGACGCCTACTTCACCCTGGCCCGCGGCAACGCGGAGCAGCAGCCGCTGGAAATGACCAAGTGGTTTGATACCAACTACCACTACCTGGTGCCGGAAATCGGCCCGGAAACCGAGTTCAGGCTCGCCTCCACCCGGAAGGTGGACGAGTTCTCAGCCGTCCTGGACAACGGCATCGAAACCCGCCCCTACATCGTTGGTCCGGTCACCTACCTGCTGTTGTCCAAGGCATCCGACGACGCCCCTCCCGGCTTTGAGCCGCTGTCCCGGCTTGAGGACATCCTGCCCGTTTACGTTGAACTCCTGGGCAAGCTGGCTGCTGCCGGCGCCAGCTGGGTGCAGCTGGACGAGCCTGCCCTGGTGGTTGACCAGGACATCCCGGCCGCGCAGGTGCAGGCCGCCGTGACCCGTGCCTATGAGGTCCTGACCGCTGCCGCCGGCCGCCCCCAAATCCTGGTTTCCAGCCCGTACGGTGCCCTCGACGGCCAGCTCGGCACGCTGGCCGCCACCAACATCGAGGCCCTGCACCTGGATGTGTTCAAGGGTGCTGTTCCGTCCGCTGCCGCACTGACGGGCCTGGGTGACAAGACCCTGGTGGCAGGCGTGGTGGACGGCCACAACATCTGGCGCAATGACCTGGCTGCTTCCGCCGGAAAGCTGGATGCCCTGAAGGCCGCAGCCGGCCGCGTTACCGTGAGCACTTCCACTTCCACGCAGCACGTCCCGCACGATGTTGCCGAAGAAACCCAGCTGTCCGAGCAACTGCGCAGCTGGCTGGCGTTCTCGGACCAGAAGGCAGTTGAGGTCCGCACCCTGGCCGACTACCTCGCCAATCCAGCAGCCGCAGAGGCAGCCATCGAAGAAGCGTCAGCCGTCATCGCTTCCCGCGCCACCGCCGAGGGGGTTCGCCGCGACGAGGTCCGCGCCCGTACGGCCGCCCTGACAGCGGCTGACTTCAGCCGCTCGGAGTACGGCGTCCGCGAGGCCGCCCAGACGGAGGCGCTGGCACTGCCGCCGCTGCCTACCACCACCATCGGCTCCTTCCCGCAGACGTCGGAAATCCGCTCCGCCCGTGCCCGCAACAACAAGGGCGATCTGACCAACGAGCAGTACGAGCAGCTGATGAAGGATGAGATCAAGCGTGTTGTCCAGCTGCAGGAAGAGCTTGGCTATGACGTCCTGGTGCATGGTGAGCCGGAGCGCAACGACATGGTCCAGTACTTCGCCGAGAACCTGGAAGGGTTCGACGTGACGGTCCACGGCTGGGTCCAGTCCTATGGCTCACGCTGCACGCGTCCTTCCATCCTGTGGGGCGACGTCACCCGCTCGGCGCCGATCACGGTTGCCTGGGCCGAGTACGCGCAGTCCCTGACCAGCAAGCCCATGAAGGGCATGCTCACCGGTCCGGTCACCATCCTGGCGTGGTCCTTCGTCCGGGATGACCAGCCGCTGGGCGAGACCGCTAACCAGGTTGGCCTGGCCCTCCGGGACGAGATCGCTGACCTCGAGGCCGCCGGCATCAAGATCATCCAGGTGGACGAGCCCGCCCTGCGCGAACTCCTGCCGCTGCGCAAGGCTGACCACGCCGATTACCTCAAGTGGTCCGTTGACTCGTTCCGCCTGGCCACGGCCGGTGCAGCCGATGCCACGCAGATCCACACCCACCTCTGCTACTCGGAGTTCGGCGTGATCATCGACGCGATCGACGGCCTCGACGCCGACGTGACCTCGATCGAAGCAGCCCGCTCCCGTATGGAGGTTGTCCATGACCTGGAGAGCCACGGCTTCGGCCGTGGTGTTGGCCCGGGCGTCTATGACATCCACTCGCCGCGTGTCCCGGGCGAGGGCGAAGTTACCGACCTGCTGTCCACGGCTGTCAAGCACGTTCCGTCCCGCCAGCTCTGGGTCAACCCGGACTGCGGCCTGAAGACTCGCGGCTACGCCGAGACTGAAGAGTCCCTGCGCAACCTGGTGAAGGCTGCCAAGACGGTCCGCGCCGGACTGCTGGAAGCAGCCAGGTAGGAATCTGCTGATCGAGCTCGTCGAGATCCGGGTTTCGACAAGCTCAACCACCGGGAATCTGCTGATCGAGCTCGTCGAGATCCAGGTTCCGACACCTCAACCACCGATTAGACAACGACGCCGGCGGGTCGCCTTGCGAAAGGCGACCGGCCGGCGTCGTGCTTTAAGCATTTCTTCTGCCGTCATTGGGGTGTCAGGATTCCCAGAGGATTTCGTCGTCCACCACGCCGTCCTGGTCAGCCGAAGCCACGAGCACTTCATCGGTGAAGTGTTCGCCCAGGGTGAAATCCAGCACGAAGTAGCGTTCGGGCGAGCCGGGAAAAATCCCTACATGGCCGAGCCTGAGTGCCTTCAGGAAAACCTCGTTGGTCAGCTGACGTTTGTCAGTGACGCCAAAGACTTTCTGCAGGTGCTCGTCCTTGATGGCGTTGCAGTGGAAGTGGAGGTACTCCCGGGGGCTGGTGCCCTCCTGTTCGAGTTCCTCCGCGATCATCTGCAGCACCTCTTCCACCACTTCCGGGAGGTACCGGAGCCGGTAGTCCACCTTGTGCATGGCAGCTTCGTCAAAGTGGTCGTGCGACGTGATGTTCAGGTCCAGTTCCAGTGGTTGGCCGGCCAGCTCATGTTGGGCTACGAAGTAATGATCGCGGCCGTGATTGAACTCAATTTCACCAAAATGACGGCTGGCTACCTTGTTCATGTCCTCAACATAGTCCCCGAACGCCGCTCATTCCAGCATTCCCGGCTAATTTGCCGAGCTGCCCAGGGTGCTGAACGTCTCGGCCAGCAGGTCCACGAACAACTGCACTCGGGCGGTTTTCTTTTCGTTGATCAGGAGGGCGAAGACGTTCCTGGCCAGGCGGATCTCGGGCACATCAAGGACCACGACGCCGGCCGGACGGTGCTGCAGCGCGAGTTCCGGGACCAGGGCCGCGCCCAGGCCTGCTGCCGCCATTTCAAGGCTGGCGTGGAAATCATCACTGTGCGCCACCACGCGCGGGTGCAGGTTGCAGCTGACGAATAGTCTTTCGATGACCGTGGCGTCCGCGCTGCCGGGATGGTGCATGATCCAGGGCATTTCGGAGAGATGGTCCGCGGCAACTTCAGCTTCCGCACGGAAGCCCCAGGCAGCAGGGAGCACTACCCGGTAGTTGTCGTCACCGATCCACTGGCGGTTGATCGTGTGCGGCCAGGCAAGCCCGGTCTGGCCCACCTGGAACACCAGTGCGAGGTCCAGTCCGCCGCCGTTCCGCAGGCCCTGGATGGTCTGGCCCGGCTCGCCGACTGATACTGTCAGGTCAATTCCCAAATCCTTCCACGCGGGGTTCTGCAGGATGCGGGGGAGGACGTAGGTAGCCAGGCTGGGAAAGATACCGACCCGCAGCTCTTGCCGCACCATGTCCCCGCTGCGCGAAGCTGCTGCCAGCAGGGCATCGATGTCGGTCAGGACTTTGCTGGCGTGCCGGATCATCACCGCCGCTGCTTCCGTGGGAACCACGCTGCGCGCGGAGCGTTTGAAGAGTTCGACGCCGGTATCGCGTTCCAGCGCCGACATCTGCTGGGACACGGCTGAGGAGGTATAGCCCAGGCGGGCGGCTGCAGCCGCGAAGGAACCCAGCCGCACCACTTCGATGAGTGTCTTGAGGTGAACGGGGTTGATCAAGGGGGTCCTCCAATGCGGTGCAGGCGCGCGGCGAGAAATCGTGCCCGGCGCGCTGCGGCCGGCACGCGCTCCATTCTGGCACGGGGGCGCGACACGCCGCTTGGGCCGCGACACGCGGAGGATTAATTGTGCCTAACTACTCCACAGGGTGTGGATGGACGCCCTCGGACTGGCGGAATCCCGGGCAATTTTCGGCGCCGTGCCTGTGGATTAAAAGTGCATAAAATGACATACTTGTAATACATCATCTAGGGGTTCCGTCCGTCGGTCTGCACAAGATGTAGTATCAACTTACGGATTGGGCGGAGCGGAAGTTTGCTCCTCCTGGAAGAGAAGAAGACGTCGAAAAAGGGGAATGGAATCATGACCGTCACGGTTTACACGAAGCCGGCTTGTGTTCAGTGCAATGCAACGTACCGCGCGCTGGATAAGAAGGGCATCGCCTACCAGAGCGTTGATATTTCGCAGGACGCTGAGGCCCTGGACCGCCTCAAGGCCCTCGGCTACATGCAGGCTCCTGTTGTTGTGACCGATCAGGATCACTGGTCAGGATTCCGCCCGGACAAGATCGAGGAACTGGCCCTTGCTTCAGTTTCCTCCGTCGCCTAAGGCCATCCCAAACCTACCCTTCGAACACCATTTCAAGCAGCTGAGGTGACTCTCGTGGCAGCACTGGCAATGACGGGAGCGCCGGCAGGATCCCAGCTTTCCGCAGGCCCCCAGGTCACGGAAAGCCAGCTCATCTTTTTCACTTCGTCGTCCGGGAATACCGGCCGGTTTGTCAGCAAACTGGGCCGGGACGCGGCACAGATCCCCCTTTATTCCAAGGACGCACCGCTCCTTGCCACCCTGCCCTTCGTTCTGGTGGTGCCTACCTATGGCGGAACCGGGGGAGAGGGATCAGTACCCAGGCAGGTCATCCGGTTCCTGAACAACCCGCGGAACAGGCAGCTGATCCGCGGTGTCATCGGAGCCGGAAACACCAACTTTGGGGACAACTACTGCATGGCCGCGGACATCATCGCCGCGAAATGCGGGGTTCCCCGCCTCTACCGCTTTGAACTAATGGGCACGCCAGAAGACGTGGCCCGCGTAAACCAAGGATTGGATACGTTTTGGACACGACTGTCTCAGACACAGAAGTAACCAGGGCCCACGGCACTGTCTCAACTGCCGCCGTCGAAAAACCGGAGATGCCCGCCGCCTACAAGGGCTTGGGTTATCACGAGCTGAACGCGATGCTGAACCTCTACGGTCCCAACGGCGAGATCCAGTTTGAGGCTGACCGCGAGGCCGCCCATCAGTACTTCCTGCAGCACGTTAACAACAACACTGTGTTCTTCCACGACCTGGAAGAGAAGCTCGATTACCTGGTGAAGAACCAGTACTACGAGCGCGAAACCCTCGACCAGTACACGATGAACTTCATCCGCGAACTCTACAACCGCGCGTACAAGAAGAAGTTCCGCTTCGAAACGTTCCTGGGCGCCTTCAAGTTCTACACGTCCTACACGCTGAAGACGTTCGACGGCAAGCGCTTCCTGGAGCGCTACGAGGACCGGGTCTGCATGGTTGCCCTGCACCTGGCCCGCGGTGACGAGCAGCTGGCGCTGCAGATGGTGGACGAGATCATCGAAGGCCGTTTCCAGCCGGCTACTCCCACCTTCCTGAACGCCGGCAAGAAGCAGCGCGGCGAGCTGGTCTCCTGCTTCCTGCTCCGCATCGAAGACAACATGGAATCGATCGGCCGGTCCATCAACTCCGCCCTGCAGCTCTCCAAGCGCGGCGGCGGCGTGGCGTTTGCCTTGACCAACATCCGTGAAGTGGGCGCGCCCATCAAGCAGATCGAGAACCAGTCCTCCGGCGTTATCCCCGTGATGAAGCTCCTCGAGGACAGCTTCTCTTACGCCAACCAGCTCGGTGCCCGCCAGGGTGCCGGCGCTGTGTACCTGCACGCACACCACCCGGACATCTACCGCTTCCTGGACACCAAGCGCGAGAACGCCGACGAGAAGATCCGCATCAAGACCCTCTCCCTTGGCGTCGTCATCCCGGACATCACCTTCGAGCTGGCCAAGCGGGACGAGGACATGTACCTGTTCTCGCCGTACGACGTCGAACGCGTCTATGGCATGCCGTTCTCTGACGTCTCGGTCACCGAGAAGTATTACGAGATGGTGGACGATTCCCGGATCAAGAAGACCAAGATCAAGGCGCGTGAGTTCTTCCAGACCCTCGCCGAGATCCAGTTCGAATCCGGCTACCCGTACATCATGTTCGAGGACACCGTGAACCGGGAAAACCCGATTGACGGCAAGATCATCATGTCCAACCTGTGCTCGGAGATCCTCCAGGTTTCCCAGCCCACCACGTACAACGATGACCTGTCCTATGCGGACACCGGCAAGGACATCTCCTGCAACCTGGGCTCGCTGAACATCGCCAAGACCATGGACAGCCCGGACTTCGGCCTGACCATCGAGACGGCCATCCGGTCCCTCTCGGCAGTGTCCGACATGTCCAACATCACCTCGGTGCCGTCCATCGCCAAGGGCAACGATCAAAGCCACGCCATCGGCCTGGGCCAGATGAACCTGCACGGCTACCTTGCCCGCGAGCGGGTCCACTACGGCTCCGAAGAAGGCCTGGACTTCACCAACATCTACTTCTACTCGGTGGTGTACCACGCCATCCGCGCCTCCAATAAGCTGTCCATCCAGACCGGGCAGACCTTCGGCGGGTTCGAGAAGTCCAAGTACGCGTCGGGGGAGTTCTTCGACAAGTACACGGAGCAGGAATGGGTTCCGCAGACCGAGAAGGTCAAGGAACTGTTCAGCCACATCCACATCCCCACGCAGGATGACTGGCGCGAGCTGAAGGCTTCTGTCATGAAGTACGGCATCTACAACCAGAACCTGCAGGCCGTGCCGCCTACGGGCTCGATCTCCTACATCAACAACTCCACCTCCTCGATCCACCCGGTAGCGTCCAAGATTGAGATCCGCAAGGAAGGCAAGCTGGGCCGCGTGTACTACCCGGCTCCGTACCTCACCAACGACAACCTGGAGTACTACCAGGACGCGTACGAGATCGGCTACGAGAAGGTCATCGACACCTACGCTGCCGCTACCCAGCACGTGGACCAGGGCCTGTCCCTGACGCTGTTCTTCAAGGACACCGCCACTACGCGTGACATCAACCGGGCCCAGATCTACGCCTGGAAGAAGGGCATCAAGACCATCTACTACATCCGTCTCCGCCAGCTCGCGCTGGAAGGGACCGAGGTAGAGGGTTGCGTTTCCTGCATGTTGTAGTCCCGTTGGTCGAGCTTGTCGAGACCATGTGAAGTACGACGGCGGGTGGCCGCCCGCCGTCGTACGCTTTAACTCAGTATCCACCCAACTTTTTAGGGGAAGACATGACCGAGAAGGTCAAGCTGCTCAGCCACGTCGAGGCAATCAACTGGAACCGCATCCAGGACGACAAGGACGTGGACGTCTGGAACCGCCTGGTCAACAACTTCTGGCTGCCGGAGAAGGTGCCGCTGTCCAACGACATCCAGTCCTGGGCCACGCTCACCCCGGATGAGCAGCAGCTCACCATGCGCGTGTTCACCGGCCTGACGCTGCTGGACACCGTGCAGGCGACTGTCGGGGCTGTGTCGCTCATTCCTGACGCGTTGACCCCGCACGAGGAAGCCGTCTACACGAACATCGCGTTCATGGAGTCGGTGCATGCCAAGAGCTACTCCTCGATCTTCTCCACGCTGGCTTCCACCAAAGAAATCGACGAGGCCTTCCGCTGGTCCACCGAGAATGCGAACCTTCAGAAGAAGGCGCAGATCGTCATGGACTACTACCAAGGCGACGACCCCTTGAAGCGCAAGGTGGCTTCCGCACTGCTGGAGAGCTTCCTGTTCTACTCTGGCTTCTATCTGCCTATGTACTGGTCCTCACGGGCCAAGCTGACGAACACGGCCGACCTGATCCGCCTGATTATCCGCGACGAGGCCGTACACGGCTACTACATCGGCTACAAGTTCCAGAAGGGCCTGGAAGGCCTGTCCGAGGAGCGCAAGCAGGAGATCAAGGACTACACGTTCGAGCTGCTCTTTGAGCTGTACGAAAACGAAGTCCAGTACACCCACGATCTCTACGACTCCGTCGGCCTGGCCGAGGACGTCAAGAAATTCCTGCACTACAACGCCAACAAAGCCCTGATGAACCTGGGCTACGAGGCGATGTTCCCGGCCTCCGTCACCGACGTGAACCCGGCCATCCTGTCGGCGCTGTCCCCGAACGCGGACGAGAACCACGACTTCTTCTCCGGGTCCGGTTCTTCTTACGTCATCGGCAAGGCTGTCAACACCGAGGACGAGGACTGGGACTTCTAGTCCTCTCGGTTGCCTTTACATTGTGACGGCTTAGACCGCCGCCACCTAAATGCCCGGCGTTTCGAAGACGCCGGGCATTACTGTTCCCAGATTGGCATGGAACCCTCTAGCAAATCGTCAATTACCGCCGGGAGTTCACTTGGCGACGAGACAAGGACCTGTATCGCATATGGAAAACCATCAAACTGGAAAAACTCCGGATGCGCGTCCAGACAGAGTGGAAAAGTCGACTGGCAGGAGGGTACTAATCCAGATTGGGAGCCTGTTGGCAATCGCACTGGTCTCCATATTTCTGCTGGCCAAGGTCACTGTTAGCCCCGAGTTCGTAAGCCCAATGAAGGACGCTCTGGACTCGCAGCAATCTTCGGCTCTGGCAATGGCGGGCTCGGCTTCGGGTCTCTCAATTGTGCTCGCAGCTGTGCCAACTGACGCTACAACCCCTGTGGCGAACCAGTTGGCGAATCTAAGTTCCTTTTTCGTCATCAGTATCGCTGCCATCATTCTCCAGAAGGCCCTCATATCGGTCGTCGGCTACGTCTCCTTCACGTATCTCATACCTCTCGCCTGCGGATTAGGGATCACCTACCTAATCTTCAGGAAGGAAGCTCTGCGAATTATGGCAGTCAAGTTGGCTGCGCTCGGCCTGATCATCGTCGCGGTTATCCCAGCCTCCCTCGCGGTTGGAGCAGGGATAACCGACTCATACGAGAAATCCGTTGAGGAGACCGTAGCCGCAGCTGACTCCACAGCAGAGAAGGTGGAGGCGCTTGCCTCACCGAAAGAAGTCCCAACGGGTACGAGCGGCAATGTCTTCGACCAAGCCCAGGAAGCCCTTGAGGGCGCCGTGCAGTCAGTGACTGGGACTATTCAGGGTGGTCTGACCGCCGTTGAAGACGTCAAAAACGAGGCAGTCGCTTCGCTGAACTCGTTTGTGGAGCGGACCGCCCTGCTCATTGTCACCACCTGCTTGATACCAGTTTTGACGGTTCTCTCTTTCGCATGGCTGGTCAAGCTTTTTTTGGGCATTGATACCCACGTTGGAAGCACCGGGCGATCGTTGCACTCCATGACGGCTCGGAGTATCAGAAGGGCTGGCCGAACCGTGGGCGACGGGATAAGGACCGGCCGGATGTCTGCCGAACGTCGCGAGAGCTAGGAGTTCCAACTCGTCCTTTCCAGGGAGGAATGATGGATAACGAGAGAGGTACCGGGCAGGCGCGGTAATCTGCCAGAGCGTCACCAGCAGATGCCCCGGGTCACTTGAAACTCAGGATCGTTGAAATTGGCCCAACTGGAGGGGCGATTGCAGTCCAACGACCACATGCCGCTGATTTGGACTCGAACTCGCGCAAAGTGATGCCGATTTCGCAGTCGCGACGAACCATAACCAGGACCCGGCAAGGCCGGACTAAGGGAACGTGAGTGGCGCCTCGCTTTACGTGCTGACCGCAACGCTTGTCCACCGTGCTCATAGGGCAGGCGGCCGTGGTGCACCGTCCTCGCCCGCCTTCGACAGCGTGAAGATCCCGTACCGCATCGCACCGGTGCGGTAGGCCAGAATCAGGCGGGGGAGACTCAGCATGAAGACGCGATTGCGAGCGCGGAGGGCGAAACGGCGGGTCTCGCGCTCGAGTACCAAGGCTTTCAGAACCCGCAGGGCGCAGATTGTCCAGGTCCGGGCTACGCGGCGGCTCACATCCTCATAGCCGGTGATGGCAAAGCCTGCTGCCCTTGCCATCGCCTCGTATTCCTCGCGCGTACCCATCGAGGGCAGGCGTCCTTCACGGCAGATTGGCTCGAGCAGGTGGCGGACCTTCCAACCGTTGGCTTCGGATTCGGCGAGCCACGCGCAGATGACGAAGCGCCCGCCGGGCGTCAGGACGCGATGTGCCTCAGTGAAGAACCGGGGCTTGTCCACCATGTGCTCACTGGACTCGATCGCCCATGCGGCATCGGCCGAGGCATCGGGCAGCCCGTTGGCGAGCCAGTCGCGGAGCTGGATGTACACATCGGGTACAGGATGCTCGGCGGCGTAGCGGACCTGCTCAGCGGAGAGCGTGAAACCTGTAACGCGGATCCCGTGTGTCGCTGCAAGCTGCCTTGCCGTGGAGCCGTAGCCGCAGCCGATATCGACGCAGTCCTCGCCGGGTCTGAGGCCCAGCCGGTCACCTACGGCGTCGACGAGTGCCTCAACGGCCTCGACAGGCGTCTCGCGACCCGTTGCCCACAGCCCGTGATGGACATGATCGCCCCACAGACGACGATAGACGGGATCGAGCTCGTCGTAGTGATCTGCGACGGCTACGGCGTCCTGGGAGATATCGGGAACGATCACGCCCTCACCCTACAAGGCTGATCCGTGCCAGTGGAAGGTTCTTCTCCGGGACCCGCAGCTTCCAGGTATGCAGCCAACGGCCCTGGCGAGCCAACCTGATCTTGTTACCCATCGGAAACATGCTGCTCCCTGTTCGAAATAAATGCTCCATATGGTGGAATCCTCCGGTGCGATGGTGCCACCGGAATCGGCCGCATCCCGATATGGAGAACAACATGAACAGCATTCAGGAACAGGCCACGGCCCACCCTTCACGCAGGACCCTACTAATCGGAATGTCGTCACTTGGCCTGTTGGCCCTCACCGGCTGTGGCACGGAATCGGCGGCCGCGCCGGGCTCTTCGTCTGCAGCCTCATTCGGGCCACTTGAGGTCCAGCTGTCATGGCTTAAGAATGCAGAGTTTGCCGGCGAGTACTTTGCCGACTCCCAGGGCTACTACAAGGAAGCCGGCTTCCCGGAGGTCAACCTGATTGCCGGCGGCCCTGGCGGTGCCTCTGCCGAGACCATGGTTCTGTCGGGCAAAGCCCTGGTGGGAACGTCATCACCCGTAGGCGTGGCCCCGGTGATCCTCAATGAAGGCGCGCCGTTGAAAATCATCGGAACCACCTACCAGAAGAACCCCTTCACTATCGTCTCGCTGGCTGGCAATCCGATCACGAAGCCCGAAGACCTGATCGGCAAAAAGATCGGTGTACAGGCCGGTGTCAACGAGACCCTGTTCGATGCGCTCCTCCAGGTCAACAAGATCGACGCCGGCAAAGTCACGAAGGTGCCGGTCCAGTATGACCCGCAGCCGTTGATCAACGGCGATGTCGAAGGCTTTTTCGCGTACCTGACCAACGAGGTCCTCACGCTGGAACTCGGTGGACACACGACGGCGGTGCTGCCGTTCGCAGACAACGGCCTGCCGTTCATCGCGGAAAGCTTCGTAACGACGGAAGACTCCATCAAGGACAAGCGTGCCGAACTGAAGGCCTTCCTGCTTGCTTCCATCAAGGGCTGGAAGGATGCCGTGGCGGATTCCGAGGAGTCCGCGCGCCTCGCCGTCGAGGTTTACGGAAAAGAGCTTGGCCTGAGCATGGACAAGGAGAGGGGCCAGGCTGAAGCGCAGAACACCAAGCTGGTCACAAGCGACGAAACCGACGCCAACGGCCTGTTCACCATCTCCCAGGAGCTGCAGGAGAAGAACATCGAGATCCTCAAACTGGCCGGGTTCGACACCACGGCGGACAAGATTTTCGACATGAGCCTCCTCGAAGAGGTCTACGAGGAAAACCCGGGCCTGAAGTAGCTGTTGAATACCCAGGCAAGGACTGTGGACATGGAAACAAACGTTGAGACCTCCCCGTCGCCGGACACCCGGTTCCTTTCGGGCACTGGCATCAGCCTCAAGGAGCTGGGCAAGACCTTCACCTCAGGCCGTCGCGAGGTGGTGGCTCTGGAGCAAGTCAATCTGAACACGTCCAGGGGATCATTCCTGTCCTTGCTTGGGCCTTCGGGGTGCGGCAAGTCCACCATCCTCAGGATCCTGGCGGGGCTGGAGAAACCGGGCACCGGTCAGGTGCTGGTGGACGGGCTCACTCCGGCAGAGCTCCGCGCCGGGAACGAACTCGGTATCGCTTTTCAGGACTCGGCGCTGCTGCCCTGGCGCAGCGTGGAGGCCAACATCCGCTTGCCTTTCGAGGTGGCGGGAAAACCGGTGGACCAGGGGATGGTGGACGAACTGATCGGCTTGATCGGCCTGAAGGGTTTCGAACAGGCCAGGCCGGCAGAACTTTCCGGGGGCATGCGCCAGCGTGTGTCAATCGCCCGTTCGCTTGTTCTCAAGCCCTCGGTACTGCTCCTGGATGAGCCGTTCGGTGCCCTCGACGACATGACCCGGCAACGCCTGAACCTGGAGCTGCTGCGGATCTGGACTGAGAAGCCGGCCACCACGCTCATGGTGACCCACGGTATTTCCGAGGCGATCTTCCTCTCGGACGTGGTGGCCGTCATGAGCGCCCGCCCTGGACGCATCAAGGAAATCATCACCGTGGATCTGCCACGCCCACGCACCCCGGAGATGATGCGCACACCGGAATTCCATGCCTACTGCGACCGGGCTTCCGAACTGCTTTTCGGTGACGTCGGGGCAGCAGCGGAAGCGGCGCACTGAAATGGCCGGCACTGAGATGGCCGGTACCAAGGTGACCGGCACTGGCAGGCTCGCCAGTCTCTTGGCCCGCCGTGACAGTCTTCCGCCGTGGAGCTTCGGCCTCGCCGGCGTCCTTATCGCGCTGGCCCTGTGGTGGATTGGCGCGGTAACGGTGCTGGCAGGCGTCGGGGCCTCCGCCGACGGCAGGGGTGGAGCCATCCCGACCCCGTTCGACGTCGGCCGCCAGCTGTTTGCCGACGGCTTGGGTTTCTACTGGCCCAACGTGAACGTCACTGTCACGGAAGCCGCCGTCGGCTATTTCTGGGGCAACCTGGCGGGCCTGCTGCTGGCTGCAACGGTTCTGCTGGTTCCTGCCTTCGAACGGCTGGTTACCCAGCTGGCGGTGATCAGCTACTGCCTGCCAATCGTGGCGATCGGCCCGCTGGCATTCATCATCATCGGCTCACCCGGGCGTGGCGAGCCGTCGGGGACTGCGGTGCTGTTGGCGGGCATTTCAGTCTTCTTCACTACCGTGGTGGGTGCCGTGTCCGCACTCAAAAGCGCCGACAAATCCAGCCTTGACCTCATTGCGGTCTATGGCGGCGGCCGGCTCAAACAGCTGCTCAAGGTCCAACTCATGTCTGCGCTGCCCGGTATTCTGACGGCCCTCAAGATCGCGGTCCCGGCCGCCGTTTTGGGCGCGGTACTGGGTGAATACGTAGGCGGCGTGGACCAGGGGATAGGCCCGGCGATGGTCAATGCCCAGCAGAACCTGCAGATTGCGCGGGCATGGGGCGTTGCGTTAGTGGCCGGACTTGTTGCAGGCCTTGGCTATGCAGCCCTTGGCGGCATCACCCAACTGCTGGTGCCATGGTCCGCCTCAAGCGCCAGCATACGAAAAGGAAGCTCGAAATGACCGGATCGCTCCTGAAGGGCCTCGACCAAAGCCTGATCAACCTGGTGGTGTCACTGGGAGTGGTTGTGCTGCTGTGGATGGGACTGCTGCAGTTCTTCCAGATCTCACCGTTCGTAGGCAAGGGCCCGCTGGATGTGTTCAGCTACCTTTTCACGGTGCCCGCCGCGGAGGCGAACAGGACTTCAATCCTCCTGAACCTCGGCCAGACACTCATCGATGCCTCCATTGGCTTCGCTGCGGGCATCGCGGGAGCAGTGGTCATTGCGGCCTTGTTCGTGGTGTTCCGCGGCGTGGAACATGCCCTCATGCCCATCGCCATGTTGCTGCGTTCCGTGCCCCTGGTGGCATTGGCGCCCATCATCATCCTGATCTTCGGACGCCAGGAACCCGCAGTGGCGGCCATCGGTGGCATCGTCGTGCTGTTCCCGGCGCTGGTGACCGTAGTGTTTGGGCTTCGCTCTGCGTCGCCAGCCATGCTCGAGCTGATCGAGGTGTACGGCGGATCGCGCTGGACCTCCCTGGTGAAGGTGGCGCTGCCGTCGTCGTTGCCCGCGTTCTTTACGGCCCTGCGGATCTCCATACCGGGAGCCATCACAGGTGCCCTCCTTGCTGAATGGCTCGCGACCGGCAAGGGAATCGGCTACGCCATCATCTCCGCCGTGTCCCGGGCCAAGAACAACGAGGTGTGGGCCGCCGTCGTGGTCATCACACTTGCGTCGATCATCCTGTACTCCTTGGTCTCGCTTCTGGAGCAGATGGTTCTGCGCCGCGCGGGTCACACTAGCGAAAACTAGCCCGCCAAAAGGTGATACACCCACGTGGCAGGTGACAGTTTGGATACACCTGTAGCCAAGGGGATGCCTGGAGGCGGAGACTGATCCCATCCAGGACAGCCTGGGGGCGGCACGCCGACGTGTGAGCACCAAAGGGGACACCATGAGTACACCCGCTTCTGATCCATCCGGCTCCCGCCCGCACGCATTCGGCTGGATGCCGCATGGCCGCCGCCGCTGGATCGCCGGGTTGCTGGCACTGGCACTCGTGGTGGTGGCCGTCGTCGCGATCTTCAACCTCAATGCCAATCTCAACCGCACCGGCACTGAAGCGGTGCCGGTTGCCACGCAGGACCCGTCACCGACGGCGACGCCGTCTGTGACTCCTTCCGAAACACCGCCGCCGGCTCCGCCGCCCCCGCCGCCTCCGCCACCACCCATTGCGGAGCTTCCGGCCGAGGCGATGAACATCCTGGTGGTGGGCAGCGACAGCCGCGGAAACGCACGCGACGAGGCTGCGCACACGGCAAACACCGGTCAAGGGTCGGACCATCGCTCGGACACACTGATGGTGGTCCACGTACCCGCCGACCGGCGGAGCCTTTCCGTCGTCTCCATCAACCGCGATCTGTGGGTGGATATCCCCGGCTACGGCGGAGCCAAGATCAACGCTGCACTGCAGCTTGGCGGCCTGGATCTGGTGGACCGCACGGTTGAGCAGCTGCTTGGTATTCAGATCAACCACACCCTGATGATGGACTTCAATGGCTTCCGCGCGCTGATCGACGGCCTGGGTGGACTCGACGTCAACGTGACGGTGCCGTTCCAGTCCACACACGACACCCAGCAGTACTTCCCACCGGGAGTAAACCATTTGTCCGGCCAGGCCGCCCTGGAGTTCGCCCGTGAGCGGTACGCGTTCGCGGATGGCGACTTCCAGCGGGTCCGCAACCAGCAAACGCTGCTGAAGGCCATCCTCTCCCGCTTCACCACCAGCGGCGGCTTGCACGATGTCACGGTGGTGCGGTCACTGGTTCATTTTGCAGCCTGCTGCCTCACCGTCGACGGCGGCTTCGACCCCGTTCAGGCGGCCATCCTTGCGTACAGCCTGCGGAACCTTGATGCCAACGCGATCGGCACCATGACACTTCCGACGGCGGGAAGCGGCTTTATCGCCGGCCAGTCGGTTCTGCTTCCGGACTACGGCTCCATTAACGCGGTAGGCGCGGCGCTGCGGGAAGGCCGGATCGGCGAGCTTGCCCGGCCGTAGGGGGCGGGGTCCACGCCTGTTAAGGCGACACCAGGTGTAGGAATTCAAAAAGGCTGAATCAGGTGCAGTGCAGAATTTTGAGCAACTGTTGCACCCGCTCCGGCTGTTCGACGTGCGCGAAATGGCCGCAACGATCAATAGTGGCGGTTTGGAGGTGCGGAATCATGCTGCTCAGCCGGCTGAGGTCAGATGGCGGGGTGAACACGTCGCTGTCTCCCCGGATGGCGAGCGCCGGGCAGCATATGCCGTGCCATTGGCTGAAGTCATAGCAGGCTGCCGCCTTGGCAGCAGCTGAGAAGCTGGCCGGCCTGGCGTCATGGCCGAGCCTGCGGATCACGTCCGGGGAAGCGGCTGTGGGATCAGCGAAGAACGGTGACATCAGCGGTCCCATGACGGGGGTGGCACTCACGGCCCGTACCAGGGCTGACCCTGCCGGGCCAAGGGCGGCCAGGGCGCGCATCAGCAGCAACATGCCGACAAATGCCGGATTCTTGAACAGAGTGCGCAGTGGAATCCGGGCTGCCTCCGCAGCAGCGAATGTCGTGGCCGAAATGGTCGCCACGCTGGCCGTTCGGTCAGGTGATGCCGCGGCCATATGGAGCGCCAGGAATCCGCCCATCGAGTGGCCCACCAGGTTCCATCGCAGGTAATTTAGCGAGCTCAGTATCCCGGTCACAGCCTGTGACGTCGCTTCAAGGCTGAGGCTTTCCATCCGGGCGCCTTGGGTGGACTCGCCCCAGGCCGGCAGGTCAATCAGCACCCTGTCCCGCACCGGCGTCCCGGAAAGCAACGGGCGGAAGGTGGCCCAGGTTCCCGCAGCACCATGCAGGTAGACGTCCGCCACGCCGGAGGCGACTGACCGGTCACCGATGCTCCGTTGCACACGCACCATGCACGGACCCAGATCGGTGGGAAAAACCTGCTGCGTCATAGTGGCCGCTTCCGGGACGGCGACTTCCTGCTCAACGATGCTGATCAACTCCTGGGCCTCGGGCTTCCCCTTTTATTCGTAGCCGCCCGCCTCATGGACGGTGTCGGCTCGTTGAGGGTACTTATTTCGCCCGTGACGATATTCCTCAGAACAGCGGCCAGGGCATGGCGGGCATCTCACCACTCGGAGCCGGAAACCGCCCTGCCATACGCAACGTTTCACAGCGCGCCGAGAGCGAATCGATTTCTTCGGCGCTGAGCAGGTCCGCCAGGTTTCGGCCCAGCTCGCCGTGCAGTCCTTCGCCGACACGATTGACGCCGTCGAGTTCCTCAGCTGTCAGTGCGTCTCCGAGCCATCCCCACAGCACAGTGCGCAGCTTGGGGTCGCTGTGGAAGGTAAGCCCATGGTCCACGCCGTGCCGGTGTCCGTCGCCCATGGCAAGGATGTGATCGCCTTTGCGGTCGGCGTTATTCACGACGACGTCGAACACGGCCATGCGTCTGAGCGCCGGCGTGTCCTCGTGAATGAGGGCGACCATCCGTCCCTTCTCATCCTGACCCTCGAGGACGTGTTTCCAGCCGGTCTCCGGTACGTCATCCATCGCGACGAGGTCCACCGCATCCTGGTCGGGGTCGGTCACCTGCCAGAGCTGCACCATCCCTTCGCCCAACGGACCGTCGCGCAGCCAGGTGCGAGGCACCACGTTCCAGCCGAGGACCTCCGAGACCAGATAGGCGGCAACCTCCCGGTGGGCAAGGCATCCGTCGGGAAAATCCCACAGCGGTTTCTCGCCCCGTATCGGCTTGTAGACGACCGTCGTGTCGCCGATGCTGCCCACAAAAGTGGCGTTTGACGCCGTCGTGATGCGGCCGGTGAGAGTCAGCTCGGCGGTCAGCAGGTCGGGCGCCGGCATCAGACCTCGGGAAGGGCGCAGGTGTGCCCGTCGGCGTCGATGGGCTCCCCACAGATGACGCAGATTGGACGCCCGGCGCCCACCACCTCACGGGTGCGCTTGGCGAAGGCCCGCGCAGTGCCAACCGGCATGAGCACCCGCAGCACTTCGGACGCGTCCTCATCGTCATCAGGGAAGGCGCCGTCGGGCTCGATAGCGGGGATCGGGTAGGCCTCGATGACGATTTGCGCCGTCGTCGGATCCCATCCCAGGGACATGACCCCAGCTCGGAACTGCTCCTCGACAGCCTCGAGCTGGTCATTGTCGACAAGCTCAATGGGAGTACCGGTGGGAACGCTGAAGGGGTTGCCCTCGAGGGTGATGAGCTGATCGAGAACTTCGTCGATCTTTTCGGCGAGCTGGGCCGACTGCTGCTTCTCCAGGGCGATGCTGACGATCTGCTTCCCTGTGCGCACCTGCAGGTAGAACGTGCGCTGTCCCGGATCGCCGATGGTCCCAACGACGACCCGGTCTGGCCAGGCGAACTCGTGAACGGTTGTAGGCATGGGATCTATTTTAGGCTCATCGGGCCGGTGGCGCCGTGTGCCCGGCGCCACCGCCGACCGGCGCATCGTCGGAGCCGGTGCTGTTCGACAGCCATGAGAGGTCGCCGGCGTCGGTATTGGTGGCGTATACGCTCGGCCGGCTTGCACCGTAGCGCACGATCGACGCGGAGGCGGGGCCCACGTTGATTCGCTGGAACAGGTCAAGGTGCATGCCGAGCGCATCGGCGAGGATGGACTTGATGATGTCGCCGTGACTTACGGCCACCCACACGGCTCCGGGCCCGTACTCGGCTTCCAAGGCCGCATCGTGGCGTCGGATCGCAGCCACCGCGCGAGCCTGCATCGCGGCCATGGATTCACCGCCGGGAAAGACGACGGCGGACGGCTGCGACTGTACAGCCGACCACAAATCTTCGGTCGCGAGATC
Organism: Pseudarthrobacter sp. MDT1-40-2; assembly: GCF_059383595.1. Classification (NCBI taxonomy): domain Bacteria; kingdom Bacillati; phylum Actinomycetota; class Actinomycetes; order Micrococcales; family Micrococcaceae; genus Pseudarthrobacter; species Pseudarthrobacter sp. MDT1-40-2. Next base: position 169,893 of record NZ_JBWZCL010000001.1, on the reverse strand, counting down.
ATTGAGCGTGCGGCCCTGCCACTGGCCGTAATCGCACTCGATGAGATCGGGATCGACAGTGATATCGACCGGCGCGAACGCTGTGTCGGCACGTCGGTCGAGGATGAGCTGGGCGGTCTGCTGACATCGCTCCAGGGGACTTGATACCACCGCGACGACGGGCACGGCCGCAAGCCGGTCTCCGGTTATAGCCGCCTGTTCCTGCCCAAGCTGGTCCAGGCTGACGCCGACGGCCCGCCCGGCCAGCAGCCCGGTAGCGTTGGCTGTGGTGCGGCCGTGCCGCACGAGGATAACTGTCGCCATCCACCCAGCCTAACCACCCGCTCGAGCAGCAGCGGCCTGGTGAGTACAGGTGGGGGTGTGCCTCAAGGGATAGAGCGCCGGTTTGCCAGAGGTGATTCACATTCAGTTTGCAAAGCAGAATCTTGAGCATGGCGTTCTCCTGTTACGAAGCATGCCTGCCGGTAGAACTTAGCGGCCTGCTTCACACGTTCAAGCCCACCCCTATCGCCCGCCCGAAGCTTTGTTGCCCGGATGGGTCGCTACGTGCGCTGTCACGATTTTGTGCCGCTATATTGATAATTGTCTCTGAGCATAAATTCAGGGGAGTGCGGGCCACAATGGCTCACAAAGTATGGGCCCGGTATTTATGAGGCCGCGCTGCGTGATCATACGGCTTCCACCCATAAGCCGTTTCAGCAGAAGGCAGCCGCATGAAGATGGGTCTTTCCTACGCCGCAAAGGCCGTTAGTTCGGCTGCACTTGCTTCCGCAGCTCTGTTGCTGATTCCGGCTGTTGCTTATGCTGAGCCCGCGACCGAGGCCCCAGCGGCCCCGGACGTTACGTCTTCCGCTGCTTCTCCGGAGGGAGAGCGAAGGTACATCGTCCAATATGGCGAGCACGCGAATTCCGAGGCTGAGTCTGCTTCGCTGGAGCAGAAGGGAATTGAGGTAAAAGAAACTCTTTCCCACGCAATAAAAGCATCAGTTGTCGTAGCTACCCCGGGGGAAATAGAGAATCTGAAGAATTCCGACGTCGTGGCCTCCGTGGAGTTCGACACTCCCGTTTCGGTTTTTGGCGCTACGTCCCTGTGGGGCCTGGACCGGATAGATCAACGATCAGGACGGGACGGTGAATACTCCATCGGCGACGAAGGAGCCGGGGTTCTTCTTTACGTCATTGATACAGGCGTCAACACCTCCCATACGGACTTCGCCGGCAGGGTTCCCACCGGCTGGACCGGAATTCACGACGGCAGGGGATACCAGGATTGCGGAGGTCATGGCACACACGTGGCAGGAACCGTGGCCGGAACGACGTACGGCGTGGCCAAGAAAGCGCAGATCATTCCCGTGCGGGTGCTGCAGTGCGACGGAAGCGGTTGGTCCTCGGAAGTTATGGCAGGGATCGACTGGGCAATCTCCCATCACGCTGCCGGTCAGCCTGCCGTCATGAACCTGAGCGTGGGTGGTTTTACCAACAGTTCATTCGACGAAACCGTGCAAAGTGCCGTCAATGACGGAATTACGGTCGTGGCAGCGGCCGGCAACGACGGAATGGATGCCTGTGGTTCATCTCCTGCCAGGGTCCCATCGGCTATCACTGTAGCGGCCACGAACATTTATGACGCGCAGGCACCGTGGTCCAACTACGGCTCCTGCGTAGATGTGCAGGCGCCCGGAACCTTCATCAGGTCGGCCTGGATCAACTCGACCAACGGATACAACACGCTGGACGGTACTTCGATGGCTGCTCCGCATGTTTCCGGCGCAGCGGCCATCCTGCTGTCCCGCGACCCCGGGCTAAGCCCCTCGCAGGTTCACCGGGCTGTCATCACCAACGCGACGACGGGGCTGATCACGGCCGACAAAGGTGCAACTCCCAACCGGTTGCTGTTCATCCCCGCGCCCACTCCCGCACTTCCTTCTTGTTCGGATCTGCGACCCGGTGGTGCGTGGGCCGGCGTGGGCCTTCATTGCGGACTTCAGGGCACAGCCGGTTCCGCCGCTTCTCCTCCTGAAGAGTTGATAACGCCCACTGAAGATCCGGCGGCAACTGCCGTCGAAGTGACTGTCGAAGTGCCTAGCGAAGCGCCGGGCCAAGCTCCTGAGTCCACTCCGGAAGTGGCAGCTCCCATTGAGAAGTCCGCCCCCGCTCACGAACTTGAAGAGCGAGCCACAGTTCCAGAGCCTGAACCTGCGCACACTCCGTTGTCCGCCGAACAGGTTCAAGCCGCCTCCCCCCGCAGCATCGCTGGAGCCGACACCGGGAAGCAGGACGCAGCGGTTGCCCCCGACGTTATAGCCCCTGATGCCGTGGCGGATGAGGAGACCCGGCTACGCGCGGCGGCGAACCAGTCGGGAAGCGCAGCCGTGAGCTCATCTTCCGTCCCGGCGACCGGTGGCGCCGCTGCCATCGCCGCCAATGAAGCCGCGATCGAAGGCGCCACGGAGCTCAAGGCCGCCACCGGAACAGATAATGCCGCCTGGGCTGTTATTGCCGCGCTGGTTCTCGCGGCACTCCTGATTGCCTTCGCTATCTTGAGTCGCCGGGGTAAGACAGGGTAGGCCAAGTACTTGTCTCCAAGGTGGGCCGCTTGCCGGCCACCGGTGAAGATAACCTTGAACCACCTTTGACCAGGCATGGCTTCCTTTCGCCACATAGCGGACGCCCGTTCAGGAAGGCTCAGCCGGGGTACTAGCATGGCTTCAGTTGAACCGCTCAAGCCACGCGGCGGACCCACACCCCGGGGTGCTTCTACAGACGTTAGGTTTGCCGCGTGACAGATCGGTCCCACCTTCAAACCACCAGTAAGCAGTCACCGCGAAGCCTGAAGTACATTCTCATGCTTGGCGCCCTGGCCGCGCTCCCTGCCGTCACTACGGACATGTACCTGCCCACCCTGCCCGCAGTGGAGGCTGATCTCCGAACGTCCCAGACCGCCGTCCAGCTGACGTTGTCCGGAACCCTCGTCGGGGCGGGCATCGGCCAGCTGGTGATCGGCCCGTTCTCGGACCGGTTCGGACGCCGCCTGCCGCTGTTCATAGGCATATCGCTGCACGTGGTCATTTCCTTGTTGTGCTCCATCACGCCGAACATCGAAACGCTGACAGGGTTGCGCGTGCTGCAGGGGTTCTTCAACGCGGCCGCTGCCGTGGTGGCGCTCGCTGTGATCCGTGACCGCTTCGTTGGTTCGGCTGCAGCCCGGCTGATGTCCCGGCTGATGCTGGTGATCGGCGTCGCGCCGCTCCTGGCCCCCACCGTGGGCCAGGCCATCGCCGGGCTATGGAACTGGCGTGCCATTTTCTACGCTTTGGCGATCATCGGCGTGGTCCTGGTGGCGATCGTCTGGAAGTTTATGCCGGAGACGCTGCCGCAGGACCGACGCAGTCCCGGCCACCCCAGGCATGTGGCTGGCGCCTACTGGGCGCTGCTGCGGGACAAGCAGTTCATGGCGTTGGCGGTCATCCCCGGGCTTGGGCTTGCGATGATCATGAGCTACGTGGTGGGTTCCCCTTTCGTCTTCCAGAATGAATACGGCCTCACCGCCCAGCAATTTGCCCTCGTCTTCGCGTTTAACGGGGCCGCGCTGGTCCTTTCGGCTCAGCTGAATGCCGCCCTGGTTCGCAAATTCGCTCCCGTCAACCTCCTGCGCACCGCCCTCCTGGTGCAGTTGGGCTTAGCCCTGCTGCTGCTCGTAGTGGTAGCGACAGGGGTCGGCGGACCGTTCGGCCTGATCGCAGGTCTGTGGCTGGTCCTGTCAGCCCAGGGCATGATTCCGGCAAATGCCTCCGTGCTGGCCCTACACAATTACGGCCACATGGCGGGAACGGCGGCAGCGGTTATCGGGGCCCTGCAGTCCGGTGTCGCCGGGCTCGTCAGTCCCTTGGTTGGGGTTTTGGGCGGAAATGCGCTGTCGATGATCACTGTCATGATTGGCTGCTGTCTCCTGGCCGTGATGGTGCTTGCGGCCGGGACTCCTGCCTACCGCAAGGGCGGCTGGCCGGAGCACACGGGACGGGATGATGACCGGCGGGTCAGTCCCGGCGATCGGTGAGATCAGCCTTTGCCGGTTCTGCCAAGCGCTGGTACCCGGTTGAGACGGCGAGTGCCTTGCGCGTTACGCCCCGGCCCCGCTGAGTGCAGTCAAGGTCCTGGTGCTCCTGTCCCACAGCCTGGCCTGTGAACACTGCCCGCCGGTTCTGGCGTCCAGGGCATCAAGGGCTGCGCCCAGCTGGTGGCCGGGGATGCGACGTGCCAGCGTAACGTGCGGCGTCCAGGCATCTGGCTCTGTATGCGCGAAGGCGCCGGTGCAGTGCCCGTGCAGGGCAGCATGCAGTGTCAGCAGGGTCCGCGACATCACCACCGCCCGCGCCAGCACGTACTTGCCCCGTCCCGCATCAAAAACTACAACCCCGGCAAACCGGACATCAAACGGCAACCCGTTGTCCCACAACTCCTGCGCACCGGGTCCAAGACTAAGCTCGGCTCCCGCGGCCAAGGTGATGTGGGGGCTGTTGCTGGGGGAGGTGTGGGCAGCCAGGCTGGGCAGGCCCAACTCCGCCAGCCGTGCCCAGTCAGCCCTGATCTGGTCATCAAGGGACGCGTCGAAGGTCAGCTCAACGCTTCGCATGCAACCGTCACCAGGACTCTTTCCCGGCTCCCCGAACCAGCTTCCGTGCCGCATGGCCGATGATGGAGCTGTACGTGGGATAGGCGAACTTCACCCGGGCAAGGGTGGCTACGTCCGTGCCGGCCGCCATCGCCGACGCCACCGCCTGGATGACCTCCACCGCATTTTCACCTACCGCATGGGCGCCGAGGATCAGCTCCCGGTGCCGGTCCGTGACCAGCTTCAGGAAGCCCTGTTCCCGGTCGTCGATAATGGGCCGTTCCACCGATCCATAAGGCACGACGACGACGGCGCACTCCGCGTCGCGTTCCTTCGCCTTCGCTTCGGTGAGGCCAACGCCGGCATAGTCGGGATCGGTAAAGCCGCCCTCCGGCAGCAGGTGGTGCGGGCTGGTCCGGTGCGCACCCAGGACGGCGTTTTCGGCGGCGGTTTCACCTTCAAACACCGCGGCCTGCACCAGCATGGAGGTTCCGTTCGCGTCGCCGGCGACAAAGATGTGCGGGACATTGGAGCGAAGGTAGTTGTCCACGGGAATGGCGCCCCTGCCGGTGGTGACGCCTGCCGCCTCGAGGCCGAGGCTTTCCATGTTTGCCGGCCACCCTGCAGCCATGACGACGGCGTCCACCTGTGCCGACTGCGCGCCGTCCTCCCGCTGCCAGCGGATCTCGAGGCCGCCGTCGTCGTGTCTTTCAATGCCGTCCACCCCGCCGATGCCGACGTCGACACGCACTCCCCGGGAACGGAACCCGTCCGTAACTGCGGTGGAGACGTCGTCGTCCTCTGTGGTGAGGATGCGCGGCGCGAGGTCCAGCAGGGTGACCTGGGAGCCGAGGGCATCGAAGATGGTGGCCAATTGTGCGCCGGTATGGCCGCCGCCAATAATCGCGAGGGAGCGCGGCAGGTCAGGAAGGTCCAGGATTTCGTGGGGAAGTACGGCAAGCTCAGCGCCGGGAATGGGCAACCGGCGGGCACTGCCACCTACGCAGAGAATGATCGACGAGGCAGTGACCACGCGCCCGTCGATCGAAACCTCCTGCGGACCTGTGAATGCCGCATCCCCTTCCAGAAGCGTGATTTTTAGCCGCTGCATGGTGTCGCCATACGCTTTCGCTTCCAGGACGCGGTCCACGGTGGCGCGGACCCGGCGGACCAGTTGCGGCCAGTCCACGGAAGGTTCGTGCAGCACAATCCCATAGTCCCGGGCGGTACGCACCTCCCGGTACAGGCGTGCGGTCTTGGCCAGCACCCTGGTCGGCACGCAACCGGAGTTCACGCAGGTGCCACCCAGGCGTGCACGCTCCACGACGGCGGTACTTGCTCCCAGCTCCGCTGCCCGCGTTGCCGCGGCCATACCCGCCGGTCCCGCTCCGATCACCAGCACGTCAAAATCCATATCGGCCTCCATGGCTTCCATCCTGCCCCAACCAACGGCCTTTGGTCAGGGGTGCAGAGCGCGTAGCCCGGCCTCAGAAGGCGTAGCGGATCCGGCAGTACGGTGCGATGTCGTTGATCAGCGCAGTCAGTTGCCGTACGTAAGCGCCCTTGGTTCCGGTGCGGTACCGGACGTTGGTGAAGCCGTTGGAGGAAACTTTCGCTTCCTGCAGTTCCGGGCGCCACAGCACTTCCTCGGCCTTCGGATGCCAGCCCAGGTTCACTTCGTGAAGCCGCTCGTTGTGGGTCAGAAAGATTACCTCGGCTGCGAGTTGCGCTTTAGCGGCGGGTGTCAGGGTCGCATCGAGCTGGCGTAGCAACTGCTCCCAGTCACTGAGCCAGGTGTCGGTGATGATGACGGGGGAGAAGTTCACGTGCACCTCATAGCCCGCCTCGACGAAGTCGTTGATCGCGGCCATGCGTTCGGCCACCGGCGAGGTCCGCACATCGATCGACTTGGCAAGGTCCGCGGGCATCAGCGAAAAGCGGATCCTGGTGTGGCCACCGTGATCCCAGCTGAGCATGGCCGGGTTCACGTACTTGGTGGCGAAGGACAGTTTGGCGGTAGGGAGGTCGCGGAAGAGGGTGACCAGGTCCTCGACGTTGTCGCTGATCAGCGCGTCAACGGAACAGTCGCTGTTTTCGCCGATGTCATAAACCCAGAGTTCGGGATCGCACTGGTTGGGTTCGAGTTTGAGGCCCTGGCGGTTTACATGGCGCTCAAGTGATCTACTAATCTGGTCGATGTTCGCAAACACGGTCACCGGATTGCTGTACCCCTTGTGCCGGGGAACGTAGCAGTACGCGCAGGCCATGGCGCAGCCGTTCGCCGTCGACGGCGCAATAAAGTCCGCGGACCGGCCGTTCGGCTTGACGGTCAGCGCCTTTTTGACCCCGAGGATCAGCGCTTCAGTCTTGATTCGGGACCAGCGTGGCACGTTCGTTTCATCGCCGTGCACTTCCGGGATGTTCCAGTGGTTTTCAACGGGCACCACCTCCGCATCCGGCCAACGCGCGACAATCTCACGACCCCTGGGCAGTTCCAGGGCGGCACTCTGCGCGTAGATGCGCCGGATCTGCAGAAGCCGGTTGAATTCCATGCTTCAATTCTCCCAAATCGCTGGTCTCCGCAACGGAAATTAAGCCGACGGCGGCATCCGTAAAATTCCCGGCAACTGCCCTTGCTCCACTACCATGAAAGGTGAGCTGCATAACACTCCAAACCCGGCCGAATGACGTCGTCCCGAGGGCGGCTGTGGCAGGGCCGGGTACGTGAGGAAGCATGATTGTGGGATCGGTACGGATTGGGCACCTCCTCAGCGGACGGTATCGGGTCGAAAAGTTAATTGGCATCGGAGCACAATCAAGCGTCTACCGTGCTGCTGACCAGTTGCTCCGCCGCGACGTGGCAGTCAAGGTATTCCGTCATCACGACGGGGACGTCGAGCAGGTCCGCCGGCAGGAAGCGGAGGTGCGCATCCTGGCAGGCATGAGCCATCCCGCACTGGTCACCCTTTTCGACGCCGGTGCGGATCTGAGCAATCCGGATAATCCCCTCAGCTACCTGGTCATGGAACTGGTCCGCGGCCCGGACCTTCGCAGCCAGGGGGCTGCCGGTCCCATGTCGGCCGCACGCATGGCTCATATCGGGCATGACCTTGCCGACGGATTGGCTTACATTCATCACCACGGAATAGTGCACCGGGACGTCAAACCCGCCAATGTCCTGCTGGTGGAGGATGGCAGCGACAGCAGATTGAAGGCCAAGCTCAGTGATTTCGGCGTCGCGCTTTTGCTGAGCGATGGCCACCCTGCGCCGGCGGGAGCTTCGTCCGGTACACCGCACTACCTCAGCCCGGAACAGGCTGTTGGAGAGCAGCCAGGGCCCGCCAGCGACGTCTACTCCCTTGGGCTGGTCCTGCTGGAGGGGCTGACAGGAAAAATCACCTATCCCGGTGCTCCCATCGAATCAGCGGTGGCCCGTCTGCTGCGGGATCCCCACATACCTGAAGCAATAGCTCCCAGATGGGTCAAATTGCTGACGTTCATGCTCGCCCGGAACCCCGCGGACAGGCCCACGGCGCTGGAGGTGTCGCTGTCCCTGCGGAAGGAAATCGCCATCAATATGGGCCGCCGCAGTATCGAATCCACCGGGGCGGTACAGGACGAAGAGGGGAGAATGCGCGCCGTCCACCGCTACCGCATCCTGGATACTCTTCCGGATGGGACATTTGACCGCGTGGTGGCAGTTGCTGCCCGGATGTTCGCGGTACCCGTGGCAATTGTCAGCATCGTTGACCATGACCGCATCTGGTTCAAGGCCCACCACGGCACCGATTTGGAGGAGACTGGAAGGGATCCCGGCTTGTGTGCCTCGGCCATCCTTCAGGACAAGCCCTGGGTGGTGGAAAACGCAACACTCGATCCGCGCGCCCTGGCCAATCCGCTGGTAGCCGGCGAGGCGAACATGAAGTTCTACGCGGGGGTGCCGCTGCGGACGCCTGACGGATACAACTTGGGAACCCTGTGCGTCCTGGACCGGGAGCCAAGGGAATTCAGTGCTGACGATGCCGAAACCTTGGAGAACCTGGCCGCGATCGTTATGAATGATCTGGAACTCAGGCTCCAGACGATGCACATGCTCGCCACGACTGAGAAAGCGGAAGCGGGCAGATAGAAGGTGCGGTGACTACCTGGTTTGGGCATGGCAGACTTCAAAGTGCCGCTCAAGCCGTTGCGGCGCCCACGAAAGAAGCGCGGATGCCGTTGTCGCCCGTGCCAGTCCAGCTAAGGAATGACATTGATCTTCATCACCGCAAAATTCCCCGTCCAGCCCGAACACGCAGATGCCTGGCCGGAAATCTCCAGGGCTTTCACCGAGGCGACCAACGCCGAAGAGGGCTGCCTGTTCTTCGAATGGTCCCGGTCGCTGGATGAGCCGAACACCTACGTGCTGATTGAGGCGTTCCGGGATGACGAGGCCGGCGGCACCCACGTACAGTCGGCACACTTCCGGGAAGCTGCCCGCACCCTGCCGCAGTACCTGGCGGCGACTCCGGACATCATCAATGTCAAGGTGGACGGGTGGTCCAAGCTGGCGGAGCTGGCGGTCGACTGACAGGAACTGGCCAGATCATACTGCGCGCTGGCCAATACAAGTAAGTATGCTTACTGTTGAGGGAAGAACATATTGCAGGTGTCCCGGTTCTGTGCGGGACAGACGTAGGAAGGCGCGGACTGTGGAGAGCAGGGCTAAAGCTGCAGGACACCCTATTCATCAGCAGATGGTGGTGTTTCCCCTCGGATTACTTGCAACCGCAGTGGTGTTCGACATCATCGGCCTGCTGTTCAGCACCGAGCAATTCACCTCGGCCGCCTACCTGATGATCGCCGCCGGGGTCCTGGCCGGTCTCCTGGCGTCGGTGTTCGGCACAATCGATTACCTGGCCATTCCGGCAGGAACCAGGGCCAAAAGGATCGGCCAGCTGCATGGCGGAGGAAATCTGGTCCTGCTCGCACTTTTCGCGGTGAGCTGGATTATGCGGGCGGGAACGGAAGCCAATGTCCCTTCCACCTTTGTTCTGATCCTGGAAATCATCGCTCTTTTGATTTCCTTTGCCACGGGCTGGCTCGGCGGCGAGCTGGTGGGCCGGCTGGGCGTAGGTGTCGATAACGATGCAAACCTTGATGCTCCCGCGAAGCTGACTACCGGAATCTCCGTCAGGGGTGCCGGCGGGGGCGAGAAGCTCTAGTCAACAACAATGCCCTTCGGGCCTGTTCTAAGGTGGATTTTATGAGCAGTTCAGACAACGAGACACTTGGCAGCCCTGTTCCCGAACCGGACGCAGGCCTGAACCGCGACCCCAAGGAATGGGTGACGGGCGACGAGCCCATGACGGCTGCCCAGCGCAGCTACCTGGACACACTGGCGCGCGAAGCTGGCGAGGAGATCCCAGCTGACATCAGTAAAGCCGAGGCTTCCGAGCACATTGACCGGCTGCAGCAGCGCAGCGGCCGACTTTCCGGCGGCGGCGTCGAAAAGCAAATCGGAGGCTGAGCCGGCAGCTGGCCAGCCGAGCCTGGCGGCTCCATCAAAAACATGCGCGAACTCATTGTCCTCGGCACTGCCTCGCAGGTTCCCACCCGGACCCGGAACCACAACGGTTACCTGCTCCGGTGGGATGGGGACGGCTTGCTGTTCGATCCGGGTGAGGGGACGCAGCGGCAGATGATCCACGCAGGCATCTCAGTCACCCAGGTGACGCGCATCTGCCTCACCCATGTGCACGGCGATCACTGCTACGGATTGCCGGGCGTGCTCTCGCGCATGGCGCTCGACGGCGTTACGCACCCCGTGCATCTGCATTATCCGGCGTCGGGCCAAGACGTGGTCCGTGCCCTGGTATCGGTCGCGACCCCGGGCCTTGACCTGCAGTTCCACCCGCACGGGGGCGCTGGGGCCATAGCCGATGGCCTCGAGGTCCGGCCGCTGAAGCACCGTATCGAGACCTACGGCTACCGGCTTACGGAACCTGACGGCAGGAGCCTGCTGCCGGAGCGGCTTTCCGCGGCCGGGATATCCGGGTCGGACGTCGGGCGCCTGCAACGGGATGGGGCTCTGGCCGGGGTGCGGCTGCAGGACGTCAGTGTTCCGCGGCCAGGGCAAAGCTTCGCATTTGTGATGGATACGGCCGAATGCGCGGGGGCTGAGGAACTGGCATCCGGCGTTGATCTACTCGTGGCCGAATCAACCTTCAGTGATGAGGACGCTGCGCTCGCGGAAGAATACCGCCACCTCACCGCCGGTCAGGCAGGAAAGTTGGCGGCCAGCGCCGGCGTCGGCACGCTGGTCCTTACGCACTTCTCTTCGCGGTACGGGGACGATACCTCACTCCTTGCCGGTCAGGCGGCTTCGCGGGCGGCAAGTTCCGCGGTTATCGCGGCTATGGACATGGACAGGATCGGGCTTCCCAAGCGCCGGCAGCGGTAGTCCCAGCAGCCCATGGAGGTGGGTGCCGGCTTAAAGAGGAGCGGCCCCCACCCTCGCCGTCAACGTGACGGTGAGGATGAGGGCCGGTACCAGCTGCGCTAAGAGTTACGCAACGCGGACGAAGGAAGCTCCGCTGAGCCAGCTAATGGAGTGGACCTCGGTCTTGTTACCGTCCACGCCACCGCTGACGACCTGGCCGTCACCGGCGTAGATGCCGACGTGGCCGGCCGTGATGACCAGGTCACCGGGGGCCGGGGTGGAAACAACGCTGCCGAAGGCGAAGAAGTGGCTGGGAGCGATGTCGCCGACGCTGATGCCGACGGACCGGAGGGCCTTTTCAACCATCGCGGTGCAGTCCTGGTAAGTACCAAGCTGGCTGTACGCGTTTGCCAGCAGGGCTGCTCCGGTACCGGTACCGGTTGACGCTGCAGTGGAGGACATTGCAGTGATGTTGACCGCCGAGGCGGCCGGAGCCGGGGCGGGTGCCGGTGCGACTGTGGTGGCTGCTGCAGGTGCTGCCACAGCCGGTGCTGCTGCTACGGAACCTGCACCAGGAATCTGGATCTGGTCACCGGGGTAGATGATCGTGGTCAGACCCAGGCCGTTGACAGCCAGAACGTCGTTCAGGCTAACGCCGTACGCTGCGGCAATTTTGCCCAGGGTGTCACCTGAAACCACGGTATGGATGTCGGCCGCAACAGCTGCTGCCGGCGCGACGGGTGCTGCTGCAGCCGCTTGAACGGTGACGGAACCGGACTCATCCACTGCGTTGACGCTTGCCTGGGCAGGGGCGCCAATGCCGAAGATCAGTCCGGAAGCCGCGGCAACGGCCAGGGCCGGGCGACCAACGGTAAGGGCGTGGGACTTGGCCGAGTGGCTCAGGCCTGCAAGGGCGACTGAGCCGGCAGGGGTTGCCCGGTGACGGGCGGTGATAGCGTTTTTTGACACGGTTGATTGCCTCTCCCATGCCTGCGGGGTGAGCTGTCGGGTTCGGGTAGGAGATACCCGGCCGGTGTTCTCTGCTGAACAGAGCAGAACCGACTTAACCCCAAGGCCTCAGAAATGAAGCCGCGGAAACTTGGTTCCCCCGTCCCTGCCATGATCAAGCGATGGGGTCCCGGATCCAGTGGCAGGGCTCGGCATACTGGCGGGAATGTCCCGAGTTGGGCGGGACACCCATCGACATTACCTTCTTCTCCGCCCCTATGTCACATTGGGATAACGGAATGGGCTTTTCGGCGTGTCGAGTCCCTCCGATGTCACGTGTCCATATACGTCTCGTTTTCTTGCTCGCGACCCGCGCCGGCTAACTAAATCGGGAAGTTCCAGATGCAGGATCGGGTAGGGGCGGCCGTCACCGTCAAGCACGCTACGGCGCACCTGCACGAATCCTCGGCTGATGTAGAAGCGGTGAGCGTCCGGGTTCTGCTCGTTCACGTCGACTCTGGCAACCCCGTTGCTCGCAATTGCTTCAGCCAGCAGTGCGCTGCCAATCCCATTCCCACGGACATCATTCGAGACGAACAACATTTCGAGGTTTCCTTCTGCAATGCCTGCGAAGCCGACAGGCCTTCCCCCATGTTCGGCCACGACCAGAGTCACGGCCGGGAAGTAAGCCGAAGCGAGGCTGCCTTCGATGCGCTTGAAGTCGGCTTCTTCGAGGAAGTCATGCGTAGCGCGAACGGCGCTGCGCCAGATCTCGACCAAGGCAGGATATTCCGAGACGCCCAGGGCTGGCCGGATAGTGAATTCGATAGTGTGGTTTTGCATCTTTGACCTTTGTGAAGCTGCCGCGTGATACTGATGACAGCCTGTCAGTGGGCCCGGACCATTGTCCATTTGGTGTGCCGAATGCTTTTCCTGGGGTCCAGCGTCTTAGCTGGATGCGGTGCGGCGACCAGGTGAATCCACAAAGGTCCGCTTCAGTCGTGCAGGTAGGCTGGGGAACTATGCCTCCTTCTGCCTTCAGAGTCATACGTCCCCTGCTCGCGGGATTCCTGGCGCTTGCCCTTGCGGGTACCATCGTGCTTCCCTCAGCCACCGCAGACGAGGCTCCGCCGGGCGGCTACCCCAGCTGGCAGGACGTCGAAAAGGCCAAGCAGAATGAGTCGGCCACTGCCTCCGAAATCGCCACCATTACCGGACTGCTGGACGGGCTCCGGTCCCACTCCGAAGAGCTGGGAGACGCGGCGGTGGCTTCGGCCGCAGAGTACGCCATAACCCAGGATGCCCTTGCTGCGGCCACAGCGAAGCTCGAGCTGGTTACCGCCCAGGCCGCTCGGGCCAGCGCCGAACTTGCCCGCTACAAGAAAGAAATCGGTGGCCTCGCAGCCGAGTCCTATAAAACCGGCGGCACCAACATGGGCATCTTCGTGGCCCTGGACGCCGTCCAGTCCGACAGCGTCCACGGCCTGAACATCGTTCAGATGGTGGGTGATAAAACAGCGGCACTGGTAGCAAAGGCCGCCGCTGCAGAAAAAGCAGCCCGGGCCCGGGCCGGCCAGGAACGCGTAGCCCAGGCTGAGCGCGAGCGCCTTGCAACCGAATCCACATCGAAGCTGGATGCCGCGCGTACCGCCCAGGCCGCCGTGGCCACCCATCTGGAGGAGCAGCAGAAGCACAGCGCCGAACTCACCGCCCAACTGGCCTCCCTGAAAGGAACGACGGCCACTGTCGAGTCTGAATTCCGCGACGGTCAGGTGGCGCTCGCGGCCTACCAGGCCGCCCAGGCCGCTAAGCGCGCCGCTGCGGAGGAACAAGCCCGCCAACAGGCAGCGGCCGCTGCCCGCGATGCGGCTGTTGGCCGTCCGGTTCAGGGATCCGCCAACCCGGCACCTGCCGCCCCTGCACCGCCCGCCCCGCCTGCCGCCGTCGTACCTGCTCCGCCGCCCGTCACTGTCACCCCTTCGCCGCCGGTAGTCCCGGTAGTGCCCGGAGGCGCCGTCAACGATCCCGCCGGTGCGAAGGCCTACGCCTCCTCCCGGCTGGGTGCATTCGGCTGGGGCCAGGACCAATTCCAGTGCCTGGTGAATTTGTGGACCAAGGAATCCAACTGGCTCACCACTGCCACCAACCCATATTCAGGCGCCTACGGCATTGCCCAGTCCCTCCCGGCCAGCAAGTATGCCAGCGCCGGCAGCGACTGGCTCACCAACTACCGGACCCAGGTGGAATGGGGCCTGTCCTACATACAGGACAGGTACGGTTCGCCCTGTGCGGCCTGGGAGCATTCGGTGGCGGTGAACTGGTACTGAAGTGGTTCCGGCCGTGAAAGAGCAGGTGGAGCAGGCCACCGGATTCCTTGACCGCACCCTGCAGAACGAAGGTGCCTGGTACAGGGCGGATGACGTCGAATCCCGGCTCGGTGGCGTCCTGGCCTCATATGGCTCTTCCATCGGCGCTGTCCGTGGCACTGTCCGCGACGCGCTGAACAAGTTCAGGGAGTTGGACCACGACGGCGTCACCATGCTGGCATCCGCCCTTTGGGGGCGTCCCCGGCCGGAAAGCAAGCCAGTCTTTGAAAGGCGTCTCGCCGCCGTGGTCCTGCTGCAGTCGCGGGTGGGTCTCCTTCGGCATTCGGACTTGACGAGGATCGAAGGCTTCCTGCGTTCTGCCGAAACCCAGGAGCTTGCCGGGCCGCTGGTCAACGACGTCATTCTGCCGCTGCTCGCCGCGCTGAGCGGGCGGAACCGGCAGAAGGCCGACGTCGTTATTGCCCGCTGGCGGCAGGATGCAGACCCGCGGTTGCGGCAGGCCGCCCTGCTGGCGAAACCGTCGGACCCACCCTAAGTCGCTTTATGGTGTGGGGTTGCCACCGTTGACATTCAGTGTTTCGCCCACCACATAGCTTGACTCGGCCGACGCCAGGAACACGTAGGCCGGCGCCAGCTCTGCCGGCTGTCCGGCGCGGCCCAGCGGCGTGGACTGGCCAAACTCAGGCAGCTTTTCCTTGGGCTGGCCGCTGCTGACCTGCAGCGGCGTCCAGATGGGTCCGGGCGCCACCGCGTTGACACGGATGCCCTTCGGTGCCAGCTGCTGCGCGAGACCCTTGGTGAAGTTGTTGATGCTGGCCTTGGTGGTGGCGTAGTCAATCAACGTAGGTGACGGGTTGTAGGCCTGGATCGACGTGGTGTTGATGATGGTGGAGCCGGCCGGCATGTGCTTGACGGCCTCCTTGGTCAGCCAGAACATTGCGTAGACGTTGGTCTTCATGGTGTGGTCGAACTGCTCGTCAGTGATGCCGCCGATCTCTTCCTGAGCGACCTGCTTTCCCGCATTGTTAACCAGGATGTCCACGCCGCCAAGGACCGCAATTGCGGTGTCCACCAGTTCGCGGCAGGTGGCCTGGTCCTTCAGGTCACCGGGTACCTTGACTGCTTTCCGGCCGGCGGCCTCGATGATGCCGGCAATCCGAGCCGCGTCCTCTTCTTCCTCCGGAAGGTAGGACAGTACGACGTCGGCACCCTCCCTTGCGAATGCGATGGCGGTGGCCGCGCCGATTCCCGAGTCAGCTCCGGTGATTATCGCTTTCCGACCGTCAAGCCTGCCGGTACCGCGGTACGTTTCCTCACCCAGATCAGCTTTGGGTGTCAGTTCTGCATCAAGGCCGGGCTCCGGCTGGTGCTGCTTGGGCGGGGAAATCTCCGGGTAGGCGGTCACGGGGTTCCGGAAGGTGTACTGGTCCGTCATGGTCGCTCCTCTTGAGTGGCTTGACTCTGCACCTGCAGGCGATGCAACTGCAGACAATGGCATCTGCAAACAATGCTAAGCATGCTTACGTTCCTAGCCTAGGGGTGGCCAGGCGTTTATGCCAAGCCGGACCCACCTACGGATGCGGCCTGTCAGACTTGGAGGATGAACTACGATGCAGCAGCCACCTCAGACGCGCGTATCGACAGTGCGCGGAAGGCCGAGGCGCTGTCCTCCGAGGCTCCGCCGAGTATCAGAAACAAGCCCCGGGACGCGGGTGACGCCTGGGTGGACGGCGAGCGCGGCCGGTTCTGGGGCCGCTTCGGAGCCGCGGGAGTACTTGCCTACGATCCTGCCAAGGGCGTGCTGCTGCAGCATCGCGCGGTCTGGAGCCACAACGGCGGAACCTGGGGGCTGCCGGGCGGCGCCCTGCATCAGGACGAGGATCCGGTGACCGGAGCCCTGCGGGAAGCATCTGAGGAAGCGGCAGTGCCTTCGGACGGCGTCGAAGTCCTTTTCACGTCGGTACTGGACCTGGGCTACTGGTCCTACAGCACGGTGGTGGTGCAGGTGACCGAACCCTTCGAACCGGTGATCAGCGATCCGGAAAGCATCGAACTGCGATGGGTTCCGGTTTCCGAGGTCACCGCCCTGGACCTTCATCCTGGCTTCGCCGCGGCCTGGAATTCACTGAGCGCCAGAATGCTGGCACTGGCCGGTCAGTAGCCGTATTCGGCGGTGACCAGAATGGGGAGGTGGTCTGACTTCCCCCGCGGCATCGTCTGCACGCTGGTGATGTTCAGCCCCACGGACGTCGCGAAGTCAAAATGACCCTTGAAGACCTTGTAACGGGTGTAGGTCCGCTTGTCACTCAGTGACAAGGCATAGCCCGAGTTCTTCATGTGGGTGTCCAGCTTTTTGGTGAAGAAGGGGTAGTTGAAGTCACCCACCATGAGCGTCATCAGGCCGCTTCCCATGGTGAGCAGTTCCGCATGCGCGGCGTGGATCTGCTTGCGGCGGAGCGAGTTTGAGGCGGTCAGCGGGGCGGCGTGGAATGAGCCAATCACCAGATGGTGGTCTGTTTCGTTGTCCACCACGCGGGTGCCGATCAACCGCTCGTGGGCGGGGGCCAGGATCCTGTCATGAAAGGACTTCTGCAGGGCAAAGGACTGGGTGCTGACAGCCGTAAAGCGGTCTTCACGGTAGTAGATGGCCAGTCCCAGGCGGTTGGTCTTCGTGGTGTCCGCGAGTTTCAACGGCCCAAGGGTGGCGGGCAGGTCTTTGGAATCGCACTCCTGCAGGCACATTGCATCCACGCCGAATTCGGTGGCCAGATGCAACAGTTCGCTGCTGGCCGCGTGCTTGCGGAGGTTGTAGCTGATGACGCGCATAAGGAACCACTTCCTCCAAAGGTTGATGTCACGAACAGGCAACGAGTCTAACCATAACGGCTGCCCGCAAGCTTTCTGGCGGCAGTGCCGTTACAAGGCGATAAAGTGAATTCCAGACTTGATTGACGCCATTGAAAGGGCTTTTTCCGTTGACTGCTGATCCGTCGGGCCTTGCTGAAGGCGATCACTACTACAAGTCGCTGGGCGAGGGCCGCTACCGGTCCACGATCCACGCCCAAGGTGCCTGGAACGACCACGAGCAGCATATGGCGCCCGCCTCGGGCATCATGGCCCACGCCTTGGAGAACTTTCAGCCTCGGCCGGAATTGCGCATGGCCAGGCTTAGCTACGAGATCCTGGGCCTGATCCCGGGCGGTGAATTCCAAGTCACCACCACACTGCTGCGTCCGGGAAAGACCATCGAACTGGTGCAGGCGGAGCTCACAGCCAACGGCCGCCCGGCCATCCGTGCCACCGCCTGGCGGATGCTGACTTCGGATACGTCGGAAGTGGCCGCCGTCGAGGATCGCCCCATCCCCGGCCCCCACGATTGCAAACCCTATGACGCCGCGACCATCTGGCCCGGCGGCTACATCCGTTCGCTGGAATTCCGGGTAGCGGACGGACACCGCCCCGGCGCGGGCACCGTCTGGCTGACTACGCCGCACCCGTTGACCGACGGAGGTACGCCCAGCGATCTTGCGCGGCTGGTCGGGCTCGTGGACACTGCCAATGGCATAGCCACCCGGGTGCCTCCAGGCAAGGACAGCTACGTGTTCCCCAATCTGGACCTGCAGATCCACATGTACCGCAAGCCCGCGGGGGAGTGGCTGGGGCTGGAGAACAAAGTGTCGTTCGGCTCGGACGGAATCGGGCTTACTTCCAGCGTGCTGCACGATCTCCAGGGACCCTTCGGGCGCGCCGAACAGATCCTGACGTTGCGCAAGAGCTGAAACGCCAATGACCGCGACAGAGGCTGCAGGATTTTCCCACACCGGCGCCCGCCCGGTTCTGGCTGTTATGAAGCAGCAGGAAACGCTCGGCGCCGCCGGAGACCTTGACCGTGCCCTGGAGCTGCTTGCGCAGGCGAAAGGAGGCCGGATCGGCCCCACCCTGAGGCTCTACCGCCCTGAGCCAACGGTGGCATTCGGCCAGCGGGATGCCAAAATGCCGGGCTTCGAGGCGGCGACGCAGGCCTGCCGGCGGCTGGGGTTCGAACCGCTGGTCCGCAAGGCGGGAGGCCGCGCGGCCGCCTACCATCGCAGCAGCCTGGTGGTGGACCATATTGAGCCCGCCGCGGACGCGATCTCCGCAGTAAAAGCGCGCTTTGGCCTGTTCGGCAGCCTGCTGGCCGGAGCGCTGCAGAATGCCGGCGTAGATGCTGCTGTAGGCGAAATTCCCGGCGAATACTGCCCGGGAGAATTTACTGTCCACGGTGTGGACCCTGCGGATTCCGCACACCGGATCAAGCTGATAGGCACCGCGCAGCGCGTTGTTGCCGGAGCCTGGCTTTTCAGCTCGGTGATAGTGGTGGAGGACTCCGGCCCCATCCGTGAAGTCCTTACCGATTGCTACGCCGCGCTCGGCCTCGACTGGGACCCGGCAACGGCAGGGGCAGCCAATGACCTGGTCCCGGGCATCGACGTTGGCATCGTTGAACAGGCCGTCATCGATGCCTACGCCGTACACAACCGGCTGGAATTCACCTGACCTCCCTGTCGCGGGCACTGCCGGGCAAAAACAGATCAGGGCCGGGGGATACCCGGCCCTGATCTGCCTCTTAAACTGCTCCCACTGCGGGAGCTGCAGCTGCTAAGCGGCCAGCCGGCTCTTGACCTCGGCGGCTGACGGGTTGGTCGCGGCAGTGCCGTCCGGGAACAGGACGGTGGGTACCGTGCGGTTGCCGCCGTTGAGCTGTTCGACGAGGTCCGCGGTACCTTCCACTTCCTCGATGTTGATCTCCGTGTAACCGATGCCCTGGGCATCCAACTGCTTCTTCAGGCGGTTGCAGTAACCGCACCAAGTGGTGGAAAACATGGTGATGGTGCCGGTCTCGGGGGTGAAATCCACGAAATTCTCCTAAACGATGGGGTTCTCGACTGTCTCAACGGTAACCCGCATCGGAAGTATTCCCGTCGCCGTGGCCGTGGATGCGCCCGGATGACAGCGGTTGCCGCGGTCCCGGATGACACTCGTCGGTGACGATGGCATGCTGGTGCCATGTGTGGACGCTACGTGATGGCCAGGGCGGTCGGAGACCTGCTGGCCCAGTTTGACGCCCGGTTGGAGGAAGAACTGGAGGTTCCGCCGTCGTGGAATGTGGCGCCGACGGATCCGGTGCCCATCGTCCTGGAGCGGATATTGGACGGTGATACTGTCCGCCAGCTTCACGTGGCGCGGTGGGGACTGGTGCCGTCGTGGGCCAAGGACCCGAAGATCGGTGCCAGCATGATCAACGCACGCAGCGAATCGGTGCTGGAGAAACCCGCCTTCCGCAAAGCGATCAAGGCCCGCCGCTGCGCTGTTCCGGCCGACGGCTACTACGAGTGGAAAAAGGGCGCCGGAAAGGCCAAGCAGCCGTACTTCGTACATCCCGGCGACGGCCACGGACTGGCCTTTGCCGGGTTGTACGAATGGTGGAGAAACCCGGCCGTACCCGAAGGGGAACCGGGGCAGTGGATGCTGTCGACGTCGATCCTCACAACCGATACCCCACCTCCGGGATCCGAGTCGACGGTCTTTGGAAAGCTCACCGAACTTCATGACAGGGTTCCGCTGCCCATGAGCAAGGAAGCTATGGAGGCCTGGCTGGATCCTGAAGCTGACGACGCCGCGGGTCTGGTTGATTTGGTCAGGTCCGGAGTCAAGGACGCGGCGGCGGACTGGCATGTCGATTCGGTGGGTCCCGCCGTCGGGAATGTGCGCAATAACGGGCCTGAACTCATCCAGCCCGTGGAGGCACTGTTCTAACCGACAGGCTCCAAGACTCCTGCATAACGCCGACAGGCAGGTGCGCACATCACCCGGACGACGGCGCGAAGCGTTCGACTACGGCAAGCAGGCTCGCTAGTGTCGAGGAATGGCCGCAATTTACGGGAATGATGAAACAACAGAGACGCTTTGGCCGACAAGGAACAGCTCGCCGCAGTCCGTGTTGCTGTTGATGAAGTGGATGAGCAGATCGTCACGCTGATCGCCAGGCGGGAGCGGCTCATCCGCATTGCCGGAACGCTCAAGGGAGACGACGCCGAGGTCCGTGCGCCAGGACGCGTTGAGCGGATTATTGAGCACGTCAGGGACGCCGCCGAAAAGAAGGACATCGATCCGGACATCGTGGAGCGGACCTACCGGGAAATGATCTCCGGTTTCATCGAACTGGAGATGAAGGTCCACAAGCAAAGCAGCTGAAGCTAGAGCGCTTCCTCAACGGGAACGCCTGACTGGAACTCCCTGCCGTCAGCTTCGCTGAAGGCCGATATCACATGCCCCTTGCCTAATCCATGGATGGCGTCGATGGGGAAATGGCCGGTAATCGTGTTGCCTGAGTGGGTCACCCCGCCCAGGTCGTAGTTTTCTTCAGTACCCTGTTCATGGTTGAACGAGTAGAAGGCAATGGCCTCCCCGTTCATAAATTCGATCCCCAGCCGTCTCTGTGACGAGTAGTCCGGGCTGGCAGCGACCAGCCCAACCACATAAGCGCCCGATCCCGGGATGTTGCCGTCGACGTCGAAGCGGGCAATGAGATCGGAGCCGTTGGCCTCGATGTTGACCTTTTTGAGGAGTGCGTCATGGGTACTCATGCCACCATCCTGCTCCCCGCAGTGGTGTCCGTCCACCCCATGTAGTTTTTGTCCTGGGCCGGGCGTAGACTTTGGTTATTCGAATATGTGTTCGAGTGTTCTTGAATAATCCGTTTGAGTAGCAAGTTTTAAGTGACCAGTTCCAGGAGGTGCCATGGGCATGTTCAGCGAGTCGGTAGACGTCGTCTGTACCACTGCCGGGCAGCCGTTGCGGCTTCGGTGGGCCGGCAGGGAGTACACCCTTTGTGCCGATCCGGTGCGCTGGTATGAACGGCGCCAGTGGTGGGCGGAGGAAAGCCGGGCTCCGCTGGGCTCCGGCCCAGGACTGGTGGACCACGAAATCTGGCGGGTCCAGGTCCGGGAGGACACCCCCACCGGAAGGAAACCTGCCCCCGGGCCTCAATCAGAATTGCCGGACAGCCTCACGCTTGACCTGGTTCGGCACGCGGCCAGTGGCCGTTGGCGGCTGCTGCGTATCCACGATGCCCTTCGATCCCAAAGCGCATGACCTTTACCCACCTCCACGTCTCCACCGCCTTCAGCGCACACTATGGCGTTTCCTGGCCGGATGAACTGGCCCAGGCCGCCGCCTCGGAAGGGGCCACCGCGCTCGCCTGCACGGACCGGGACGGCCTCTACGGCACTGTCAAACACCTTAAAGCCTGCATGAGCGCAGGAATCGATCCCATAGTCGGGGTGGACCTCGCGATTTTCGACGACGAGGGCGATCTCCGCACCCAGACCTCCGGCAGGGTAGTGGTACTCGCCCACGGGCACAATAACGGAGCAGGTTACCGGGCGCTGTGCCGGCTTATTTCTGACGCGCACGCCCGCACCTCCGGCAAAGCCGGAGGCGCGGTCCCGGTGGCGGTCACCCGCGCGGAGCTCGCGTCCCGGGTGCTTGATCCCGTTACCTTGAAGCCGGTCCTGACCGTGCTGCTGGGACCCGATTCCGACGTCGGACGTGCCATGGGCGGCCGCCGGTACCTCCGCCCCCGCACCCTTTTCAAACAGTGGATCGACGCCATGCCGCCGCGCTCGCTGGTTGCCGAGGTTGTCTCCCAGCTGAGCGCTCCTGGCCAGCCCATGAGTACCGCACAGGCCGTCCGCATGCTCCGGCTGGCCGAAGAGCACCACGTCACCGCGATTTTGAGCAACGCGGTCCGCTACTGTGCCGAAGACGGTGCGGCTACGGCCGACGTCCTGGATTCGGCCCGGACCCTCAAATCCCTGCCTGAGCTTCTCTCCGCCGAGCCCGTCCTCGCTCCTAATGGCCAGGCCTGGCTCAAACCGCCGGCACTGATGCGGGAGCTCGGCAAGGAAATCATTTCCGCCGCCGGGTACGGAGGTGCAGACCTCAAACAGATCCTGGCCCAGACCGAGGCGCTCGCAGACCGTTGCCGCTTGGATCCGGTAAGTGACATGGGCTGGAAACAGCCAGTGGTGCCGGAGGCATCTGTCATTGGCATTGACCAGGAGCCTTATCTGGAGCTGAGCCAGCGGTGCGAGGCCGGCATCGGCAGGAGGTTCCCGGGGATGACGGGCAAGGCTGAGGCCCTCATGCGCCACCGGCTTGACCATGAACTGACGATCATCCAAAACCTTGGTTTTTCCTCCTACTTCCTCACAGTGGCGGAGGTGTCACGGATGATCCAGGACATGGGCGTCAGGTCTGCCGCACGTGGCTCGGGAGCATCCAGCCTGGTCAATTACCTGATTGACGTCAGCCAGGTGAACCCGTTGCAGCATGACCTCATCTTTGAGCGTTTCCTCTCCCGGGACCGGGCCACCCTGCCGGACATCGATATCGACGTCGAAAGCGCCGAACGGCACAACGTGTACCGGCGGATCTTTGAACGGTTCGGTTCGGAACGGGTCACCCTGATGAGCATGCAAAACGGCTACCGGGCCCGTGGCGCGGTCAGGGACGCCGGCATGGCACTGGGGATGGACAACGACGACGTCGGCCAGATTGCCAAGCAGCTTTGGCGGTTTTCGGCGCGGAACTTCCGTGAAGCGCTGGTGGAAAAACCCGAGTTGAGGGAGTTCGCCGGGCGGGTGGAGCAGCGGGACTACAGCGAGAACCAGCAGCTCGACATGCTGGTGGACCTGACGGAGCGGCTGGACCGGTTGCCCCGGCATATTTCCATGCACCCCTGCGGAGTAATCCTGGGGGATGCCACGCTTCTGGACCGGACGCCCGTCCAGCCAAGCGGCCTTGGCCTGCCCATGAGCCAGTTTGATAAACACGACATGGATCCGATGGGCATGCTCAAGCTGGATGTCCTGGGCGTCAGGATGCAAAGCGCCATGGCCTTCGCGGTGCGGGAGGTGATCCGCATCCATCCGGGAAAGGCGGAGGTGGTGGCTGCCGGCCGCCACCCCGCCGGCCAGGATGGCCGAGGCCCGGACTATATTGCAGAAGACGGCCACATAGATCTCAACGCCGTGCCGTTGGATGATGAACCCACCTATGAACTGATCCGCAGCACCCACACCTTGGGCTGCTTCCAGATTGAATCGCCCGGGCAGCGTGAACTGATCGGGAAAATGGCTCCCCGGAATTTCAACGATCTCATCATTGATATTTCGCTCTTCCGGCCTGGCCCCATGCAGTCGGATATGGTGCGGCCGTTCCTGGAATCCCGCCATGGCTTTGCGCCGGAGGTCTATCCGCATCCGGACCTGTTGCCGGTGCTCCAGGAAACCCACGGTGTCACGGTGTTCCACGAACAGATCCTGAAAACCTTCAACGTGATGACGGGCTGCGGGTTGGCCCGGGCAGATGAATTCCGGCGTGCTTTAGGAAACGAGGCACGGGAAGGGAAGGTGGAGGAGTTCTTCCGGAAGGAAGCCCATGCCAAGGGCTACTCCCCGGAGGTAGTGGACAAGGTCTGGGGCACGCTGAAGGCCTTTGGCAGCTTTGGTTTCTGCAAAGCCCATGGGGCTGCCTTCGCAGTGCCCACATATCAGTCGGCCTGGCTGAAGGCCCACCACCCCGAAGCCTTCCTGGCCGGTCTCTGGGAGCATGATCCAGGGATGTACCCCAAGCGGCTCCTGGTTTCTGAGGCACGCCGGCTGGGAATCCCCATCCTGCCGCTGGACATCAACCGCAGCCATGCCGAATACCGGGTGGAACGCGTTGAGGAGGGGCCGGACCGCGGCAAACTGGGGATTCGGCTGAGCCTCAATGGAATCTTCGGGCTGTCCGCAGTGGAGCTTAAACGGATCGTGGCCGGCCAGCCCTACGACTCCCTGGCGGACCTCCGGGCCCGGGCCCGGATAACCAAACCCAGCATTCGCAGGCTTGCCCAGTTGGGCGCCTTCGATTCACTGCACCGCGGATCCGGCGGGGAGGCCAACCGGGCAGACCTCGTCCAGCATCTGCGGAACCTTCACAACCTCCAGAGCACCTCCGGCAGCCGCAGGGGCGTGGAGGTCGTGGAAGGGCAGTTGTCCCTGCCCTTGGGGGACGTTGAACTGCGGAACATCAAGCCCGGACTTCCCCAGCCCACCCTGGTGGACCATGTCCGGGCAGAGCTGGACCTCATGGCCGTTGATGCCAGCGGCCACCTGATGGAGAGCCACCGCCCCCTGCTTGACCGGCTGGGTGTCACCACCGCAGACAAACTCCTGGGACTGCGCAATGGTACCGAGGTCCTTGTTGCCGGCGTCAGGGTGGCCACCCAGACGCCGCCCATGCGTGGCGGCAGGCGGGTGGTATTCATCAGCATCGACGACGGCACGGGCTGTGTTGATTCGGTGTTCTTCCACGAGGCGCAGGAGCAAGCCGGGCCTTTGCTGTTCGGAACCCGGTTGCTGCTGGTCAGGGGAATTACCAGGCGAACCGGGCCCCGTGGCATCAGCCTGAGTGCGTCCATGGCCTGGGACCTCAGCAAGGTGGAGACCCTGCCGTTCCCCGGCCCTGCTCCTGCCGGTCCTGAGGTCCCGCATCCTCTGGAGGGTATCCGGCAGACCCTGGCGATCACCGGCTTCAGTGGTTGATAGCATGGACGATGGCTGGCTGTGGTCCCCGTACGCCACAAGCTATGAAGCCTCACCACTGAATAGGAGACACCCGTGTCAGATGCCCAGCAGATCACCCTCATCGTCGATGGCGAAGAGAACAAGGTGACTACCGGGACCACCGGGGCAAAACTCTTTTTCGAACGCCGCGATGTTGTGATTGCCCGGGTCAACGGTGAACTCAAGGACCTGGACCAGGAGTTGCCGGACGGTGCCGAGGTCGAAGGCGTCACCATTGAATCTCCCGACGGACTTAACGTCCTTCGCCACTCCACGGCGCACGTGATGGCCCAGGCCGTGCAGCAGTTGCGTCCCGACGCGAAGCTGGGCATTGGCCCGTACATCACCGACGGCTTCTACTTCGACTTCGACGTCGCCGAGCCATTCACCCCGGAAGACCTGAAGACCCTGGAAAAGATGATGCTCAAGATCGTCAACCAGAACCAGAAGTTCGTCCGCCGGGTGGTCTCCGAGGACCAGGCCCGCGAGGCCATGAAGGACGAGCCCTACAAGCTGGAACTGCTGGGCAAGAAGAACGATGCCGATGCCGTCGACGCCGGTGAAGGAGTCAGCGTTGAGGTTGGCGCCGGGGACATCACCATTTACGACAACATTGACCGCAAGAGCGGCGACGTCATCTGGTGTGACCTCTGCCGCGGCCCGCACCTGCCGAACACCAAGCTCATCTCCAATGCGTTCGCCCTGACCCGTTCATCGTCGGCGTACTGGCTGGGCAACCAGAAGAACCAGCAACTGCAGCGCATCTATGGCACAGCCTGGCCCACCAAGGACGCGCTGAAGGCCTATCAGGAACGTATCGCCGAAGCTGAGCGGCGCGACCACCGCAAGCTCGGCGTCGAACTTGACCTTTTCTCCTTCCCGGACGAGCTGGGCTCGGGCCTGCCGGTGTTCCACCCCAAGGGCGGCATTATCCGCAAGGAGATGGAGGACTACTCCCGGCGGCGCCACGTCGAGGCCGGGTACGAGTTTGTCTACACCCCGCACATCACCAAGGGCCACCTGTATGAAGTCTCGGGACACCTGGACTGGTACAAGGACGGCATGTTCCCGCCCATGCGCGTGGATGAGGAACTTAACGCCGACGGTACAGTCCGCAAGCCTGCCCAGGACTACTACCTCAAGCCAATGAACTGCCCCATGCACAACCTGATCTTCCGGTCCCGCGGACGGTCCTACCGTGAACTGCCGCTGCGGCTCTTCGAATTCGGTTCCGTCTACCGGTACGAAAAGTCCGGTGTGGTGCATGGCCTGACACGCGTCCGTGGCATGACACAGGACGACGCGCACATCTACTGCACCCGCGAGCAGATGAAGGACGAACTGACAAAAACCCTGACGTTCGTGCTTGACCTGCTGAAGGACTACGGCCTTAACGACTTCTACCTGGAGCTCTCCACCAAGGATCCGGAGAAGTATGTCGGCGAGGACGCAGCCTGGGAAGAAGCAACCCGGACCCTCGCCGAAGTGGCCGAAGAATCCGGCCTGGAACTGGTCGCCGATCCAGGTGGAGCCGCCTTCTACGGCCCGAAGATTTCGGTCCAGGCGAAGGATGCCCTCGGCCGTACCTGGCAGATGTCCACTATCCAGCTGGACTTCAACCTTCCCGAACGTTTCGAACTGGAATTCCAGGCAGCCGACGGCACCCGCCAGCGTCCCGTGATGATCCACCGTGCACTCTTCGGTTCCATCGAGCGGTTCATGGGCGTGCTGACTGAGCACTACGCCGGAGCCTTCCCGGCTTGGCTGGCGCCTGTCCAGGTGGTGGGCATTCCGGTGGCGGAGGCTTTCAACGACTACATGTTCGACGTCGTGGATCAGCTTAAGACTGCCGGTATCCGTGCTGAGGTGGATATCTCCTCGGACCGCTTCCCGAAGAAGATCCGCACCGCGAGCAAGGACAAGATCCCGTTTGTCCTCATCGCCGGTGGCGAGGATGCCGAGGCCGGGGCTGTTTCCTTCCGGTTCCGCGATGGCAGCCAGGACAACGGCGTGCCAATCGCTGAAGCAGTACAACGGATCAGCGACGCCGTACGGAACCGCGCAAGCTAGCGAAGGATCACACAGGTGCAGGAGAACGCAGGCTATTCCGGGGACGCCGGCGTAACCGACGAATTTGAACTCGCCGGTGTGCCGGACGCTTTCCAGCGCCTGTGGACTCCGCACCGGATGGCCTACATCAAGGGCGGCCAGTCACAGTTCCAGAACAAGGATGACTGCCCGTTCTGTGTAGGGCCAGCGCGAAGTGACGAGGAAGCCCTTATCGTGCATCGGGGCAGTACTTGTTACGTGGTGCTGAACCTGTTTCCCTACAATCCGGGTCACCTGCTGGTTTGCCCGTACCGCCATGTGCCGGACTACACGGATCTCACTGCCGAAGAGACCATGGAATTTGCCCTGCTGACGCAGACTGCCATGCGCGTACTGCGTAAGGTAGCCAACCCGGGAGGTTTCAATCTCGGAATGAACCAGGGTGTGGTGGGCGGCGCCGGAATCGCCGCCCACCTCCACCAGCACGTGGTGCCGCGGTGGGGCGGAGACGGCAACTTTTTCCCCATCATTGCCCAGACCAAGGCCATCACCCAGACCCTGGACGAGGTCCGTCTCCAGGTCTCCCAGGCCTGGCCGGGGGAAGCCGATGCTGAATAGGTACGCGAGGACCTTTTTTACGTCCCTGTTTTCACCCCTGGCCCGTTGGCTGCTCCGCATAGGCGTAACGCCCGACGCCGTCACGATTGTGGGTACCGCCGGGGTAGTGGTTGGCGCCCTGGTGTTTTACCCTCTGGGCCAGCTGTGGTGGGGCACGTTGTTCATCACTGCGTTCATCTTCTCGGATGTTATCGACGGCATTATGGCCCGCCTTTCCAACGGCGGCGGACGCTGGGGAAACTTTCTCGATTCGACCCTTGACCGCCTTGCTGACGGCGCCTTGTTCGCCGGAGTTGCCATCTGGTTCTTTACCGGCGGGGCAGACCGTTCTATTGCGATCGCCGCGCTGCTCTG
Source organism: Pseudarthrobacter sp. MDT1-40-2 (assembly GCF_059383595.1). NCBI lineage: Bacteria > Bacillati > Actinomycetota > Actinomycetes > Micrococcales > Micrococcaceae > Pseudarthrobacter > Pseudarthrobacter sp. MDT1-40-2. Next base: position 141,912 of record NZ_JBWZCL010000001.1, on the reverse strand, counting down.
CCTGGTCCTGGGCATGGTGGTGTCCTACGTGCGGGCAAAGGCTGAATCGCTCGGCTTTGATGCAAACATAGGAATCGCCGAGCGCGCCGAGCGGCTGGTATCAGTGCTTGTCGTCACGGGATTCACCGGCCTGGGCCTGCCTCCGGTAGTGCTGCTGGTGACGCTGGTGGTGCTGGCCGCAGCCAGCCTGGTCACGATTGTGCAGCGGATGCGGACTGTCCGGCTGCAATATCTGGGCGATTCAGGCGTCGTTCCGGAAACATAAATTCAGCCCTGCCCCTGCTGGGGACTAGTATTGGTTGTGCCCGATCACGTGATCCGGCACACCCGCGGGTATAGCGCAGGCAGCGACTGCCACCTGTTTCCCGCTGACGATTATCTAGCTACCCATAGGGGTTTTTGTGTCTACACCAGATGTAAGCAACGAAGCCGGCGTGCCCGCCGCAAGCGTAACGGGCAGCAGCCGTGTCAAACGCGGCATGGCGGAGATGCTCAAGGGCGGCGTCATCATGGACGTCGTTAACGTCGAGCAGGCCCGCATCGCCGAAGATGCCGGTGCTGTTGCCGTGATGGCGCTGGAACGCGTTCCGGCTGACATCCGTGCCCAGGGCGGTGTCTCGCGCATGTCGGACCCGGACATGATCGACAAAATTATCGACGCCGTGTCCGTCCCGGTTATGGCCAAGGCCCGGATCGGCCACTTCGTCGAAGCCCAGATCCTGCAGTCCCTCGGCGTTGACTACATTGACGAGTCCGAAGTTCTGACCCCGGCCGACTACGTCAACCACATCGACAAGTGGAACTTCACGGTCCCCTTTGTCTGCGGTGCCACCAACCTCGGTGAAGCCTTGCGTCGCATCAATGAGGGCGCGGCCATGATCCGCTCCAAGGGCGAGGCCGGCACCGGGGACGTCTCCAACGCCACCGGCCACATGCGCAAGATCCGTACCGAAATCGCCAAGCTCGCAGCACTGCCCGAGGACGAGCTGTACGTTGCCGCCAAGGAACTCCAGGCTCCGTACGAGCTGGTGAAGGAAATTGCAGCCACCGGCAAGCTTCCTGTGGTGCTGTTCACCGCCGGAGGCATCGCCACCCCGGCGGACGCCGCCATGATGATGCAGCTCGGCGCCGACGGCGTGTTCGTTGGTTCCGGTATCTTCAAGTCCGGCAACCCGGCTCAGCGCGCAGCTGCCGTTGTGAAGGCAACCACCTTCTACGATGACCCGGACGTCATTGCCAAGGCCTCCCGCGGCCTGGGCGAGGCCATGGTAGGCATCAACGTGGACGAGATCCCGCAGCCGCACCGCCTCGCCGAGCGCGGCTGGTAAGTCTTCCGGCCTGCGGCCGAAAGCCGGCGTCATCCTCTGCGCGCTATTCCCCGCGCTCTGTAGCAGCTAACGTTCTGGTCAAGGCGCGGGGCCCCTTTTACGCGCGCTGCCGGATCACACCGACTTTCGTTTTGCTTTAGATTCTAACCGCGACGGCGGCGGGTCACCTGCTTTGGTGACCCGCCGTCGTTGGTGGTTGAGCTTGTCGAAACCCCGCTATCCCAGGCCGCGGCGTTTCAGCAGTGGCTCCAGTTGGGCTTCCCGGCCCCGGAAGGCGCGGAAGGACTCGAGCGGATCGCGGCTGTTTCCCCTGGACAGCAGCTCGGTGCGGAAGTGCTCGCCGTTGGTGCGGGTCAGGCCGCCGTTTTCCTTGAACCATTCAACACTGTCGGCATCCAGCACCTCACTCCAGATGTAGGAGTAGTAGCCGGCCGAGTAGCCGTCGCCAGCGAAGATGTGTTGAAAATAGCCAGTGCGGTAGCGCGGCGGGATCAGGGCGTGGGCCACGCCGGCCGCCGCCAGCGCCTTCGCTTCAAACTCCACGGCGTCTTCGGGGATCCCCTCCGCCGCAAGGACATGCCAGGCGAGGTCAAGCAACGCGGCCCCAAGGTACTCGGTTGTCCCGAAGCCTTCGCCCCACAGCTGCGACGCTTCCAACCGGTCGACGGTTTCCCGGGGCAGTGCTTCGTTACTCTGGTAGCGGCGGGCGTAGTTTGCCAAAACTTCCGGCCACATGATCCACATTTCGTTGACCTGGGACGGGTATTCCACATAGTCGCGCGGCACTGCCGTTCCGGAGAACCTCGGGTAGGTGACGTTGGAGAGCAGTCCGTGGAGCGCGTGACCGAACTCATGGAAGACGGTGCGCACCTCGTCCAGGGTCAGCAGGGTGGCCTCACCTGCCGGTGGCTTGGAGATGTTGAGGGTGTTGATCACCACTGGACTGGTGTCCAGGAGGGTTGACTGGTCCACCAGCGAGTTCATCCAGGCGCCTCCGCGCTTGGTCTCCCGCGTATAGTAATCGCCCAGGAAAAGCCCCAGGCCCTTGCCATCAGCATCAAATACCTCCCAGACCCGGACGTCAGGGTGGTAGCCCGTAAGGTCTCCGCGTTCATTGAAGGTGAGGCCGAAGAGCCGATGTGCCGCAAAAAACACTCCGTCCTTTAAAACCCTTTCGAGCTCAAAGTACGGCCTCAGCGCTTGTTCATCGACGGCAAAGCGTTCACGACGCACCTTGGCTGAGTAGAACGCCCAGTCCCATGCTTCGAGGGGATGCCCGGCGGACTCCGCCAAAGCTGCTGCCTCGGCGTCGGCATTCCTGACCGCAGGCGCCGCCAGGCGGTGCAGCATAGCCTCTACAGTGGCGAAGTCGGGGGCAGTCTGGCGTTCCACGACCAGCTCCGCGTAGTTTGCGAATCCTAACAGCGCAGCCTTTTCGGCGCGGAGCCTTGCCAGTGAACTCGCCAGTTTCCTGACATCGAAAGGACCGCCGTCACTGCCCCGGGCGATGGAGGCGTTATAAAGGCGCTGCCGGAGTCCGCGGTTCTCCAACACGGCCAGGGCAGGCTGGTTGCTGGGCGGGATAAGGGTCAGGAGATACTTGCCATGGTGCCCTGAGGCACTCGCGGCTTCCGCGGCGCTGGCTATGTCATCTGCGGGCAGGCCGGCCAGTTCCGCGGCATCATCAACCAATACGCCGGCGGCCTTCATGGCCTCCTTGGTACGCTGGCCGAACTCCGTGCCAAACCGGGATAGCTCGGCATTGAGTTGCCTGAGTTTTTCCTGACGCGCCGGGTCCAGCTGAATGCCGGACTGGCGGAATTCTCGAAGGTATTCGGCCACCAGGCGGTGGGATTCGGCATCCAGGCCGGAGGTGTCGATGGCCGCAAACCGTTCGTAGAGCGCACGGTTGAGGTAGATGGCGTCCTGATGCGCAGTAATTTTGGGCATCACGTCCGTTTCGAGATGCCGGATCACCTCCGAGGCGTCTGCCGAAACAAGAGTGAAGAACGCGTTGGCGGCCCGCTCCAGGACCTTGCCCGAACGTTCCATGGCAACCGCGGTGTTCTCGAAATCAGCCGGCTCCGGATTGGATATGATCACGTCAATCTCTTCGAGCTGGTCCTGCAGGCCGGCTTCCAGTGCCTCGGCGTAATGGCCTTCCTCAATCCGGGCGAACGGCGGCAGCTGATAGGGGAGGCTGCTGGGGGCAAGCAGCGGATTGCTGCTGGAAGTGTTCGTCATGAACCAACACTGTCATGACCCTGCTGCGACGCCCGGTATTGGCCGTTAAACAAAACTGAGTAGCAGTAACTGCCGTTTAGGAGCATCTAAACGGCAGTTACTGCTACTTAGTTGGGGGAAATCAGGCCTGCTTGAACACGATGGACATCGGGGTGGCCTGCGCGCCCTGGCCCTGTGGGTTGTCCTTGAATATGGCCTGCACAGTTTCCTTGGCCAGGCCGGTGTCGTGGCCCATCGCCACGACACCGAGGTCGTTGGCGTCCATGATGGCCGTGCCGGCAAACGTTGCGGCATATTCGGCCGGCACCGTCTTGCGGACGAGCTCGCTGATCCGCCGCGCCACAGCTTCCGGGTCCTTCGGTGCCAGCTTCACGGAATTGGCGGAGGAACCCAAGCTGTAGGGGGTGGCACCATCGATGGCGTTGATGTTGTTTCCCACCACGTCGTAAAACACGCCGCTCTTGCCCCGCAACTTGCCCACTACGCTCGCAGCGGCGGCCTTGGCGATCAGCGGCAAACCCACCTCGTTGATGGCGATCTGCATGGACCACGGGCTTCCCAGCCCGATCCCGGCAGGGGTCCGCATCACAAACTTGCTGAGCACGCGGGCGACGGGGGAGACCTTGATCTCCCAGACCGGGAAGGACCGTCCTTGGGTGATCGCGACGATCTTTTCGCTCACCAGAAGGTACCAGGGGGTGCCGGCGACGGCCGTCCGGGTTTCGTCGTCGGCTGAGGGAAGGCCGTCGAAGAACCGCTTGACGTAGCCAACCACCTCCGGATCCAGCTCCGTTTCCCGGGTGAAGACCCCTGTCTGGATGGGGTAACGGCGGAACGTTTCGCCGCCCGCCTCTGCCGGTACGGTGATCTCCAGTTGCTTGCCCGGGTTGGCCTCGTAGTCGCTCTTGTTGAGCTTTACGTCGTCCGGAGTCTCATTCCGGTCGATGAACTCCCGGAACCACAGCTCAACGTTGAGCAGGCGCCAGAAAACCATGGTGTCGGCGTCGTTCTTTCCGTTCAGGTATTCCTCGAACGCGGTCAGGACGGCTTCGCGGTTCCAGTACGGCCGCTCGGCGAAGGAGTTGGACATGAAGACCTGGTAGATCCGCTCCTTCATCAGCCCGAACCACTCGGCTTCCGGGGTGGTGAAGCCGATCTTGTTGCGGCGGTTGCTGATCTTTTCCGGCAGCAGGCCACGGGTGGCGTCCCGCAGGATGCGCTTGTTCCAGCCGCCCTTGATGATGGATTCGTCGGAGAGGCTGAAGAGGAATTTGACCACTTCCTTGTCCAGGAACGGTACGCGGCCTTCCAGGGAGAAGCGCATGGTGTTCTTGTCCTCGTAGCGCAGCAGCGAGGGCAGGGACTTGTGGAAGAGGTCATCAATCAGCCGAAGCTTCATGTTGTCCGGGATGTTGCTGAACTTCTCGCCCCGATGGGCTCCGACGAAGTCCTTCTTCAGCAGCGAGGCCATGGTGACGGTCTTCCTGGCCGTCAGCTTGGAACGCAGCCGGAAGCGGCCCAGCCGGTAGAAGATATCCAGCGACTGGCTCGCCTCGCGCAGCAGGGTGCTGTAATCACCCTTGGCCTTGAGCTGGCGCAGGTAGGCGAAGTAGTAGGGGATGTAACCGGCCATCATCTCGTCAGCACCCTGGCCGTCGAGCAGCACCGTGACGTGCTTGGACGCTTCCTTCATCACGCAGTACTGCGCGTAGGGGCCGGAGGAGATAATGGGCTCCTCCATCGTGCGGACGAAGTCTTCCAGGTCCTCGGCGAAGCCCTCCGGGGTGGGCAGGATCTTGTGGGACTCGATGTTGCCGCTGCACGTGGCGATGGCGGCGTCTGCGTAATGTTCCTCGTCGTTGATCGAGTTCGGGAAGACTGCGCTGAAGGTATTCTGCTTCGTGCCTAGAGATTCGGTGGCAGCGGCGTTTTCCTGCATCAGTTTGTTGATGGTGACCACGACGGCGGACGAGTCCAGGCCGCCGGACAGCGCCGAACCAACAGGGACTTCAGACTGGAGTCGGAGCCGGACCGCTTCGGTGAAACGCTGCCGGTACTCTTCGGTCACCTCAGGCGTGTACGGCCGGTTGATGCTGGAGAGTTCCTCCAGTTCCTCACGCAGCCGGGTGAAGGCGGAGATGCTGTACTGCCCGGTGGCGGTGTCGATTTCCATCATTTCGCCGGGCAGCAACTTGTTGACGCCGTCAAAGAAGGTCTCGGCTGAGTCGTCGTGGATACGGTACTGGAGGTACCGGTACAGAATGCGCTCGTTCGGCTTGCGGTCGATTTTTCCGCTTTCCAGCAGCGGCCGGATCTCAGAGGCGAACATGATCTTGGGGGATTCGCTGGTGCCGGCATTGGCCCAGTACAGCGGCTTAATGCCGAAGTGGTCGCGGGCCAGGACCAGGACGTCGCGCTTTTTGTCCAGAATGGCGAAGCCGAACATGCCGTTGAACCGGTCAAAGGCGGCGGTGCCCCACTCCTCGTAGGACTGCAGCACAACCTCGGTGTCCGACTGGGTCCGGAACGTACGTCCCAGGGCTTCGAGTTCGGCACGCAGGTCGAGGTAGTTGTAGACCTCGCCGTTGTACACCAGGACGGTGGCGGCATCAGAGCTGATCATCGGTTCCTGGCCGTGCGCGACGTCGATGATGGACAGTCGGCGGTGGGCCAATCCGGTGTTGCCTTCGGTGAAGTAACCCTCGCCGTCCGGGCCGCGGTGCTCAATGCACGCATTCATTGCCTTCAGCAGGACTTCGTCTTCTCCAAAACCGTGGTATCCGGCGATTCCGCACATACTGCTACCTCTTCAATCGTCTTTCGAGTCCCGGTCAATACTACTTGGGATGTACTGCCGAGGGCCCCGGATGCAGCCCCAGTGCCTGAGCCCCTAGACTGTCACAGTGCAGAATCAGCAAGCTTCCTCCCCGGTTGTGGGCGTCCTGGCCCTGCAGGGGGATGTCCGTGAACACCTCCAGGCCATCGAATCCGTGGGGGCACGAGCAGTAGGAATCCGCCGCCCGTCCGAACTCGACGCCGTCGACGGCCTGGTGATTCCCGGCGGTGAATCCACCACCATGGACAAGCTGGCCCGCATGTTTGAACTTGCCGATCCCATCCGGAACCGGATTGCGGACGGCATGCCGGTGTACGGTTCGTGCGCTGGAATGATCCTGCTGGCCAACGACATCGCCGATCCTGCCAAGGATCTCAAGGGCAACCCGCAGCAGACGTTCGGTGGCCTGGACATCACTGTACGGCGCAACGCCTTCGGCCGGCAGCGCGAATCCTTCGAAACCAGCCTGGACTTCAAGGGCCTGGATTTCAGCGCGGGGGAGACCGGCGTGGAACCTGTCCATGCAGTGTTCATCCGCGCGCCCTGGGTGGAACGGGTAGGGTCCGACGTCGAAATCCTGGCACAGGTGGAACCTGCGGATCCCGGGCACGCGTCCCACGCGGCCCCACTGCCGGGGACCGCTAGAATTGTTGCAGTGCGTTCGGGCCAGCTGCTGGCCACCTCCTTCCATCCGGAAGTGACCGGGGAGAAACGCGTACACGAACTTTTTATCCGCATGATCAGAGGAGAAGCGTAAAGCATGTCAGGCCACTCCAAATGGGCAACGACCAAGCACAAGAAGGCCATCCTCGATAGCCGACGTGCCAAGTCGTTCGCCAAGCTGATCAAGAACATCGAAGTAGCCGCGCGCATGGGTGGCCCCGACCTCGCCGGTAACCCCAGCCTGGAACTCGCTGTCACCAAGGCCAAGAAGACTTCCGTTCCCGCAGACAACATCGACCGCGCCATCAAGCGCGGGGCCGGATTGACCGGTGAAGTGGTTGACTACACCGAAATCATGTACGAGGCACGTGGCCCGCAGGGTTCGGCACTGCTGGTTGAATGTCTGACGGACAACAAGAACCGCGCCGCCTCCGAGGTCCGGCTGGCAATCTCGCGCAACGGCGGCACGATCGCCGATCCCGGTTCCGTCAGCTACCTCTTCACCCGCAAGGGTGTTGTCAACCTGCCCAAGAACGGGCTCAGCGAGGACGACATCCTCATGGCAGTCCTCGATGCCGGGGCCGAAGAAGTCAAGGACAACGGCGACAACTGGGAAATCCACTCGGAGCCCACGGACCTCCCCGCCATCCGCGAGGCGCTCACCGCGGCCGGAATCGAGTACGAGACCGACGAAGTCGAGTTTGTGCCGTCCATGCAGGTAGAGCTCGACGTTGATGGCGCCCGCAAGTTCCTCAAGCTCGCTGATGCGCTTGAAGAGCTCGACGACGTCCAGAATGTCTACAGCAACGCCGACCTCAGCAATGACGTCCAGGCAGCCCTGGAAGCTGAGTGAGCCGCTCCACTTCTAAGGCCGAGGCCCGGAATTGACTCTCAGGGTATTGGGAGTTGATCCGGGCCTCACCCGTTGCGGCATCGGCGTGGTGGATGTGGAACGGAACCGGCGGGCAACCCTGGTGGCCGTCGGCGTCGTCGGCAGCACGCCGGACAAGTCCCTGGACCATCGGCTTCTGGTCATAGCAGAGTCGATCGATGAGTGGCTGGACCGCTACAAACCGGAAGTGCTCGCCGTCGAACGCGTTTTTTCGCAGTTGAACGTCAGCACGGTCATGGGTGTTGCCCAGGCCTCCGGAGTGGTGATTGCGGCAGCGGCACGGCGGGGTATCCCGGTGGCACTGCATACGCCATCGGAGGTAAAAGCGGCCGTCACCGGCAGCGGCTCGTCCAACAAGGAAGCGGTCACCAAGCTGGTGACCAAGATCCTTCGCCTGGACGCCCCGCCCCGCCCGGCCGACGCCGCCGACGCCCTTGCCCTGGCCATCACACATGCCTGGCGGGCCGGCAGTGGTGCTGCTGTTGCCACCACCGGGCCCGGGAGCCAATCACTGACCCCTGCGCAGCGTGCCTGGGCAGACGCGGAAGCCAAGGCGCGCCGCGGACGATGATTGGGCGGAACCCCAGCTGACGCTTGCTAGGGTATTCGTAGATATGTTCGGATAGCCGGTGCGTGCCGGCAGTACAGCAGGAGCGCGGCTTTGATCAGTTTCCTTCGCGGCACAGTGGCACATGTGGGTTTGTCCTCCGCAGTGATCGATCTCAATGGCGCAGGGATGAGCGTTCATGCCACCCCGCAGACGCTGAGCCGCCTGAAGACCGGGGAGGAAGGCAAGCTCTTCACCACCCTGATCGTCCGTGAGGACTCGCTGACCCTCTTCGGCTTCGCTACCGATGATGAACGGGAAGTCTTTGATGTATTGCTCAGCGTGAGCGGGGTCGGGCCGCGTCTGGCCCTCGCCGTCCTGGCCGTCCACGAACCCGAGGCCATCAGGGTGGCTGCCCATACCGGAGACACCAAGGTGTTCACCAAGGTCCCCGGCATTGGACCAAAAGTTGCAGGCCGGCTTGTCCTTGAACTTGCCGGCAAGCTGGTGCCGCATGGGACGCCGGTGGCATCGCCGGCCGCCACAGTTACGGAGCTGATGTGGAAGCCGCAGGTGATGGCCGCCATGACCAGCCTGGGCTGGTCTGAGAAGGATGCTTCCTCCAGCATCGACAAATCCCTTGCTGACAGCCCGGAAATAGCCGACCGCGGCAACGTGGCGGAAATCCTCCGTGCAACACTCCGCTGGCTTGGCCAGGACGGAGCCCGCACGGGGGCGAGGGCGGGAAGCCGTGGCTGAACCTTCCATTGTTGCCGGTTCCGAGGAGCCGGAGGAAAGGGTCATCGAGGCCGCGCTGCGTCCACGGAACCTGGACGATTTTGTTGGCCAGCACCGTGTGCGCAAGCAGTTGTCACTGGTCCTGCAGGCATCGCGGATGCGCGGACGAAGCGCAGACCATGTGCTTTTCTCCGGTCCCCCCGGCCTTGGCAAGACCACTCTTGCCATGATTGTGGCTGCTGAAATGAACGCCCCGCTGCGCATCAGCAGTGGTCCGGCGATCCAGCATGCCGGGGACCTTGCGGCCATCCTGTCTTCGCTGTCCGACGGCGAGGTGCTGTTTTTGGACGAGATCCACCGCATGTCGCGGCCCGCCGAGGAAATGCTCTACATGGCCATGGAGGACTTCCGGGTGGACATCGTGGTGGGCAAGGGCGCAGGCGCTACTGCCATCCCGCTTGACCTGCCACCATTCACGCTGGTCGGTGCCACCACCAGGGCCGGGCTGCTGCCGGGACCGTTGCGCGACCGCTTTGGCTTCACGGGCCATCTTGAGTTCTACTCGGTGCCGGAACTGGAACTGGTCCTGCGTCGGTCGGCGGGCCTTTTTAATCTCAAGGTCAACTCGGCGGGCTTCAGCGAGATTGCCGGCCGGTCGCGGGGCACACCGCGTATCGCCAACCGGCTCCTCCGCCGCGTCCGTGACTGGGCACTGGTGCACGGCGTGGAACAGATCGATGCCCGCACCGCTTCTGCCGCCCTCGATATGTACGAGGTGGACAAACGCGGCCTGGACCGGCTGGACCGGGCGGTCCTGGAGGCTTTGATTATCAAATTCGGCGGCGGGCCGGTAGGCCTGTCCACGCTGGCCATCGCGGTCGGCGAGGAGACTGAAACCGTTGAGACTGTCGCGGAGCCGTTCCTTGTCCGGGAAGGCCTGCTGGGACGCACTCCCCGGGGCCGCATCGCGATGGCTCCGGCGTGGACCCACCTGGGACTGGCAGTCCCCGCCGGAGCCTTCGGCCAGGGGACGCTTGATGTTTTCGCCCCGGAAGAAGATGACGAAGCCGCGGGGGATTGGTCCCCAAACGGTCGCTAGCAGCGTTCTGCCATGTTTTCCCTTTAGACTGGGATGACGCGCGACACGTTCGGGCCATGTTCCTGTGTGTACTGCCCGGGACGGGCCGGACGGTGCCGTACTACCAGCCGTACACCCCAGCTATGTAACGCAGCTATGAAACCCAGAATGGAATTATCCCTGTGGATCCAATGACAATCCTGCTGTTCTTGATGCTCGGAGTCTTCATCTTCATGATGTTCCGGAAGAACAAGAAGACCCAGCAGGCGCAGGCAGAACTGCAGTCCAAATTTGCTCCGGGCGTAGAAGTGATGACCAGCTTCGGGCTCTTCGGCCGCATCGTGTCCATCAATGAAGAGAACAACAAGGTGGAGCTGGAACTGTCCCCGGGCAACTTGGCAACTGTCCACCGGCAGGCTGTCACCAAGGTAGTCGAAACCGTTGAAACGCCTGTTGACGAGTCCGTCGAACAGCCGGAAGCCTCCGCCGTACCGAACGACGCGTCCTCGCTGACTGCGGACCATGCCACTGCCGAGGGTGAAACCCCGGAGGAGACCCTCAGGCGCCTCAACAATGAAGGCAAAAAGGACAACTAGCCCGGGTTTGTCCTGCGCTCTCGGAAGGTTATGAGGAAGATTACCCATGGCACGTAGTGGCCCCAAACATTCAGGCCTCCGGGTCCTGGTCTGGCTCGGCGTTGTACTCGCCGTCCTGACCGCGGTCCTCGCCGGCGGCACCCTTGCAGGCCAGGCGAGCTGGGCGCCCAAGCTGGCGCTGGACCTTGAAGGCGGCACCCAGATGATTCTGGCGCCAAAGGTCGACGGCGGCTCGGAAATCACTGAGGAACAGCTCGACCAGGCGGTGGCCATCATCCGCCAGCGCGTTGATGGTTCTGGTGTTGCCGAAGCGGAAATCAGCACCCAGTCGGGCCGCAACGTCGTGGTGAGCCTTCCCGGAACGCCGTCGTCCGCAACCCGTGCCCTCATCCAGGCTTCCGCGGACATGGACTTCCGGCCGGTATTGCTTGCCGGTCCAGGCGCTCCGGTTCCGGCCGAGCAGCGGGCACCGGAGGACCAGCTCCCGAAGCCAACGGCGGAACCCGCCAATGGCAGCGACATCAACTGGGTTACTCCTGAGGTTTACCGGGAGTTCGAGGCGCTGGATTGTGACAATCCAGCGCAGGACCAGCAGGAGCGTTCGGATCCAGCGGCGCCGTTGGTGACCTGCGAGCCGGCCACTGCCGACACACCTGGCATGAAGTACATTTTGGGACCTGTGGAGGTGGAAGGCAGCAACATCGTCGATTCCAGCTTCCAGCTCACCCAGGGTGCCCAGGGTGCCGTGACCAACATCTGGGGCGTGCGCATTGAGTTCGACGCGGACGGAACCCAGAAGTTTAAGACGGTCACTGAAAGACTGCACCAGTTTTACCTCGCCGCGGGCGGGGAGACGGGGGCTGACCCCAAGTCGCAGTTCGCGATCGTGCTCGATGACCAGGTCATCTCGGCTCCCCGTGCCCAAGCGGTCATCACGGACGGCCGCCCCGAGATCACCGGAAACTTCACAGAGGCATCGGCCAAGGCGTTGTCTGACCAGCTGAAATTCGGTGCCTTGCCCATCAGCTTCGAAATCCAGAGCGAGCAGCAGATCTCTGCGACCCTCGGTGGTGAGCAGCTGCGCATGGGCTTGCTGGCCGGTATCATCGGCCTGCTCCTGGTGGTGGTGTACTCGCTGTTCCAGTACCGCGCCCTGGGCCTGGTGACCATCGCTTCTCTGGTGGTGGCAGGCGTTCTCACCTATCTGGCCATCGCGATCCTGGGCTGGACTGAAAACTATCGGCTCTCGCTGGCAGGTGTTGCCGGCCTCATTGTCGCCATTGGGCAGACTGCTGACTCGTTCATCGTGTACTTCGAACGGATCAGGGACGAGTTGAGAGAAGGCCGCGGGCTGGTTTCCGCAGTCGAGAACGGCTGGAAGCGAGCCAAGCGCACGGTCCTTGCCTCCAAGGCCGTCAACCTGCTGGCCGCCCTGGTGCTGTACTTCGTGGCCGTCGGCAACGTCCGCGGCTTCGCATTCACGCTCGGCCTGACCGCCATCGCTGACCTCATCGTGGTCTTTATGTTCACGCATCCCACCCTGCGCCTTCTGGCGAGGACCAAGTTCTTCGGCGAGGGCCACAAGTTCTCGGGGTTGGATCCCGCCCGTCTCGGAGCCGTGCCGCTGTACCGTGGCGCCGGCCGGGTCCGCACCCCGGACGACAAGTCCGTTGTTCGTGCAAGGAACGCCGGTGCAGCCGCGGAAGCAGAACGCCGCATGACCATCGCAGAACGCCGGCTCGCCGAGAAACAGGAACAACTTGCCGGGTCCTCCAAGAGCACCTCGAAGGAGGGCCAGTAAATGACTACCACCTTCGCCAATTTCGGTAACGAGCTCTACACCGGCAAGCGCTCCTACGCTTTCGTCGACACCAAAAAGTTGTGGTTCATCATCGCTGCTGTTGCGGTGGTCCTTTCCATCCTGCTTCCCATCGCCAAGGGCGGGTTCAACCTCGGCATCGAATTCCGGGGTGGGTCTGAGTTCACGGTCTCCAACGTCCAGGCCACAGATCCGGCCCTCGGCGAACAGGCAGTCGAGGAAGTTGTTCCCGGCAGCATTCCCCGTGTCGCCAACGTAGCCGGTACCACCATGCGCATCCAGACGGACAAGCTCACCGATGACGAGACACTGCGGATCAAAGAGTCCCTGACCACTGCTTACGGTGTCACTGACGATCAAGTGACTTCTACCTTCGTTGGACCGACCTGGGGTGCGGATGTTACCAAGCAGGCCCTGATCGGCCTGGTGGTGTTTGTCGTGCTGGCCTCACTGTTGATGGCGTTGTACTTCCGGACCTGGAAGATGTCGCTCTCCGCTATCACCGGCATGGGCGTGACCATGTTCATCACCGCCGGAGTGTACGCACTCAGCGACTTCGAAGTGACCCCTTCGGCGATCATTGGGTTCCTGACGGTCCTGAGCTACTCGCTTTATGACACCGTGGTGGTCTTCGACAAGATCCGGGAGAACACCGCGGAGATCAGCCGCTCCACCCGCCGGACCTTTGCCGAGGAAGTAAACCTCGCCGTGAACCAGACGTTGGTGCGTTCGATCAACACCATGATGGTGGCCATCCTTCCCGTTGGTGCCATCCTGTTCATCGGCGCCGGCCTCCTCGGTGCCGGAACGCTTCGCGACCTGTCACTGGCACTCTTCGTGGGCATCCTGATCGGCACCGCCGCGACAATTTTCATCGCGGCACCCATGTATGCCTGGCTGCGCCAGGGCGAGCCTGACCTCGTCAAGCAGGCCAAGCGTGTGGAACATCGTCGGCGCGAAGAGACCCCGCAGCGGTCAGGCCAGCCGGAAATGGCCTAGGGCCTCCGCCTTCCATTTATCAACGGGCCGGGCAGCGTCGGGAAACCGGCGTTGCCCGGCCCGTTGGCATATCCGCCCCGGTTATCAAAGTCGCCGCAGGCAGGAATAGACTGGGGTCATTAAATGCTCGTGAGGGGTGCTTCATTGGAAGAACGTTCGGCGTCGGCGCCAGTGTCAAAGGGGGACAGTTCTGCCGTGCCCGGGACCGGGACGGGAGTTGCCGCACCCGGCAGGACGGCGCAGGGGCCGGTGGAGAATTCCGGTGCCCGCCCAACGTTCCCCGGACGACGGGAGCGCACCCGTTCACGCCTGGCACGGCTGACCGGGCGGGGTGCGGCCACCTATTCACCCATTCTTGAACCGTTGCTGCGCACGGTACGCGCCAACAATCCCAAAGAAGACTTTGACCTGATCCAGCGGGCTTTCGAGATAGCCGAGAAAAGCCACCGCGGGCAGAAGCGCAAGAGCGGCGATCCTTACATCACGCACCCGGTAGCCGTGGCTACGATCCTCGCCGAGCTTGGCCTCAGCGGTACCACGCTGGCTGCGGCGCTGTTGCACGACACTGTGGAGGACACTGCCTACACCCTGGAAAACCTGAAGGCTGATTTCGGTCCTGAGGTGGCCATGCTGGTAGATGGCGTCACCAAGCTGGACAAGGTGAGCTTCGGTGAAGCCGCGCAGTCCGAGACCGTCCGCAAGATGGTTGTGGCCATGGCCAAGGACATCAGGGTCCTGATGATCAAACTGGCCGACAGACTGCATAATGCGCGCACCTGGCGTTTTGTCTCAGCGGAGTCATCGGCAAGGAAGGCCCGCGAGACGCTGGAGATTTTCGCGCCGCTGGCCCACCGGCTTGGCATGAACACCATCAAATGGGAGCTTGAGGACCTGTCCTTCGCGGCCCTGTATCCCAAGGTGTACGAGGAAATTGTCCGGATGGTGGGCGACCGGACTCCGGAGCGTGAGAAGTCCCTGAGCGTTATCCGGGACCAGATCGCTGATGACCTGCGTACCGCCCGGATCAAGGCGACCATTACCGGCCGCCCCAAGCACTATTACTCGATCTACCAGAAAATGGTGGTCCGGGACAAAGACTTCGACGACATCAACGACCTCATGGGTGTCCGGGTGCTGGTGGACTCGGTGCGGGACTGTTATGCGGCGCTAGGGACCATGCATTCGAGGTGGAACCCGCTGCCGGGCAGGTTCAAGGATTACATCGCGATGCCAAAGTTCAACATGTATCAGTCGCTGCACACGACAGTGATTGGCCCTGGCGGCAAGCCCGTGGAGATCCAGATCCGAACCCACGAGATGCACCGCAGGGCAGAGTACGGTGTTGCGGCCCACTGGAAGTACAAGGACCAGCCCAACCGGACGGCGGTAGCCCCCGGGAACAGCCGCGATGGCGACATGGGATGGCTGCGGTCCCTGGTGGACTGGCAGCAGGAAACCTCGGATCCGGGGGAGTTCCTGGATTCGCTGCGTTTTGAAATCAATGCCCGCGAGGTATTCGTCTTCACTCCTAAGGGTGAGGTTATGGCCCTGCCCGCAGGTTCCACCCCGGTGGACTTCGCCTACGCCGTCCACACCGAAGTTGGACACCGGACCATCGGCGCCCGCGTTAACGGCAAGCTGGTCCCCCTCAACAGCGAACTGAACCACGGCGACTGGGTGGAGATCTTCACGTCCAAGGCCGAAGGCGCCGGCCCCAGCCAGGATTGGCAGCACTTCGTTAAGAGTGCCCGCGCCCGGAACAAGATCCGGCAATGGTTCAGCAAGGAACGCCGCGAGGAAGCAATCGACCGCGGCAAGGAATTGCTGACCCGCGCCATGCGCAAGCAGAACCTGCCCCTCCAGCGCCTTATGACCCACGAAGCCCTGGCCGCCGTGGCAGAAGACCTCAAGTATGTGGACATCTCCGGGCTCTATGCAGGAGTCGGCGACGGCCACACCTCTGCGCAGTCTGTCATGGAGAAACTGGTTGACCGCCTGGGCATCAATGACAGCCCTGATGACGAACTCAATGAAGTCAGCATCCCCACCCATGTGTCCAAGACCAAGTTCTCGGACTCCGGAGTGGTGGTTCGCGGCGTAGGTGACGTGTGGGTGAAGTTGGCCAGGTGCTGCACACCCGTCCCGCCGGACCCCATTCTTGGCTTTGTGACGCGCGGTTCGGGGGTCTCGGTGCACCGGACGGACTGCACCAACGTGTCGGACCTGAAGGACCAGCCGGACCGGATCGTGGACGTCGAATGGGCGCCTACCCAGTCCAGCGTGTTCCTGGTGGAGATCCAGGTGGAAGCGCTCGACAGGAAGTCGCTGTTGTCCGACGTGACCAGGGTGCTTTCCGAGAACCACGTGAACATCCTCGCGGCGAGCGTGCACACGTCAACGGACCGACTGGCTATCTCGAAGTTTGCTTTCGAAATGGGCGACCCCAAGTACCTCCATCACGTGCTCAACGCTGTCCGCAGGATCGACGGCGTCTTCGATGTCTATAGGACCACTGGCAACAAGAGACGCAGCTAGCAGGGCAAGCTTTTCCAGGGCGGCCCTCTTGTGGGGCAACCGTGGAGTGGCCTCGATGGCCAGTGTCAGCAACCTGAGCCGGACATCCTGTTGCGGCCGGGCCAGAAGTCCCCGCAGCGCCGGGACTGCGCGCGTGGCATCCACGTGCAGGGCGATGTCCAATGCCGTGCGCAGCGGACTGGACACCATCAGGCCACCGATACTCACCACGTCAAATGGCCCAAGGCGGACCTCGTGAAGGGTGCATCCGCGGGTGGAGCGCAGGCTCGAAATCCGGCGCTTGGAATCGACCAGAAGGGCGAGCCTGTCCGGTTCCGGCGAGCAGCCGTGGATCCAGGCAGCGGTCAACCGGCCGGCCACCACCCGCTGCCGGATCACCGGCGGCACCCCCAGCGCGGCCGAACGGGCCCGCAGCTGCGGCGTTGCCGAATGGCCCGGCGGGGCGTAGCCCTGCTGATAGACCTGCTGAAGAACACCGTCCGTTGCCATGGCCTGGAGCTCGCTCCAGGTGAACAGTTGGCCCGCGGCGTACAGATCCATGAACTGCACTGCCGGCAGAGGTTCCAGGGCAGCTGAAGCCCGGGATGGGGAAGTCATTGCCATTCAGCAATCCTCCCGTGGACGGCAGGGACGGGACAGGCCCCGTGCCGGCTATGTGGATAACCGGTACGGGGCCTGCTCTATGCCGGACGGAGCCCGGCGGTTGCCTGTACCTAGGAGAGTTCGCTGGCCGAACGCTGAAGCTGGTCCAACCAGGCCTCGCGGGCTTCCAGGGCTTCCTTGGCGGCCTTGGTCTTCCGCTGGTCGCCTGCCTTCTCTGCAGCCGCCAGGTCATCCTTCAAACCGGCAATAGCTGCCTCAAGCTGGGACAGTGCGCTATTGGTCCGGGCCTTGGTCTCCGGGTTGGAGCGCTGCCACTTCTCGTCTTCAGCCTGGCGGACCGCATCTTCGACGCGGCGCAGTCCGGCTTCGATCCGCCCCATGTCGGCGCGGGGTACCTTGCCGGCTTCTTCCCAACGATCCTGGATTGACTGCAGCTGCTTCTTGGCAGCGGCGATGTCCTTGACAGGCAGGATGGCATTGGCCTCCACCAGGAGTGCTTCCTTGACCGTCAGGTTGGCCGAGTACTCCTGGTCGATTTCGTCATTGGCTGCCTGGCGTGCGGTGAAGAACGCGTCCTGGGCCGCCCGGAACCGGGACCACAGGGCGTCGTCGTCCTTGCGGCTGGCGCGCGGTGACGCCTTCCACTCGTCCATCAGACGCCGATACTCACCAGCGGCATATCCCCAGTCAGTCGATGTGGAAAGCGCCTCAGCCTCAGCGATGAGTTTTTCCTTCGCCGACTTTGCCGCGGCATTGTTGCTGTCCAGCTGTGAGAAATAGGCACGCCGGTGCCGGTCAAAGACCGTCCGCGCGGCACGGAACCGCTTCCAAAGGGCTTCTTCGTTGCTGCGGCCGAGCCGGATGCCGCTCTTCTGGGCCGTCTTCCAGGTTTCGAAGAGTTCGTTCATCCGTGCACTGGAGGTTTTCCACTGGACCTGCGCGGGATCAGCGCCGGCAATCGACTCTGCTTCAGCCACGATGGCTTCGCGGGCCTCGAGTTCTGCAGTCCTGATGGCCTCGTGCTCGGCTTTTTCACTGCGTTCCAGTTCAGCGATCTGATCGCTCAGGGCGTCCAGCCGGGCTTCGGCGGACCGGATATCACCCACCATGTTCTTTTCGGCGAGCTGATCGCGCAGGTGATTGACAGTCTTTTGCATGTCCGCGCTGGGCGCTTTGGAGTTCACGCGCTGTTCCAGGAGAACGATCTGGGCCAGGATGTCGTCGAATTTACGGGCAAAGTAGGCAAGCGCCTCATCATCGCTGACGCCGGGATACTGGCCGGCAGGGTGCTCCTCGCCATCAATCCTGAGAAACACGTTGCCGTCGCCTTCGACGCGGCCCCATTGTGCAGCTTCCGCCAGTGAAGTGGCCGGAAGGATCGGCGCCGGGGCGGCTGCGGGAGCAGCGGCAGCGGGCCTGGGCCGCGAGGCGAAAGCTGCGGGAGACGGGGCAGCCCGATGCGGATTCGGCGCAGCAGCAGGAACGGGAGCCGGAGCTGCCGTTTCGGGTGCCTGTTGGGTTTCCCCCGTTTCAGCGGCTGGCTCTTCAGCGGCCGCCGGTTTCTGGGCATCGGACGGTTCAGCCGCCGTCGTGTGTTCTTCAGCTGCTGCGGACGCTGCGCTTTCCGGAACAACGGGGGTCTCCACCGCAGTGTCCTGCTTGGCTTCTACTGCCGTTTCGTCGGATTTCTGACTGTCTGTCACCGCTAAAAATCTTTCGCTTGGAGGAAACTGCTTCCATCTGCCTGGGTACCGGCGCCCTGCTGGGCAGCCGTTACTCGTTCAGAGACAACGAGTCTATCGTGACTGCCTGCACCGGTGTGCCGTCGTTCTCGCTGTTCACGGGCGTGACGCCCGCTGCCGCGATTCCCGTGACGGTCTCAAGGCCCGAGGTGATCCTGCCCATCACTGTGTAGCCGCCCGCGGAATCAGCCGGGATGCGGGTGTCCTTGTAAACGATGAAGAACTGGGTGCCGTTGCCGTAAGCGTTGTTTCCCGTACGCGCCACGGCGATGGTGCCTGCCGGGTACATGTCATCCGCCGGCGTATTTTCCAGCGGGCCCCAGGTGTAATTGGGATCGCCGCCACCTTTGCCGTCCCCGGACCCGCACTGAAGCACACCGAATTCGTCGGCGATGGTGAGCCGGTGGCAGCTCTTTCCGGTATAGAACCCTTCGTCGCTCAGCGTCTTGAAGACCGCGGCCGCCTGGGGGGCGGCGGTGCCGTCCAGTTCCACGCCGAGCGGCGAGCCGTTCAGGACCAGTTCGCCCGTGAATGTCCTGCCGGCGGCAATGTCCGCGGACGGGACGGTGGGACTATTGGTTCCTTCCGATGCCGAAGGCGACGGGCTGGCGGACGCCGACGGGCTGGTGAGCCCCGCCTCGGCAGCCGCGAATTCGTCTTCCGTCGGATTTCCGGCAAAGACCGTCAGTTGGAGGACGACGGCGACGACGACAGCTGCGGCTCCCGCACCGACGGTGATGAAGTTATCCCGCCTGCGACGCTGAACCTGGTCCCTGCGGAGTTCACGTTTCGCCTCCATCTGCTGGATCCGCCGTTTCGCATCGCGCGAGCTGCGTGGGCTGGCCGCCAAGGGTCCTCCTCTGGTTGGGCCACCGGCACACCCGTGGGGGCAAAGCCGGCGGTAGGTTCGAATGGCAGTCGCCGCTCCGGGCCGAAAGTCTGGTCAGGTCCTTGCCCCGCCTGCTGGAGGGCTGCCTGTTAGGGACTGCGGCGGCGAAAGCATAAACTGACTGCCGCACATAGTTTATGCATGACAAGCTGGGCAGCAGCGGTTCCTGAAGCGTTTCGGGCCGAATATCGGGCAAAGTTCCAGCAGCCAACACCTGAGGAGAAATTCCACCATGGCACGCACCGCCTCCCTGTCCGGATTCCCCGAGTGGCTCCCCGAGGAACGGTTGGTGGAGCAGCATGTGCTGGACACGCTGCGCCGGGTCTTTGAACTGCACGGCTTCGGTTCGATCGAGACGCGCGCAGTGGAAACCCTTGGCCAGCTTCTCCGCAAGGGCGAAATCGACAAAGAGGTCTACGGCCTGAGCCGGCTGCAGGACGATGACGGAAACAACGGCGCCGCCAGCCACGATCCCAACGCACTGGCCCTGCACTTCGACCTCACAGTACCTTTTGCCCGGTATGTGGTGGAAAACGCGGGCTACCTTGCGTTCCCCTTCCGCCGCTACCAGATCCAGAAGGTCTGGCGTGGTGAGCGCCCGCAGGAAGGCCGTGCCCGTGAATTCACCCAGGCGGACATCGATGTAGTGGGCGACGGCGAACTGCCGTTCCGCTACGACGTTGAAATCGCCCTGGTCATCGCAGAGGCCCTCAGTGCCTTGCCCATTCCGGAATTCCGGCTGCGCATCAACAACCGCAAACTGGCCGAAGGTTTCTACCGGGGGATTGGGTTGGAAGATACTGCCGGAGTCCTCCGCAGCATCGACAAGCTGGAGAAAATCGGTGCAGCCAGGGTATCCGAGCTCCTCCAATCCGAATTGGGCGCCACCGCGGAACAGGCGGAACTTGCCCTTAAGCTGGCAAGCATCCGCACCGAAAACACCTCGTTCGTTGGCCAGGTACGTGCTTTGGGTGTCAGGGACCCGCTGCTCGAAGAGGGCTTGAGTGAGCTCGAACAGGTCATCGAAGCAACCGTGCAGCGCGTGCCCGGCAAGGTAGTGGCAGACCTCAGCATCGCCCGCGGCTTGGATTACTACACCGGCACCGTGGTGGAGACCGTACTGGTCGGGCACGAACAGCTTGGTTCAATCTGCTCCGGCGGCCGCTATGACGCTTTGGCGTCCAAAGGCAACCGCAAGTTCCCGGGTGTGGGCCTGTCCATTGGTGTTACCCGGCTGGTGTCCAGGATCCTGAGCCAGGACTTCGCCAAGGCCTCGCGGTCGGTTCCCACGGCGGTGCTCGTAGCGCTGAACAATGACGACTCATGGAGCGCCGCACAGGACATCGCCGGACAACTGCGTGGCCGAGGGATTGCTACGGAAGTTGCCGCCAAGGCGGAAAAGTTCGGAAAGCAGATCAAATTCGCTGACCGCCGCGGCATCCCGTTTGTCTGGTTCACGGACGATGACGGCAAGCACCAGGTCAAGGACATCCGTTCCGGCGAACAATCGGATGCGGACCCCTCAACCTGGACGCCGCCGTCAGAAGACCTGGCAGTCCAGGTCGTGACGAACTAACTTCGCCGCCGAAGGGCCGCCCATCGGTACCCAACACCGACTGCCAGCACAGCCAGCATGACCATCACGGAGGCCAGTGGCAGCGTCACTGCAAGGAGCAGGCAGGCGACGAAACCCACTGCCGCTAACCATTTCGGGGCGTAGCGGGGGTGCGTCCGGAGCGTAAAGGCGGAAGCATTTGCCACCGCGTAGTAAAGCAATACACCGAAGCTGGAGAAGCCAACCACAGTCATCACATCAGTGCTCAGCAGCAGAACGATGACGACCGCGCAGACCGTTAGCTCCGCATTGAACGGTATGGAATGCGGTCCACCAATTTTGGCCAGCGGCCGGGGTAGATCGCCTTCGCGCGCCATGGCCATCGCCGTACGTCCAACCCCGGCCACAAGTGCCAGCAGTGCTCCCAGGCAGGCTGCAGCAGCACCGACCTGAACCAGCCACGCCCCCTGCTCCAACCGGGAAAACCGGACGGCATCAAGCAACGGTGAGGTGGAGGTGTTCAGGACGCCGGACGGCAAATGGGATTGCAGCAGGAGCGCCAAAACGACATAGATGCCGAAGGCTGCGGCCAGGGCCACAAGAATCGCCCGCGGGATGGTCCGTTCCGGGTCCTTCACCTCTTCGCCGAGGGTGGCGATACGCGCATAGCCCGCGAACGCGAAGAACATCAGGCCGGCCGCGGGCAAGATGCCCGTCGCGCCACCCGGTGCCGGCCCGGACAAAGCCCCGTCGGCGGTGCCCGGGCCGGCAGAATGCGGACCGAGCACGGATGCGAGTGCGACGAAAATAAGCGTGGTCAGCACGATTCCCAGCAGGATGCGGGTGAGCAGGGCCGTCCGTGTCAGGCCCAGCAGGTTGACCCCGGTTAGTGCAACGACGGCGGCAACGGCGAGGGGAGTGGCCCAGTCGGGTGCAACATAGTGGCCAAAAGTGAGGGCCATGGCGGCGCAGGAGGCCGTCTTCCCGGTAACGAAACCCCAGCCGGCCAGGAACCCCGGCCAATCGCCCAGTTGCTGACGGCCGTAAACATACGTTCCGCCGCTGGCCGGATATTTCGAGGCCAGCACCGCGGAGGCGACTGCATTGCAGTAGGCGACGACGCCGGCCACCAGCACTGCCAGGACCAGGTATTCGCCAGACAGGGATGAGGCAGGAGCAAAGACGACAAAGACGCCTGCGCCCAGCATTGATCCCAAGCCGATCGCTGAGGCGTCGAAGACACCAAGCGTCCGCTTGAGCCCGGGTTGCGCATTCATGGCTGGGGACGGTCCTTTCCAACGGGTAAACTCGAACGGGATCGTTCCAGGAATGATCCTATATACCTTTACTTTTCCCTTCAGGAAGGCATCCTGTGCTGCGCACACATGACCTTGGATCGCTTCGTTCCGAGCACATTGGACAGACCGTAACCCTGGCCGGCTGGGTTGGCCGCCGTCGTGACCATGGCGGGGTGGCGTTCGTGGACCTTCGGGATGCCTCGGGTGTGGCGCAGGTGGTCGTGCGTGAAGAGGAAGTCTTCCACGGGCTGCGCAATGAATATGTCCTCCAGATCACCGGTACGGTCTCACAGCGTCCTGAAGGCAATGAGAACCCGGCACTGGCCACCGGCGACGTCGAGGTCATCGCCGATGACGTAACCATCCTCAACACCTCGGATCCGCTGCCGTTCCAGATTGATGAGCACGTTGAGGTGGGCGAGGAAGCCCGGCTCAAGCACCGTTACCTGGACCTGCGCCGTCCCGGGCCTGCCCGGAACCTCCGCCTTCGCTCAGAGGCCAACCGGGTTGCCCGCGAGCTCCTGCACCGCGATGGCTTCGTGGAAATCGAGACGCCTACCCTGACCCGGTCCACCCCGGAAGGTGCCCGTGACTTCCTGGTCCCGGCGCGTCTTGCCCCGGGCTCCTGGTATGCGCTGCCGCAGTCCCCGCAGCTCTTTAAGCAGCTGCTGCAGGTGGGAGGCTTCGAGAAGTACTACCAGATTGCCCGCTGCTACCGTGACGAAGACTTCCGTGCCGACCGCCAGCCGGAGTTTACGCAGCTGGACATCGAGGCCAGCTTCGTCGATCAGGATGACATCATCGCCCTCGGCGAGAACATCGTTAAGGCTCTCTGGAAGCTGATCGACGTCGACATCCCCACGCCGATCCAGCGCATCACCTATGCCGACGCCATGGCCCGCTTTGGTTCCGACAAGCCGGACCTGCGCTTCGGCGTGGAACTGACCGAGCTCACTGATTTCTTCAAGGACACCAACTTCGGGGTTTTCAAGGCCCCCTATGTCGGCGCCGTGGTGATGCCGGGCGGCGCCTCCCAGCCCCGCCGTACCCTGGACGGCTGGCAGGAGTTCGCCAAGCAGCGCGGACACAAGGGGCTCGCCTACGTACTGTTCAAGGAAGACGGCGAGCTCGCTGGCCCGGTGGCGAAGAACCTCACCGAGATGGAACGGGCCGGCCTGGCTGACGCTGTTGGGGCCAAGGCGGGCGACTGCATCTTCTTCGCTGCCGGCGAGAAGACCGCTGCCCGTGCCCTTCTCGGTGCAGCCCGTGTTGAGATTGGCCACCGCACCGGCCTGATCAACCCCACGGACTGGGCCTTCTGCTGGGTGGTTGACGCCCCGATGTTCGAACCTGCCGCTGCCGCTGTTGCATCCGGTGACGTGGCTGTTGGCGCCGGGCAGTGGACCGCCGTGCACCACGCCTTCACTTCGCCCAAACCGGAATTCATGGACACCTTTGACAAGGACCCTGAGTCGGCGTTGTCCTACGCCTACGACATCGTCTGTAACGGCAATGAAATTGGTGGCGGGTCCATCCGTATCCACCAGCGCGACGTGCAGGAGCGGGTCTTCGAGCTGATGGGCTTGTCCAAGGAAGACGCCCAGGAGAAGTTCGGCTTCCTGCTGGAGGGCTTCAAGTTTGGTGCCCCGCCGCACGGCGGCATCGCATTCGGCTGGGACCGGGTTGTTTCGCTGATGGCGGGCGTGGAGTCCATCCGCGACGTCATCGCCTTCCCCAAGTCCGGCGGCGGTTACGATCCGCTCACCGCGGCACCGGCCCCCATCACGCCGCAGCAACGCAAGGAAGCCGGCGTCGACTTCAAGCCTGAGGCCAAGCCGGCCGCGAAGCCGGATACGGCCTCCTAGCAGCAAACACACCACTGGGCTCCCCGGCCGCTGTCACAACGGAGGGGGAGCCCTTTTGGCTTGACGGAGGGAGCGCCAATGTCCGCCACATCAAGGGCAGCGGATCTGGAGCTGATCGCAGAACTTATGGATGCTGCCTGGCCGGCAACTGTCCGGGAGGACACCGGGGACTGGGTCCTGCGTGCAGCCGCGGGAGTGACCCAGCGGGCCAATTCGGTATGGCCCCGGAGGGAGGCCGTGGATCACGCGAGCGCCCTTCGAGCCGCCGAACAGTGGTACCGCGGGCAACGCCTGCCGGTCATCTTCCAGGTTTTCGATGACCATGGAAGCGCCGGCCTGAACGCCATGCTCGACGAACAGCGGTTCAGCAGGCAATCCGAGACTCTGATCATGGTCCGTGACGCAGGCACAACAGTTCCGACTGCAGCCGGGACACCCGCCGTCGAATTTTCATCTTCCCCGTCGGAGGAATGGCTGCGCTTGTGGTGGTCGGTGGACGGGCGGGGCGGACAACCCGAACTGGCTGTTGCGCGGGACATCCTGGAGGGCTGCCCGTCACTGTATGCCCTGGTAAGGGATGACGACGGCGCGCCTGCCGCCGTCGGACGGCTCGCTGTTCCTGAGGTGGCCGGCTGGGGCGGCCTGTATGCCATGGCCACGAGCCGCCTCCACCGCAGGAGGGGCTACGCGTCAGCGGTGCTGGATGCACTCCTGGCACAGGGCTGCCAGGCGAAACTAGAGAAATTTTGGTTGCTCGTGACTGCGGGCAATACGGGTGCACAATCCTTGTACGCGAAGGCAGGCTTCAGCGAGCATGGCCGCTACGTGTACCGTCAGGCGCCGCTCAAGCGGGCGCCCGGCGGCTGCTGACCGGGAGCGGACGCGCCGCCCGGGTCTGCGCCGGACGGTGGATGACTCCGCAGCGACTGTCCAATGACGGTTATTACGACGGCGGATCGGTCACCACAATGCGGACAGCGCAGGCGTCTGTGGCTGCTTTGGCCAGGACCGTGGCCTTGGGATCCGGGACATCGAGGAATCCGAGCCGTGCCCTGGATGCGAAATCCTTCAGTACGGGCTGGGTCAGTACCTGTTCCACGAGGGCCTTGTCACCCCCGGGCACCAGATATTCCACACGGTGGCCTGCAAAGATTCGTGCTGCCTGTTCTGCTGCCGACTCCGCCAGCGCCTCCGTCTGGTTTCCCCGCCGGCGGGCGAACCGGCTCTGCGACTGGCCACCTGCTGCCGTCCGCGACTGGACATAACGGGCGCCGGTTTTGGAGGCCAGGAGGCGGCCGCCGCTGGCCAGGCCCACTGCATACCCTCCGCGCCGCACCAGGATGATGCCAAGGGACCGCTCCTGTAACGCGAGGGCCGCCAGCCGTTCCAGGGAATCCGTTCCAGTACCCGGTCGACCATCGGCCGGCCATGGCGCCTGTAACAGGGCGGTAGCGCCATCGGCCGCACGCAGCAGGATGCCGCCGTCGTCGGGCAGTTCGTTTAGAGGGCCATGGCTGGCGGCAAAGCGTTCCACCCATCCGGCAAGCCTGTGCCCGGGAACGAATGTTGTGCGGCTCGCGGATCGGTCCATACCATTGCCTCCTTGTGGCAGTCGCTGGTTTCCGGGCCGGTGGCCGTAGCAGGCTGTCAGGTCAGGTGCCGATCAGCGGGAGTGAATAAACGACCATTGCATAAAAAAGGCTCAGCCCGCCCAGGATCAGGACAGTCCATCCACAGATTTTCCCAAAAGGAGCCTGAACGCCCAAAGCCTCGGCTTTCGCGGCGTTGATAATTGCCAAGGGTCCAAAGATAACGCCTAGGAAGAACATGCCGATAACGGCAAAGAGTGTGGCATTGGATCTGAACCTCTCGCCCTCCGCATCCGGGAAGACAAACGGATCGTCATCTGCATAGTCGTAGAGCCTTGCCGCCTGGAGTTGGGGGTCGGTTCCTGGCTGGGACATGTCTGGGCCTCTCGATGGTCCTCCGTAGTGCAGCCGAGTCTACGAATATCACGGCGCCCGGATGGCCTTGGCGGCGTCACTCTGTGGATAACGTCACCAACGAAGGCGGCAGGAATGAGGGCAATTCATTGCGATGCCTTCTTTGTCGGCACCTATGAGTAGCCTTGCTGTGTGGATGATCTCTTTGGTTCGGGCGCGGACGGCGATGACGAAAACGGTGCCGCGGCCGGCGCCGAAGGCGCAGGCCAGGCGCGTGGCCAGGCCGGTACGGCCGGTTCGACGCAGCGGGGCCCGCTGGCAGTCCGGATGCGGCCACGGACCCTTGATGAAGTGGTGGGCCAGCAACACCTCCTGGGTCAGGGATCGCCACTAAGGCAACTGGCCGAAGGCAGCAGCGCCGGGGGACCGGCAGGACCCAGCTCGGTGATTCTTTGGGGTCCGCCCGGGACCGGGAAAACCACCTTGGCCCACGTTATCGCCAGAGGTCCGGGCCGCAAGTTCGTTGAGCTCTCAGCCATAACCGCAGGGGTAAAGGACGTCCGGCGGGTGATGGACGAGGCCCTGACAGCCCGCGATCTGTACAAGACCACCACAGTCCTGTTCCTCGACGAGATCCACCGGTTCAACAAGGCCCAACAGGACGGACTGCTCCCCGGCGTCGAAAACCGCTGGGTGGTGCTGGTGGCTGCCACCACCGAAAACCCCTCTTTCTCGGTGGTCTCCCCGCTGCTGTCCCGTTCTTTGCTGTTGACCCTCCGGCCACTCACCGACTCCGACATTGAAGGACTGATCCTGAGGGCCGTCGAGGACGAGCGCGGCTTCAACGGCACCGTCGTCCTCGACGACGAAGCACTGGAGCATCTGGTGCGGCTGTCGGGGGGAGACGCCCGCCGCGCCCTGACGGCACTCGAGGCGGCGGCCGGCGTCGCTTTCGGTGATCCGGGGGAAGAAAAGTCCGACGGCGGCCGGATGCGGCTGCAGCTGCGCCACACCGAGCAGGCGGTTGACGCTGCGGCGGTCCGGTATGACCGGGCAGGGGACCAGCACTACGACGTCATCAGCGCCTTTATCAAGTCGATCCGCGGTTCCGATGTTGACGCTTCCCTGCACTACCTCGCCAGGATGCTGGAAGCGGGGGAAGATGCCCGGTTCATCGCCCGCCGGTTGGTGATTTCGGCATCTGAAGACGTAGGCATGGCCGACCCCACAGCCCTGCAGACCGCCGTGGCCGCAGCCCAGGCCGTGCAGCTGATCGGCATGCCCGAGGGCCGGATCATCCTGGCTGAAGCTGTGGTGCACCTGGCAACGGCTCCTAAATCCAATGCCGCCTACATGGGGCTGAACAAGGCCGTGGCGGACGTCCGGGCCGGCCTGGGCACCGGGATCCCTGCACATTTGCGCGACGCTCACTATCCGGGAGCCAAGCAGTTGGGCCATGGCAAGGGCTATGTCTATGCCCACGATGCTCCCCATGGTGTGGCCCCGCAGCAGTACCCGCCGGACGACCTGGTGGGCAAGGACTACTACACACCAACGTCCAACGGAGCTGAACGGGAGATTGCGCCCCGGCTGGAACGGCTGCGCAGGATTATCCGGGGCAAGTAGCCGCCGTGGTAGGATTGATCCTTGTCTGGCAAGGCACAGGCGCACATTTCCCCACTTGTTTCGGTGTTCAACCGGATTGCAGTGGTGGACGTATGCCCTGCGCCCAGTAGCAAAAGGCAGCGGTTGGCCCATGCTCTCCATCGTGGAGGCCAGTAACACTGACACACCGCAGATATTGGAAGGACACAAGTGGCTAACAACACTCGTGCTCGCCGTACCGCACGCCTCTCGCGTGCACTCGGCATTGCTCTGACCCCCAAGGCCGCCAAGTACATGGAGCGCCGTCCGTACGGCCCCGGTGAGCATGGCCGTGCCCGCAAGAAGCAGGATTCCGACTACGCCGTACGTCTGCGCGAAAAGCAGCGTCTGCGCGCCCAGTACGGTATCCGCGAAGCACAGATGACCCGTGCCTTCGAAGAAGCCCGCCGCACCAAGGGCCTCACCGGTGAAAACCTGATCGAACTGCTTGAGATGCGTCTTGACGCCCTCGTGCTGCGTGCAGGCTTTGCCCGCACCATCGCCCAGGCCCGCCAGCTGGTTGTCCACCGCCACATCATGGTAGACGGCGTCCGCGTGGACCGCCCGTCCTTCCGCGTTGGCGAAGGCCAGCTCGTGCACGTGCACAGCCGCAGCGAGTCCATGGCTCCGCTGCAGGTTGCTGCTGCCGGCGCGCACCGCGATGTCCTGCCTGCCGTTCCCGCTTACCTGGACGTCAAGCTCGAAGCCCTGCAGGCCCGCCTTGTGCGCCGCCCCAAGCGCTCCGAGGTTCCGGTGACCTGCGAAGAGCAGCTCGTCGTCGAATTCTACGCACGCTAAGCATCAGCAGCGTCTGCAAAGAAGCCCGTGGCAAGCGCCGCGGGCTTCTTTGTATGTAAGGTACTTGGGGGACACCTTCGGGAGGCATCGTTGCGCCCGTGGGGAATGACAGGAACACCAAGGTTTCAAGGAGAAGAACGTCTATGTCTGGTGGCGATATCGCCGGCCTGATTGCTGCCGGAGTATTTGCGATCCTGGTGCTGCTGCTCGCTGTGCCCATCCTCAAGTTAGGCCGTGTGCTGGATGAAGTCAGGACTTCCATCCGTTCCCTCAGCGACGGCGCAACACCCCTGATGGACGAGGTCACAGCGACCGTCTCCACCACCAACCAGCAGCTGAAAAAGGTGGACGGCATCGCGTCGAACGTTTCGGACGCCTCCGCCAACCTGTCGGCCCTGTCTTCCCTGATGGCTGCCACGGTAGGTTCGCCGCTGATCAAGGTCGCCGCCTTCAGTTACGGAGTCCGCTCGGCCCTGGGGAACCGTAAGAAACCCGCCGCCGGCCGTCGCAGCCGCTGAGACCCCGGAGAATCCGCAATGAAGAGAATTATCTGGATGGGCATTGGCGTCACCATCGGCGTTATCGCAGTCCGTAAAATTAATGACACCCGTGCCACGCTTGGACCCCATGGGCTCAACAGGGCTGCAGCCATGGTGGCCGATGGCCTCTATGAGTTTGCTGACGCTGTCCGCGCCGGAATGAACCAGCGCGAAGGTGAGCTCCGCTCAGCGCTTGGCATCGATGCCCAGGATTCTGCCCAAGGCTGACCTGCCCGCAGTGGGATTCCGGAACCCCATCAGGGTTCCACGTTAGAAACATGCTCGCGCGGCACCACGCGTGAACCGAGAAGGGTAAGTAATCAGCTCATGAAGTCGCAGGAGATCACCAAGCGCTGGATCGACTTTTTTGTCAGCAAGGGCCACACTGCGGTGCCTTCGGCGTCGCTGGTCTCCAGCGATCCCTCCCTGCTGTTCACCGTCGCCGGCATGGTGCCTTTCATCCCGTATCTGACTGCCCGGGAAGAAGCGCCCTACCCGCGGGCAACCAGCGTGCAGAAGTGCATCCGCACCGGAGACATTGAGGAAGTGGGCAAGACCGCCCGCCATGGCACGTTCTTCCAGATGTGCGGCAACTTCTCCTTCGGTGACTACTTCAAGGAAGACGCCATCAGGTTCGCCTGGGAGCTGCTGACCAAGAGCACTGAGGACGGCGGCTACGGCCTGGCGCCTGAACTCCTGTGGGTGACTGTCTACGAAGAGGACGACGAAGCCAAGGAACTCTGGTTGAAGAACACCGGAGTCCCCGCCGAGCGCATCCAGAAGATGGGCAAGGCAGACAATTACTGGCACACCGGACAGCCCGGACCGGCCGGCCCTTGCTCAGAGATCTACTACGACCGCGGCCCGGCATACGGAGTGGAAGGCGGTCCGCTGGCTGACGAGACCAGGTACATCGAAATCTGGAACCTGGTGTTCATGCAGTACCAGATCGACAATGTCCGTTCCAAGGAGGACTTCGATGTTGTGGGCGAACTGCCCAAGCGCAACATCGATACCGGTCTGGGCATGGAACGCCTGGCCATGATCCTCCAGGGTGTCGAGAACATGTACGAGACCGACCAGGTCCGGCCGGTCATCGACAAGGCAGCTGAACTTTCCGGCCGGGAATACACCTCTGCTGAGACCCCCGAGGATCCGCACCACACGGACGATGTCCGGATGCGCGTCGTCGGTGACCACGTCCGTTCGGCACTGATGCTCATCGCGGACGGCGTGACGCCCTCGAACGAAGGCCGAGGTTACGTGCTGCGCCGCCTGATCCGCCGCGCCGTCCGCTCCATGCGGCTCCTCGGCGTCGAAGAAGCCTGCCTTCCGCACCTGCTTCCGGCTTCCCGCGACGCCATGAAGGGTGTCTACCCGCTGGTCGAGACGGATTTTGCCCGCATCAGCCGCATTGCCTACGCCGAAGAGAAGGCGTTCCTGCGCACCATCGCCTCCGGAACGGCAAGACTGGAAGACGCAGTCAAAGAATCCAAGGCTGCCGGCCAGCCGCTTTCCGGGGCCGATGCCTTTGCGCTCCATGACACCTATGGCTTCCCGATTGACCTCACCCTCGAGATGGCCGAAGAAGCCGGGCTGAAGGTCGACGAGCAGGGCTTCCGTTCGCTGATGCTGGAACAGCGCCAGCGTGCCCAGGCTGATGCCAAAGGCAAGAAGGGTGCACACGCGGACGTCACCGCCTTCCAGGAACTCCTGGCAAAGGGCGAAACCGTCTTCACGGGGTACACGGAGTTGGAAGGCGAATCGCGGGTGCACGGCATCGTCAGCGGCGGTCGCCCGGTCCAGCAGGCCTCAACCGGCGATGAAATTGAGCTGGTCCTTGCCGAAACTCCCTTCTACGCGGAAGCGGGCGGCCAGGCCGCAGACACCGGGCTGATTACCGGCGACGGTTTCGTTGTCGAAGTCCTTGACGTGCAGCGGCCCATCAAAGGGCTCAGCGTCCACAAGGCCATTGTCCGTGAGGGTGAGATCGCATCCGACGCTGTGGTCCGTGCCGCTGTGGACCGGGAACGCCGGCATGCCGCCGAGCAGGCCCACACGGGCACCCACATTGTGCACGCGGCACTCCACCAGATCCTGGGCCCGGACGCCACCCAGCGGGGCTCCTTCAACAAGGCAGGCTACCTGCGCTTCGACTTTGCCTGGGGTGAAGGCCTGAGTACCGCCACCCGTTCGGAGATCGAAGAGGTCTCCAACATCGCCATCCGGAATAACTACGAGGTCGAAACAAAGGTTATGGCTCTGGCTGAAGCCAAGGCCCTCGGCGCCATGGCGCTTTTCGGTGAAAACTACGGCAATGAAGTCCGGGTGGTGGAGATCGACGGCGCGTGGTCCCGCGAGCTGTGCGGTGGAACCCATGTGGCCAATACATCACTGATCGGCAGCCTGTCGCTCTTGGGCGAACAGTCTGTCGGATCCGGAAACCGGCGTCTGGAGGCATTTGTTGGTATGGAGGCATTCCGCCACCTTGCCGCCGAGCGTGCCCTGGTCACGGAACTGACCGAGATGCTGAAGGTGCCTTCGGGCCAGCTCACGGACCGCATCGCAGCCACGTTGAGCAAGCTCAAGAGCGTGGAGAAGGAACTGGAACGGCTTCGCAAGGAACAGCTCGCCGGTGCCGCCGTCCGGATATCGGAAACCGCCAAGGATGCCGGTGGGGTCCGGGTCATCGCGCACGATGCCGGCCAGGTAGGCGGAGCGGACGATCTCCGTGGCCTGGCCCTTGACCTGCGTAACAGGCTGGGCGCCGAAGCCGCAACCGTGGCAGTTGCCGGCGTCAGCAATGACCGTCCGGTCATTCTTGTTGCCACGAACGAGGCTGCCCGCGCTGCCGGCGTCAAGGCTGGTGCACTGGTACGCCTAGCAGCCGGGATCCTCGGCGGTGGTGGCGGCGGCAAGGACGACGTCGCCCAAGGTGGTGGCACCGACGCATCAAAGGTCGGACAGGCCCTGACCGCCGTCGTAAGCGCCATCAGTGGACGCTGACGGAGGCCTGGTGACTCTGCCCCCCTCGGCATCAGCTGACCCCGGGAACTTTCCGCGGGGCGTAAAGCTCGGTGTTGACGTCGGAACCGTGCGGGTTGGCGTAGCCGTCTGTGACCGGGACTCGATCCTCGCCACTCCGTTAAGAACGCTGCAACGGAATCCCAAAAAGAACATCGACGTGCGGATACTGGCCAGCTTGGCAGAGGAATATGCGGTAGTCCAGATTATCGTGGGCCTGCCGCGTACCATGAAAGGCGAGGAACATGCTTCAGCCCGAATGGCCGGAGAATACGCTGAACTGTTGGTCCGTGAACTCCAGAACCGTGGACTTGACATCCCGGTCCACCTCGTGGATGAGCGGCTCAGCAGCGTCACCGCGCACCGCAAACTGCATGAGGCAGGCATGAGCAGCAAGGACCACCGCCAGGTGGTGGACCAGATGGCTGCAGCAGGAATACTGCAGCACGCCATCGATATCCAGAAAGCCCGTGGAGCCGACGTCGGAGAGCGCGTTCGCGTGTCCGACGCCACCGGGGCGGATCCTACTTCAGGAACGGGAGGGCCTGTATGAGCCCCGCGAGTAGCCAGGACGACGGCGAGAAGCTGACGCGCAAGGAGATCCGGGCACGCGAGCGTGCCCGGCTTGAAGCGGAGGCCAACGCAGCCGGCGCAACGTCCGCCGCTCCGGAGCAGGAGCCGGAGCCGCACGTTGAGCCGGAGCCGCACGTCGAGCCGGTCCATCACGCAGAGCCGGTCCATCACGTCGAGCCGGTCCATGACGCAGAGCCGGTCCATGACGTCGAGCCGGTCCATCACGCAGAGCCGGTCCATCACGTCGAGCAGGAGCAGTACTTCGATTCCGGGCACGTCGTGCCGGAGCCGGTGCATGCGCCGGCAGAACATTACTACGTCCCCGCCCATGAGGGTGAGCAGTACGTTCCGGTCCATCAGGGCGAACATGAGCAGCACTATGCGCAGGACGATCACTACGGGCAGCCTGTGCATGCGGACGCTGGCCACTACGTCTACGACGATGCCCCTGACCACGAGGACCAGGGGGCGTTCCTCGGTGCGACTGCCGTGCCGGCACCCTCACGGAAGGTCCGTGTCCGCCGTCGTTTGCTTGCCTTGCTGCTCACGCTGGCAGTATTCGTGACCGCGATCGTTGTAGGCGTGCAGTTCCTCAAGCCATTGCTGGGCATGGATAAGGTGGCCGACTTCCCGGGCCCGGGAACCGGCCAGGTGCAAGTGGCAGTGGATGCCGGGGAAGGCACCCGCTCGTTTGCAGCGAAGCTGGAAGCTGCCGGTGTCATTGCCGACGCCGGTACGTTCGAAGGCGCTTTCACGTCTTCGGGAAACACCCTCAGCCCCGGTGAGTACACTTTCCGCCAGGAAATGAGCAGTAAAGAGGCTGTCCAGGTGCTTGCGGGTGAAGGCAGCGCCGGCGTCGTGTACTTCGCACTGAATGCCGGGCTTCGCATCAATGAATCACTTACCCAGATTGCAGACGGCGCACGGGTGAACTTCTCCGAACTGGAGGCTCTCAGCAATGACCCGGCGCAGTTCGGACTGCCGGCCTCCGCCAAAAACCTTGAGGGATTCCTGGCTCCCGGAGAATACCGCTTTGAGGTTGGCACGCCGGCCAAGGACATCCTTCAGGAATTGGTGAACGTCACCGTGAACGAGCTGGTTGCCCAGGGAATCAGCGATCCCGCCAAGCAGTACGAGGCAGTCATTGTCGCCAGTATTGTGCAGGCGGAGGGCGGTCTGGCCGACTACAGCAACGTGGCCGGTGCTATCTACAACCGGCTTGAGCCCAACGATGAAACCAATGGCTACCTGCAGGTGGATTCAGCAGTCACCTACGGCCTGGGCACCAAGAGCTTCAACTTCACCGATGAACAGCGTGCGGATAAGTCCAATCCGTACAACACCTACGCAAACCCGGGCCTGCCGCCGGGGCCCATCGGGTCGCCGGGCAAAACCGCCATTGACGCTGCCGCAAAGCCTGCCGCCAATGACTACCTGTACTGGGTAACGATCAACCTCGATTCGAAGGAAACGAAGTTTTCCAGCACGCTTGCCGAGCACAACCGCTACGTGGAGCAGTACAACACGTGGTGCCGTGCCAACGCGGGACGCTGTACGTGACCCGATTCGCGGCTGTCCTTGGGCATCCGGTCGGCCACTCGAAATCCCCGGCTATGCATCAGGCCGCCTACCGCGTGCTCGGAGTGGACATCGATTACGCGGCTATTGACGTCACGGAGGAAGGCCTCCCGGCGTTTATGGGACGGGTAGCTGAGGAACCCGGCTGGACCGGCTTGTCCGTGACCATGCCCCTGAAGACCGCGATGATTGCGGAGGTTCATGAGGTCCGTGGCGTAGGCAGGACCCTGGGCGTGGTGAACACCGTTGCTTTCGAAGGCAGTGCAGCAGGAGTCAGGAGAATTGCCTACAATACTGACGTTGATGGCATCGTTAACGCGGTGCGGCATGCCGGAATTCAAAACGCCCGGGGGGCCGTGGTGATCGGAGCCGGGGCCACATCGGCCGCGGCGGTAGCAGCCCTCAGCTCCCTGGGTGCACGCTCCGTGCAGATATTTGCCCGCGATACCGGACGGGCCGCCGATGCACGTGCGGCCGCGGCAGCACTTGGCCTGGCTTTGGAAGTACGCCCGTTGGCCGCTGCCGCGCAGAGTGCTGCGGCAGCCGACGTCGTGATTTCCACAGTGCCGCCCAGGGCGGCAGACGACCTTGCCGCGCAACTGGAACAGCAGGGTATCGCCACTCCGGGAGTGCTCCTGGATGTCGCTTACGATCCGTGGCCGAGCCGTATGGCCGAAGCCTGGCGCAAGGGCGGCGGAGCAGTGGTTCCGGGACTGGAAATGTTGCTGTACCAGGCAGTTGAACAGGTGCGTCTCTTTACCGGCAGGGGCGAGGACGTTAATGCGTCTGTCATAGATGTGATGTGTGACGCAGTCGGCCTACCCCGACGGGCAAACTGACCGCCATACATGGCAGGATGGAAGTTATGTTGCGTTGGTTGACTGCCGGTGAATCCCATGGCCCGGCTTTGATGGGAATTATCGAAGGCGTCCCCGCAGGTGTGGAGCTTTCGAGCAAGCAAATTGCGGACTCACTGGCCCGGCGCCGCCTGGGCTACGGCCGCGGTGCACGCATGAAGTTTGAACAAGATGCCGTTACCATCCTTGGCGGCGTCCGCCACGGCATTACCCAGGGCGGTCCCGTAGCCATCCAGGTCGGCAACACCGAATGGCCCAAATGGGAGCAGATCATGTCTGCTGACGCCGTGGACCCTGCACTGCTGGCGGAACAGGCCCGCAACGCCCCGTTGACCCGCCCCCGGCCCGGCCACGCTGACTTCACCGGGATGCAGAAGTATGGATTTGACGAAGCCCGGCCTGTCCTGGAGCGTGCCAGTGCCCGCGAGACGGCCACCCGCGTTGCCCTGGGCACGGTGGCGGCGCAGTTCCTGAAGCAGTTGGGTATCGAACTGGTAAGCCACACGGTATCCATTGCCAGTGTCACCGTTCCCGAAGGGCGCCCACTGCCGCTTCCGTCCAACGTCCTGGCCCTTGACGCGGATCCGTTGCGCTGTTTCGACCGGGAAACCTCGGATGCCATGGTCGCCGAGGTAGACGCCGCCCACAAGGAAGGCGAAACCCTGGGCGGCATCGTGGAGGTTCTGGCGTACGGGCTGCCGCCAGGACTCGGCAGCTACGTGCATTGGGACCGCCGCCTCGATTCCAGGCTGGCTGCCGCCCTCATGGGCATCCAGGCCATCAAGGGAGTGGAGGTCGGCGACGGCTTCCTTACTGCGGCCCGCCGTGGTTCCGCTGCCCACGATGAGATTGTCAAGGACGCAGACGGCCGGATCATCCGGACCAGCAACCGTGCCGGCGGCATCGAAGGCGGCATGAGCATCGGCGATGTCCTGCGCGTCCGGGCCGCCATGAAGCCGATCGCTACCGTTCCACGCGCCCTCAAGACCATTGACGTCAGCACCGGTGAACCCGCCAAGGCCCACCACCAGCGCTCAGATGTCTGCGCAGTCCCGGCAGCCGGGGTCGTGGCCGAAGCCATGGTTGCCCTGGTTCTCGCGGACGCCGTCAAGGAGAAGTTCGGCGGCGATTCCGTCGCGGAGACCTCACGCAACATGAAGGGGTACCTCGAAAACATCCCCGCGGCACTGGACTCGATCGGCCTGTAGTGTCCTTCAGCAATAGTGCCGGCGGGTCCGGAGCAACGCCCGTTGTGCTGATCGGGCCCATGGCCGTTGGCAAGAGCGCCATCGGGTACCAGCTGGCGCAGCGCCTGGGCCGCGCGTTCGTGGACACGGACGTACTGATCGTGGCAGCACATGGCAGCATCCCCGGGATATTTGCGGCCCGGGGGGAGCATGGCTTCCGGGAAATCGAGGCCAAGACTGTAGCTGCAGCGATTGAGGAAGGCACCGGCCGGGTTATTTCCCTTGGCGGCGGTGCCGTGCTTGATTCCGGGACGCAGCAACTGCTGGAACCATGCACCGTGGTGTACCTGGAAGGCGACGTCGACACCGTGGCGGCGCGGATCGCCAGGACTTCCGGGCGCCCGTTACTGGCCGGCGATGCCGTCGAGAGCTGGAAAGCGCTGTTTGCTGCCCGCCAGCCGGTCTACGAACGGCTGGCGGACATCGTGATGGACGTCCGGCAAGGCACGGTGGCAGAGCTGGCAGGCCGCCTTGAAGACACGCTGCGGAAGTATGCAGCGGCCCAACAGGAAGTGGAACATTGAATAAGCCATCGACAGTCATCAAAGTCACCGGTGACGGTACGGGACAAAATTACGACGTCGTCGTAGGCAACGGTCTGCTGGGCAACCTGTCCGGTGTGCTGGGGGAGCGCGTCCGGCGTGTGCTTGTTATCCACCCCCGGGCACTGCGTTTGACCGGTGACGCCGTCCGCGCATCCCTTGAGACGGACGGCTTCACGGCCCTGACGGCCGAAATTCCGGATGCCGAAGAAGGCAAGCACATCCAGGTGGCCGCGTTCTGTTGGCAGGTCCTGGGCCAGAACGACTTCACACGCTCGGACGCCATTGTTTCCGTCGGCGGCGGGGCCGTTACCGATCTCGCCGGATTTGTGGCCGCAACCTGGCTGCGCGGCGTCAAAGTAATCCATATGCCCACCAGCCTCCTTGGCATGGTGGACGCCTCTGTCGGGGGCAAGACCGGAATCAATACGGCGGAAGGCAAAAACCTGGTAGGCGCCTTCCATCCTCCGGCCGCCGTGCTGGCAGACCTGGACACGCTGGCCACCCTTCCCAAAAAC
The DNA here is from genome assembly GCF_059383595.1 of Pseudarthrobacter sp. MDT1-40-2. Lineage (NCBI taxonomy): Bacteria > Bacillati > Actinomycetota > Actinomycetes > Micrococcales > Micrococcaceae > Pseudarthrobacter > Pseudarthrobacter sp. MDT1-40-2. The sequence continues at coordinate 104,422 of NZ_JBWZCL010000001.1, read as the reverse complement.
GAACTCATCTCCGGCATGGCCGAAGTGGTCAAGTGCGGATTCATCGCCGATCCCGCCATTCTGGATCTGGTCGAGAAGGACCCGGCAGCCGTCACTGACCCGGAGTCCGCCGTACTCCGTGAGCTTATTGAGCGGTCCATCAGCGTCAAAGCAAAGGTTGTTTCACAAGACCTCAAGGAATCCGGCCTGCGCGAGATCCTCAACTACGGCCACACCCTGGGCCATGCGATTGAACTCGTGGAACGCTATTCCTGGCGCCACGGGGCCGCGGTCTCGGTGGGGATGATGTTCGCGGCGGAACTGGCCCGCAGTGTGGGCAGGCTCAGCGATGCGGACGCCGACCGGCACCGCAGCATTCTTGAATCGCTCGGGTTGCCCGTTACCTACCGTCGGGACCGGTGGCAGGGACTCCTTGACGGGATGAGACGGGACAAGAAATCACGAGGTGACCTCCTGCGCTTTGTGGTCCTGGACGGCATCGCGCGCCCGGGAATCCTCGACGTCCCGGATACCTCCCTCCTGTTCGCCGCCTACCAGGAGATCGCCTCCTGATGTGGGATTCCGCTGCAGCCACTATTGAATGGCCGGACGCCGGATTCCCGGGCGTCCGGATCAACCCGCTCACCCTGGTTCCGGAAATCACCAACGAGGAAGAATGCCAGGCGGCCCTTGAGGCCAGCAACGATCCCTCTGACCGCATTTTTGTGCTCCTGGTCCAGGGGGACGCTGCCAATGCCGCAGAGCTCCTCGCCGAGGCCCGCTACACAGATCCCGAGTCCCTCCGGCTGAGGACTTATGAAGCCGAAGTCCTGCGGATCTCGCACCGCTATGACAGGGCCATTGAGTTGTACAGGCAGCTTCTGGCGGAGGTTGCAGGGACCGCCCGGGAAGCACTGATCCTCCAGTGCCTCGGGACCACCCAGTATGCCGCCGGGCACGTCGGTGCCGCCGTCGAAGCTTTCACCCGGGCCTTGGACCTGCAGGTCGCCGGAGCGGCGGAAGCCGCCCAGATTTACACCTCCACAGTGGCCCTTCAGCGCGCCAGGGACGTCCTGGAACTGGCATCCTGACCGGTTCCCTGAATTTACCGGTAGAATGGTCTTTGGATTTTTGACAAAAACAGACTGGCGGGCCGTGCGCACGCCTGCCTGGCATAACCAGCTGGCAGCGCAGACCAGTCAGAGAAACCCAGAGGGAACCAGTGGCAACCACTAACGACATCAAGAACGGAACCGTCCTTAAGCTTGAGGGCCAGCTCTGGAACGTCATCGAGTTCCAGCACGTCAAGCCAGGCAAAGGCGGCGCATTCGTCCGCACCAAAATGCGCAACGTGATGTCCGGCAAGGTAGTGGACAAGACGTTCAACGCCGGACTCAAGATCGAAACCGCCACCGTGGACCGCCGGGATTACCAGTACCTGTACCAGGACGGCGCCGACTTCGTTTTCATGGACACCTCGGATTTCGATCAGATCACCGTCTCCGGCGCCACCGTTGGTGATGCCACCAACTTCATGCTCGAAAACCAGATGGTCAACATCGCCATCCATGAGGGCAACCCGCTCTACATTGAGCTGCCGCCAAGCGTAGTCCTCGAAATCACCTACACCGAGCCGGGCCTGCAGGGCGACCGCTCCTCGGCCGGCACAAAGCCTGCCACTCTGGAGACGGGCTACGAGATCCAGGTGCCTTTGTTCGTGGAGAACAACACCAAGGTCAAAGTGGACACCCGTGACGGCAGCTACCTTGGCCGGGTCAGCGAGTAGTGAGCGCACGCGGTAAAGCCCGTAACAGGGCGCTGGACATACTTTTCGAAGCCGAGCAACGCTCCCTTTCGGCCTTCGATGTGCTCCGGGCGCGCCGGGAAAAAACTGACCAGGTCATCAACCCCTACACCGTGGATATTATTGAAGGCGTTGTCTCGCAGCAGACTGCCATCGACGAATTCCTGGAGACCTACTCGCAGGGCTGGTCGCTGGAACGGATGCCGTCGGTGGACCGCATCATATTGAGGATCGGCACCTGGGAACTTCTGTTCAACGACGACGTTCCGGACGGCGTGGCCGTCAGCGAGGCAGTGGCCCTGGCCAAAACGCTGTCAACTGATGAATCGCCGTCTTTCATTAACGGCCTTTTGGGCCGCCTGCAGCAGCTCAAACCGTCGCTGCTGGCCTAAGCCGTCCACAGCATCCGATCCAGCCCCGTCCAGAGCACCGATCTGGACGGGGCTTTTTCGCGTCCGGCGTGCAGGTGTGTCGGAAATGGGCCGACAGCCACCGCACCCCTACCTGGAAGCTGACGAACGGTTCCATCAGCTCATTGCCCGGCAGACGGGGAACCAGTTCCTGGTCGCTGCCTATTCAGCGTTAGGCGGCCAGGTGCAGCGGTTCCGGCTCTTCGGGGGAGTGGGAATCACAGATGCTGAATTCGCCATCGCCGAGCACCGGGCGATTTTGGACACGGTGTCTACTGAAGATCCGGACAAGGCCGGTGCCGCGATGGCCGAGCACATCCGGAAGGTCCGTTCGCGGGCCATTGCCGACGCACCGGAAAGCTGACCGTCATCACGGTTGAGTAAACCGGAATAGTCATTTCGCGTGCCTCGACAGCACGCATTGCCGGGCGGACGGAACGCACTGCGATCTTGACAGCTTCTTCGCGATACTAATGAGATCACCGCGTCGGACACCGGCACTATGGGCGTCTACGCGCTGGGTGTCCTGCCATTTGTTGCCGCCGTCATGATGTATGCCACCAAGCGGTTCCGCAACAAGGCGGACGATTTGCTCGAGGAGAAGTGAGCAACTTGCAAGTGCTCTATGTGGGTGTCAGCACCAAGATGTACCTGGGGTACCGGGAGAGCCTGGACTGGTTGGCCGGTATACGGCGCGAAGTGGACTCCCGTCCGGCCCTTGCGGCCGGCCAAGTGGTCCCGTTTGTCACTCCTTCCTTCCCGGTGCTTCCGGCGGTCCCACCATGGTTGCAGGATCACCGCTGGTGCTGGGTGCGCGGGACGGCGGATGGGCCGATGGTCCGTGGACAGGTGAGGTCTCGCCGTCGATCCTGGCCGAACTGGGTGTGGGCCTGGTAGAGATCGGGCATGCCGAACGGCGGCAGCATCTCGGCGAAGACAATGCCATGATCGCCCGGAAGGTTCGGGCAGCCGACAATGCCGGTATCACGCCGCTCCTGTGTGTTGGCGAGGACACTGCAAATGCCGGCGGCAGCGAAACGGAAGGGACGCGAGGGGCGGAAGGTGCAGCCGGTTTCGTCCATCAGCAGATCGAGGAAGCCGTAGACGGCGACTGGGCGCTGGCGTCCCGGGCAATCATCGCCTACGAACCCGTCTGGGCCATCGGCGCTCCGGAACCTGCCGCTGCAGGGTACAACACCGCCGTCGTACATCACCTGCGAGAATTGCTTGGCGGACACGGGCAGGGCGCGGGCAGCGCAGGGGAGCTGCGGATCATTTACGGTGGCTCGGCAAAGCCAGGGCTCCTGCTCGACGGCGTCTCCGGACTTTTTCTCGGGCGCTTCGCCCACGATCCGGCGAACTTCGGCAAGGTGCTGGACGAAGCCCTCGCCGGCGTCAGCGGGCTACGGCCGCCCGTAGCCTGAGGATCTCCTGCAGTGCTCGTTGTTCATCGAGCTGGTGGACGGCTACATCCCGGCCGGCCAGGATCCGCTGGCGGGTAAAGGCCAGCTGGGTGGCGGCCCGGATGAACGCCTTCATGTAGCCACGGCGGTTGGAACCGCTGGCCCAGGCAAGCGCAGCCCGCCGCCCGGCCCCCGTGGCCAGCATGTCCACCTCGGCGGGAGTGAACCAGCCTGCTGCGGCATACTCGCGGAGGCGCTGCCTGGTCAGCCGGTTTTCGGCAAGGCGGACGAGGACGACGACGACTGCCACCAGCAGGAACATCGGCACCTGGAACGTGAGGTACTGCAGCAGGAAGTCCTGGCCCATGCTGTTCCACCTGTTGTGCAGGAACATGGCCGGCAGGAGTCCCACAAAGAAGGCTGCCACCGACAGGCCGTTATGCCAGCGCCGTGCGGCGAAGCCCATGATCAGGCCTGTAGTACCGGTAAAGACTGCATGGGCAAAGGGAGACATGATGCCCCGCAGGAAGAAGATTGAGACCAGGTCCGTCGCCGGGCTGCTGGAGTCGGCGACTGCCCGGCCGAAGTAGAGAATGTTCTCCGTGAACGCGAAACCGCCGGCGATGGTGAACGCGAAAACCACGCCGTCCACCGGGCCGTCGAAGTGCTTCCTTGCAAGGAGGAGGAGCATCAACAGCCCCAGCGACTTCGCAAACTCCTCGACGATAGGTGCCTGGATCGTGGCCATGAAGGTGAAGTATTCCGCGTTCGAGGAAAACTCTCTGGATAGTGCGAACAGCGGCTGGATCAGCAGCGTCACAGCGATGGAAACTGCAGCTCCCCAGGTGAACGCAAAAAGCAGGAGCCGCTTGGGCTCAGGCTCCCAGCGGTCTATCAGGAAAACCGTGAGAAGCACCACAGACAATGGAACCAGTGAGGCGATGAAACCGATCAGGAAACCCGCCGGTCCAGTGCTGGAGAGCAGGAAAGGAACCACCAGGAACAAGCTGAGGAACGCCAGAGCGGCGCCCCCCAGGACGAGTACCAGTACTCCGGCGCTCCGCCCGGTCCGGGCTGCAACAGCAGGCGGAATGATGGACTGTACGCCGCCGGACGGGCCTCCTGGCGCCGGCCGGTAGTCGCCAGGATCGACGTGCCCCAGCCAGGTCGGGTTGGCCTGGCCTCCGCCGGGACCGGCAAGCCCACCCCGCCGGTGCTGTCCGCCGCCGGAAGGATCGGGGTACTGTGATTGATTTGTCGGCATGCCGAAAGCCTATGGGGCTGCAGGCCGGGGGCCAAGAAACCGCGCGGGCGTCGGGTCTGCGTGTGGTAATTTGAAGAGTCAAATATTCCTTTTTTAATTCCGTCCTGTGAGGCGGGGAAAGGGGAGACGAGCGTTGACTTCTGTCACCAATGTGCCTGTTCCGGCCAGGGTTGTACTCAACCAGGCGGACATTGACCGGGCACTGACTCGTATCGCCCACGAGATCCTTGAGGCTAACAAGGGCTCCCAGGATCTGGTGCTGCTGGGCATTCCGCGCCGCGGTTATCCGCTTGCCCTCCGGCTCGGCCGGAAAATTGCTGAAGCCGATCCCGCTGTTGATGCTGCCGCCATTGTCGGCCAGCTTGATGTCACCATGTTCCGGGACGATCTTTCCCACCAGCCCACCAGGCCGCCGCATCACACCCAACTGCCGGCGTCAGGCATTGACAACAAAGTCGTGGTGCTCATCGACGACGTCCTGTACTCCGGCCGGACCATCCGTGCTGCCCTTGATGCCCTGGTGGACCTTGGCCGCCCCCGCATTGTCCGGCTCGCCGTCCTGATCGACCGCGGCCACCGTGAGCTCCCCATCCGGGCGGACCACGTTGGCAAGAACCTGCCTACCGCCTCCTCGGAAAAAGTCAGGGTGCACCTGGCCGAGACTGATTCCGTCGATGGCGAACCCGTGAACGAAGTGGTCATCGAGGCAGGAGCGTGAAACACCTCCTCTCCACCCAGGACCTCAGCCTGGCCAATGCAGTACGGATCCTCGATACCGCGGAGGAAATGGCGGCAGTAGGCGAGCGTGAGGTCAAGAAGCTCCCCGCCCTCCGCGGCCGCACAGTGGTCAACCTCTTCTTCGAGGACTCCACCCGCACCCGGATTTCCTTCGAGGCGGCCGCCAAGCGGCTCTCCGCGGACGTCATCAACTTCGCGGCCAAGGGCTCCTCGGTGTCCAAGGGCGAGTCGCTGAAGGACACCGCGCAAACGCTGTCCGCCATGGGCGCCGACGCCGTCGTCATCCGGCACTGGGCCTCCGGGGCGCCGCACCGCCTCGCGGCTACTGACTGGATCGACGCTGCCGTCATCAATGCCGGCGACGGAACCCATGAACACCCCACCCAGGCCCTCCTGGATGCGTTCACCATGCGCCGCCACTGGGCAAAACTCAGCGGTTCGGCCTCCATCGGCGCCGATCTGTCCGGCATGCGCGTTGCCATCGCCGGTGACGTCCTGCACTCCCGCGTGGCCCGCTCCAACGTCTGGCTGCTTCGCACTCTCGGTGCCGACGTGACGCTGGTGGCGCCGCCCACTCTGCTGCCCATCGGCGTCGAATCCTGGCCCTGCAGGGTCAGCTACAACCTGGACGAAGTGATTGAAGGGGGAGTGGACGCGGTTATGATGCTCCGCGTCCAGGGCGAACGGATGAACGCCTCCTTCTTCCCCTCCACCCGTGAATACTCGCGGCGCTGGGGATTTGACGACAACCGGCTCCGCTCATTGGACACGCTTGGCCTCAAAGACACCATCATCATGCACCCCGGTCCCATGAACCGCGGCCTGGAGATTTCCTCCGCTGCCGCGGACTCGCCGCGGTCCACGGTGCTCGCGCAAGTGCGCAACGGCGTGTCGGTACGGATGGCTGTGCTGTACCTGCTGCTCTCCGGGGACACCCGGGAGCCGGTCACCGCCGGCACAGCCCGCACCGACACAACCCGCACCGATACTGCCCGGACCAGCGCAGCCCCTTCCACTAAGGAGAGCAACTAAATGGCTGAGAACAACGGAACCTATCTGATCCGCGGTGCCGCAATCCTGGGAGCCGGTGCCGAAGACCTCCTGATCCGGGGCGGCTTGATTGCCGCCCGCGGCGCCGGTGCCTCCTCTGCTGACGGTGCCGAGGCCGCTACTGTCATTGACGCTGTTGGTCTCGTTGCGCTGCCCGGCATGGTGGATATCCATACCCACCTCCGCGAACCCGGCCGCGAAGACGCCGAGACGGTGGAAACCGGAACGCGTGCTGCGGCACTGGGCGGCTATACAGCAGTCCACGCCATGGCCAACAGCAACCCGGTGGCCGATACCGCCGGCGTGGTGGAGCAGGTCCACAGCCTGGGCCGGGCCTCCGGCTGGGTGGACGTCCGCCCGGTGGGTGCCGTCACCGTTGGCCTGGCCGGGGAACAGCTGGCCGAACTCGGTGCCATGGCTGACTCGCGTGCACAGGTCCGCGTCTTTTCCGACGACGGTATCTGCGTCCACGATCCCGTCCTCATGCGCCGGGCTCTGGAATACGTCAAAGCCTTCGACGGCGTCGTTGCCCAGCACGCGCAGGAACCGCGCCTGACCGCCGGTGCGCAGATGAACGAAGGAACCGTATCCTCGGTGCTCGGCCTGGCCGGCTGGCCTGCCGTCGCAGAGGAAAGCATCATTGCCCGCGATGTCCTGCTGGCGCAGCACGTGGGCTCCCGCCTGCACGTCTGCCACGTCTCCACGGCCGGTTCGGTGGAGATCATCCGCTGGGCGAAGGGCCGCGGCATCAACGTCACCGCCGAAGTGACCCCGCACCACCTGCTCCTCACCGACGAGCTGGTGCGCAGCTACGATCCGGTCTACAAGGTCAACCCGCCGCTGCGCACCGATGCGGACGTCCAGGCCCTTCGGGAAGCCCTCGCTGACGGAACCATCGACGTCGTCGGCACCGATCACGCTCCCCACCCCAGCGAACACAAAGAATGCGAGTGGGCGCAGGCGGCGATGGGCATGACCGGCCTGGAAACCGCGCTTTCGGTGGTGCAGCAGACCATGATCGACACCGGTCTGATGGACTGGGCCGGTTTCGCCCGGGTCACGTCCACTACTCCGGCAGCCATCGGCAGGGTTGCTGACCAGGGCCGGCCACTGGAGGCCGGCGAACCGGCAAACGTCATTCTCGTAGATCCGGCTGCACGCTGGACCGTGGATCCTTCTAAGATGGCAACCATGGGCCGGAATTCACCTTTCAAGGGCAGGGAACTGCCCGGCAAGGTGATGGCCACTTTCTTCAACGGACATCCCACGGTCCTGGAGGGCCGCCTGAACACCCCCTTCAGGCACGCCGCCGCAGCGGCAGCAGGTGCTTCCTGATGGACACGCGGCTTCTCTCGCTCGTTATCACCCTCGCCCTCATCGCCGTTGCCTTCGCCCTGATCGGCCTGGGCTGGCGGAACCGGCTGAGGCGGCAGGCCGACGTCGGGGTGTTGCCCGGGATGCCACCGGCACTGGGCGAGCCGGTAGCGGCAGCCGAGGGCCAGTACGTCTCCACCACCACCTCGGGTGACTGGCTGGACAGGATTGCGGCGCACGGCCTCGGCATCAGGACCAATGCTGAACTGGCCGTTTACCCGCACGGCGTGGTCTTTGACCGCTCCGGGGCCCCACCGCTGTACATCCCGGCGGCCAGCCTGGTGGACGTGCGGCAGGACAGCGGCATGGCCGGAAAGTTCGTCGAGAAGGACGGCCTCCTGATTGTCAATTGGCAGCATGGTACCCGCGGCCTGGACACGGGCTTTCGCACCCGGCGTGCCGCGGACAACGAAGTCCTCTTCGAGGCCCTCCAGGAATTGATTTCGTCAGCCCCCTCGGCTGGTGCCCATAGTGGAAAGTAAGACAGTGACGGAAACCCGCACAGCGCACACGAGCGTGACAGACACAGCACAGACAGAACCAGCAGCGAAAGCGAACCCAGTGACAGCAACCTCCGCTCCGGCACGGCCCGCAGCATCCACCCCGGCCGCCCTGGTACTGGAAGATGGCAGGATCTTCCGTGGCCAGAGTTACGGCGCCATTGGCACCACCCTGGGCGAAGCCGTCTTCGCCACCGGTATGACCGGCTACCAGGAAACCATCACGGATCCTTCCTACGCCCGCCAGTTGGTGGTGCAGACCGCGCCGCACATCGGTAACACCGGTGTGAACAACGACGACGCCGAGTCCCGCCGCATCTGGGTGGCCGGCTATATTGTCCGGGACGCCGCGCGGCGCCCGTCCAACTGGCGTTCGGAGCGGAGCCTGGACGAGGAACTGGTGGCGCAGGGGATCGTCGGGATCCAGGGCGTGGACACCCGCGCCATCACCCGTCACCTGCGCGAGCATAAGACCATGCGTGCCGGCATCTTCTCCGGCGACGCAGCAGCGGCAAGTGACAAGGACCTCGTCGACGCCGTCCTGGCCAGCGCACCCATGGAAGGTGCCCGCCTGGCCGAGGAAGTCAGCGTCAGTGAGGCCTACGTGGTTGAGCCCAAGGACTACGGATGGGACGGTGACGCCCGTTTCACCATCGCAGCGGTAGACCTCGGCATCAAAGCCATGACCCCGGTCCGTTTCGCCGAACGCGGCGTGCGGGTCCACGTGCTTCCTGCCACTGCCACGCTGGAAGACGTCAAAGCGGTCAATCCGGATGGCTTCTTCATGTCCAACGGCCCCGGCGACCCTGCCACCGCAGACGCCCAAGTCAACCTGCTGCGCTCAGTCCTGGATGAAAAGCTGCCCTACTTTGGCATCTGCTTCGGCAACCAGATCCTGGGCCGGGCCCTGGGATTCGGCACGTACAAGCTGCGCTATGGCCACCGCGGCATCAACCAGCCTGTCATGGACCGCCGCACGGGCAAGGTGGAAATCACCTCGCAGAATCACGGTTTCGCCGTTGACGCACCGCTCGACGGCGCCACCCAGGCCCCCGAGGAACGGTACGGCCGCGTGGAGGTCAGCCACATCAGCCTCAACGACGACGTCGTCGAGGGCCTCGCCTGCCTGGATATCCCGGCTTTCTCCGTCCAGTACCACCCCGAAGCGGCGGCCGGCCCGCACGACGCCGCCTACCTCTTTGACCGCTTCATCGACCTGATGGAAGGCACCCGCGACGGCCGGACGGCCAACCTGTCCGGTGAGCCCGTCGATTCCGTACACCCTGCCGGCGCAGAACACAAAAACGCCAACAAGACTGAGGACAAGAAGTAATGCCGAAACGTACAGATCTCAAAAGCGTCCTCGTCATTGGCTCGGGCCCGATCGTCATCGGCCAGGCTGCCGAGTTCGATTATTCCGGCACCCAGGCGCTGCGGGTGCTCAAGGAGGAGGGCCTGCGGGTCATCCTGGTGAACTCCAACCCGGCAACCATCATGACGGACCCCGAGTTCGCCGACGCCACCTACATCGAGCCCATCACCCCCGAGGTGGTGGAGAAAATCATCGCCAAGGAACGCCCTGATGCCATTCTGCCCACCCTGGGTGGCCAGACTGCGCTCAACACCGCGATCGCGCTAGACAAGAACGGCGTGCTGGAGAAGTACAACGTGGAGCTGATCGGCGCGAACATCGCGGCAATCGAACTCGGTGAGGATCGTGAGAAGTTCAAGGGCGTGGTGGAACGCTGCGGCGCCGAGTCCGCCCGCAGCCACATCATCCACACCATGGACGAGGCGCTCACGGCCGCCGAGGACCTCGGCTACCCCATGGTGGTCCGGCCCTCCTTCACCATGGGCGGCCTGGGATCGGGCCTGGCCTACGACGAAAACGACCTCCGCCGCATCGTGGGCCAGGGCCTCCAGTACAGCCCCACCAGTGAGGTTTTGCTCGAAGAGAGCATCCTCGGCTGGAAGGAATACGAGCTCGAGATGATGCGGGACAAAAACGACAACGTCGTGGTTGTCTGTTCCATCGAGAACTTCGATCCGGTAGGCGTCCACACTGGCGACTCCATCACGGTGGCACCGGCACTGACCCTGACCGACCGTGAGTACCAGCGCCTCCGCGACATTTCGATCGCCGTGATCCGTGAAGTCGGCGTCGATACCGGTGGCTGCAACATCCAGTTCGCCATCGATCCGGCCACCGGCCGCGTCGTCGTGATCGAAATGAACCCGCGGGTCTCGCGCTCCTCGGCGCTGGCATCCAAAGCCACCGGATTTGCGATTGCCAAAATCGCCACCAAGCTGTCGCTGGGCTACACCCTCGACGAAATCCCCAACGACATCACGCAGAAGACTCCCGCTTCCTTCGAGCCCACGCTCGACTATGTGGTGGTCAAGGTCCCACGGTTCGCCTTCGAGAAGTTCCCGGCTGCGGACAACACCCTCACCACCACCATGAAGTCGGTGGGCGAGGCCATGGCCATGGGCCGCAACTTCACCGAAGCCCTGCAGAAGGCGCTCCGGTCCCTGGAGCAGAAGGGCTCGCAGCTGGACTTCACCAGCGTTCCCGAATGGGAGGTCGCCGAGCTCATTGAGAAGTCAAAGCGTCCCACCACCGAGCGCCTGCACCAGGTGCAGCGCGCCATGCTGGGCGGTGCCACCGTGGAGGACCTCTTCGAGGCCACCAAGATCGATCCCTGGTTCCTTGACCAGTTGCAGCTGCTCAACGAGATCTCGCACGAGATCCGCCAGGCCCCGGCACTGACCTCCGAGATGTTGAAGCGGGCAAAGCGTCACGGCTTCTCCGACGAGCAGATCGGCGCCCTGACCCACAACTCCGAAGCCGTGGTCCGCGGCGTGCGGCAGGCCCTCGGAATCCGCCCGGTCTACAAGACCGTGGACACCTGCGCCGCCGAGTTCGCCGCGTACACCCCGTACCACTACTCCGCCTATGACGAGGAGGACGAGGTTGCGCTGCACGCCAAGCCCTCCATCCTGATCCTGGGCTCCGGTCCCAACCGCATCGGCCAGGGCATCGAGTTCGACTACTCCTGCGTGCATGCCTCCATGGCGCTGCGCAAGGCCGGCTACGAGACCGTGATGGTCAACTGCAACCCGGAAACAGTCTCCACTGACTACGACGTCTCCACCAGGCTCTACTTCGAGCCGCTGACCCTCGAGGACGTCCTGGAGGTCATCGCGGCCGAGGAACGCACAGGCGGCGTGATGGGTGTGTTCGTCCAGCTGGGCGGCCAGACCCCCCTCAAGCTGGCCCAGCAGCTCGCCGACGCCGGTGTCCCCATCCTGGGCACCTCCCCGGAAGCCATCGACCTGGCCGAACACCGTGGCGCGTTCGCCCGCGTGCTGGACCAGGCGGGCCTCATCTCGCCGAAGAACGGCACTGCGGTGTCCTTCGAGGACGCGAAGAAGATTGCCGATGAAATTGGCTACCCGGTCCTGGTCCGCCCGTCTTACGTGCTGGGCGGCCGGGGCATGGAAATCGTCTACGACGAACCTAACCTTTCCCGCTACATCGCCAACGCCACGGAGATCACCCCGGACCACCCGGTGCTGATCGACCGGTTCCTTGAGGACGCAGTGGAGATTGACGTCGACGCCCTGTTCGACGGCAAGGACATCTACGTGGGCGGCATCATGGAGCACATCGAGGAAGCCGGCATCCACTCCGGCGACTCCGCCTGCGTCCTGCCTCCGATCACTCTCGGCGGCAACGTCCTGGAGCGGGTCCGCACCGCCACCCGTGCCATCGCAGAAGGTGTTGGCGTGCGGGGCCTGATCAACATTCAGTTCGCCCTGGCCTCGGACGTGCTGTATGTCCTGGAAGCAAACCCGCGGGCATCACGGACTGTGCCGTTCGTCTCCAAGGCCACCGGCGTCCAGATGGCGAAGGCTGCGGCCCTGATTGGTACCGGCGTGACCATCCACCAGCTCCGCACCGCTTACAAGATGCTGCCGGAAACCGGAGACGGCTCCAGGTTGCCCCTGGACGCGCCCGTCTCCGTCAAGGAAGCTGTCCTTCCGTTCAGCCGCTTCCGCACGCCGGAGGGCAAGGTGGTGGACTCGCTGCTTGGCCCGGAAATGCGCTCCACCGGCGAGGTCATGGGGATCGACAAGCACTTCGACACGGCCTTCGCCAAGAGCCAGGCAGCCGCCAACAACGCGCTGCCCACTGAAGGTAAAATCTTTGTCTCCGTGGCAAACCGCGACAAACGCTCGGTCATCATGGGCGTCAAGCGGCTCTCCGACCTTGGGTTCGAAATCATTTCCACCGGTGGTACCGCAGACGTCCTGCGCCGCAACGGCATTCAGGCCACGCCGGTCCGCAAAGTGGCTGAAGGTTCCAGCGCCGAGGGCGAAGGCACCATCGCGGACCTCGTCATCGCCGGCGACATCGACATGGTGTTCAACACTCCCTCCGGCGGCGAGGCCCGCAGCGACGGATATGAACTGCGCGCCGCAGCTACGTCGATCGGCATTCCCTGCATCACCACCGTTGCGGAGTTCAACGCCGCCGTGCAGGCGATCGAGGCCATGCGCACTTACGAATGGTCCGTCACCAGCCTGCAGGAACACGCTGCCGCCCTGGCCGCATCGCAGCTGGCGGACGCACAGAGAATTGCCCTGCAGAATGCCTAACGGTACGCCCGGCAATGGTGAAACGGCTGGCCGGGAACCCTTCGGTGCCCGGCTGGCCGCGGCCATGGCCGCACGCGGCCCGCTGTGCGTGGGTATCGATCCGCATCCCGCGCTCCTGAAGCACTGGGGGATGAACGACGACGTCGACGGGCTGAGGCGCTTTTCGCTCACCGCCCTGGGGGCCGTCAGTTCCCTTGCTGCCGCCGTAAAACCGCAGGTCGCCCTGTATGAACGCCACGGTTCGGCGGGGATGGCGGTCCTGGAAGAGGTCCTGGCCGCCAGTGCCGATGCCGGCGTCCTCAGCATCGCCGACGCCAAACGCGGCGACATCGGGTCCACCATGGCTGCTTACGCTGATGCCTGGCTTCGCGACGGTTCCTCCCTGGCTGCGGATGCCGTGACGCTCAGTCCTTACCTGGGCTTCGAATCGCTCCGACCGGCGCTGGACCTCGCGGTGGAGTATGGCCGGGGAGTGTTTGTCCTGGCACTGACCTCCAACCCTGAGGGTGCCTCGGTGCAGCATGTGGGTGCCGAAGACTCCGTCGCCCGCCGCATCACCGAGGCTGCTGCTGCCGAGAATCACCGCGCTGCTGCTTCAGCGGCAATGACGGCGGGAACTCGGGGAGGGGTAACCATGGGTTCTGTGGGACTGGTGGTAGGCGCCACGGTGGGTTCCGCCGTCGAACGCCTCCGCCTGGACCTGACGGCCATGGCCGGTCCTATCCTGGCACCGGGCCTTGGCGCGCAAGGCGGCACGGCACGGGAAATGCGCTCCACCTTCGGCGCGGCGTATCGCCAGGTACTGGGAACCTCCAGCCGGGAAATCCTCGCTGCAGGGCCGGACACCGCTGCCCTGCAGGACGCTTCCCGGCGCACCTTGGATCTGCTGCGCATTGATTAACCGGCCCCGGCGGGGGTAGGTTCAGGAGCAGTCGAGGGCGCCGGTCCTGGACGCTTCCTGACCCTACAAGCACGGGGAGAGCAAACAGTGAGCCTTCGACCCCTGACTGCCGAACAACGCACTGAGGCTTTGAACAAGGCTGCCGCCGCCCGGGCAGCGCGCGCTGCGGCAAAAGAACGACTGAAAAACGGTGAGTTGAGTGCTGCTGAGCTGCTGTCCGCAGCGAGCGAGGATGATGCCCTGGCCAGGATGAAAGTGGCCGAGCTTTTGGAATCAAGGTCAGGAATCGGCAAGGTGCGCGCTGCAGCCATTATGAAACAGCTGGGGATTGCGGCATCACGGCGGCTGCGGGGGCTGGGCGTTCACCAGCGCCGGGCACTGGTAGATTTTATAGACGAAAAGTAGTGGCGGGGTCTAAAGGCCCATCCACCCGCATACCGCCGCAAAGGAATACGTGAGCAAGTTACCCGGACTGACAGTCCTCGCCGGCCCGACGGCCGTCGGCAAAGGCACCGTATCCACTTATATCCGGGACAACTATCCCCAGGTCTGGCTGTCAGTTTCAGCCACTACCCGCGCCCCACGGCCCGGTGAGCAGGACGGAGTGCACTACTTTTTCAAGTCGAAGGAAGAGTTCGAGTCCCTGGTGGAGGCCGGCGAATTCCTGGAATGGGCCGTGGTCCATGGGCAGAACACGTACGGCACCCTGAAAAGTACGGTAAACCAGGCCATCGCTGAAGGCCGTTCGGTGCTCCTTGAAATCGATCTGCAGGGCGCCCGGCAGGTAAAAGAGGCCGTTCCGGACGCCCAGTTCGTCTTCCTGGCCCCGCCCAGCTGGGAAGAAATGGTTCGCCGGCTGGTGGGCCGTGGCACCGAAACACCGGAAGAACAGCAGCGCAGGCTGGAAACCGCTAAACTGGAACTTGCTGCTGAGCCGGAGTTCGACCACACAGTCATCAATGACGACGTTCGCCGGGCAGCGGACGAGCTTGTTTCACTCATGGGGCTGGCACCGAACCCGCGCTGAGCGCCGGAACGTACCCGCCCGTTAGAATTTGGAGAATTCGTGTCCACGAACCTTGAAGGCATCATCAACCCGCCGATCGACTCCCTGCTTGAGGCAGCGGATTCCAAGTACGGTCTGGTCATTTTCGGTGCCAAGCGTGCACGCCAGATCAACGCCTACTACGCCCAGCTGCACGAGGGCCTGTTTGAGTACGTTGGCCCGCTGGTAGACACCAAGCTGAACGAGAAATCGCTCTCGATCGCACTGCGTGAGATCAACGAAGGCAAGCTCGTTTCCACGCCGGTCGAAACCGCAGAGTAGCCTCCGTTCCGTGCGCATAGTCCTGGGAGTCGGGGGAGGGATAGCTGCCTACAAGGTGGCATCCCTCCTCCGGCTTTTTACTGAAGCGGGCCACGACGTCACGGTGGTACCCACCGAGGCGTCCACACGTTTCGTCGGCGTCGCTACGTGGGAGGCGTTGTCCGGGCATCCGGTCACCAACAGCGTGTTCGACGACGTCGACCAGGTCCGGCACGTCCGGCTGGGACATGAGGCGGACCTGATCGTCGTCGCCCCGGCCACCGCGGACCTGCTGGCGCGGGCTGCGGCCGGCATGGCCAACGACCTTCTGACCAACACTTTGCTGATGGCCCGCGGGCCCGTGCTGTTTGCCCCGGCGATGCACACGGAAATGTGGCAGAACGCGGCTACCCGCGCCAACGTCGAGACCTTGCGCAGCCGTGGCATCACGGTCCTGGAGCCTGCCACCGGCAGGCTGACCGGCTCAGATTCAGGCCCTGGACGACTGCCCGAACCCGAAGCGATCTTCGAGGCAGCGCTTGCACTTGCCGCACCGCCGTCGGACTATATCTCTCCGGCGCCGCTGGCTGGGGCGCTGTCCAGTGGTTCCCTGTCCGGGAGGACGGTCATTGTCAGTGCAGGCGGTACCCGCGAACCCCTGGACCCCGTACGCTTCCTGGGCAACCGTTCCTCCGGGAAGCAGGGGGCGGCCTTGGCCGCAGCAGCCCGGGACGCCGGGGCGATCGTGACTCTGGTGGCCGCATACATGGAAGTCCCGGCGCCCGTTGGCGTGGAGGTTGTCCCCGTGGAGACCGCGCTGGAGCTGCGGAAGGCCATGTTGGCGGCCGCTGCCCAATCAGACGTCATCGTGATGGCCGCGGCCGTGGCCGATTTCAGGCCCGCAGCGGTATCGGACACCAAGATCAAAAAGCGGGACGACGCCGATGATCCCGTGATCACCCTGGTCCGTAATCCGGACATCCTGCATGAACTGGTCCAACAGCGCGGGGAATCCGGTCGGACCCAGCTGATCGTTGGATTCGCAGCGGAAACAGGTGACGAGCGCGGTGACGTCCTGGCCTACGCCAAGGCGAAACTGGAGCGCAAAGGTTGCGATCTGCTGGTGGTTAATCAGGTGGGCCAAGGCAAAGTCTTTGGCCAGGATTCAAACTCCGTGGTCATCCTTTCAGCGGCAGGCGCCGATCCCGAATCTGCATCCGGAAGCAAGGATGAAGTATCGGCAGCGGTGATCGATCGCATTGGCTCTGAACTGAGCCGTGTCGTTCCGCACATCTGAGACGCATGGCTGGTCATTCCCAGGTCACTGGGGGACATCCGCTGCCGCTCCCGCGAATTCCAACCAGTAAGGTAGTTGAGTGACTTTACCCCTGCATATTCCCCACACCACCGGGGATGCCCCCGCCGCGCTCCGACTGTTCACCTCGGAGTCGGTTACTGAGGGGCACCCGGACAAAATCTGCGACCAGATCAGCGATGCGATCCTCGATGCACTGCTGGCCGCTGATCCGGAATCACGTGTTGCCGTGGAGACCATGGCCACCACCGGCCTGGTCCACGTCGCCGGGGAAGTCACCACCGACGCCTACGTCGAAATTCCGCAGATCGTCCGCGAGACCATCCTGGGCATCGGCTACGATTCTTCGGCAAACGGCTTCGACGGTGCCCGGTGCGGTGTTTCCGTCTCCATTGGCCAGCAGTCCAATGACATCGCCGGTGGCGTCTTCAACTCGCTGGAAGCGCGTGAGGGCCGTCAGGAAGACGACTACGATCTTCAGGGCGCCGGGGACCAGGGCCTGATGTTCGGCTACGCGAGCGACGAAACTGCCTCCTATATGCCTACGCCCATCTGGCTGGCACACCGCCTGTCCGAGCGCCTCACCGAGGTCCGCAAGAACGGACAGCTCCCTTACCTGCGGCCGGACGGCAAGACCCAGGTCACCGTTGGCTACGATCGCGACACCCCTGTTTCGGTTGAGACGGTGGTGATTTCCAGCCAGCACGCCGAAGGCGCAAGCCTTGATCAGCTGCGGGCAGACCTTGCAACGTTCGTGATTGATCCGGTGCTTGCCGCTGCCGAACTGGATATTTCAAGGGCGCACAACATCCTCAACCCGGCCGGCGAGTTCGTGATAGGCGGGCCGGTGGGTGACGCCGGCCTGACCGGCCGCAAGATCATTGTGGACACCTATGGCGGCTTTGCCCGCCACGGCGGCGGTGCCTTCTCCGGCAAGGATCCCTCGAAGGTCGATCGTTCGGCAGCCTATGCCATGCGTTGGGTAGCAAAGAATGTCGTGGCCGCCGGCCTTGCCAAGCGTGCCGAGATACAGATCGCCTACGCAATTGGCCAGGCCCGCCCGGTGGGCACCTACGTTGAGACTTTCGGCACCGAGACCGTTGACCCTGCACGGATCAGCCAGGCCATTGCGGAAATTTTCGACCTCCGCCCCCGCGCCATCATCGACGCCCTTGACCTGAAGCGGCCCATTTATGCGAAGACTGCGGCGCACGGCCACTTCGGCCGGGATGAGCCTGACTTCACCTGGGAACGCCTGGACCGTGTGGAAGACCTCAAGGCCTTCTTCAACGCCTGAGTCCATGTCAGTGGTTCCTGGTTGACTGGCTCTGTGGCAGGGTTCCGGCCGGTTGGCGGCAGCGGAAGTTCGGCAAGGAGAAGGAGGTGGTCAAAGTGGTCAGCTCGCGGGCAGGGCAGGGTGAGAGTATTCAGCTGTCCCTTCTCCAAGGCTTCCCGCCAAGTGCGGCCTCGGCTCCAGGCATCGCCCTGGCCCCTGTGAATCCAGTGGCCCGCGTCCTGGTGGAATCGGGGGTGCCACACCTGGACAGGCCCTTCGACTACAGCGTTCCGGCGTCCCTAAATGCAACAGCCTTGCCGGGCGTGCGGGTGAAGGTCACCTTCAACGGGCAGGAACTGCCCGGCTACCTGTTGGAGCGCCGGGATACTACCGACGCCGGGCACACCCTGGCTCCGCTGCACAAGGTTGTTTCCGCAGTGCCGGTTTTGACTCCGGCCATCCGCCGCCTGGCTGAGTCCGTGGCGGCGCGCTACGCCGGTACAGTCAGCGATGTTATCCGCGTAGCTGTTCCGCCCCGGGTCGCGCGGCTGGATAAGGAATTCCTGGCGCGACATGCCGGGGCAGGTACCGCGTCCCTGGCTGCTTCCGGAGCAGGCGGGCCGGAAGACGGCGGACACGCTCCTTCTGCATCGCCCGGCTCCGTCTGGGCGGGTTACCGCAGTGGCAGCCCATTCCTGCTGCATCTGGCGGCAGGCGGGTCGCCGCGGGCCGCCGTCAATGCACTCCAGGGATACGGGCCCAAGAGCTGGCCGGTTCTTCTGGCCGAGGCGGTAGCTGCCGTCCGCGCGTCGGGCCGTGGCGCCGTCGTCGTGGTTCCTGACTACCGCGACCTTGACCGCCTGGAAGACGCATTGTCCGCCGTGCTCCCGGCGGCGGACGTCGTCAGGCTCTCTGCTGACGACGGCCCGGCCGTCCGGTACGGTAATTTCCTGCGGCTCGTGGAAGGTTCGGCGCGGGTGGCAATCGGTACCCGGTCCGCTGCCTATGCTCCCGTGATCCGGCCAGGGCTGTTTGCCTGCTGGGATGACGGCGACGACCTCCACATCGAACAACGCGCGCCGTACGCACACACCCGTGAAGTCCTCCTGCTGCGCGCGGAGCAGGAAGACGCTGCCTGCTGTCTTGCTGGCCATTCCCGCAGTACAGAGGTCCAGCGCCTTGTGGAACAGGGCTGGGCCGTCGCTGTTGAACCCGATCGTCCTGCCACCCGGGCAGCTGCACCCCGGGTGGTGAACACTGCTGACAGTTTTGAGCAGGAACGTGACCCCCTGGCCCGCGTTGCACGGCTGCCCGGGGCCGCCTGGAAGGCTGCCCAGGATGGCTTGCTGCGCGGGCCCGTACTGGTGCAGGTGGCCAGGGCAGGCTACGCACCATCCCTGGTGTGTGACTCCTGCCGCGAGCCCGCACGCTGCAATTCGTGCCAGGGTCCGCTTGCGGTAGCCGGCAGTACCGGCTCCGCGTCCGTCCCGCAGTGCCGTTGGTGTTCCACACCTGCACCTACCTGGGAGTGCGGGCACTGCGGGGGCCACCGTTTGCGGCGCGGTGCCACGGGGGTCATCCGCACTGCCGAGGAACTGGGGAAAGCCTTCCCGGGCAGGCCTGTCATTACGTCCTCGGGCGATCACGTCAAGGCGTTGGTAGGCGATTCCGCGGCCCTGGTGGTAGCCACAGTAGGAGCAGAGCCCGTGGCGGCCGGCGGCTATGCGGCTGCACTCCTGTTGGACGGCGATTCGCTGCTGCGCCGCGAGAACCTGCGCGCGGGCGAGGACACCGTGCGGCGGTGGTTTAACGCTGCTTCCCTGGTGCGGCCGGCCAAAGATGGCGGCCTGGTGGTGGTCACGGCGGCGGATACTTCCGCCGTCGGAGCACTGCTGCGCTGGGACCCCTCCGGCTATGCCGAACGTGAGCTGGCGCTGCGGCGGGAACTCCACCTGCCGCCTGCGGTCAGGATTGCGTCGGTCACCGGGCCCGCAACTGATGTGGCGTACTACGTGGATGCTGTGCAGCGGCAGCTCAAGGCTGCCGGCGTCAACCTTCGCACGGCCGGACCTGCGCCCGTGGTCCTGGGGCGGCCAGCAGGCAAAGAGGCGCCTCCCGGCGAGGCTGACGTCAGGACGCTGCTGTTCATTCCTTATGCCGACGCCGCGGAGGTAACCAGGATCCTGCGCGCCATCAAGGCCTCCAGTGCGGCGAAACGGAGCGCCGGCCCGGTCCAGCTCCGGCTCGACGGCACCGACGTGCTCTAGGTCCCTGCCTTCTGCCGTGCCGCCGAACGGCGGGCCACGATTTCCTCTGCGAGCGCCACAAGCTGGTGGGCGGAGTGGTCCCAACTGAACTGGCCTGCGCGCATAACTGACAGCAGGGATGCCTCCCGCCACTGTGAGTCGTCGTCGAGCTCCCGCACGGCGGCTGCGAAGGCCGCCGGTGAGCCTGGATCAACGTAGCGCACAGCATCGCCGCCCACTTCACGGAAAATCGGGATGTCGCTGGCAATGACCGGGGTACCCACTGACATGGCTTCCACCAACGGCAGCCCGTAACCCTCAGCCCGCGACAGGCTCACCAACGCGGTGGCCCGGTGGAGCATCTGCATGTATTCGGGGTCCGAGACTCCGTTGTGGAAGATGATGTCCGCCCCGGGTGGCACCAGCACCTCCAGCTCGGCCAGGCGCTGGGGAGTGATCCTGCTAAGCAGATGCAGTGTGTAGCCGGGCAGCGAGGCCATCCCGGCAATCATGGTCTCCACGTTTTTGTACGGCATGAAGGAACCCATGTACAAGAGCGAGCGGTCAGCACCGTCGTCAGGACTACGGGGTTCCTGGTCCGGCTGCGGGGCATTGCCCACGATCCGGACAGGGCGGTGCGTCAGCCGGTACTTGGCCATCAGTGCCTGGGTGGTGTGGCTGATGGTAGCGACGGTATCCGCGCGGTTCAACAGCACTCGCTGCGGCCAATACGCCTTGTGGTACAGCCTCCACAGCAGCCGCACCGGCGAGGGGAGGAAGCCCGGCGGTGTGGGGTTCTCATAGTAGATGAGGTCGTGCAGGGTCAGCACCAGGCCGTACTTGCGCCCCCAGCTGCCCATTGTTTGCATAGGGCAGACCACGACGTCGGCGCTCAGCCTGTTCACTTTCCGCGCCACGAAAAGTTCCAGTGGGGAGAGCGGGCTGTTGATCAGTGTGTACGGCACATCAGGGAGAAGGGCCAGCTGCCGGGGATCGCTGATGAGCATGGACACGTCCGCCAGCTTGGCGGTGGCCGCAATCAGGCTGGCGCCATAGCGGCTGATGCCGTCGTGGTGGTCGGTACGGGTGAAGCGTGCGTCGATGACGATTCTCATGCGGTGGGACCTGCCAGGAAGTCGTTGATATATTCTGCGGCAGCCTGAGGCGTTTCGTAATGGATCAGATGCCCGACGCCGGGGATGACCTTCAGTGTCGCGTCCGGGAGCCGGGCGAGCAGGCGGTACTGATCCCTGAGTTGGGCGATTTCGTCCATCTCGCCGGCAATAAGGAGAACCGGCAGCGCCAGGGCAGGCGCAACGTCACCAACATTCGAACTGACGGACGCCCGGAAGGACTCGAGCAGGCTGTTCCGGTCCGCGAAGGCGCTGAAGTAGGAATGGTGCTGCCCGTGGATGAAGCGCCGCAGGTCAGGATCACGCGTTTTGGCCATGGCTTCGCTCATCACCCTGACGATCGCGCGATTTCGCAGCAACGCCAGGCCCAACCGCTCAGGGAGCCGGGCAGACAGTTGATAGTAGAGGACAGCCAGCCGGGTCATCAGGCCCTTGGGTCCTTCCAGCGCCGGCGCTGCAATCGGATTGATGAGGATGAGCCGCTCCACCGCCCCCGGATGTGCTGCGACGAAGTGGGAGGCCACGATCGAACCGAAAGAGTGGCCCAGCAGTACCGTGTCCGGTCCCAGCCCCAGGACGGCCATGAAGCCGCTGATGAACCGGCCATAGGCAGGTACGTCGTGGGGACTGGTTGGGAAAGCTTCTGAACTGCCAAAGCCGGGAAGGTCCGGCATGATGATGCGGTGTCCCGGAAGCTGGTCCGCCACCCGCAGGAGCCCATGATGGTCTCCGCGGAAGCCATGGATCACCAGGACGGTCCGGGTCTGGGGCCCAGGGCTGGCTGGTTCATACGTCCAGTACGCGGTACCGGTGCCTTCCACGCGTACCGTCGAGGCGGTAGTACGCGCTGCGAGTCCGGCGCTGTACCAGGATGTTGATGATGTCATAGGGCGGGCGCTCCTAACGGACCTGGTCAGGATGGGAACCTGTGCGTTCGCCGCGGTCCAGGGATTCAAGTGCGGCGAGGTCCTTGGGCGTCAGTTCGAAGTTGAACACGTCGAAATTTTCCCGCAGCCGTGCTTCGGAACTGGCTTTTGGAATGACGATGTTGCCCATTTGCACGTGCCATCGCAGGATGACCTGGGCAGCAGTCCTTTGGTGTTCGGCAGCGCAGGCAAGCACTACGGGATCTTCCAGCACCCGGCCCCGGCCAAGCGGGCTCCAGGCCTCGGTCCGGATGCCCGATTCGTCATGCTTTGCCCTGAGTTCGTGTTGCTGAAGCCATGGGTGGAGCTCGATCTGGTTGACGGCCGGCACTACTTCTGCCGTATCCAGCAGCCGGTCCAGGTGGTCCGGCTGGAAGTTGGAAACCCCAATGGCCCGGACCTTGCCCTCCCGGTAGAGCGTCTCCATGGCCTTGTACGTCTCCCCGAATAGTCCACGCCCGGCACATGGCCAGTGGATCAGATACAGGTCAACGTACTCCAGTCCCAGGTTCACCAGGGAGTTGTCGAAGGCACGCAACGTGGAATCGTAGCCCTGCTGGTCGTTCCAGACTTTGGTGGTGATGAAAAGATCCTCGCGCCCGTTGCCCGGAGGAGTCTCACCGGACCCGCCCGGCTCCCGTGGCGACCCGGCAAAAGCGCTGACGGCACGTCCCAACGCGCTTTCGTTGCCGTACATCGCCGCCGTATCGAAGTGCCGGTAGCCCGCGGTCAGGGCCATGCTCACGATATCTGAGGCCTCGGCTGGCGGAACCTTATACAGTCCCAGCCCCAGCTGCTCGATCAGTACACCGTTGTTCAGAGGAATCCGGGGCGGGTTTTTCATATCACTGACTCTACCGATTGGATGACGGCAGTCCATCCAGGCTGACCAGGCGTCGTGCGGTGGCTTCATCCAGGATGAGATCCGTGGCCAGCCCGGCGGCGAGCGTGCCCTGAAGTCCGTTGATTTTTGACGCACCGGAGACCACGCAGATCCGGCGTCGGGCCTGACGCAGCTGGGCCAGGGACGGGCCGGTGGACCGTTGGTTCAGGGTGATGCCGTCAGCGGAACCGTCACGCCGGAAGAACACTGTGGCCACGTCACCCACCACGTCCGAGGTGGCCAGGGTGCGGAGATCGTCCTGGTCCAGGTAACCTCCGGCGTACACGTGACTGGGATAGTCGGCATCCACCGAGCCCACGCCAAAAATAGCGATGGACATCCTGGCCTGGAGATCGAGGATCCGTTGTACGCTTCGTTCGTTCCACATCGCCCGCTTGGTGGCGGCATGGTCAAAAAAGGCCGGTACGGGGAACTGCTCCACCCTGGCGCCGTAAGCGCTGCCAAACCTGCGCATAATGTCGCTTGCATAGGTGATGCCGGTGGTATGCATATTCCCGGCGCCGTTGAGCTGGACAATGATGCTGTCGTGGGTGATCTTCCGCGTGAGATGACGGCTGACCGCGCTGAGGGTGGACCCCCATGCCACGCCGATGATCGCGTTCGAATCAACCAGCGGTCCGATGGTCCGTGCTGCCTGGATGGCCACACGGTCCAGCGTCTCTGCCTCGTTCAGGGTGTCGAGCACTGGCACCACGTGGACGTCCACGTTGTAGCGGTGCCGGATAATCCCTTCCAGCTCAGGGCCGGTGTCTGTGGGATTCCTGATCTGGACCTGGACCAGTCCGGAATCCCGGGCCGCCGAAAGCAGCCTGGATACTGTGGACCGGGATGTCCCCAACTCGCGGGCAATTGCGTCCATGGTGAGGTCCTGCAGATAGTACATCTGTGCAGCTCGAAGCGATTGTGAGGACGTTGAACGCGGCATATCGGATCCGTTCTGCACGTTTGTGCATAGCGCTTGACTCCATTTTCCATTACTCCAAAGAATAGTTGAAGAACTGCGGCCGCCTGTCGAAGCGATGGCAGCAGTCAGACACGTCGGATCAGCCAGGCAAGGGAGAAGTTTTGAGTTCCACACACCGAAATTCCGTTGAAGAGCTGCGCAGTCGGCCCACGGCGAAGGTGCTGATCATCGGAGGCGGGATCAACGGCGTCGGAACTTTCCGAGATCTTGCCCTCCAAGGCGTCGACGTAGCCCTCGTTGAACGGGGAGACTATTGCCAGGGTGCCAGCGGAGCATCGTCGCACATGATCCATGGAGGCATCCGTTACCTCGAGAACGGTGAATTCCGTTTGGTGCGGGAATCTGTGGTGGAACGCAACCGGCTCCTGAACATCGCCCCGCACTACGTCAAGCCGCTGCAGACCACCATCCCGATCTTCAGCACGTTTTCCGGCATCCTGTCCGCACCGGCCCGCTTCCTGACACACAAGCAGGGCAAGCCGAAGGAGCGCGGGGCGTTCCTGATCAAGCTCGGCCTATCCATCTACGACTCCTTTTCCCGTGACGGTGGCAGCGTGCCGCGTCACCAGTTCAGGGGCCGGGACAAGGCGCTGGCCGAGTTGCCGAAGCTGCATCCCGGGATCAAATATGCAGCCACGTACTTTGATGCATCGGTGCACAACCCCGAACGACTCACGCTCGATGTCCTGCAGGACGGCGAAAAGGCAGGCCGCAGCGGTGGCACCGCGCTGGCACGGGCCAGCAACTACGTCTCTTTGGTGTCCATGATGTCCTCCTCCGAAGGCAGCAGCCGCCCCACCGTTGTTCTGCGTGACGAGCTGACCGGCGAAACCTTCGACTTCAGCGCAGACGTCATCGTCAACACCGCCGGCGCCTGGGTGGACGACACCAACACCGCCTTGGGTTCGGCGTCGTCCTTTATGGGCGGCACCAAGGGTTCGCACATCGTGCTGGACCACCCGGAGCTCCTGGCAGCCTGCAACGGCCGGGAGATTTTCTTTGAGCACACGGACGGCCGCATCGTCCTGATCTACCCGCTGGGTGACCGCGTGCTGGTGGGCACCACCGATATCGACGCCGATATGGCCCAGGACGCTGTGTGCACCGACGCCGAGATCGATTACTTCTTCGAGCTGATCGGGCATGTTTTTCCCACCATCCCGGTGACCCGGGAGCAGATCGTCTACACGTTCTCCGGCGTTCGCCCGCTTCCGCGCCACGACGACACCCAGCCGGGCTTCGTTTCACGCGACTACCGCATCGAACGCCGTAGTGCCGGCGGGGCTGAAGGAACTGGTGTGGTGCTCAGCCTGGTTGGTGGCAAGTGGACAACCTTCCGCGCCCTCGCCGAGCACCTCAGCGATGATGTCCTCACGGAACTAGGCCTGGAACGCAAAGTTTCGACAGCGAAGCTCTCCATCGGCGGCGGCGCGGGATTCCCCTCGGACGAGGCGGGAATCCAGCAGTGGATCAAGTCCTACATGGTCCCGGGCCGGGACGCCGACCGGACGGCTGTCCTCCTGACCCGTTACGGTACCCGGGCGGTCGACGTCATGGCGTACCTGGACGAGGGCGTGGACCATCCTCTCCGGTCTACCAGGGAACTGTCAGTCCGCGAGCTCCAATTCATGGCAGCGCATGAACAGATCGGCCACCTTGTTGACGTCCTCATCCGCCGCACTTCGCTGGCGTTCCGCGGACTGGTCACCGGTGAGCTGCTCAACGAGGCGGCCGAAATCCTCGCCGGACCACTCGGCTGGGACCGCAACCGTTGCGCCGCCGAAATCAAGCATGCCCAGGAAGTGCTCCAGCGCCTCCACCGGGTACAGATCGACAGCCTCGTAGCCTAACGGCACGCTGGCTGCGGCTGCCTCCGGCTCACCGGTGGCAGCCAAACGGTTCTTCGCACCGGGCAGAACCGATCCAAATAAATAGATGGAGTCAAAGATGTCTCTTGGAATAGTGTTTCTCTCCGAGGTGTTCGGCACGGCGATGCTGACCCTCCTGGGTTGCGGCGTTGTAGCCAACGTGGCGCTGAAGGGAACCAAAGGCAACAGCGGCGGGTTCCTCATGGTGACCTGGGGCTGGGGTATTGCCGTCTTCTCGGGTGTCTACGTCGCGGCACAGTCCGGCGCACACCTCAACCCGGCAGTGACGCTGGGCCTTCTGGTCAACGGCAAAGCCGAATATGCTCCGGGTGTCGCCGTCGATTTCGCTTCCACCCTGACGTATTTCGGTGGCGAGCTGCTCGGCGCCTTCCTTGGTGCCGTTGCCTGCTGGCTCGCTTACAAGCAGCACTTCGATGCCGAGCCCGAGGCCGCCAGCAAGCTGGGTGTCTTCTCCACCGGCCCCGCAATCCGCTCCACGCCCTGGAACCTCGTCACGGAAATCATCGGAACCTTCGTACTGGTGTTCGTGATCCTCACCTTCGGCGGGACGCCCTCGGGCCTTGGCCCGCTGGCGGTGGCGCTCCTCGTCGTCGGTATCGGTGTTTCCCTCGGTGGACCCACTGGCTACGCGATCAACCCTGCCCGTGACCTCGGCCCCCGCATTGCCCACGCCCTCCTGCCCATCAAGGGCAAGGGCTCCAGCGACTGGAGCTACTCGTGGATCCCGGTTGTTGGGCCGGTCATAGGCGGCGTGCTGGCCGGTTTGGTAGCAGCTGCCGTTCCCATCATCGCCACCGCAGGGTCCTGATCCTGCCGCACCGTTCCAAGCAAACTTCTTGAGCACAGACAAGGACGTCACCATGAACCAGTATGTAATCGCCATCGACCAGGGAACCACCAGCAGCCGCGCAATTGTTTTCGACCACAGCGGCAGCATCGTCTCCACCGGCCAGCTGGAGCACGAGCAGATCTTTCCCCAGGCCGGCTGGGTGGAGCACAACCCAGCTGAGATCTGGAACAACACCCGTCAGGTGATCGGTACGGCGTTGTCCAAAGCCAATCTCACCCGCCACGACATTGTCGCTGTCGGCATCACGAACCAGCGCGAAACGGCAGTGGTATGGGACAAGACCACCGGCGAGGCCGTCTATAACGCGATCGTGTGGCAGGACACCCGGACCCAGCCCATTGTTGATGAGCTCGCCAGGGACGGCGGCGCAGACCGTTTCAAGCAAAAGGTCGGCCTTCCGCTGGCTACCTACTTTTCAGGCACCAAGATCAAATGGATCCTGGACAACGTGGAAGGTGCCCGCGAGAAGGCCGAGGCAGGAGACCTCGTGTTTGGCAACACGGACGCCTGGGTCCTGTGGAACCTGACCGGCGGCGTTGATGGCGGCGTTCACGTCACGGACGTCACCAATGCTTCGCGCACCCTGTTCATGGACCTGGAGACACTGCAGTGGGACGAAGAGATCCTGGGCATCTTCGGCGTGCCCCGGTCCATGATGCCGGAGATCAAGTCCTCCTCGGAGGTCTATGGCACCGTGCACACCTCGCAGTTGCTGCGGGAAGTGCCCGTGGCCGGAATCCTGGGCGACCAGCAGGCCGCAACATTTGGTCAGGCGGCCTTCCAGACCGGTGAAGCAAAGAACACCTACGGCACGGGCTGCTTCCTGATCTTCAACACCGGCGAAGAGATGGTGCACTCCAAGAACGGGCTGCTGACCACTGTCGGTTACAAACTAGGCGACGCAGCGCCGCACTACGCGCTTGAAGGTTCCATCGCCGTCACCGGTTCACTGATCCAGTGGCTGCGGGACAACCTTGGGATGATCAGTACTGCGCCCGAGGTGGAAACGCTCGCTGCCTCCGTGGAGGACAACGGCGGCGTCTACATCGTGCCGGCTTTCTCGGGCCTTTTTGCGCCGTACTGGCGTTCGGATGCCCGCGGCGCCATCGTGGGTCTCACCCGTTTCGTCAACAAGAGCCACATCGCCCGTGCAGCCCTTGAAGCCACAGCGTTCCAGACCCGGGAAGTACTCGACGCCGTCAACGCGGACTCGGGCGTTCCGCTCACCGAACTGAAGGTCGACGGCGGGATGGTCGCCAACGATGCGCTGATGCAGTTCCAGGCAGACATCCTCGGCGTTCCAGTCATCCGGCCGAAGGTTGTGGAAACCACCGCCCTTGGTGCTGCCTACGCTGCAGGGCTGGCCGTCGGTTTCTGGAAGGACCTGGGCGAGCTGTCCGCCAACTGGTCTGAGGACAAGCGCTGGGAACCGCAAATGGACCAGGCCGAACAGGAACGGCAGATGCGGCTGTGGAAGAAGGCCGTGACCAAGTCCATGGATTGGGTCGATGAGGACGTGAAGTAGGCCAATAAGAAAGAATTCGTGGCTGAGATGTGCGTTCATCTCACCATGCAAGGACGGCGGCCCCTGCCCCGCCCGCTCCGCGGTGCCCACCACACCCGGGCGAGGGGCCGCCGTCCTTGCTTTTCCGTACCGCCCCATAACAGCTCGTACTGTCCCCGGGCAGCCATTGAGCCGCTAAATGTCGACGTGGGGCCAGGGGAGTGCGCTAAAGTAGGTTTATGCGTGCGATCCTCCTGCTTAGCTAGCCGCCCGGTGTCCGGATAACCCGATTGCCGAGCGGCCGCCCCTCCATTGTGAGGGGCTTTTGTGTGTCCGGGCCGGATGGCCGGGACCGCAGCGAATAACGAGCAGGAGCCAGGGCCGCACCAGGTGCGGTACAGAACAGAAGAGGGCAGCAGTGAGCGTTCAGCCGGAGACCGAAACCGGAGCAACAGCAGGGGCCGGCGTCCCTGAAGAAGGTACCTACAGCTTTGCGGCGATGGAGGCCAAATGGCCGCAGGTGTGGGAGGACCTCAAAGTGTTCACGCCAGTCGATGACGGCTCGCGCGAACGGCGCTACGTGCTGGACATGTTCCCCTACCCCTCCGGTGACCTGCACATGGGACACGCCGAGGCGTTCGCCATGGGCGACGTAGTGGCGCGCTACCTTCGCCAGCAGGGCTATGACGTGCTGCATCCGATTGGCTGGGACTCATTTGGCCTCCCGGCCGAAAACGCCGCCATTAAACGTAATGCGCACCCGAGTGAGTGGACCTACGCCAATATCGAAACGCAGGCGGCGTCCTTCAAGCGCTACGCCATCTCTGCTGACTGGTCCCGGCGCCTGCACACCTCGGATCCGGAATACTACCGCTGGACTCAGTGGCTGTTCAAGCGGTTCTACGAGCGCGGTCTCGCGTACCGTAAGGACTCGCCCGTTAACTGGTGCCCCAAGGACCAGACTGTGCTGGCTAACGAGCAGGTCGTCAACGGCGCCTGTGAGCGCTGCGGGACGCCTGTGACCAAGAAGTCGTTGAACCAGTGGTACTTCAAGATCACCGACTACGCCGATCGCTTGCTGGATGACATGGAGCAGCTCCGCGGCCACTGGCCGGAGCGTGTGCTCGCCATGCAGAAAAACTGGATCGGCCGCTCCGAGGGCGCGCACGTCACCTTCGTGATTGAAGCCGACGCCGGGCGTCCCGCCAAGGATGTCACCGTTTTCACCACCCGCCCGGACACGCTCTACGGCGCAACGTTCTTCGTGGTGGCCGCAGACGCGCCCCTCGCCGTCGAACTCGTCACGGATGAGCACGCAGACGACCTGGCCGAATACCGTGAACAGGTCAAGGCGTTGTCCGAGATCGAGCGCCAATCCACCGAGCGGGAGAAGACCGGCGTTTTCACCGGCCGTTATGCCATCAACCCGCTGACAGGAGAAAAGCTGCCGGTCTGGGCTGCAGACTATGTCCTGGCTGACTACGGCACCGGCGCCATCATGGCTGTTCCGGCGCACGACCAGCGCGACCTCGATTTTGCGCGGAAGTTCGGGATCCAGGTCCGTGCCGTGCTGGACACCGGGGAAGAGGACCCCGCCGTTTCCGGCAAGGCCACCACCGGCGAAGGTACCTTGATCAACTCCGGCGAGCTGGACGGGCTCCCTAAGGCTGAAGCAATTCCGGCCGCCATCGGCATTTTGGGACGCCAGGGGACCGGTGAGAAATTCGTGAACTTCCGGCTGCGGGACTGGCTGCTGAGCCGCCAGCGTTTCTGGGGCACACCTATTCCCATCATTCACTGCCCGTCCTGTGGCGAAGTTCCGGTACCTGACAATCAGCTGCCGGTGACACTGCCTTCGGACCTCCGCGGCGAGGACCTGTCCCCAAAGGGCACCTCCCCGTTGGCTGCCGCCGAAGCCTGGGTCAATGTGGAATGCCCGGAATGCCATGGCCCTGCCAAACGTGATACGGACACGATGGACACCTTCGTGGACTCGTCCTGGTATTTCCTCCGGTTCGTCTCGCCGCAGTACACAGAAGGTCCCTTCGATCCGGTCAAGATCAACGACTGGATGCCTGTTGGCCAATATGTGGGCGGCGTCGAGCACGCCATTTTGCACCTGCTGTACTCTCGCTTCTTTACGAAGGTCATCAATGATCTCGGCCTCATTGAGACTAATGAGCCCTTCAGTGCCCTGTTGAACCAGGGCCAGGTCCTCAACGGCGGCAAGGCTATGAGCAAGTCCCTGGGCAACGGGGTTGACCTGGGGGAGCAGTTGGACAAGTACGGCGTTGACGCCGTCAGGCTGACCATGATCTTCGCTTCGCCTCCTGAGGATGACGTCGACTGGGCGGATGTGTCGCCGTCGGGCTCTGCGAAGTTCCTTGCGCGCGCCTGGCGCCTCGCACAGGATGTCAGCAGCGAGCCGGGCACGGAGGCCGCTGCCGGGGACCGGGCACTGCGTTCCGTTACCCACCGCACCATTGCCGAATCTGCCGAGCTGCTGGACCACAACAAGTTCAACGTCGTGGTTGCCAAGCTCATGGAACTGGTCAACGCCACCCGCAAGGCGATCGACTCCGGTGCGGGCGCGGCGGACCCCGCGGTGCGTGAAGCGGCGGAGGCGGTAGCCGTGATCCTGAGCCTCTTCGCCCCCTATACGGCGGAAGACATGTGGAACGTGCTGGGCCACCCGGCTTCCGTGGCCAATGCCGGCTGGCCGGCGCACGACCCGGCGCTCCTGGTCCAGGACACGGTCACCGCCGTCGTTCAGGTCCAGGGCAAGGTGCGGGACAGGCTCGAAGTTTCGCCGGGCATCACGGAAGAGGCGCTCCGGGAGCTGGCCTTGGCATCGGAGAACGTGCAGCGTGCCATGGATGGCCGCGGCATCCGGACGGTTATTGTCCGTGCGCCTAAGCTGGTCAACATCGTTCCGTCTTAGAACGGCACGGCCGCCGGGGTAGTCCCGGCGGCCGTATGAGCACCAGGAGGCAATTCCATGCCCGAGCGTGACACTGCTGCATGGCTGTGGCTCAGGCAACGCCTGGCTTCGGTGCGCGGCGGACGCCAGGGAAAGCCGCCTGCCGCCGGCCCCGTCCAGCTGACGACGGCGGTAGTCACCGATTCCGCGTCAGCGCTGCCGTCCGCCTGGGTTCAAAGGTGCACAGCCGATGGGCTCCTGACTGTCGTGCCGATGCCGGTCATGGTGGGGGATGAGATTTACGGTGAAGGCGAAGACGATATCTCGGAGACCATCGCCGTTGCCCTCGCCACCGGGAGTGCGGTCAAGACGTCCAGGCCCTCGCCCGGGCAGTTCGAACAGGCGTACCTTGCTGCGGCACGACGTGGATTCACTGCCGTGGTGTCAATCCATATTTCCGGTGAACTGTCAGGAACTGCGGAGGCCGCGCGGCTTGCGGCGTCACGTGTGCCGTTGTCAGTGGAGGTTGTGGATTCTCGGACAGTGGCCATGGCGCAAGGCATGGGCGTGCAGTCAGCGGTGCTGGCCGCCGCGGCAGGTGCCGGCCCCAAAGAGGTGGCCGCCGCCGCTGCAGCCACACTTTCGGACGCCCGCGTGTACTTCTACGTGCCAAGCCTGGAACAACTTCGCCGTGGCGGCCGCATCGGTGCTGCAGCATCCCTGCTCGGAACAGTGCTTGCCATCAAGCCCATCCTGGCTGTCCAGGGAGGGCGGATAGTACCGCTGGAAAAGGTCCGTTCCACGGCTAAAGCCATTGCGCGGCTTGAAGAACTCGCCGTGACCGACGCAGCCTCCCGCCCGGACGGCCGCGCCCGGCTGGCCGTGCACCACTTCGGGAACCCGGAGCAGGCGGCCGGACTGGCCCGCCGGCTGGGCGTTTCCCTCCCCGGCTGCCCGCCGGCACAGGCCAGCGCGTTGCCGGCAGTCCTGGCGGCCCACGCCGGGCTGGGCGTGCTGGCCGTCATTGTGGGGGAAGAGAAGGCCTCGATACCCGGCATCACGGAAGTTTCCACATAGCCCAAGAGCTGTCTTCCGGTGGCCCGGCACGCTGCCTAGCCTGAGGTCATGTCACGTCGGAGATTAGGAGACGCCGGAGGCCGGCATGCCGGCGAGCGGCTGTTGTCCACCCTCGGCGGCCGCGTGGAAAGTTCCATGGAACAGCCGGGCGCACAGGCCCAGGCCGTCTTCGTCTACACAGATCCTTCCAGGGCGCCCGCACCGGCACGGTCTCCTCGCACCTCGGCCCTCAGGTTCCGGACCGGTCTTCGTGCAGCGCTGCTGATCGCTGTGCTTTCCTTGGTGGCTGCAGGCTGTTTCTGGTGGCAGGCCCTCGGCGCCCGGACGGATGTTGTGCCCTTGAGCGCCGGCCAAGCCCAGAAAGACGCCCTGGAAACAGCGGAGCCGGAGCATCCTGCTGAAATGCAAACGCCCCCCGTTGTTCCGGGGGCGCGCCCCGGCTCCGGGGGAACGGCCGACGCTCAGCCTGTTGCGGTCGTGCACGTGGCAGGTGCAGTAAATTCTCCCGGGGTAGTAACGCTCCGCGCGGGAAGCCGCATTAACGACGCCATCGCAGCCGCCGGTGGTCCCTCAGCTGAGTCGGATCCTGGAGTTTTGAATCTGGCGGCGCTGGTGACGGACGGCCAAAAAATATACGTGCCGCGGCCGGGGGAGGGACTGCCGGCAGAATCCGCAGGGGCGCCACCGGCGGCGGGAACTTCCGCACTACCCGGCGGTGGCGCGGACGGCGCCAAAGTGAACCTCAACACTGCCACTCCTGACGAGCTCACCACCTTGCCGAAGGTCGGTCCCGTCCTCGCCCAGAACATCATCGACTGGCGGCTTGAGCACGGACCTTTCGCCGCAGTTGAAGAGTTGGATGCCGTGGACGGTGTTGGACCCAAGCTGCTCGAAACGCTCCTGCCGCTGGTGACGCTGTGACGCGGCGCGCACCCTGGCAGGGGTTTATTGACGCGGCGGTCGGCGCGGAGGCCGCCGCGCAGTCGATGAATGACCTGCCGTCATCACACGCACCGACATCACCAGCGCCGACCGGGCCCCAGCGAAGGCGGATCCGCTGGAAGGAAGCCGTCGCGGACCGGCGGGCGGAGCAGCTTACCGCAAGGGCCGGAACGCCCGAAAACACCCTCCCTGTTCGAAGGACTGACCTTCGGCTGGTGCCGGCAGCCGGCCTCGTCTGGGTTTCTGCCGCAGCCGGGGGATACCTTCCGCCTGCCGTACTCGCAGCCGTGTGCGTTGGTCTGCTCGGAATAGCCGCGGCCCTGATCCGTGCCAGGATGCGCCATAGCCGCCGGCCGCAGGGGAATCATTCCGGCCCTGAACTGCGCCTGCCCCGACCCCGGAGCCTGGGCCTGACCATAGCTGTTGCCTTGCTGCTTGCTGCAGTTGCTGCGGCACATTCTGCTGTGGCGTCCAACGCGCGGAGCGGGACCCCCTTCGCGGCACTGGTGAATCAGGAAGCCGGCGTTGTCGCGATCGTCGAAGTCATGGGAAGTCCCCGCCAGCTCGGCAAGGAGCCGCTTGGAGGGACACCCGCAGGGGGAAGCTGGGCGGTGGCTGCCATCATCAAGGAAGTGACAGCTGCCGGCAGCACACTCCGCAGCGTCTCGGGGACGGTCCGAATCACGGTAGTTGGCAGCGGCGCCTGGAGTACTGTGGGGCCGGGCCAATTGGTCCGTGCAACCGGCAAACTGTCCGCATCCAGACCAGGTGACGCCGAAGCCGGCATCCTGTCCGCAGCAACCGCCGTAGCGCAGGAGGGAATGGGTCACGAAGCGGACGTGACATCATGGGCGCCGAACCTGCAAACGACGCTGCAGGGTATCCGGAGCAGTTATGTAGCCTCCGCCGGTTTCCTGCCGCCCGATGCGCGCGGCCTGCTTCCGGGCATGGTTACCGGGGATACCAGCGCTTTGGACCCGGAGCTCAAGGAAATCATGCGCACGGTTGGCATGTCGCATCTTACGGCCGTTAGCGGGGCGAACTGCAGCCTCGTAATCGGTGCGTTGTTGATGTTGGCGCGCACCTTGCGCCTCGCCAGGCCTGCTGCCGCCCTGTTCTCACTGGCCGGCCTGGCTGTGTTCGTTGCGCTGGTAGGCCCGGAACCCTCGGTCATGCGGGCGGCTTTCATGGGCTGCATTGCGGTAGCTTCGCTGGCTGGAGGCAGGCCCGGCAGGGGCCTTAGCCTGCTGTGTTTGGCGGTGCTGGCACTGCTGCTGGTTGTTCCGTCACTTGCTACGGACCTGGGCTTCCTGCTGTCCGTGTCCGCAACGCTGGGAATCGTTCTTCTGGCAGGAGCGATGATGCGCTGGGCGTCCGCATGGGTGCCCCAGTGGCTTGCCGCGGTGGTGGCTGTTCCCTTGTCCGCGCAGGTGTTCTGCGGGCCTATCGTGGTTCTTCTGCAGCCGGCGTACTCCACCTACGCCCTTTGTGCCAACATCCTGGCCGCACCCCTGGTAGCACCGGTGACGGTGTTGGGTACCGCTGCCGTGCCTTTCTCCCAGGCAGCGCCCTGGCTGACCGGTGTGCTGAATGTGCCGGCGGGCCTGTGCAGCCTCGCAATTGCAACAATTGCCCGCTTTCTGGCCGGACAAACCGGCGCCTCCCTTCCCTGGCCTGAAGGTCCGGTTGGGGTCGCCAGCATGTGCCTGTTGTCCGTTCTCTCGGTGCTGGCAGTCTGGGCGGTGCTGCATCCCGGCATACTTGCACGCAAGATGTTCGTTATCCATGGCCGGATCGCGGTTCTTCTTGATGGACTGGAAAAGCACTGGCGGGCAGCGCGGTCCGGCTTGGTGGCGGCTGCGGGTCGTGGCAGTCTTGATACCTGCACATTTACTTCCGGAAGGAACCAACCGTGGCTGGTACATCGTCTAGGACGGCAAAAGGGCAGGCACAGAACCTGGTTTCGTGGCGGGATGTGGAACCGGCCTTGGTCGTCCTCATCGGTGGCCCGGAAGAATATCTGGGGATCAGGGCTATGGACTCCGTCAGGGCACACGTCCGGGCGGCCACGCCGGACGTCGAGATTACCAGGCTCAACGCTGCCGCCTACGAGCCCGGGGCCTTGAGGATGCACGTGAGCCCGTCACTGTTTGGCGAACGGAAACTCATTGAGGTCGAAGCCGTGGAGGGCATGAATGATGCCTTCCTGGCTGACGCCCTTTCCTATCTGGAACAGCCTGAACAGGACGCCGTCCTTGTGCTGCGCCATGCCGGAGGCACCCGGGGGAAGAAACTGCTGGATGCGGTGAAGGCCGGCGGCTGGCCCGTAGTGGATTGCCAGCCGCTGAAGAAGGACGCGGACAAGGCCGCGCTGGTCATGCTTGAATTCAAAGCTGCCGGGCGCAGGATTGAGCCTGACGCTGTCCAGGCCCTGGTCAGCGCCGTTGGAGCCAGCCTTTCCGAACTGGCTGCGGCCTGCAGTCAGCTCGTCGCGGACGCCACTACAGCTGTAGATGCTGCCATGGTGGATAAGTACTACGGCGGCCGGATTGAGGCCACCGCTTTCAAGGTTGCTGATGCCGCGATGGCCGGGAACGGACCTGTAGCACTGTCCACGCTCCGCCATGCCCTGGCCACGGGGGCGGATCCCGTGCCGCTGGTTGCAGCGCTGGCAGCAAAGCTTAGGACCGTTGCCAAGGTGGCGGGCGCCCAGGGCTCGTCGGCGCAGATTGCCCGTGAGCTGGGTCTTCAGCCCTGGCTCGTGGAACAGGCCCAACGGGATGTTCGACGCTGGACTCCGGAAGGCCTGGTCCGCTCCATCCAGGCAACAGCGGAGGCCGATGCGCAGGTAAAAGGTTTGGCCAAGGACCCTGTTTATGCTGTGGAGCACGCGGTCCGGGTGATCGCCACCTCTGTCAGGCAAAAGTAGGCAGCGCCCGCAAGAGCCAGCGGCGGCGCTGCCGGGACAGTGGGCTTAAACGCATGTGGCCGGCTCCGAAGAGCCGGCCACAACATCAGTTCGTGGAACTGGAAACCTTACAGTGCGTTGACCTTCTTGGAGATCGCCGACTTGCGGTTCGCTGCGTTGTTCTTGTGCAGAACACCCTTGCTGACAGCCTTGTCCAGCTTGCGGCTGGCGGCAACAAGAGCAGTAGTAGCAGCTTCCTTGTCGGTGGACTCAACGGCGGTGTTGACGGCGCGGATGGCCGTCTTCAGCTCGGACTTGACTGCGTTGTTGCGCAGGCGTGCCTTCTCGTTGGTGAGGATGCGCTTCTTCTGGGACTTGATATTAGCCACGTGTGAACTCTCTTTTTAATGCGGAAATGGTCTAGAGGGTTTTTCCGGCTGGCCTTGACTGAGCGGCGTGGGGATACCTATGGCGGCCAACCTTCAGTGGCCGTCGACCTGCACGGACACACAGCTGTCAATATTAGCAGAGTCGGCTGCCCAGTGGCCAGTTCGGGTTTCATCCCCGTGGCGCAGCCCAGCCGTGCCGCTTGGCAAGGGCTGCGGCAACCGCCTGGAACCCAGCCTTATCAAGTACCGCGCCTTCGCGCCGGACGTCATCCTCCCGGATCCGCAGCACCCTGTCCAGCTTTACTTCGCTGGGGCGGCCTTGCTTGTCCCACGCCCCGGCGCCCACGTCCACATAGTCCCCGGATGGCGCCCTGCCGCCGTCGTGGTCCTTGCTGGTCAGCATCAGTGCCAGGAGGTAACCGCTGTTGGATCCGATGATCAGCACAGGCCGGTCCTTGCCCCGGGAGAAGTCTTCCTCGTAAGGGACCCACGTCCAGACGATTTCACCGGGGTCCGGGTTGCCGTCAGGGGAGGGAGCGTACCGCAGGTGCAGCCGGTCCGATCCAACCCGATAGTCCCCGGGGTAGGGGGAGGCCGGGGAGGAGGGAATGTTCGACGACGCCGGGACCGCCGAAGCAGGGCGTCTGGCCTTACCGGCAGGTTTACTGCCGGCGGACCTGCCTTGGCTGGGTGCCGTCAGGACGCGGAGGGCCGAACGGGCGACGCGGGCCAGGGACTGCAAAGTGAACACCATGCTGCCAGCCTAATACTGCGCTGTTCCGAGGGGCACCTGCTTGCAGACTGCCCGGGCCATGCTTTCCGAATGCGCACAGCGGCCTTTGACGTGGGACACTTGAAGTTCACCATCAGAGCAGCCAACAGTAAGGACCCTGCGTGTCTCCCATGGCCCGCACCGCCCCGGTGCCCGCCGCGACAGATCCGGCCATTATTCGGAATTTCTGCATCATCGCGCACATTGACCACGGCAAGTCCACCCTGGCAGACCGCATGCTGCAGTTCACCGGGGTGGTTCAGTCGCGCGACATGAAGGCCCAGTACCTGGACCGGATGGATATTGAACGCGAACGCGGCATCACCATCAAGTCCCAGGCCGTACGGATGCCGTGGGAACTGGACGGCACCAGCTACGCGCTGAACATGATTGACACTCCGGGGCACGTGGACTTCACCTATGAGGTTTCCCGGTCGCTGGCTGCCTGCGAAGGGGCCATCCTGCTGGTTGACGCTGCGCAGGGCATTGAAGCCCAGACGCTCGCCAACCTGTACCTTGCAATGGAAAACAATCTCACCATCATCCCGGTACTGAACAAGATTGACCTCCCCGCCGCGCAGCCGGAAAAGTACGCGGCAGAACTGGCCAGCCTGATTGGCGGCGATCCCGAGGACGTCCTGCGGGTCTCAGGCAAGACCGGGGCAGGCGTCGAGGCACTGCTGGACAAGATCGTCCGCGATCTGCCGGCACCGGCAGGCGACGCCGAAGCTCCAGCCCGTGCCATGATTTTCGACTCTGTCTACGACACCTACCGCGGCGTCATCACCTACGTCCGGGTAATGGACGGCATGTTGCACCCGCGCGAGAAGATTCAAATGATGTCCACCCGTGCTACCCACGAGCTCCTGGAGATCGGCGTCAGCTCACCGGAACCCACTCCGTCCAAGGGACTTGGCGTGGGCGAAGTGGGGTACCTGATTACCGGAGTGAAGGACGTCCGGCAGTCAAAGGTGGGCGACACCATCACAAACCTTGCCAAGCCGGCGACGGAATCCCTCGCAGGTTACGCCGATGCCAAGCCCATGGTGTTCTCTGGCCTGTACCCGCTGGATGGCACGGATTACCCTGTGCTTCGTGACGCGCTCGAGAAACTGATGCTCAACGATGCCGCGCTGGTCTACGAGCCGGAAACGTCCGCAGCACTCGGGTTCGGCTTCCGTGTTGGCTTCCTGGGCCTGCTGCACCTGGAAATCACCCGTGAGCGGCTCGAACGTGAATACAATTTGGACCTGATTTCCACCGCACCCAACGTGGAGTACCAGGTGACTTTGGAGGATAAAAAGGTCATCCATGTGACCAACCCCAGCGAATACCCCACCGGCAAAGTTGCCGAGGTCCGTGAGCCCATGGTTTCTGCGACCATCCTGGCTCCCAGCGACTTTGTAGGCGCCATTATGGAGCTGTGCCAGAGCCGCCGCGGCGTACTGGGTGGCATGGATTACCTCTCCGAGGACCGGGTGGAAATCCGGTACCGCCTGCCGCTGGCGGAAATCGTCTTTGACTTCTTCGACATACTCAAATCCAAGACCCGCGGTTACGGTTCGCTGGACTGGAAAGCCGACGGCGACCAGGTGGCCGACCTGGTCAAGGTGGACATCATGCTTCAGGGCGAGCAAGTCGATGCCTTCAGCGCCATAACCCACCGGGAAAAGGCGTATGCCTACGGCGTGATGATGACCGGCAAGCTCCGGGAACTCATTCCCAGGCAGCAGTTCGAGGTGCCCATCCAGGCCGCCATCGGGTCCAGGATCATTGCCCGCGAGAGCATCCGTGCCATCCGCAAGGACGTGCTGGCCAAGTGCTACGGCGGCGACATCACCCGTAAGCGCAAGCTGCTGGAAAAGCAGAAGGAAGGCAAGAAGCGCATGAAGATGGTGGGCCGCGTTGAGGTTCCGCAGGAAGCGTTCATTGCCGCCCTGACTACCGACGAATCGAAGGACAAGGCAAAGAAGTAGTGGTCCCGCTGCACCCCCTCCTGCAGGACTTCAGGGAGCCTGGCCGGCATGCCTAGCGCCCTTCCGCTCGGAGACCCGGCGCCTGCTGACGGACTGCTGCCCGCGCAGGTTCTGGACGGCGTCGATACCCGCAGCTTCGGGCTGTACGTTCACATCCCGTTCTGTGCCGTCCGCTGCGGCTACTGTGACTTCAACACCTACACTGCCACCGAGCTCGGCGGCGGTGCGTCCCAGGACGCTTACGCTTCCACGGCCATATCGGAATTGGAGTTTGCTTCCAGAGCGCTGGCTGGCTCGGGGCTGCCGGCCCGGCCGCTCAACTCCGTGTTTTTTGGCGGCGGAACCCCCACGCTGTTGCCTGCAGAGGACCTCGCCCGCATCCTGAAGGCCGCGGTTGCCCGGTGGGGCCTGGTCCCCGGGGCTGAGGTGACCACCGAAGCCAACCCGGATTCCGTATCGCCTGAATCCCTGCAACTGCTTGCCGATGCCGGCTTCACCCGGGTGTCGTTCGGCATGCAATCGGCCGTGCCGCACGTCCTGAAGGTCCTGGACCGGACGCACACTCCCAGCCGCGTCCCGCTTGCTGTCCAGTGGGCCCGCCAGGCGGGGCTCGCTGTCAGTCTTGACCTGATTTATGGCACGCCGGGGGAGTCGCTGGCCGACTGGCGGCTGTCGGTCGAAACAGCGCTCTCCTACGGCCCGGACCACATCAGCGCCTATGCCCTGATTGTGGAGGACGGGACGAAGCTCGCGGCCCAGATCCGGCGTGGCGAGGTTCCCGGTATTGACGACGACGATCACGCCGCCAAGTACGAACTCGCTGACGAGCTGATCAATGCTGCGGGCCTGGGCTGGTACGAGGTCAGCAACTGGGCGCGCGGCCCGGAGCAGCAATGCCGGCACAACCTGGCGTACTGGCGCGGTGATGACTGGTGGGGGATTGGGCCAGGTGCCCACTCACACGTTGGTGGTGTGCGCTGGTGGAACGTCAAGCACCCCACAGCCTATGCAGGCCGGCTCGCCGCTGGTTCCTCGCCGGCTGCCGGACGGGAAACGCTCGACGCCGATACCAGGAACGTCGAGCGTGTCCTCCTGGAGGCACGGCTGGCTTCCGGGTTGGAGGTTGCCACGCTCGGAAGCGGGCGGCAGGCAATTGCCGGTCTCATTGCCGACTCGCTGATTGAGCCGGTCGAGGCTTTCGCAGGCAAGCTGGTACTGACACTTAAAGGCAGGTTGCTGGCTGACGCCGTCGTCCGGCGTATCCTGCCCGACTGACACGTGCCAAGCGAAACCGGCCCTGCGTCGATTACTACTTGATCAGGCGCAGGTTGTACTGGTAGCGGTGGGGCTGGCCCCGGTTAACGTGGATGCCGGCGGAAACCGAGAAGCATGTCAAGGTGATCCAGATCAGCGTGGCGATGACGGCAAAGAGGTTGCCGATTCCCGGAATGAACAGCAGCAGGTTGGCCAGAACGGCAGCGACTGTGGGAGGAAGCGTAAAGTTGAGGGCTTCTTTGGACTCCTGCGCCGTAAAGGGCCCACGGTCCTTGAAAATCAGGTAAATCAGCAGCGACGGAATGCAGCCCAGGATCCCGCCGAAGTGGGCGAGCGTTGCCCACTGGCGGTCCTCGTTCGCGGTCAGCGGGAGGGCGTTCGCGGGCACGCCGTGATACTCGGGACTGCCACTGGCGGGCTGGGTGTCCCTGTTGTCGCGCGCGTTCTCTGCCACGGTTATGTCCTTTTCGGTGCTGCGGAGGGTGTCAGTGCAAGAATACTTGGTGATTCACGGTTACCTTGCAGCAGCCCTCAGGGTGCCGTGAGGAAATCGATGACTTCTTCCACCCGCCCCAGCAGTGACGCTTCAAGATCGGCATAGCTGGTCACCGCGGACAGCAACTTCTGCCAGCCCAGCCCGATGTCCTCCTTGGTGGAATGCGGCCAGCCGAAAGCTGCGAGAATGCCGGTCTTCCAGTCCTGGCCGCGGGGCACCACCGGCCACGCAGGAATACCCAAAACAGCCGGCCGGATTGCCTGCCACACGTCGACATAGGGGTGGCCGACAATCAGGACGTTGCCGGCCGCGCCGGGGGAGCCCATCACGTCACTTGCGATCCGCGATTCCTTGGAGTCCGGAACCAGATGATCCACCAGGATGCCGAGCCGGCGGCCGGGGCCGGGACCAAAGGCAGTGACAGCGCCCGGGAGATCGTCAATGCCATGCAGCGGTTCGACGACGATTCCCTCTGCCCGGAGGTCATCGCCCCACACCTTTTCCACGAGTTCGGCGTCGTGCTTTCCCTCGACCCAGATCCGGCTGGCCTTTGCCACCTGGGCGCGTTGTCCGGCAACGCGTACCGAACCGGAAGCGGTTCGTTGGCTGGTTGCTGCTGCTGTTCCCGCAGTGCGGGGAGCCGGCGGGTCGAGCCTGATGGGCTGGCCCTCCAGGAGGAAGCCGTAGCCCAGCTTGAAGGATCGCGGTTTGCCGCGCCGGTCTTCCAGCACCACCAAGTGCATCCCGCCGGATTTTTCAACCCGGGTTACCGCTCCCACCCAGCCTGACTGCACGTCCTCAAGGACCATGCCCCGTTCCACCGGGACGGCGGGAAGTTCTGTCCGCGCCGGCGCGGACAGATCCTGCGGACCCCAATTCTGGTACTGCATCCTGGTTCCAGCCTCACGCCACATACCGGGCGGATTTCGCCCGGAGCGGTACCAATGCTAACAACGCGGCGAGTCATATTAGACTGGCACTTGGGCATGTCGAGTGCTAACACCTCGCAGCCATCAGCATTACACCAGTGATGAGCGACCATCGAACGGAGGTAGACAATGAGCGATCCACGCAAACTGGAGGTACTGCGGGCCATAGTGGAGGACTATGTCCACTTCCGCGAACCGGTGGGATCCAAAGCGCTGGTCGAACGCCACCACCTTGGTGTATCCAGCGCCACCATCCGCAATGACATGGCGGCGTTGGAGGACGAAGGGCTTATCACGGCCCCTCATACCAGCGCAGGCCGCGTACCCACGGACAAGGGCTACCGGCTCTTCGTCGACCAGATCTCGGCGGTTAAACCGTTGTCTCCGGCCGAGCGCCGGGCCATCCAGACGCTCCTTGAGGGCTCGGACGATCTCGACGACGTGCTGGACCGGACCGTGCGGCTGCTGTCGCAGCTGACCAACCAGGTTGCAGTGGTCCAGTACCCCCAGCAAAGCCGGGCGCAGGTGCGGCACATTGAATTTGTGCTGCTTGCCCCGCGCCGGGTGCTGGTGGTCCTGATCGCCACGACAGGAAAGGTGGAACAACGGGTCATTGATGTCGGTTCCGATATCGGTGAGGAGGGCCTCGCAGCCCTCCGGGCCGGTTTCCTTTCGGCCACCCACGGCACGCTGCTCAGCCAGCTCCCGCAGACGTTGCCTGCCGCCGTCGCTGCAGCCGCTCCCGTCCACCGCGCTGCCGCCAACATGCTGGCGCAGGGACTGGAAGCACTCGCGCAGGGCGGCAGGGAAGAACGGATGGTCATGGCCGGAACAGCGAACCTCGCCCGTTCCAACGTTGACTTTCCCCTGAGCATCGGGCCGGTCCTGGAAGCCCTGGAAGAGCAGGTGGTAATGCTGCGGCTCCTCAGCGAAATGGCCCAGGATCCCCGCGGTGTCGCCGTCAGCATCGGACGCGAGAACCCGTACGACGGCTTGGCTGAGGCTTCTGTGGTCGCTACGGCGTACGGACCCGACAGTTCGGCAAAAATCGGCGTCCTGGGACCCACCCGGATGGATTACCCCACTACCATGGCTGCCGTTCGGGCCGTGGCGCGCTATCTTTCGCGCATTCTTGGACCGTAGGGTCCGCAGCATCTTCGAAGTAAAGCTTGACAACAGGAAGAGAAATCAGACTTGAGCAGCCATTACGACGTCCTTGGGGTTTCACCGGAAGCCACGGGGGAGGAAATCAAGAAGGCTTACCGAAAGCTGGCACGGACACTTCACCCGGACGTCAACCCGGGCGAGGACGCCTCTGACCGGTTCAAGGCGGTCACGCATGCCTACGAGGTTCTTTCCGATCCGCAAAAGCGCCGGGTCTACGACACCACCGGTAACGAGAACGGCACCGACAACGGCTTTGGCGGAGGCCAGTACGCCGGCCAGGGCTTCGCGTTCCAGGACATCTTTGACACCTTCTTCGGTGCCGGTGGCACGGCCGGACCCGCCTCCAGGGTGCGTCGTGGGCAGGACGCTTTGATCAGCGTCCGCATTGACCTCCGCGACGCCGTATTCGGCGTCAACAAGAAGCTGGAAGTCGATACCGCCGTCGTCTGCCCCACGTGCGATGGCAGCTGCTGCCGCGAAGGCACCTCCCCGGAACGCTGCGACGTCTGTGGCGGCAGCGGCCAGATCCAAAGGGCTGTCCGGTCCATCCTGGGACAGGTCATGACGGCGGCACCGTGCGGCAGTTGCGAAGGCTTCGGTACCGTGATCAAGGACCCCTGCAACGAATGCAACGGCCAGGGGCGGATCAGGAGCCGCAGGTCCATCACCATCAAGGTTCCAGCTGGTGTAGCCACGGGTACCCGTATCCAGCTGTCGGGGCAGGGCGAAGCCGGTCCGGCAGGCGGTCCGGCCGGTGACCTTTATGTCGAGATCCGCGTTAATAGCGATTCCACCTACGTCCGGGATGGCGACGATCTCCACGCCACCCTCAACATCCCCATGACCGCTGCGGCCCTCGGGACGGAAATCAGCCTCGAGACCTTTGACGGCATTCAGGAGATCGACGTCAAGGCCGGTACGCAGTCCGGTGAGATCATCACACTCCGTGGACTCGGCGTCACGCACCTGCGCGGCTACGGCCGTGGTGACCTCAAGGTGCACCTCCAGGTGGACACTCCAACGAGGCTCGATGCCACCCAGGAGGACCTCCTGCGCCAGTTGGCGAAGCTTCGCGGCGAGCAGTTCACCGAGGGGAAACTCGCGGCCAGTGGAGGCGTGTTCGCCAAACTGCGTGACCGGCTGGGCAACCTCTAGCAATGACCAACCCTGTCTTCT
This sequence comes from Pseudarthrobacter sp. MDT1-40-2, assembly GCF_059383595.1. Taxonomy (NCBI): domain Bacteria; kingdom Bacillati; phylum Actinomycetota; class Actinomycetes; order Micrococcales; family Micrococcaceae; genus Pseudarthrobacter; species Pseudarthrobacter sp. MDT1-40-2. Next base: position 59,997 of record NZ_JBWZCL010000001.1, on the reverse strand, counting down.
TCACCCCGAAGGGTGCTCTTGCGGACGTCCGGCCGGGTTCGACCTTCGTCCTGGAGGGCCCGGAGGCAAGGCATGCGGTGACCGTCAAGAGGCTTGCCGTCGGCGAGCCGGTTGACCTCGCCGACGGCAGTGGCAACCGCATCAGCGGAACGGTGGCCACTGCCGCCCCCGGGGAGTTGAGCATCGACTGCCTCACGGTAACCGCTGAACCAGAACCTGCCGTCCGGCTGGTGTTGGTACAGGCACTTGCCAAAGGAGACAGGGACGAGCTTGCCATCGAGATGGCCACTGAACTGGGCATCGATGGCGTAATTCCCTGGCAATCCGAACGTTCCATCGTCCGCTGGAAGGCAGATCGTGCGGCAAAGGCTCATGCCAAGTGGGAGTCGGTGGTAGCAGCCGCGGCCAAGCAGGCGCGTCGTGCCTGGATCCCGGGCGTCGAATCAATCGTCGACACCGCCGGACTGGCCAGGCGGGCGGCGGCGGCCGACCTTGCAGTGATCCTGCATGAGGATGCCGTCCGGCCGCTACGGTCAGTTCTTGAGGACTGGACCAGCCGCACCGCGCCGACTCCCAGTGGCGAAATCCTGTTGATAGTCGGACCGGAGGGCGGGATCGCTGCCCGGGAAGTGACCCGGTTGTGCGATGCCGGTGCGGTCACTGCGCTGCTGGGCCACCACGTGCTCCGGTCCTCGACGGCAGGGCCTGCCGCTGCCGTAGTGGCCAATGACATTCTGGGCCGCTGGTAGTCCCTGGGCCGCCGCTATCCGACGTTGAACTTTCGGGTGTCCGTATACAGGGAAAGCTCCGTCGATTCGACGTCAATGCGCGAGACCCGCAGCTGGTACGTTCCCCGTTCCAAGGTCAGGTCCAGGGAGAACAGCCCGGCCGAACCGGCATCCGCCGCGCTGGTGGTTTCGCCGCTCAGATAGATGCTGGATTGTCCGTTGCTTTCCCGGAGCAGTTGCCAGCGGAGGCGGTCGCCTTGGTCCGTGCTTCGACCCGTTAATTTCACGGTGCCGCTGGGCACGTTGGCGTTTTCCTGCGGATCAATGATCCAGATTGGCGCAACGAGGCCTGCCGTCCTGGCCATTGGCGCGCCAAGCCGGATGTGGCCAAAGGCTTGATAATCAGGGTGTCCGTCCACTAACACCACAACCTGGATTTGCTGGCTGGTGTCCACCAGGCCTGAACTCGCCGCGGCTGCTGTCGCGGTGTGCACCAGTTGTTGAACGGCGAGTTCGGCCATTCCGGCATCCAGGGTGCTGTTGAAAGCGTCTTCCGAGACGTCAACGGTAATGATGTTCTGGCCGGAAATCGACGTTTCCAGTTCCTTCGGATTTTGCCAGGAGGTGAAGAAGTCCGGGTCAAGGGGCGTCTCCGACATCATCGCCCGGAGCGCCCGGGTCACGGGATTGTCCTGTTCGGGGACGTCGCGGAATTCCCTGTACAGGAAGACATGCTCACCGCTTCGGCCGATCCAGTAGATGGGCGCTTTGTTGGACGATTGCGTCGTTTCCAGCGGGGCGTTCGACGCCGGCACGGACAATGTGGAATAGCCCGGACCGGGAGCACCCGGGGAAGTTGCCGATCGCGAGGCGGGACCGGCCACACAGGAGGACATGGCCACGGCCAACGGGATCGCCGCAACCAACGCGGCGGCGCGGCGAAACAGGCCCGGGGGCTGCGTCCTGCCGGCTGCCGCCACAGGCACAGCGATGCGTCGATCCTTGATGGGAGTGCCTTTCGTTCTGCTCGTTGGTTCGTCCGGATTCGTCCACGTCCATTCACGGTGACGCAGCGATGTCCGCTCGGCCGGAAGAGACGCTTTCCAGCATTACATACACCGCCGGCCGGGACTCGTGGATTCCGGACTCTGCCAACAACTGCAACGGGAACGATATGAGGCTGATATGAAGTTGATACCTGATCACCGAATCATTTCGGCACCCGGCCCGTTGCTTCCAGGGCTGCCGGGGCCGGCTCACTGGCGTAAGATGGAGGAACGTTCCAGAGTCAGTATTCAACGGGAGGAACCCAAGGCCTGCTGGCCGTCACCATGACTGAATCATCCAACGGAAAACGCCGCAGCGTCAGCCCCGGCGAGCCAAGCACAGGGGAATTCCCGCACACCTTGCCCGGTATTCGCACGGAAGTGGTCTACTTCGAGAATTCCGACCAGATGGTCCAGTCGTTGGGCAGCCATGATGAGGCGCTCCGTTTCATCGAAGAACAGTTCCCGTCCGTCAACTTCCACGTCCGCGGCAATGAGCTCACCATTGCGGGCCCTACAGCGGACGTGCCGCGCATCATGCGCCTGCTTGAGGAGGTCCGCGGCCTCGTTGCGCGGGGGACCACCATCAGCCCCGACGTGCTGCAGCAACTGGTTGCCCTGCTGAAGTCGCAGTCCACGCAGAACCCCGTGGACGTCCTGACACACGACATCCTTTCAAGCCGCGGCCGCACCATTCGGCCAAAAACTTTGAACCAGAAGAATTACGTGGATTCCATAGATGCCAACACCATCATTTTTGGCATCGGTCCGGCAGGTACGGGCAAGACCTACCTCGCCATGGCCAAAGCGGTGCAGGCGCTGCAGCAAAAGGAAGTCAGCCGTATTATCCTCACCCGGCCTGCAGTCGAGGCCGGCGAGCGGCTTGGCTTCCTGCCAGGTACCTTGAGCGACAAGATCGACCCCTATCTCCGGCCGCTCTACGACGCCCTGCACGACATGATTGATCCGGAATCCATCCCCCGGCTGATGGCCGCAGGCACCATTGAAGTCGCCCCGCTGGCCTATATGCGCGGCCGTACGCTCAATGACGCCTTTATCATCCTCGATGAAGCGCAGAACACCACCCCGGAGCAGATGAAGATGTTCCTTACCCGCCTTGGATTCGGTTCCAAGATGGTGGTAACGGGCGACATTACTCAGGTGGATCTTCCCACCGGTAGCCGGTCCGGGTTGCGGATCGTCCAGGAGATACTCACTGGCATTGACGACGTCAATTTCTCCATCCTTGATGCGGCCGACGTCGTACGCCACCGGCTGGTGGGCAACATCGTCAAGGCGTACAGCGACTGGGATGACGTCCAGGAGCAGAAGGCGGCACGGTCCAGGGAGACCGGAGGAGCCAAAGTATGAGCATCGAAGTCAACAACGAATCCGGGATTCCTGTCGACGAGAACCAGCTTGTGGCCCTGGCGCGCTACATCTTCGAACAGCTATACATCCACCCCCAGGCAGAGCTGTCCGTCCTGCTGGTGGACGAGACCGCCATGGAGAAGCTGCACCTGGAGCTCATGGACGAGCCGGGGCCCACCGACGTGCTGTCCGTCCCCATGGACGAGCTGACGCCTGGTGCTCCCGGGCGGCTGACGCCGCAAGGCATGCTGGGCGACATCGCCATCTGCCCGCAGGTAGCGGAAGACCAGGCGCGCAATGCGGGACACTCCACCCAGGATGAAATGCTGCTCCTGACGACACACGGCATCCTCCACCTGCTTGGCTACGACCATGCCGAGCCGGAGGAGAAGGTTGAAATGTTCGGCCTTCAGCGGGAACTGCTCGCCGGGTTTACGGGCAAGGAAGCGCCGGCAGAGACTACACAATGACCATTTTTTTCCTGGTCGTCATGGCGCTCGTTTTTCTTGGTGCCGCAGCAGTCCTTACCGCGGCAGAGGCGGCCTTCAACTTCCTGCCCCGCCATGATGCCGAGGCGTTCCTGACCAATGGCCGTGGCAAGGCTATGAAACGCATCCTGGCCCAGCCTGTCGCCCACATCCGGGCCCTGCGTTTCTGGCGGATCTGGTTTGAAATGGCCTCCGCTGTCGCAGTCGCGGTGTTGTTGCACAGCATCCTCCATAACGTCTGGCTCGCAGGCCTGGCAGCTACGGGCATCATGGCGCTCCTGGGCTTTGTGATTGTGGGAGTTTCGCCCCGCCAGATCGGCCGCCTGCACGCGGTGGGCGTGGCCCGTTTTACTGCCCCGCTGATCAGCTCGCTGACCATGGTCCTGGGCCCTGTGCCCGGTTGGCTGGTGAGCATTGGCAGTGCTGCCGCGCCGGGCGCACCAGGTGGAGATGAAGCTTTCTTCAGTGAGCAGGAGTTCCGTGAGCTGGTGGACCGGGCCACAGAATCGGACGTCATTGAGGACGACGAAGCGGAGATGATCCAGTCCGTGTTCGACTTCGGCGACACTCTCGTCAGGGCTGTCATGGTGCCGCGCACGGACATCGTGAGTATTGAGGCCGGCGCAGACCTGAAGGATGCAATGTCGCTTTTCCTTCGCTCGGGCTATTCGCGGATACCGGTCATCGGCGAAAACAACGATCACATCCTGGGGATCGTGTATCTCAAGGATGTGGCCGCCGTCCTTCACCACAGCGGTGCAGGGGACGCCATTCCGCCGGTCGAGGCGCTGGCCCGGGAGGTGCGCTACGTGCCGGAATCCAAGCCGGTGAGTGATCTCCTCAAGGAACTCCAGAAGGAATCAACGCACGTCGCCATTGTCATCGACGAGTACGGAGGCACAGCGGGACTGGTAACGCTGGAAGACCTCATCGAGGAAATCGTCGGCGAGATTGTTGACGAGTACGACACCGAGTCTGCCGAGGCCGTGGAACTCGAGGACGGTTCCTACCGGGTCAGCGCCCGCCTGGGCATCGATGACCTCGGTGAACTGTTCGACATCGAGCTTGAGGACGATGAAGTGGATACCGTTGGCGGGCTGCTCGCGAAGTCGCTGGGCCGCGTGCCAATCGTTGGCAGCTCCGTGGAGGTCGGCGGAATCTCCCTGCGGGCCGAGCGGCTGGAAGGCCGCCGTAACCGGGTCAGTCATATAATTGCAGCCCGGGTTCCCGAATCTTATGCCGAATCAACCGAGCACTTTCACAAGACAGCATTAACCCAGCAGGGAGTTCCACATGAGCAAGAAGAATAAGCCCACCGAGCCCGATGATTTCGGTGGCTACCGGGCGGGATTCGCCGTGCTCGTGGGACGCCCGAACGCCGGCAAGTCCACGCTGACCAACGCCTTGGTAGGCAGCAAGGTAGCCATCACCTCGGCCAAGCCGCAGACCACCCGGCACACCATCCGTGGCATCGTCCACCGTGAGGATGCCCAACTCATCCTGGTGGATACGCCGGGACTGCACCGTCCGCGGACATTGCTGGGAAAGCGCCTGAACGATCTCGTGGCGGATACCCTCTCCGAGGTGGATGCCATTGGGTTCTGCCTGCCGGCCAACGAGAAAATCGGGCCCGGCGACAAATACATCGCAGCCCAACTGGCGGCTGTCGGCAACAAACCGATAGTGGCAGTCGTGACCAAGGCAGACACCGTCGACAGGCAGGCGCTTACTGAGCAGTTGCTCGCCGTCGCCGGACTTGGCCGCGACGTCCTGGGCGAAGAGGGCTGGCGGGACATCGTGCCCGTTTCCGCTACCGATGGCTTCCAGGTCTCCACCGTTGCCGACATCCTGATCGGCCACATGCCGCCGTCTCCGCCGTTGTACCCGGACGGTGAATTGACTGATGAGCCTGAGGCCGTGATGGTGGCCGAACTCATCCGTGAGGCAGCACTGGAAGGCGTCCGGGATGAGCTTCCGCACTCTCTGGCCGTGGTGGTGGAGGAGATCCTCCCCAGGGAAGGCCGCACGGAGGACAACCCGCTCCTGGACGTCAGGGTGAACCTGTACGTTGAACGGCCGTCGCAGAAGGCGATCATCATCGGCAAGGGCGGCAGCCGCCTGCGCGAGGTAGGCACCAACGCCAGGAAGGGAATCGAAGCCTTGCTGGGGACCCGAATCTACCTTGATCTTCATGTCAAAGTGGCCAAGGACTGGCAGCGGGACCCGAAACAGCTGGTGAAGCTCGGCTTCTAGAAGGGGGCCGGCGCGGCCGGGCTTCCGGCATTCTCCCAGCCTTGAAGGCTAGGATAAGCCGAATTTGGTTCTGAAGAAAGGGACGTAAACGTGGGGCAAGGCCGCGCAACTGGCGATGACGGTGCTGACATACCGAAGGGCAGCGGACAGTTCTCCAAGCACACGGAAACAACCGCCGTCGGGGCTGCCAGGCATCTCGGGAAGAACCGGGAAATGCCCGGTTGGCTCAAAGTTGTTACTTGGGTGGCGTCCCTTGCCCTGCTGTCAGCTGTTGTGTTCGCCGGGTACTGGTTCATCCGGCTGCAGTCTAATCTCAACACAGCCCCGCTGAACGCTGGAGGTGCGGCAGCGGACAGTATCGATGAGGCCACCGACCGTATGCAGATCCTCATTCTCGGATCGGACACCCGGGACGGCGCCAACGCCCAATACGGCAGCGTTGAGGACTCAACAGGCTACGGCCAGTCCGACGTCATGATGATGATGGACATCTCGGCAGACAATTCCCGCGTCAGCGTCATCAGCTTTCCCCGGGATCTCCTGGTGAACATCCCCGAATGTACTGACCGCAAGACGGGGACTACCTATCCGGCGCGCACCGGGGCGATGATCAACGAGGCCATGGCCCAGGCAGGCATCGGCTGCGCGGTGGACACCGTGAACCAACTCACCGGCCTGGAAGTGGACCACTTCATGATGGCCGACTTCAATGCCGTCACGGAGCTTTCCAACGCGGTGGGCGGCGTCGAGGTCTGCGTCAGCGATCCTGTCTACGATCCGGATTCCAGGCTGCGGCTGCCGGCAGGAACGTCATCGGTCCAAGGCGAGATGGCACTCTCCTGGCTCCGCAGCCGCCATGCCTTTGAAGATGGCGGTGACTTGGGCCGGATCAAGGCCCAGCAGGCCTTCCTGTCGTCCCTGACCCGTAAGGTCAAGGACGACGGCACCTTGTCCGACCCGGCAAAAGTGTTAAACATTGCAGACGTTGTTACGCGGAATCTGACCCTGGACGAAGGCTTTGCTTCTCCGGCAGCCTTGGTCAAGGCCGGCAGCCGCCTCAAGGATATCGACATCAGTAAAGTCGCCTTCGTAGCCGTACCCACTGGCCCAAGTGTCTTGGATCCGAACCGCCTCGATCTGGCTCAGCCGGCGGCGTCGCAGCTGTTTGCAGCTCTGCGTGAGGACGTTGACCTGACCGATCCCACGGGTTCGGAGAGCCCGGCGCCTGCGCCCACCGGTGAACCCACGGCTGGTCCCACTGCAGCCGAGTCGATACCACCGGTCGAACAACCCTCCGAGGCCGTGTACGACAAGGCGCTGCAGCCTGTGTCAGTAGCCAACGGATCCGGGGCTCCCGCGCGATACCAGGAAATCTCCGCAGCGTTGATTACGGGAGGATTTACGCAGCTCACTGAAGCTGCCGCCGCCCCGGTGGAACAAACGGTGATTTATTACAGCGCCGAATTCGCTGATGTTGCAGCGGACGTAGGAGCCCTGTTCGGCATTCCGGACACCCAGCTCATCGCCTCCACCAGCGTCTACGGCGTACAGCTGTATGTTGGCACGGATTTTGCTGCCGGACCGCAGTACGGGGCCGTAGCCCTGCCACCCGACGTCGTTAACCAGACCGCCAGCGATGTGGTCTGCCAGCAGGTTAATCCCTTCCTCATCGACCGGGGCTGACCCCCGTCAATGAGGAAGGGCGGCAGCCGGCTACCAGATGCTGACCCGCTCTTCTAACGGCATCCACATGCCGTCGCCTTCCTTGACGTCGAACGCTTCGTGGAACGGGTCGAGGTTTTTAGCAATGGCGTTGGTGCGGAACTCATTGGGGGAGTGCGGGTCCGTGGCAAGCCGGCGGATGGCTTCCTCGGTCCGGATGACCTGGCGCCAGCCGGCCGCCCATGAAGCGAAGAACCTCTGCTGGCCGGTCAGCCCGTCCAGGACGTCCGGTTCCTTGCCCTGGAGACTGATGAGGTAGGCCTTGTAGGCGATGGTGAGGCCGCCGAGGTCACCAATGTTTTCCCCGAGCGTAAGTTTGCCGTTGACGTGATGGCCGGGCGCCGCGTAGGGGGACAGGGCATCGAACTGGGCAACCAGCCGGGCAGTCAGTTTCTCGAACGCCGCCCGGTCCTGCTCTGTCCACCAGTTGCGCAAGGCCCCGTCGCCGTCGAACTGGGAACCCTGATCGTCAAAGCCATGGCCGATCTCGTGCCCGATGACGGCTCCGATTCCGCCGTAATTGACGGCGTCGTCGGCGTCGGCGGTGAAGAATGGCGGCTGCAGGATGGCGGCCGGGAAGACGATCTCGTTAAGCATCGGGTGGTAGTAGGCGTTGACGGTCTGCGGCGTCATGAGCCACTTGTTCCGGTCCACCGGCTTGCCTACCTCGTCGAGGTGGCGGTCGACGTCGGCATTGTGGGCCCGCTCGACGTTCCCCAGCAGGTCGCCGGGATCGATGTCCACATCGGAATAGTCGATCCATTCGTCCGGGAAGCCAATCTTGGGGCGGAAGGCATCCAGTTTTCGCAGCGCCTCGGCTTTGGTTGCGTCGCCCATCCACGTCAGTCCGGTAATGCTCTCGCGGTAGGCCTCAATGAGGTTGTCCACCAGAGTTTGCATGCGGGCCTTGTGTGTTTCCGGGAAATGCCGTGCCACGTAGATTTGTCCCACGGCCTCACCGAGGGCGGCCTCCACGACGCCGACCCCGCGCTTCCAGCGGTCCTTGTTCCGGGGCGTGCCGCTCAGTGTGGTGCCGTAAAAGGCGAAGTTCTGTTGCACGAATGCCGCCGAAAGATAGGGTGCGGCAGAGCCGATGACCCGCATGGCGAACCACTCCTGCCAAGCCTGAAGGGGCTCGGACTGCAGCAGCGACGCTGCGCCGGAGAAGAAATCGGGAGTGCTGACCACGAGTTCCTGCCGCTTGTCCGGGCCGACGCCGGCGGCGCTGAACCAGGAATCCAGGGGCGGGAAGAGGCCGGCGGCGGCCTCGGCCGTCAGGAGGTTGTAGGTCTTTTGCGGATCGCGAAGCGTCACGTTATCCCAGTGATGTGAAGCCAGCTGCGTTTCCAGCGCGACGATGCGGGCAGCGGCGTCCTCCGGATCCGGGTGGTCGGCGAGCTTGAACATTGCCGCGATGTGCGCCCGGTAGGCAGAAACAACCTCGGCAAACTTCGCTTCCCGGTAATACGATTCGTCGGGCAGGCCCAGTCCGCCCTGCCCGATGTAGAGCAGCACCCGGTCGGGATTCCCGGCGTCGGGGGCGGGATAGAGGTGGAACAGCCCGGAAACGTCCGAACGGAACAGCCTGCCTGCCAGCGAGATGAGTTCACCAATATCGTTCGTTGCGAAGACATCGGCCAGTCGCTGGCTGATGGGAGCTATTCCCTTGGCTTCGATAGTGGCCTCATCCATGAAGCTGTTGTAGAGATCTCCGATTTTGCGCTCAATGCCGGTGGCTTCAGCCGCTTTAGCTGCAGCGTCAAGGATGATTTGCTTCACCGCCAGCTCGGCACCATCACGAAGTGCGGTAAAAGTGCCTTCCAGCGGGCGGTCATCCGGGATGTCAGTGCCTCTCAGCCAGGTCCCGTTTACATGCTGGTAGAGGTCGTCCTGGGGTCTGACGCCATAGTCGATGTTGGCGAGGTCGATTCCCGAAATGGGCACTGAAGCTCCTTGGAGGGACGGGCTGCGGCCGGATCCGGGCCGTGCAGCGTCTGAAGGGTGGACGTTGCGGTGAACCTGCCCCTTCATCTTACGCACGCATGCTACTCTCGAAATGTGCGCGCAGACCTGCTCCTTCTTAGCTGCCGCGGCGAGGCCTCAGAAGCTATCTAGCTCAGGCCCACCCTCGCTGCGGAGTTTGTGTTGCCCGGCCACCCTTTCAAAGTTGAACCAGAGAAAAGGCCACCCATAACCATGCGAAACGCACAAAAGCCCTCAGGAATGCCTGCCCACCGGTACCAGCCGTTCCAGGACCAGATCACTGTCGAACTGCCTGACCGCACCTGGCCGGACAAGCTCATCACCAAAGCCCCGCGCTGGTGCGCGGTGGATCTGCGCGACGGCAACCAGGCACTGATCGATCCCATGAGCCCGGCCCGCAAAATGAAAATGTTCGATTTGCTGGTGCGCATGGGCTACAAGGAGATTGAGGTCGGGTTCCCGTCCGCGTCCCAGACCGACTTCGACTTTGTCCGGCAGCTGATCGAGGGCAACCACATCCCCGACGACGTCACCATCCAGGTGCTGACGCAGGCCCGGGAGCATCTCATCGAGCGGACGTACGAGTCCCTGGTGGGTGCCAAGCAAGCCATCGTCCACCTCTACAACTCCACCTCGGTGCTGCAGCGCCGCGTGGTCTTCAACCAGGACGAGGACGGCATCCTCGACATCGCGCTGCAGGGCGCGCGCCTGTGCAAGAAGTATGAAGAGACACTGGTGGACACCCATATCACCTACGAGTACTCGCCGGAGTCCTTCACGGGCACCGAACTGGACTATGCGGTCAGGGTCTGCAATGCAGTAGCGGATGTCTTCGAAGCGTCTGCTGACCGGCAGGTCATCATCAACCTTCCCGCCACAGTGGAAATGGCCACGCCCAACGTCTACGCGGATTCCATCGAGTGGATGAGCCGCCACCTACACCCCCGGGAGGGCATCATCCTCTCGCTGCACCCGCACAACGACCGTGGAACCGGCGTGGCGGCAGCCGAACTTGGCTACCTGGCCGGCGCGGACCGCATCGAGGGCTGCCTGTTCGGCAACGGCGAACGCACCGGCAACGTCGACCTGGTTACCCTGGGCCTGAACATGTTCGTCCAGGGCATTGACCCCATGATTGATTTCTCCGACATCGATGACATCCGCCGAACGGTGGAATACTGCAACCAGCTGCCAGTCCCGGAACGTGCTCCTTATGGCGGGGACCTGGTGTTCACCGCCTTCTCCGGTTCGCACCAGGATGCCATCAAAAAGGGGTTTGAGGCGCTGGAGAAGGAGGCGGCGGCAGCAGGAAAGGACGTCGCCGACTTCACTTGGGCCGTACCGTACCTCCCCGTTGACCCCAAGGACCTGGGCCGGAGCTACGAGGCCGTGATCCGGGTGAATTCGCAGTCCGGCAAGGGCGGGGTGGCGTACCTGCTCAAAAACGAGCACAGCCTGGACCTGCCCCGCCGCGCGCAGATCGAGTTCTCCGGTGTGATCCAGAAGCGTACGGATACCGTTGGCGGCGAGGTCAGCGGTGCACAGCTGTGGCAGCACTTCCAGGATGAGTACCTGCCGTCCAGCGACCCGGATACCCAGTGGGGACGCTACTCGCTGGGAGCCATCAGCACCGAAACGGATGAGGACGGCGGCCTGACCCTGAGCACCAACCTGGGCGTGGATGGCGCGCAGGTCCGGCGCACCGGAAAGGGAACCGGCCCCATCGCCGCACTGCTGGACATCCTCGGCCAGGACGGCGTGGACGTCAGAGTCCTCGATTACAGCGAGCACGCACTGTCCGAAGGCGGCAACGCGTTGGCTGCGGCCTACGTTGAATGTGCCGTGGGGGAACGGGTTCTTTGGGGTGTGGGCATCGATGCCAACACCACCACGGCTTCGCTGAAGGCAGTAATCTCGGCAGTCAACCGCGCCGTCCGTGACGCCCAGTCCGGTTAGCCCCTGACATCTGCGGAAGTCGGGAACAGAAGACCGAATACAGCCGCAAGCATCAGCGTGCCGTCGGAGCCATCCGGCGGCACGCTGCCGTCGGGGCGGGCTTTGGTCCCTGAGAGTGGGAAGATTAAGCGTGGCCCAACAATCCTTCGCTTCCCGCGCCTACCGTGACGACGGCGTGGTGCTGCGTACCCATAAGCTGGGCGAAGCTGACCGGATCATTACACTGCTCACCAAGCACCACGGCCAGGTCCGGGCGGTAGCCAAAGGCGTGCGACGGACCAGCAGCCGGTTCGGCGCCCGGCTGGAACCGTTCATGGTGGTGGACCTCCAACTGGTTTCCGGCCGTTCCCTGGATATAGTGACGCAGGCCGAGGCAAAGGGCGCCTACGGCGGGCCCATCGCGGCCGATTACAGCCGGTACACAGTGGCCGCGGCCATGACGGAAACCGCGGAGAAACTGACAGACGTTGATGGTGAGGCCGGGACCGCGCAGTACAACCTGCTGGTGGGCGCATTGGCGACTTTGAGCCGCGGGGAACATACCCCCGGGCTGATTCTTGATTCCTACCTCCTCCGCGCTTTGGCGACCGGCGGCTGGGCACCCAGCTTCACCGACTGTGCACGGTGCGGGCTGCCCGGCCCGCACACCGCCTTTGCCGCGCCGCTGGGAGGAATGGTCTGCCACGACTGCCGCCCCCCGGGATCGCCCTCGCCGGCTCCGGAAACGGTCCGCCTGCTCGGTGCCCTGCTGACGGGGGACTGGGCGACGGCCGATTCTTCCGAGGCAATCAACCGAAGGGAATCGGCAGGTATTGTGGCCGCGTACCTGCAGTGGCACCTGGAACGGGTGCTCAAATCCCTCAAACATGTGGAGCGTAACTGAAAGTGGCGTTAGGAAAGAATAAAAACGTACGACGCCGGGACACGCCAGTGGTGGCTCCGTATCCGCATCCTTCCGGTACCGTCGCACCGGCCATCCCCGCAGAGTTCATTCCCCGGCACGTGGCCATCGTGATGGATGGCAACGGGCGTTGGGCGAACCAGCGCGGCCTGCCCCGCGTGGAAGGCCACAAGGCGGGGGAGCCGGCGCTGCTGGACGTCGTTGCCGGTGCTATTGAGCTCGGCATTGAGTACGTGACGGTCTACGCCTTTTCCACCGAAAACTGGCGCCGTTCCCCCGAAGAGGTCCGCTTCCTGATGGGATTTAACAAGGACGTGTTACGACGCCAGCGGAACCAGTTGGACGAATGGGGTGTCCGGGTCAGGTGGTCCGGACGCCGCCCCAAGCTTTGGGGATCCGTCATCAGGGAGCTTGAGGAAGCCGAGGAATACACGGCGGGCAACAGCACCTGCACGTTAACCATGTGTGTTAACTACGGCGGCCGGGCCGAAATAACCGATGCCGTAGCCGCCATCGCCGGAGAGGTGGCCGCGGGCCGGTTGAAGCCCGGGGCCATCAGCGAGCGCACCATCCAGAAGTACCTGGATGAGCCGGACCTGCCTGATGTTGACCTTTTCCTGCGGAGCAGCGGCGAGCAGCGCCTTTCAAACTTCATGCTGTGGCAGTCGGCCTATGCCGAGTTTGTCTTCATGGACGTTCTCTGGCCTGATGTTGACCGCCGGACACTTTGGGACGCCGTCGAGATTTACGCCCAGCGCGACCGCCGTTACGGCGGGGCGGTGGATGCTGCCGCACCAGGGGTGGAATAGGCACTGGGCCTAGTACGCCCGCAACCACCGGGCAACACGGTCGAAAGCATCAGCCCGCACTGCGGGTGCGGACAGGAAGACGTCGTGCAGGGCGCCTTCCACCCGTTCCAGGGTCACGGAGTCGCCCAGGTTTGCTGCCCGTAGGGCAATGGCATGGACATCCAGCACTGCATCGGTACGCAGCATCTGCTCGCTCCATACCATCCCGTTCCGGCTTGCCGCGGACAGGAGTACCAGCACAGGGACCGGAAGCCGCAGTCCGCGTGCCACCTGGGACTGCCCTGCGAGAACGGCCTTAAGCCAGGCCGCGCGGACCGGGAAAGCCTGCGGCGGCCGGTACCGCCGGTCCAGGGTCCACTCACCATCCGCATCTGAGCTGATGCTGCGCCAATAGAACTGGCGTTCCGGGAGCCGCAGCACGGCATCCGGGCGGAACCTGGCCATCGGGCCCACCATGGTGTTTACCACCCGACGTGTCCACGGTCCGCGGTGCATTTCCAGCCACGGGCTGTTCAGGACCAGCCGGTTCACCCGTCCCGGATTGCGTTGGACCCAAAGAACGGCTACCAGCCCGCCCAGCGAATGACCCATCAACGTCACGTCTGCTCCGGGTGCACCGCCAGTGACGATCTCCAATGCGGCGTCGATCTCGGCGTCGTAATCCCTCAGGTCTGCAACGAATCCCGGAGGAACGCCGTCCTGGAGGCTGCGCCCATGGTTGTGCATGTCGAGGGCATAGAAGTCCCGGCCGGACTCAGCCCAGAAGCCGGCCATGTCTGTATTGAAGAAGTAGTCGCTCCAGCCATGGAGGAAAAGCACTGCTTGACGGCCTGAGCTCCCCGCGGTTCCGGCACTACCGCCGGAAGGACTTGTTGCGGGGGTTTCCGGCACGTAACGGATCAGGGTTGCTGTCCTGGTGACGCCGTCCGGACCGGTAGCACTGAGAGGGCGTGCTTCAAAACCGGTACCGAGGATGTCCTCTGTCCACTCCATGGCACCAGCCTAGCCATTTGGTTTGTGACCCCAGAGGCGGAAAACTTGAGCCATGCGCATTTATCCCACCTTCTTCCGGCTTGCCTTCTCCTGGATGGACGCCGAACGTGCCCACAAAATCGGGTTCCGTGGCATCCGGCTCGCCCACGCCAGCGGCGTGGGCAGAATCCTGGAAAAGTTCGCGGCGCCGGATCCGTCGTTGCAGACGACGGCATTCGGGCTGACCTTCCCGTCCCCTTTCGGCCTCGCTGCCGGCTTTGACAAGGAAGGCCACGGCATTGAGGCCCTGACAAAGCTTGGTTTCGGCCATGTGGAGGTTGGAACCATTACCGGCCTGGCACAGCCGGGCAACCCACAGCCACGACTGTTCCGCCTGATCGAAGACCGGGCCGTGATCAACAGGATGGGCTTCAATAATGACGGCGCCACCGCTGTGGAGCCCCGGTTGAAGGCCGCCAGGGCAGCCCTGCAGCGCAGCCACCCTGGCGCCCGCCCGATCATCGGCGTCAACATCGGCAAGAGCAAAGTGGTGGAACTCGATGACGCCGTGTCCGACTACCTGCTGAGTGCGCGGAGCCTTGCCCCCGCGGCGGACTACCTGGTGGTGAATGTGAGCTCGCCGAATACTCCCGGACTCCGCCTGCTGCAGGACGTGCAGTCCCTTCGGCCGTTGCTGGAAGCTGTGGGCCGCGAAGCGGATGCGTCTGCCGGACGCCACGTGCCGCTGCTGGTCAAAATTGCGCCTGACCTCAGTGATGAAGACATCGACGACGTCGCGAACCTCGCGCTGGACCTGGGCCTTGACGGCATCATCGCCACCAACACCACCATCAGCCGCGAAGGCCTGCTGGCCGCTCCGGAAAAGGTCGCGGCCTGCGGTGCAGGCGGCTTGTCCGGTGCTCCGGTGAAACAGCGCTCCTTGGCCGTGCTTCGTCGCTTGAAGTCGATCGTGGGGGACAAACTGGTTCTGATCGCCGTAGGCGGCGTGGAAACTGCCGACGACGTACTGGAACGGTTGGACGCCGGCGCCACCCTGGTTCAGGGCTACACGGCCTTCCTGTATGAGGGACCATTCTGGGCCGCCAGGATTAACCGCGAGCTGGCCCGGAAGAGGAAGTCCGCCAGATGATCCGCTGGAACTAAAGCGAAACCCCCGGCTGCCTTAGGGCGACCGGGGGTTTCGTGTACAGCAGGAAAAATCAGGAAGGGTACTGGCCCCGGGAGACCAGGGGCTTGGGCAGCCGCAGCTTGCGGAACTGCAGGGACCGCATGGCGCCGTACCAGACAGTGCCGCGCTCCACATCGCCGAACTTGGCGGTCAGCCGTTTGCGCAACTGGCGCGAAATAATGAAGACATCCACGAATACCGCCAGGAACATCACCCAAAACCCGCCCAGCACATAAATCATCTGTTCGCTGGTTGAAGGCACGAGCAGGGAAATGATCACGAAGACCAGTGCGCCGAACATCAGGAATTCGCCAAGGCTGAACCGGGCGTCCACGTAGTCGCGGGCGTAACGCTTCTGCGGTCCCTTGTCCCGCAGCGGCAGGAACCTCTCGTCACCGGTATCCAGCGCGCGGCGCATTTTCAGCCGCTGCTCCTGGATGGCAGCCCGTTCAGCAGCTTTGGAGGCCTTCCGGTCCTCCGGCACCAGGGGACGCTTGCGGGCGGCTTCCTGGGTTTTGCGCTTGGGCGTTGGCGCGCCTTTGCCCAGCTGGGTCTCGGCCGCCGTCATTGCCTCAGCCTGCTGGTCTATGATTTCCTGCGCCGTCGGCGCTTCCTTTTTACGTCCAAACACCAGTACAGAATACCCTGCGGTCAGGGCCTTTCCTTGTTCGCTTGCCTGTATGGTTTTGGCCATGACTTCACCAGTAGCGGATACCCCGCGCACTCCTGGGCTGCCTCTCCGGCCCGTCGACCTGCAAGAACTGCGCGACACCGTCGGTACAGCTTTTCCCACCACTGTCGAACGGCTGAAAGAGCTCGTGGCCATCCCGGGAATCGCGTGGCCAAGCTTTGACCCGGCGCAACTTGACCGCAGCGCCGAGGCGGTAGCGGAACTCGTCAGGGCGGCTGGCCTGGAGGAGGTCCGTATTCTTCGGAGCCCCAAAGAAAACGGCACCCCCGGCGGACCTGCAGTGGTGGCCCGGCGCGAGGCTGCGCCGGGAAAGCCCACCATCCTCCTTTACGCCCACCACGACGTCCAGCCGCCCGGCGATCCGGCGTTGTGGGAATCAGAGCCCTTTACCGCCGTCGAACGCGATGGCCGCCTCTACGGGCGCGGTGCGGCTGATGACAAAGCCGGAATCATGGCCCACCTTGGCGCCTACACGGCCGTCACCGAAGTGCTCGGCGAGAATTTCGGTGTGGGCGTCACCTTCTTCTTCGAGGGGGAGGAAGAAGCGGGTTCGCCCACCTTCCGGCCTTTCCTGGAAGCACACCGCGACCTGTTGCAGGCCGATGTCATTGTTGTCGCCGACTCCAGCAACTGGCAGGTCGGCGTGCCGGCGCTGACCACCAGCCTGCGCGGCCTGGTGGACGGAACGATTGAAGTCAGGGTCCTTGAGCATGCTGTCCACTCAGGGATGTTCGGCGGGCCGGTACTGGATGCACCCATCTGCCTGGCCCGTCTCATTGCAACCTTCCATGACGCCCGCGGCGAGGTTGCCATCCCCGGCCTGGTGAGCCGGGATGAAGCCATGGTGGACATGACGGAAGGGGACTTCCGCAGGGACGCCTCCGTCCTGGACGGCGTCCGGCTTGCCGGCACCGGCAGCATCGCCTCCCGGCTTTGGACCAAGCCCGCGCTGTCCATTATCGGAATCGATGCCCCCGCCGTGGATGTTGCGTCCAATACGCTCATTCCCACCGCCAGGTCCAAGTTCAGCCTGCGGCTCGCGCCAGGCCAGAATCCGGAAGCGGCAATGGAGGCCGTGAGGCAGCACGTGATGGACAACGCACCTTTCGGTGCCAGCGTCGTCTTCACTCCCGGTGAAACCGGTGAACCGTTCAGCACCGACACGGGATCTTCCGCGGCCGGGGCCGCCATGTGGGCCTTGGGCGAGGCCTGGGGAGTGCCGGCCGTGGAGACCGGAATTGGTGGTTCCATTCCCTTCATCGCGGACCTCCTGCAGGTGTACCCGCAGGCCCAGATCCTGGTGACGGGCGTCGAGGATCCGGATTCGAGGGCGCACAGCGCCAACGAGTCCCTGCACCTGGAGGATTTCCGGAAGGCCATCGTGGCAGAAGCGTTCATGCTGGCCAAGCTGAACGAGTCCGGCCTTAACTGAACCGGGAACAAGCAACGAGCCGTATCAGTTACGTCTGGAGTTAGAGCAATACCTCTGACCGACGTAGCATAGAGCTATAGCCCATACCGTATCCGCAGGGTCAGGCACCGCATTGGCGGCGCCGCCGGGACCATCCTAAGAAGGTAGGCCAATGAGCACCACCACCAACGAGAACAGCACCGCTACCACCGAGGTCAGTGGCGAGCTGCCCACGCATGAGGTCGCTCTGACCGACATTGCCGCCGGAAAGGTCCGCAGCCTGCTTGAGCAGGAGGGGCGCACAGACCTTCGTCTCCGTGTGGCAGTCCAGCCGGGCGGCTGCTCGGGCCTCATCTACCAGCTGTACTTTGATGAGCGGATCCTCGACGGCGACGCCGTCCGCGACTACGACGGCGTCGAAGTTGTGGTTGACAAGATGAGTGTGCCGTACCTTAGCGGCGCCAGCATCGATTTCGAAGACACCATCTCAAAGCAGGGCTTTACCATCGACAACCCCAATGCGGGCGGCTCCTGCGCCTGCGGCGATTCGTTCCACTAACGCGGACGCTTCGCCCGGTGCCGGCATGTGGGCGAAATGCCCGGGGGAGTTGTAAGCTCTACACCGAGTAGTAAAACTTTTTAGTGTGTCCCGGGAGCCATCGGCCGACGGGTGACAGCAACAAGTAGGAAGGGCCGTCTGTGAGTTCGCAGAACCGAACCGGCAGCCGACGCAAAACGATCACTACGATCACTGGACTGGCAATGGCCGGCGCGTTGGTTTTGACTGGATGTTCGCCAGAGGTAGAGAAGGGGTGGCTGCCTACCGAACGGGGCACCACCAGCAACACTGACCGGATCATGGACCTCTGGGTCAACTCATGGATCGCAGCCCTGGCAGTTGGCATCATCACCTGGGGCCTGATGGTCTGGTGCATAGTTGCCTACCGGCGGCGCAAGGGAACTGTCGGGTTCCCCAAGCAGATCAGCTACAACCTGCCGATCGAAGTTTTTTACATCGTGATCCCCATTTTCATGGTGCTGGTCTTCTTCTACTTCACAGACCGTGACCAGCAAGCGATCGATGACCGCTCCCAGCCTGCGGAGGTCGTCGTCGACGTCCGCGGCAAGCAATGGGCATGGGACTTCAATTACAAGTCCGGCGACGTTATCTCCGAAGATGTCTACGAGTCAGGTGTCCAGGCACACCTGACCGGTGACGTCATCGACAAGGAAGAGCTGCCTACCCTCTACCTGCCGGTCAACCGGTCCGTAGAGCTGGAGCTCAACGCCCGGGACGTCATCCACTCCTTCTGGGTCCCTGCCTTCCTCCAGAAGCGCGACATGATTCCCGGCAAGACCAACTATCTCCGGTTCACTCCCACAGCTGAGGGAACCTTTGACGGTAAATGCGCAGAACTTTGCGGCGAATACCACTCCGAAATGCTGTTCCGCGTGAAGGTTGTCTCTGAGGCAGAATTTGATGCCCACATCGAGGAACTTCGCGAGGCAGGCAACACCGGAGCCCTCGGCGCGGAGTACGACCGCAACCCGAACCAGATCGAAACGGAGTAAGGGCAGCGACGTGGCAACTTACACAGCATCCCCGGGTGTCCTTGAGACTCCCGTAGTACCAAAATCCAAGGGGCGCGTTGTCGTCAACTGGATTACCTCCACAGACCACAAGACCATCGGGTACATGTACCTGATCGCGTCCTTTGTGTTCTTCTGCTTCGGCGGCGTCATGGCCCTGCTGATCCGCGCCGAGCTCTTCGAGCCCGGCATGCAGATCCTGCAGACCAAGGAACAGTACAACCAGCTCTTCACCATGCATGGCACCATCATGCTGCTGATGTTCGCTACGCCGCTGTTCGCTGGCTTCGCCAACGTCATCATGCCGCTGCAGATCGGCGCCCCGGACGTCGCTTTCCCTCGCCTGAATGCACTGGCTTTCTGGTTCTTCCTCTTTGGTTCAACCATCGCGGTCTCCGGCTTCATCACCCCGCAGGGTGCCGCCTCGTTCGGCTGGTTCGCCTATGCGCCGTTGTCCAACACCACGTTCAGCCCGGGCGTGGGCGGTGACCTCTGGGTCTTCGGCCTGGCACTGTCCGGCTTCGGAACCATCCTTGGTGCGGTCAACTTCATTACCACCATCATCTGCATGCGTGCCCCGGGCATGACCATGTGGCGGATGCCGATCTTCACCTGGAACACGCTGGTCACCGCCATCCTGGTCCTGATGGCTTTCCCGCCGCTGGCTGCTGCACTCTTCGCCCTTGGCGCTGACCGCCGCTTTGGTGCCCACATCTTCGATCCCGAGAATGGTGGGGCCATCCTATGGCAGCACCTGTTCTGGTTCTTCGGCCACCCTGAGGTCTACATCATCGCCCTGCCGTTCTTCGGCATCGTGTCGGAGATCTTCCCCGTTTTCAGCCGCAAGCCGATCTTCGGCTACAAGGGCCTCGTCTACGCGACCATCGCCATTGCCGCGCTTTCCGTCACCGTTTGGGCACACCACATGTACGTGACGGGATCGGTACTGCTTCCGTTCTTCGCGTTTATGACAATGCTGATCGCCGTTCCCACGGGTCTGAAGTTCTTCAACTGGATCGGCACCATGTGGCGGGGCTCCCTGACGTTCGAAACACCCATGCTGTGGAGCATCGGCTTCCTGGTGACGTTCCTCTTCGGCGGCCTGACCGGCATCATTTTGGCCTCCCCGCCGCTGGACTTCCACGTCTCGGACTCCTACTTCGTGGTGGCTCACTTCCACTACGTGGTGTTTGGCACGGTTGTCTTCGCCATGTTCGCCGGCTTTTACTTCTGGTGGCCGAAATGGACTGGCAAGATGCTCAACGAACGCCTGGGCAAGATCCACTTCTGGATGCTCTTCCTCGGATTCCATGGAACGTTCCTCATCCAGCACTGGCTGGGTGTCGAGGGTATGCCGCGCCGTTATGCCGACTATCTTGTGGAGGACAACTTCACCTGGATGAACCAGTTCTCTACGGTGTCATCCTTTGTCCTGGGTGCCTCGTTGATCCCGTTCTTCTGGAACGTCTTCGTCACCGCACGGTCGGCACAAAAGGTCGAGGTTGATGATCCCTGGGGCTTCGGTGCTTCTCTCGAATGGGCTACCTCCTGCCCGCCGCCGCGGCACAACTTCAAGTCGCTGCCCCGTATCCGGTCGGAACGTCCTGCGCTGGACCTGCACCACCCGGAACTTTCCCAACGGCAAACTGCCGAATCGCCCGAGCCTGTTGCCAATGTGCTGGGTAACGCGGACCAGAAGGACGAAAAGTGAAAATTGAGACTTGGCTCTTTGGCACCGGGGTTTTCTTCTTCTTTCCCGTTGCGGCAATCTACGGCTTTCTGACCCACTGGAACGAATGGGTTGGCTTCCTTGGAATCATGCTTGTGGGCGGTCTTGCAGGAATGATCGGCGCCTATCTCGGCTTCACAGGGAAGCGGATCGGGCTGCGTCCCGAAGACCGTAACGACGCCGAGATCCATGAAGGTTCCGGCGAGCAGGGCCACTTCAGCCCCTGGAGCTGGTGGCCGCTGGTTCTGGGCCTGGCCTGTGCAGGCGGGTTCCTGGGCATGGCTGCGGGCTTCTGGATCACGTTTATCAGTGCCGGCCTTGCAGTTATTGCCCTTGTTGGCTGGGTTTACGAATACAGCCGCGGAGATCACGCGCACTAGGTTCGCCACATCAAGAACAAAGCGGGCCCCACCAATTGGTGGGGCCCGCTTTCTCGTGAAGGCCCGGGCTTCCCGGCCGCATAGACGCTACGTAAGGCCGCTAGCTGCCGGTGTGGGACTCCAGAAGTTCAACGAGCCCCTCCAGTGCCGCTAGGGCCTGTTGGGCCGCCAGCTCGTCGGCCAGGGCTGTATCGTCTACCGCCAGCTCCACCCTGCAGCCATAACCGAAATCCGCTGTCATTACCTCGAGAAGAGAGCGGGCGTTGACATCCTCGGTAGACCCCAACTTCCGGATCACGACAGGCAGGCCTGTCTCGATGACGGCACGGACGAACAGGGCAGCCAGACGGGCGTGCAGCCCAATATGGGCGGCCACGGTGCCACTGCGGACTGGCAAGGGAAGCATCCTCCTGGATTGATGAAGCGGACTGAAAAAACCCTGTCCAGAATACCGGCCAGCGGGCGGGGCTTTTTAGCGGGAGCGGGAGCGGACCGCGGCTGTCCGGTTGGTCTAGACCAAACCCAATAAGATTGAACTGTGGAATCTACAGCAGAAGTTCGCCACCGTGCCCACTGACGCCTACAAGGTGGCCGGTGCGATTGACCGGGACAGCGGCGTGGCCATTTATGTCCAGCTGCGTGAAATTCTCCGTGCGTACATCGTCGCCGCGTGCCCTCCCGGGGCGGCGTTGCCTTCGGAACGCGACCTCGCGGAGCGTTTTGGCCTGGCGCGGATGACAGTGCGTCAAGCTATCGACGCACTGGTGGGTGAAGAAGTTGTAGAGCGTGTGGTGGGCCTGGGTACGTTCGTCCGCAAACCCAAGCTCGACCTTCAGGTGAAGCTCACTTCCTATAGTGAGGAGATGCAACGCCGGGGGATGGTGCCGGCTGCCAGGGTCCTGAGCTTTGAGCAGACCGCCGCCAGTGCCTTTTTGGCGCGCGAACTGCAGCTCGAGGAGGGGACGCCGCTGGTCCGGTTCAGGCGCTTGCTTCTGGCTGACGGGGAGCCCATGAGTGTGGATGAGAACTTTATTCCGGCGCACCGTGTCCCTGGATTGCTGGACGGCGAGCCGCCTACATCGCTGTACAACGTGCTGAGTGAGCAATACGGGCTGGTGATGGAGTGGGGCGAGGACATGATTGAGGCAACGGCAGCTTCTCCGTCCACAGCCCGTCTCCTCAACGTTGACGTGGGCGCACCGCTGCTCAAGATCCAACGCCACGCCTTCGTTGCCAGGGCTATGGTGGACTACTCGGTGTCCTACTACCGGGCTGACCGTTACAAACTGTGGGTCCCGCTGCAGCGGCCCGGCGCGCGTACGGCCCGGAATTACGGCGGTAACCGCGAGCGTTGAGAACGGGGATGCAAAAGGCGGGTGCCGGTCCTGAAGGACCGGCACCCACCCTTGTGTTTTCTGTTGTTTAGTGACTAAGGCTCTTGGCTTGCTTGGCGGAATCCCCCTCATGGTGGCCGTGGCTGTGGGTGGCCGCCAGTTCAGCGGGGGTCACGGGTGCAACCCGATCCTCGAAGAACCACCTGGACAGGAGGGCGCGGCGCTTTTCCTTTTTGGTAACAATGCCGTGGTCGTTAGGTACGGCCGGCAAGGGTGCGGGGGACTCGAAGCCCACCAGCTTGTACAGCTTGTAGTCATCAAGCGGAGCGTGAATTTCTTCAAACTCACCGTGCGGCAGGCGCACAATGCGTCCGGTTTCCCGGCCATGCAAGGCGATTTCGCGGTCCTTGAGTTGCAGCGCCAGGGCTACGCGCTTAGCGACGATGAAGCCGATAACCGGGCCAATGAAGAAGAGCACCCGGAGCCAGTACGTGACATCGTTCAGTGACACCGAGAAGTGCGTGGCAATGAGGTCAGAACCTGCCGCTGCCCACATAACGCAGTACCAGATGAAGCCGGCAACACCGATGGCAGTACGCGTTGGTACGTTGCGGGGACGATCAAGTACGTGGTGTTCGCGGTCATCCTTGGTCACCCAGCGTTCAATCCACGGATACATGAACATCACAGTGAACAGAATACCTGCGGGTACCAGTGCCGGAAGCAGAACGTTAAGCGTGAGCGTGTAGCCAAAGATGACGTATTCGAAGTGGAAGTCACCGATAACGCCCGGCATCAGGCGCAGGGCGCCGTCAACGAAGCCGATGTACCAGTCAGGCTGCGTACCCGCAGATACCGGGGAAGGATCGTACGGGCCGTAGTTCCAGATCGGGTTGATCGTGAAGAAGGCTGCCATCAGGGCAATAACGCCGAAGACGATGAAGAAGAATCCACCCGCCTTGGCTGCATAAACGGGACCAAGGGGGTAGCCGACGACGTTGCCGTCATTACGTCCGGGGCCGGGGTACTGGGTGTGCTTGTGTACAACCACCATGAAGAGGTGCAGAACGATCATCAGCAGAATCAGCGCAGGTACCAGGAGGATGTGCAGTACGTACAGACGGCCGATGACGGCTGTGCCCGGGAACTCACCGCCAAAGAGGAAGAACGAGATCCAGGTTCCGACTACCGGAATGGACTTGATGACGCCGTCGATGATGCGCAGGCCGTTGCCGGAGAGCAGGTCATCCGGGAGCGAGTATCCCGTAAAGCCGGCTGCCATGGCGAGGATCAGCAGTACGCCGCCCACCACCCAGTTCATCTCACGGGGCTTGCGGAAGGCGCCCGTGAAGAACACCCGCAACATGTGCACGGCAATGGAGGCCACGAACAGCAGCGCCGCCCAGTGGTGTACCTGCCGCATGAACAGGCCGCCGCGGACATCGAACGAGATGTTCAGCGAGGAACTGTAGGCTACCGACATTTCGACGTTGCGCAGTTCCATGTAGGAACCCGTGTAGTGCGTTTCCGCCATGGACGGATCGAAGAAGAACGTCAGGAAGGTGCCGGACAGCAGGAGGATGACGAATGAGTAGAGTGCTACTTCACCGAACATAAAGGACCAGTGGTCAGGGAATACCTTACGGCCAAACTCCCGCAGGATGCCTGATCCGCCGACGCGTTCGTCAACGAAGTTGGTGACGCGCCCGGCTTTAGTCGTGGCGACGAATGCCGGTTCAGCTGTTGATTGCGCGCTCATGCTCATCACGCTCCCAGTAACTTGGTCCTACGGGTTCTTTGAAGTCGCTCGTGGCAACCAGGTAACCTTCGTCGTCAACTGCGATGGGCAGCTGGGGGAGAGGGCGGCTGGCGGGCCCGAAGATGACCTTGCATTCCTGCGTGAGGTCGAAGGTGGACTGATGGCACGGGCACAGCAGGTGGTGCGTCTGCTGTTCGTAGAGTGCCACCGGGCAACCAACATGGGTGCAAATTTTGGAGTAGGCAACAATGCCGTTGTAACCCCAGTCTTCACGGCCGGCGGAGGGGTTAAGCGAAGCGGGATCAAGGCGCATGAGCAACACTACTGCCTTGGCTTTCTCGTTCAGCTTGCCCTCATGGAGGTCGTTGAGGCCTTCCGGAATCACGTGGAAGGCAGAGCCAATGGTGACGTCCGAGGCCTTGATGGGGGTGCCATCAGGGTCGCGGGCAAGGCGCTTGAGGTTGCCGCCTTCCGGCGCCCACATGGTATGTGCCAGCTTGTTGTCGGGCCGGGGGCCGAGATCCCCGAAAATAGCCAGGGCAGGCAGCGGGGCCAGGGCAACAGCACCTAAAAGGGTGTTGCGGATGAGGGGGCGTCGCTTGATGCCGGTTTCCTCGGCGATGTCGTCGACGATCCGGACTGCGGCCTGGCGGTCATCCTCAGTGCGGATGGCGTGGCGCTCTTCCGATACTTCGTGGTCCGGCATCAGGGCCTTGGCCCAGTGGACAATACCGGTTCCGATGCCAAGCATCGCAAATGCAGTACCCAGACCCAGCAGCATGTTCTGGAGGCGGAGGGCTTCGAGGTTCGACTCTTCGCCTGCCCCGAGATCAATGGCGAAGTACGCCACCAGGAACACCAGGGTGCCAAGAACAGAGGCACCGAAAAGGAGGGCCACCTGCCGTTCCGCCCGCTTTGCCGCTTTCGGGTCCGTGTCGGCCAGGCGCAGACGATGCGGAGGAAGCCCAGGATCCTGGATCTTCGCCACCTCATCCTGACCAGCCGTAGCTACGGTGCCCGAGTGGATCGGACTGCCGTCACTATGGTTGCCCATAATTCGCCTCATCCTTCTCTCGTCCCGGCTTGTGCCGGGTTAGTTTCTAATTCCAATACTGCTGGCATGCAGCAGAAGTTCTTGTTGGTAACGCGCACTAGGAGGTGCGGGACGTCAGCCAGATGGTAAAGCCAATGATGACGCCGAGGGCGGCAGTCCAGACGAACAGACCTTCAGCAACCGGACCCAGCGATCCGAGGGCCAGGCCGCCCGGAGTGGGGTTGGTTTCGATGTTCTTAAGGAACGTGATGATGTCCCGCTTGCCCTCAGGGCTGATATTCGAGTCGCTGAAGACGGGCATGTTCTGGGGGCCGGTAACCATGGCCTCGTAGATGTGCTTTTCGGAAACCCCTGCAAGGGGCGGGGCGTACTTGCCGCGGGTCAGCGCTCCGCCGGCAGCGGCAGCGTTGTGGCACATGGCGCAGTTGACGCGGAACAGCTCGCCGCCGGCGGCCGCATCACCTTCGCCATCGAGAAGAGCTTCTTCGGGGACGGCCGGGCCGGCACCCAGCGAAGCCACATAGGCGGCAAGCTGCCGGGTCTGTTCGTCATTGAACTGCACCGGCTTCTGCTGTGCCTGTGGACCGTTCATCTGCATGGGCATACGTCCGGTGCCAACCTGGAAGTCGACCGAGGCCGCGCCGACACCAACCAGGGACGGGCCGTCCTGTGTGCCGCTGGCGCCCATACCGTGGCAGGTAGCGCAATTGGCTTCGAAAAGCTTTCCGCCTTCTTCGGTATCGCTGGCGCTGTAGGTGGTGGTTTCCGCCTTGGCCTCGTTAGCTGTGGTGGCTGCAGCATAAAGCCCACCCGTGACGAGGAGTCCCAATAAGAGCAACGCGATCGCTGCCAGAGGGTGACGTCGCTTCTGCGAAAGTGCCTTCACGTGGTGGTTCCTTTTTTCGATCCTGCGTCGGCCTGTGAAGCCGCTTCTTGAAATTCTACCTCTTGTAGAAAACGAATCATAGCCTGTCTACTTCAGTACGTAGATGACCAGGAAGAGGCCAATCCACACTACGTCCACGAAGTGCCAGTAGTACGACGTGACGATTGCCGAGGTGGCCTCGAAGTGCCCGAACTTCTTTGCTGCGAACGAGCGTCCGATGATGAACAGGAACGCGATGAGGCCGCCAATGACGTGCAGGCCGTGGAAGCCGGTGGTCATGTAGAAGGCCGAGCCGTAGGCGTTGGAAGACAGCGACACGTGCTCCGAGACGAGCATGGCGTATTCCATTGTCTGGCCCGCCACGAAGAAGGCGCCCATGAGGAACGTCAGGGTGAACCACTCGTTCATGCCCCACCGGGCGAGCTGGAAGACTCCGCCCGTTTTGCGCGGCTGCAGGCGTTCGGCGGCGAAGACACCCATCTGGCAGGTGAAGGAGCTCGCCACGAGGACGATGGTGTTCACCAAGGCAAAGGGGAAGTTGAGCTTCGCTGTCTCATCAGCCCACATCTCGCCCGAAGTGGAGCGGAGGGTGAAATACATGGCAAAGAGGCCGGCGAAGAACATCAACTCGCTGGACAGCCACACTACGGTTCCAACAGAAACCATATTGGGGCGGTTCAGCGTGGGGTGCGCCGGGGTACTGGGGGCATGGGTCGCAGATGTCACATAGACATTATGTCTATAAAAGTCCGTCCTGCCCAATGCGAACCGCCTTTTCGGGGGACTTTTTCTACAAAGACGCGAAATCGCGCGGAAAAGAGCCGAAGGGGGTGTGCATTGGTCAGGCATGCCTGACCGTAGATAGCATCAGACTGTGATCTCACAGGCATCTGCATCTATGACGGACAACACATGGCCGCGCCTTATTTCGGCGCTGATCGGTGGAAGCGACCTCACGTCGGATAACACTGCCTGGGCCATGGACAAGATCATGTCCGGCGAGGCCAGCCCGGCGCAGATTGCCGGTTTCCTGGTGGCATTGAGCGCCAAGGGCGAGACAGTCAACGAGATTTCAGGGCTGGCGGAGGCCATGCTGCTGCATGCCAACAAGCTGGAGATCGCAGGCGAGAAGCTGGACATCGTTGGTACCGGCGGCGACCAGCAGAACACCGTCAATATTTCGACCATGGCCGCACTTGTCGCGGCCGGCGCCGGCGCCCGGGTGGTCAAGCACGGAAACCGTGCGGCATCCTCGTCGTCAGGGTCCGCCGACGTGCTGGAGGCGTTGGGCGTCAGGCTGGACCTGCCAATTGACCGAGTTGCCCGGAATGCGGAGGAAGCGGGTATCACCTTCTGCTTCGCGCAGGTATTCCATCCCTCCTTCCGGCACACCGCAGTGCCACGCAAGGAACTTGCCATTCCCACCGCTTTCAACTTCCTTGGGCCACTGACCAACCCGGCGCGGGTGCAGGCCTCGGCTGTCGGCGTCGCGAATTCCAGGATGGCCCCGCTGGTAGCCGGCGTCCTGGCCCAGCGCGGCAGCAGGGGACTTGTGTTCCGGGGTGACGACGGCCTGGACGAGCTCACCACCACCGGTCCGTCCACCGTGTGGGAGATTCGCGGCGGCCAGGTGACTGAATTGGCTTTCTCACCTGCCGACGTCGGAATTCCGCTGGTGCGCCTGGCAGACCTTCGAGGGGGGGACGCCGCGGCGAACGCCGCCGTGGTCCGGGACGTCCTGGCCGGAAAGCCGGGCGCAGCCAGGGACGCGGTGATCCTGAATGCGGCGGCAGGTTTGATTGCCTATGATCTTGACGCCGGAGGGTCCTTCATTGACCGCATGAGGAACGCCCTCGCCCGGGCAGCGGAATCCATTGATTCCGGTGCCGCGGAGGGTGTCCTCCAACAGTGGGTTGAGCTCAGCAGGGGCTAGTGCGGGAAGCTCACTGTGGCTCGAACCGTCCTACTGTTCTAAGCCCAGTGCGAAGGCGGCATCCAGATCGTGCTGTGAATATGCCCGGAACGCAATGTGCGTACTGGTGTGCACCACTGCCTCAACTTTCGACAACCTGTCCGCGATGACATCCGCGAGGTCCTCGTGCCGGGCCACCCGCGCTACCGCAATCAGGTCCCACTCCCCGGTGACGGAGTACACCTCGCTGATCCCCTGAAGGGCGGAGATCTCCTCTGCCGTCTCCGGAATGCGCGAGGCGTCAGTCTTGATCAGGACAAAGGCGGTGATCACAAATAATCCCTTCGGATCAGTTTGCCGGCGGCTGCCGGTGGGGGTGCTTCCTGCAGCCAGCCTATTACATCAGGCCCTCACACGGCGGTTGGCAAATCGGGCCAGCCCGGCCAGCAATAAGCGGTAGCCGACAAGCAGGAGTCCGAGGGAAACCAAAGCAACGATGACGAATGCCGGAACGACGCTCTGGCCCGTCACGACGCGCAGCACCATGCCGATGATGACGCTGCCCAGCCAGACCGGAATGCCCGCAGCCACCACGCCGAAAGGGCGGTGCCACAGCCGCAAGGCCAACCAGCCGGCCGCCGCACCAGCCAGGAACGGCCAGGCTGTGAGGAACACACCGGTCACCACTTCACCGCGTTCATGCGCGTCACGTCCGATCGCTGCGAACACCAGGATCAGGACAAAATCCACGACGGCGGCAATTGCAACGGGAGCGCGGCCGGTGGTTTTGGTGGCGGCTGGTGTTGGCGTGGTCATGGCCTTGAGTTTAATGCCCGTCGTCCGAGCCGCAGTTACCGTTGTGTGGTCCGTCACTGCGGGATAGTCTCAAGCCGGGAGGAGCCGACCATGGAAAAGATCACCACATGTCTCTGGTTTCAGCATGAGGCAGAGGAAGCAGCCACTTTTTATACATCGATCTTCGACGACTCGGAGGTCCGCCATGTGGCGCGCCAGCCGGACGGCGGGGTCCTGACTGTAGATTTCGAGCTTGCCGGCCGGAGTATCCTGGCGCTGAACGGGTCACGCGGGGCGGACTTCACCGAAGCGTTCTCCCTGGTGGTCCACTGCGAATCCCAGGAGGAACTGGACCACTACTGGGCCTCGTTGCTGGCGGACGGGGGTCAGGAGAGCATGTGCGGCTGGCTCAAGGACAGGTTCGGCTTATCATGGCAGATTGTTCCTGCCGCCCTGGGGTCGCTGATCGGTGGGCCTGATCCTGAAGGCGCGCAGCGAGCGGTGCAGGCAATGCTCGGGATGCGGAAGCTGGACATCGCAGCCCTCCAGAAGGCGTACGACGGCAGTCGGGATTGACGCCCCACGTGGACGAGGGGGAGAGCATGACCCGGATCGGGATAGTGGCCGAGGGCGGCGGAGAGGCCAGGGTTGCGGCCACCCCCGCCACCGTCAGGCAGCTGGCCAAACTTGGTTACGACGTGGTGGTTGAGGAGGGTGCCGGTGCTCGGGCGTCTTTTCCGGACAACGCCTACGCGGAGGCAGGGGCGCTGATAGTCGGTGGTGCAGAGGCATGGGCGAGCGGAATAGTACTCAAGATCAACCCGCCCACCACGGCAGAAATCGACCGGCTCGCGGCGGGGGCAACCCTTATCGGGCTGCTGAGTCCGTCGCTTCGCCCTGATCTTGTGGATGAACTGGCGGCGCGCCCCATCACTGCACTGGCGCTGGATGCCGTACCGCGCATTTCCCGGGCCCAGTCGATGGATGTCCTGAGCTCCATGGCGAATATCGCCGGTTACCGGGCGGTTATTGAAGCTGCCCATGAATTCGGCCGGTTCTTCACGGGCCAGGTCACCGCGGCAGGCAAAGTGCCACCGGCGAAAGTCCTGGTTGCCGGGGCCGGAGTCGCAGGCCTCGCAGCTATCGGCGCCGCAAGCAGCCTCGGTGCGATCGTGCGGGCAACTGATCCCCGGCCGGAGGTTGCGGACCAGGTGAAGTCCATTGGCGGCGTCTATCTCAAGGTTGAGGTGGATGAGGTGATGACGTCCTCGGATGGCTACGCCAGGGCCACCAGCGGCGATTATGACCGGCGCGCTGCTGAGATTTACTCGGAGCAGGCCCTCGATGTGGACATCATTATTACCACCGCGCTGATTCCAGGTCGTCCGGCTCCTAAGCTGCTGACCGCTGCAGACGTGGCAAGAATGAAGCCGGGCAGTGTCATCGTGGATATGGCCGCGGGTCAGGGCGGAAACGTGGAAGGTTCAGTGGCCGGTGAGCGCGTGGTTACCGCGAACGGCGTCGTTATTCTCGGTTATACCGATCTTCCTGGCCGGTTGCCGGCCCAGGCCTCGCAGTTGTACGGCACCAACTTACTGAACTTGCTGAAACTCCTGACCAAAAACAAGGACGGGAAGCTGGCCATTGACTTCGACGACGTTGTCCAGCGTTCGGTCACCGTTGTCCGGAACGGGGAAAAGACCTGGCCGCCCCCGCCGGTCCAGGTTTCCGCCGCGCCTGCGCAGGCATCACGGCCGGTCAAATCCGGAACGGCGGCTGTGAAAAAACACAGCCTTGGGCCTGTGGGAAAGGGCGTCCTTGTGGCCGCAGGGGCAGCCGGGCTTTTCGGAGTCAACGTTGTGGCGCCGCCGCCGCTGCCGCAGCATTTCACGGTCCTCGTACTGTCCGTTGTTGTCGGTTTCTACGTCATTGGCAAGGTCCACCATGCCCTGCACACGCCGCTGATGTCCGTCACCAACGCCATTTCAGGAATTATCGTGGTCGGAGCATTGCTGCAAGTGACATCCGGCACCCCTGCTGTCCAGGTCCTGGCCGCCGTGGCAGTCCTCCTGGCCAGCATCAACATCTTCGGCGGCTTCGCCGTTACCAGGCGCATGCTCGCCATGTTCTCCAAGGCTGAGAAATGATCAACGCCGGCTCCATTGCAGGTGCCTCCTATATTGTGGCCGCCGTCCTTTTCATTTTCAGCCTTGCCGGCCTGAGCAGGCATGAGACCGCCCGCGGGGGAGTCACCTACGGCATCTCAGGCATGGCAATCGCGCTGGCCGCCACCATTTGGCTGGCTCTCGAAGGTGCCTGGGGCTCAGAAGGCGGGCGGACCGGGGTAGGTCTACTTGCCGGCGCCGTGCTGGTAGGCGCTGCCATCGGGTTGTGGCGGGCCCGAAAGGTTGAGATGACCGGCATGCCGGAGCTGATTGCGCTCCTTCACAGCTTTGTAGGCCTTGCAGCCGTCATCGTGGGCTGGAACGGCCACCTTGAGGCCCCGAAGCTGTCTGCGGAACTGGCCGCCGTCCACCATGCCGAGGTGTTTATCGGTGTTTTCATCGGTGCTGTGACTTTTACGGGCTCGATTGTGGCGTTCTTAAAGCTGTCCGCGCGGATGAAGTCAGCGCCTTTGATGCTGCCGGGGAAGAACGCCATCAACCTCGGCGTGCTCGTGGCGTTCGTGGTGCTTACCGTCTGGTACGTCAATGACTCGCAGCTGTGGCTCCTAATACTTGTCACACTTCTGGCGCTGGGTCTGGGTTGGCATCTGGTTGCTTCCATCGGCGGTGGTGACATGCCCGTTGTCGTCTCCATGCTCAACAGTTACTCGGGCTGGGCCGCAGCTGCTGCCGGCTTCCTGCTCAACAACGACCTGCTGATAGTTACCGGAGCCCTTGTTGGTTCCTCCGGCGCCTATCTTTCCTACATCATGTGCAGGGCAATGAACCGCTCCTTCCTGTCGGTCATTGCCGGCGGCTTTGGGATTGCGGCTCCGAAGAGCGGCGAATCCGATTTTGGAGAGTACCGTGAGATCTCGGTGCAGGACGCGGCCGATATGCTCTCCGGTGCGTCCAGCGTGGTAATCACCCCTGGTTATGGCATGGCTGTAGCGCAGGCGCAGTACCCGGTGGCGGAATTGACCCAGAAGCTCCGTGAGCGCGGCATCGACGTTCGCTTTGGTATCCACCCGGTGGCCGGACGCCTGCCCGGACATATGAACGTGCTCCTGGCCGAGGCCAAGGTTCCCTACGACATCGTTCTGGAGATGGACGAAATCAATGATGACCTCAAGGGGACTTCGGTGGTGCTGGTCATCGGAGCCAACGACACCGTGAACCCTGCTGCGGCCGAGGACCCGGGCAGTCCCATTGCCGGCATGCCGGTGTTGCACGTGTGGGAGGCAGAGAACGTCATCGTGTTCAAGCGCTCGATGGCTGCCGGATACGCCGGCGTACAGAACCCGCTGTTCTTCCGCGAAAATTCGCACATGCTCTTCGGCGATGCCAAGCAGCGGGTCGAGGACATCCTGCGGGAGCTCTGAGCTATCCGGCAGGCGGGCGGGCAAACGAAACGGCGGGCCGCCGGCACAGTGGCCGGCAGTCCGCCGTCGTTAGTCCTCCCTGGTAGGCGATCCTTCGCCCTCTTGGTTATGCCTTAGTACTGGTTCTGCCTGTCTCAAGGTCTTCAAGCGAAGTGCCTTTGGTGTCTGAAGACAGGAAGGTGGCAAGCGCCGCGACAAGGCAGATTCCGAAGGTGATCGACCCGATGACGAACGGAACGTTTGAAGTCCCGGGAGGAGCCACCAGCGTAAAGATGCTCGGGAAGAACGAGGCGATCATGAGTCCGATGTTCTGGGACACCGCAAACCCCGTGACGCGGATCCGGGTGGGGAACTGTTCCTGGAAGAACGTGGCGAACGTGGCGTTCCACATCTGGAAGAAGATGCCCTGGACGATGACGACGCAGACGAAAACAAGAACAAGGCTTCTCTGGTCGATGGCCCAGAGATAACCGCACGTCAACAGCCCGCCGCCGAGCCCGCCGGCCACCATGAGGGTCCGTCGGCCGATCTTGTCAGACAGGGCTCCAAACATGGGGATCGTTGCAACTGCAGCCAGGTTTGCCACGAGCGTCACCCATAGGAAGTCGCTGCTGGTGAAACCGATGCCATAGCCCTCCTGTGTGGCGTAGGAAACGCCGAAGATGAGGGTTGCCATGCCGATGACGTTGGTGAAGGTCATCGTGACGCAGCGGACCAGGACCCAGGGGTGGGAGCGCAGGAGTTCAACGAGAGGGAAGCGGCGCTTGGGGGCGTCTGCTCCGGACTGCGCCAGGTACGCCGGGGGTTCCTGGACGCGACGACGGATGATGTAGCCGGCCAGGATGACGAAGGCGCTGAGCAGGAACGGGATGCGCCAGCCCCAGGACTGGAAATCTTCCTCGGGAAGGAGTGCCGCCAGCGGCAGCAGAACGGCGGTGGCCAGAATCGAGCCAACCTGTGTGCCTTGCAGGCTGAAGCTGGCAAAAAAGCCGCGCCGGGCATCGGGGGAGTGCTCAACAATCATCGCGCTGGCGCCGCCGAGCTCGCCGGCAACGGCAAAGCCCTGGATCAGGCGGAGGATCACCAGCAGGATGGGCGCCAGGATTCCGACCTGTCCATAAGTAGGCAGGAGCCCCACAGCGAAGGTTGCGAAACCCATGAGCAGCATGGCGGCGACGAGGACCTGCTTGCGGCCGTGCTTGTCACCGTATGCGCCCAGGACAACGGCACCAAGCGGGCGTGACACATACCCGACGGCATAGGTGGCCAGCGAGGCGATGATCGCGACGGTGGTGTTCTGGCTGGGAAAGAAAATGGCCGGAAAAACGAGGGTTGCGGCGAGTCCGTACAAAGCGAAGTCGTAGTACTCGAGGGCTCCTCCGATCCAGCCGCTCATGGCGGCCTTCTTCGGGTCCCTGCCTCCTGCACCGGTTTCGAGGTTGGAGAGCTCATGCCCTTGGGTCGTGCTGGTCATTCGCTGATTTCCTTCGTCATCATTGGCAAGGAGCCGGAATCATTTATACCGAACGGTCTTCGTGGTTGTGGCTGGTTGACCCAGCCGACACACGGAGTTTGAATCGATTCACAAGCATAGGGAGTGATGCGGCTTACGTCAAAAGCGCCGGGAAACCAGCGCCACGGCGCCCGAGCTGTGAGAGCTTACGGGATGGCATCCATCCAGCGCATCCGTCCCGAAGGACTTGTCTCGAGCCCCGCCTTCAGCCACGTCGCCATTGTGCCGCCCGGCGCCACCACCATCTACATAGGTGGCCAGAACGCCGTTGACGCCGATGGTTCTTTGATAGGGGAGGGGGACGTTGGGGTTCAATCAGCCAGGGCACTGGAGAACGTCAAGACTGCACTGGCTGCTGCCGGTGCCTCCCTGAATGATGTTGTGCGGTGGAATGTGCTTTTCGTGGACGGCGTTGACGTTGGTTCCGGGTACGGTGCAATCTCGTCCGAATTGGCGTCTGATGAACCAGCCTTGGTGACGGCGGCGCGGGTGGCTGGACTGGGAGTACCCGGCGCCCTCGTCGAGATCAGTGCAGTCGCTGCCGTCCTGCAGCAACTTCACAGTCAAAGGCCTCAGGATTCAGCCGCAGTTATCGCGCCGGCGGAATAGCGCATTGACGGCAGCGTACGTCGGGGAGTGGCCGGGAGGATGCCTATGCCTAGACTCGGCTCATGACTAATGAGCCGTTGGCGATCGAATGGCACTCTGCCCGTTCCAGCAACCGTGACAACTGGGAAGACCGGGTTCCATTGCACGAAGCGGCCTACCCGCTCAGCGATCTGGACGATCCCGGTTATCTGACCGGAGTGGTCCGTACAGACCTGTCGGCTCTGGCCCCATTTCTCCCTGAGCGCACCATTTCGGGTTTGGATGTTTGCCATCTGCAGTGCCACATCGGTACCGATACGTTGTCCTTGGCGCGAGCCGGGGCCAGGGTCACCGGTGTTGATTTCTCTCCGGCAGCCCTTGCATCCGCGGCTCGGCTTGCAGTGCGGCTGGGTATCCAAGCGAAGTGGGTAGAGACCGACGTACTCGAAGCCCGTGCCGCGGTGGATGGCGATTTCGACCTTGTTTACACCAGCATCGGCACGATCACCTGGCTTCCGGACCTGGAACGCTGGGCCGCGCAGGTGGCGGCGCTGTTAAGAACGGGCGGCACGTTCTACATTCGGGATGGGCATCCTTCCCTCTACACCATTGATGAGAACGCGGAGAGCCTGCAGGTCCGCTACCCATACTTCGGCGACGGTCGGGCGATGGTTTGGGACGACGATTCCACTTATGCCGGAGACGGCAAGGTGGAACACGCCAGGACTTATGAATGGGCGCATCCGATCTCCGAGATTCTCAACTCGTTAATCGGGGCCGGACTGCAGATTCTGCACGTTGACGAGGGCAAGACGTT
Source organism: Pseudarthrobacter sp. MDT1-40-2 (assembly GCF_059383595.1). Taxonomy (NCBI): domain Bacteria; kingdom Bacillati; phylum Actinomycetota; class Actinomycetes; order Micrococcales; family Micrococcaceae; genus Pseudarthrobacter; species Pseudarthrobacter sp. MDT1-40-2. The sequence goes on along the minus strand of NZ_JBWZCL010000001.1, from coordinate 24,573 downwards.
GCCGTGGAAGTTTAGTTCGCGGATGGTTGAAGTCCCTGACGGGTTTGCCTGGCCCGAAGACGAGCGCGCGCTCGTGCCCTGTACCTACACGATTGTGGCTAGGAAGCCGCAGAAACAGGCATAGGTGGTCCGGGAGACTCTGAGGTGGGAGACAGCGATGCCTTGTCCAGACGCGGGGATGGCCTCGCTGCAATTCTGGTCTTACTTTACATAATGTAGATTATCGGCGTGCTGGGCGGGCGGGAGTGCCCGCTTGCATGCGCCTGATGCCTAGCCTAATTGCGTGTTCCTATCCGCCCATCGGGTTTCGGTAGAGCAGGCCGCTGTCGGTGGGCATGTGCTCTTCAAGCCGGGCGCGGCCGAACGTACCTGTCCCCGGACGGATTGAAACGGAGATGTGGGGCTAGTCAGGCGGTTTCATCGATAATGATCGCGGCGCGGGTGACTTCGCGGGCCAGCGACTTCTCCAAGGCTTCTTCGACGCCGTCCAAGGTGAATGTCGCTTCCACGAGGGCATCAAAGGAATACTTGCCTTGGTGCTCGGCCAGGAAGGTCAGGGATTTGTAAAGGTAGCGGCCTTCGTAACGGTCCACGTGCCTTATTGTGAGTGCCTTGCGAGTCACGTATCCCGGGTCGAACGGGACGGTGACGCCGGGTGAGAGGTTGCCCATGACGACGTAACGCCCTCCGCGCCGGATCTGCCGGAGTCCTTCGGAGAAGGCGCTGGGGGCGCCGGTGACTTCCATGGCCACGTCGGGGCCTTGCCCTGCTGTGAGTTCCTGGATGGCTTTGATTCTGTCTTCCAGCTCCGGGATGTCCGTCATGTTGATGGTGCGGTCCGCCCCGAAGCGCTGGGCCTGGGTGAGGCGCGTTTCGGAGCGGTCGATAACAATGACGGTGGCGCCGCGTTCCTTGGCGACCGCGACGGCGTTAAGGCCTAGTCCCCCGGCGCCTTGGATGAGCAGGGTTTCGCCGTACTGGAGTCCGATTTGATCGATGCCGAAGGTGACTTGGGAGAGGGCGCAATTGGCGCTTGCGGCCACGGAATCGGGGACTTCATCGGGGACTTTGTAGACGTGCTGGCGTGGGTGGATGTAATAGTGCGTGCCGAATGCTGCGTGGAAGTGGGGGGCTTCGGCGGGCTGCCTGCCGAAGAATTCGTAGGCATTGTCGCAGAGGTTCGGCTGTCCCCCGAGGCACCGGGCACAGCGGTCGCAGGTCTGGAAGTACGTGGCGACGATGCGGTCTCCGGGGCTGAGTGGCTGGCCGGCGTTGTCGGTGGGGCGGCCTTCGCCGATGGCAGCAACGGTGCCGACCATTTCGTGGCCGAGGCCGCCGCTTTTCTTGACCGGGTGTTTGCCGTTCCAGATGTGCAGTTCAGAGCCGCAGACGTTGGCGCGGGTCACTTTCATCAGGATCGCCTCGGGCTCCGGGACGGGGAGCGGGTACTCGGCATAACCGAGCTCCCGGGGGCTGGTCATGACAGCGATGCGGCCGTACTCGGTTTCAGACATCAGAGCTACTTTCGCGGAATGTTGGAAAGCAGCTGCCGGGGCCTGTTGCAGGCCCCGGCAGCTGCCGGTCGGATTGGTTAGCGGGCTGTTTCGTCGGCCGGGGCTCCCCCGGCGACAGCCGGAATGTGTACCGGGTCCGCGACGTGCTGGTGCTTGCGGGAGAACAGGACCGCTAGACCGGACAGGACGCAGGGGATGGCCCCGAAGAGGAACGCTGCGGTGGCCCAGTTGCCGCCGTTGGACAGCAGGGTGGCGGCCAAGGCGCTGGAGAGGATGGCGCCGATGGGGCCGACGGCGGCGACGAACGTTGCTCCCCGGCCGCGGATACGGGTGTCGTAGCTTTCGCCGACAAAGAACAGCACGCAGGAGTACGGGCCGATGAGGAAGAACGTTCCGAGGCTGTAGAGAGCGACGACGGTCCAGAAGTCGCTGGGGCCAAAGATCATGGCGGTGAAAACGATGCCGCCGGTGATCCAGCCGAAGGCGATGACGTTGCGCCGTCCGAACTTGTCGCCGAGTAAGCCGTGGGTGAGGTAGCCCAGGTAGGCGATCACGTTGGACATCAGGAGGATGGCCAGAGAGTTGGTGAAGGAGACGTTGTGGACGCTGACCAGGACGGTGGTACCGAGCACGCTGAAGACCTGAACAGGAAAGTAGTTCAGGATGTGGCCCAATCCCAGGGCCAGGGTGGTACGCAGGCTCCGGCCGCGGAAAACGTCAGCGAGGGTGCTGCGGGTGTCGTGCTCTTCGATCCCGAGTGCGGCGGAAAGGTTTTCCGCGTCGGCCTTGTTGCCGGCCTTTTGAAGGCGGCGGATTTTCTGGATGGACTCGAACTGCGGGGATTCACGGAGTTTGCGGGCCAGGGCCGCGACGATCAGGGAGGGGATGGCTGCGAAGACGAAGCAGCCGGCCCAGCCGATGACCGGAAGCAAAACGGCGGTCAGCGCCGCGGCGAGAATGGCACCGATCGGCCAGCCACCCTGAACCAGGGAGTAGATGAATCCTTGGCGCTTCTTGATCCGCGGGTCATCGGAGGCGCCGTAGAGCTCGCTGAGGTAGGCGCCGTTGACGCCCTGTTCGGACAAGCCCAAACCGCTGAGGGACCGAATGGCGACTAGGACGGCGACCGGAACGATTCCGCCGAGGGCGGTCAGTGCGGAGGCGATGCCTGCTCCCGCAGTAGTGAAGGCAAGGCCGGCTTTACGGCCGAACTTGTCGACGACGGGTCCTGCAATGAGGCCCATGCCGACGGCGCCGACGGACATCCAGGTCACCATGGTGGCCTGTTCGGCTTCGTTCATGCCGAGGTCTTTGCCGAGTTCGGGCAGGAGTGTGCCGAAGAGGATGAAGTCATAGACGGCGAACGCCCACGCCAGGAAGCAAAGGATGGTCGCGAACTTGATCTGTCGATTGGTGACGTGCGCTGGCCGCCAAGCCGTGGTGTTTGTTGAGGACATGATCCAACTCCATTGATGGGTACTGACGAATGTGACGGGGATTACACATGATTTTGGGTGTGACTGCCTAAGGACTTGGCGGCAGCAGGGCCCTGCAGTGCGGTGGTTGCGCCTGGATAGCGGGCGTTATGCGCGGTGGGCCGGTCAGTGCCGGCCCCGCCGCAAAGTGAGTCCTAGGCGGACTTACCTTCAATCTCCTCGAGGATCGGCAGGAGGAACTTCCTGAACTCGTCGTAATTCTCGGTGACCGGGAAGTGGCCGAGCTTGGGCATCTCCCAGAACTTGGAGCCCTTGACCAGGTTGGCGGCTTCCTTAGTGTCGGCCGGGGAGGTGTTGGGGTCGTATTCGCCGGTCAGGAAGTACAGCATGCACTTGCTTGTGTCGATTGCTGCTGCTTCTTCGGGGCTGACGTTGTGGTCGTAGTAGTAGTAGTAGAGGTCGCCGGCGAAGACACCGGGTCCGCCGGACTGGTATTCCCACTGGATCTCGCGGACGTTCTCTTCCGGCGAGTACGGGGAGATGTTCAGCATCATGGCTGCGCCGATGGAGTTGCGAGAGACGTTGGGGTTGTCGAATTCGCGGCGGATCCCGTCCATGCCGACCTCCACGTACTCCGCCGCGGAGCGCAGTGCGCCTTCGACGGAGATCGTGGCGCGGTAGCGGTCGTTGAAGTTGGAGGCCAGGTCAATGGCCAGGTGCCCGCCCATGGAGCTGCCCAGGTATACCGGCCGGTCCAGTTCCAGTGCTGTGGAGAGGGCGTTGGGGAAGGCCATCATGCGGGACTTGGTCATGTTGTATTCGCGGGTCCACCATTTGTCCCCGTGCGGGGGCAGTGACTTGCCGTGGAAGGGCAGGTCGAAGGCGATGACGCGGTAGCGGGAGGTGACTTCTTCGTCGTTAAGCAGGTGCCGGTACTGGCGGCCGTCGGAGCCTGCGGTGTGCCCGACGATCAGCGGGATGCCCTGGCCGGCTTCTTCGTAGTAGACCCGATATTCGATGTCCTCGACGGTGAGGTAGACGTAGCCACCCTTGATGGGTTCGAACTTTGCCATGGCTTTACGCTCCTTCGCGGTTGAGCTGGCGGAAGATTTGCATGAGCCGGTTCAGGGCCGGTAGGTAGGCGTAGAGCTGGTGGGTGTTACTCAGCAGCACGCCGTGCTTAGCCGAAGAGCTCTGCAGGGATTGGAAGAAGGGCCGCGGATACTCGGCGGTCATGTCGTTCCACTGCTCCTCGGTGCCCTTGATCCAGATCGCCGCGCCCTGGGGGTCGGTGTCGGAGGGTTTCACGGAGAGGAAATTACCGTCGTCGTAGGCGGCCAGCCAGGCCTTGTCACCGATGGCGACGTGCAGGTTGCCGGTGTAGTAACGCATCTCGCGGTTAAACTCGAAGTCCTTGGTCGCGGTCTGCAGGACCTGTGCGAAGTCACGCATGGATTTGCCTTTCATCATTGAAAGCAGAGGTGGGGGTGGCGAGGTATTCATACATCCTCGTGTGGTCCTCTGCGCCGTGTCCGGCGTCAAGGACGGACTGCCAGATGGCCTCGCAGTCGTGGCTGAAGCGGGCATCAATGCCCAGGGAATCGGCGAGGGCCGTGGCGATCTTGATGTCCTTGGTCATCAGACCGATCGGGAAACCGGAGCCGAACGTGCCGGAGAGCATGAACTGTGCGACCTTGTTCTCCGACGTGTTGCTCCGCCCCGAGGAGGCGTTCAGGACCTGGGTCAGGGTTGCCGGGTTGATGCCGAAGCGCTCACCGACGCGCAGGGCTTCAACGGTCGCTGCAACCGAAGCCGCGGAGACCAGGTTGTTCAGGGCCTTGGCCGCGTGTCCGGAGCCGGCGTCACCTACATGGATGACGGACTTGCCCAGCACGTCGAAGAGTTCGGTGGCCTGGTCCAGATCGTGCCAGCGGCCTCCGACCATGATCGCAAGCTGCCCGTTTTGCGCGCCGCGGACACCGCCGGAGACCGGGGCGTCCAGGTACCGCATCCCTTGTCCTTCGAGCCGGGCACCCAGGTCACGGGAGCGGATGGGCTCGGAGGAGGACATGTCAATGAACAGGGTGTTCAAGGAGGCGGCCGCGGCCACTCCCCCGGTCAGGACGGCTTCGACGATGTCGGAGTTGGGCAGCATCGTGATGATGATGTCCGCACCCTGCCAGGCCTTGGCGTCCGTGGCCGAACGGGCTGTGGGGTGCTGGTCCTGGAACCGCTGCACAGCGCCCTTGTCGCGGTCGTCCACGATGAGGGTGTGGTTCGTGTCCGCGAGCCGCGAGGCCATGGGGAAGCCCATGTTGCCCAGGCCGATGAAGCCAATGATGCTCATGCTTCGGCCTCCATTTCTTTGAAGACTTCACGGGCGAGTCGAAAGCTTTCCAGGGCAGCGGGGGCGCCGCAGTAGATGGCGACCTGGAGGAAGACTTCCTTAATCTGTTCCTTGCTTACGCCGTTTCGAACAGCGCCGCGGACGTGGACCTTTAGTTCGTGGGGCCGGTTCAGGGCGCTGATCATTGCCAGGTTGATCAAGCTGCGCTGCGCGCGCTCAAGGCCTGGGCGATTCCAGACGTCGCCCCAACAGTACTGGGTGACGAGTTCCTGCATCGGCATGGAGAACTCGTCCGCGCCGTCCAGGCTGCGCTGGACGTACTCGTCCCCGAGGACTTCCCTGCGGGTGGCGAGGCCTTTGTCGAATAGCTCCTGGTTGATGGTGCTGGTGCTCATTGTGCTACTCCTTGTGCTGCTTCCTCGGCGGCGTTAAGCGGGGTCTGATCCCACACCGCCTGTATGTTGGTGAATTCGTGGACGCCCAAGTAGGAAAGCTCCCGGCCGAAACCGCTCTTCTTTACCCCGCCGATCGGGATCCGGGGGTCCGAGACGGAGAGTCCGTTGATGAAGACCCCTCCGGCATCGATCTTCCGGGCCATGGCGCGAGCTTTCGCACTATCGGCAGTCCAGATAGCGGCGCTGAGTCCGAACTCCGAGTTGTTGGCCTTGGCCAGGGCGTCCTCTGCGTCTTCGGCGGCGATGACGGTTGCCACCGGGCCGAAGATCTCCTCTTTAAAGGCGGTCATGGCTTCGGTAACGCCCGCCAGGACGGTCGGGGCGTAGAACGAGCCTGGGCCCGGGATGCGGTGGCCACCGGTTAGAAGTTCCGCCCCTTCGGCTACGGACCGCATGACCTGGTCATCCACATCCAGCAGGCCTTCTTCCTTGGCCATCGGGCCGACGAAGGTTTCCGGGTCGGTTGGGTCCCCAACCTTGAAGCTTTCAACCCGGCGGGCGAGCTTGGCGGTGAACTCCGCATAAACCTGGCGCTCGACGATAATCCGCTTCGCCGAGATGCACACCTGGCCCGCATTCACCATCCGCCCTGTGGCCGCAGCGTCAACGGCCTTGTCCAGGTCGGCGTCGGCCAGGACGATGAACGGGTCCGATCCCCCAAGTTCCAGGATGACTTTCTTCAGAGCACGCCCGGCCTCCGCGGCGACACTCTGCCCGGCGACGGTTCCGCCAGTCACGGCGACGCCCGTAATGGCAGGATTGTGGATGATCGCTGGGACGTGGTCGCGGTCGCAGTTCACAACCGCGAAAGTGCCCTTCGGAAGCCCTGCTTCCTCCCACAACGACTCCAGCGCCAGTGCGCAGCCCACGACGTTCGACGCAGGCTTTAGGAGGTAGCCGTTGCCACCGAGGATGATGGGAGCGGCGCCCCGGAAAATCTGCCAGACCGGGAAGTTCCACGGCATGATCGCCAGCACCGTGCCGGTGGGCAGGTAGGAGATGTAAGCTTCCGGGCCGATAGTCGTCGCCGTGTCCTCAAGCATGGCCGGCCCGTTTTCGGCGTACCAGTCGAGCATTTTCGCGCACTTGGTCACCTCCGCTTGGGCTTGCGTGACTGGCTTGCCCATTTCGGCTGTGATCACGCTGGCAACCGCGGCCGTATCCCGGCGTAGCAGTTCCGCAAGTCGGCGGAATACCTCGGCCCTTGCTGCAGGTGTGGTGTCGCGCCAGACGGCGAAACCTTCCGCGGCGTTCTGGACAATGCCCAGTACGCCCCGCTCATTCAGGTAGGGGTAGGCTGCGACCTCTTCGCCTGTAGCCGGGTTCGTCGACTTCGCGACGGCAACTTCTATGGTGCCCATAATTGTGTTCCTTCAAGTCGTGTGATTGGTCTAACACCGACTCTAGAAGCAATCGACACTTTGATAAATATGAAGTTTCCGAAGTTTCACTTCTCGCAGAGAGAACAGTCACACCGCCGCGGACTGCTACGCGGGGACTCTTGATATCCGTGCGCTACCCTGTCATCCTTCTCTTAGCGTGATGCTTCAGGCGCATCACTTCTGTAGAAGAGAACGAGGACAATGGAGATCTCGCAGCTGGAAATCTTTCTCGCGGTAGCCGAGACGGGCAGCATCACCAGAGCCGCATCCAAGCTGCTCCGGGCACCGTCTAACGTTTCCACCCGTATACAGCAACTGGAACGCGAACTGGGTGTCAAATTGCTGGTACGGGACAAGCGGCAGAGTTCTCTCTCGGCCGACGGCGAACTCTTTCGGGACCATGCGCAGAAAATCATTGATCTGGTCAACGATGCCAAAGCCTTCACTGCCCATGGTGAACCTCGGGGCAGATTTCGTATCGGCGCCCTTGAGAGCACTGCGGCAGTTCGTATTCCGCCGATTCTCGCCAGTTTCCATCTCCATTACCCTGGTGTCGGCGTCGAACTGGAAGCAGCGTCCTCAGGGGTGCTTTTCGATCATCTCCTTAACGGGCAGCTTACGGCGGCGTTTTCCGACGGTAAGCCGGCCGTGCCCGCACTCACCGGCATCAAGGCCTTCACCGAGGATCTGGTGATCCTTACCCCGCAAACGATGGGTGAGATCAGCGACGACTTCAAGAGGTCCCATCCCACGGTGTTCATGTTCGGCACCATCTGCTCCTACCGCCAACGCTTTGAAGACTGGCTTGATTCTCAGGGAATCGTCCCCGGGCGGATTGTCGAAATATCGTCCTACTACAGCATGCTGGCATGCGTTGCAGCCGGAGGCGGTATCTGCATGATGCCCAGATCCCTCCTCGAGACACTGCCCGGCGCGATAAGGGTCCAGGCGCACGAGATCCACGGTGCTTTAGGGAAAGCGGAAACCTGGCTGATGTGGCGCCGTGACTGCCGATCCGCGAACCTGAAAGCATTCATTACCGAGCTCAAAGGGCACTTGAACCCTGAGGAACAAGAAACGCAAGCAGTTGCCTAATGAGCAAAAGGCGCCGCTGTGTTGTGAGCATCAGCGGAAGTATTCCCTACATGCGCGGGGCTCTGGGGCTTGTCCCGGAGCGGTTGTTCAGTCAGTGGGCGCGTCCTTGGTCTGGTGGGTGAGTTCAACATCTTCCCGGTGCTGAAATGCGTGCCTGACCTCATAACTGCCGATCACCCAAATGAGTGCAAGGGAGAGGTCCGAATCTGGATAGGTTGACAGGTCAAATCCGGGGCGCCTCCGGGAGGATAGATGGCAGTGTCAGTTGTCATACCCGAGGACTTGGGTCTGGAGTACCCGTCGAGTGGCGAAGAACAAACTCAGTACGAAGGGTTTCGCCGGCTGCGATGACGTCTGTTGCATCTACTGAGGTCAATCGCCGAACTGCTTCCTCCCCTGCTGACGCGAGAGGTGAACGTATCGTTGTGAGCGGTGGAGAAGTAAAACGTGAAATGAATATGTCGTCAAAACCTATTATGCTCAGTCTGCCGGGGACCGACACCTTTTCCTCACTGCAAGCAAGAAGCAGACCAACAGCCATCATGTCGTTGTAGGCGACAACGGCGGTTGCGCCCGCGTTCAGGATGTCGCGCAGTCCCTTACGGCCTCCTTCCACCGTAGGTTCTGCAGGGCTTGTTGCCACCACAGACATCCCCACCTGCAAAGCTTCCTCCTGCAGCAGCCTTAGGCGCTGGCGACTCATCCAGAGGGTGTCGGGTCCCGCAAGGAAGACCGCGGAAGTGTGACCGAGCCCTACGAGGTGGTTCACGGCGTCCCGAATGCCCGGCTGCAATTGTGGGACGACCGAAGGAACACCTTCCACGGCCCGGTTTACAAGGACGACATCCTTAAGTCGACTAAAGGCACGGATCTGATCCTGCCCTAGCCTGGGGGAAGCAAGGATAATGCCATCCACAGTAGGCAGTAATCTCTCAACCGCTTCTGCCTCGCTGGTGCTTGACCCGTGCGTTTCAGCGATCACTAGTGTTTGCCCTTCCAGGGCAGCTGTCCGCTCCGCTCCGCGAACAAGGTCAAAAAACACCGGGTTTGTGATGTCAGACAGGACCAGAGCGAGAGTGTCGGTTCGCCCGGTCGTGACGAAGCGCGCCATAGGGTTGATGCGATAACCCAAGGATTCCGCAGCAGCGCGGATGGTCTTTTCAGTAGCCGGATTCACGCGCCCGGGTTTATGAAGGGCACGTGAAACAGTTGACGGGTTGAACCCGGTTGTCCGGGCGATGTCGTAAATTGTCACGGCTGGTTTCCTGCCAGTGACTGGTGGAGGCTCTTGTCCCGGGGTCACGAGATCACCAATCCGAACTGTGAACGTAAAACATGTTGCCCATGATTCCACAGGCCGCGTCCATACACCCACGTCGACTGGCAGAAGCCGGCCTGCTATTAGTTTTGAACTACGGCGGTCAAATCAGCCGGCTCTGAAAGCCGGTCCACAGGCTCACCTCGTCAGTCCCTCCAATAGCTAGCCAGCGCAGCCGGTAATCTTGAAATCGCAATCAATGGAATTACTGCTGCCCTGCCCCCGCGCTTAACCGGGCCAAGGGATGAATGAAGGGGAAAAGTGAGCGAAGAGGACGCGGACTTACACGTCCCACCGCCCAGTAACCGCAAGCAGCCGGTAACAATATATGACATAGCCAAAGAGGCCGGTGTCAGCCCCTCGACTGTCTCCAGGGCGTTCAGCACGCCTGGGCGAGTCAGCGCAAAAACGGAGAAACTCATCCGTGATGCAGCTGCGGCCTTAGATTACCGAATCAATCCACTAGCAAGGGCCCTACCGACCGGGCGGACAAGTACGCTGGGCCTCCTCCTGTCCGATATTACAAATCCGGCTTACTTTGATTTGGTTCGCGGAGCAGGCCATCTTGCTTCAATTGAGGGTTATACGCTTGTCCTAGCCGAGTCTCAGGAAGTACAGGGTTTAGAAGCTCAGACCGCCGAGAGGCTTTTGGCTTTTGTTGACGGTCTTGTGCTGGTGGGAACACGACTAACTGAGGAGGACATCCTCCGCCTCGCTGAGCGCAAACCCGTATTGCTCGTCAACGCGAAAGTCCCCTCCCTTCCGCACGTGATACCCGACATAACCCCTGGCGTCAAGGATGCGATAGCGCACCTTGCCACGTACGGCCACCGGTCAGTTGCTTTTCTTTCGGGGCCAGCAACTTCATGGATGAGTACATGTAGATGGGAGACGGTGATAACCGAAGCTCTGCAATGCGGCATGAACGTCGTTGAGATTGGACCCGGCAACCCCACCCTCGAGGGTGGCGCGGAAGGACTCAGACGAGTACTAGCATCAGGCGTGACTGCAGTGCTTACCTACAACGACTTAATGGCGATTGGGCTACTGACGGCATGTCACGAGGCCGGCGTCAGGGTGCCTGAGGACTTGAGCATCGTCGGCTTTGACGACATCTTTGGATCTGATTTCACTTCGCCACCACTGACGACCATTCGAAGTCCCCTGGGACGGGCAGGGGAGGATGCTTTCCGTCAGCTCATAGCTACCGTCAAGGGGGTGGAGGAGCAAGGGCCGTCGGTCCTCATAACGGAGCTCGTTATTCGCCGCTCCACTGGCCCACGTAGCCAGAATTGAGGAAAATCTGCCCTTTTACGGGGTAAACGATGACCGGCGGGGAGCGGTGCCTCAGCTAATGTCCCGCCTTATGCGAGTCCTGCGTTACAGAACTTGCATGGCCAGACCGAATCTGTGGATGTATGTATCCGCTGCTCCTGGGTCCTTCGCGCTGCTGACTTGACCGGCTCGTGTGGCGTGTTCCGAAACCAACATTGCGCCGCCGATCAAAGTGAATTCGGCCAACAGCTTCAGCAGCTCCGGCTCCACCCAAACACCTTGCATTCTTGGTTAGCGGACCGAGTGCCGGATTTCCCGATGGCGGATACTGCAGTTGCGCCTCCGTTCCAGCGAGAGCGAGCCCGCCCCGTAGTCTGCGTTCTACATTCAGACGCCTGTAGACGTGTCATATTGGCAATCGCTTGGCAGGCAGAATTTACGCACGGATGGGAGTACATGCCACCCAATAGCAAATTATTGGCAACCGGTTGATCTTTATAGCACCCCCAGTTACGCTTACTCGGAAAGCAGGGATGAGGCACTAACGATCGACGAGGGAGTCGCGCCAATGAGCAACCAGAATCTTCAGGGTCTTCAGCTAAGGGTGCGGAACACCCTAGTCGGCTTTGCCGCGGCGACTGCTTTAGCGGTCAGCGGATGCGCGAGCCCCAACCCAGCCAGCACCGAGAACGACGAGAACGCAACATTGAAGATTGCGGTTAATGCCGCACCTCGCTCGCTGGACCCGGCGCAACTGGATGGCGGGGTACAGGCATACATCTGGGGATCGGTTTACGACACCCTTCTTCACTACGACAACGCCGGCAAATTGCAGCCCAATGCAGCGGAAAGCTGGGAACTAAGTGAGGACGCCCTCAGGTTGACTTTCAACTTGCGGGAAGGGATGACCTTCAGCAACGGAAATGCCGTCACGGCTGAGGCTGTGGCGGCCAATCTGGAGAGGAACAAACAGACACCTGGTCAGCAGCAGACGAAGATGGCAGCTGTGAAATCAGTGGAAGTTCCGGATGAAGATACCGTCACCGTACATTTTTCCACCCCTGATCCGTCATTCCTCTATAACATGGCGCTTGACGCTGGGGTTATTGCAGATCCCACTGTAGTGAATGAAGAACAATCCGCTACCGTCCCAGTAGGCTCTGGCCCGTACAAGCTGGATACGTCGGCCAGCGTGACCGGATCCTCGTACGTACTCCAAAAGCGAGAGGACTACTGGAACGCTGGTGCGTACCCGTTCGATTCCATCACGGTACGTATCCTGCCAGATCAGACAGCTGCTCTAAACGCGCTCCGCTCGGGCGAAGTGGACGTTTCAACTGTCCCCAAAAATCAGCTTAACTCCTTCAACCAGAATGATTACAACATCGTCCACACCCCTTCATCATCGGTGGGTTATCTCAACTTGGCAGACCGCGACGGCAAGGTTCTGGCACCGCTGGGCGATGTCCGGGTGCGGCAGGCAATCAACCTCGCCATCGATCGCAAGGAGATCGTGGACAAACTGCTCTTTGGCGGCGGGGTGCCGAGCAATCAGCAGTTCAACCTCAAGGGCGAAGCTTATGACCTTCAGCTCGAAGACGTCTACGCCTATGACCCCGGGCGGGCGAGGAAGCTTCTGGCCGAGGCAGGCTACGCCGATGGATTCGACGTCAGCATGCCGAGCACACCTCTTTCCACGACCTTTGAGCCGACAATTAGCCAAGCCTTAAGCGATGTAGGAATTCGAGTAACTTGGGTTCCAGTGCCGCCGCAGAACGCAACGAGGGCAGTAGCCGCAGGCGAGTACCCCATGTACTTTTTTGTCACGGGCACCGACGTGACGCCGCGCGAGGTGCAGCGGCAGCTCCACAGTGGCTCCCAAAATCCCTTCGACTGGTCCTCGCCCGAGCTTGAGCGGCTTGAAGCCGCAGCCAGCAAGGAACTCGATCCGGATGAACGAACGAAACGGTACCAAGAATTGAACCGCTATGTGGTTGAACATGCGCTGTTCGCCCCTATCTTCTTCCTGGGAAAAGATGTCGTCACCACCAAGGACGTCAAGTACCTCGGCGACGGGTCCAACAACTTCAGCAGTATCCGCACCTTCGACGTCAATAAATAACCACCGCCGAATCACCTCACCGTGACCCCGCCACTGTTTGGCGGGCGCCTTACAGTCCGACAGAAAGCAAATGCCGTCATGCCCCATGACCACTTCCCTCTCAACGTGGACAGCGCTGACCCTCAGATATTGGACCTGCCCCCAGTTCAATGGGCTCTGCAGCAGTTGCACGAGGCCGTGCGTGTGAAGTCCGGTGCTGTAACGGGTCCTCTACGGCTGACCGTCGTGTTGGTGCCAGTCCACGACACCCTAAGACTGGAGGCGGAGGGGCTGACGGAGACCCCAAACGAGCCCGAATCATTCGCCTTACGTCTTAGTGCGGAGCCTGTCGGAGACGTTCGGGTCGTAGTATCCGCAACTGACGCCCGAGGATACGCATACGCGCTGACCGAGGTCGCCGAGCGTATCAAAGTTGACGACGCAGGCGGCCTGTCGACTGACTGGGTTCAGTATGAACGAGCCGCGGTGCCTGTACGCGGCATCCAGCGCTCATTCTCAAGTGCGGATGAAGATACTCCATGGTTCCACGACCGTTCGTTTTGGACGGAGTATCTGGACCACCTCGCTATGCAACGGTTCAACAGGTTTCAACTCGCACTCGGAATGCAATACAACTATGGCGCCGGCATGGAAAGCCGGACCGCCAGCGACAATTACCTTTGCTTCGCCTACCCATTCCTGCTCGATGTACCTGATTTTGAGGTCCGGGCACAAGGAGTCACCGCTGTCGATCGGGACCGGAACCTGGAGTCACTGGCGTATATCGCTAAAGAGACGCGCCGCCGCGGGATGAGCTTTCACCTCGGCCTATGGAATCACGCCTACGACTTCGGGCACGACTCAATGCACTGGTACCCCATTCTGGGAATCAGCCGGGAGACGCACGCGCCGTACTCCGCGGCAGCGCTGGGACGGCTGTTGCAACTGGTTCCGGAAATCGACGGGTTGGTGTTCCGCGTGCATCATGAGGGCGGAATACATGAGGAGGGTCACGAGCTTTTTTGGGACCAGGTATTCGACGCCGCGTCCAACGCCGGGCGGCCAATAGAGGTTGACATGCACGCCAAGGGCGTCGACGAGGCTCTGATGCGGGCGGTCGATAAACCCAACATCCATGCAACGATCTCAGCAAAGTACTGGGCTGAGCACATGGGACTCCCCTATCACCAGGCCTCCATCCGCGAAAAGGAACTCAAGCAGTTCAACTGGCCCGGCAAGGATCCCTCTATAACCGGTGTAACCGACGGCGAACGTCGATTCACCCGATACGGATATGCAGATTTCCTGTCTGAGGACCGCTCCATAGATGTCATTTTCCGTATGTGGCCAGGGACGCAGAAACTCCTGTTGTGGGGAGACCCGGATATGGCTGCCGGCTTCGGCAGGTATGCGACGCTTGGCGGCTCCCGTGGGCTGGAGATCTGTGAACCTCTTTACTTCAAGGGCCGAAAAGGGACAGGGCAGCCAGGCACACGGGATCCCTACCTTCGCCCCGACCTGCAGTTGGGCGTGAATGACTGGCGCAAATATCGGTACACATACCTACTTTGGGGCCGCCTGCTGTACAACCCCGATGCCACACCAGACACCTGGCAGCGGTTCCTCCAGGCAGAGTTTGGTACTGCTGCGAAAGGAATCGAGACCGCCCTTACAGCACTAAGCAAAGTGCTGCCCCTCGTCACCGTCGCCCACGGTGTCTCAGGAGCCAACAACTTCTACTGGCCCGAAATGTACGTCGATCTTGCTATCTCTTATTGGAAGCAAAGCTTGCATTATGCCTTTGACACGCCAGAGCCACGAACCTGGGACGGTGTAAGCCCGTTTGATCCAACAATGTTCTACGGTGTAGGAGAATACGCCGATGACCTAATCGCGGGACAACTCAGCGGGAAATACACACCCCTGGAAGTGGCCACGTGGATCGAAACGCTGCTGGGAGAGGGCGAACGAGGCATCGCAGAGGCAATATCACTTTGTGACGAGAGCGATCCGCAAACACAGCGAACGCTGATCGATCTTAGAGTGCTTGCAGAACTGGCACGTTTCTTCGGCCGTAAGTTCCGGGCTGCCGTCGAGTACGCAGTCTTCCGCCGTATGGATGACACCAAGGCACTCGAGCGTGCCATCGACTTCCTTAGTGACGCTCATGCCGCTTATGCGAAAATCCCATCCATTGTCAGTGGCGTATACCGCACGGACCTGCCATTCGGGGGCGGAGTGTCAGAACGCGGGCATTGGTCGGATCGCCAGATGGCCATGCGCGAAGACCTTCACCTTCTTAAACTCGAACTCGGCCAGGCCCGGCAGCACACTACCGGGACTGAATTCGTGCCTGTGCACCGCTCAACCCGCCGTCCATCGCCGGGAACGTTAGAAAATGCGCAGCGCTTTGAACGGGGAAGACCATTCGCTGTCCACCTGCGCAGCGCAGAACCCTCTGCTGCCAGTGCCACCTTGCACTACCGGCACCTAAATCAGGGTGAGCGCTTCCTGACCATGGAGATGGAACCAGACATCAGTGGCTTCACCGCTTCAATCCCGTCTGAGTACACGGCAAGTTCCTACCCACTAATGTTCTTCGTGGAATTGAGGATCCATGACGCGGCGCCCTTGATCGTTCCAGGGTTCGCTCCTGATCTGTCGAATCAGCCCTACGTGGTGGTGCACAGCACTGCATGGGACGACGAATAACGAACAGTTAGGGCCGTCGTCAGGCCCTGCCGCCTCCGAACCGCGAGGGCAACTCATTCATCGACCAAAGGAGTTCCTGTGAAAATCCGTGCGACCCGACCGCGATTCCGTTTTAGGGTCGCTACTGCAGTCACAGCAGTTGTTTTGCTGGCAATGACTGCCTGCTCCGGCAGTTCGGACCAGGAAGAATCCGGCTCTGGCTCGACCGACTCTGTCATTCGCCTGGCAGTCAATGCAGCTCCGGCCTCCCTTGATCCCGCCCAATTACAGGAAGGTCAGCAGGCCTATATCTGGGCATCTGTCTATGACACGCTCCTTTTAATAGATAACTCAGGCAGGCTTCAGCCGAACGCGGCGGAAAGCTGGACGGTATCGGACGATGGCCTGACCTTGTCCCTGACCTTGCGGGACGGGTTGAAGTTCAGCACCGGGGATACAGTGACGGCGGAAGACGTCGCGGCAACGCTCGAACGGACCCGGACCACCCCTGGCCAGCAGCAGGGCAAACTAGCTTCAGTCCAGTCCATCGAGGGCACTGATAAGAAGACGGTCGTCCTTAAATTGAAGCAGCGCGACCCAGCGCTCCTCAGCAGCTTGGCGCTGGCGGCAGGCGTCATAGGTGACCCCGACAGCCTCAACGAAAAGACGTCTGCCTTGAATCCTGTGGGTTCAGGTCCCTACACACTTGATCAAAGCGCAACAGTGCCGAATACCACCTACGTTCTAAAACGCCGCGAAGACTACTGGAATGTACAGGCATACCCCTTCAAGACTCTGACTGTCCGGGTGATTCAAGACCGGACCGCCGTTTTCAATGCACTGCAGACCGGGGAACTTGATGCCGGCCTTGTTGAGGCCCCGCAGGTCCCGCAGATCGAGGCTGCGGGCTTCAAAACCAAAAAGGTGAACGCCACGACCGTAGCTAACCTCGTACTTGCTGACCGCGAGGGCACGATCCTGAAACCCTTGGGCGACGAACGAGTACGTAAAGCCATCAACATGGCTTTTGATCGGGAAAAAATGGTTCAGCAGATCCTGAAGGGATCCGGAACGGCAACCTCGCAGGTTTTCAATCCCAAGGGGGCAGCCTACGACCCCTCGTTGAATGACACCTACAAGTTCGACCCTGCCGGTGCGAGAAAACTGCTTGCTGAGGCAGGATACGCGGACGGGTTGAGTGTCACCATGCCGAGCACCGTCGTTTCGAGGACCTTTGAACCCGTTATTACTCAGCCGTTGGCTGACATAGGGATAAAAGTGACCTGGGAACCCGTTCCACCACAAAACACTGCAGCGGCTGTTGCCTCCCGGAAGTACCCCATGGTGTTTTTTCTTGAGGGACTTAACGTGACACCTCGGGAAGTGCAGAACAACTTCGACGAGACGGGGTTCCTCAACCCCTTCAAGACCAAGGACCCCGAACTCACGGAGCTCACCTCCCAGGTCGCCCTTGAGCCCAACGAAACCAAGGCGTCAGAGCTATACAAGAAGATCAACGCACACATCGTCGAGAACGCCCTCACCGCACCCTTGTTCTACATCGGCACCATCTGGGCGACCAAGGATGGCATCGAGTACAACAGCGACGGTTCAAATACCGCGAGCAATATCCGGCAGTTCAGCGTCGCAAAATGAAAACGGGGGCCCCAGGCAAGGTTTGTCTGGGGGGTCTCCTGCGCGTGATTTCTTAAAGACTCTCGATCACCTATATTTTCCCTGTCGGCTTTAGGTTCCCAGTCGACTTTAGGTCAGACCCCGTTTCAAAACCGGCTCGTTCAGGCGGCCACCCCAGCGCTTTTGGTCGCGGCTCCTGATGTCGGCATGCAAGCAGGACTTCTTAGGTCGAGTGAGGTATGGGTGAGTTGACCGCCGGCCAGGGCCCGGCACCCCGGGATGACCAAGTCGGCGGCCTTCTCGTTTCCGACATCACCGGCCCTCCCTCCTTCAACCTCATAAGGGCGCGCGGCACGGGCGCCAAAAGCCGAAGGTTACATTTGATCCTTGCCGGGTCGTAGGAGTCCGGCAAAATGTCCAGCGCCTTCTGGCCCCCTGACGGGCTCGTTTTGTGGGGTCCGGTTGACAGCGATATCCCACTGGAGCCTCGTCATGAACCTGACCATCGCTCTGTCGTCTTACTGTTGGGCTGGCCCAGCCAAACCCGCGCCGTGCCACCTCACCCCTGGAGGATACACACAGGAACTGCATCGTATCCCGCTGGGGGCGCTCAGTGCCCTTGCTACGACCGCCCTTATGGCCAGCGATCCAATCACAGCCCGCCAGGAAGCGAACATCTCTGTACTCGAAGAACTAAGAATTGTCAGTCTCGGTGACATCTTCAGCTCCGCGAACACTCCTCCCTCAATGACCTCTATCCTGCTGGGCCGCCACTGCCGTCAGCTGGTTTCGCGAACGCTGAGCACCGTTATCAGGCCGCCGACAAGGGCAAGGGCACCGGCCGCTAGGAACAGTGCCGTGTAATTCTTGTCGGTACCGATCGCCCCGATGGAGAGCAGGACGGGGGCTAGTCCAGGGGCCAGCGTGGCTGGAATTTTCTGTGAGAAGCTCGTTATCGCCATGAACTTTCCTGCTTGTGTTTCCCGGTGTGGGAGGACATCGAGGACGAGTGCCTGTCCTACCGAGATAACGACCGCGATTCCCAGGGACGAGATTAAGGATCCTGCCATAAGGGTGGTGAAATCATGAGAGAAAGCCGACACTGTCGTGCCTGCCGCGTAAATAACGGCACCCAACAGAATGAAAGGTTGACGGCTGTTGGCGCGGTCGGAGAGCCAACCGGCACCCAAAGCACCGGCTGTGGAGCTGAGGATGCTTGCACCGGAGATCACGGCAATGACGGTGGACACCTCATCGACGTCGATATCCAGCCGTTGGGCATAGAAAAATGTGGCGTAGCTGGTAGTGAAGGACAGCCCGAGGAAGAACACGAAACGCCCGGCCCAGGTCCAAGCGAACGCTGGATGTTGTCTGGGGTTGAAAACGAAACTTCTGAACACGCTTACGACCGACAGCGGGCTCGACAACGTTGCACACCGGGTATCCTCTTCCGGGGCAAGGAGGACGAAGGCACCGATCAAAAGGGTTCCCACGGCCGCCGGCAGCAGGAACACCAATAGCGGGTCAGGAGTGACCTTCCCGACGAGGATAATCCCAATGACAGGGGAGATTTGCATGGTCAGGCCCGTCATGCCGGACACCTTGCCGCGCTGGAACCCAGGCAGGCTGTCAGCCTGGTAGTTACCGATGGAACGAACAGCCGTACCCCATCCGACCGTGGACAAGACCCAGCCGGCCCCAAGCAGGACAACGTTTGGCGCGAAGGCCATGACCGGGATGGCAGCCAGCCCAATGACAGTACCAATGACGGTAAACGGTCGTCGCCTGCCCCACCGGGACCGCATTCTGTCGCTGAGGATGCCGGTCAGCGGTGCGGTGATCAGGGAGCACAGAGCACCGGTTCCGAGCATGTACCCCAGAAATTCTTCCTGCCCAGGGGCAAGTTGGTTGAGCCTGAAGGCCAGGGAAAACGCCATCGGCACGATCATCGCCATGCCACCACCGAAGGTGGCCATGACGAGTAAGCTCACCGTCGCCCGGCCGACGGGCTGCTGTTGATTTACGGCAGTGTCAGGCGGCCGTGAATCGGGATCGGGAGGAGATGGCAAGGCAACGTTCGACTTTGGAATCCGCCTGATCTCGGCCTCGAACGGCTCCGAACCCTTTGCCACTTCCTCGTTAGGAACGGACCGCTTCATGATGATGAAATTTTCTCTTTTGGCCCCTGGGCCGATTTTCTAAGGGATTCAGTAAGCTGCTGCAGTGTTTTGGCTGCCTGGACGGCGTCGTCCTCGCTCCATTCCTGAAGATACTTCTGGAAGACGGCTGACCGCTGTCCTTCCATGCTCCGGAGCTCGTCTGCGCCCGACGACGTAAGAGCAATAATTTGCGCTCGGGCGTCTTCCGGATCCTTACTGCGGACTACCAGACCCCGTTCTTCCAATTCCCCGATCTGTCTGCTGAGGGCCGGAGCGCCAACACCAACTCGTTCGGCGAGCCGCGTGGCCCGACACTCCCCTTCAGCGACGAGCCGAAGCACGAAATACAGTGCAGCACTGGTTCCTTCACGCAGCGAACTGGCGGCGGCGCAACGCACTGCGCGCTGGAGGTTGAATATCTCGTACACCAGGTTCGCTGCAGTATCTGGGGCTAGTGCCATATCAGTGTTCCTAGTTTTTGCCGGGAATGCCCTTAGGGGACTCAAGGGGCGGATATTGTCGGGACCCGGAACCGGGATTTCGACAGGCTCAATCACCGGTGGTCGAGCTTGGGCCCACGACCGCCGGGTTCCCTGGCCGAGCTTGCGAGGCCAGGGGGCGGTTGGGGAGCGAGACCTACTCGCGGCCGCTGAGGTGGAGGGTCTGCTTGAAGAGTCCCGAGTGGTCGAGGCCGCCGTCGCCCTGGTTGACGGTTGCGGCGACGAGCTGTGCGACGACGGCGCCGAGGGGGACGGTGACGTTAGCTTCGCGTGCTGCGGAGGTGACGATGCCCAGGTCCTTGTGGTGCAGGGCCAGGCGGAAGCCGGGATCGAAGTTGCGGTCCAGCATCTTCTGGCCCTTCTGGTCCAGGACCTTGGAGCCGGCCAGGCCGCCGCCCAGGACCTTGAGGGCTGCGTCGGTGTCCACGCCGTAGGCCTCGAGGAAGGCGATTGCCTCGCCGAGGACCTGGATGTTGACGGCCACGATCAGCTGGTTAGCTGCCTTGACGGTTTGGCCGGAGCCGGACGGGCCAACGTGGACGATGGTTTTGCCCACTGCGTTCAGGACGTCCTGTGCGGCGTCGAAGTCTTCCTTCTCGCCGCCCACCATGATGGAGAGGACGGCGTCGATGGCGCCTTGCTCGCCACCGGAAACGGGAGCGTCGAGCGGGCGGATACCTGCTGTGATTGCGTCTTCGGAAAGGCGCTTGGCGACATCGGGGCGGATGCTGGAAGCGTCGATCCAGAGGGTGCCCTTCTTTGCGTTGGCGAAGACGCCGTCCCGGCCGCTGACTACGCCCTCAACATCGGGGGAATCCGGCACCATGGTGATGACGACGTCGGCCTCTTTCACGGCGTCCGCGATGCTGGTGGCGCCCTTGCCGCCTTCGGAGACCAGCTTGTCGATCTTGTCCTGGCTGCGGTTGAAGCCGGTGACCGTGTGGCCGGCCTTGACGAGGTTGATGGCCATGGGAAGGCCCATGATTCCGAGTCCAATAACTGCAACGTTGCTCATGAGAAACTCCTAGGAGGATAAGTGGATCTTTGCGGTTCTCCCCACCAGCGCAGGCGGGGCGGGTCAGACTTCTGGGCGGCTCGAGTTGGAGGGCAACTGAACAGCGCTATCGGAGGTTCTGTCAGGATGAAGGACTTTTGCCTCTCCCCCGGCAATGTCCACTGCAATTTCGGCCTCCGTTTCCGCGAGTTGTTCAAGGCCCGTCTGTCGCTTCAAGGGCACATTGGGGAGGAAGACGATGGCCACGACACTAATGAGTGCAAGCGGCGTGGAGAGTAAAAATACCTCGGCCACTCCCTGGGCGTAGGCTTCCTCGACCACGGCACGGAGTGGATCGGTTAGGGAGCCCATGTCTGGCAGGCGTTCGGTGCTGATGACCGATGGGTCAATTCCCTGTGCCCTCAAGGATTCGGAGTTTTCCGTGATGACGTGTGCTGCCCTTGAGGAAAGAGCTGCGCCAAGCACCGTGACGCCGATAGTTCCGCCCAGAGTCCGGAAGAAGGCTACTCCGGCGCTTGCTACGCCCAATTGCGCCACGTCGGCTGTGTTCTGAGTGACGAGGACAAGGTTTTGCATAACCATTCCGATGCCCAGTCCAACGAACGCCATATACAGCCACAAGAGTGGCATCGGGGTATCAACGCCGATAGTTGCCAAGCATCCTAACCCTAGGGTGAGGAGACTGGATCCCAGAACCATCCAAAATTTCCACTTGCCCGAGCGGCTGATGAGAGCACCAACCATCGTTGACGCCACAACCACTGCAACGACCTGAGGCATGGCAATGAGGCCAGAGTCCGTGGCAGTTGCCGCTCGGCTGAGCTGCAGGTACTGGCTCATGAACACAGCAGTACCGTAGACCGCCACGCCCACCGAGATGCTGGCGATAACTGTGAGGGAGAAAGAAAGATTCCGGAACAGCGACAGGGGGATGATCGGTTCTACGGCCTTCCACTCTATGAGAACGGCCATGATGAGCAGCACGAGGGATATAGCCAGCAAAATCAGAGATTGCAGGGAGAACCAGTCAAACTGCGAGCCGCCCAAAGATACCCAAACCAGCAGACTCGACACGCCTGCGGTTATGAAGACGGCCCCGGCATAGTCAATGGTCACGGCTCGGCGTTTTCGGGGCAAGTGAAGCGTAAATTGAATCAGCACGAGGGAGGCCAAGGCGACAGGAGCTGAAGCGAAGAAGATCCATCGCCATCCGGCGAAATCCGTGATGATTCCACCCAGTAGAGGTCCTCCCACGGACCCCGCCGTCATAACTGCGCCCGTCAAACCCATATATTTCCCACGGTCTCGCGGGCTGATGATATCGGCCATGATGACCTGCACCAGAGTCAGCAAGCCGCCGGCGCCCAGTCCTTGGATGACGCGGCCCGCGATCAAAGTGCCTGGTTCCGGTGCAGCCCCAGCCAGTAGGGAGCCCGCGATGAAAATCACCAGGGCTGCCTGCACCAGCGCCTTCCGATTAAGTAAGTCGGCCAACTTGCCCCAGATGGGTGTGCTGACAGTGATCGCCAGCAAGGTGGCCGTTACGATCCAGGTGAAGGTGGCTTGGGACCCCGCCAGGTCGTTAACAATGCGAGGAATTGATGTGGAAACAATTGAGCTCGCAAGGAGCGCCACAAGGAGTCCCGTTAGCAGGCCGGTCAATTTCTTGAGGACCGAGCCGCCGGTGGAAGTCTTCTTGAGCTTCCTCCCATGCACCACTCTTCTTGCAGGCCTGCTCGTACTTACCTTGAGATTAGCGGGTTTCAATGACTTGTCCTGAAATGTCCAAGTCACTCAGAAGAGTTTCGACTCTTGCCCTCGCGCGGGAAGGAACGTCATGCCCGGGGGCCGAATGCACCCTGTCTTCCTCCACGGCGGCTATCGCTGCCGCCGCTACTTCCAGGGGCGTGAGGATGCCTCCGGAAGCGGCAGCTATGCTGCGCATGGCGCCCTCGGCACCGGGTGGAAGTTTGAGTGCGCCGAGCGCTGCCGAATTTTGGCCGAGAGCTGTGTCTACGAGGCCTGGACATAGAACTGTTGCACCCAGGGCTGGCGACTCGGCTTTGAGCTCGACAGCGAGTGTCTCAGTCAGGCCCACA
The DNA here is from genome assembly GCF_059383595.1 of Pseudarthrobacter sp. MDT1-40-2. Lineage (NCBI taxonomy): Bacteria > Bacillati > Actinomycetota > Actinomycetes > Micrococcales > Micrococcaceae > Pseudarthrobacter > Pseudarthrobacter sp. MDT1-40-2. The sequence goes on along the minus strand of NZ_JBWZCL010000001.1, from coordinate 1,551 downwards.
ACGGCGTGCATGGTAGTGGTGTAAGGGGTGCGGGTTGGCAAGGGAGCAAGCCCGCCCGATGATGCCGTATTAAGAAAATGCCCATGGCCTTGTCTAATCATGACGGGGGCGAAGGCCTGGACCCCATGCACGACTCCCATAATTTTGACAGCGATCATCCGGTCCCAAGTTTGGGTGCTCTGCTCCCAAAGGGGTGCACCTGGGCATATGAGTCCAGCATTGTTGCAGACGAGATCAACCCTCCCGAATAGATCCAAGGTCCGGGCGGCAAGCTCAGCTACCGAATCATGGTCGCTAACGTCGGTGCGCACGGTCGCAACCTCTGCACCCTTTGCCCGCAGCGCGTCAGCGGCCGGTTCAAGGGCTTCCTCACGGACATCGGCCAAAACCAGGTGGACACCTCTTGCGGCGAGGGCTTCGGCAAGGCCGAAACCAATACCGCTTGCGCCTCCAGTAATAACGGCAACTTGGCCGGCAGCTATCTTCATGGTTTTCTCTTTCTTTTGGACACAGGGGTCAGGTCGCCCGTGGGGTGCCCACGGTCATTATCTGGCGGAGGGTTCAGCCTGGGCTTCCCCATTGATAGCCAGAGCCGTGGACAAGACCTGCTGAACAGGAGCCGCGATGTCCACTAAAATTCCGGCTTCATCGGCGTCGAGCGGCTCCAGGGTGGCGAGCTGTGACGCAAGCAGCGCTGGCGGCATGAAGTGCCCTGAGCGCCCTTCAAGGCGCTGGCTGAGGACCTCTTCGCTGCCGTGGAGGTGCAGGAAAACAGTGTCCGGAGCCTGTTGCCGGATGGCGTCACGGTAGCTGCGGCGAAGTGCGGAGCAGGCCAGGACCAGGCCGCCGTCGCCCGCGCTTGCCAGCTTGGCGCCCACGGTGGCGAGCCAGGGCCAGCGGTCCTCGTCCGTCAGCGGCGTGCCGGCGGCCATTTTGGCGATGTTCTCCACCGGGTGGAGCGAGTCGCCGTCGAGGAACGGGACGCCAAGTTCCCGTGCGATGAGGTCGCCGATGGTGGTCTTTCCGCAGCCGGAGACTCCCATGACGACAATGCGGTGTCTTTTGCCTTTGCCCATCAGGAATTCCTCTTTACCAGTCGTGGACGGTGCCGTCGATGAGGCGGTTGTAGGGCAGGTAGGCCTGCTGGTAGGGGTAGGCGGTGGCGGCTTCTTCGTTGAATTCGACGCCGATGCCGGGTTTGTCGCCGGGGTGCAGGTAACCGTCCACGAAGGTCATGGACTGTTCGAAGACCTCGTTGGTCTTGTTCGAGTGCTGCATGTATTCCTGGATGCCGTAGTTGTGGATGGCCAGGCCCACGTGCAGCTGCGCGGCGAAACCCACCGGGGAGATGTCGGTGGGGCCGTGGAAGCCGGATTTGATCTGGTATTGCGCGGCGAAATCCATCACCTTCTTCAATGGGCTGATTCCGCCGAAGTGCGTTGACGCCGCCCGGACATAGTCGATCAGCTGTTCCTTGATCAGGGTCTGGTAGTCCCATACGGTGTTGAAGATTTCACCGATCGCCAGCGGGGTGGTGGTGTGCTGGCGGAC